>NZ_PDFK01000009.1 GCF_002845985.1 Lysinibacillus fusiformis | reverse complement strand
CGGCCCGTTGGTCAAGTGGTTAAGACACCGCCCTTTCACGGCGGTAACACGGGTTCGAATCCCGTACGGGTCATCAAGCATGTAGCACAAATATTGTGTTACATGCTTTTTCTTTTATCAATAAATGATACATTAGTAAAGAGTGAAAGCTACGAATCCGCTATCAATGGTTCAGTAGCTTTTTTACATGACTAATATTTTGTTTCTCCTTTCTATAAGATGTCGCCCACCTCTTTTCCTTCTTCATTCACAATATCTTCTAATCATGATTCGATTCATTATAAATTTGAACAAACTATTTCATATATGCAATATGTATGTTTTTTTATAGCTATTTTCGTGGTGCTTGTCGTTTTGTTCCTCTAATATGAGGATAAGTGGAGGAATCGAAATGAATATACAGGAGATCCAGCAATTTTTAAGTTTATATCAGACAGAACAAGATGAATCAGAGCGTTGGTTAGCGAATAGATTACAACAGATTAAGAATGCAGGTGAGTACGACCCAACAACAGAGGAGCTAGCTTTTGGTGCACGGGTGGCGTGGCGTAATAGTAACAAATGTATTGGTCGTCTGTTTTGGCAATCATTGCATGTAGTAGATGCACGTGCCGTTTTAGATGAACAGGATATTTTTCAAAAACTACTGGAGCATATCGATTATGCAACAAATAGTGGAAAAATCCGTCCAACAATAACAGTATTTGCTTCGAACAGAGTGCGTATATGGAATCATCAGCTAATTCGTTATGCAGGCTATGAAACGGAAGCTGGCGTTATTGGTGATGCACATTCTATTGTTTTTACTAAAGTATGTGAATCGTTAGGTTGGAAAAGTGAGAGGACACCATTCGATGTGTTACCTCTTGTTATACAAGTAGATGAGCGAGCTCCGCAGCTGTTTACAATTCCTGTAGAATATATTTTAGAGGTGCCAATTCGTCATCCAGAGTCAGTGGATGTAGAGAAATTAGGAATGAAATGGTATGCTGTACCCATTATTTCAAGTATGCGTTTTCAAATGGCAGGCATTGATTTTCAAGCCGCACCCTTTAATGGCTGGTATATGGGGACAGAAATCGGTGCACGTAATTTAGCAGATCATGACCGTTATAATATGCTACCAGCTATTGCGGGGGTTTTTAATCTTGATACAACCAAGCAAGCTTCACTTTGGCGTGATCGTGCATTAGTGGAGCTTAATATTGCTGTCCTTCATTCTTTCAAAGAACAAGGCGTGAGCATTGTCGATCATCATACAGCTGCTCAGCAGTTTAAATTGTTTGAAGAAGCAGAGGAATCAGCAGGACGAGACGTTACAGGCAACTGGACATGGCTAATCCCACCACTTTCGCCCGCAACGACTCATATTTTCCATAAGCCGTATGTCAATATTTATCATACACCCAATTATTTTTATCAAAAACCATGCTATTAACTGATTGTGGAGAGGACGAAACGCTATGTTGAATGAGCAAATTCCGAGTATCCCGTGGTTACAATTGACGACACCTTATGGAAGAGGAACGGCTATCCCTCAACTGATTGAACAGGAGCAATATATAGAGCTAGCTGAGTTAGTGGAGCATCAAGGTACACTATGGCAGGTCACACCATGGGCTTTGCTTGTCCTTCTAAAAAAGCTTGCTAGCAAAAATACGGGGGATGTCTCTGTACAAGAAGTAGAGCTTTATTTAGCTGTGGCACATGCAATTTCTGAAGATTATCTAGACCCATCCTATTCAGTTCAAACTATGCAGGAGCTGTTAGATGTCAAATATTTATGGATGGATCACGAAGAGAATGATGAGCTGGAATGGGAGGAGGAAACGCCAAAGGGTTATGAGCAGAAAGCTTTTGTAAGCTATTATTATTTTAGTTATATACTCTTACAAGAGGCTGTTCCTATTTTTGCAGCAGTTATAGCTCACAACAAAGAAACAGCGGACCGTCTTACTGAACTGCTAACCTTACTACAGCAATTGGACAAATAAAACGTCTATACCTATATAGAAGTAAAGCAGATGGGAAATATGAGCAGTTATCCCATCTGCTTTATTTTAATGGACATATTCGTCTTTAGAAGCTCTCATTGAGCAAAAGAAAAGAATGGTCGCCACAGCTACAAAGAGCCAACCAGCAATATTCCAGCCACCAAATAAATCATGTAAGTAGCCAAAAAGAATAGGGCCAATGGCGGCAAATAAATAACCTAATGATTGTGCAAAGCCTGATAAATCTGCTGCTTCAAATGCCGTGCGTGTACGAAGTGTAAAGAACATCATCGCTAAGGCAAATGAAGAACCTCCTGCTAAACCTAAAAGAATCATCCACAGTACCCCAAGACTTGTCCACTCCATGACAACTCCAGTAAAGCCTATTAAATAGAAGAATGTAAACATCACTACAAGAGGTCTTTGAGAAGCCATTTTACTTGCAATGATAGGCACAGCCAATGCCATTGGTACTTGTGAAAATTGCATGATAGAAAACATCCAACCAGCTTTGTCAGGAGCCAATCCCTGGGCGATGTAGATTTCGGGAATCCAAGCAGCAGTCGTATAAAATAATAAAGACTGTAATCCCATTGCACCTGTGACAGCCCAAGTAACAGGTGACTTCCATAAGGGTGTACTCGTCATTTTAGAGGTAGTGGCTGGCTCAGGTTTATTTGATTTCAATTGAGGTATCCAAATTAAAATCGTTACGACCACTAGTACAAGTGCAATGGACAGCGCTCCTTGCCAGCCAAATGATGAATTGGCTATAGGATAGCTAATACCTGCGCCAAGCCCAGCCGTTAAGTTCATCGACATAGTGAAAAATGCCATTAATAAACCAACATGGTATGGAAATTTTAATTTTAATAATCCTGGAATCAGCACATTTCCAAATGATATGGCTATGCCGATGAGTACAGTACCAAATACAAGTAACCCCGTTGTACCAAGGGAACGTAGAACAATCCCCAAGGCTAATAAAATAGTGGATAAAAATAGTGTTAGCTCAAGCCCTAGTTTGCGTGCTACAACGGGCGCAAATGGTGAGATGGTAGCAAAAGCGAGCAATGGAATCGTTGTTAGAAAGCCTGCAAGTACATTAGAAATACCAAGATCGTCACGGATAAATGATATAATAGGGCCAACAACAGTTAGTGGCATTCTTAATGTAGAGGCTATAAAGATAACTCCGAAGACTAAAAGTAAGGTTGTTCCCCTCCAGCTAATTTTTTTACTCGGAAAACTAGCGGAATGATCATTTGTAGTCAAAATAAATCCCCCTGTTCGTAACCGTTCTAATTGAACTACTATAACACTTTAACAAACTAATAAAAATAGTAGAAGATTCACAAAATACAGAACATTTATTGTTATATTGAAATGTCAAAGGTCTTATGCTAATATAATAAGCATCATAAATTTAATAATTATATGCCTCATGTTTGTATTGAGGTAGAGGTCGCGATATTTATAAGTATGCTAATGGAAATGACAAGCATTGATGAGATTAGCTGAAAGGGAATATTGCCGAAGTGTGAGGGGACTTGAAAACCTCATGCTGGGGCTGTCTCCGAAAGGAACAGAACTGTCACGTTTGCACAACGTGTTGAGCTATCATTTAGGAAAAACTGAGGATTAACTTAGCCATCACAGTGTATATGTGATGGCATTTTTTTGCCTCGTAAATAGGAAGGAAGCTATATCGTGAGTGAAATAAAAGTAAATCAGCTCGGACATAAAGCGCCAAAGCTGAAAAAAGAATTGAAAAGCCGTCATATCACAATGATTTCTTTAGGCGGTACAATTGGTACGGGACTATTTTTAGCCAGTGGTGGTGCCATTGCACAAGCTGGACCTGGTGGTGCATTGCTTGCCTACGCCCTAATCGGTATTATGGTGTACTTTTTAATGACAAGCTTAGGGGAAATGGCTGCCTATATGCCATCATCCGGTTCATTTAGTACGTATGCAACAAAATTTGTAGATCCAGCACTAGGCTTTGCATTAGGCTGGAACTATTGGTATAACTGGGCAATCACTATTGCAGCAGAAATTGCGGCAGTATCCTTAATTATGAAATATTGGTTCCCTGATAGTTCATCAGCCCTTTGGACAGTATTATTTATTGCTGTTGTACTGTCATTTAATTTACTTTCTGTAAAGAGCTATGGAGAAAGTGAATATTGGTTTGCGATGATTAAAGTAGTGACAGTCATTGTTTTTATTATTATCAGTTTATTAATGATTTTTGGTATTTTAGGTGGACAGGCGCCTGTAGGCTTTACTAATTTCTTTATTAGTGATGGACCATTTCACGGTGGCTTCCTAGCTACATTTGGAATTTTCCTAGCAGCCGGATTTTCATTCCAAGGAACAGAGTTACTTGGGATTACAGCAGGTGAAACAGACGATCCAGGAAAAAATATTCCAAAGGCTGTTAAATCCGTATTCTGGCGTATTCTTTTGTTTTATATTTTAGCAATTGGTGCAATCGGAATGTTGATTCCATTTACAGATGAACGCTTATTATCAGAAGATATCGCAGTATCACCGTTTACATTAGTGTTTGACCGCTTAGGTATTGCCTTTGCAGCTTCGTTAATGAATGCCATTATTTTAACGGCTATGCTGTCAGCTGGAAATTCAGGGCTTTATGCATCATCACGTATGCTATGGCAATTAGCAGTGGATGGACATGCGCCTAAGTTCTTCACAAAGCTAAGTCGTCGAGGAATACCAATTTATGCATTGATGGCAACATTAGCTGTAGGTTGCTTAGCTTTTTTAGCGTCTTTCTTTGGTGATGGCGTTGTTTATATTTGGCTATTAAACGCCTCTGGTATGTCTGGTTTTATTGCATGGCTCGGCATTGCCTTTAGTCATTATCGCTTCCGTCGTGCATTTGAGGCACAGGGCCTAGATCCAAAGCTATTACCTTATAGAGCAAAATTGTACCCGTTTGGACCACTATTTGCCTTTACTGTTTGTATGATTGTGGTCATTGGGCAAAATTACACGGCCTTTACGGGAGACCAAATTGATTGGTATGGGATATTAGTTTCTTATGTTGGAATCCCACTATTTTTACTGTTATGGTTTGGCTACAAAATCAAGCACAAAACAAAAATGCTTTCACTTCAAGAATGTGATTTAAAAGTGGAAGATTAAATAGTAGGGCTGTTCTGTAAACTAATGAATGATTGGTTTATGGGACAGCTTTTTATGTCTTAATCGTCGTTAACTAGCCATTCGAAAGTCGATGTCTAATCAAATAAAAAACAGGTACCCATTCTTGAACTGCCCCGTAATAGTTAGAAATCAAACTTTTACGGGGCAGTTCATCTCGAGTACCTGGCTTTTTATTATCCAAATATTGTTTCCCACAGTAAGTAAATATTCAATGTCACAACGATAACAACAACAAACCAACCTAAAAACGTTGTAATACGGTGATTGACTAAACTGCCCATGATGTTTCGTTTGCTTGTAAACATCACAAGAGGGACAAGAGCAAATGCAATACCGAAAGATAAAACGACCTGACTTAGAACGAGCGCATAGGTTGCATTCACGCCTGATGCAATAATGACTAGAGGCGGCACCATAGTAATCGCTCTACGTAAATAAAGTGGTATTTTTCTTTGAATGAATCCTTGCATGACTACATCACCTGCTAACGTCCCGACAGAGGAGCTAGCTAGCCCGGCAATAAGTAAACCAAGACCAAATGAAATAGCAGCCATGGGGCCGAGCGCATCTTTTAAGCCATTGTAGGCAACATCTAAATCTTCTACAACCACGCCTTGTGTGTGGAAGACTGCTGCAGCAATGATCAGCATGCTCATATTAATCGCCCCGGCAATAATCATAGCAATGATAATATCGATAAATTCAAAACGGAAAATACGTTTTTTTTCATTTTCATTCCGACCAACAATACGATTTTGCGTTAACGATGAATGTAAGTAAATAGCATGAGGCATGACAGTTGCTCCTAAAATACCTGTTGCTAATAATAGTGAATCTACACCTTCAAACTGTGGCGTGAACATGCCAATCGCTACATCGCCCCATTCTGGCTGTGCTAAAAATGTTTGGAAGGCAAATGCTAAGACAACAATTAACACCATGCCCGAAATACCAGCTTCAAAGGCTCTAAATCCTCTTCTTTGAAGTTCTAAAATAGCAAATGAACCAACTGCCGTAATTAATGCTGCGGGCAGCATAGGGATATTGAAGAGCAAGTAAAGCCCTAATGCTGCACCAATAAATTCAGCGAGATCTGTAGCAATGATGACCAATTCAGCCTGTATCCATAAAAAGATGGATGTTTTTTTAGAAAAATGCTCGCGTGCTACTTCAGGCAAGTTTTTACCTGTCGCAATTCCAAGCTTGGCAGATAAGGATTGAATTAACACGGCCATTAAATTAGAAAAGGCTATAACCCAAAGTAGCAGGTAGCCATATTGAGAGCCTGCTGTAATATTTGTAGCAAAATTACCAGGATCGATATAGGCGACGGCTGCAATAAATGCAGGTCCTAAAAATGGTAAAAAGCGTCGCCAACCTTTTATATCTCCATCTAAAACCGCCTCGGCAGACGATTTTGTGACTCGTTTGTAAACCATATTGTTCCCTCGTTTCAAAAAGTATCATTAACGAAATAAAGTTTCCTATAGGAAAATAAGATATTAGTATTCTAACGCTAGGAATCAAAAAAGTGAAGTGGTTTGCTTTAAGTTTCTATAAGTATGTGCCATTCTCATCATTTTCTAATTAGACTTTCACCACCAGCATCGTTTACGATGAAAAGAAAAGATGAAGGACGGATTCGACATGACCAATCGAATTTTAATTATAGAAGATGAAGAAAATATTGCGAGAGTGCTACAGCTTGAGCTTCAATTTGAAGGCTTTGAGGCGGAAATGGCTCATACAGGGACAGATGGTTTGCTTCGTTACCGTGAACAGCCATGGGATTTGATCCTACTTGATGTCATGCTGCCTGAGATGAGTGGCATTGATGTGCTAAAGCGGATTCGTGCAACGGAATCCCAGACACCTGTTATTATGCTTACTGCCAAAAGTGAGGTGGAGGATAAAGTAAAAGGATTGGATTTAGGAGCCAATGATTATGTGACAAAGCCGTTTGAAATTGAAGAATTGCTGGCGCGTATTCGCAATGCTTTACGATTTTCACAAAAGGCTAGTTCAAAACAAGTTGCCCTTGCATTTGGACACTTATCGATAAACGAGCAAACAAGAGAGGTCGTATATTTTAATAAAGATATTCAACTGACACCTCGTGAATATGATTTATTGTTCTATTTACTAAAGCATCCTAAACAAGTACTGACTAGGGAACAGCTACTAGAGGCTGTATGGGGCTATGACTATTATGGGGATACAAATGTTGTGGATGTCTATATTCGCTATGTACGACAAAAGCTTGAAGCTGCTAATGCAACGCCTATTATCCAAACAGTTCGTGGAGTTGGCTATGTGTTGAAGGAACATCGTGATGAGACTTAAAACAAAAATTCATCTACTTACAACATTGCTGATGCTAGTAATATTAGTGGCCACAAACAGTGGAATTTATTTATTGTATGAGAAATCTGCCTATGATACGGAATATCATCAGCTTCAAACACGTGCCAATGATTTAAGCTCCACATTCAGTCAGTTAAATGCTCAAACTAACCTACAGCAAGTATTAAGAGCCTATATGCCGACAGATGGTGCCGTCTACATTTATGATGGAGAGCGTTTAAAAACAAAGGTTCAGGCTACCCTTGACATGCCAGAAGGCCCTTCCATTACCTATACAATGCCTGCTATTTGGATAGACGGAACGGTTGTGGATATCACATTACAGCAATCCATGGAAGAAGTGGAACGGACATTAAGTTTGCTAAAGGTTATATTGATTATTGTATCTGTTATTGCAACGATTCCTATTTTCTTAGCAAGCCTAGTACTTGGGCGACTTATTTTATTACCGCTAGAACGTTTAAATGAGACTATGCGAAAAAGTGCATCGACAGGAAAATATGAAAAAATGGATATACCAGTAAAAGGTGGGGATGAGTTAACAAACATTAACCGTACTTTTAATATGATGATGGAAAAGCTTGAACAGCATTATCGAAAGCAAGAAGAATTTGTATCGAATGCTTCCCATGAATTGAAGACACCCATTACGGTTATTGAAAGCTATACAAAATTACTGCTCAGAAGAGGTTTTGACAATCGGGAAGTTGCACAGGAATCATTACTAGCTATTGCCAATGAATCATCACGCATGCATGAAATGGTGCTGCAATTGCTAGAACTAGCTAAAAATAATGAGCATCTGGACATTCATTTTGAACAGCTAGAGCTTGCGCCGTTCTTGAATAAAGTGGCTTCCCAAATGCAGCATGCGTATCATCGAGCATTTATAGTTGATGTGAAGAAGCCAAGTTTTGTTTATAGTGATGAAAAAATATTAAAGCAACTACTCTTTATTTTGCTGGATAACGCTAGGAAATATAGTGAGGATGAAGTGCATATTCTCGCAACAGAAACAGCTAATCATGTATGCATTACCATCCAAGATTTTGGTATTGGTATTCCAGCGGAGCATATTCCACATTTGTTTGAGCGATTTTATCGTGTAACAGGAGATCGTAACCGTAAGACAGGTGGTTCTGGGCTAGGACTTGCCATAGCGCATGGGCTTGCAGAACAATTGGGGATAATGATGGATGTAAAAAGTACAATTGGAGAAGGGTCAAGCTTTACCTTATGTATACCAAAGGAGGGACAACAATGAGAAAGTGGCTGTTGATGATTGTTGTGATTGTCCTTCTCGGTAGCGGAACGTTTTGGTTTATTCAAACGCGTTATTTTCAAGTCGAGCCTCTTAGCGAAGCGGAGGCCATTCGCCATGTTGAAACAATCTATAAAGGTCATGTTACTCAGGTGAAGAAACAAGGAAAAACCTATGAAATGCTCTTTACGCGAGATCATATCAAGTATGGAGCTGTGCTCGATGCTACGACACAACAGGTGACTGATTTAAAAATAAAAGAAGGACAAAGTAAATTACTGTTAACAGAAAAGCAAATCAGGCAGATGGTTAAACAGGAATATGGAGATGTAGAAAGTGTTATGTTAACAGATTCCATTTATACAGTGCGAGTTAAAAAAGATAGCAAGCAAAAAGAAATCACACTTGATGGCTATTCCGGTGAAGTATTATCGGAGAAAATGGTGGAGCCACAAGAACAATCTGTAGAAGGGCCTATTATTACTGAGCAGCAAGCTGTTCAAATAGCACTGGAGCAATTGAAGGGAGAGGTGGATTCAGTCGATTTTGAAGAAACCTCAGAGGGTGGTTACTATTTAGTTGAAATTGAAACACAGGATGACGAAGCCACTTTTCAAATTCATGCCGTTTCAGGAAAGGTTCTGTCTGTTACATGGGATGACGAACAATAAATCACTTCTCATGAAATTCTAATGTTCCTCTTATAGTTCTATCATCTTCGCTTGCTAAGCTAAGAATAGATAAAACAAAGGAGAGATGAATATGAAAAAAATAATTATGATTCCAGCATTGGTAGTTACTCTTGGGGTTGGAGCAGCAATTGGCTCGACAACTTTATTATCAGGAAATGCGCAAGAAAATAAGGTATTAACAATGCAGCAGATTGAGAAGAAAGCATTAGCAATAGTTGATGGGACTGTTGCGGATATCGAATTTGATCAAAATCAATTTCGCTCTATTTACGAAGTAGAGGTGCATACCGAGACAGCGGAATATGATTTAAAATTTGATGCTTATACGGGAAAATTACTGAAGCAGAAAAAAGAGCGTCGAGATGACGATGATTGGGATAATTACATTTCTGTTAGCACGCCAACAGCGAAAATTATTACAAAAGAACAGGCTATCGAAACAGCCTTAACGAAAGCAAAAGGTACCGTGACAAAAATTAAGCTGGATGATGGCTTATATGAAATAGAATTGAAAGATGGTCAGTATGAATATGAAGTAGATGTGGATGCAATGACAGGGAACATTGTTGATTTTGAACAAGATATGGAAGACTAAAAGAGCGAGCTGTCTTAAAAGTAGAGCATACTTTTAAGACAGTTTTTTGTTGTAGCGAGAGTATTGGCAGCAATGACGAGTATTAACATATGCTCGAAAAAAGTCTATGTTTTTCACTCGTGAAAATGAAAAATTTTCTTCTTTACTTTTTCAATCAGCAGGCGTAATATGACATCATTATAAAAGTTTCAAATTTCTAAATCGCTGAAGCAACTAAACGCGGGGGAACCAATTTTGATGTATGGCATAAGCCATTCTTGGGGTGAATCTCTTCCATTTGGAGGGGTAGGGCTACTCAGGCCCGAATCCGACAGCTAACCTCGTAAGCGTTAAGAGCAGAAAAGTGGAGCTTGGCAGACGGATGAACGTCTACAAGTCTTATTTAGTGATGACTTGTAGACGTTTTTTGATGTTATTTAGAGAGGCGAAACACATTCTATGAAACTAGAAGGTGTTTATCAATGAAATCCTCATTCAAACGTTATGTAATCGGCAAACCATTAAGATCCGATGAGTTAGGGGAACAAAAGCTTAGTAAAGCAAAGGCATTGGCAATCTTATCGTCCGATGCTTTGTCTTCAGTAGCCTATGGACCAGAACAAATTTTAATTGTTCTTATGACAGTGGGCACACTTGCCCTTTGGTATTCTTTACCGATTGCCGTTGGAGTGGTCGTTCTGCTTGTGGCACTGATTTTATCTTATCGTCAGGTTATTTTTGCTTATCCACATGGTGGTGGCGCTTATGTAGTATCGCGAGAAAATTTAGGAGTGAATGCAGGTCTTGTAGCTGGAGGCTCTTTGCTTGTTGATTATATTTTAACAGTAGCAGTTAGTGTTTCAGCAGGTACAGATGCTATTACATCGGCATTTCCAAGCCTTCATCCATACAATGTACCCATTGCTATCGTTTTTGTGATTTTCTTAACAATTTTAAACCTACGAGGTGTAACAGAGTCAGCCTCTATCTTGGCATACCCAGTCTATCTATTTGTAGGCGTTATGCTCTTGTTAATTGGGATTGGGCTCTATCAGGTTACAACTGGTCAGGTGCCAGCAGAGCTGCATCCAAAGGTTGGTACACCAGTGGCAGGGATTAGCTTATTTATTTTATTAAAGGCATTTGCCTCAGGTAGCTCAGCGTTAACCGGGGTAGAAGCTATTTCTAATGCTATTCCTAATTTTAGAAATCCTGCTCCTAATAATGCAGCAAAAACACTTTTAGCGATGGGCGCCATTTTAGCTGTTTTATTTATTGGTATTGTAAGTTTAGCTTATTTTTATGGGATTGCCCCAACGGCAGAGGCAACAGTAGTTTCCCAACTGGCAGAAGCTAGTGTTGGTCGGAATTTCCTTTATTATATTGTACAGGGGACTACGGCAATGATTTTAGTACTTGCCGCAAACACAGGGTATTCAGCCTTTCCATTGCTTGCTGTAAATTTATCGAAGGATGGTTTTATCCCAAGAATATTCCAAATTCGTGGAGATCGTCTTGGTTATTCAAATGGCATCATGATGCTAGGTGTTGCGGCCATTGTCTTAATTATTCTTTTTGATGGAGCCACAGAGCATTTAATTCCGCTATATGCAGTTGGGGTATTTATTCCGTTTACATTAGCGCAAACGGGAATGATGCGAAAATGGTGGCGCGAAAAACCTAAAGGTTGGGTAGCAAAATTTTCTATCAATACAATTGGAGCAGCGATCTCTTTCATTGTAGCTATGATGTTCTTTGTGACAAAAATGCCCCAAGTATGGCCAGTGTTCGTCTTTTTACCAATCATTATTTTTGTATTTCATCGGATTAAGCACCATTATCAAGCCGTTGGAGAACAATTGAGATTGAATCAGGAGGAGCTGACTACTATTGAGGGAAATGTGTTCATTGTGCCAGTCGCTGGTATAACAAAGGTAGTTGAAAACTCTCTTCATTATGCTAAATCACTTAAGGTGGATAAAGTGATCGCCTTTTATGTAGCTTTCGATCAAGCAGAAGCAAAAGCTTTTGAAGAGAAGTGGAACGCATGGCAACCTGATGTACGGTTAGTGACTTACTATTCACCATATCGTAGCATTACACAGCCATTGATGAAATTTATTGATAAAGTAGAGCACCATTGTACTAAAACAAATCATAAAGTGACGGTTGTGATTCCTCAATTTCTACCGAAAAAAGGGTGGCATCATATGCTACACAACCAATCGAGTCTACTCATTCGTACGACACTGTTATTTCACAGAAATGTCGTCATTATGACAGTCCCTTTTCATTTATCAAAATAATGCTAGCAAGCTAGAAAATAGTCTGTTATAATCAGTACGTTGATTGAAAACACGAACGTTTGCAATTGAAAAGTTGCGAAATACCATTAAATTCCGAAAAATCAAACTTTATTTCGTAAAAGTTATAGGTTCTTGCCGAATAAAGTGATAAATTGGATATTCTGATAGTTTCATACAAATCCACTCATATAATAGCGAGAATAGGGCTCGCAAGTTTCTACCGATTTACCGTAAATAAATCGACTATGGGTAGCAATGCTTTTAGAGAACTTCAATTATAATGATGTTTTCTATTCGTTTCGACGTTTTTACGCTGAATGCTTTGCTCCACTCGTAGCTGAATGGAAACAAGGTATTTAGCGTTTTTTATTACTCTGAAAGAAAGAAGGATATAAAAGAAATGAAGTTATTACAAGACAAAATTATGCAAGAGGGTAAAGTATTATCTTCATCCGTATTAAAAGTTGATTCATTTTTAAACCATCAAATTGATCCAATGTTAATGAAGGAAATTGGTCATGAATTCGCAAACCGTTTCTCTGATCAAGTGATTACAAAGATTTTAACAATAGAATCTTCAGGTATTGCACCATCTGTTATGTTAGGGTTAGAAATTGGCGCGCCTGTCGTGTTTGCTCGTAAACGCAAATCGTTAACACTTTCAGATAACCTTTATTCATCAAAGGTACATTCGTTTACAAAAAATGAAACAAATGAGATCTCTGTATCACGTAATTTCTTAAATGAGGACGATAATATTTTAATTGTTGATGATTTCTTAGCAAATGGTGAAGCTGTCAAAGGCTTACTAGATATTGCTGCACAAGCTGGTGCGCATGTTGTGGGTGTGGGCATCGTTATTGAAAAGGGCTTCCAAGATGGTGGAAAATTATTGCGTGAGCAGGGAGTTCGCGTTGAGTCATTAGCGATTGTAGACTCTCTTGAAGATGGCAATGTAACATTTGCTACGGAGGCTCGCTCGTAATGAATACCTTTAAATCAACTGCGCTAGCGATTCAACATTTACTTGCGATGTATGCTGGAGCCATTTTAGTGCCACTGATTATTGGTGGAGCAATTGGCTTTGATTCAACACAAATGACGTATTTAGTAGCAATTGATATTATGATGTGCGGGATTGCAACACTTTTACAGGTATATTCAGGTAAATTCATCGGGATTGGCTTACCTGTAGTACTTGGCTGTACATTCACAGCAGTAAGTCCAATTATTGCGATCGGCACCAATCCAGAGCAAGGTATTACAGATATTTATGGTTCTATTATTGCCTCTGGTGTAATTGTAATGATTATTGCGGGCTTCTTCGGCAAGCTTGTGAAATTCTTCCCTCCAGTAGTAACTGGATCCGTTGTTTCGATTATCGGTATTTCCTTATTACCAGTAGCTTTAAACAATATGGCAGGTGGACAAGGTGCTGAGGATTTTGCTTCTGCTTCTAATGTGGCATTAGCGTTTATTACATTAATCATTATTTTAATCGTGTATCGTTTTTCTACAGGTTTTGTTCGTGCGATTTCTATTCTGATTGGATTAGTAGTAGGTACCGTTTTAGGTGCATTCATGGACAAAGTGGATTTCACGCCAGTAGCGGATGCTAATGTATTTCACATGGTACAACCTTTCTACTTTGGCATGCCAACATTTGATGTAACGGCAATTATCACCATGACACTTGTAGCAATGGTATCTTTAGTAGAGTCATCTGGTGTCTATTTTGCACTAAGTGATATTTGTAATAAAAAATTAGATTCAAAGGATTTAGCTCGCGGCTATCGTTCAGAAGGTCTAGCTTCAGTAATCGGTGGTATTTTCAATGCCTTCCCTTACACAACATTCTCACAAAACGTGGGACTAACACGTATGTCAGGCGTTAAGGACCGTAAAGTCATTTATATCACAGGTGGTTTACTAGTAGCACTTGGCTTCCTACCAAAAATCGCTGCATTAACAACGATTATTCCAACGTCTGTACTAGGTGCTGCCATGCTTGCGATGTTCGGTATGGTCATTACACAAGGTATGGGGATGCTTGTACCAGTTATGAACGAATCAGCAGAAAATGCGATGATTGCTGCTATTGCAGTAAGCTTAGGGGTTGGTGTATCAGTGGTTCCTGGCATTTTTGATGCACTACCAGAAAAAGTTTCTATTTTAACATCAAACGGTATCGTCTGTGGTTCTGTCACAGCGATTATCCTTAATATTTTATTCAATATGATTGGGCCGAAGCATAAGCAAGACCCGATGCATGGTGAAGTATAAAGGGAAAATTAAATAACTTTCATCTAAATACCCCACATGTTTTGATGAAAAGAACGTTGTAAAGTCGCCTATCTTTTGGCTATTAATTTAGTTGAAAGTAGGTGGCTTTTTTGTATGCGTAAAAGATTATTCTTTAGAAGAACAAGCTAAATTGAAATTCAGGTTATTAAGTTTTTTCTTATTTTTATTCTGCCAAAAAGGGGAAAGAAGTTAGAAAAGTATACTTCATAACTTATGATGAGCACTATATATTTTTTGTTCAATGGTTAGAGCTCTTGAATATAAAATAACTAAAGAAATGAAATAGTAGTCGCAAAATTGACATCAGACGTATTCGGAAGAAATTTAACTTTTTGTAATTGGATTAATTTGATATATGAATTAATTGTGAAAATTGGGAAAAAAGTAATATTTACCATTTATGTAAAATGGATTATAATAATATTTGTAATACATATTATGAAAATGGAGGTATTAATTTACATGTTAAAAAAACTTATATTAGGTGCAACAACAGTAGGATTGTCTTTAGGGATTGTTGCCAATGCAAATGCAGAAGAACCTATTGAAACTAATTTACCACATCAAGGGAATACAGTGATTAGCATAGATCTTCCTATTACTACTTTTAGTAATCAAATATATGAAAGAGTTTTTGAGCTGTATCCTAAAAGCCAGTATCAGATGGCAGCAGATACTCCTAAAACAAAATTTGTGTATAAACAACTAAATAATGGAAATAAATACGGAGGAACACTAAGCAAAGAAACCACAACCATTGAACACGGTGGCGTAAATGGTGACTATTGGAAAGTCTGGTATTCTGGTATGCTATCAAGATATCTTGATTAGTTTTTAGTAAGAGGCTGGGACAAAACTAGCTGATATTCAAGATAAAAGGGAAATCGATGTTGTTCGATTTCCCTTTTTACTTATTTGACTAAGTTTTTTGATTTTCTTTACCTCATTTCTTGATTAATGGCAATATATTTCCGAACTGCCATTAATGCTAAACGTATTTCGTTTTCAACCTTCGATTTTCCTCGTATTAAAAACCGAATGGAACTCAAATTAGCCTTTAAGAATCCAAAAACTGGGTCCGCATCGACTTTGCGTTTTCGATAGATGGCACTCGTTTTCTCTTCCGAAAGCTTGACTCTAACATATTCTTTTTGCTGTTTCCATTTTTCATTCACCATGATTTTCTAATTGGTGCCTTCCTTTGCTTTTGTACAAGATGAACGGAATGAACATCCTAAACAGTCTTCTCATGAACGTACGTTGAAAGCATGTACAATATTCCGTACAGATGGATATTCCAATTCTAGACGTTTCTGATGTTGGGTTATGTCCCAGTCTCTTTTTGATCGTATTCATAATATTGTGAGTGACCTGAAGTAATAACATCCTATTTTCGAAAATTAAGCTATAAAAATGTGACATTTCATGCTAATGGATTATGGAGCTGGCGAGAGTCGAGATTTTCACCCTCCATTTCCTATCATTTCTGAACATTGTTTTTTACAATTAAATAAAAAATCCTTTTAGCAGTCTAGTACTTACTTCAAGATAATATGGAAATACGCTAAATTTATTTTTATTGATACTTGTATCAATAGCACTACTTTCCCTTGTTTACATATAATCATCATTATTAATTATTTTACTCACTTTAAAATGATTTTTTCTTTCGAATCTGTTTCATACCATTGGTCAAACAAGAACCACTTTCCAAAAATATATAAATTTGTGTCTAAGTGCGATTAACATATCTCATAAGCAATACTTAGGTAGTATTATATCGCGCAATTAGTTTAGAAGAGCACTTTTAAAGCAATGCCATCTGCAATGTTTAAAATTAGGTTATAAGGGGAATTTAAAAATGAGGATGGTTTTTAATAGAATGTAATTCTCTCTTTCAACATACACTTATATATAACTACTCTGAGAAAGGTCTAGTACAAATGCAAAGTATCGTTTTAATATTAATTCTTCAATTAGTTTATGTACCTTTTTTAACATTGCGAACAATATTTTTGGTAAAGAATATCACGTTCCTTGCTGCGATATTTGGTATGCTGGAGATGTTAGTGTATGTATTTGGCCTTTCACTCGTTTTTAGTGGGAAGCAAAGCATGTTATCTATGGTTGTCTATGCAGTTGGATTTGGATTAGGTATATTTTTAGGAGCAAAAATAGAACGTAAGCTAGCGATAGGCTATGTTTATACAACCATTAATACGCAAAATAAGAATGAAGAGCTTGTGAAATTTCTTCGTAACGAAGGGTTTGCAGTCACGATTTATATCGGAGAAGGGCGAGATAGTAATCGCTATAAATATGAAATTTTAACGAAGAGAAATCGTGAAGGGGAGCTCTTTCAAATAGTAGAGCAATTTGAGCCGAATGCCTTTATTATCTCGTATGAGCCTAAATCATTTAAGGGCGGCTTTTTGCTTGCTCGTATGAAGGCTAAGCAAAAATAATTTAATAAGGAAGGACCTCTGCTAAATGCCGAGGTCCCTTTTTTAGGATGTTAATTAAATTTTGTTTCTACCCAGTCTTTAAATAAACTAAAGTCTGTGTAGACAATTTCCTTGTAGCTCATGGCTTGTAAAATTGTATGCTCTATAAATACATCACGCTCTTTGCCGATCGCTTTTAAAATCTCCTCCTCGCTGTGATAGGTAAAAACATGAGAATAATCGATATCAGCTCGTGCATGTATTTTAGCAGCAATTTTCCCCATAAGTGATGTTGTAGTAAAGTAATCCTCTACATCCTTATAGTTTTTAGGCTTAATCTTCTTTTTATAAGGAGAACGTTCACGAATATAAAATTCCTGTCCATTCATCGTGATAAAGGCTAAATGTGGGTCCTCTAAATGGTGCATAGCTTTTTGAGTTCCGACTACACGTGCTCCCTGATGCTCATAATGAGCCCAAAATAGTTCCTGATAAGGGAGGAAGTAGGCAGGAATTGCTGTACGTACCTCTTTCATTTCTAACACTAAATCCTCGACTCCTGACGCACCTTTTTCGTCTTCCACTAAAATATAGTAACGTTTTAAACCGATAGAAGCTGTACCAGAGCCATACTTATAAGCTATGTCCCTAATTTTATATGTAGATAGTGCGTTTGAAATGGCGCTGTATTCTTCACTAGTAACAGGTTGAATTTCTTCATTCCATAAGAAGGCACGCTGACCATCCTCATTTACATACGAAATATCCTGTAAAAAATGAGATCGCTGGCGTTTATCAAGCTTTTTCAATAATCTCTTTGCTGGTCCCTTTGTATTGTCCTTTGTGAACATCAAGGTTAAAGGATTATCCTGCTTACGCTGGAATCGTTTTAGCTGATCTATGTAGCTACGGAGAAAATACTGAATAGCCGTTTCCTGAGTTGTCTTATGTAAGCCTTGTTCTTCTAAATAGAGCGCAATACTGACGCTCATGCGAATAATATCGTATAAATAAGAGCCGACATAGCCCTCATCGAAATCATTAACATCAAAAACAATCTCGCCTGCCTCATTTTGAAAAGCACCGAAGTTATCCATATGCATATCACCTTGAATCCAAGTTGGTTTTCTATCAGGAGTATGGAAGATTGAGGCGGATTTTGTCATATCAAAATAAAATAGATAGGCACTTCCACGGAAAAAGCGAAATGGGCTTTCAAGCATTTTACGGTATTTTTCCAAGCGCTGTCCCTCTGTTAAACTCATTCGTTGAACATCAAATTCTTCAAAGATTGTTTCTAATTGTTCTTGTCTTAAAAAAGTTCTAGTATGTTTAACTTGTTCCAATAAAGCATGCTCCATACAATAATCCCCTTTGTTAAATCAAAATTTACCTGTATATACGAAAAATAATTGAATAGGTTTCGAAGAAATTTAGCAAATGTTCTCGATAAAAATGGTTATACATCTAAGGGTATTTCATAACATGTTCGATAACCTATTTTCATACTATAAGACATGCTTAATCACGGAGGGGGGTTATATGTATTTCTTTACAAAAGGTCTTGTCATTATAGTAGGAAGTATTTCATTGTCGTTAGGAATTAATTTATTTTTAACGCCATATGAAATTTTAGATGGGGGAGTAGTAGGGTTAGCGCTTATATTACATTATCTATATAAGCTCAAAATCGGTTTAATGATCATTATTATTAGTATTCCTATTTTTATTATTGCTTGGTTTAAATATAGAGCCTATTTTTACAATAGTATACACGGCTTAATAGCATCTTCCGTAATTATTGATTTGTTAAAGCCTGTGCGAAATCTTGTCCAAATGGATGCGCTTTACAGTGCCATTTTGGGAGGTATACTTGTTGGCTTCGGCATTGGTCTGATGCTGCGTTTTCAGACAAGCACAGGGGGGACAGACTTAATCGCTCAATTTATCTGTGACAAGACAGGTATTAATGTTGGAATATTAATATTTTTTATTGACTCCATTGTTATTGTTATAGGAGGCTTCCTACTATCCACATCGACCTTCCTATTATCCATTATTACCGTATTGGTAGTAGGCATTACGACAAGCGTTATTACTAGTCGAAGTCGAGTATCAGGAACGTAAAAATAGTCCCAGTATAAAACTGAAACTATTTTGGCGTCTGATTATCAAGTGTTTTCATTAGCTTCTTTTTAGGATGTGCTGGTTTGATCTCTGCAATGAGTATAGCTAGTAAAATAAGTACTGCACCTACGACCATGCGACTTGTTAAGATTTCATGCAAAAAGATGACGGATAACACCATACCGAAAAAGGATTCAGTCGATAGGATAATCGCAGCTTTAGTAGCAGTTGTATATTGATTGGCTACATTTTGGAAGAGGTAAGCAATTGTCGTAGAAAAAATACCTAGGTAAATAATCGAATAGATTGCTTCTTTTTCGAGTGATGTCGGGATATCCCCTTGGCTAATGACGACTAGAACACCTATAAAGGATGCCGTCAGAAATTGAATAATGGTAAGAGCAATGGCATCTTCTTTTTGAACAAAAAGATTAGTATAAAAGATATCAAAGGCAAAAGCAACGGCACATGCTAGAGAAAGTGCATCCCCAACATTCATTGTTAATGAGCCTTGTAGTGATAAAAAGCCGATTCCTGCGATCGCAATTAGAGAACCAATGATTTCATAGCCGTCAATGCGGCGTTTATAAACCGCATAGGCTATTAAAGGAACAATAATAACATTCACTGCGGTTAAAAAGGCATTTTTAGACGGTGTTGTATATTGGAGTCCAACGGTTTGAAGGGCGAATGCTATATACAGAATTGTACCTAATAAAGCTCCCTTCCAAATAACAGATTTCGAAGCTTTTTTTAATCGAGAACCAAATAAAACCAATAATATAATGGAAGCTAATAAAAATCTACCAGCCATCACTTGATAAGCTGTTAAATATTCTAAGGCAATAGCCGTTATAACAAATCCACTACCCCACACGATTGCAGTAATCAATAGCATGCCATCAGCTATGTAAGTTTTCATGTTTTCTTCCTCCTGACTTCAATAGAATAGCATAGGAGTGAGGAAAAGAATTTGATTTTATTTCTAAATATTCAGGCGTTTTTTTGTACTTATTCCAAAGCGATTACTCAAAACCTACCTTGCTATGTAATAAGTACAATTTAACGGCTGCAGCTAAGTGTTCATAAAAAACATAATCATTATCTGTCGGTGCTACTAAATGACGTATTTTAGCCATACGATAGCGAATTGTATTTGGATGACAAAATTGTGCTACGGCAACTTCCTTAATATTTCCTTTTTTTACGATATAGGTTATGGCAGTTTCCATTAAATCGGGATCAGCCTTATCATCAAGTAAAGGAGCTAAAAAAGAAGTAACATAATCCATTGCAAATATAGGATCTTTACGATACAACTCAATTAATAAACGATCCGATGCGAGATGCTTATAATGAAGGCTAGGCAGCATGTCAATCTCAGCTAATATACTAGCAAAGAAGGCTTCGCGTAAAGCAGTAGGAAAGCCAGTTTGAGTATCGTAGCTACTGCTATAGCCAAAAGTGATCTTTTCCGTTGGGATGGCATATAATGCTAACCATTCATGTAACACCTTGTCAAATTGAAACAGCTGGGATGGATGTGTCATGATGATAAAAAGGCTCTGCTTATAGGAACAAATCAGACCTGATTTAAGTAGTGGCTCTAACGAAAAAATAGCATGCATCCAGTTATGGTGAGATGTGTCACTTGCTCGTAAAGTTGCTACAAAAACATATTTTTCAAAGGGTCTATTGAGCTGCTGTAAAATGGATTTGATTTGCTCTTGTGTAATATCTTCCTCCATTAATCTCCGTAAGATCGTTTCTAAAAAGAATGAATAATCCTGTGTTTTAGCGTAGGCCATTGTTTCTAAAATAATCTTCTCAAAAAACTCATCTCCACCAAATCTTAAAATAGGAAAATCTTGTTCCTCTGCATAAGTCAAAACCTCTTCAGGTAAATCTCTGAAAATAACAGGCTTATAAGCTAAGGCACTCGCCCCGAGCTCCACTAGATTTTTTACTGCATTTAATAAATACTCAGGCTTTTGTTTGGCAAATAATAAACTACTTAATACAACGCTGTTGGGTGTGAAAATTGTATCTCGCACATGGGGTATGTCTGGTGAAAATTCAAAGTCTAAAATCTCTACATTTTGAACAGCTTTATGCAAACCGTTGTGGCCAGCGACAACAGTGAAATTCTTTGTAATGGGTAATTGTAAAAAATTTTCTACATTCATAAACGGACCATTGCCTTTCTTGTAGTAAGGTACTAACTTCTATTATAAATTTACTTGTTCATAAAAAACCATTTGTATTCATGCAAATGGATATCCACCACAAAAAAATCTGCTCATTCAGCGGTAAACCGTGAAGTGAGCAGATTTCAGTACTTATCGTTTAAATGTTAGCAAAAATATTTGGCTTTCTATTTCTCAGTGGATTCGTTTGCTCAACGGCATACCCTACATTTAAAATGCGTCCTTCTTTAAAGGCAGGGCCAATAATTTGTAGCCCTATTGGTAAATTCCCTTTAAAGCCACAAGGAACGGAAAGGGCAGGTAAGCCTGTTAAGTTGCTAGGGCCTGTAAAGCGAATAATATTATCAATTAAATCCACTTTTTGACCATTTAACTCTGCGAAATCATCACCAATTGTATTAGCCACAACAGGTAGAGTAGGGGTAATAAGCACATCTACCTTATTAAAAATCTCTGTAAACTCCTGTTTGATTTGACGACGTACCTGTTGTGCCTGTAAGTAATCGACTGCAGAAGGCAATTCACCGAGCTCAAAGAGTAGGCGTATATCGTCACCAAAATCTTGTGGTCTCTCTTGTAAATCGGAATGGTGTATAGCTGCCGCCTCCGAAAGGGACGTCACAAGCTCTGCCCATTCTGCATATTGTAATGAAGGAATTCGCACTACTTCCACTTTCGCACCTTGATCTACTAAGTTTTGAATACTTGCTCGAACAGCTTTTTCTATATCAGCATCCACATTTTTAAAGAAGTATTCTTCATTGATACCAATCACTAAATCCTTGATATTGCCAGAAAGCTGCTGCACGTAGTTGTCTGTTGGAACGTCAATGCAAGTAGGGTCTCGATGATCAAAGCCAGAAATGACTTCAAGCAAGCCTGCTGCATCCTTTACTGTCTTTGTCATTGGGCCAATATGGTCTAAACTCCAAGCGAGTGGGTAACAACCATATTTACTTACACGACCGTGTGTAGGTTTTAAACCAACAATGCCACAAGCAGAGGATGGAATTCGAATGGAACCAGCTGTATCCGTTCCTAATGAAGCAACACTGGCCCCTGCTGCAACAGCCGCCCCAGAGCCGCCGCTAGAACCGCCAGGGATTTTATCTAAATCCCATGGGTTGCGAACAGGTCCGTAATGAGGATTGTTATTGGTAATTCCCCAAGCATATTCATGCATGCTTAGTTTTCCAGTGAAAATTACACCAGCGTCACGAAGTTTTTCAACCACTGTCGCATCATAATCAGAAACGAAGTCCTTATGAATTTTTGAGGACATCGTTGTTATCTTATCTTTGAAATACAAGTTATCTTTTAAGGCCATCGGAATCCCGTGATACATGCCTTTATAGTGGCCTTGGAGAATTTCCTGTTCCACTTCTTTTGCCTTTGCTAAAGCTTCTTCCCTGTAAAAGGCCATATAGGAATTAATTTTAGGCTGACTTTCCTCAGCAAAATCTAAAATCGCCTTCGTTAATTCCACGGGAGATAGTGTCTTCGATGCAAGTAAGGGTGCCAACTCTTCAACGGATTTTAAATGTAAATCAGTTGTCAATATGATCACCTCCAGGAATACTACGTACCGCGATATCTGCATCATCAATCGCAATACCTTCTAAATTGCTACGAAGTGACTGCATGCCCTCCCAGCGTGTTTTTAATAGTTCAAGGTGTTCAGGTTTCGGTGTAATTCCTTTGTTCTCCAATAATTGTTGAATAGACAAGCTCATTAACAGGATCCTCCCTTGAATAATTTTTATATCTAAATAGGTTTCCCTATTAAGATCGATAGGGTAAAAACGCAAAATATTATAATAGGTAATATAAACCTATTATTACAATCATACACTAACAATAATTTATATCAAATAAATTATTTGTAATATATTTAATATTATGAAATATTTACTACGCTAATAAACGGTCAAAGTCTAGTGTGTGTGCTTGCTCTTTTTACATACGATTCACAGTCTATTTACAATCAAAGCGTACAATGAACCATAATAACCAATTGAAGAGGTGCAAGAATGGAGTCTGCTGTGGGGCAAAATATAAAAACTAGTAATATATTTTCTTTTGTTAAATATTTATATGGGCAACATCAAAGCAATACGTTATATATGAAACGTTTAAAAGCATTGAAACAAATTATTCAGCATAACGATTTACATACATATTTTCAACCTATTGTAGATTTACAGTCAAAACAAACGATGGGATTTGAAGCATTAAACCGTCCAGTTTCCTCAGCATTATTTAATAGTGTCGACCAGTTTTATGAGTTTGTTGGACAAACAGATTGTGTATTTTTATTTGAATGTTTTTGTCGAAATCTTTCCTTACAACGATTTAAGGAACGTATGCCTAACGATTTGGCGAATAAAAGCTTCTTAGTCTTTCTTAATATACATCCAAATGTATTAGTAGATAAAAATTATCATTGTGGAGAAACACTGCAATTGCTAAAGGAACTTGGCATTAAACCGCAGCAAGTCGTGTTTGAATTAACTGAGCGTAGTGTCGTGATAGATTTTGTAGAGTTTGAGCGTGTATTATCACATTATCGATCACAGGGCTATCGCATAGCAGTGGACGATGTAGGCTCAGGCTATAATAGTTTAAAAACGCTCATTTATTTAAAGCCAGAATTCATTAAATTAGACCGTTCCTTAATTCAATTTATCGATCAAAACAGCGAACAGCAACAACTCGTTACCTTATTAATGAAGTATGCCGAGCAAGCTAACACTAAAATGATTGCTGAAGGGATTGAGCGACAAGAAGAGCTGGCGTATCTGCATCATATTGGCATTCACTATGCACAAGGTTATGCAATAGGAAAGCCCGCAAAGGAAATACAATTGGGGAAAATAAGGGTGGGTGACAATGAAGATAGGGGAAGTCATTGAAAAGGTTCCATGTATTGATGAATTTGTGAAAAATAAAGAAGTAGATGTACTTTTTACAAGTAATCCTTCATTGCGTAGTATTGTTGTCGTTCGGGATGAAAAACCAATTGGACATATTACACGCACACATTTCTATCAAAAAATAGGTACTCAATATGGCTATCATTTATTTATGGGACGGCAAAATCAACTTATCATTAAAGAAAATCCTTTAATAGTAGATCGCTATACTCCAATCACTGAGGTTAGTACACTAGCGATGTCTAGACCTCCTGAAGACTTATATGATGATATCATTGTGACGAAAAATGACTTATATGACGGAATGGTTAGCATTCGTGAGTTACTGTTAAAGCTTGTTGATACACAAGTAGCTATCGCCAGTTTTTTAAATCCGTTAAGTAGTCTTCCAGGAAATACATTAATCGATGAAAAGCTAGAGGAAGCATTACAGCTAGCACACTATAGTTTGATCTATTTTGATTTAGATCATTTTAAATCCTACAATGACACATATGGCTTTAATAAAGGAGATAAAATTTTACGTTATTTAACAGATATACTAAAAAGATATATCTGTGGGGCGGAAGATTTTTTAGGACATATTGGTGGCGACGATTTTGTTGCCATCCTTCCGCATTATGAAATAGAAAAGATTTGTCAGAAGATCATAGATGACTTTGATGCCAATATTTTAAGCTTTTATGAGCTAGAGGATTTAGTGTATGTGCAGGTAGCTAATAGAGCGGGTGAGCTAGGTACTCTAACATGTACATCCTTATCCATTGCCGTTATTACGAATGAATATCAGTATTTTAACTCCGTCGAACAATTATCCAATGCGGTCACACACGTGAAAAAGCAGTGTAAAAAAATTGCAGGCAGCTGTTACCTTATCAACGAACAAAAAACCTACTTCGTTCATTAAACGATGTAGGTTTTTCATGTTGTTGAAAAAAGATCATGTCAACGGCAGAAAAAGCAAATTTGCAAGGTGAGAGGTTGATTTCCGTTCCTCCAGCGCCCTTTCCAGGGGGCGTCCGATGAGCCGCTTCACTCACTTACGCTCGCTCCAGGGTCTCATCTGTGACGCTATGAGCTGCACCCAAAATATTGGACTTAAAAATCTACTATAGGGGGTGCAGGTAGTGATTTCTGATGAACAAAAATTAGCCGCAGTTCTAGCTTACTTTGAAGAAAAAGAAAGTACGTATCAGATTGCCAATCGATTACAGAGGGATCGACAGTACATTCGATTATGGATTGAATTATATCGCTATCATGGCATCGAAGGAATTATTCGTCCTCAAGGGTTCACGAATTACGAAGATTCTTTTAAAATAAAAGTAATTCAACACCTGATAGAGACGGGCGATTCGCTCCTTCAGACTGCTGCGAAGTTTAATATTCCTTCCCGTGAAACCGTTCGGAGATGGAAAAAACAATGGATGTCAACGGCTGGTGAGGTGCTCTATCAAGTAGAAAAGGAGCGCCAATCAATGCCAAAAAAACAACCACCTTCGTCCGATTTAAATGGAAAAACAACGGATGAGTTAAAAGCCGAAATTGAGTATTTACGGATGGAAAATGCCTATTTAAAAAAGTTGAAAGCCTTAGTTCAAGAAAAGGATGCCTTCAAATCCAAGAAAAAGTAAGAGCTGTCTATGAGCTAAGGTTGGATTTTCCTCTTCAAGCTCTATTAAAAGTCGCGAAACTTAAGAAAAGTACGTATTATTATCATCTCCAAAAATGGGTAAAACCAGATAAATATCAGGCGATCAAAGAACGAATTCAGACGCTTTTTCATTACCATAAGGGGCGTTATGGCTATCGTCGTATTTGTTTAGCCCTCCGAAATGAAGGGTTTTTCATCAACCATAAAACGGTCCAACGATTGATGCAAGAATTGGGCTTAAAAGGGACGGTACGCCCTAAAAAATACCGTTCGTATAAAGGGACAGTCGGCTATGTCGCAGAGAATGTCATCCAACGTGATTTTGAAGCCACTGCACCCAATCAGAAATGGGTAACCGATGTAACGGAGTTTAAAATAAACGGTCAAAAAATCTATATATCCGCTGTATTAGATTTATTCAATCGAGAAATCGTTGGGTATGAGGTATCAAAATCACCTAATTTTGAGTTAGTTCAACAGTCTTTTAAGAAGGCGTTTACGTATACAAAGTTATCGAAAAAGAGTGGCTTAATCGTCCATTCTGATCAAGGATGGTTATATCAAATACCACGTTTTAAAGCGTTATTGGCAACACATGAAATCAAGCAAAGTATGTCACGGAAAGGAAATTGTTTAGATAATGCCGTGATAGAAAGCTTTTTTGGCATTATGAAATCAGAATTTCTATACGCAACAACGTTTAAGAACTACGAAGCATTCAAAAAAGCGTTAGTAGACTTTATCCACTACTACAATCATGAGCGGATAAAAATAAAACTCAACGGAAAAAGTCCAGTTGAGTTTCGAAGAGTTTCTTAAAAGTTCAAATTTTTGGGGTCAGTTCACTAAATCCCCTAGGAGTGACGCTGGCTCCACTACAATCAACCATTCTGCAAAGTGCCTTTACTTTTTTCATAGTAATATAGCGATTAAATAGCCCATTATTTTTAGAGGGAATAAGCTCTTATTTTCAATGTGGGGAAGTGATGTGTGACAACACCTCTCCATAAAGAGTAGTGAAGACCTTCGCCTTATTTGAAAACCTTTGCTAAAAAGGTAATACTTTTGTAGGTTGGAGTCAAGTAGCCTGCAACGGAAATCCATTTCTACCTTTCAATTGACTGTTTTGTTTTTCAACACTAAGAAAAACCTACTTCGTTCATTAAACGATGTAGGTTTTTTGTTCGTCAGTAAGGCATTTTGGGTATAGATTTTGTAGTTAATATGAACAATTTTAAAATTCTGGTAACCATTTTGTCACCAACTTCTATGTTTTTGACTAGAATATTAATACAACTGAAATGAGCAATTCTATCAAGCCTTATAGTTTAGCTGTCTATACGTTAAAAGTTAGCCTCATGAACGTTTTCGATAACTATCTACTATTCCCTTTTATAATGGCTCCTTTTACTTATTGCTAATAAATATTATTGATTTTAATTTTAAGGGCATAATCAAAGGAAGAAATCGTTTTTATTTTAGGAATTTATTAATCTTAATAAAACATACTTGAATTATAGGGATTATGGGTATATAATTCGATTACATTATTATAAAACATCTTAGGAGGCATTCCATTGTCGAATTTACAAATCATTCTTAACGTAGCAGTGTTACTTGTGTTCGTTGGAATTTTATATGTTATGAATAAAAAACACGTCAAGTTTTCAAATCGTGTTTTTGCAGGTTTAGGTTTAGGGATTGTACTTGGTCTTGGACTTCATTTTATCTATGGTATAGATTCTGAAGTGTTAGCCAAAACAACATCTTGGTACAACATTATAGGTACAGGATATGTAAAATTGCTACAAATGGTAGCAATGCCACTAGTCTTTATTTCTATTTTAATTGCCTTTACGAAAATGAAGATTGGCAAAAACTTTGGGAAAATGGCAGCTCTTATTTTAGCCATTTTAATTGGTACAACAGCGGTTTCTGCGGCTGTCGGTATTTTTTCTGCAACCGTATTTGATTTAGATGCAACACAAATTTTACAAGGTGATGCAGAAACTGCACGTGGTCAATATCTTGAAGAAAAAACAACGGGCTTAGCAGCTCCAGATCTACCAACACAAATTATCGAGCTATTCCCTGCAAATCCATTCCTTGATTTAACAGGTGCTCGTTCTACTTCAACAATTGCGGTTGTTATTTTCTCAGCATTCCTTGGTTTTGCTTATTTACGTGTGGCACGTAAGGATGAGGGGACAGCAGCTACAATTAAAAAAGGCTTAGATGCAATCTATGCCCTTGTAATGGGTGTCGTAACGATTGTCTTACGATTAACACCATACGGCATTTTGGCTATTATGGCTCGTACTGTTGCAACATCAGATTTCGGTGCGATTTACAATTTAGGTAAGTTTGTTATTGCTTCTTATGTGGCGTTATTTATTGTTTTACTAGTACACTTATTAATTCTGACATTAAGCGGATTAAATCCATTCACGTATTTGAAAAAATCTGCAGAGACATTATTATTCGCCTTTACATCTCGTTCTAGTGCGGGTACTTTACCGATGAATATTAAAACGCAAACAGGTCGTCTTGGGGTATCTGAGGGTATTGCAAACTTCTCAGGCTCATTCGGATTATCAATCGGTCAAAATGGCTGTGCTGGTGTATATCCTGCTATGTTAGCAATTATGATCGCACCAACAGTTGGCATTAATCCACTCGATCCTATCTTCATTATTACAGTTATCGCGGTAGTAGCGGTTAGCTCATTTGGTGTAGCAGGTGTTGGTGGTGGTGCAACATTTGCAGCTATTCTTGTGTTATCAGCACTTGATTTACCAATTGCACTTGCAGGTGTATTAATTTCTGTAGAGCCTTTAATTGATATGGGACGTACAGCATTAAATGTAAGTGGGTCAATGACAGCGGGTGTTACAACAGCACGTATTACAAAAGAATTGGATACAGAAATGTACAATGATAAAGAATTAGGTGCTCAAGTAGCAGATCTATAAAATCAAAGAGGCCCCTTTAAAGGTAAAACTTTAAAGGGGCTTACATTTTATATTATTTTTACATAAAAATCTTTACCATTAATTAATTCGGAAACTTCAATTTTATAATTTTGTTTATAGTAATCATAAATATTGTAGGCTAGACCAGAGTGTCCATTTAAATAGGTTCCCTTTTTAATCTCTTTCCGAGGATTATGGAAATCGAAATAGAGGCGTGCATCATTGCTCATTGTATTTAAAATAGCTAGAAATTCTTGTTCTTCAATATGAATTCCTCGTGTATAGCGGCATTCTCTGCGGTAGGTATCGTGAGCAACATTTACGGGAGAAGCTTCAAGAATCATTTCAATCTGTTTATTCAAATGATGATAGCTCCTTTCAAATTATTAGTAACGTCCGTGTGTGAACTAGTTACAAATAAGGATTTTATTAATTTTAGTATATAATTATCAGAAAATTATATCAATATTTTTCTACCAATCTTGTTGCTGTATGTCCTCTGCTATTACTTGTAAATCATAGGCATTTACGATTAAAAGAGTGTAGTCATGAGATTCCATATATTTTTCAGCAAGTCGCTTAATATATTTCGGAGAACCTTCATTTTCTTCATCGTAAATTAATAAAAGCCCATCTGTATTTTGAATAATAAATTTATCCTTCTCAACAAATTGCCAGGGTGCTTCGTATGGTTTTTTGGTCACGCTTGTAACAAAATCGGCTTGGGCAATTAATGTTTGATACTTTTCCCTTTTATGGTCCTGCCAATTTTTCTCTTGCTCTAAAAATGGTGTAATAACGGCATATTTTAAATGTGGAAATTCTTTTTTTAGCATTAAAACAACTTCAGCACTCCAAGATTCTACACCCTGCTGACCACTGATAATAACCCATTCCAGTCCTTCATCAAGTAGTGTGCGTAGACGGGCTTCCAGTGCTTTTTTTATGATGGCAATGCCAGGATGTTTATCATTAAAAATACCAAGTTCATGTGGCTTATAGCCAGTAATCATAATACGCTGTAACAACAAAATACCCCCTAAGCTGTATAGTTGTAGTTCTAGTATACAGTAGGGGGCAAATGAAAACGAATTCCATGCAATTGTCTATGAAAATGCAAGTAGTGTTAGAATCACTGCTACAGCCGCACAAATACCTAAAAACCACCATGAGTCTGTAAAGTCTTCTTTAGTGTCACTATTCATATAAAATAATTCCTTTCTTATTTGCCTACCTGTTGAGTTTTATTTTACCTGCCCAGTCCAAGACCAATTCGTCCATATCCGTAAGATTGTCTCAAATGGGCCACGTTTAAATTTCTTTAAATAGGCAAGGCTGAAAACACATTGCAAGCCATATACAACGATTCCGAATAGGATACCACCAAAGACGCCCAGTTTACCGTATAATCCGAGACCATAGCCATAAAAAACAGTTGTACAAATAATGGTTTGTAGTAAATAATTGGTTAATGACAGTTTTCCAACGCTCTCAAATGCTGGTGCAAGTAGTTGTACAGGACGTGTTTTATAAATGAGTGCTGCAAGGCAAACATAGCCAACCGCTAGTAACTGAGCGCCACCCATTAATAAGATGGAAGAAAAGGCACTTTCTATAAAACTTAGACTTTTACATACGAGCCCAATAGGAACGAGGAGAGTACCTAGCTTATACCATTTCATTTCCTTATCCATCTCCATGAAGGCTTGCTTTTTAGCAAGTGCCATACCGAAAAGGAATAGAGGCGCGTAGAACAACGGTGTAAAAATTAATAAAATGAAGAGGAAGGCTGGCTCTTCCATTCCCGGTACTTCAGCATTAGCTCGAAAATCAAAAATTTCTGAGTAGCTTCCGTTAGCGTAAACGTTATCTGCTTTTTCAATATAGGTATCTAGCTCTTTTTGTTCCTTTTTTGAAGCTTCCATAGAGCCGTATGTTAATGCCGTTGTTAGGACGAAAAGGATACTGGCCCATATAAATAGCGTTTTCGGCTTCCGATTAATAAAGGGAATCAAAAATAAAGTCATACAGCCATAAGAAAATAGAATATCGCCTTCCCATAATAAAGTGGAATGAAGTAAGCCGAGAGCAATCAAACCAGTTGCACGGCGTAAAATAGACCAGCGGCTTTTATTCTTTTTCTTGCGAATGGATTCAATCAATTTAATAAGCGAGAAGCCGAATAATATAGTGAAGATAGGCATAAATGAGCCTTCAATCACAATTTTCACAAAATATAAAGCTCCATTATCTAAGGTAGAAAGATTTTTTAATTCATCTTTGCCATACATCCCGTACTGGAAAATCAGCAAATTTGCCATTAAGATGCCAAATAAACTAAATCCACGCATCGTATCAATGAAAGTAACTCGTTTAGTTATCATTGCGTTTTATCTCCTTAATTGGTTATCTTATACATAGAATAGTGAAAAAAGCTTATGGTGAAATAATGACTACCTTAAATTAATCTTAAAAGTAGGTGAGGAAATGCAGGACGCATCAATTTTAGTGTTAGAGGATGAACGTGCCATTGCTGAAATGATTGAAATCATTTTAAGAAAAGAAGGAATTACCAATATTACATTATGTAACACAATTGAAGAAGCAAAAGATGAAATGAATACTAAAACATTTGACTTTTATCTATTAGATATCATGCTGCCAGATGGAAGTGGGCTGGATATCGCGAATAGGATTCGGGAAAAAAGTGATGCCCCTATTTTTTATTTAACTGCAAAAAGCAGTGATGCAGATAAACTTCGCGGTTTTATGAATGGCGCAGATGATTATATTACAAAACCATTTAACCCATTAGAGCTTGTAGCACGAGTAAAGGTACAGTTAGTCCGTTACATGAAGAAAAAGAGTGTACCAGAAAATCATGTATTTACTTGCAGCCGTTTTACATTTGACATTGACGCAGCAGAAATCGAGGTAGACGGGGTGAAAGAAATAATCAGTGGTCGCTTGTTTCATTTATTAAAATATTTATGTGACAATGTAGGGCAAGTGTTATCAAAAGAGCAAATATACGAGCGCGTATGGGGTGATTGCTTATTTGATGATAATACAGTGATGGTACATATAAGAAAGCTGCGAGAAAAAATAGAAAAAAATCCTGGAAAGCCGACCTGCATTATCACTGTCAGAGGTATTGGCTATAAGCTTGTTGGGGACATTTCTTCATGAAGTCTGCTGGAAAATTAACACTCCGTTTTGTGTCGTATTTCATCATATTCTATCTATTGATCATTTCAGGTTTTATTATAAGTCTGGTGTTTTTCGCTATCTTTATCAATGAACGTGTTGGTGACAATATTCATGTTATGAGCTCCTTTGAAATTGAAGATGATGCAGTTGTAGAGAAAGGGAAGACGGTTAAAATTGCTGATTATTTAGTGAAGAGAGCTGAGGAAAATGTAGGACAGCTCTATTTATTTGATTCATCCATGACAATTGTTGATTATACGGGAGATACATGTGGATTATGTGGCAAGTCAGATAATGAACTATTGGCATTGAAACAACCGGGTATGCATACGTGGGAACTGCCAAATTACTATTTATTATTTCTTCCGACTACTCCTGTCCAACCACTTTTTGAGGAGGCACTTGAAAACTGGACAGCAACAGGGAATATTTCTGCTGTAACACGGCAACGTCTAAAAGAAAATAAAGCCAGTGTTGAAATCTATGACGAGCAATGGAATCGGATTGAAGTCATTGGCGAACGCTATGAGAAGCTAAATAAGCCACAATTACTAGAGGAAAAATACGATATTTTCGAGCATGCGGAGCTGAAGCAAAGCACAGCCTTAGCCAACGATATGACATTTGTTGTGCGAATGCCTAACCCATCTTATAAGCCTTTTGAAGAGCCTTTTAATAAGGCGATGGTATTGTTCGTTTCTATCTTCTTTGGAGGGCATATTATATTGCTGTTGGGCGTTATCTTTTTATCCATCAGTATTTCACGACAATTTGTACGACCATTAGTCTATGTTATATCACGCATTGAACGACTAACTCAATTTGATTACAGTGAAATTAGTGATAAAAAAATCCATCATCAAAAAACAGGGAAGTTAAAACGGAAATTTAAACTGTTTCAACCTGTAGAGGAGTCACTCAATCATCTATCTGAACGACTTGATTCAAATGAAAGGCAAATCAAGCATGCAGAGCATTTACGTGAGGAGTGGATAACAGGCTTATCGCACGATCTAAAGACCCCGTTAAGCTCCATTTATGGCTATTCCACTATGCTTGCATCTGAGGAATATGAGTGGACAAAGGATGAGATGCGTATTTTTGCACAAACCATGCAAGAAAAGGCGACATACATGGATGCACTCATTCAGGATTTAACCTATACGTACCAATTAAAAAATAAAGCGATACAGCTGGATAAAGTGTTATTACCGCTAGCCATATGGTTACCACAATTTGCAGATGAACAGGTATGTGTAAAGGTATATGGTGATGTGTTGCTGCAAGCAGATGAGCTTTTACTTAAGCGGATTATGGATAATTTAATAACTAATGCGAAAAAGTATACGCCTGAAGGCACGAAGGTCGTTGTGGAGGCACAACATACTGGTAAAGAAGTAATGCTAACCATTGCTGACCAAGGCCCTGGTATTCCGCAGGAGGAGCTCGATAATCTATTCGAACGCTATTATCGAGGAACGAATACGACAGATGATACAACAGGAACAGGGCTAGGACTAGCCATTACGAAACAGCTCATTGATTTACACAATGGCACAATTAGTGTTCGTTCAGGCCAAGATGGAACCATCTTCGTTCTAAAATTCCAATGTCACTAGTGTTAGATTCGATTTCTAGAGAGGAATGCTCTTGAAGGACGAGGCTTATTAAACAGAGTAAAGAGGTATCAAAGTGTTTTATTTGATACCTCTTTTTGTTTTATTTATTTTTCGTACAACGCTCGGCTGGCTGTTCAATTTTAACATAGCGCCATAAGTTATTAGCGATATCGCGCGCTTCTGCGATATGTTCTGTGCCAACGAATGCCTTACGGAAAGGAGTAAGAAGTGATTCGATGATAAAAAGCTTTGGTTTTTCGCGCTGTAGCTCTTCTAATAAGAATTGAGCATATTCCAAACCTTCCATTGTTTCGTTGTTCGACAAACCCTTTGTAAAGCCTTGTAATTGTTCGATAACCATTTCTTTTGTAACGGTTTTATAGTTCACCACATTTTGAATGGTATTGATCATTTCAACACTCACGATGATTTCTTTCGACTCAAGCATCGTGGGTATAATTACGCTAATATTACGCAATGCTACACGTACAATAGCTTCTCGATTGATATATTTATAATCGGCAATAAAGACAGCACGTAGAGTGAGGTTAATCATCCCAAGTGTTTGGACAGCACATTCATAGCTAATTGGGCTAATCTCTTCGCCAAAAACTTGTACTAGTCGGCTGGCTAGCCATTCTAATTCTTGTAAATGGTAGTTAATAATGATTTTCTTTAGTTCTTTATCTCTTGATTGGAAGACGGATTCGAAAATCTGTATTAAATTATGTTCACGATTGACATACATGAGAACAGCGACTTGCTGTGTCAATACTTCTAAATCTGTAGGGTCTTTACCATAGATAAGCTCATGACGACGATTACTAGCTTCTTCACGCCCTTCATCCAAAATGGCGATTAAGCATTCGTTTTTCGAAGTAAAGTGATTATAAAATGTACCTTTTGAGATTTTAGCTGCATTGATGATGTCATTAATCGATGTATCTAGAAAACCCTTTTCAATAAAAAGTTCACGTGCTGCTGTAATAATCTGTCTTTTTCTTTTGTTCATAACCTCACCTTTTTTATATTATTATACTCTTATTCTACACTTAAAACCCTTGCATATCAACGTTTATAAAAAATATAAACTTATTTGTTGAAAAAAGTAGACTACGAGTATAAAATAAGTTTTATCGCAAAACACAAGAAAGAATTGAGGGATATAAATGAATAGTGAGCAAACAATGAAAAAGCCCCCTTATGGCATGATAGCTATTCTATTTGTGGGTGCTTTTGTTGCTTTTCTAAACAACACATTGTTGAATGTGGCATTACCAACAATCATGAAGGATTTTGGGATTACCTATTCAAAGGTACAATGGTTAGCAACAGGGTATATGCTCGTGAGCGGTATTTTAGTGCCCGCTTCAGCATTCTTTGTGACACGCTTTAAAAATAGACATCTATTTATAACAGCGATGTCCATCTTTACAATCGGTACAATTATGGCAGGCTTTGCGCCAAACTTTGGTGTGCTGCTAGCAGGTCGTATGGTGCAAGCAGCTGGGGCTTCTAGTATGTCACCACTTTTAATGAATGTTATGCTAACAAGCTTCCCGAAAGAGAAGCGTGGAGCAGCGATGGGGATCTTTGGTTTAGTAATGATCATGGCGCCAGCAATTGGTCCTACATTATCAGGCTACATTGTGGAGCATCATGATTGGCGTATGCTCTTCCAAATGATTATTCCATTTGCAATAATTAGTTTATTATTTGGTGTGTGGAAACTAAGAAACGTGATGGAGACACGTGAAGTTCACTTAGATTTCCCTTCAGTCCTTTTATCAACAGTTGCATTCGGTGGTATTTTATACGGCTTTAGTACAGCGGGGGATAAAGGCTGGTCAAGTCCATGGGTATATGGAACAATTACAGTTGGCTTCATCGCTTTAATAATTTTTATCATTAAGCAGTTGAAAATGGATGAGCCACTTCTGGAATTACGTATTTATAAATACCCAATGTTTGCTTTAGGGTCTGTCATCTCAGTTATTATCTCTATGGCGATGTTCTCAGGGATGATTTTAACACCAGCATATGTACAGTCTATTCGTGGTATTGAACCATTTGAGGCTGGTTTAATGATGCTTCCAGGGGCACTTGTTATGGGGATTATGTCACCAATCACTGGTAAGCTTTTCGATAAATTTGGTCCTCGAGTGTTGGCCATTATTGGCTTAACAATCACAACAATTGCAACATTTGGTTTAACAAAATTAGAAATTGATTCAAGCTACACATATATCGTATCAATGTATACAATTCGTATGTTTGGTATGTCGATGGTCATGATGCCAATTATGACAAACGGTTTAAATCAACTACCACAAATTATGAATCCTCATGGTACAGCTATTAACAATACATTACAGCAGGTATCAGGAGCAATCGGTAGTGCGATTTTAGTTACATTTATGAATAATCGTACAAAAGCAAAAGCAGAAGAATTAATTGTAGAAGCCAAAGCGAATGCTGCACAATCAGGAGCGGCACCTACAGCAGAGCAAATGCAACAAATGCAAGATCAGATTATGCAAACTGCCTTATTAGATGGTATTACACACTCCTTCTTAATTGCAGCGGGTATAACAGTGATTGCAGTAGTACTTGCCTTCTTCTTAAAACGTGTAAAAGTTGAAAGCACAGCAGCTTCAATGGATTTAAAAAAACCAACTAAATAATGAACAGAACCCCCTTTATAGGTAAAACATTTACCAACGAAGGGGGTTTTTTATATGTTTATTTGAAAAAAAATTTTAGGATTGTTGTTATTTTTCATCATTTTATTTTATATGATAATAATAATTTACAGAAAATTTAGATTTTTATATAATGAGGTGCTTTCGTGGTAGATGCATATATCAATGACTTAGTGAACGAAAAGGAACTGCCAGGAGCTGTATTAATTGTTCAACAGCAACAAAACAGGCTATTAACAGGCAGTTATGGAGCCTATACAGCTGAGGATGGTAGCAAGCAAGCTATTGTAAATCATACGCTGTTTGATTTAGCTTCCTTAACGAAGGTTGTAGCTACAGTACCAGCTATTTTACTGCTGATAAGTCGAAATCAATTAACATTAAGAGAGCCTGTTCAAACATTTTTGCCTACATTTCATTACCCAGATATAACGATTCAACAGTTATTACAGCATTGCTCAGGGCTACCGGCAGATTTAACACCAGTGGTAGAGCGGAATCACAGACGTGACATCATGCAGGAGATAATGGCAAGTGAAGTAGTGTGTCAGCCAAATAAACAGGTGGTATATAGTGATTTAGGCATGATTCTACTAGGAAAGGTGATTGAACAGGTTACTGGGTGTTCATTCAACAGTTTTGTAGAGCAAGAGATTTTTAAGCCATGGGGCATGCACCATACTCGTTTTCGATTGCAGGAGCAACAAAGAAGGCTTGCGGCATCAACTGAAATGTTTGCAGGGAAATTTGTTCAGGGGATTGTTCATGATGAAAAAGCTCTATTACTCGATGGGGTTGCTGGGAGTGCAGGCTTGTTTTCGTGCGCAGAGGATTTAGCAAAGTATGCGGAAATTTTTTTAGGGATCAGGCAACAAACGGTTATTCCATATGAATGGATGGAGCTTACCTATACAAAAACATTCAAAAATAGGGGACTTGGTTTTGAAGTATGGAGAGGGGACGATACATCACTTTGTTTTGGTAGGAGGTGGAGCAAGAACTCATTTGGTCATACAGGATTTACAGGCACGAGTATTTGGATGGACCCTATTCAAAAAGCATTTGTTATTTTCTTAACGAATGCGGTGCATTATGGGAGAAATATAAAGCTGCGAAGGATTCGGGAGAAGCTTCATACGATGATTTATGAAAAATTACTGATATGAAGGGTGGATCTGTTGGTATGAGACAAAAGAGTAAATGGTTATTGCCGTTTCTTTTATTACTCGTTGTAGCTTTAGTAGGCTGTAACACCGATAAGAAATCAACGAACGCAACTACATCTGGTAAAGAAGACGGGCCGAAAACAGAAGAGGTTTCTCTAACAATAGGGAGTTGGCGGACAGAAGATGTTGCCAAATATGAAAAAGTAATTGCTTTATTTAATGAACAACATCCTGATATACACATTTCCTTTAACCCAACTAAAAATACAGAATATAACACAGTCCTCAATACAGCATTACAAGCGGGGGAAGGACCAGATATTTTCCACTTGCGTCCATATGCAGCTGGGTTGAAGCTTGCAGAGGCGGGTTATGTTGAGAAAATAAATGACTTAAGCGGTTTGCGTGCATATCCTGAAGAGGCATTAATGGCTTCACGTGATGAACAAGGGAATCAGTATGGTGTACCAATTAATTTAAGCTCAACGCAATTTTTCTATAATAAAAAGATTTTTAAAGATAATAATCTCGAAGTTCCTACTACATGGGGTGAATTTATAGCCTTAAATGATCAATTATTAGAAAAGGGCATTACACCCATTGCAATGGGTACAAAAGAAGGCTGGTTATTATCGTTGCTACACGGTATTGTGGGCCCCGCTATTTATGAAGGAAATGATTTCTATCAAGCAGTGCTTACGGGAGAAAAGGATTTCTCAGACGCTCAGTTTATCGAATCTATACAAGTGATGAACGACTTGAAAAAGTATTTTCCAGCTAATTCAGAAGGCTTGGGAATGGATGATATTCGTACATTGTTCGCTTTAGAGGATGCAGCGATGTTCCCGCTCGGTAGCTGGGAAATTCCTGTTGTCTTAGAAATGAATCCAGATTTAGATTTAGGGTATTTCCCGATTCCTTCAAAAGAAGGTCATAAAACAGTGACAACTTGGGTAGATGGTTCATTTGCGATCAATGCAAATTCAAAAAATAAAGAAGCAGCTAAAGAATTTTTAGCGTTTTTAACAACAAAGGAATTTGGTGAACTGTTTGTGAGGGAATTTTCTATGATCAGTGCTATTCCTGGCATTACTTCTGATGACGCCTTGCTAAATGACATTAGTAACTCGACTGCTAATGAAGCAACACCATATATGTGGGTGACTAATTTTACTGGTGGGGACCCGACAACAAAGAGCTTGCTTGAGAGTGAGCTACAGGGCATGTACTTAGATCAGGTAACGCCTGAAGAGGTAGCCAAAAAAGTACAGGAAAACGCTAAAGCTTGGTTTACGCCCTTTCAGCAATAAGTAATGTATTAAGATAGACCCCTGAAACTTCACTAAGGTGTATAGGGGTCTTGTTGTCTCATTATGATTAAAGGGGGCTGTTCAGCATGAAAGAATCTACAGCTTCATCGTCAAGAAAGAGGAAATCGTGGGCAAAATGGACAATACATCTTTTCCCAATTCCTGCACTAATAGTATACGGAATGTTTGTACTTTATCCGATAGTAGCAGCTTTATCCTATAGTTTTTTTGAATGGAAAGGGATGGCTCGTGGCGGTTTCATTGGCTTCCAAAATTTTGTGACGCTTTTTACGACAGAACCTTATAGCTCCATGTTTTGGAACGCCTTCAAACATAATGTCCTGTATTTTGTTTTGCAAATGGTAGTGATGAATGGATTAGCATTCTTTCTTGCATTTATTATCTACCAAAAAGTTAAGGGAGCGGCGTTTTTTAAGGCGGCTTTCTTTCTACCACGATTATTATCAGTAATCGTAGTAGGTTTCTTATGGAAGCTCATCTTAAATCCTAATTTTGGTACCTTAAATGTTATTTTAGAGAAATTGGGTCTTGAAACCTTACAAAAGGCTTGGCTTGGAGATCCTGGAACAGCTTTAATAGCGATTATTTTAGTGAATTGTTGGTTTGGGCTTGGTTTTGGCGTTTTAATATTTTTAGCTGGCTTTCAAGGAATTCCAAGTGAGTTAGTTGAAGCAGCAAAATTGGATGGTGCCAAAGGCTTTACATTATTACGCACTATTTATTTGCCATTAATGGTGCCATCTATTATGATCATGGGAATTTTAACGTTTATCCAGTCCTTTGAGGCATTTGAGCTTGTATATGCGATGCAGGGCTCCATGGGAGAGCCATATTATTCTACAGATACTTTAGCTGTATTTTTCTATCGCTTGGCATTTGGTAGCTCTACAGCTTCTGGAGCGACAGCTATTGGGCTAGGTTCTGCGCTAGCAACGGTACTATTCCTATTTATTTTAGTTTGTACCACGGTATTTTTACGCCTGGCCAATAAAAGGGATGTCCAAATGTAGGGGGTGAATATAGTGAAGCAAGGTGCAATATGGGTTCGACCTTTTTATTATCTTGTGGTATTTATGGTGGCGACCATTAGTTTATATCCCGTTTTGTTAATGATTTTATCTTCATTTAAAAAAAGCGTGGACATTTACAAAAATCCATTAGGCTTACCAACTAGCTTTAGCTTAGAGACTTACCGTACATTATTATCTAAAATCCCATTTACAACGTATTTTTTAAACAGTCTGTTTGTCAGCGTTGTATCTGTTGTATTGATTGTTGTTGTTTGTTCATTGGCTTCATTTTATATTGCTCGCTTTCAATTTTCTTGGAATCATGCATTGTTTTTTATTTTTTTATTAGGCATGATGATCCCTATAAAGCTAGGTATTGTACCGCTCTTTATTTTAATGCGTGATTTAGGATTAATTAATTCCTTATGGTCTTTAATTTTGATGAATATGGCGACAGGCATACCATTATCCATGCTGATCTTAACAGGCTTTTTTAAAACGATGCCCTATGAGCTGGAAGAGGCTGCCCGTATAGATGGGGCAGGAAACTTAAGAGTCCTTTGGCATGTGGTATTACCGTTAATGAGACCGGCACTTGGAACAGTCGTCATTATTAACTTTATCGCTGCATGGAATGATTTTTTCTTCCCGCTTATTTTTATTACAGAGAAAATGAAACGGACGATACCTGTTGGAATGATGTCACTCTTTGGGGAACATTCCGCAGATTGGGGCTCGCTGTTTGCAGGCCTAACATTAGCATCATTACCAATGATCCTATTATTCTTCATTGCTTCAAAGCAATTTATGGAAGGGCTGACGGCTGGTGCTATTAAATAGACAATACATTATTGCGGTAGATGGAGGCGGAACGAGAACTCGCGCAGTAGTCGGAACGAAAGAAGGAGAAGTGCTGGCAGTTGTTGAAGGAGCCGGAACAAATATGAAGGCGACACCACCAAACGTGGTAAGGATACAGATTGAGCATCTACTAGCCCAGTTATTACAAAAGATAGCTGCGACAAAGAGTGATGTTTCGACTGTGTTCTTATGTGTGGCAGGAGGAGATCGACAAGTAGATAAAGTCCGCTGGGAGCAATGGATTGGTTTCATTTTCCCTGCTAGCTCTTGTAAGGTAACGATCACCAATGATGCAGTAGCGGCTCTTACTAGCGGTACATTTACCCAGCAAGGGCTCGTTGTAATAGCAGGCACAGGCTCCATTGTATACGCTGTCAGGAAAGATCATCAAGTTAGTCGTGTTGGAGGATGGGGTTATTTATTTGGAGATGAAGGCAGTGGCTACTATATTGGGCAAGAGGCATTGCGTGAAATTGCTCAGCATTATGATGTTTTTGGCATGAATGGAGATGTCTTTACTGCGGCCATTTTAGAGCAGTTAACATTAACAAATCCTACTGACATCATTACCCATGTTTATGAGCATCCACAACCACGTGTCCTCATAGCCTCTATAGCTCGGACGGTGTTAAGTTTAGCTGAACAACAGAATGATAAAGCAAAGAATATTATCGAACAGGCTATTCATCATTTAGTGCAATTCCTCCAAACGATGCTGAAAAAAGAACCACAAGTGAAAAATTGGCCTATTGTCATATGTGGAGGTTTATTTGAAAATCTTTATTTTAAGCAATGTTTTCAAGAGACATTACGGCTAGCAACTAGGCATAATCGGCTCATACAACCTGAAGTGCCACCTGTTATTGGTGCTTTCATTAATGGGCTTTTGAGTGAGGGGATTCAAATGACAGAAGCTTTACAGCAAACGGTAAAGGGAACTTGGATGAGCATCTATGAAAAGAGCGCGGGAGGGATTTAAATTCAATGGAACGCATGACAAAACTGACGACTGAAGGCTACCATCCAGATACGACAAATCTAGATTTAATGTCCACTGCTGAAATTGTAAAGCTGATGAATGAAGAGGATAAAAAAATACCGTTAGCCATAGCCAAAGTTTTACCTGAGATTGAACAAGCTATTACAGCTACTGTTCATGCACTGAAGAATGGTGGCCGTTTATTTTATGTAGGTGCAGGGACGAGTGGGCGAATTGGTTTGCTTGATGCAGTGGAATGTCCGCCCACATTTAGTACCTTACCAGCGCTTGTACAGGCAATATTGGCTGGTGGGGAAGAGGCAGTCATGATTGCCGTAGAAGGAGCGGAGGATGATCTGTCATTAGGCGAAGCAGAATTAAAGAAACGACAGCTAACAAACCGCGATGTAGTGATTGGAATTGCGGCAAGTGGTAGAACACCTTTTGTGAAGGGGGCATTAATATACGCGCAGCAAATAGGAGCGAAAACCATCAGCTTAGTTAGTAATTCTCATTCTGCCATTAGTCAGTATACGGACATTGCGATAGAGGTGATTACTGGTCCGGAAATTTTGACAGGGTCTACAAGATTAAAGGCTGCCACTGCCCATAAACAAATACTGAATATGATTACAACAGCCACAATGATCAAGCTTGGCAAAGTCTATAAAAATTTAATGGTGGATGTCCATGCTAGTAACTTTAAATTGCGAGAGCGAGCCAAACAAATAGTTTGTGATGTGACAGGTGTTGCTTATAGTCAGGCTGAAAGTGTTTTGGAGCAAACTAATTTTCAAGTGAAGCTATCGATTGTGATGCTACTGACGAATACAACAATAGAAGAAGCAACGGAATTACTAGCCCAATCCGAAGGGCATGTACGTAGAGCAGTGGAATGAAGAAAGTTTTGATGCGAGATGTGAATGGAAACCTCCATTCAACAAGAGATGAGGATGGAAGAATGGACAAAATAAATGCTGGCTTAATTATGCTTGCAGAAATGCGAGAGAAGCTACCTCCTTCAGAAAAAAAGGTAGCGAGCTTTATTTTAGACTACCCAACACAGGCAATTAAAATGACTGCGGTTGAATTGGGAGAAGCAAGTCATACAAGTAGTGCGGCTGTCATTCGTCTGTGTAAATCGTTAAATATAAGTGGTGTTCAAGAGCTGAAATTACGTATCGCTGGTGATTTACAACATACGAAAACAGTAGATCGGGATATTGAGGCAAATGAAGCATTGCCATCGATTGTAGAAAAGGTGACGATGCAAAGTAGTGAAATTTTGGCACAAACAGCTAATTTAATAGATATAGTTGAATTAGAGCGTGCCGTCACTGCTTTATCACAAGCTCGTAAAATTATATTTTTTGGAGTGGGTGCTTCAGGTATAGCAGCAATGGATGCAGATCAAAAATTTTCAAGAATCAATAAAAATAGTAGAGCTTTTATGGACCTACATTTAGGAGCTACAGCGGTAGTCAATGCACAGGAGGGAGATGTCGTAGTGGGCATTTCCTTTTCTGGAGAAACACATGAAGTGGCTAAAATTCTTGAGATAGCTAGGGAAACACCGGCAACTACAATTAGTTTAACGCGCTATGGTAGTTCTTTAGCAGCTAGTTTAGCGGACATTTGCTTATATGTATCTCCAAATGTTGAAGCTACTTTTAGAAGTGGTGCAACCTCCTCACGCCTTGCCCAACTACTCGTCATTGATATTTTATTTATGGGAGTCGTGACGAGTGCCTATGAGCAGACAGTTGACTATTTAGACGAAACACGTTCAGTCATTCAAGGGCTGCATAAAAAAGTGGCGAAACGAAAAAATAAAATAAAGTAAACGAAGGCGATCTATTATCCCATAGTATCGTCTTCGTTTTTGGTTTCGATTCAGCTGTAGTCGACGCCTTCCTCTAGAGTGTATGCTTAAAGGCGCTCTTCTGTTTCAGGGTCAAAGAAGTGGATTTTTTCCTCCCTCATGACAAAGGAAACCCTATCGGATGGGTGTGAATTATTGTCAGCCTGTACGCGTGCAATGAAATTTTGATTGTTTAAAGAACAATAAAGATAAGTTTCTGCACCTAGTAATTCAGTAACATCAATAGTTGCCTTAAAAGCAAAGGGAGAAACGACATCCGTAATTTGTAAATCCTCAGGACGTATACCCATAACAATCTCTTTCCCAAAATAATTTTTTTCCTTTAACAATGGTACGTACATGGATGGGATAGGGAAGCTCTGCTCTCCTAAAAGGATCTCTGTTTCTGTAAGGTGGCAATGGAATAAGTTCATGGATGGTGAACCAATAAAGCCTGCCACAAACATGTTATGAGGTGTATTATATACTTCCTTTGGCGTCCCGATTTGTTGAATAAGACCATCCTTCATCACGACGAGGCAAGTAGCCATTGTCATAGCCTCTGTTTGGTCATGCGTAACATAGATTGTAGTTGTTTGAATTCGTTGATGGAGTTTCTGGATTTCAGCACGCATTTGCACACGTAATTTGGCATCCAAATTAGAAAGAGGTTCATCCATTAAAAATACTTTAGCGTCTCTAACAATAGCTCGACCAAGTGCCACACGCTGACGTTGTCCACCTGATAAAGCTTTTGGCTTTCTTTTTAAATAATCCTCTAAACCTAATATTTTAGCAGCCTCTTTGAAGCGGTGATCTATTTCCTTTTTATCGACCTTTCGGAGCTTTAAGCTAAACGCCATATTATCATAGACTGTCATATGTGGATATAAAGCATAGCTTTGAAATACCATGGCAATACTACGATCTTTTGACTCCACATCATTCATTAGGACATCATCAATATAGAGTTCTCCTTTTGATATGTCCTCTAAGCCAGCAATCATACGCAAAGTTGAGGTTTTTCCACAGCCAGATGGACCTACAAACACAATGAATTCTTTATTATGAATATGCAGATTGAAATCAGTTACAGCCTGAATATTTTTATCGTAAATTTTATAGATATGCTCTAACCGTAATTCCGCCATAATATACACCCCTTTGTAAGACATAATTTTATTGTAAATAACTTCAGCACAGAGTGATAGAGAAACAGTGCACAGTGTTGAGGCCATTAATTGTGCAGTTAACCTAAAGTGATTCTAAGAAAATAATTGCGAAATAAACATCTAGTCGATGAGAAAAATGCCGAATGTCCTTTTGCGTCAATAGCTGAAATTTTTCTAAGCGATTTTGTAGTGTATTGCGATGCATATACATTTTTTTAGAAGCTAATGTGATATTCCCTTCATATTCAATCAATTGCTTTATCGTATGGAGTAATTCAGGCTGAGAGGTGGCACTTTTTAAGACAGAGGAAATAAAAATCTCCTTTTCATGTGACTCTATACGCTGCATGACATATGGCACTAAAATCTCCTGCTGTGTGAGTACATGCTTTGGTGTATAGGTCCAAATAAATTGTTGAAGGTGGACATACCAGCTAAATCGCTCCTTAGTCGTCGTTACGTCTGGTATAACATCAGATACGAAAATCTTAAAATGAGCCTGTAAATCCTCGATTAATGGATCAAGATAATGAGCAAAATTTAATATTTCATCACCCTTAATACATTCGATTATGACAAATAATTGTGGATGTATGGATAGCATGAAAATATCTTTTCCTAGTAAAGCTTCAAAGATTGTGCGGAGTAATGCAGGTGCTGTAAAATCTTTGTCGAAGTGAAGAAATAACAAACGATGTAGAGGAAGGATAGATGGAGCAATATCCGTTAGGTCTGTTAAATAATCTAGCCAAATCCTATCGTAGTCATGTGGCAAGGCAATGGGATCTGAGAAAATTTGCAACAGCTCAAATTCACTTTGTGTCACGGTATGTGCTGGAATTTCATAAAGATGGTTGTCAAAATTAAATACATAGTTTCCGTCTGTTTTACCTGAAAAGGGGGTTAATAATGGGAAGCGTTGCTGTAGTTTTTGAAGGTTCATTTATGCCACTCCTTTATTTGAATGGAGAGTAATAAAGTTAAATTAGTATAATTATATGATGAAATGTTTATAGTATTAATAGAAAAAACACGGATGTTAGCAAGTATGATAGTCATACTTATCTAATGTCCGTGTTATCTGTTTAGGCCTCTTTTTTAAATAACTTCCCTGGCCAAAATGCATATTTACCTAGTACTGTTGTGATTGCTGGTACAAGCAATGGACGTACAATAAATGTATCGAGAAGCACACCGATGGCTGTAACGAAACCAAATTGAACAAGCACCTGAATCGGTAAAGTTGCCAACACAGCAAACGTACCTGCCAAGATGAGTCCAGCGGATGTAATAACACTTCCTGTTCGGACGACACCTTCTTCTACAGCTGTTAAATGATCAGCAGTTTTACGCTTTTTCCAAATTTCTGAGATCATAAAGATATTATAATCTTCTCCGAGTGCTACTAGGAACACGAAGGAATACAGTGGTATAGCTCCAGAAATGGCTTCTGCACCCATGATATGATGCAAAATTAGCCATCCAGCACCTAATGCTCCAAAGTAGGAAATAATAACGGTTGCTAATAAATAAACCGTAGCAGTAATAGAGCGTAAATAAACAAACAATAATAATGCGATTAAAGCAATCATGGTTGGCATGATCACGGTCTCATCACGCTTAGTTATTTGTTGTGTATCGTATTGGCTGGCTGTTTCTCCACCAATCCAAACATGCTTCTCAGCACTAGTGAGCCCTTGTACCTCCAACATTTTAATTACCTCAGCTTGAAGCTCAGGAATATGGGCTAATGATTCCTTTGCATAGGGGTTGACATTGAAAGTTAATTCGTACAATTGAATAGCCTTATTTTTATCGCCAGTTTGTACATCTGCAACACTATCAATATAAGAGATGTCAGCAAGTTGTTGCTGTAAATTAATATCGGTACCTTCAGTATCAATAACCAATTGAACAGGAGCTAGCTCTCCAGGAGAAAAATTCTCTTCTATTAAAGTAAAGCCTTCTCGGGACGGCATATCTTTTGGGAAGGATGAAAGCAGATCAAACGTGTATTGAATACGTGGAACGAATGCTGCCAATCCCCCGAGTAAAATGACTGTTACAGCAATAACAATCCATGGTTTATGTGTAACAAAACGTCCGATTTTATGACTAACCTTATGTGAAGGTTTATGCTGCTTTTTACCTTTTTTATTTGCCATTTCCTCAGTACGAGGGATGAAGGGAAAGAAAGCTACACGTCCTATTATGACAAGAATAGCTGGTAGGACAACAAGTGCTGCAATTCCCATTACAAGCACGCCAAAGCTAAATGGCACAGCAAAGCGTTGGAATGCACCATAATGAGCAAGACTAAGAGTAGCTAGACCAATGACAACCGTCAAAGCACTCATTAAAATGGCACCACCTGATTCTTTGACAGTCAGCTTCATAGCAGCAGTCTTATCCTCAACATCTAAGAGAATTTCTCTATATTTAGAAATTAAAAATAAACAATAGTCAGTACCTGCACCAAAGAGTAAAACAGTCATAATGGATACTGCTTGCGAATCCTTATCTATCCATCCTTGGTCAGCAAAGAAACCAAGTGTCGGACTAATAACACCATAGGCAAGACCTACAACAATTAAAGGAATAATAGCCAGTAATGGTGAACGATAAATGATAATAAGTAATACTAAAACGAGCAATACGGTTGCTATTAATAATTTCACATCTGCCTGTGAAAATAAACTGACAGCATCAGTGGCAATCCCAACTGGTCCAGAATAGCGGACATGGAGTGCATCACTGGATAATTTCTCATCTAATTGAACTTGATAGCGTTCCATTACCTTTGTCAGATGATCTAAACTATCCTGTAGCATATCTGTAGCGACATCTTTTTCAAAAAACACTGGTGTCACAATCGTTGTGCCATTTTCGGAAGCGGAAGTCATTAAAGCCTGTGGTGGCATTTGATCAAATGGTGGGATCATTGTTTGATGGGCTAAGGGCTTTGCCTGAAGCTCGCTATAAACACCTTGGATAGCCGTAAAATCCCCAATGCTAAGACCACTGTCACGATGCCAAACTAGTAATAAAGGTGTTCCAGCATCGTTAGGGAATTGCTCGGCAATAATCGCCGCTGCTTGCTCAGACATTTCAGTATCAGGTAAATTTTTACCGGATTCACTTTCTATACTATTGATTTGTGGCCATGCAAACGACAGCACCACTACTAATAACACCCAAAAAGCTAATGCTAATAAGCGACCCTTTTTACTTGCAACCATTGAGCCCCATTGCTCAAGTGGATGTTTTTTCATGAGAAGACCTCCATTTCATGTAAGTGATTTAATTATATATACTAGAAGGTTAATTAATCAACCTAGAAATATTCATATGTTATACTATGTGTAAAAAGTATGCTTAATTTAAGGAGGCGAACTTGTTGAAACAATCACCGCGTGTTCTCGGGAGACCTCGCCATGATGGAAATGCGAAACCAACAAAAGATCTTGTCCTTGAAACGGCCACAAGACTTTTTATTAAAGAAGGCTACAAAAATATTTCGATGGATGATGTAGCTAAAGCTTGTAACGTAACAAAGGCGACTATCTATTACTACTACCCAACTAAAGGTGAATTATATACATCTGCATTAATTGCTATGATGGATCGAATCAAGCTATCTATCCTAGAAATTTTAGAGCAGCCTATACCATTTAAAGAGCGATTAGAGCAGCTTGTGGCAGTTCATTTATCAGCGACTATCGATATTGATATGAAAAATTTTATGAAAGAGGCAACCATCAATTTATTGGAACCACAGCTGAAACAAGTACAGGCATCTGAAAATGATATGTATCAAACAATAGAGCAGACCATGCAAGTGGAGATGGATAATGGCACGATTCGAAAAGGAAATGCTAAATTTTTCGCTCATAACTTTATGGCATTAATGACAGTAGGATATTTTAAAGATGGCGACGGTAAAACTTTGCTAGGCTCAGTAGATGTGACGGCAAAGGAAGTAACAAATTTCTTTTGGCTGTCTGTTGAAAATAAATAAAACTTAATGATTATGTGATTTTTGATAACAGGAGTTATCTCATTATTCGAGGTAACTCCTGTTATGTTGTTGAAAAAAGATCATGTCACTAGCAGAAAACGACCTTTTAGCAAGGTGGGGGGTGATTTCCGTTCCGCCAGCGTCCTTTCCAGGGGGCGTCCGATGAGCCGCTTCACTCACTTCCGTTCGCTCCAGGGTCTCCTCTGTGACGCTAAATCCCCTAGGAGTGACGCTGGCTCCACTCCAATCAACCATTCTGCAAAGTGTCTTAACTTTTTTCATAGTAGCATAGCAATCAAATCGCCCATTATCTGTATTCTTAATGAGTGACAACACCTCTTCATAAAGAGTGGTGAACACCTTCATTTATTTGAAAACCTCTGCTAAAAAGGTAACATTTTGTAGGTTGGAGTGGAAGGCTACTTGACTCCCGTGGGATAGTGAGACAGGCAAGCCTCTAAACGGAGCGGCTATGCGCTCGCCCACAGGAAAGCAAGTAGCCTGCAACGGAAATCCATTTTCACCTGTCACCAAAACTCTATGGATTGTTTTGTTTTTCAACACAATTAAAGGAGTTATCTCATTATTTGAGGTAACTCCTTTAATTGTGATATGGGTCACATACATTGATAATGGTTCTCATTTATAGTGTAGCTATAGATGACAGAGGAGGAGAAAAAATGAATTCGACAGAACAGCGTTTACCTACACATCTCTTTTTAGCGAAGTTAGGAAAGACAATTTTACGTCCAGGTGGAAAGGAGGCTACGAACCGAATATTAGAGGCTTGTCAGCTACATGAAGATAGCCATGTCCTGGAGGTGGCTACGAATACAGGAGCGACAGCAATACATATTGCCAAAGCATACAATGCTAAAGTAAGCGGAATTGATATTAATAAAGAGGTAGTTCAAACAGCAAATGAGATTATTATTCGTGAAAATGTACAGCATCTCGTTCAAATTCAACAAGGAAATGCTACACAATTACCATTTGATGATGCAACCTTCGATGTGGTTATAAATGAAGCGATGCTCACAATGCTACCACAGGAATTAAAAGAACAGGCTTTAGCTGAATATAGGAGGGTTTTGAAGCCAGGCGGTATTTTAGCAACACATGATTTAGTTGTTAAAGCATCAAGTGAAGAAAGTGTTACTGATGAAATTGAGGCACTGCGTAATGTCATTGTTGTGAAGGCACAGCCACTATCAAAGCAGCATTGGCAAACTTTAGTTGAAAATACAGGATTCAAACCTGTAGATGTGCATACTGGAGAACTCCACTTAGTATCTTTGGTAGGGCTTATACGAGATGAGGGCTTAGATGGTTTAATACGTATCATTGAAAATGCACGGAAAAATTCGGATGATGAGCAATATTTCCTTGAAATAATTGAGCATTTTGATCATGCTCGCCATCATTTTGGTCACATTACCATCATTGCAAAAAAGCAAGGATAGCCAATGAAAACAGCAATTCAATTTGAACACGTATCTAAATTTTTTGGAACGAAGCAAATTATTAAAGATTGTCATTTAAGTTTGCAAGAAGGCGAAGTGGTGGCTATTGTTGGACCTTCAGGATGTGGAAAAACTACCTTTTTACATCTTGCAACGAATGTACTACAGCCAACATCTGGTCATATTACATGCATCACAGATAAATTGGGTTATGTATTTCAAGAACCAAGGTTATTACCATGGTGTACATTATATGAAAATGTCACATTTAGCTGTAATGGTGTAGTAGATAGATCTCAAATTATGAATCTATTAGCTCGCGTTAAGCTTGACAATGAAATGGATGCGTTTCCTAAGCAATTATCTGGTGGCATGAAGCAGCGAGTTTCAATTGTTAGAGCATTTGCATGCAAGCCTAAGCTTATTATGATGGATGAACCTTTTTCAGCATTAGATTATTGGATAAAAAAAGAACTTGTGCAGGACCTTATTGATTTAATAGAAAATGAGCAAGTAGGTATGTTTTATGTAACTCATGACTATGAAGAAGCTGCAACGGTAGCAGACCGCATTATTAATATTGCGTATGCAAATGAAGGAATCTACAAGGAAATAGTTTTAGATACACCAAGAAAACATCGTAACTTTGATTATATAAAAAATATTGAATATCAATTATTACAACTTTAAATAAGGGAGAAAGTATGCTATGAAAAAATGGCCTATAGTAAGTCTTTTAATAGTATGTCTTACAGTTGTCTTAACGGCTTGTGGCAATACAGAAAAAGCAAAGCAAGCTCAAGAACCAGAGAAAAGTGTACAAGCTACTACTGAACAACCAAGTGTATCAAAGGTTGAAAAAATGACTATTCAGGCACCGGCAGGTATTTCGATTGCTGCACCACTCTATAAAATGATTGATGATAAATCGTTACTAGAAGGTGCAGAGGATGTTGAGTTTCTAACTTGGAATACTCCTGACGAATTACGTGCACGTATCAGTGGAGGTCAGGTGCAAGTGTCTGCTGTGCCAACATATGTAGGTGCTAACCTTTACAATAAAGGTGTAGACATTCAATTGGTAAATACATTAATTTGGGGTATTTTATATTTTATTGGACCAGAGGGTGAAGCAATATCATGGGAGGATTTAAAAGGTAAAACGGTCCATGTACCATTTAAGGGAGATATGCCAGCATTAGTATTTCAGTATTTATTACAGAAAAACGGGCTAGATATAGAGAAAGATTTAACGGTGGAATATACAGCAACTCCTCAGGAGGTTGTCCAATTATTAGCGGCTGGCAAAGCACAATATGCTGTATTACCAGAGCATACTGCTTCCCTTGTTATTGCGAAGGCGAAAAAAGAGGGAATTGCCCTACAAAAATCAATGAGTCTACAAGAGGAATGGGCAGCAGCAACAGGAAAGGCACCGCGTATTCCTCAAGCTGGCCTTGTTGTGGATAAGGCATTAATTCAAGAGCACCCAGAAACTGTAGCATTGCTACAAGCAAAAATAGAGGAATCTATTCAATTTTTAAAAGATAATCCTGAAGCTGCTGGTGAGCTATTGGCATCGTATCAAGAAGGGCTTGATCCAACCTTTATTGCAGGATTATTACCTTATTTAAATATCGAATTTGTCACGGCGCAAGAAGCCAAGGAAGAGCTTGAGTTTTTCTTTGAACAACTAGCTTCACTATCGCCAGATATTATTGGTGGGCAATTACCGGATGATGATTTCTATTATGAACCGTAAAAAAAGCTTGATTATTCAAATGAGCACTTGCAGTGGCATCGTGCTCATTTGGACACTATTATCTTTAAATTTCCCGAGCATTTTAATACCCTCTCCATATGAAACACTAACAGCACTATGGCAACTTATAGTAAGTGGTGAGTTGCTTCATCAACTTTATTTAACAATGGTTCGTATGGTAGTAGGTTTATCAATCGGTATGTTTTTGGCAATTTTATCGGGTTTATTGGCGGGTAGATTTGCAGTTATTTATGAAATGTTCCGCCCAGTTATTGCATTTTTATTAGGTATTCCACCTATTATTTTAGTCGTAGTTGCAATGGTATGGTTTGGTACTAATTCAATCATACCAATATTTGTCGTAAGTATTTTAGTGTTTCCAACATTTTATATTAATATTGCTAATGGTTATCGACAAATAGATAATCAACTCTTACAAATGGCGACCGTCTATCAAAAATCAACATGGCAAAAGTTACGTTTCATCATATTACCAAGTCTGATGGTGCCATTTTTTACAGCCTGTTCGCTGGCGGCAGGAGGTGCAGTAAGAATGACCATTATGGCTGAACTATTAGGAACGAATAGTGGTATTGGAGCGGCTTTAACGATGGCACGCATCAATATTAATACGGATAAAGTATTCGCTTGGACGTTGATAAGTGTACTAATAATTTTAGCAATCGATAGTTTTATTTTAAACCCATTAAAAGCAAAAATGATGACATGGAATAGGGAGGAATGACAATGACAATTATACAAGTTCAAGCAATGCTAAAAGAGAAGAAAAAGCATATTGGTAAATTGGGCAGTATTGAGGGTGCAGATGTTTTAAACATTCAATTGCGAGCAGGTGAAAAAATTCCTGAGCATCATACAGACAATGAAGTTTTAATTATTGTTCAATTTGGGGAAGTTCGCTTTATTATTGAAGGGGTGGAAGAAATTTTAACACAGGATACCATCTTAGCCTTAAACCCATCTGAGAAGCACAGCTTAGAAGCTATTACAGATGTTCGCTTGATTGTGATTAAATTGAAATAAAAAAGCTCCTAGCGAATGGAGCTTTTTCTATGCTTCATTTTTAGCTGAACTTTAAGTGATGTTATTAAGGCAGACGCGCAATGATAGAGATGCCTTGTAGGTTTTGATTATGCTTCATAAACGTTTTACGCATAAAAAGTACGCGCTTACGAGCTTTCGAATTTATTACTACATTTTTGATGATTTTTAGAACGCCGAATAAGCCTTCATCTTCAATTAAGCGTTTCGGGTAGAGGAGATGCATAGGTGCCGTTTCTACATGTTCTATAGTAAAACCATGTTGCTTTAAAGCATCTTCCCATTCCTCTACTGTTAATGGTAGGGCATTGACCTTTATAGCTTGGACTAAATCTTTACGAATCTCTTCACGTTGAGTGCTAGTAATAGTAGATGGTGTTAAGCACATCTCATGTATGGCATAGATACCACCAGGCTTTAATAGTCTTTTTGCCTCGCTAATAATGGCATTTTTCTGTTTAGTTGATTGCATGGTCAACATGGCTTCACCGTAGACAACAGTAGCCCATGCATCTGGTAAACCAGTTTGCTCAGCACTACCAATGATACAGCGTTGATTATCCCCATTTAAATATTCTCTTACCTTTTTTGCAGCTTCCTCATCACGTTCAACGGCTATGTAGGTTGGATTTTTTGCTAATGTCATTTTTGCAGTAGTGCCAAGTCCAGGTGCAAATTCTACTACATAGTCCTGTTCTTTAATGGCTAAATGTTGAAGCATTTGACATGTCATTTGAATGCCACCAGGGCGAAGTACCGTTTTTCCTAAGCTCGCTAAGAGCCAATGACCAGGCATTTTTTCGTAGTTTAAGGTTTGTTTAGTCATTTATGTATCCTCCTTTTATTGAAAATGATTATTATTCTCACTATTATAAAGGTAATATAACATTAATTACTGTGATATATGTCAAATTTGGAGGTAGATAAATGAACTGTCAAAAACAATACTGTTTTTCAAAGGTACCAATATTTCAACATCTAAAAGCACATGAAATGGAAGAAATCTCACACATTATTACACATCATCATTTTGATAAGGGAGAAATTATTTTACTCGCAGGTGACCGGAAGAAAAAATTATTTATCGTAAGGTATGGCCGTGCAAAAGTATCTCATATTTCTACAGACGGTCGGGAGTACGTTATGAGAGTTTTGGAAGCAGGAGAATTTTTTGGGGATGTTACATTGTTTAATAATGAGCCGCAAAAATCGACAGTAGAGGCACTAGAAAAAACTGAAATTTGCTCACTTGATGGTGAGGAACTGATGAAGATCTTAGCAGGTACGCCTGTTACGCTGTTTCATATGCTTGCCCAGCTTTCCTCACGATTAGAGGAGACAGAAAATCAATTGAGTGAAGCTGTTTCTAAAGAGGTAAGTGAAAGACTGGCTGCCTTTGTTTTAAAATCTGCTGCTACAGCAGGAAGCGATACATTTTTATTGACACTTACAAAAAAAGATTTAGCCTCTTTATTGAATACTACAAGAGAGACATTAAGCCGTCGTTTATCTGCATTTCAAAAGGAAGGTTATATAGAGATGACAGGAAAAAGAATTATCATAAAAAATTATGATGCTTTGGAAAATTTATTATAGTAAGACAGTTAATAGTTGATAAAATCAATGAGTTTTGAAAATATTGTCGAAATTGTGATATAGCTCATTGAAATAATGTACAAACAGTCTTATAATGAAGGTTGTAATGTCACCAAGACAAGATAAGGATGGTATTATGATGCGCTTTTTGCGATTTAAAGTAAACATTGTAATAACAAGTCATACGAATCGCTATCCAGCCCTTGTGACTGGTGATTGTGTAAGATATACGCTGTAACGACTGTTAAGTTTTACCTTAATGGTCTTTTTTACATGTAAGCAATAAAAAATAGTACTAGTGATGGCAAAGGAGAGTTCAAAATGTCAGAAACGAATAACCAAACACAGGCTGAACAAGTAACTGTGAGTAAAGAGCAATTAGATGTACTAGATCAATTATTAAAGCCTGAAGTTCAAGAATCACTTACAACTTTAGTTGAGCAATTACCAAAGTTAACTGAAATGATGACATTATTAACGAAATCATACGAGTTTGCTCAAGCTGTTGCAACAGACGAAGTGCTTAAAAATGATACTGTTGGAGCAGTAACAGAAATGGCTGGTCCTGTAGTAGGCTCTGCGAAAAACCTTGCAGCAACTGCAATTGAAGCGAAAGACCGTGCATCTGAAAGCCAAGAAGTAATTGGTTTATTCGGTCTTGTGAAAATGTTAAAAGACCCTCAAGTTCAAAATGTTTTCCGTTTTGTTAATGCTTTCTTACAAGTAAGCTCAGAACGCAAAGCTAAATAAGACTCAAGGTAAATTCAATTCGTAAGGACGGAGGATTAATTAATCATGTCAAAAGAAATCGTCATCTTAGGTGCAGGTTACGCTGGCGTTTTAACTGCATTAACAGCACGTAAATATCTATCAGCTGATGAAGCTAAAATTACTGTAGTAAACCAATTCCCAACACACCAAATTATCACTGAGCTTCACCGTTTAGCAGGTGGTACAATTGCAGAAGGTGCTGTTGCATTACCACTTAAAAAAATCTTTAAAGGTTTAGATATCGACTTACACATTGCAAAAGTATCAAAATTCAATGTAGATAATAAAAAAGTTGATTTAGATAATGGCTATACATTAACTTACGATACGCTTGTAGTATCTTTAGGTAGCCAAACTGGATTCTTCGGTATCCCAGGATTAGAAGAAAACTCTATGGTCCTTAAATCAGTAAATGATGCTAACAAAATTAACAAGCATATCGAAGACCGCATTAAAGCATACGCACAATCTAAAGATGAAGCAGATGCAACAATCGTTATTGGCGGTGGCGGTTTAACAGGCGTTGAGCTTGTTGGTGAAATTGTGGACAACTTCCCGAAAATCGCTGCAAAACACGGTGTTAACTTTGCTGACCTTAAAATTAAACTTGTTGAAGCTGGTCCAAAAATCTTACCAGTACTTCCAGATACACTGATCCAACGCGCTACAGAAAGCTTAACAAAACGCGGTGTAGAATTTATTACAGGTACGCCTGTAACGGGTGTTGACGGCAATGTTATTTCATTAAAAGATCGTGAACCAATCGTTGCAAACACACTTGTATGGACAGGTGGGGTAGCTCCACTACCAATCGTAGGTGAATCAGGTTTAGCAGCTGATCGTGGTAAAGCAACAATTAATGAATTCTTACAATCTACTTCTCACGAAGATGTATTTGTTATTGGTGATGCATCAGTAGCTCTACCTGCTGATGGAGGTCGTCCATTATACGCTCCAACTGCACAAGTTGCATGGCAAATGGGTGAATGCGCTGGTTATAATGTATTTGCACAATACAGAAACCAAGAGATGAAATCATTCTCAGCAGTAAACTCAGGCACACTTGCAAGCTTAGGTCGTAAAGATGCTGTCGCTACAATTGGCGCAAGCAACACAGAGCTTAAAGGTCTTCCTGCAACATTAATGAAAGAAGCTTCAAATATTCGTTATTTAACACATATTAAAGCTTTATTCGGTTTAGCTTATTAATAAATAAAACACTCACTTTTATCGGGATTACGCTGATAGAAGTGAGTGTTTTTTTCTAAAAATGTATATTAATCACTTTAAATCCAGTAAACTAAATACATATTCAATAATCTACTTTCTGGGGTGATAGGCTATGTTAACAATGTTTCAATCAAAAAAAGAAGATATAGAGCAATTTAAGGCTAAAATTGATGAACTGAATGCAAAGCTAGATAAGAAGGATCATGAATTTCAGATTTTCCTCAATGAACTACATAAAGAACTAATTTCAACGATTGGACAACATGATATAGTCAATAACCAGCATATCATTTTAGGAGAGATGGTTACTGAAATATTAAAAGAATTTAATAGAGTAGAAGATAGTACAATACAATCAAATACCATATCTGGACATGCACTTGAAAAAGGTAGTTCTTTAATTGTCTCATCAGATAAAATGGTTTCTTTATCGATTGATAGCAAACAAGCGGTTAAGGAAGTGCAGCATGTTATTGATGAGCTAGGTGAACAATCAAGAAAAACAACAAATAGCATGAATCATTTAAGTGAACGATCAAAGCAAATAACGGATATTGTCAAAGTGATTAGTGAGATTTCCAACCAAACTAATTTACTTGCTTTGAATGCCTCAATTGAAGCAGCACGAGCTGGCGAACATGGCAAAGGGTTTTCAGTTGTTGCAGAAGAAGTACGTAAATTAGCAGAAAATACAAAGTCAAGCACAGAAGATATTGTAAACCTTACGAAAAAAATAGAGGAACAAATCTCTGAAGCCTATGAAGATAATAAAAATAATATGCAGCTAGTAACAGAGGGCCTACAAAAAAGTACAGATACTTCTGAGCAAATCAATGCTTTACTCCAAATCATTATGAATGTGCAGGGTGAAGTGAAGGAATTGCTGCAATATATTGATAGTCAAAAAATATCGACTGAGGATGTTATGAGTAAATTCCAAACAACAACAGCGCTATTTGATGAAACGAATAAAGTTTTAACAGAACATATTGATGAATCGGAAATAGTAACCAAAAAATTACTAGAAGCTGTAGATAAAGTGAAATGCTTCCCGAATAAAATGTAGGTACATAAAAAAACACCATTCGATTCCTAATGAATCGAATGGTGTTTTGATTAGATTAATGGTTTGATTTGAATATTGCTTTAGTTGTTTTCTGTATGAGTTTTGGTAAAACGCCAAAGGAGTAAGGTTTGTAAACTCTCTCAGTCCATTTGTGTCCATCCTTCCCATATACACCCATTGTAACGGAAGGGATATTTAGTGCTTTTATTTTGTCAAAGGGTAGGGGATAAAGGGTATTCCATTCTGGAAAATTATGAAGCAATTCTTGTAGTTCTTCCTCTGTCGCATGAATAGATAAGAAACTACCATCAGCTAAGTAAGGGAAGAAGCGTTTAACTTGGAATAGCTCACCTGTTTCCATAGCAACCTCTTTGACAATATGCTCAATAGTTTGTTTCAATACTTGATCTCTTTCCACATTTTCCTTTAAATAATTATGTGGTAAGAATGGTGGTGCAAAAAATAGGACAACACGAGGTTGATGTTCTGGATCGGCCTTTTGTAGGGCATCCACAAGAGCAAATGACTGTTGGCGTAATTCCTTTCCTTCATTCTTTTTCATTACCTCTGCAAGAATAGCCTCAGTTTGAACACCTTTTTCATTCAAGTATGAAATCAGTTCATCATACGTCATCACCTCAATATGCCAGGACAAAGAGCGTTTTGGGACATTGGACCATTCACTATATTTTTCATATTGAAGTTGTAGGTATTGCTCTGCTTCAGTACATGCCTGCTGTGTAACAGCTTTTAGTTTACTGACGACATGAGCTGGAGATTCTTCATATAAAAAATAGTTAAAATAAATTTGGCTTGTAGATGCTGTTTGAACTGTGTAGGATTCCTTTGTGTCACGCTGATATAAGCAAGTAGGTGGGAGTATCGTTTCACCTGTAATTTGCTCAGTCAATGCTAAGTTATTATGAATGCGTTCAGTAATTTTAGCTGCTATATAATTCGGGTCGATACCACTTAATGTATCACCCACATGTACCTCACGTCCGTAGATATAGAATGCGGGAAGAAGCTTACCAGCAACGCCTGTATAAATATAACGATGTGGATCATCCCCGTATAATGGTGTTGTAAAATCGGTATTGATTGCCATTAGAAAATCCAACCCATGTGCTATTTTTAAATGACTAAGTTCATCTAATGCATCAATAATCCCATTATGCTCTGACTCTTCACCACCATTTAAAATTAGAAGTAGGTTTCCATCTAATTCTTCAAGATGCTGTGTGAAATACTGAATATTCGCCACATGGACAGCGGCACCACTTTTCATATCTACAGCCCCACGTCCAAACATCCAATCGCCACTTTGAGCATCCTTTTGTACTTCAGCGTTTCCTTCATATTTTCCAAAGAACTCCTCAAGCTTGTAAGGGGAAAAAGCAAACTCCTTTAGATGACCATAATCCTCTATATCGACCGTATCCAAATGGGCATGATAAATAATTGTTTTCTTTGTTTCATTAGGACCTTTTACGAATGCAAAGAGATTTTTGCGTCCGATCGGATCATGCTTCACATTTGTCGTCCAAAGAAATGTAGGGTTTTCTTGGTAATAAGGGAATGCTTGCATTTTTTCATAGATGAACTCAATGATTTTCCCTTCACCATGTGTACCATTAATGCTATTAATATGGACTAATTCTTTTGTAAGCTCTTCGATATGTGTTGCAAGTGGTAATTGACTTAGTTGTTGACACATGTATATTGCTCCTTTTTTGTTCGACTACATATCATTCAAATTAGCAACCATTTCAGTTCAATTGTTTTCATTATATGAAAATTAATCCGTATAGTGGAATATGAAAATATCATATAAGAAAAACGTGTAATAGTCAATTTTAATTTTTATAAAATTCTGTTATTTATTATTAATTTATTCGCTAGGAAGTCTATTTAAATGAGTAAAAATTCGTTAAAATGAATAAAAGGAGGAGTAGTGATGATTCAATCTATTGAAAGAGCAATGTTGATTATTAATGTACTAGCTAAACAACCGAAGAAATTCTATTCTGTGCAAGATATCTACAATGAAACAGATTTACCGAGCAGTACGATTTATCGTCTATTGTATACATTAGAAACTTTCGATTTAGTAGAAAGAAATGAGGAAAAAAAGGAATTTCGTTTAGGGTATACTTGGTTACAACTAGGAATGAAAATGTACCATCATACAAATATTCGAGAAAAAGCACATCCATTATTAGAAGAGCTTGCAAATAATGTTCGTGAAACTACATATTTAAATATTCCCAAACAATTTAGCTCAATCATTATTGATAGAGTAGACAGCCCAAAAAACGTCCGAATCATAGATATGATTGGTGAAAAAATTCCTTATCCAATCGGGGCTGCCAATAAAGTGCTACTAGCCTTTTCAAGCAAAGAAATCCAAGCTACTTTTTCAGAGAATTATGAAGTGATGGAGCAACTTCAACAAATTAAAGAGATGGGCTACTCTATTAGCTACGGTGAAAAAACAAAGGGAACCGTTTCTGTTGCAGCGCCTGTTTTTGATTTGGATGAGAAACCAATTGCAGCTATCAGTGCAGAATGCTTTGAATATGATACAGATGATGAAAAATTAGAGGGTATTGTGAAAGAAGTAACCAAAACAGCCTACCTTCTCTCACAAGAACTCGGGCATATAAAATAGGTCTTTCCTATTTAAGGAAAAGACCTATTTTTATGTTCTTTAGTCATATTCATAGTAATGGGACTTAGAGGATTGTATATTTAAAAACAATAAAATAATAGCGACGATGATCATAACAAGGGAGGCACTCACGACGACAAATCGTATTGTGATTAGTTCAGCAGTAATGCCAAAAATGGCTGTTAAGAGAATGATGAAAAATGCGTCCAAGAATCCATAAATACTGCCTATTCGCCCCATGCTCTCAGATGGGATATTATTTTGATAAAAGGTATAGAATCCTGTATTTGCAAAGGCAGTCGCAAATGATAATAGAAAGCAGCCTAGAGCAGCAATAAGAAAAGTGAAGGATGAAGTAAACACCAAATAGCCTAATGCTGTTAGAAGAGACCCCAGTCCAATCAACCAGGCAGTGGACACTTTTTCAACTACCGCTGAATTGGTGAATGAGCCAATTAATACACCTATTCCAGCAATACTAACTAAAATTCCATATTGTTCCTCTGATAAAGCAAGTATTTGAGTTGCAAAGGCAGCCTCTAAAGAATCAGTCGCTGTCATTAAGACGATGGTAGCACTAAACAATAAATAGACGCTCATTACATATATATTTTTTAAGCTAAAGCGTATGACCATTTGCCAATCATGAAATAGTACTTGGTAAAGGGATTTTTTTTCTATAGCATTATCAAACTTTAGCCGTTTAAAGGCTTCAACACTCGGCATGTTAAACGTTATACAGGCTGATAAAAATAAAGCAAAGGCATTTAAGTATATAGCCATATTGGGTGTTCCTAGTGTAAATAGAAAGCCGGCAATTGCTGGTCCAGTTAGAAAAGCCCCTGAGTCCAGCAAGCTACGTAATGAGTTAAAACGTTTCCTTTGTGCTATAGGAATTAATTTAGTGATGTAGGTCATCGAGGTTGGATGATACATAGAGCTAGCTACTGTAATGATAAAAACTAGCGTATACATCCATGCTAAGCTATAGAAGAGGGGAAGTATAACAATTAGTATAGATTGCACAAGATTTAAAGTAATCATTAAATGTTTCTTATTATAGCGATCGATAAGGCTTCCTGCCCAAAAATTAGTGAGCAAAGATGAGATTGCTCTTACAATATACAAGCCAGAGACAGCAAGAGCTGATTCTGTAACATTTAATACAATAAGATTTAAGGCGATAAAATAAATCCATTCGCCAATACTGGAAACACCAATACTACATAATAGGATGGCAGGATAACGCCAGTTCTCTAAAGATTTCTTCATATCAATTCCTCCTTAAGCAAAGTCAAGATCTGCAAAATAAAAAATCCCACCCCCAAGACGATTAGTCTTAGGGACGAGATTGTGGAATTTATACTCACGTGGTGCCACCCTAGTTCACTACTATGTCACCATAATAGCCTTTTCAGTACGACATAATTACTTATGTTTATACTGTAACTCTATAACGGGAGTTCCCGTCGCACCATCATTCAAATAGAAGTCCAATGCGCTACTCCGAGACTTGTTTCAATCATTCGTTCTTGCTCGTTTTCAGCGACCCGAGCTCTCTGGGAAGAACAGCCTTATTTACTCTTCTCTTCAATGTATTTTTGCTAGTGTATCATATGTACATAATTTTGGTAAAGTGTGATCTGAAAATTTCGTCAATTCCTTTACTGATAATTTGTATGGTCAAGCAACAGTTGACGCAACTTTAAGTAAGTGATCGAGATTCTTCAAAATGGTAAGATCCAATGTCGTTAGTTGTACTATTTTTTTCTGTGAATAGTGAGCCTTTGTTAATCGTCCTAATTGGCAAAACCACTTGTTGTTTTAGACTAGCATTATTGCTCCAGTCCATTGTCAGGAAGATTATCCATCCATTCTAAATTTAGTATATAATTTTTCTTAACAAGGAGGGAGAAATGAATGAAAGCTATTGTGATCCATGAGTTTGGTGAGGCAGAAGTTTTAAACTATATAGACTGTTCAGAGCCTACTTTGACTAAAGGCGAAGTCCTAATACGCACAACTTATACGAGTGTGAACTATGCAGATATTAAAAACCGCACAGGCAATAAAGCTAAAGCCAATTTCCCAATGATTCTTGGCTTAGATGTTGCAGGTGTTGTAGAAGAGGTCTTCGATGATAACAGTAACTTTCAAAAGGGCGACCAAGTCATCGCATTCCCTAAAAATGGAGCTTATGCAGAATTTGTTGTAGCTAAGGAACAGCTGGTTTTTAAAATTCCTAGTGATGTACCAATTGACAAGGTAGCAGCTGTACCGACGGTTTCATTTTTGGCGTATATGCTAACACATCAAATAGCAGCTATTGGTCAGCATGATGTCGTCTTGATACATGCTGCTTCCGGTGGAGTAGGGACAATGCTCATCCAAATGGCAAAAAAGCTAGGGGCAAAGCAGATTATTGGGACTGTGAGTAATTTAGAGAAAGCTCCAATCGTGTATCAGCTTGGTGCAAATCATGTTCTCACATATGATCAATTCAGTACACAAGTGCATGAACTAACGGAGGGACGTGGTGTTGATATTGTGTTTGATTCGATAGCAGGTGCTATAACAGAGGAAAGTTTGAATTGTTTAGCGCCTTATGGCACTCTTGTACAATTCGGCAATAGTGGAGGTAGAGCTGGTAATATTAAAACATCAGATTTACATAGCAGCTGCCGTACTATAAAAGGCTTCAGCTTAGGCACGACTAGAGCTTCAAAGCCAGAAATGTTGCAGCAGGTTGCGCAGGCTATTTTTTCTTTAATAAAAGAAGATAGCTTTCAGGTCCCCATTGCTAAAATTTTTGCCTTAGAAGAAATGAAAAAGGCACATGAATTGATGGAAAGCCGCCAGCATCAAGGGAAAATTCTTATTAAAATATAAAAATACAAAAAGATGACACGTCAATAATAGTGCCATCTTTCCATTTCTATTAATGTTCTAATTCATTTAGTTTTTCATATATACGTCTTTTTCGGTAAAGCATCATGCCCGTTTCAGCGACATCCTGAATCATTCCTTTATTGGCATAGGCTCCAAAGACCATTCCAGCAATAGGAATCATTTGAAACAGCTTTTTCCAGCCAAGCTGATCTCGATAGGTGTAAAATACTTCCTGCCATCCTTGGAGCTGTGAAATCATATTATCAGAAGCCTTTTTCGAGCTATTCATAGTTGAAAGTTCCTGCAAAATGGCTTCTTTACCGACAATATCAGCAGAAGTAAATTGTAGACATTTCACTATGAAAACACGCTCCATCTTATCATTCGGATCATAGCCATGAATCATCGCTATTTCCTGTAATGTTTTTAAAGCAGTTCCTAAAATAACTGGAATATCAATAGCTAAAGTAAAAATGCCTCCGAAGCCAGTAGAGGCCCCTTGTACCGTAGCAAATTTTACACGTTCATTTTGTAATTTATCACTGAGAGCAATCATGTCCTCTAAAGGAATTTGCCCAATATCAGCAATCGTCAAAATATGCTGTGTAGAAGAATGGTTGCGGATTTTTTGAAGTATGGCTTGTTCATTAATTAAATATTTCCCGCCCGATTGAATATAATTGCCTAATTCATCAACTAATAAAGCAATTTTATTTTGAATAAAGGCAGGCGTCATTTTATCTAATATCTTAAAAGGTATTCTCCCTAATTTCTCCCAAAACCATAAATCCTTTTGATCCTTCTCCCACAATTGAATCTCTTGCAAATACTGTTCTAATTGCTCGCGTTTCTCCATTATTATCTAATCCCCTTATTTGTCCATATCATTTGAACTTGATTCAGCCAATGTTTATTTTCAGCGTGTCGTAATTGATATACGAAAAAATTTTTATAAGGTTTCGCTCTATTCAATGAAGATTTAGACAAACTAATGAATTCATCATGATTGCCAAACAGAAGCAAGGAGTGCAATGCCGTCATTAATTTGCTGAAGTGTCAGTCCACCATAGCCAATAATGACCTTCGCGTCAATCGTACCATTTTGATAGGAGGTAGAGCATGGATAGACTTGAATTCCTACCTCTTGAGCTAGCTGGATTGCTCTATTTTCGGCAAGATATGGAGGTAGCTTTATGACAAGATGGAGCCCAGATTTTTCACCGATCACTTGAAATTCATTTGAAAAATGTGTAGAGATGGCAGCCAGTAATGCCTGCTGTTTTTTACGATAAATCGTCCGCATTTTTGCCAAATGCTTATCGAATTGCCCTTGTGCAAGAAAATCTGCTAAAACAAGCTGGTCTACTTTGGAGACAACTGATTTTTGATCTTGATGAAAAGTCATAAACGGTATGACTAGGGATTTTGGTAGAATCATATAACTAATACGTAATGATGGAAGCAATGTTTTCGAGAATGTTCCGAAATAGATGACTCGTTGAAGCTGATCCATTTTTGCTAAAGAAGGGATTGGTAGCCCTTTATAACGATATTCAGAATCATAATCATCTTCTATAATAAGAGCCTCGTTCGAGTTAGCCCATTGTAACAATGCCGCTCTTCTTTCCATCGTCATAATCATGCCTAAAGGAAATTGATGAGCTGGTGTTGTGTATAACATGTGAATTGTTGTTGGAGGAAGTGTAACCCCTGAATTATCCACAGGAATCGCTTCTGTAGATAATCCACATTGCTGTAAAACGGCACGTACTCGTTTAAACCCTGGTTCCTCTAAGCCAACGCGAGTCGTGCCACCAAGAAAATGACAGAGAGCTTGAAGCTGGCTTTGTGTACCACTATAGACAAACACTTGTGATGCAGCACAAACAACCCCACGCGAACGTTCTACATAGCGAGCAATCTCTGTGCGTAAAGTTGCCTCTCCTTCCCAGGGGCTTGTTGATAAGTTGTTGCTATTAAAATGCTTTTTAATTAGCTTGTGCCAAACAGCATAAGGAAAAGCTTCGTTATCCACATGTCCATTCGTAAAGTCGAATTGAATGTCATTTGCGTTACTGATACTAGGAGTAAAAGCAGGTGGCTGTTCTTGCTGTAGCCAATCAAATTCAAAGGGAGCGATATAATAACCAGATCTTTCTTTGCTATAAATATAGCCTTCCGCAAGTAATTGTTCGTATGCTTCCTTGATGGTGTGCACGCTCACATCCAATGTTTGAGCAAGAGCTCGTTTAGAAGGCAGTTGCGTATGTGCGTGTATTTTTTTCGTTATAATAGCGTGTTTTATTTCTTCGTAGATGTGTATATATTTCGCTGAATCCCCTGTAAATGAAATGGAAAGCTCCACAAAAATGCCTCCTTTGGTATGGTCGGTTTTTTAGTAATTGGTTATATCTATCATATCAATTTTATCGTTAAATAAGTAAAAAAGGAGTGAGCTGTAATGGAATTTATTGCATTAGAAAATAATGTGGTTAAACTAAAGCCTTTAGAGTTAAACGATTTACCGGGAATAATAGAGGCTGGGCGTTATCCAGAAATTTGGTCACATATGTCCACAACGATCAAGAAAAAGGAGGATGTGAATAACTTTGTGGAAAACGCATTAATAACAAGAAGCGGAAAAACAGAATTCCCGTTTGTAATTGTGGATAAAAAATCAGGAGATATTATAGGTTCAACTAGGTTTATGGATATTGATGATAAGCATCAGCGACTAGAAATAGGCAATACATGGCTGACTCCTGCATACTGGCGTACAGCTATAAATACGAATTGTAAATATTTATTACTGCAATATTGTTTTGAACAGCTTCATTTAAAGCGAGTTCAAATAAAAACGGATCATGAAAATATTCGTTCTCAAAAGGCCATTGAGCGTATAGGTGCCACAAAGGAAGGAATATTGCGTAATCATATGATTCGCAAGGATGGAACAACGCGGCATACTGTGATGTATAGTATCACGATTGAAGAATGGTCAAAGGTAAAAAAACATTTAGAAGAGCTATTAGTGCAATTTGGTTATAATTAGGAATAAAATGGATTTTTTTTAATCTAGAAAACCACTTTTTCTTATAAAAAGTGTCAAAAAGTAATGGGAAGGGTAGAGTACTTAAAACTTGAAAGAGGGTAATCTACTTGAAACCAAAATATACTTTAAGACAAATTTATGGTGATAATGCTGTATATACGCCAAGAACGCCGTATAGTGATAATCCGTGGATGATGGACGAACCTCATAAGCTGGATGCTTTAACCTCTAGAGAAGTAGCTATTGCTGATATCCCCGTATTAGTACACCGAGCCACACAAACAGAAAAAGCCCAGGAGCTTCATCAATTAGCAGGGTTACCTTGGATGGAACAGCCGTATAGCTATGACACACAGGAAGAATATCTGGCACAGATCCAATCTTGGTGTGAGGAAGGGAAGACAATTGTTTGTCAGTATATACATGACTTAGAGCATATGGATCGTCAATGCTATTGGATGGATGCCGAAAAGTTTAATGAGCTGAATACAAAAGCATATATCGATCATTTAATTGATAGTAAATTCATTCCAAGTCGTTTAAATGTAGAAACCTATAGACTCTCTGATGCCATAAAAAATTGGCAGCCACCTGTTGTACTAAAGCCTGGAGATGATTCCCCAACATCGGGAGGATATGGTGTCATCATTTGCCATAATAAAGAAGAGCTGACAGAAGGTATACGCCAATTTCGAATGACTGGCACTGACAGTATCATTATTGAAGAACTTTTACAAACAAAGCACAATTATAGCTGTCAATTTATTTACTGTGAGGAGCTAGGGATTCAATACTTAGGAGCTTCACAGCAAATAACAGATGACAACGGCATTTATGAAGGAAATATCATAGTAGATAAAGTACCTGAAAAAGTAATTGAGGCAGGAAAACATATAATGAAGCGTGGTGTGGAGGAAGGTTTTGTTGGTGTGGCAGGCTTTGATTTAATTGTGACAGAGGCTGGTGATGTTCAAGCCATTGACTTAAATTTCCGTCAGAATGGTTCTACCTCTATGCTGATGTTTCATGATGCTTTAGGAAAGCCCATTAATAAATTTGCTTCCTATGCTGCACAAGATCCGCAACAGAATGATCACTTCTTTCAAACAATTAAGCAATGTATAGAACAGGAAGCATTATTTCCGTTATCTTTCTATGATGGGGATTACTTTGATGAGCCCGTTGCCTCTAGATTTGTCGGCATATGGTACGCTGAAACGCTAGATGAGATTGAAAAGCTAGAGAAGGAATTATTATAGTTAAAAAGAATGGTCATTAATCGACCATTCTTTTTTTATAGATAACTGCTGCGAAAAACCAAGAAACAAGTGTCCATACAATGATTGTCAACAGAGGAATGACCACATCTGGCATGGAATACGAACCTTCTAATGCCTCTGCTAAAAGTAATAATTGTGAGCTAGGCAACCATTCTGCTATTTTTAAGATTGGGTTGACAGAAGATAAAGCTAGAGCAAAAGGACCGAAAGAGAATATTAACATTACAGGCAACACAATGATGGATGCCTCCATAATGGATTTAGCAAATAAACCACATATTGTACCTAATGCAATATAAAACAAAGCTGAAAGTAATAATGCTATTACTATGATGAAAAGATTAGCAGGCTCATAGCCAACTAGAAAAATAGTCACAGCTTCAGCTAGAATTGTAATTATTAAAACAAACAAGCTTTTACCAATTAAAATATCACCAAGTGATGCTGGGGATAGCATGAGACTGCGAAGAGTGTTTTTTTCTTTTTCCTCTGCAATTAAGCAACATTGGACATATGTTGTTACTACAGCAAAGGCCATGTTGATTGGTAGAAAATATATACTAATACTATTGGAGCCTGATTGATTATATAAATAAGCCATTATTAGCGGCAGAAGCACCATCGTCGATACAGCATAGTTACGTGAAAATTCCTTATAATCCTTCACCAATATAGCTTGAATACGTGTCATTGAAAAATTCATACTAAATCACTCCCTGTTATTTGCATAAAAATATCACCCAATGTCGGCTCATTTGTATTAATTCTTGTAACTTCGTTGGAATGCATCCATTGATAAAGCTTCTCTGCATCTTGTGCACCGTTTTGTATAATCTCTTGCATGCCATTTTTGAGTTCAACTGTAATAGAATCAGAGCCAAATTCCTGTTTTAAATCCTTTGGTGCACCTATTGCTCGAATTTTTCCCTTATGAAGGAAGGCTACACGGTCACAAAGTATCTCTGCTTCGCTCATATCATGAGTGGTTAAAAAAATAGTTGTCCCCATATCATTTAATTTTCGTAAGCCATTATAAATATGCTGTGTATTGACAGGGTCTAAAGCAGAAGTAGGCTCATCTAAAAATAATAATTCAGGCTTATGCATAATAGCACGAGCAAGGGTAACACGTTGAATCATTCCTTTTGAAAGCTGACTGATCTTCTTTTTACGTTCCGCATATAAGTTTACAAAATCTAAAGCCTCTTTTACGGCAGAGTGGGATAGCTGATATAAGTTACTATAAAATAATAAATTTTCTTCAATAGATAGTCTTGTATACAAACCACTATTATCTGTTAAAATACCAAAACGTTTACGATTTTGACTTTGCTTCATTTCAGATGCTGGTTGCCCAAATAATAGGACATTACCAGCCGACTTATCTGTTTGTGCGGTTAATATTTTAATAGTAGTTGTTTTACCAGAACCACTTGGACCAAGAAAGCCGAATATTTCCCCCTTCTGAATTGTAAAAGAAACATCTTGCAATGCTGTTTCTTTATTAAATGTTTTTTTCAAGTGCTGCACATCAATCACTGTGTTCATGTGTAAACCTCCTGTTTGTTGTTGATGTCTACACTATAAGCAACAAACATAAGGTACACAGTATAAATCGGGTGAAAGGCGGAAAAATGATCCTCAGTGAAACAATATTAAAGGTGACAGGAGTCGTTTATTTCCTGGGAAATCTACTATATTCCGAGTATTTCCTTTAAATCTGCTAATTTATTTTTCGACAGTGGGACAACAGCCTTTTCAGTGCTATTGAGTGCTAGACTATAGCTGTTACGTGTCCATGTAATGATTTCACGAACCTTTTGCAGATTCACAATATAAGAACGATGGCTTCTAAAAAAGCCGAATGGTGTCAATTTTTGCTCTAGCTCATTGAGCGATAAAGTACATGGATATGCTTCTCCAGCCACATAGATAGAAACATCACCTTCAACACTTTCAATATAATCAATTTCGGGTGGATTAAATAAAATAATCTTATCATTTTTCTTTGTTGGGATTTTATCAATGCGAATTGGTGCAGATTCAATTTGCTGAGGTGATTGTTCTATTTCATCCTCCTTTACATCTAACGCATGCAAACCAGCTCCGTCTAATCTATGTATAGCTGTACTCATAATCATTAAATCTTCTAGATTGGTCGATAATAAAATGATGGTTTTTTGCTGTTTTATTTGACTATTTAATAATTGTTGGATATTTTGTTTTGAAAATTCATCTATATTTTGAAAGGGCTCTTCTAAAATTTGAATAGGTGCTTGATGGAGATACGTATTCAATAACTTTAATCGCTGTTTTTCACTATGAGAAAGCCGACTAATTCTAGTGTTTTTTTGTTCAGTAAGGCTAAAGAGCTTTAATAGATTCTCCGTTTCGTTCGTTGGACGGTTAAAAAGTCTCAATAAAAACTGGATATATTCACGAGCAGTAAGTCGCTCATATAACGCACTTTCACGAAAATGAGTATATGTATCATGTCGGTTCATAAACCATCGCATTAATGTATGTATTTTTGAAATATCTGTATAGATGCCGATAATAGTGCCAGGTTGTAAAGAAAGCTGAAAGCTCGGATAAATAACATTGCCTGCTTCAATATAGGGTTCAACCTGAATATCAATATTTTGTTCCATGTTTATTCCTCCTGAAATTTTCTAGCTTGTAAAAAGCTTCGGATGTCATTGTGTGCCTGCAAGTAGCTCCTTTGGCAATAATTAGAGTTAGAGGCGTCCATAAAACCATGTAAACCCTGATATTGTTTGGTCTGAACATTCGGTATGCGACCAAGTGCATTCTTTAATATTTGCACATCAAAACTACTTTCATAGCTAGGTAAAACGACTAAAGTTGGACATGCAGGTAGGATATCGAAGTATTGGCGGATACGTGAACCATACACACAAATGACGCGGTGTAGGGGGAGTGTGGCTAATCGCCAAGCCAAAGTTGCACCTACGCTATAACCAATTAATACCACTTCATTATAATTTTGAGCTGCCGCCAGTATTTTTTGAGAAAGTAACTCTAGAGGGGCATCGAAGCCAACTGTCTGCATGTAAAATTCATATGCTTGCTTTTCTTGCTCATATGAAAAGGATAAACCATCTGAATAGAACGAAATACAGGAAACGGAAGTGTTTTCATCACTATATGTTTGGACTTGTTCTTTTATAAAATGATTAACTCCATATATTTCATGTAATATAAAAATTTTTCTCCTCATTATTGCCCTCTATTATCTTTTTTCCAATAGTGTATCAAAAAGTAAGTATAACGTATATTTAACGTTAAAATGAACAGTGATAACCTCGTTCAAAAAGTACAAAGCTGGACATTTTTACGTTTATGGATAAAAAAACACAAATTTGTTCATCGAGTATTATATGTACTCAAAAAATTGAATTTGCTATCATCTTTTTGATAATGATTCTCATTATTTTGCTAGAAAATTAAAGGAGGACATACAATGAAGAAGCCGTGGATAATGGTGCTGTTCACTTTGTTACTATCAGTCTTGCTAGTAGCATGTAATAATGCCGAAGAGAAGGTAGCGAATCAAACCCAAAAAGAAAAAGAGGAAATAAAGGAAGAACCGTCCATTTATCCTCTAACATATACAGACGCTTTAGGGAAGGAAGTAATAATTGAGAAAGAGCCGAAACGTGTTATTTCTTTGATGCATGTATTATACCCAGATGTTCTATTAGCATTAGATACCAAGCCAATAGGTATAGCAAATGCTGATACTATGTTTAATTTATGGGAAGCCTATCAATCTTTTGTGGAAGAACAAACATTTACTGATATTGGGGATGTTAGAAGCCCAAGTCTTGAAAAAATACTAGAACTAAAACCAGATTTAATTTTGGCTGCTTCAGGTGTTCATGATCAGCTATATGACCAATTGTCAGCAATAGCACCTGTTGTGTATTTAAATCAAAGAGCGATGTCTACGGATCAAGAGTTAGCTGTAACGGAAATTTCAAAGGTATTGGGGAAAGAGCAACAAGGAAAGGCACTGCTAGAAGAAGTAAGCAAAAAAATCACAGATGGCCGAGAAGCTTTGAAGAATTTTACAGCCAAAGGAGAAACTGTAGTCTTTACATCCGTAAATACGAAAGAAGGGTTTTGGATATATGGGAAAAATATTGCGCCAACGAATCCTGAACATGGTTTAGGAATTAAAGTTCCACAAAATTACCCAGAAGATATGACAAAGGAAGTAAGTATGGAGGGGATGTCAGTCTTAAACCCAGATCATCTATTTATTTTCCTTGATAAAAGTGGAATTACCATGAGTGAAGGGGAATTTTTAAAATCCTATGAAGAAAGCGCGGTATGGAAGAACATCAATGCAGTTAAAAATAAAAATATTTATATAGTCGATCGTTCTTTATTTGCACAGGATGCACCAATTGCAACTATGTATGGAATTGATATAGTAGTAGATTTGTTAAAAGATAAATAAATATGATTAAAATGAAATAGTATGCCTAGTGCATACTATTTCTTTAAGAATATTAAAAAATGGTGACAGGATATGTATTATTATTATGTTTTGTAATAATTTTATTTGATAATGATTATCATTATCGTATAATGGAATTAAGGAGGAAGTTCAAAGTAGTTTAGACAATTAGAAATACACAGTAGGGCTGTCATGCAATGTTAGTCCAATTGTTGAGATAGGTAATGACAAATTGAAAGGTGTGTTAAGTATTGTTAGAACAAGAATTGTATGATGTAACAATCATTGGTGGTGGACCTGCAGGTCTATATTCTAGTTTTTACTGTGGTTTACGAGAAATGAAAACGAAGCTAATTGAATCACAACCACAGCTAGGCGGTAAAATTCATGTTTACCCAGAGAAAATGATTTGGGATGTTGGGGGTGTAACGCCTATTTCAGGGGGACAACTAATTAAGCAATTAGTTGAGCAAGCCTTAACGTTTAACCCTTCTATTTATACAGATGAAAAAGTGCTGTCCATTGCCAAAAATGAAGATGGCATTTTTATGATCACTGCGGAGTCAGGAAACATTCATTATTCCAAAACGGTTATTGTCGCTATTGGCGGAGGTATCCTGAATCCTCAAAAAATTGAAATTGAAGGCGCTGAACGCTTTGAAGTTTCTAATTTAAATTACACAATTAAATCCTATGAAAAATTTAAGAATAAGGCAGTTATTATTTCCGGTGGTGGTAACACTGCTGTAGACTGGGCATTAGAGTTAATGGAAGTAGCTTCCAAAGTCTATTTAACATATCGAAAAGATACATTGTCTGCACATGAGGCTCAAATTACAGAGCTTACAAATAGTTCTATTGAATGCCATTTCAATTCTGAAATTACGAAACTGATTGCAGACGATCAAGCAGGAATGATTAAAGCGATTTCTTTAACTAATCATGAAACAGGCACTGTAACAGAGATTCCTATTGACGAAGTGGTCATCAGTCATGGATATGTACGTGATAAGGAGCTATTAGATAATAGTCCGTTAGCCATTGACCGTAAAAATGATTATTTTATAGCTGGTTCGATTAATAGTGAATCGTCCATTCCGGGCCTTTATGCAGCAGGTGATATTCTTCACCATGATGGTAAAATCCATTTAATTGCAGCTGCCTTCCACGATGCACTCCATGCAGTAAATAGTGCGAAGAAATATATTCAACCTGATGCTTCTGAGGGCGGTATCGTTTCCTCACATAATGATATTTTCAAACAACGTAATCGCAAGCTACTACAGGAAAGTTTAAAATAATCGATTTTAGGAGCACTGATGCATTGTTGGTGTTCCTTTCTTTTTGTCTTAATACTATGAAGTGAAGGAGAGCATTCAAAATGGATATACAAGAAATCATAGAATTTTACACAACTGCTCCATTAACATTTTTGGATGTGATTACGGAGAAGATTTCCTCCGAAACGGTCGTTACGAATTACAAGACGATGACGAATGCAGCTGGTTTAATATTTCCTATCAATGGAGTAGCAGATGTTAAAATTGAAGGCAAAAATTACCGATTAGAAAAAGGGCAGATTATCCATGCGGGTCCAAACTTATCTATCCAACGAACAATTACAAGCGATACTAAATTCGAGTATGCTGTCATTCATTTTCAACTATCAGACGGAGAAAATTCAAAGTTTCCACTCTACAATCGTCATTTTGCCTTACAGGTAGGAGAGCAGCTAAAATTAATGAATTTGTTGCAGCAATTAATACAAAATTATGTCATGGGTAGTCATTTATCATTTCTTCAATCGAAAGCTCTTTTTTTTAATATTTTAGAAGAAATCATTTTAGTCATTAAAATGAGGGATTATCAATATAAAAAAGAAAATATAACGTTAATTACGGAGTATATGCAAGAAAACTATACAAAGAATATGACTGTTATGGATATCGCGAATCATTTTAAAATGGAAAGAAGGAAACTGTCCTATCTATTTGAGAAAAAAATGGGTGTTAGCCCGAATGTTTATCTTACTGTTTTGCGTATTCAAAAATCTAAAGTATTATTGAGAACTTCTCATTTATCTGTTAAAGATATTGCGGAAAAAGTGGGTTACACAGATTACTTTTATTTTAGCCGTGTATTTAAAAAAATAACAGGTTTATCGCCTAGCCAATTTCGTAAACATATAAACTAACAAACACCTAGTGAAAAATAACTTTCATTAGGTGTTTTTCATCTAAAAGGAACATATCTTTTCCTTTTTTGGACAACCTAAGCTAGAAAAAATAACATGAGGTGATGATCATGAAAATAGAAAGGTCGTCCGAGTGGGAAGAAGGCTTTAGCAATCGATTAAATCATCTTGAACAATGGCAGAGCTGGACATTATATAAGATGAACTATGATATTGTGAAAAGGAAATTAATCCCTGATTTTACGGGATTACAAGCAACTAAGTATTTACCGCACTTAAAACCATTAGTACACCAGTTAGAAGCGGCTGAAACAGTTATTGAGCGCATGAATGGAAAAGCGATTTTAGCCGATGAAGTAGGTCTTGGTAAAACGATTGAAGCGGGCTTAATTTTAAAGGAATACCTTATTCGAGGCCTTGTTAAAAGGGCATTAATTTTAGCACCTGCTTCTCTCATTAATCAGTGGATTGAAGAGTTAAATTTAAAATTTCATATACCGGCCATCGCCTATAAGAAAAATTGTCCAATAGAGCGCTACGATGTCCTCATTATGAGTATGGATACGGCTAAAAAAAGTCCCCATAAAGAGCGCATTTATGAGCAGGATTACGACATGATTATTATTGATGAGGCACATAAATTAAAGAATAATAAAACACAAATTTATGAGTTCGTACAAGGGTTAAAGAAAAAGTTTTGCTTATTATTAACAGCCACACCTATTCAGAACGATGTGTTCGAACTGTATTATTTAATTTCCTTATTAAAGCCAGGGCATTTAGGGAATTACGATACATTCCAGTCAGCCTTCTCTGCTAGTAAGCATCATTTAGAACATGATGATTATTTAAAAGAATTGGTCAATCAGGTAATGGTGAGAAATCGGCGAGAAGATACAGGGATTGAATGGACAAATCGCTGTGTTCAAATTGTACCGATTACATTTACGGAGGCAGAGAGGGAAGTTTACGATTTGCTTGGAGCCCTTGAAAATACAGGTTCCTTTTCATTAATTACTTTACAAAAGGAAATGTGTAGTAGCAAGGAAGCCACAGCATTAACACTAACGAATATGCTAGATGATCATGTGCAGCCACAAGAACTTGAAGCGATTTTAGCAAAGCTTATGGCCTTAGAAGTAAATTCAAAGGCGGAGAAAACGCTAGAAATCGTAAAACAAGCAGATGACAAGGTTATTATTTTTACAGAGTATCGGGCTACTCAAGTTTATTTACAATGGTATTTGCATACTAATGGCATAACGAGTGTCCTGTTTAATGGGAAGTTCAATAAAAGCAAACGAGATTATATGAAGCATCTCTTTAAAGAGAGAGCACAGGTACTCATCGCAACTGAGGCAGGAGGCGAAGGAATCAACCTTCAATTTTGTCATCATGTCATCAACTATGATCTACCATGGAATCCAATGAAGCTAGAGCAACGTATTGGTCGTGTCCATCGTTTGGGACAGGAGCATGACGTCCATATTTATAATCTTGCGATTGAAAATACCATTGAAGAAAAAATATTGGAGTTACTTCATACAAAAATTGATGTGTTCGAGAAAGTGGTTGGCGATTTAGATGCGATTTTAACAAACTTTAAAGAATCTGTATGAGGTAAGGAGGGGCAACCATGTATCCGCAACAAGTCCATCACTATTTAAAAGAATTTTTTAACGAGAATGACTGCGCTATTTTAGGTGAAGAGGATCATTATTTAACAGTTCAACTAACGGTGGATATTGATAAAAGGATTATGAATAGGCCATTTTATTGGCAGTATATTGAAGCGACTAATAGTGAGCCAAACCCAGCTCAAGTAACCTTCATAACAAATCAAACGTCAATAGCTGGTAACTTATTTGGAGAGGCCATTCATTACGGCTCACCACGTTTAAATCAGCTATTTGTAGCAACAAAAGAATTAGGAGCCTATGTTCAACTGTTTGAAAAGGTGGATAGTGCAATGGGTCAGGTCATCCTAACACCTTGGTTAGGTGTTAACTTTAAAGTTTCTTATTGCTGTGATCGCACAAAAGAAATGCTTTATTCATTTGGTATCAATTTATTGACAGGTGTGGTAAAGGAAGATTTTCATGAAACGATTTGTACCTCAGAATTCGACATGGAGCCCGCAGATAATGTATTTCATGTGCAATATATTATTAAGCCACTTCGAGCACTGGAACGACTACATGCAGCAGTTGAAGCCATCATTGAACAAGATGATCATTCATGGGCAATTGAAGCACAGAAACGTTGGCAACGAGATCAACGAGTCTTAGATTATTTTTATGAGGATGTGGAGGATAAACCTGAATGCTATGAAATTGAACGCAAAGCATTAGAGGAGCAATACGAATCTAAAATTAAAATTGAAATCATTAATGGGGGGGTATTTTATCTCTTTTAAATGTGGAGCTGTCCAGTATAAAGACAGCTCCTTTTTTGCTTTAATCCTCTTCAACCATTCTTTGAAGCTGCACCAATTTATTGTCCCAAAATAAATGGAAGTACTGAAGCCAATCTTCAATTTCCTGCAAACGCTCACTATGCAAAGTATAGATTTTTTCTCGACCCTTTTTTTCAGCAGAAATGAGCTCAGCCTGCTCTAATATTTTTAAATGCTTTACGACAGCAGTTCGACTAATAGCAAAGTGCTCAGAAATATTGGAAATAGGTCTATCACTTGCGGCAAGTAGCTGTAAAATATTCCTTCTTGTGGGATCAGCAATGGCTTGAAAAACATCATATTTTACGGCTGATTGAGTCATTAGGATTCGGCAATCTCTTTTAATTTATGCTGAATAAGTATTGTCCAGCCGTCATCCATTTTTGTCCGAATAGCTTCAGCAGCAGTATTCGCTTTAGGAATAATATGAGAAGCTTCCTTCCAGCCACCATGCGTTAACGTAAATTCTGTTTGATCGCCAACCTCTTTTAGCTCAAAAGTGACGAACCAGCCATCTTGATCCCAGGCAAAACGTAAATAATATGGTGCTTCGACACGTTCTACTTTACAGGGTGAAGGACCAAACGGTGATTGAATAGTGAATTCATGTCCTTCGAGTGGTTGAAAATCATTTGGCATAAACCATGAAGCAATTTTTTCAGCGGTTGCGACTGTCTCCCACACTTTTTCAATAGGGGCATTCAAAGTAATCGTTTTGACAATATCCTGTAATTTTTCAGTCATGTATAGTTACTCCTTTATTGTTTGATGAAATGACACTGATGGTACGAGCCTGCTCAAACCAAAAGCGTTTGCAGAGTTGAGTGACATATAACCATAAGGTGTTAAGAACATATAACACCTTATAGTTATATGTCAATGGAAAAAGATGAGATTATTTTGTATCTTTCTGTAGGTCAATGCTTATGTTAAAATTATTTATAATTTTCTGACATGGAAAGGAGATGTACTATGGTTAACATATCCGTGTTCTTAGTTATGTGCATTTTGCTCATTATTTTACCTGGTCCTGATACAGCGATTGCAACTAAGAATACCTTGACTGTAAGTAGAAAGGGAGGATTACAGACGATCTTAGGATCTTGTTGTGGTTTATTAATTCACACATGTGCTGCTGTAATTGGTCTTTCTGCTATTATTGTGAAATCTGCCTATGTATTTGCTGCTTTAAAGTACATTGGTGCAGTTTATTTATGTTATTTAGGTATCAAAACATTATGGACACTACGGACAATTCGCACACAATCACCTGTAGTGCAAGATGCTGCAAATATGGATCACAAATATTCGCAGCAGTCCTGCTTTAAACAAGGGTTTCTTACAAATGTGACAAATCCAAAGGTCGCTGTATTTTTCCTAACGTTTCTACCTCAATTTGTAGACGGTACGAGCGGTACATTTTTTCCATTTTTAATAATGGGTCTTATTTATACAGCATTAACAATGTTATGGTTTGTCTTCTATGTGTATCTATTAGATCGAATTAGCGCCTTTATGAAAAAGCCATCGACGAAGGCAATAATTGAAGGAGTAACGGGTGCTGTATTAATTGGATTCGGTATTAAACTGGCATTAGAAAAAGCCCATTAAATGGGTAGTGACTCCTTAAAAATAGAGTTTTAGTTATGTAGCTAATCGGCTGGCATAAGTTCGGTATTTTACCAGGCTCATGTCTGCCTATTTTTGCTTAATTCGATCGTTATTATAGTAATCGATATATTCCTCTATTTTCTTCTTTAACGCTTCATAGGAAATTAATTCTTCTCCCTATTACATTTCTTGTTTGAGTAAGCCAAAAAAGTTCTTCATGTGATAGTGATACGTTGCTTCTGGAATATCGACTTGTTTAAAGATGTCTTTTAATCGGAACCCTTCTTCTTTGGGTTCTTTATCCAGTAAAGGATTAAACGAATTGAAGGAGAATTTATTACTAAAAGGAATTCTACATATCATTTCATAATAAATATGAACAAATGAGGAAGATGTTTATGGAATTACGGGATTTAAAAGCATTTATGGCTGTGGTTGAACAGGGAAGTTTTACAAAGGCTGCAAATGTGTCCTTTGTATCTCAGCCATCACTAAGCAAAAGTATCAAGAAATTAGAAGAAACATTACAAGTTGAATTGTTGAACAGGTCTACTCGCAAAGTAGAGCTAACAGACGCAGGGAGTATTGTCTTTCAACAGGGACAAAAAATATTGCACGGTGTTCAAGAGTTGCATATTTTATTGGATGATTTATTGAATATTAAAACAGGCGCTATCAAATTAGGGATTCCACCTCTAATTGGCACATTATTTTTTCCTGACATCGCCAGGAAATTTCATCAACTATACCCAGAGGTGCATTTAGAGCTTGTCGAACGAGGCGCTAAAATGGTAGAAATGCTAGTTGAAAATGGCGATGTTGATATGGGCATTGTTGTATTACCAGCAGATGAAAGGAAATTTTCCGTTCAGCCATTTGTAGAGGATCAATTTTTTGTATTTATGAATGAATCCCATCCATTGGCAAAAGAGGATTCTATAGCTTTGAAGGATTTAAAAAACGAAACGTTTATTATCTTTGCAGAGGAGTTCACGCTCCATGACTATATTATTAAATCATGTAAAAGCGTAGGCTTTACACCGATAGTCGGCTATAAAAGTTCACAATGGGATTTGATTTTGGAATTAGTATCCTCCAATCTGGGCGTTACACTATTACCCTTCTCAATTGCCGCGAAGCAAACAAATGCCAATGTGAGAACGATCCCATTACATCAATTTCATATGCCATGGCGTTTAGGGATTATTACGAAGAAAAACACGTATCAATCTTATGCATTAAAGCAGTTACTCAAAACGATTGGTAGAAATACTGAAAATGGATTTATTCCAATAAGGAATAAATAGTATTCGATTTAATTCCTTTACTTGTAAAATAGCAATGATGTAGAATTTTTCTTAATAAGCGAGCAATTATAGGGGGGGTTCGAGATGGGGAATGGGAAAGTATGGAGTTCGTTTGAGGAAGCTGTTGCGGATATTAGAGATGGAGACACATTAGCTGTAGGAGGCTTTGGGCTCTGTGGTATACCAGAAAAATCGATTGCAGCGTTAGTACAGCAGGGCACAAAGGATTTAACGGTTGTCAGTAATAACTGCGGTGTAGATGATTGGGGTTTAGGTCTACTCTTAGCGAATAAACAGATTAAAAAAATGGTGGCTTCCTATGTAGGAGAAAATAAAATTTTTGAACAACAATTTTTAAGTGGTGAGCTAGAAGTGGAATTATCGCCCCAGGGAACACTTGCGGAGCGACTACGTGCAGGTGGCGCAGGAATTCCAGGATTTTATACTGCGACAGGTGTTGGAACGCCAATTGCGGAAGGAAAAGAAGTAAAGGTTTTTGATGGGAAGGAATTTATTCTGGAAGAAGGCATTGTGGCTGATTTTGCCCTTGTCAAAGCATGGAAAGCAGATAAGCAAGGAAATTTAGTCTACAGAAAAACATCACGTAATTTTAATCCATTGGCTGCTATGGCAGGGAAAATTACGATTGCTGAGGTTGAAGAAATTGTGGAAGTGGGCGAGCTAGATCCAGATCACATTCACACACCAGGTGTTTTTGTACAACGTGTATTAGTAGGTGAAAATTATGAGAAGCGTATCGAGCGTTTAACGGTGAAAAAGGGGGAAGCGTAATGGATACAAGACAAAAAATGGTTAACAGAGCAGTAAAGGAAATAGCAAATGGGATGAATGTTAATCTAGGTATAGGCATCCCAACACTTGTTGCCAATGTGATCCCAGCCGATTATGACGTGCTGTTACAATCTGAAAATGGCCTTCTCGGTATTGGACCTTACCCAGTAGAGGAAGCCGTTGACCCTGATTTAATTAATGCGGGGAAGGAAACGGTTACTGCAGTTCCAGGAGCATCCTTCTTTGATAGTGCAGAATCATTTGCAATGATTAGAGGCGGTCATATTGACCTTGCCATTTTAGGTGGCATGGAGGTATCTGAAACAGGAGACCTTGCGAACTGGATGATTCCAGGGAAAATGGTAAAGGGAATGGGTGGCGCTATGGACCTTGTTGTAGGAGCTAAAAGAGTGATCGTCGTAATGGAGCATGTAAATAAAAACGGTGAATCTAAAATTAAAAAGCAATGTGAGCTCCCCTTAACAGGTAAAGGAGTAGTACATCGCTTAATTACAGACTTAGCTGTTTTTGATTTTACTAAAGATGGCATGCAACTGATAGAGTTAGCCGAAGGTGTTACTTTAGAGGAAGTAAAAGAGAAGACTGCTGCTTCGTTTAGCGTTGCTTTAGCATAATAACTTCAGACCTAGGACTGTTTCCAGCATTATTGTCTCATTCTACAATAGTTTAAAAAGGGAGGCATAACGATGGAACAACAATGGACAAATGAATTAGCAGTTGCACAGGTTAGAATAGCAAGACCAACAGATCAATTACAAGAAATAGAGCGTTTTTACTGTGAAGGAGTCGGCTTAAAGAAAATTGGCTCTTTTACGGGACACCGTGGCTATGATGGGATTATGATTGGTCTCCCGAATGTAGGCTATCACCTAGAATTTACAGCGCATGTTGATGGAAGTCCTTGTCCTGCACCAACTAAGGACAACCTTTTAGTACTTTATATTCCAAATAATGAAACCATTCGTCGTATTACCGAACGTCTCGAACTTATGGGATATCCCGAAGTGGAGCCTGAAAATCCTTATTGGGCAGAGCAAGGGATAACTATTGAAGACCCAGATGGCTGGCGTCTTGTATTAATGAATACAGCAGGCATCTAACTAAAGAATCCAAAGCACGAGCTATACATATAGTCTCGTGTTTTTTTATGATGATAAATACCCATTGTGGTATATAATGATTTATAAAGGAGGTTATGCTATGCAACGAATAAAGACATTGGATAATTGGAGCGAGGTGTTAGAGCAATCAAAGCACATGCCATGTCTTGTATTAAAAATTAGCATGACATGTATGAGCAGTATTGCAGCTATAAAGGAATATAAAGCACTCATAACAAAATTGCCGAAGTATCTTGTGATTGTCCAAATGGATAGAGTGGTTTCTAATGCTATTGCAGGTGATCTTCAGGTGAAGCATGAATCACCACAGCTATTAATATTGCAAGATGGGAAGGGAATTTGGCAAGCAACACATGACAAGATAAAACAACCTCTTTTAGTAGAGGCTATAAAGCAGTATGTAAAAACAACAACTTAAAAAAGATACCTCACAATAGGTTGTGGGGTATCTTAATGGTTAATCCTCTAAAGCCTCATCTTCGTGAAAGTTCGTAGCGCTAGATTCTATATCCACCTGTAGATAATTTGCCCAGTCTATTTTATGATAATCCTCTTCACTAAAATAAATATTCAAGACCTCTGTCATTGTTTTATCACCATCAGGCTCAGTGAGTGGAGCATACCAAGTAATAGCAGGTGTCTTCACACTTTCTAGCTTGGATAATTCAGCAAAAATTTTAGTGGAATCCTTCAACATTTGACTTTTTGATCCCTCTGTCACATCTGTGTCCTGAATGGAAATTGTGACAACACCATCTTTAGATTCCTCTACAGAGAATTCATTTTTCACAATCGCACCTACTATATCTTCAACGGTCGTGTTTTGATCGACAGCTACTTCCTTTGGCTCCGTACTTTTTCCACAGGCTGCTAAAAGTAGTGAAGTGAATACAAGTAAATAAATTATTTTTTTCAATATCCTAACCTCCCTTGTTACTCCATATATGCGCAAAATGGGAAGGAATTATACAGGCTATGGAAAGGTTGTACAGACTTTTTAAATTAGGAGGGGAACTAGTCGTATTATATAAAGAAGAAACGTTCCATATTATGTAAAAGATTATGACGTTTTCTATAATGAAATTTGTAAAGTGGAAAGTATATTAAAAAGGTATTTGCAAAAAAATTTAACACCATTGATGAAAAAAAGCACAGACTGTAGACAAACTCGATGAATTTTGAGTTTGCCTACAGTCTTTTTTCTTTTACAATAAAATAAAGTAAAGCCGTTGATTTCCACTACGGGCGGACGCTTTCCGCGGGCGGGGTCGAGCTGCTTCCCTCGCTTCGCTCAGTCCAGGATCTCGACTTTCCCGCTTTTCCCGCAGGAGTCGCCGCCCTTCGTTCCAATCAACTTCTACATAAAGTACTCTATCTACATAGGGTGTTGAAAAGTAAACTTTTGAGGTGATCAACCATGATGACGAAGAATCAAACCAATGAACGTGAACAATTAGAAATGTTAACGATTGATCAATTAGTTCCCAACGATCATTTAGTGCGAAAACTAGAGGCTGCTATTGATTTTTCATTTATCTATCCTTTAGTAGAACATCTCTATTCACCTAATGGGCGTCCAAGTATTGATCCTGTTGTTCTCTTTAAAATGACGTTTATTCAATATGTTTTTGGCATTCGCTCCATGCGTCAAACGATCAAAGAAATTGAAACGAATATGGCGTATCGCTGGTTTTTAGGATTTGGCTTCCATACAGAAGTCCCGCATTTCTCTACCTTCGGTAAAAATTATGCCCGTCGCTTTCAAGACACCGATATATTTGAACAGATTTTCTATCGTATATTAAAAGAGATTATGCATCAGGGACTCCTCCATGCAGACCATTTATTTATCGATTCCACGCATGTGAAAGCGAGTGCGAATAAACGGAAGTATGATAAAAAGGTCGTGCGAAAAGAAACACGGGCTTATGAAGAGAAGCTTCAATTAGAGTTAAATATGGATCGTGAAGAACACGGAAAAAAAGTCCTTTCCCCCCAGAGAAGTTTGAAAAGAAATAATGGAAAGCACGACAGATCCTGAAAGTGGCTATTACGTGAAGGATGAACGTACGAAGCAGTTTGCGTATTCCTTTCATGCAGCGACAGAAGTAATTCTCCTCTACGTAAGCCGGCAGTTACCGCTAATGTGAATAGAAGTCTCCAGTGTGAAGGCTCACTTTGCACTAGCTGTAATAGTTGAGCTATTTCATCCTCATTATAAACCTGTAACTTCTCCTTTACCGCATCTTTAGGCGGTTTAGGCTTCTTAATGCCGTCCATGGGATTCTTTTCAATTACTTTCCATTCAGTGGCATACTTAAAAACACTTTGAAGCGTGCGGTATATGTCTTGTTTGGAATGGTAGGTTAACTCTCCTTTATTACCATCTTTTCGTGTAAGGTTTTGCATTAGATTCAACAGCATGAGCTGGTTTATTTTATCCATGTGCATGTGACCGTTCACTGGCAAGATATGATTTTTCAGTTTTAATCGATGGTTACTTATTGCTGTTTGTGACAGTTCAGTTAGGGCGAATTTGATTTCCCATTCCTTTGCAAAGTCTGAAAATATCATATTGGATGGCGCAATGTATTCTCCAGATAGCACCTCTTTTTTAAACTTCATGTACTCATTAAGGACATACTCTTCTTTTTGTTTAGGTGTGAGGTTTTCATAAATAAAAGGGACGAAATTTTGACCCTCCTTACTCACTATCAGTGCTGCTTTGTGTATTCAAGTTGTGAGTCTGACGGTGCTTTGTATAGAGTCGCACTTGGACCACAAAATAATTCTATTTAAAAAGCATGATAGTGATAATTCCGCTTAGCACTAGAAATTTGAACAGATTCTCCCTAAGAATCGACGTAACCCTAGTAATCTCGTTATCAAACATTTTTAGGAATAAGCCCACCACTAAAGCGAGCACAAGACTAATAATTATTTCTGTTGTTGTCATAGTGTCGACCTCCTTTGATTTAATTGTGGCATATATCGAGGGCAATAGAACTTAAGTTCAAAATGCCCTATATTGATTCATTACGCGCCACAAATCGCTATTTAACTAATGTTATCAATTTTTTAAAGATCGAATAAATTGTTTCATGATGTTTCACAATGAAAAAATTTTAGGGAGGTCATAACTTATTGCTTAGATAACTGTGGGAGAAACATAAGAACTAGGTAGTTCATCAAGGTATACAGTTTCGATTACTCTTACGAAGTTTGGAATTATCAAGAAACATACATTTTAAAATAAACTACACATGAAAAGAGGAAATTAACAATGTCAGAGACTATGAATATAGCGAGATTAGATTAGAGGCAGTTGATGTTCAATTTACAGAATGGAAAGCTTCACAAACACATCCGTGTACTTATGATAAAGCAGCACAATACCTGGATAAAATCTTTTATGTTGAAGTGCAAGATGTCATGAATCGATCAGAGCTAGAAGTGAAACAATTTGTAGAATACTTCAATCTTTATTGTAATGACTGTTTAGCTGATGTAGCTATAGAGATGGAGAAAATAGCTGTATGCTTCATTATCCGGGTAAGTGGTGAAATTCTATTCGATAATGATAGCGAGGAAATGATAATGTTTAAGACTGCAGCAGAAGCTTATGAGTACATCGAGGTTTTAAAGCGTAATGGGGCTTTAAAGGATTACTTCTTTATTGATGTTGAAGTCGATTATATGGTTTACGCTAATGAATAAATGATGTTTAGGTACTCACTTTTTGTGGGTACCTTTTCTTATGTAGATATACGTAGCCTTCATCTTGTAAAGGGAGGGAAACATCATGTTTGAAAAGGACTTAGCAAGAATGTATGCATATCTACCCGTAGTATTGAGTCAACTTGCTAAGGTAAATCCAGATGCAGCGCTTGAGATAATTCAAGATTGGGGAGATGGAAGAAAAGACATCCGAAAACTATGGGATACGACAATTAATGCTTTGAAGGATGCTGGTACTTATTCTGATAGAGTGAGCGATTTAGATGTGAGAGTTAGGGGTCTGAAGGATGAATAGAGGCATAAACAATAGTAAAGGAGCAGAGCATTGCAGAATAAAGAATTAATTCAAATGTATGCTTTTCTACCGTAAAGTTAAGTGAGCTTTCTAAAGTAAATCCCGAAGCTGCAATAGAAATCCTACAAGATTGGGGAGCTGGGAGAAAGAGTATACGTAAACTATGGGGTGCTACAATCGATGCTTTAGTTGAGTTTGATACAAAATCAAATAGTGATCATGAATAAGGTAGAAATTAAAAGGAAGTATTTTAGTAAATTGAGGAATTAAACTAGAGGAGGTGGGGAATTTGCAATTCAAAGAATTAGTTCGCATATATGCTTACCTTCCTGTAAAGTTGAGTGACCTTTCAAAAGTAGATCCTGAAGCAGCAATTAAATTGTTACAGGATTGGGGCGAAGGGAAAAAGACTATTCGTAAGCTTTGGGATGAAATTCATAAGGCCTTATATTTAAATAATGTAGGTGATTAGATTAATATAGAGACTAAAACGAGTTTTTAGTATCTTTAACAATCGGAAGTCCTTACCTTTTGGCGAATAATGCATAAGTAAGAGGTCGAGAAAAATAAATCCGTGGTTTCTGGTACCCCTATACAACTACTGAAAAAGAAGAGTTAATATCAATACAACATATTTTTTAAGAAAGCTATGTTGCTAAATGTAGGAAATACATAATTATACATAACAGTTTAATGGTATATTTATTATAAATATATAGTTTCTAAAGGAAAGGGGCGTTTGTTTAATGACAAATCCTGCAAAAATTTTTATTAGTTCAGCTAACGAGCCCGCATTGCGGGAGATAAGAAAAGAATTAAAAGCTTCTTTAACTAATGCTGGTCATAGAGTTCTCATCTTTGAGGATGGTGATTTTGCTCCTTGGGATAAGGATACTTTACAAACTTGTATTGATAAGGTAAAAGAATGTCAGATTTTTATCTTGTTGATTGGAGAAAAGTCTGGAACATATCTAAATAATTTAAAAACGACTCCTACTTATATAGAATTTCATACTGCGGTTGAAGAAGGTTTGTATATAATTCCGTATGTTCAATGTGATGTGAAAAATAATTATCTCTGGTACATGCAGTCGGAGATAAAGCAAAAAATAGAAATTTATGAACGAGAAAACGGGCGACGTCCTAACGAGTTATCAGAAATAGTCGGTGAGATTATCGAAAGCCACACAGAAAAAGAGAAACTAAATGGAATTGATTCATTTGTATGGGAGTTCATTAGTGATGTTGAGTATAAATGTGGTTGGCTTTATAGTTTAGATTATAAAAATAAAGATGAATTTTATGAAGAAGTAAAACATTATTTAAGTACCCAGTTAGCTATAGGCATTAAGTTTGTTCCATTGAAGGAGGAAATTATATCCAACGCAGGGTATGTTGAAGAATATCAAAAATTCCAGAGATACACAAATAATTTATTGTCTTTACTTGATGGGGGTATTGTAAAAGACTGGGAAAGATTTCTTGCGTTTATTGTTAGAGAACTCCGTGGTGGAAAAATTGTTGATCAAAAAGGTTATTTATCGAGGACATTAAATGAATATGAGAATTGTAATGCAGCAAGTATGTATAAATGTGAGGGTTCCCAAATGCATTTAATTACCTATCAAGGTGCAATTACACCACCTGAAGAATATCCATTGGATGATAAAGAATCATTTGTAGTTGACACCTATATAAAAGATGCTCAAAGCATATACTATAGTATGGAAAAGCAATTGTTGTACTTTGCAATTAAGGCGGGTAAGTTCGTATTATGTTTCCATTTTCCTTTGAAAAAAAGATGGACAAATGACCAAGTATCTGCCTTTCATAATGAGTACAGAGAGGCTATAATTGAATCAAGTTCTGCTGTATTTGTGGAATTTGCGATTCGATTATTAGGAGGGATAATTGATGAAGGCTAAAAATGATTATAATAATCAAAAGGTGAAGTTAGTTGCAACTGATAAATCAGAATCTGTAAAAAAATACGCTGATGAGCATATGAAGACTGCAAACAGATCAAGCTCCACAATATTAAGAGCTTTTAGTGGGAAGAAAAAATCAGAATAGTAATAACGGGGATAGCTACTATGTTAAGTGGTTATCCCCATTTTATTGCTGAAAACATCAAGTATATATGGACTATTTATTTTAAATGTAATGAAATAAAGTCCGTTTTATATTAAAATGGTTGTTATAAAAACATATGGTGGTGGACTAAAAGTGGATATATTTGATTATTTCGTCCATTTAACGAGGTTAAGTTTACAAGGGAGTAAACAAGACATTGTTAGATTAGTGAGAAAAAATATTAAACAGTTTTCTAAGGAATATCCAGAATTCGCTAAGGAATTAAGTAAAGAGTTATTAAATGTGGGTGATAATGTAAATCTTACTAGAAAAGCGGTACCTCCTAACCCTTTACCGATAGATGTAGACAGTAAATTAGAGTTGGTAAAAAAAGAAGAAATTAAATTTGAAGAAATTGTTTCTTGGCAGAAAATTGTTAGTGACGAACTTGAATTGATAATTAAAGAAAGAAAATTTTGTAACGAATTAAGAAAAACAGGACTTTCTCCTACTAGATCAGCACTGTTTGTGGGTCCTCCTGGTGTGGGGAAAACATTGGCTGCGAAATGGATATCAGCACAATTGAATAAACCATTGGTGACACTAGATCTTGCTGCCGTTATGAGTAGCTATTTAGGTAGGACAGGGAATAACATCAGGGCAGTTTTAGAGTTTGCGAAAAAAAACGATTGTATCTTACTATTAGATGAATTTGACGCAATAGCCAAAAAGAGAGGCGATGATTCTGAGCTGGGAGAGTTAAAAAGGTTAGTAACTGTACTTTTACAGGAGATTGATGAATGGCCCGATTCTAACTTATTAATTGCTGCAACTAACCATGAGGAATTATTAGATCCTGCAGTTTGGAGACGGTTTGATAGAGTTGTACAATTTCCTAAACCTTCCTTTAAAGACCTTCAAATAACAATAAAAAGACTACTGTTAGATGAATTTCCAGAAAAGGATATTTTTATTGATACTTTAGCAATATTATTGGAAGGTGCTTCATATTCCGAAGTCACAAAAAAAATAAACAACATTAGGAAGGAAAGTATACTATCTGAAACTAATATAAGGGAAAGTATTGAGGATTACATTTCCAAAATGTGTGATAATATGGATAAGAGCGTAAAAATACAAACTGCGTTGAAGTTTATTCAACAAGGATATTCACAAAGAAAAACAGCTGAGATTTTGGGGATATCTAGAGATACTATTAGAAAATATCAAAATACAGGGAATTGATGTTTGGGGGAGAGGTATGTGTCGAGAGAAAATAATTACTTATTGGGGAATGGCGAAAAATTAACAGATAGTGTAAAAATTAAAAAAAGTAGTGGAGAAAAAAAGCCTCCTTATGACTTTGAGACAGCAAAAGAACAAGTAAGTAGTTGGTTAAACACAACTATAGAAGACTTTGATAATTTACCCGACGATGCCTGCCCAGATGAACAAGTAAGTGTTGTTATTACTATGCATCCTAGATATATTTCAAAGAGTGAGTTCCCTAAAGACCTACTTGAAAATATAGGGGTACGTGCTGTAGGGGGACGTTCTCGAAAAATTAAACCTAGGGCATGGGGAGTTAAAACTCATCCAGAGGAGGCATTGACGGATGAAATTATAGTCATGGGACCAAAAAGTAAATTTTATGAATGGTCTAATTCTATTTCAAGATGGGATTTACAAGTTAAAGGTGCTGAATCTTTAACACATTTGGAAGGAATCCGTGCATTTTCATCGGAGGAGAAAGTTAAAAACTTACCTGAAACTGATGAGCGCTTTTTATTTGAATTTGTTTTACATGAAGGAAACAGTTTATTGAATATGAATAGGTTCAAAAGATTTGTGGAGACTCATGACGGGCAAGTTGTTGAGGAAAAAATTAGATATGTGGGAGATTTAGCGTTTGTTCCTATTTATGCTTCAGTAGAAAATAGTAGGGATTTAGCAAGCTATACTTATGTTAGGGTGTTGAGAGCTATGCCTAAGCTTAGAACTTACATGCCTAGTGCTGGTAATTATATTGGAGAAAATGATTTGTTTTTTTCAGAAAAACCAGTACCAAGTACTGATTTAAGAGTTGCTATTTTTGATGGTGGGATTCCAGAAAACTCACCTATCAGAAAATGGGTAAATGTTATCGATCCTGAAGGGATTGGTCCAGCTCATGAGGAAGGACTAGAACATGGTTTAGGTGTAACTTCTGCATTACTGTTTGGTTCAATTGATAAAAATTCTTTAGAGGAGTTGTATCCAATCTGTGAAGTAGATCATATTCGCGTAATAGATTCTAATACTGATTCCTCTGAAGATTATGAGTCCTATGATGTATTGGATCGAATTATTAAGACATTAAGAAAAGCAGAAGAAGACGGAAGGCCATACCAATTTGTGAATTTAAGTTTAGGTCCTGATATTCCAATTGAGGATGACGAGATTAATCGCTGGACTGCAGAACTAGATTCTTTATTGGTAGGTAAGAATACTTTTGTAACTGTAGCTGCTGGGAATTCTGGCTGTGAAGATGATGTCTTAAAGTTTAATAGAATTCAGCCACCTTCTGATGCTGTTAATGTGTTGACGGTAGGTGCGTGTAATACAGAAGGAATGGTTTGGGAAAAAGCGGATTATAGTAGTGTTGGTCCGGGGAGAAGCCCGGGAATTATTAAACCAGATGGTGTGGTCTTTGGAGGTAGTGATGAAGATGAGTTTGTAATTTTGACGAATGATTCGAATAATCCTCTTATGGGCACTAGTGGTACTAGTTTTGCTGCACCATATCTTCTAAGATCATCTATTGCAGTGAGTGCACAGTTGAATATTAATAATCCTTTATTAAATAAGGCATTGTTGGTCCACCGAGCTGAGCGGAATGAAAAACTTCATAAAATTGAAGAAGTAGGCTGGGGAAGGTTTGAAACAGATTTTTCTAAACTAATCACTTGTGATGACGATGAGGCTATAGTGATTTATCAAGGTGAATTAAACCCTAGAGAACATCTTCGAGCCTATGTACCATTACCTGAAGAAGCGCTAATAGGAAAAGTATCAATTACTTCAACCCTTGTTATCTCTCCTGAAATTGATCCTAGTTATCCTAATGTATACACTAAGGCAGGATTAGAGGTTACTTTTCGACCTAATACAGAAAGATTTGGAGTAAATAAAAAAGATGGTACTATTAATAGACATCCAAAAACGAGAGCGTTCTTTAATTGTAAAAATGTTTTTGGCAACGCAGAGTTAGAACTGAGGGAAGATGGACATAAATGGGAACCGTGTCTTAAAGCTTCCCAAACATTCTTAGCCGGTTCCCTTTTAAATCCGGTATTCGACATTTATTATCACAATAGGGAGGAGGGACAAGCACTTAGAATACCTAAACCTATTCCTTATGCTCTAGTGATTAGTATAAAGGCTCCTAAGGTCCCAGATTTATATAACCGAGTGGTTAGAACTTATTCTAATATTTTAGTTCCTCTGAAACCACAGTTAAGAATTCAACTTAATGGATGACAATAATTTAAGCAGTGTATCTATATTAGATATACTGCTTTTTTTTGCATCATAATAAAGGTGGTTTCAGAGGAGGATTTTTAAAAATTTGCACACGATAGAAAATCGCATAAAAAATCACCCTCCAACAATAGAAGGGTGACTCACTTCAAAGCCATGTGGCTGTAAGATCAAACTAAAAAGCCGCGTATGCCGTAGTTATTATAGAAAGTTTTAAACCACCACTCCTCAAAGTGGGTGTTCGCAGAAGTTTTCCTGCTTATCCTCATGCACCGTAGTGTGAGGCCCGTCATTCCAACTCCAATAATAAAACTCCCTTTTACAGCTTAAAGGTTAAAACTTAATATTATACGAACAATGCAGCCTTTATGGATATAATAAAGCATGATCGACGAACATGCAAGTAAGATGATTACTGCAAATTAGTCAATGGGCAAGTGTTCCAAATGGTGTAATCGACATCTAGAAATACCTTCAAAATGGTGCCACTGCTTCATATTTTTTTCACAAATACGAACGGAAAATACGAACAGTCTTTACTTATTATGATTGATTATGTAAAGATAGGAGCATAAAGAGGATTTTCCTAGAAAATATGTAAAGGAGGAAGCGGAAATGGCAGCTTATCCAAATTGTCCAAAATGTCATTCTGAATATACGTATGAGGATGGCGTAAACTATGTGTGTCCGGAATGTGCACATGAGTGGAGTATGAACGCATCAGAACAGGAGTCGGATGCACTTATTGTAAAGGATGCAAATGGCAATCTGTTAGCTGACGGCGATTCAGTTACCATTATTAAGGATTTAAAGGTGAAGGGTAGTTCTTCCACTTTAAAAATTGGGACAAAGGTAAAAAGTATTCGTCTTGTAGAAGGCGATCATAATATTGACTGTAAAATTGATGGCTTTGGTGCTATGAAATTAAAGTCAGAATTCGTGAAAAAAGCATAAAAACCAAAAGGCACCTAAACTTTAGAAATCAGTTTAAGGTGCTTTTTGTATAATTATTTATTGAAAAACCCTACGTAGTAGAATGGCAAAAGCAGCACCTAATAAGGCGAAAATTGTATGTAAAAGAGCGATGTAGCCGGCTGCAATCACGAGTGCTCCTATTTCTGCGAAGGAATAGGTTGTAATATAGAGCCCATTATTTAGATTATTAATGATAGCCCAAACAAATACAGGCACGGAGCTTATGATAAAGACAATCCAGATGTTTTTATAGAAAAGGTAAGAAAGACAACCGAAAAGTGCATATGAGATAACAAAGCCCTTTTGATTGCCGAGTAAGGATGAATTAATGGCAAACATAAAAGATAACACAATAAATATGATGTGAAAAAAGGATAATGTTCTTTTCATGGGTAAGTATTCATCTTGAGTTGGCTGTGAATGGGCTAGCCGCTGACATTGCTGACAAGTTGTTAGATGTTGTTCTACAAATTCTATCGTCGGTGCTTGGAGCTTTTGTTTTTTATAAAGAGGTATTAAATCTTCTACAATCGAGCATTCCTGTGACAATACTTTCCCTCCAATCCATGTCCTCTCATTATACGATTTTTTTTAGAAAATAAAAAAAGCCTTCCGTGAATTTTTCAATCGGAAAACTTGTACATGCATCTTATTTATTTGGCTTTAGTACTTCATCTGTTAAGGCTTGAATATCGATATGCGTTTTTTCCTTTACTGCATCCTTTAAAATTTCTGTGCGGAAATATTGCACTGTTGCTTCAAGTGGAATCGCCAAAAGCTTTGAAAGGGCTGATTGGTACATATAGACAAATTCTTTGTCAGTATTGCCACGCTTTAATTCAGCGAAAGCTTCATAAAATTGATCGAGCTTATCCGCAAATTCGAGCAAACGCCCCTCTAACGTATTGTCCTTACCTTCTTTCATCCGTTCAAAGAATATAGCCTGAAATTCTTGTGGAATTTCATTGATAATAAATTTTTCCATCATCTTTTCTTCCACATGTGCTAGCATTTGCTTTAGCTCTGGACTCGCATGTTTGACAGGGGTCTTTATATCTCCAATAAAAACTTCAGCAAAGTCATGGTTGATGGTTTTTTCATATAAGGACTTCCAATCCACTTCTGCTCCATTCATTTCTTCTAATGTTGCGAAGAACATTGCGTATTGTGAGACTTTCCAAGAATGGGCAGCCACATTATGCTCTTCGAACTTGAAGCGACCAGGGCAGCGAATGATACGCTCTAAGTCATTAAGGTTTGTAAAAAATTGATGAATTCCTATAAAAATCACTCCTTTTTGTTCTATAAATGCATGTTACTATAAACAATACCCTCTTTGTGCAGTTTTCAAACAATTTAACAATGATTCAAGCTGTGTTTACAAAGGATTCACAATTGCTGATAAAGTAGACTTAGGTTGGGTGCTATAATGTAGAGGACTGATGAAAAGGGGAGTACACATCATGTTTTCCATTTATACACTTCTTCTTTATATACATATTTTAAGTGCCGTTCTTTCGATTGGGCCTTTGTTCGTTGTGTTAACGATTGTTAAAAAAATGCGCACAGCTTCCAATGATGAAATGCCACCATATATAGAAGCGTTTAAAGGGGCTATTGCTATTGTTAAACATTCAGGACATGTCCTAGTAGCCTCAGGTATTTTGCTAATGTGGTATGCAGGCTATCATTGGAATACTTCATGGATTGTCATGACCTTCCTTGTGATGTTTGCATCCATTGTATTTTTAGCTAGAGCGTTTAAACCGACGTTACGTACATTTAATACGCCTTCTTATAATCAACAACAATTTGTTTCTCTTTTACAGCGTAAAACATGGATGTATATTTTATTATTGCTTATCATGCTTTGGTTAATGGTAGCAAAGCCGATTTTCTGGTAAAAAGAGCATGGAACAAAAAGATTTTAGCCAATAAAACCCGGACTATTTGACAAAACACAATTAGTGTCTTGTCATAGTTCGGGTTTTCTGCGTATATCTATTTGTTAATTGTATCTAGATTGCGTGATGGCCAAAGTTGTGGTCCAGCCTCTTTAGCTTACAAGGCGTTTAAAATAGCTTTTACGAATAAATAGGTAACTAATGAGGAAAAGCACAAAGAAACAGCAAGAGCTAGCCATGGAAACCTGTAAAAATGCCGTAGAGACCATTGTACGCATAGACAATAATGTCGTCAGCAATAGCATAATGGCAATAGTGAACGGCACAAATATAAGGATCGCTAACTCTTTGGCAATAACGGTAGCTAATTCTTTTTTGGAAAGCCCTAGCTTACGGATGCCAATATACTTTTCCTTCTCCTGTAGTAATGTAGTTTGCAAATAGAAATACAGTATACTCATGGCAGCACTTAAGAAAATTAAACTTAACATGGAGCCTATAAAGAACATGACGCTTTTGATAAACATCTCCGTGTCATACAAATCAATTTTGGAAGTAACATAACGTTCTCCAGGTAGAGATGGTATGTTTTTAGTAATTATATTCGCCAATTCTATATGGGCTGCCCAGTTGTCTAGCTCATAAATATAGGTTTTATAAACTGGGTAGTCTATGGCTTGGTAGATGCTGTCAGGTACAATGAAATAACTATGCTGGAAACCAGTAGATAGCAGATTTTGCTCAATCGTTTTAGTAAGTTTGAACGACTTTATATACGGGTCACTGGCATTGTCTGTTATAGTCGCTACACCTCGACTTCCTGCTACAGCAATAAATTCATTTTGATGTAGGACATTTTCCTGTTGTTGTAACAGGTTATAATCCGATAATGCCATATAGCCAATGCGTTGATCCTCATTTGATTTAAATTCAATAAAAAACTTTTGTGCACGAACCGATGATAGATTATTTTCAAGATAATCAAGATCAGTCTTTACCATATTGTCGTCAGCCTTTGGATCAGCAATGTATTGAAAGCTATACGGGTAATTTTCTTCACTATCCTTTTTTACATTGTAATAAGAGCTAAATAAAATGCTAGTGCATAGAAAGACACCGCTTAATAGGATAGTGACTAGAAACAGCATATTTGCATGTGATTTCATTTTTGCATTTAAATTGGATGCCAACAGCATATTCGTTTTACGAAGATAGGCAGGGGACCTTTCAAATATTTTTAAAAATAGCCTCAAGCCCTGTGCGATGACTAAATGAATTGTACAAAGAATACTAGTGAAAAATAACAGATAATAGAGAATACCTAGCGTGTCTACAATGGCATGCTCGGTTTTTAAGAAGTACGCTAATATACCAGTTATCATTATGCTTAAAATGAACAACACATAATGCGGCTTAATCGATTTTTCGATAATCGTATCACTTTTTAAGAGCTGAATAGATGCTTCTTTATTAATGAACCTCGTTATGACTGTCGATATCACCACAAATAAAATCAGAAATAAGCCAATCGTTAAGCCAATTGCTTGTAGAGGCATGTACATACCAAACGTTTCTGCCTTTAAAACAACCTTTGCCCCCATTAAAAAAAGTGGCGTAATGACAAGTCCAAGAACGATCGCAAATAGAATAGCTAAAATGCCAATTAACAAATTTTCTCGGAATACAAGCTTACGAATTTGCTTCATGGAAGCTCCCGTAATCATAAATATTCCTAGCGTTTTGGTCTTCTTGCGTAAAAACGCCATAATTGAATAGGTGATATAAATAAAAGAAAATAAATAAACGAGCATACTAGCTAACATCAGTGAGATACCAAGTGTCGAATCGGGGTCTAAGCTTTTCAGACTTGGATGAAAGACGATCACAGAAAATAAAAAGAAAATAATAATGGAAAACATGCTACTTAAGAAATAAGAAACGTATGTCCATTTGTCCCGTAAAATATTTTGAAGGACGATGTGATTAAAGCTCATGATGCCCACCACCTAAAAAAGCAAGCGTGTCCATTATTTCTTGGTAAAATTGCTTGCGGTTGTTGCCACGATGTATTTCATTATACAACTTGCCATCTTTCATAAAAATAATTCGATTGGCGAAGCTGGCTACATAAGGATCATGGGTCACCATGAGAATAGCTGTTTTGAGCTCGTGATTAATGGAGGTAAATAAGTTCATCACATCATTGACCGCCTTTGAATCTAGATTTCCTGTAGGTTCATCTGCTAACAATAGGCTAGGTTCATGAATAACAGCTCGAGCTATGGCTACTCGTTGTTTTTGTCCACCTGAAATTTCATAAATACGTTTAGGTAACAGTTCCTCGATACCAAGAAATTGAGCGACATGCTTTAAGCGCTGACGCATTTTGGGTGCAGGAAAGCTATCTAATGTTAATGGCAATAAAATATTTTCTTTCACTGTTAGTGTATGCACAAGATTAAAATCTTGAAAAACAAAGCCTAGTTCAGAGCGTCTAAACTGGGCGAGTTCTTCATCATTTAAGACATAGGGATTTCTATTATTGATGATGATATCACCAGCAGTAGGCCGATCAATAGTAGATACACTATTTAAAAATGTTGTTTTTCCACTACCAGAAGGACCCATGACAGCTACGAATTCCTGTTGACTTAGCTGAAAATCAATTCCGTTTAACGCTTTATATGTGAGCTCACCGATATATTCTTTTTGTAAATTGGTTACTTGAAGTATTGTATTCCCCACTTGAAACAACTCCTTTATGATCATTAGATAACTTTAGTATAAAAAAGGAGCGGGATATAACCTATTTCGCTTGATGACGTGAAGATGACAAAGTTGTCATCTTCGTTCATGTTGAAAAAGGATGACGTCATAGTAGAAAAAGCCCTCTTGGCTGACACAGTTCCTATGTTTATTTTTTTTGGCTGTTTGAAAAATTTATGGAAAAAGTCGTAACACGGTCAGAGGATTGAAGAGTGAAGGGGTGATCTAATGTAGTTAATATCTTTTTCACTAAATATAATCCTATACCTGTTGCTTCGCCACTCGTTCGCCCCTTCATACCCGTATAAAATAAATCAAACACTCGTGATATTTCGCTAGTAGGGATTGTTTCACCATAGTTTTTTATGTGTAAAGTGGCGTTGTCATAATGAATTTGAATTGTGCTTGCTATGTCACTATATTTAATGGCGTTATTGAACACTTGATAAAGTACAATTTTTAACCATTTTCGATCTGAATAAATAATATGGTTTTCAGCAAGCATCATTTTTGGAAAAATGTCATTCATGATAAAGTAATCCTTCAAATCATTGATGACCTCCTGCACTAGTTCCTTTAAAACAATGGGTTCAACTTTTAAATCGGCTACTAAATGAGATGTGCGCTCATACGTTAATAGCTGATTAAGTGTAAATGTCAGTTTATCGCATTCTTTATTAACGATTTGCCATTGTAGTAATTCTTCAGTAGTTTTGTTGGATGCGGATTGAACAATTAATTGAATAACAGATAATGGCGTCTTCATTTGATGTGCAAAATGTGATAGAACCAATTGCTTTTCTTGTGCTTGTTCGTCTAATTGTTGTTGCTGAGTTAAAAATAGATACTGTATTTGTCTCAATCTTTCGCTATAAACTTGTTCAATTGGTGCACGTGGTTCAAACAGATGAAGATCCTCCTGTGTGTGGATATCTTTCTGTAGATGCTTATAAAACTTTCGTCTACGATAATAACGACCTAGTAGCCATATACTAAACAGAAAGCTGGCAAGAAAGATAAAGTAGCCATAGTGTGACGCAAGGTCATCTAAAGTATGAATAATCCAAGGTAATAGCAGAAAGCTTATGCCATAGAGAATAAGAATGCTTAGATGTTCTCGAAAGAATAGCTTCATTTACCTTCCTCCACTAATTGATAACCTAGACCACGAATGGTTTTAATCTCAAGCTGTGAGTGGATTGCTTCCATTTTTCTACGTAGTCGACCAATGTTCACGGACAATGTATTTTCCTCTACAAAGGCTTCATCATCCCAAATAGCACTTAGTAGCTTTTGACGAGGCACAACATTGGGATAGGCTTCAAATAATAGCTTACTTAGCTGCATTTCTTTTAATGTTAACAGGCTCTCATTACCTTCTGCCTGAAGACGAACTGTATCTGGATTTAATGTAGTATTAGCTATGGTCATGGTAGTTGTTTCGGTTGAAGCATATTCACCATATGTGCGTCGGAGTAATCCATTAACCTTTGCCATAAAGACGTCTAATGAAAAAGGTTTCGTGATAAAGTCGTCAGCCCCATTTTCAATACCATATACTTGATCAATATCATTTACTCTGGCAGAAACAATGATGATGGGGCAGGTTGAGAGCTGACGAATTTTTCGTGACCAAAAATAGCCATCATAGGTTGGGAGATTGATATCCATAATGACTAGATGGGGTTGAATGGCATTAAATTCTTCGATAATGTGCTGAAATTGTTGGACAGGATAGCACTCATACTGGTACTTGGATAAATGCTCAACGATTAGTGAAGCAATATTTACATCGTCCTCTATTATGTATATTTTGTACATATCTATCGATCCTTCCTTTCTTCATTCTATATGTATAATGTACCCTGATTCCCTTAAATCTATAGAAGAATTGTAATTTGAAATAAGGAATAAGAGCCACTCCAAACTCGGAAAGAGGATGTAATGACTCTTATTTATTATTTTTTGGGAATATGGAAGGTTACATTTGTGCCTTGATTGACTGTACTTTGAATTTGTAATCGCTGACCATAAATTCTTTTAAGGCGTAAATCCGTATTTCGTATACCTATACCAGAGCATGCAGTTTCGTGATCTGCTTGTAATTCCTCTAATAGACTAGGGCTAATTCCCACACCATCATCAATCACGCTAATGGCTATATAAGTTGTGTAATCTTTAATACGGATACAAACAGTACCGCCTTCTGTCTTTTTTAAAATACCGTGTCGAATGGCATTTTCAACTAAAGTCTGTAAAGAAATGGGGGGTATTTCAATTTCTATATTTTCATCAATATCCCATTCAATATGAATTAATTCCCCAAATCGCTGTTGTTTAATGTAAAGGTAAGAGTGAACTAACTCGAGCTCGTGCTCTAGCGGTACAACTCGTTGAAGATTACGAACATCAAAGCTGGCATGTAAATACTCACCAAAATGGTGCATTAAGTCAATCATTCTATCAGTATCAATGGTACTAAGAGAAGCAATCGTATTGAGCGTATTAAATAAAAAATGTGGTTGGATTTGAGCTTGAAGCCAGGCACTTTCCAAATGTAAGTGTTGTTGAATACTGTATTTTAAATCAATTAAGGCGCGACTTCTTACTTTTAACTCTAATGCATTAATAGGTTTTGTTACATAATCATTGGCCCCATAGGCAAAGCCTGTATAAACATCCTCAGGGTGCTTTCTTATTGTTAGTAATAAGATAGGTAATTCGAGCAATGAGTATTGTTTTCGTATTCTTTCGATTACAGCGTAGCCTGAAATATAGGGCAGCATTGCGTCCACAATCACCAAATCCCATGAGGCTTGCTGAATGAGCGTTAAAGCTTTCTCACTGCTTGTAACAGTAGTAACTTTGTATTCAGACTTCGAAAATATACTTTTCATAGTTGTTAAATTTGTAGGATCATCATCAATCATTAAAATACTGAAATGCTTTTCTGATACTGTGGACAGCCTTTGTTCTATAGTTGGTAACTGAGTATTATCTTGAAACATGTAGGATGTATGTTCGCTCTGTTTACTTTCATCTGCAAGCGGTAATGTAAAATAAATGTCTGATCCTTTATTTTGAACAGATTGTATATGCATCGTACCACCATGTAACTCAATTAGTTTTTTTGAAATGAGAAGCCCAATTCCAATGCCCTCATCATGTTCTTGACCTTGTTCATAAGGTGTAAACACAAGACTTTTCACAAAATCGTCCATTCCTTGTCCAGTGTCACGAATGTGGATAATGGCCATATGCTGTTCCTCACGAGCGGTAATTTCTATAGAGCCCTCACTTGTATATTTTAGCGCATTATGCAAAAGGTTAAAAAGGATTTGAATAAGACGATTTTCGTCAGCTAACACATTTGGGAAATTTCGAGGTACCGATGATACCATATGTATTTGCTTTCCATCTATAATAAAACGAAGCATATCAAAGACCCCATAAACAGCACCTTGAAGGTTTACACTTTGTGTATGAAGATGTAAATTACCCTCTTTTAAGCGGGTATAGTCCAGTATGTCGTTTAATGTGAAGGACATACTTCTCCCTATATCAATCAGATGTTTAAGATTTCGATGATCTTCAGCTACAAGTCTATTCTTCGGATTATCATAAATGGACTGACCTAGGGTAATCATCCTATTCATCGGACTCCACAGTTTCTGTGCATTACTTGTAAGAAATTCATCTTTCAAAGTATCCTCCTTTTGTAGTTTTGCGACTAACTTTTGGATTTGCTGAGAGTTCTCATGAAAACGTCTGAACCAATAGCTAGAAAAACCGAGCATAACAAATAAATAATCAAATGGATAAACAGGTATATCAAATACGTAAATAGATTTGATTAATCCCCATAAAATACCGTTTGTTGTACCAACAGCTGTTAGAGCAATAAAAGCAGAGCTCCTTTTTTGGTTTTCTAAATACTCTCTAAGAGCCAATACCACGACGTAGAGAAAGGACACTAGATAAAGTACGAAGAAAATCATTTTAGTAGGTACCAGCCACGACATTGGTAAAACTATAATGAATACAGCGTCTAGTACATAAAAGGCAACAATCCATTGAAATGTTTTAGTGCTGTGATATTTAACCAAGAGGACTCTCATAAATTGAACAAAGAAAAAAGAGGCTCCGAGAAAAATAATAGAAGAAAGCTTATAGGACCATACATAATCAAGGTGCAACCAATCTAGCAGAGAACGATCAAACGTAATTAATTCATCTGCCAAGGGTAGAAGAAAGCCAAATGTAAATAGTAAAACGATAGGTTTCCTATAGATGAACAGAAATACAAGTATGCTAAAAAGAGCAAACAGTATTAGCATAACGACAATTGTTGAAAGAGATAGACCTGTAATTAATTGATGATGAGTCATTGCTGACGCAGTGCCAAATGAAATCCTTTTATTAATAATCGGGCTTTTAGATGTATCAAAATTAGATACATGAAGCATGATGTCCATTTCAGATTGCGTATTTGTAAAATAAACTGTGTAGGGTGCAGCCTGCCCTTTATGATCCTGTCTGTTATCTGCCACTTTACCTGACTGTCCTACAAGTTCGCCATTTATATACAAGGAAGAGGCGGTTGAGATAGCAGGAATACGAATGGCATATCGGCTGTTATCTGCAAGATTAGGTAGCAGAATTTTTAGTTGATAAGTGCCGTAGGGGTGAGTCGTTTTCCCGCCTTTTAGTGTAGGAAGAGTTTGGATAGTATGGTCCTCGATATTTGTCTTTTGACTACTTCCTTTATTTTCAGGATTGACGAACTGTCCAGGGGAATAGAGCCATTCACCATTTAAAGAAAGAACTTCTTCATTCAAAAGGTCCTGATTGTTCAGATCTACAATACCACCTTGGGCGCTAGGCTGATGATTAGAGGGTAGGAAGTAGTTTAACCATAGCAATCGTAAAGAAGTAAGGACTATAAAAATGGCAATTATAATAAGTAGATGTCGGATAGTCGTTTTTCTCAACACAGCCATTTTCCCTCCTAATGCTTTTCTTAAATAACTTCATCTACCATGCCATGGAATTGGAAAAAAGGAAATATGAAGGGGTATAAAAGAATACTTTAAACCTATATAAATAGAACTATATGGAGGTCGTAGTACTATCGATTTTTTCCTATTAATCTGAAAAAAAGTAAAATCTCATTAGTTTTTAAGTTTTCTTTAAGAGATATGGCTTATGATGATTGAATAAATATATTAAATTTTGAGTTGAAACATAGATAAGATTTAACGAAAAAATCATCTCAATGGGAGAAATGATCTATTGTGGGTAAATTCAAGTTAAAGTTATCGTTTCTTATTGTTAGTATGACGATTGTCGTTGTACTCGCGACATCTAGTATTAGTATTTGGAGTAGCTATCGAAATTTTAATGAAATTTTGAAGGAAAATAAAACAGACATGCAAGAAATCTATGTAAAGGAAGTCTCTACAATTACGGAAGACTATTTACAAGGTGCTAAGACAAATGATCATTCATTAGAACCGTATATGGAACAAGTAGTTGATACTTTACTTGATGAAAGAATGGTTTCTTTTAGTTTGTTTTTTAAGAAAATTATTACCCCAATCATCATAGTTGTAGCAGCTGTGTTGGGCCTAGCTATATGGTTAGCTATCAAAATTACACAGCCTCTAAAAGATCTTTCAACAAAAATTGAAGTAGGTGAAGAGGGCCAGGAGACTGAGGAGATTGCTGATTGGTATTATGAAGCAAAGCTGTTGAAAAACAATGTACAAAAAATGGTGATTTGCTCGCAAAGTAAAATTTCTGATTTAACAGAGCAATTAAACTTAGATTCATTAACAGGAATCCCTAATCGCAGAAGAATGGATCAAACTTTACATGAATTGATTGTAGATAAGGTCCCGCATGCCATCATCTTAATAGATCTAGATGATTTTAAAAGTATAAATGATACATATGGTCATACAGTAGGGGATGAAGTTTTAAAAGCCTTTGCTATTAATATGCAAAACAGTGTGGGGGATCAAGGTTTTTGCTTTAGATATGGCGGAGAAGAATTTATGGTCATCCTGCCTTCAATGAACATAGATGATGCTGTACAATTAGCAGAAAGTCTACGGATTAAGCAAGCCTTACAAGAAACTGCATGTGGTAGACCCGTAACCATGTCTGCTGGAATTACGGCTTTTACACCAAATATCCAGAGTCCTAACCAATTGATAGAAATTGCAGACCATGCTTTGTATAAAGCTAAACAATCAGGACGTAACTGTTTATGTGTAGTTAGAAATATGAGACAAATGATTGTTAAATAATGTAAAAGCATGCTAGTACTGTACACTAGCATGCTTTTTCCTATCCTCAACATGATGGGTTATATACTTTTTTCAAGCTCCTTTGCTTGTGCCTGTACAACATTTTGAAAAAGGTCTGTTGTCTCCTGAGTGGGTGATACATTTAATTCTGATAATAAAAGGCTATTAAAAGAATGATACATTTTTATGGCTTCTGCACGATTACCAATCTCAGTGTAATGCCGAATTAATAGTTGAACAGTTTTATCGGAATATGGATTTAACTCTAAAGCTAACAATAATGAACGTTCTCTATTTTTAAAATTCTGGTTTTTAGTGTAATAATGAATCAATTCATCGAGTAATTGAGTAAATTGTTTATTCATTAAGTTAGCTTTACTAGCAGTCCATGAATAGTCCAATGTCGCCATAAACTCACCATGATAATTTTGGATGAGCTCCTCCGCCTTCTCGATATCCAATCTTCCTGTTTCTGCTTTAGTATTCAAAATATACTCCAAATCATGGGCATCACATTGAAAATCCTCTAGTTTCAAAATATAGCAGCCATTCGTATATTCAATCACATCAGAGTAACCATACGATGAAAGCGTTGTACGCAAGTATGAAACGGTAGTATGCAATTGGACTCTTGCCTTTTTAATATCCGTATCACTCCAAAGTGTATCTAGGATGGTATCACGGGGTACAGGCATATGAAGCTGTAAAAAAAGAAAGGCAAACAATTCTTTTGTTTTAATCGTTCTCCAATGAATTGCTTTTTCTTCATAAGAAACGACAAATTCTCCAAAGCACCTGATCATAAGCGACGGCTTTTGATGAGTTTGAGCTGCTGATGTTAGATCTTTCTGGAACAGCTCTTGAATTCTATTAATCGTCATTTCTAAGCGAGATTTCGAAATCGGCTTTAATAAGTAATCAAGAGATTGTACATCAAAGGCTTGAACAGCATAGTCTCGATAGGCAGTGACAAAAATGATACAGATGTTTTTGTCCCATGTTTTTATTAATTGTGCAACTTCTAGACCGCTCATGCCTGGCATTTCAACGTCTAAAAAGGCTACTTGAAAGTCTAAGGTAGGCCCTTCTATCAGTAAGTCTTTTGCTGTAGTAAACGTTTCAATGACCTCAATGTCATCAAATGCATTTAAATGTTTTTTTATATTAACAAGAGCTAATGGTTCATCGTCCATCACAATTACCCGGATCATATAAGGACACCACCTTCCGCTAAATATAGCTGCATTATCAGACTGAGATGTCTATTATTGATCCTTTGTATGGATGTGTAGGAACTTGCTGAGGTAGATCTTGTAATAATTCAATAGCTGTAGATGTGTTCAAATTGAGTGCGTTTTGCATTACGCTCATTTGTACGGTTTGTTGAAGCTCCATCAGCTGTGATGACATGAGTGAATTAATTTCCATTTCTACATTCCCCCCCCTTTCTTTATTTATCGGCTAAAAATAGCAAATATCTAATATAAAAAAGTCCGAAACTGTGCTACAAAATTATAGATTTTTTACCCTCAAAATCTGCGAATTACTAAAAAATTAATTGAAATTGTATATTTTTCTGTTTTTATAGTAATAATTCCTAATATCAGGCGGATAACCCTGAGTTATTAATTTGCAAACTTATGGTTGCTGTCATAGTAGAGCTTTCAACTCTAGCGTGCTAGCAGCAGATTTGCAACAAATAATAAAATGATGGAGGTATTACTAAACATGAAGAAAAAAGCATTAGCTTTAGCAGTAGCGATGACCTTTGGTTTGAGTCTGTATGCAAGTCCTTCCTCTGCGAAGGACAAATCACCAGGCAATATACTATGGGCAATTCCTGAGATTTATAATTTAACGGTTGGAGAATTCCAGCAACTAAATGAGATGGAGTCGTTGTGGTTCTATCCAGAGCTGGATTTAGTGAAGGACACGACAACAAAAACAGAGTCGGCAAATGAAGATGAATATGTCATCAAAGGCGGTGACACATTATTTTCAATCGCTCGTACAAATAATGTGACGGTTGATGAACTAAAAGCATGGAATAACCTTGGTTCAGATTTAATTTTAGCTGGTGAGTCATTGGCTATTAAGGCTTCGGCTGCAAAACCAAAGCCCAAAACTTCTGAGGGAATTGCAGCTGCAAAACCTGCTACAACGACTACAACTAAACCAGCAAGTGCTCCGGCAAGTGCTCCAGCAACTGGCTCTGGTAAAACATTGACAATGCGTGCGACTGCATATACGGCCTATTGTGAAGGTTGTTCAGGTATTACCGCAAATGGCACAGATATTAGATCTAATCCCAACTTAAAAGTCATTGCAGTAGACCCTAGAGTTATTCCTCTTGGTACAAAAGTTTGGGTGGAAGGCTATGGTGAAGCGATAGCAGCTGATACAGGGGGAGCTATTAAGGGTAATAAAATTGATGTATTTATTCCTACTGAAGGACAAGCACTCCAATGGGGTGTGAAACACGTAACAGTAAAAATTTTAGATTAACTATGAAAAGGGATTTCTCAAGCTTTGGGAAGTCCTTTTTTGATTCAGCAAAAATATTTCATACTAAAAACGATGTACAGAGATTAAAAATACTCCTTTTTCCTAGGAGAGGAGGAGGTCGTATTTATTTGTTTTGTGCATAAGTACTGGGTAAGTTGGTAATCATCAGAAATAGAGGAGGAATTTTTTATGAAAAAAATAAGTTTAATTGGCATTTCTTTATTAGTTTTTGTTGGTGGTTGTAGTTTCTTTAATAAAGAAGAAAAGTTACCTGTAAATGCGACGTCCCCCTTAACGGCTACTGCAAAAGTGATTGGTGCAAATAACGAAAGCTATGGGAATGCGTTTTTTCAAGAAGAGGATAATGGCGTTAGAATGACGCTGGCCTTAACTGGCTTACCGCCAGGCACACATGGTATTCATATTCATGAAGTAGGGAAATGTGAACCACCTAAATTTGAATCGGCTGGTGGACACTTTAATCCAACTAATAAAGAGCATGGTAAATTAAATCCAAACGGCTATCACTTAGGGGATTTACCAAATTTAGAGATTGGTGAGGATGGTAATGTTGATTTAGATTTCCTAGCTGAGGGATTGACTTTACAAAAAGATCAACCAAATTCGTTATTAGATAGCGATGGCAGTGCTATTGTTATTCATGAATCAGCTGACGATTATAAAACAGATCCAGCAGGTAATTCTGGAGCAAGAATTGCTTGCGGTGTAATTCAATAAAATGATGTGGAAGACTGTATCTAATAATTATTAGATGCAGTTTTTTATTATATGGAATAAAATGGTGTTCTATCTAATGATGAGATCAGTTTTATATTTATAATGCATAATGTGTATTATTTATTGCATTTTGCTAAATTACTATTGTATAATTCTTTTATCAGAAAATTCAATCAAATAAGGAGTGATACAATGGGGAAATTGTTAAATTCAAAATTTGAAACTTATTTAATGGATCAAGAGTTTGATTTCTATGAAGAGGAAGAAAAAAATGAGGAGCAAATGGTGAAGGTACATTATGAAGAATATCCAGAAGGGTTTTTTACAAGTTTATAATGAATATTTGATGGGCTATGTTGAAAGTGATGATAACTTTTAACATAGTCCATTACTTTCTGCACCTCTATTTATAAACGGCTTGTTAGGAGCATAATAATGAAATACATCCCTTTACTATTTTAGTTAGGTCTTAAGGCATATGTACTTTTCTGAAATAGATTCATGTATAATGGGAAACAAAAATGCGTATAGAGGTGTAGTTATGTCAAAAGCTTTAACAGTAGAAGAAACGATTTATCAATGGTTTGATCATTTTCACAAATATCCAGAAGTAAGCTGGAAGGAGTTCGAGACAACTAAGAAAATCGCTTCGATACTGGATGAATTACAGATTAGTTATCGTTTACTAGGTGACATACCTGGGTTAATAGCTGAAATTGGAACAGGTGAAGAAATAGTTGCAGTCCGCGCTGATATCGATGCTTTATGGCAAGAAGTTGATGGAAAATGGCAAGCGAATCATTCTTGTGGACATGATGCCAATATGACAATGGTTCTTGGTGCATTACTACTACTGAAGGATCGCCCATTGCAACATCGTGTGCGTTTCATTTTCCAACCTGCTGAAGAATTAGGAAATGGTGCATGTGCAGCATTCGACCGAGGAGCGGTTGATGGGGTAACACATTTATTTGGAGTCCATTTAAGACCAATTGAAGAATTACCACTTGGTAAAGTTTCGCCAGCAATCCATCATGGTGCAGCTTATTTTTTAGAGGGGACTATTCAAGGCATTGATGCGCATGGTGCTAGACCTCACCAAGGTAAAAATGCGATTGACGTCATTGTGGCTGTGCAACAAATGCTACATAGCATTCATTTATCACCATTTGAACCACATTCTGCTAAATTAACGAAAATTATCGCAGATGGAGGTAGTACAAACATTATTCCGGGCAATGCTAGCTTTTCAATGGATATTCGAGCACAGCACAATCAACAGCTCGAATTGCTACGCAGCAAAATTGAGTTTGGTTTAACATCAATACAGCAACAATTTGAAATTGATATGACTTGGAATTGGGTTGATTTTACGCCAGGTGCTGAAGTTTCACCAATTGCGGCAAACATGGCGAAGGCTGCCATCATTGAAACTTTAGGTGAAGAACATTTAGCGGATGAAATAACGACACCAGGTAGTGATGATTTCCATTTCTATACAGTGAAAAAGCCAGAATTAAAAGCAGCGATGATTGGAATCGGGGCAAACCTAACGCCAGGATTACATCATCCTAAGATGACATTTGATCGTAGTGCTTTAATGGATGCTGCAAAAGTACTTGCCTGTGTATTAGAAAAAAAACCTGAATAAAAAAATAATTTTTAAGCTATATGAAAAAATGTAATTTATTTTTTCATATAGCTTTTTTTGCATGAACATTTTCTTAAATGTATGGATATTCAAGGGTTTGCATTGCTTTTTATTGCTACTTGAAAACGTTTTATTACGCTAAAACAAAGGGATTTGCTAGAGAGGCATAAATTTTTTGCGTTGACTTTTAATTTTTTGAATATTAAGCTAAAAAACGTAAAAAATTATTTGCGTCTTTGAAAAACCGAAATGGGATTTGGTGCAAAAAAAGGGGATGGAAGAATGAAAAAGGATATTAATGCAGGTTGGGCACTACTAACTTTTGCAATTATGATTATTACAATGTTGATTACAGTAGTTGTTTTAGAGCAAAGTCCTCACGTACCTCTTCTTGTTGGCACAACTGTAGCAGCAATTGTTGCCAAAATGCATGGATACAAATGGTCAGAAATTGAAGAAATGATGTATAAGGGGATACGACTGGCATTACCTGCCATTGTCATTATTATTTTAGTAGGTTTGACAATTGGGGCATGGATTGGCGGCGGGGTCGTAGCAACGATGATTTTCTATGGCTTAAAATTAATTTCTCCAGCGTGGTTCTTAGTGACAATCATGCTGTTATGTTCAATCGTGTCATTAGCTATTGGTAGTTCATGGTCAACGATGGCGACAATTGGTGTCGCAGGTATGGGTATTGGTTTAAGTATGGGTATTCCAGCGGCTATGATTGCTGGTGCGGTTATTTCAGGTTCATACTTTGGAGATAAGATGTCACCACTATCAGATACAACGAATCTAGCAGCAGGTTTAACAGGTACAGATTTATTTGAGCATATTAAGCATATGCTTTATACAACAATTCCAGCGTTAATTATTTCGCTTGTTGTTTTTGGAATTCTCGGTAGAAAATTTGCAGATGTTTCCATGAAATCAGAAGAAATTTTAACAACGTTAAAAGTGATGGAAGAAAGCTTTGTCATTTCTCCTTTACTATTACTTGTACCAGTGGGTGTTATTGTTTTAGTAGCTAAAAAGGTGCCAGCAATTCCAGCTTTAATTATTGGTATTGTTTCAGGTTTCTTACTGCAAATTTTTGTACAAGGTGGTTCAGCCGCAAGTGCTGTACAAGCATTGCAAGCTGGATTCGAAATCTCGACAGGTAATCACATGGTGGATGATTTATTTAACCGTGGTGGTTTAGATTCAATGATGAATACGGTTTCAATGACCATTGTAGCGATGACTTTTGGTGGTATTTTAGAGTATTCAGGAATGTTAAAAGCGCTTATGAACGTAATTGTGAAGTTTGCTAAGTCTACTGGAAGCCTTATTGCTTCAACTATTGCAGCATGTGTAACAACAAACGCAACTTGTTCTGAGCAATATATTTCAATTGTTGTCCCTTCACGTATGTTTGCGGGGGTATATCAACAACGTGGTTTGCATTCTAAAAATCTATCTCGTGCATTAGAAGATGGGGGAACATTAACATCTGTTTTCTTCCCTTGGAATACTTGTGGTGTATTTATTCTAGCTACTTTAGGTGTAAGTGCTATGGAGTACGCACCATATGCCATTCTTAATTTTGCTGTACCTATTATCTCCATCATTTATGGATATATTGGATTTGCCATTGTTAAATTAACACCAGAGGAAATAGCAGAAGCTGAGAAGCGTAAAAAAGAATTAGAGCTAGAAAGTTCTGAGAATGTAGCGATTGCAGATTAAAATAAAATTCTCGTAGATACATGTTTATCTACGAGAATTCCTTTTTCTTTTGATGCCATCATTTAGTAGGTCGCAAAATTCAATTCATAAATGGTACGAGGGCGACCTTGTTGATGGGTCATTTCCTCACCGACAACGTTTGCATAACCATTATCAACTAATTTTTTGATAATACGTTCGGTTGTTCGTCGTGTAACTTGAAGATATTCAGCAAGATTTTGTGATGTAAATTGTGCGGATTGTCGATCATGGCTGAAATTGATTAGTTTAGAGATATTTAATGGACTGAGGCTTGTTAGCTTAGCCATTTGTAAAACGTAGGGATCATCTGTTTTTAAAGACACTTTACCTTCTGAATTCGGAAAAGGTCCTAATAGATTTTTATGTTCATCAAGAATGAAAATCTCGAAAGGCTTCGTAAATGTTAAAGCTTGCTGTGCATTTTGTGTTGCTTCCAAAATGGAGTAACCATAACCGAATGCTAGCTTAAATGGTTGTTCGATTTGTTGTATTAGTTCTTCTAGGCTGTCTTTTTCTAGTGCATTTTGTAAATGACCTGCGGTTGTGTAGAGCTCAAAGGTGTGGGCAGCAATTTGCTTGTACGTTGAAAAGGTAGCCTTAGCAATTTGATTTAAAATAGTTGATTCGATTGAAGAATCCCCCTGAATTTCTAATAGACCGACAACGGCTTTAAAGGCTTCGGATTTGGTTAGTAATGACTTGGATTTAGTTTCTTCTAGACATTGCAGAATAGAATTTGTAGTATCTAGCATACGCATTGCGGGTATGTGAAGTGCTTGTAATTCATCGAAAACACTATGAATACTTGTAATGATAAATTCTATACTTTTGGCATTCCACAAGGTGATATGACGCTGTAAAATATGCTCAGTTGGTTCTGTAATCGATATATGCTGAACATGTGGCTTAGGTCCAGTATATTCTATTTCTGTTAAAACATTGTCAACGAATGCTGGATTCATGACATCAATGGAAATTCTATCGATTGCTACACTATGTTTGGCTACTAGTGATAAGAGTGTTGTAGAAATGGCTGTTTCATCTTGTTTAATATAATTCCATGGTATTGGGATTTCCGAAAGTAATGACTGGGCATGTAAATAGGGTAATGTTCCTCCTAATAGCAGTGCGTCACATGGTTTAATTTGCTTCATTAAAGTTGGTGCTTCAGATGGGTGGTTGTAAAGATAAAATTCTAATTGAACATCGGCTATGTTTTGTGCGATACTAATAATACGATTCATAAATGCTTTAGAACAAATAATCGCTATTTTGGTAGACATGGGCATCGTTCCTTTTCTATTTTTTTAAATATTTAACGACGTATTAACGACATATATAACAACAAGGGAGATTGATTATGATGAAAATCCAACAAGTAGAAATCTTTGCAATACATTTACCTCTAATTGATCCATTTATCATTAGTTATGCTACATATGATACAATGCCTTCTATTATTTTGAAAGTGACTACCGATACAGGTATTGTGGGGTACGGGGAAGCAGTTCCTGATGAGCATGTAACAGGGGAATCATGGGAAAGCACATATGCTGTGCTAAAACATCAACTTGCTCCTGCGGTTATTGGAGAAAATCCAATGGCTTTTGAAAAGCTGCACGAAAAAATGAATAAAATTGTAAAAGACGTACCAGCTGCAAAAGCAGCACTTGATATTGCTTGCTTTGATATCACTGGGAAAGCATTAGGAGTCCCTGTATACCAACTTTTAGGTGGACGTTATCATGACAAATTCCCAATTACCCATGTATTAAGTATTGGGACGCCTGAAGAGATGGCAGAAGAGGCTGCTAATCGAGTAGAAATGGGCTATCGTTCTTTTAAAATGAAAGTAGGCACAGAGGTAACTCGTGATGTTGCACGCATTAAAGCAGTACGTGAACGTGTAGGTGAAGATATTGCTATCCGAGTGGATGTAAATCAAGGGTGGGGCAATGCGTCTACTACCTTACAGGGTTTACGTGCTATGAAGGATTTAAACATTGATTGGTTAGAGCAACCGGTAGATAGTGAAGATATTGATGGAATGGTTGAGATTAAATCAAAATCCGATGTGTCATTAATGATTGATGAAGGACTTCGTGGTGTACGTGAAATGCGTGAAATTATTGCCAAGCGTGCCGCTGATAAAGTAAATATTAAGTTAATGAAGTGTGGTGGCATCTACCCTGCGATGAAGCTAGCTGTCATGGCAGAGATGGCGGGAATTGAATGTCAAATTGGCTCCATGGTAGAATCATCTGTTGGCTCTGCTGCAGGTTTTCATGTAGCATTCTCTAAGAAAATTATGACAAGTGTAGAGTTAACAGGCCCGCTAAAATTCTCTAAAGATGTAGGGAATCTACATTATGATGTTCCATTTATTTGCTTAAATGAACAGGCTGGGCTAGGTGTAGAAGTGGATGAGGATGTAATCCAGGAACTATGTAAGTTCTCAACTGTTGTAACAGCCTAAGGAGGCGTAATATGGAAAAGATTTATGAAGGTATGCTTGATAAGACGCCGTTTTTTGTCATAAAATTAACGCCTCAGCATTTACAACAAATTGAGGAGTTACAGGTTGAAGTTTATGAAGCATTAGCAGATCAAAGTATCTTGCAGCCTTTAAGTACAGAGGAATTTGAATATATTCTAAATGGCAACGGTATGATGATTGGTGCTTATGTAGAGGACGAATTAATTGCCTTTCGAGCACTGTTAAATCCGCCTATTGATGAGGAACATCTAGGCTATGATTGTGGAATTACGGAAAATGAATTTCAGCGTGTTTTATATCAAGAAATATCGAATGTTTCACCGAAATATCGAGGTTATGGCTTACAAAAAACATTGGCTACAGTCGTAATGAATGCGATTGATTTAGAAAAATATGATTATGTTTGCTCCACTGTAAAGCCATATAATATACCAAGTTTAAAAGATAAATTTTCGCAAGATCTCGTTATTAAAGGCTTGAAAATTAAATATGTTGATAAGCTCCGTTATATTTTCTATAAAGACTTACAACAGGAATTGTCCCCAGTATTTACTGACAAACAAATAATATCAATGGGGGATACAGCCGCACAACAGCAACTGCTAAAACAAGGCTTTCTTGGTACGAGGATGTTTGAAGAAAACAATGATTGGTTTGTTGTATACGAAAAATAAAGTAAAGCCTTACCCTTCGCATAAATTGGTGGAGGGTAAGGCTTTTTTACGAGAGTCTATTATTTCTTCATTGGACAAAAGCCACAGGCCATTAAACCAGGGATATCTTTAGAAAAACAACAAGATTTTCTAACAGGAATATTGATTAAATTCGTAGGGCTCTGACAGCCTGTATATTGCGCCCACCAAGATTTATTTGAGAAGCGTGCCCATGTTTCTGGATTTTCTAAAGCTTCAATATCGTCCATGGCTTGATCGGCCAAGCCTGGATTAGATAACAAAACATGATAGTGCCATAGCAAATAACCAAAGAAGTTTTCCCAAATGGTAAGAGGGGAAATCGATGTTACTTTACGAAGCTGTTGAACAATCACATGGCCATCATAAAGGATTTTCTCAATGACCGCTTGACGTTCATCTTCCTCAACATAACGCCAATCATTTGGATTGGCGAACATGGCAACGGTAAAGCTATTGAATTCCTTTGCAGCATCGAAACGTAATTCGAGTGGCTTGCCATCCCATACCTCATCATAAGCGGCAAGCATATAAAATTGCATAGCAAAGAACATACCATAGCGGCGAGCAAAATGAGAAATAGCGGCCGTTTCTGTTGCGGCATCTGTTATACCCATCATGAGGTTCAAAAAATCAGGATGGTAAAAATCCTTATGTATATCAGCTAATGTAAATAAAGTCCGCTTAGGTTCAGCTGTGTAGATGCTATAGGAATTTAATTGTTGAACTTGATCCATCGTTAAAGCTGGCATGGTAATCCTCTTTTCCTTTGAACTCTGTTAATTTCATTATAAAGTAATCAATTTTGCTTCACAAATGGAATGTCATGCAGTAAAATAAATTAAACATATCTGAAAGGTGGGTTTTAGAATGTCAGTGCCTCATGCAATTCCAAGACCACTCGTTCGACTGAATCAATGGATCATTCTTTTAAGTGTTATCTTTACATGGCTAACAGGGGTTACATGGCTTCTAGTCATTCCACTGACTGCAAATTTATTGGGTATTATATGCCATTATAACCCTATTATTCGTGTCGGTAAGCTATTTCTAAAAAAGGCCCCATCTGCTTATATACCAGAGGATGCACAACAGCAAAAATTTAATTCCAGCATTGCTAGCTTTTGTTTAGGGGTAGGCTTGTTAGGTTATATGTTGAATTGGGCTGTTGTCGGTTATATCTTTACTAGCATGGTGGCAATCGCATCATCTATCGCAATCGCAGGTTTTTGTATTGGTTGTTTTCTACATTTTCAATTGAAGCAATGGCAGTACCGTCGTTCATTAAAAAAATCTTTTTAAAAAAGGGAAAAATTTTATTAGATTATTGTTGACAATTTAATTGATAATGATTATCATTATCGTATAAAGATTATTCCTCCGCTACAATACAGTGTAGAGAGGATGAACTTTAGCTACTTTTCTCCAGAAGTTTGCTAGTTCATGATTACGCTCCTAAAACCCCCCTCATTTTTTGGGAACGTGAAAATCTCAGACGACTCATTCTATTTAATAGGATGGAGTCGTCTTTTTTGTTGGTAAATTTATTACGCCTACTAAAAAAACAGCCCATAAAAGGACTGTTAGGAAGATATATTCTGTTGAACAGCATTTTTTTTCCCAATGATCATAGTATAGTAACTATGTAATAGCATACCTACGATGATGACGCCCAGACCTGCAAGTGCAATAGGGCTAGGGAAGGCTATACCTAATAATAAAACCTCACCGATAATAACAAATAAAATTTCTGTTGATTGGGTTGCTTCCACAGCGGCTAGTTTCCCTTGATGGTCTCTTACACGATCGGTTGCTATGAAAAACAATACTGTTGCAATGACACCTGAACTAATTCCTACGAGTAATGATTGGAACATCTGACTTGCTGAGGGCAGTCCAACTGTAAGACTGGCATAAATAGCTATGATGATCCATGCTGGCATTGAAGCAATGGTCATACCAAGTACTCGCTGGAAAGTATCAATCCGTCCCCCGCAAATCTCCATCATCTTGCGATTACCAAGAGGATAGGCAAATGCTGCGACGATGACAGGTAAAATACCGAGCATTAAACTTCTAAACGAAACCGATTGGGCATGAGGTATTTGTATAAGTAGAATACCTACTAAGATGACACATGAAATTAGAAGAGATATGAAAGGTATTTTTTGACGTATTGTTTTACCCGCAATAACTGAAACAAAGAGGGGAGCTAATAATACACCAGCAACAATTGTAAATTGCCATGTGCCAGAAACCAACCAACCTGGACCAAACGCTGCGGCAAAGGTTAATGGTGCATAGAATAAAACAAATCCAACAAAGCTCCAAAGTAACCAAGCTATAGGCTGTGCTTTCATTTCACCTGAAAGCTGTGAAAAGCCTTTGCGATAAAAGACAATGATAAGTAAAAAGGGTAGCATGAAAAAGAATCTTAGTGATGCACTCCATAGCCAACTGCCACCTTGCATTTCCATTGCGTGATTTAAAATAAAAGTCACGGCAAAGAAAAGAGAAGCTAAAATGCCTAAGGCAATTTCTTTCATATCGTTCACCTCAATTTGAGTTTAGAGCTTAAACCCTTTATGTAAATTGAAAATTCAGTAATTATTGCTAAAAAAATGACGAAGAAAGGAAAAGCCTTTCTTCGTAACGATGAGTATTGTTCTTTAGCGTGAGTCTAGAATCATTGAACTTACTCGAAAATTCATCAGAAATAAGATAGACTAATTAGCTTGTTGTTCAAAGAGCTGAACGATTTCAATAATAACTTGTGTTGCCTTTTCCATTGTTTCAGCAGATACATATTCAAATTTACCATGCATGTTTTCGCCACCAGCGAAAATATTAGGTGTTGGTAAGCCCATATAGGATAATTGTGAACCATCTGTACCACCACGAATTGGTAAGGTATTTGGTGTAATATCTAATTTTTCCATTGCGGCACGTGCGATATCAACAATTTCTTTTACAGGCTCAATTTTTTCGCCCATATTGTAGTATTGATCTTCAATTGTAATACTTAGGGCATGTTCGCCATATTGTGCTTGAATTTTTGCAGCCGCATCGAGCATTAATTGTTTTTTCTCTTCGAATTTTTGACGATCATGGTCACGCACGATATAAGATAGCTCAGTATGCTCAAGAGCCCCTTTAAAGCCCATTAAATGAATGAAACCTTCATAACCTTCTGTCTTTTCAGGAACTGCGTCAGCAGGCATTTCATTTTGGAAGGCAATGGCCATTGTGATAGCATTCACCATTTTATTTTTCGCAGAACCAGGGTGTACACTTGTTCCATTTGTAACAACCTTTACGCCAGCGGCATTGAAGCTTTCGTATTGTAGCTCACCAAGTGGTCCGCCATCCATTGTATAGGCATAGTCTGCTCCAAACGCGGCAATATCAAATTTATGTGGGCCACGTCCAATTTCCTCATCTGGTGTAAAGGCTACACGAATTTTTCCATGTTTAATAGTAGGGTTTTTAATGAGGTATTCCATCGCTGTTATAATTTCAGCAATACCAGCCTTATCATCAGCCCCTAATAACGTAGTGCCATCTGTTGTAATAAGTGTCTGACCCACGTAATTTTTAAGCTCAGGGAAGTCAGTTGGGGACATCACTAAATGTTCATTTAACTGAATATCTCCACCATCATAATTATCTATGCGCTGTGGATTCACATTTGTGCCCGTGTAGTCGGTAGCTGTATCAACATGGGCTAAAAAGCCGATAGTTGGTACTTCTTTATCTGTATTAGCCTCTAATGAAGCAAATAAATAGCCATTTTCATCTAATGTAATTTCTGTTAAGCCAATTTCAGCAAGTTCGTCTTTCAGGACATGTAACAGGTCAAATTGTTTTTGGGTAGAAGGAGTTGTTTCGCTTGTGAAGTCTGATTGTGTATCAATTTTTGCATAGCGTATTAATCGCTCGATTACTTGTTCTTTCATAAGTATGGCCTCCTAATGTGTATATGTTAAAATTCTTTGTGCATTCACAAAGTTGATTCTGGGCGCATTATGCCAAGGCATAATTGATATTATTGTAACACTTTACTTCGGATTTCGGAATATTGAAGGATACTTAATGCAATAAGTAATTGAGCGCTATAATAAGTTAGCATGATTACTTCGTGTGAAAAAGCTAGTGGCGTGACAAATTTATTAATAGCTAAATAAGAATCAGAAGCAATAAATAACAGAGCACCAATTGTCGCCAATGTAGAATCGGTTTTTATGGCCGTCCATCCCATAGTGAGAATCACTGAAATATAGGCAATCACTGCGATACCAAGTATCGTTTCACCTGTTTTAAAGACAGACCCTGCAATCCAGATGGCCATGCTCGCTCCGTAAAGCAGTAAGAGTATTTTTGCCCACGTGGGTACTTGCCGCTCGTTTGCGGTAGAGAAAGCAAAAATATAAAAGACATGACCTATAAGAAAGCTAGTCAGACCAATTAAAAACCACTGCAATGTATAGTCCCCAATCATACAAAATATAAGCCCAGCAATAATTAAAAGTTGGTATTTTTTAATATGTAATGGCTTCTGAATCGCAGCTAAAATAATGATGAGCAACATGGGAATCACTTTAAAAATGAGTTTTAAACTTTCGGCAATATGGGAAAAGAGAAATATATAATAAAGACCAAATAAAATAATGAAACCTATTAGAAATTTTTTTAACAAATTTTTCAGCTCCTTTCCTTTTGAAATTCAATATTTATGGTAGAATTCCTTTCTGTACAACGTATGTATGAAACTTTTTTAGTATGTAACCGTAAATAAGTAGACAGAAAGCTGAAGAGAGGATGAACCAAATGACTAAGCTACTGATAGCTTCTGCAGTCATTGCATTGATCGCGAGTGTGTTAGTGACACCGCTTATTACAAAGAAGCGAGAAGATGGTAAATCAAGAAAGGTGATTGGATACTTTTTTATTGGTGTCTTTGTACTAGGATTTTTAGCTACTGCAATCACTCTATATGTAACAAAAATTGATGTAAACTGGCTTGTTTTTTGGCCTGCTATTATTTTATTAACGTTAGCTGGCGCCCTGCTTGCAAGTGGTATTGAACGGAAAATAAAAGGTATTTTATTTTTAGCAAGTTTAGGCGTAGCTGTGTATGTATTATCGGCTCCTCTATGGAATGCTAATGAAAAATTTGAATCCTCAGAAATGAAGGAAGAAGTTGAAATAAAACCATTCGATGAGACACAAACACCTGCAAGTGTACCACCGAAATTTGCTCGCAATAAAATGAAAAAAGCTTTCGGGCAAGTGCCAAACACTAGTTACTATGAGCTAGGACGCTTACAAATCCAAAAAGTGAAGGGTGATTATGTTTATATCGCACCTGTTGAATTTTCAGGATTCTTTAAATGGATGAATGGGGATACAACACCTGGTTACTTTATTATGAGTGCCACAGATTCTGCAGATAATCCTAAATTCGTTAAAGAGGAAATGAAATATGTTCCTTCTGCATATTTAAATGCTAATTTAGAACGTCATATGCGTTTACAACATCCATTCCTTATTTTTTATGGAGACGTTCAGCTTGAAGTAGATGATGAAGGTAAGCCTTATTACATTCGTTCATATGGTGAATTTATTACTGCGCGTAATGGCTTTGATGTGAAAGGGATTGTTTTAGTTGATGCACTAACAGGGAAATCGGAAACGGTTGAACTGGACAAAATACCTGAATTTATTGATGGTGCAGTTTCACCAGAGACAGTAAGTTTACAAAACAGTTATTTTGGTAATTATGTTCACGGTTTTTGGAACAGTATGTTTGGTAAAAAGGATGTAAAGATCCCTTCCGATGAAGGAACAGAATCGAATGTAAGTCCAATTTTCGATGAGAAGGGTGATATGTATTACTTTACTGATTTTACAAGCCCTAAAGAAGGCGTAGATTCAATGTTAGGCTATTCCTTAACGAATGCTCGTACAGGGGATGCCACATACTATACAGGAAATTTAGATTCAAGTTATATGGATTCACAGGGTAATTTACAAATTATCGAGAAGAAATTTATTGAGAAAAAATGGACTGGTGAAATGCCAGTGTTATATAATTTTTATGGTGAAGCAAGCTGGCTGACTGCGGTGCTAGATTCCAACGGCTTTTTACAAAACTACTTCATCGTGTCTGCTGCCAATCCTGAAATATCTGTTTATGCTACTACTCCTAAAGAGGCACTAAAGCTATATAAAACGGCCTTAAGTCGTGGAGGAAATACAGTAGATGGTAGCTCAAATGCGGAAGAGAAACAAGTGAGCGGGAAGGTAATGCGTGTTTACAAAGAACGTCTAGGTGATTTTACAATGGTATCTTTCTTATTAAATAATGGTGAAAATTATTTAATTAGTGCCGAAACAGAGCCTTTAGCAATATATTTACAAGAAGGTGATGAGGTCATTCTCACATATGGCGATACAGGTGAACAATTCTTGCCAGTTCGATCCCTCATGATTAAGGGATTACAATAAAAGAACAAAAGACGATCTTCGATATATCAAGATCGTCTTTTATTATGTGGATTTGTCCTCTTGAATAAAGGTTAGCATTTTTTTTTTATGGTTCATAAAGAGTGTTTTTGCGTGGTCATTTAATGTAAAGATTTCATGTAAATAGCCTTGCAGTAATCTATTTTCGTACGCAAAAGAATGCGTGGATTCGCGTTCTAAAATATAGGATAAAAAAAGAGTATGTAAAACAGCTACTTCTAAATTTTGTGTATTGGTAATAAATTTTAAGTTGAGAATAGAGGTATGGGAAACGAACTGATTAACATAATCAATAGCCTGTTTATACAGTGTCAAATCAACATTCGGCTCTAATCGTTTTCTTAGCTGTGTACATGCATTATTTAATTCCTCTATTTTTAAAAATAAACCTCTTACACTTCTTTTATGTTGCTGTTCTAAAGTACGAGCAAGATGTTTATTGATATTGGACATTATTCATTTAACTCCTTTCATCCATTAGGGATCATTTATTAATATGAATGGAATAGCTGGAAAAGGGAAGAGGCTTTTCGTTTAATTTATTGGTGAACTTACTATCTATATCGAGACAAAATCACTAGCCTTAATATCGATGAGTAATAAAATTATGAAAAAAATGGGGTTCTAATCATACGATAGTAACCCCATTTATATTTGGTTATTTCCAGTTAAATCCTTTTGTAGCTAAAAACTCTTTAATATGAGGACGTCGTTGTTCGACTAAAAAATCAGCCATTTGTTTAGTCCAATTATCAATTTTTCTGTTTGATGAACGATTATTGTAATACATTTCCATTGTCTCATTATAAGCTGGTAAAAGCTCTTCATACTTTTCAACATTGTATTCATTTTCATGTAGTATGGCAGATACAGGTAAACGTGGTTTTACTTCATTGCGACGAGCTGGGACACCGATTGTCAGACCGAATAATGGGAAAATGTGATCAGGTAAATTAAATAATTCACTTATTTCAGAAGGTTTATTTCGTACTCCTCCAATATAGCAAATTCCATACCCCATTGACTCTGCTGCAATAACAAAATTCTGTGCAAATAATGAAACATCTGCGACACCAACAAGGACATTTTCAGCTGAATCAGCCACAATGTCTACTCCCTCTAATTTTCCTGCCATTTGAAGACGCTTGAAATCGACGCAGAAGACAAATGCACCACCTGAAGTTTCATATTGACGTGGGTTACCAGAGAGTAAACCTAATTTTTCTTTTTTATCTGCATCTGTTACCCATATAACACTATAGGCCTGCACAAAATGGGATGTTGCAGCCATTTGTGCTGTTGCGATCAAATCTTCGATGATTTCCTTTGAAATTGGTTGTCCATCATAAATACGTACCGATGAATGATTGCGTAATAATTCTTTAACCATTTAAAAACTCTCTCCTTTATGCGTGCTTTATATCAAGAGCATAGCACGCTTTGTCGCCAAAATCGAATGAAAAAAAGATAGATAGTTATATTTAAATAGTTTACAAATGTAGAAATTATCTCGTAAAGTAAAATATTTCATTTAATATAGATTAAATATTCTAAATAGTTTAAAATTATTGAAGCGACTGTTTATTTGGTTGTGCTACCAAAAAATACAATTTCTTTATTCAACGAATGTGAGTGTTTATCTGATGCAACATTATTTGGATAAAGATATAGCTTCTGACGAATGTCACACATTTAATGGAACCAAATATGCAAGTTGAACAAAAATATAGTGGGATGGGGGAATAAGGAATGGAAGAAAAGTTAGCGAAAAAGCTTCGCCATGAACAATTGCGGAGCAAGATTGTAACAGCAGAAGAAGCAGCATCTTGGATTAAAGATGGTATGGTATTAGGGATGAGTGGATTCACACGTGCTGGCGATGTAAAAGTCGTACCTCTTGCACTTGTAGAGAAAGCTAAAAAAGAGAAATTTCAAGTAGATGTCTTTACAGGTGCATCACTTGGTCCTGAAGTAGACCAATATTTAGCAGAAGCAGGTGTCATTCGTAAACGAGGCCCTTTCCAAGCAGATGCTGGTATTCGTAATAAAATCAATAGCGGTGATATCACATTTGTAGATGCCCATCTTTCTCATAATGCTGAACTTGTTCGCCAAGGTATTATAGGTCCTATTGATTTTGCGATTATTGAAGCTGCTGCCATTACAGAAGACGGCTTATTAATTCCTACAACTTCAGTTGGTAACTCTCCGATTTTTGTACAAGAAGCAGACCAAATCATCATTGAATTAAATGTAGCACAGCTTGATGCATTAGAGGGAGTGCATGATATTTTCGTACCTGCGCCACAAGGTAAGCGTGATCCAATTCCTTTGCAAAATGTGTCTGATCGTCTTGGTATAATTGGGATTCCGCTAGATTTAGATAAAGTAAAGGGCATCGTTATTTCAGATATATTAGATGCGCCATCAACAATTGTTCCTGCTGATGAGGAGACAGATGTAATGGCGAATCATTTATTAAATTTCCTACGTGAAGAGATTAATGTAGGTCGCTTAACAACGAGCTTGCGACCAATTCAATCAGGAGTAGGCTCAGTAGCAAACGCCGTATTGTTAGGCTTTAAAGATTCTGAGTTCGAGAACTTAGAAGTTTATTCAGAAGTTCTACAGGATGCAGTATTTGAATTAATCGATGCAGGGAAAGTAAATTTCGCTTCCGCTACTTCTATTACCCTTTCAGAGCAAGTAGGAAACCGTGTTTATGGGAACTTTGAAAAGTATGCTGATAAATTAGTATTACGTCCACAAGAAATTTCCAATCAACCAGAAATTATTCGTCGACTCGGACTTATTTCAGTGAATACAGCATTGGAAGTTGATATATACGGCAATGTTAATTCAACACATGTTTCTGGTACAAAGATGATGAATGGCATTGGAGGGTCTGGTGACTTTGCACGTAATGCACGTCTAGGGATTTTTGTGACGAAATCGTATGCTAAAGGTGGCAACATTTCAAGTATTGTCCCTATGGTTTCACATGTGGACCATACTGAGCATGATGTGGATGTCATCGTAACTGAGCAGGGTGTAGCTGATTTACGTGGGCTTGCCCCGAAAGAGCGAGCGGCGCTTATCATTGATAACTGTGCACACCCCGATTATCGTGAGCAACTATGGCAGTATTATAATGATGCCAATGAGGCGACTGGTGGACATCATACGCCACACGATCTAGAAAAAGCACTGTCATGGCATGTTCATTATGCAAAAAGTGGGACAATGAAGGACCCTGCGTTTACGAAACAATAAAATACCATCATTAAAGCCTTGAAGGACAATTGTGCTTCAAGGCTTTTTGTTGTGAGCATATTAGAGTTTTATAATAATCCAATCCATTTCCAATAAGTAGCTGAGAACAGAAGAATTAGAAGGAAGCCGATAATCGTTAATGGAATACCAGATTTCAAGAAATCCTTTGTTGTAAATGCTCCTGTCCCATAGGCAAGCATATTTTGTGGTGCGCTAATTGGTAATAGGAAGCCAAAACTTATGACGAATTGTTGCACGATGACAAAGCCAACCTGATCAACATTCGTTGTTAATGTAGAGGCTAGTACGATGAATACAGGTATCAGTGCAGAGGCTAAGCTTGTTGCACTTGCAAAGCCTAAATGAATTAAAATATTAAATAATGTTACGAGTGCGATGGTTGCTAGTATTGGCATCGTATCTAGCCCAAGTGAACCAAATACTTTATCGGATAACCATGATGCACCTTCCGTCTTAAGTAAAATGGTTCCTAGCATAATACCTACGGCAAAGACGATAATTGTCCCCCACGGGATATGAGGTTCAACTTCCTTCCATGAATAAACACCGATTTTAGGCATTAATAAAATAGCGATGGCAATAATTGTGACTGTAGTTGTGTCAAAGGGATGCAATTTCCCTTCAGTTGCCCAGAAAAATAGCAAAACGATTGATGTTATGATTAAGCGAATTTCAGGAGCCTTCAATGGGCCAAGCTCTGAAAGCTGTTTTTTGATGACCTCTTTACCACCTTCGATATTGCTAGTCTCAGGCTTAATTAAAGCGATCATAATGAAAAATAGAGCTACAGACATAATGATTGAGAAGGGGGCAGCATAGAGCAACCAAGCACCCCAGGAGATATCCACATTAAATTGTTCCTGAATAAAGTTTAAAGCGACCATATTTTGAGCTGCTGCTGTCTTGATACCGATATTCCAAATGGAAACGGCTTGTACCGAAGTAATAACAAGTAAAGCGGCGAGTCGACTATCGCGTGGTAAACCAAATGCTGCGACCATCCCTAGCAATATTGGTACGACTGCGCCTGCACGTGCTGTGGCAGAAGGAACAAAAAAAGCGAGGGCTATAGAAACTAAAATGGCGCCGAATACGATAGCTTTTGTTTTTGTTCCTACAAGTGAAAGGATCCAGAGAGCAAGCCGTTTATGTAAGTTGGTAATTTGCATGGCTGCTGCTAAAAAAAGAGCTGCTGCTACTAATGCGACAGCGGAATTACTAAATCCACTTAAGGATAATTTTAAAGCGCCAGCAGTTCCTAATTCTGTAGCAGGATCGTCCATTGATGGAGCGAGCCCTAGTAGAACAGTTACAAGTGCAATGATCATGGCTGAGCTAACGGGATAGGACACGGCCTCTGTTACCCATAGGATGACTGCGAATGCTAAGATGGCTAAAGCTCGTTGTCCAGCAATCGGTAAGTCACCGTTATTAGGTAAAAAAGTAATGATGATTAGTAAAGCAAAGGCCAAGCCAATCCATAGTGGCTTTAAATTCCGTTTCGTAGCTGTTTGATTGGGTGAAGACATATTTTCTCATCCTTTCTACGATAAATATGACGATTATTATCCATAACATCGGTTAGTAAAATGTTTTATTAAGATAAGAACTTGTCTATTTTATTGTAAAAAAATAAGTATGCAGAATAGCTGCTTTTTACAGCGATATAAGTAGATAAAGAGAAAATATACGGTCATAAAAAATACAAAAATATCCATTGTAATATTATTTCTTTTTCTTAAATGCAGACGTTACTTTAGGCTCTGTACCCTTCACTAATCGTTGGATATTTTCGATGTGCAGGATAATAGCTATGCCAAAAAGAAGGACAGCAATTATAGTTGGGCCAATTCCAGGAATCCATAAATATGTTGCCGTACAAAAAACGAGATAAAACTCTAGAACACCGACAATTAAATAGTTAGTTGCAAAGGATAAAATGACAAATAAAATAAGTGCAAATAAACCAATCTTCCAATCTACAGCAAGTAGAATTCCAATAATAGAGGCAGTTCCTTTCCCACCATTGAAGCCCATATAAAATGGGAAATTATGACCCAAAATAACCCCTGCAGCAATAATGTAGGTCAGGAGCCATATTTCTCCTTCGGTTAAATGCGGAGCATCTGCTAAATAAAAGTGTGCACCGATAATAGCTACAACGCCTTTGCCAATATCGATTAGGGCTACTAAAACGCCATATTTCCAGCCGAGGGAAAGTGTAGCATTAGAGGCACCTGCATTGCCATGGCCAGCTTTTTTTAAATCAACCCCCGATAAAAATTGTGCCACTTTAGAGCCGTGAATACAGCCAATTAAATATCCAACTAAGAGAAAAATGATCACGGCTTTTACCATAAAAATACTCCTTTCAAATTTTTTTCTAAATTAGTGTATGCGTTCATATTACGTATAAGAGCTGACAGAAGTTTCGGAAAAAATAAAATTTACATATTGACAGAAAAAAACTCTATGTTTATACTGTGTTACAACGATGGAAATTGAATCTCATACTCTTATCAAGAGCGGCGGAGGGATAGGCCCTATGATGCCCAGCAACCAGTAAGTGATGAACTTACTAAGGTGCTAATTCCTACAGATTCTTACTTGGATCTGGCAGATAAGGGGAGGAAAACTTGCAACCGCAACCCTCTTCTTAACAGGAGAGGGTTTTGTTTTCTACACATAAATCCTCCTCATCTCCGGTACCATCGTAAAAAAATAATTGGAGGTACACAATGACAAATTTTAAACCAGAAACATTGCTGTTACATGGTGGTCAAGAGCCAGACCCAGTGACGGGCTCTAGAACAGTTCCTGTCTATCGCTCAACTGCTTTCGTATTTAAGGACACTGCTCATGCGCAACGTCTTTTTGCCTTAGAGGAAGCGGGGAACATTTACACACGGATTACAAATCCGACAGTGGATGTTTTTGAAAAGCGTGTGGCCTTATTGGAAGGTGGAACAGCAGCAGTAGCACTTTCATCTGGTGCAGCAGCTATCGCATTTTCCATTTTAAATCTAGCTGGAGCAGGCGATGAAATAGTAGCAGGTAGTTCTTTATATGGTGGTACGTATAATTTATTGGCTAACACATTACCGAAGTATGGCATTAAAACAATTTTTGTAGATGAAACAAACCCAGAGAATTTTAAGGCTGCGATTACCGATAAAACGAAAGCTGTCTTCGCTGAAATTTATGGTAATCCAAGCTTAAAAGTTTTAGATATTGAAGCAGTAGCTAAGATTGCACATGCTAACAGTTTACCATTAATTATCGATAGTACATTTGCTTCTCCTTATGGTTCCACACCAATTGAATACGGTGCAGATATTGTTGTTCACTCCGCGACTAAATGGATAGGTGGTCATGGTACAACTTTAGGTGGGGTTGTTGTAGACGCTGGTAAGTTTGATTGGACTAGTGGACGATTCCCTGGATTTACGGAACCAGATGCTTCTTACCATGGATTACGTTACGGAATTGATACAGCTTCTGCTGCTTTTGCTACGAAGCTACGCGTACAGTTGTTACGTGACTTCGGTCCAACATTAAGTGCTGACGCAGCGTTTAATTTACTACAAGGTTTAGAAACGCTTCATTTGCGTATCCCTAAACACAATGAAAATGCGTTGGCGGTTGCTGAATATTTACGAAACCACCCATCTGTGGAGTATGTAAACTATAATGGCCTAGAAGATTTTGCGACACATGATTTGGCGAGAAAATACTTGAAAAATGGCTTCGGTTCTGTGCTTACATTTGGCATTAAAGGTGGACGTGAGGCTGGTCGAAAGCTAATTGATAGCGTGAAGCTGTTTTCACATGTAGCAAATGTAGGGGATGCCAAATCGCTCATTATTCACCCAGCATCTACTACACATCAGCAATTATCAACAGATGAATTAATTCAAGCTGGCGTAACCGAGTCGCTCATTCGCTTATCCATCGGTTTAGAGGCAGTAGAGGATATTATTGCTGATTTAGAACAAGCCATTACGCTTGCCACAACAACTGAACAAACTGTAGAAGCTTAAGTTTTAGAACGCAAGGGAAGATGTTGTAGAGTTTACGTATTTTCTCATTCGAATTGCCTCATTTGGCATTGCGTCAAACGTTGCTACATCAACCAAGTATAAAATTCATCAATTATCAGAACTTTTTTAAAAATAATACCAAGTATTTTTATGTGTATTATTGACTTAATTAATTCCGTGTTATATACTAGGGAATAAGTTAAGAATACGAAAATTCTTGTTATAAGGTAAATGTTTTCATAAGTGCTCCCCCCACTTTTGAATATATAGAAGAAGAGTGGTCGCATAGCCAGTGACTGCTCTTCCAAAAAAACTGATGATAAAGGAGTGTTTAAAATGGGTAATATCTATAGTGCACAAAACATTGCATCCTATCTAATTTATGAGCTGAATGAAGGTCATGTCTTTGTTAACAATCAATCCATTCAACACTTACTTACATCAGTCGATAAAAAATGGAAGCGAGTCTTTGGTCATACAGCATTTCAAGAGTATGTTGTGGCTGAAGAGGAGGGCTATACTGTAAAGGAAGTTTTTGAGGCATATGAACATTACGGTGTGAGCCATATTGCACTTCCTGCAACAGAGCTTTACTTAAAATACGGTACATTTCAATTAGTGGAACGTACGTATGCAATACCAAATTTTACAGAAGAAGAAATTAGTCTTGTTCAACAAGCTTTAACACATTATCGTTATCAATTGCTTTCAAAAGCAAGTTGAAATCCCCCATATATTAAAGCTCATTCTCTGCTGCTACAGGGAATGAGTTTTTTCTTTAGAGGTCATTAAAATAGTAACAAGATGATGGGTGTCCAAGCATACATATATAATAGAAGAAAGACATTCATATATTTAAATGGAAATAGTCAATTTTTGTTCAAATCTTATAGATCAACTAAAAAAACGTATAATAAAGGGAATGAAACCGATTTCTTTTGCACATCTAGAGAAAACAAATGTCCTTCCTAGAAAGATTTTTCTTGTGCTAAGTATGTATTTGCGTTACAATTTTCTTTAAGATAAATTTAGAATTATTTGAATTTGTATGTGTTCCAACACATACTAAAATAGCGAAACTCGTACAAAGAAGAGTAATTGGCTAAAGCTTGCGGTGGGTGTCCAATTATCATGACACAACCCCATGGAGAAATTAGCTTTGATGAAACTGCGGAATGTAAGTTGGAGGGAATAACAGAAATGGCAACTATAAAGGCAGCGATTTTAGGATTTGGAACGGTGGGTCAAGGGATCTATCATATTTTAAATGAAAAGCGAGAAGAGCTAAAAAATAAATTAGGTATTGAATTAGAGGTAGCAAAGATTTTAGTGACAGATGCTAGTCGTGAACGTGTACCAGGTACAGCGCATTTAATGACGACGAGTATGGATGATGTCTTAGCAGAGCCAGGTATGCAGGTTGTGTTTGAAGCGATTGTAAATGAAGAGCCTGCATACAGTTATTTAAAAAGAGCAGTTGAGCATAAATGTCACGTTGTTACAGCCAACAAAGTGATGTTTGCTAAACGAGGCTTAGAGTTGCAGGATCTGGCAAAAGCAAATGGTGTTTTTGTAGGCTATGAGGCAACTACTGCAGGTGGCGTACCTGTTATTAAAACAATGAAAAATATTTTACTTGTTAATGATGTGAGCCGTATTCAAGGAGTCCTGAATGGCACATGTAATTATATTTTAACAAAAATGCGTGCACAAGGCTGGTCATTCGAAACAGCTTTAAAAGAGGCGCAAAGTTTAGGCTATGCCGAGGCGGATCCATATAATGATATTTCTGGTCAGGATGCCTTTAAAAAATTAATGATTTTAAGTGCTTTAGCTTTCGGAGAGCAACCAGATTGGGCTGATGTAGAAGTAATTGGTATCGATAGCATTTCGGCTGAACAAGTCCGTGAAGCGTGTGAAAACGGTCTGCGTTACCGCCATGTCGCTGAAGTGGAAAAAAGGGCTGACGGTAAAATTATCGCTAAAGTTGGTCCTCAACTGGTTGATAAAGAACATCCACTTTATCCCGTTGATGATGTGTTCAACGCGGTAGCGTTAGAGACTAACTATATTGGGACATTAACATTAGTTGGCCCTGGGGCAGGAATGTACCCAACTGCGAGTGTCATGGTAGAGGACTATGCTGAAATCATTGGGAAAAGAGCAGGATTTGTTGTGACAATCTAATAAACTTATTTTTTAAAATTACCCGCCACTCAACAATGTTCGATTGTATGAATGGTGGGTTTTTTTAATCTTCATCCTTCACATCTATATCTTCTGGAATAGGGGTAGAACGCCAAATTTCGATTTCCTCTTTAATACGTTCCAATTGTTTAAAATACGTGCTAAATTGGCCGCTATTGATTAGGGTTTGTTCTCCATCGTAAACAGAACGGATACGCCCCTCATAAACTAGACGCATAATTTGATCCTCAGGCATACCAAGATCAACAGCTGTCTCTGCAATTGTTTTGTACATACGATTCGCTCCTTTTACTGTATATATTATAACTGCCATTGTTGAGAAAGCATACTAGGCTAATTGAAAGAAAAAGTAAAAATGATAATTGTTTGATTTTGGATAAATATGTATTATTAGTATTAATGAAGTAATAAAGCGAGGATGAATTGATAAATGTTAAATCCGTTGTTGGTATTACTAGCAGCCATTCTATGGGGAATGACAGGAACAGCTCAAACATTTTTAAATCAAGGGGTATCTCCAATAGCAGTGGCCACTATTCGTTCTGCAATTGGTGGCGGTCTATTATTAGCCATTACCATTTCATTACGGAAAATTAACTTTCGAAAATGGTCATGGAAATGGACGATTTTAGCTGCAGCCAGTATTGCTCTTTTCCAGGGTCTTTTCTTTTCATCTATCCTTCTAACAGGAGTAGCCATTGGAACAGTTGCGACAATTGGTAGTGCACCAGTATTTTCTGGTGTTTTAGAATGGCTTATTTGGAAAACTCGTCCGACAGTGGTATGGGGACTTGCTACACTGATGGCGATTATCGGATGTCTTTTATTATTTATGAATAATGGAGACGAGTCTGTTCATATAGGTGGATTTGCACTAGCACTTTGTGCAGGTGTGTCCTTTGCATTTTATACAAACATTAGTAAAAAATTAATGGCACAGGAAGAGGCATTGCCAGCAGTCGCCATGACATTCTCTATTTGTACGTTATTTTTACTGCCGTTTTCTTTTGAAAATGGATTTGCTTGGTTAGGGAATACACATAACTTATGGACAATGCTATTCATGGGAATTATGTGTACAAGCGTGGCGTATTTATTGTTTTTAAATGGTCTGCAAAAAATTAGTTCATCCTCAGCTGTAACACTGTCATTAGCAGAGCCATTAACTGCTGCCATTCTTGGGGTGTTTTTCATTGGAGAACAATTAAGTATCGTGTCCTGGCTTGGTCTAGCAATGCTACTAGGTGGCATTGTTGTTTTAACCATAGGTGGAAGGAAAAAACGAAAACCTTAAGAAATTCTTCATTTTTATAATAGCTGGTTTTTAAGATTTGAAAGGTACACTGATATTTGAGAGCGAGGTGTATATCATGACGAAATTAACAGTTCTTGTTACAGATGACGATCAAGATATTCGTGATGGTATTGAAATTTATTTAAAAAATGAAGGCTATCATGTCATTAAAGCAGCAGACGGCCAAGATGCATTAGAAAAGCTAGAGAACAATGAAGTACATTTAATTATTTTAGATATCATGATGCCAAACATGGATGGCATTACAGCAACCTTTAAAATTAGGGAGGAGCGCAATATTCCAATTATTATGCTGAGTGCAAAGGCAGAGGATGGCGATAAAATACATGGGCTATCCGTTGGAGCTGATGATTATGTGACGAAGCCATTTCATCCATTAGAACTATTGGCACGAGTGAAATCGCAGTTGCGACGTTATGTGCAACTAGGGACGTATAGTGAAGGAGCGACAAAAGTGGAAATTGACGGACTTGTTCTTGATGAAGATGCAAAAGAGGTCATACTAGAAGGAGAACCTGTTCGACTAACTCCAATAGAATATAAAATCACGGAATTATTAATGAAAAATGTAGGGCGTGTTTTTTCGATACGTGAAATTTATGAACGTGTTTGGAATGAGGAGGCGTACAATGCTGAAAATATTGTAGCTGTTCACATTCGGAAGATACGTGAAAAAATTGAAGCAGATCCGAAAAATCCGCGCTATCTAAAGGTGGTATGGGGCGTTGGCTATAAAATGGAAAAATAAACTAGAGAAGTATATGACGATTGCAGGATTTATAGCAGGTGTTGTTGGGCTCATTTATTTTGGTGTTTATGCCTATCAAATCGTCGATTCTCGCTCCTCAGAGGTTTTGCAATTTTTGGAAAGAATTTTTTAGAGGAGTGTAAGAGGTATGATAAAAAAATGGAAATCCTCTCTAGTGTTAATGTGTTTCATTTGGACAATTTTTGGTATTTTTACTTTTTGGCATGTAGGTTATCAGTATATTGGTAAATCCTATTTCCAATCGGAAAATTTCCAGCATGAAATCGATAATTTCACAGCAGAACTAGGACCGTTAGTGTTAAATGTACCGAATGCCGCAGATTTTAAAGATGAAATAGAAATTACGCAATCAGAAATAGAAGATCATCGTAATTACTATGGTACATTGGGACAGCAAATCGATAATATTAAACAGCAATACGGACAGCGAATTCAAGAAGCAGTGGATGCCAATGCTGCAGAATTACAAATAAAGCTAGAGACTGAACGCGATAATAAGATTAAAGATATTACGGCAAACTTTGAAAATGATGAGCATGTGCGAAAGAAGATTCGTGCTGAAAAAGAAGCATTAATTGATAAATATATTAAGTCAGTACAAGCCGAAGCGAAAAGCTTTGGAAAAAACTATGACTACTGGTCCTATGAGTTGACGAATATTGAAACAGGTAAAATATACCGTGCAGGTGATGTTTCAGAAAGCAGTGCCTATAAAATAAAATATTCTGAGCGAAACCCATTATATGCAGGAAATATTAGTAATAATTTAAGGGATATTTTTTACAGTACAGAAGCATATGTGGATGTAGATAATTTTTATGAAACAGCTGAATATATGGGTGTCTTAACCATCTCGAAAAAAGCAGTTCAATCATTAGGCGTTATGCAGGATTATAATCGTTTTCACCGTAATCAATATACCTTTTTCTTTGTGTGGCTGACTAGTATAGTAACGGCAATCTTTGCATGGAGAGGTCGTAAGGTTGTACTACAAACTGTCACGAATATGAAGGAAAAAGAGATTTTAACTAAGGTAAAGTTTGACTTTCAGGTTATTCTAGTATTGATCACAGGATTTATGTATCTTTTTACTTCCCAAATTGTTTTTGAATCTATTGAATACACTTACGATTACAATTATCAATATAATTATGTACGGTCTATACTAGATTCTGCCTTTAAAATAGCTGTGTTATTCGTTATAGGCAGTGCTTTCTTTGTACAATTAATTTGGCTGTATACAAGAGTGGATACTTTGAAAAAGCTAGAAGAAAATATGAAATCAAGTTATTTATGGTCACTTGGCGATTCGATGACTGATTTATTTATCAATCGTTCTATTGCATTGCATTCATTGGTCATGTTAGCTGCAGCCTTCTTTGGGGGAGGTAGCCTTGTCGCTTCTATGTTAAGAGGAGGCGGTTTTCCAGTTCTTGTTCTTGCTATGTGTATGTTCGTAGGAATTCCTGCTCTGGTTGTTTTCCTATCAAGAATGGGTTATTTAAATCGCATTATGAAGGATACGAAGAATATGGCTGAAGGACGTTTAAACCGAGATGTGAAGGTAAAAGGCAAATCACCGCTTGCAGGTCATGCTGAAAATCTTAACCATTTACGAGAAGGTGTTCGTACGTCCATGCATGAGCAGGCGAAAAGTGAACGTTTGAAAACAGAGCTTATTACAAATGTGAGTCATGATTTACGTACGCCATTAACCTCTATTATTACGTATACGGATTTACTGAAAAAGCCCACTATTACAGACGAAGAACGTCAACAATACATTCAAATTCTCGATAAAAAATCTGAGCGTTTAAAAGTATTGATTGAAGACCTTTTTGAAGTGTCAAAAATGGCAAGTGGCAATATTGAACTCCATCGCAGTCGAGTAGATTTGACGCAGCTTATTCAGCAAGCGGTAGGGGAGCATAAAGAGGATTTGACACAGTCAAGCTTAGATTTACGTATGACGATGCCACACGATCCCATCTATGCATATGTGGACGGTCAAAAATGGTGGAGACTCATCGATAATTTAATTGTGAATGTCTTGAAATATGCGTTAGAAGGAACACGTGTATACGTGACGTTGAAACGTACGGCAGATGGTGATGCTGAATTTACAGTGAAAAATGTTGCGAAATATGAAATCAGTGAGGATGCCGAGGAATTATTTGAACGCTTTAAACGTGCAGATGCTTCAAGACATACAGAGGGCTCAGGACTTGGATTAGCGATTGCACAATCTATTGTCGACTTACATGGGGCAAGAATGAGTATTGATGTAGATGGCGATCTATTTAAAGTAATTGTTCGAATTCCAGCAGTATAATGGAAAGATGGCGGCAGAAATTTGCCGCCATCTTTTTATAAGCCTAAATTTTTGGCGATAATGACTTTCATCACTTCGTTGGTACCAGCATAGATGGACATAACAGGTATATCTCTATACCTTCTAGCAATTTTATATTCCTCCATATAGCCATAGCCACCATGCAATTGCATACATTGCGTGGCAAGCTCACGTGCATTTTCTGTGATCCAGTATTTTGCCATAGATACCTTTGTTACAACCTCTTTCCCAGCAATATGCTCTTCAATCAAGGATTCTAAAAATGATTTTCCAAGCTCAATTTTAGTAGCCATTTCAGCAATTTTAAATTTTGTATTTTGGAAGTCGCCAATTGTTTTACCAAAGGCTTGACGTGATTTTACATAGTCTAATGTCAAGGTAAGCATATCCTCTGCGGCTGTTTGTGCAGCAATCGCTACTGCTAATCGCTCTTGCTGTAGCTTTTCCATCATATAGTGAAAACCCTTGCCTTCTTCTCCAAGTAGGTTTTGCACAGGCACTCGGCAATCTTCAAAATAGAGTTCTGCCGTATCTTGGGCATGCATCCCAACCTTTTCGAGCTGTCTTCCCTTTGTAAAGCCAGGTGTACCTTCTTCAATGACAAGTAGACTGATGCCGCGATGCTTTTTCTCCACCTGTGGATTTGTTTTCACTGCAACAATGGCTAAGTTTGTATGAATGCCATTAGTGATAAAGGTTTTTTGTCCATTGACAATGTAAAAGTCACCATCGCGGATCGCGGTTGTTTGTATATTTGCCAAGTCTGAACCTGTACCAGGCTCAGTCATCGCAATCGCAGTGATATAGTCGCCTGAAATACATTTAGGCAGCCAGCGAGATTTTTGTTCATGTGTACCATAAGCCTCGATATAAGGTACGGCAATATCATTATGCAGTCCAATCCCAATAAGACTTGAACCTATACGTTCTAGCTCCTCTTGAATAATAACACCGAAGCTGAAATCCAGACCAAGCCCGCCATACTGCTCCTCGACCTGTGGGCAAAGGTAGCCCATCTCACCGAGCTTGCGCCAAAAGGAAAGTGGAATTAGATGGTCTTTTTCCCATTGAATATAATGTGGCTCAGCTTCTTCAGCTAAAAACTTACGGAAGGTTTTACGAAATAACTCATGCTCTATTGTTTCAAATTTATAACGTGTCATTCGAAATAGCACCCCTTTTTGCTCGTAAATGCGTAAATTTTCTCGTTCATCTATTATGTTACTGGAAGATTTGTAGAAATTAAAGTGGCTTTTAGTGTGAAAATGACGAAAATGTCATCTAAATATGGTGGAATGTCATGTAGAACGAGAGAATCGAAGGAAATAAAAAGGTAAACTTATAGTTGTCATCTGTAATCAGTTCCTATTTTCAGATAGAAGATTATTCAAGGGCTTCAAGCAATATGATTGTTAAGTATAATGATATAATCAACTAAATTATAGAAGAAAGTAGAGGACTAGGTTATGCCAAAAGTAATCGGTGGTATACTTTTAATTAGTATTTATAGTGCGTTGACTTTCTATTTAGGGTGGGGAGTAAAGCAGTGGCTTGTAGCGATGGGATGGTTCCGTTATCCAGTCCTATTTTGGCTGATCCTGTATATTGTTGCTTTTAGTATTATTATCGGAAGATTACATGAGTCTTTACGGTTTTTTTCGGTCATCAGTAATTACTGGATGTTTCTCTTTGAATACGGCTTATTACTGTGTTTAGCTTCACAATTGATTGTTTGGTTAACTCCCTTTAAAAATGTACAAATAATTGGTAGTATAGCAGTTGCTGTCCTAGTTTTGTTAAGTATCATCGGCTCTTATTTAGCTTATTCACCAGTAGTTCGTCATTTAGAAATAACGGTAGCCAAAAAGGAAAGTGAACTAGAATCACTGAGAGCTGTTGTGGCATCTGATTTTCATTTAGGGGTATTATCGCATAAAAGGCATTTGCAACGATTTGTAAACTTGGCAAATGAAGCGCAGCCAGATATTGTATTGTTAGCTGGCGATATCGTGGATGATGATCCAAAATGGTTTGTTCAAGAGGGCATGGCGGATGTCATGAAAGGATTAACATCTACATATGGAACGTATGGGATATTGGGTAACCATGAATATTACGGTAAAAAAATTCCTGAGTTTGTAAAGGAAATGGAAAATGCCAATGTGAAAATACTGCTAGATGAAACAATTCGTATAGAAGATGCGTTTGTATTAACAGGGCAAGAGGATAGGACGAATAAAGAAAGAAAAACACTTGAAGAATTAAAGGTATCTGATAACTTGCCATGGCTTGTGATGAACCATACACCCGATGACTTGGTAACACCAACGGCAATGGGGGTTGATTTACATATGTCAGGTCATACACATAAGGGTCAGCTATGGCCAAACCAGTATATAACGGCTCGGGTATTTGAACTGGACTATGGTTATAAGTTGAAGGAGCATATGCATACACTTGTTTCATCAGGCTATGGCTTCTGGGGACCACCGATGCGAATTGGTAGTAGATCAGAGCTTTGGGTAGTGGATATAAACTTTCAATAGTGTGTGGTAATCTTGAAATGAGCTACCTAGGTGAAATGACAGTAGTATATGAAAACGTAGTATCTTATAATAGGTGGGTATTTGATTAAAAAAGGTAAGGTGACATGGTGGAAATTATAGAATTATTAAAAGCGTTAATATTAGGCTTTGTCGAAGGTATGACGGAATTCGCACCAGTATCTTCTACGGGTCATATGATTATCGTGGATGATATGTGGTTAAAGACAGAGGAGTTTTTGGGAAAATATCCTGCTAACACATTTAAAATTGTTGTGCAGCTCGGCTCCATTTTAGCGGTTATCGTAGTGATGTGGAAACGTATGCTAAGCTTAGTTGGCTTATATAATATTGACGGTCAATCAAAATCCATAAACGGCCGTTTTAACTTATTGCATGTTATTGTTGGGATGCTGCCAGCAGTTGTTTTAGGTTTTGCGTTTAAAGATTTTATAGACGACCATTTATTTAAAGTAGAACATGTAGTTTATGCTTTAGTGGCAGGAGCAATTCTAATGATTGCTGCGGATAAATTGGCACCAAGAAAACCAAAAGTAGATTCTTTAGACAAGATATCCTATGGTTTAGCATTTAAAGTTGGGTTAGTTCAATGTCTATCTTTATGGCCAGGTTTTTCTCGTTCAGGTGCGACTATTTCAGGTGGGGTACTCTTTGGTATGAGTCACCGTGTTGCAGCCGATTTTACATTCATTATGGCAGTGCCAATCATGGCAGGGGCTAGTCTAGTATCCGTTCTGAAAAACTGGGATACTTTATCGATGGACTATTTTGGATTCTATGCAGTTGGATTTATTAGTTCATTTATCTTTGCCTTACTATCCATCAAGTTTTTCCTAGCACTTATTTCAAAGGTGAAGTTAATGCCTTTTGCGATTTATCGTTTAGTTTTAGCCGCAGTTCTTTGTGTAATTATTTTTATGTAAATAAAAAAGGTCACTCTTGGTCCTGCACCCCTAAAGTTAGAGTCAAAAATCTAAACTTTAGGGGTGCAGGACTCTTCTTTGATAAGAAGCAGTGGCTTTTTTTATTACTCCAGCCATCATTTTTTTGAAAAATGAGTAAAATAGTTATAAAGACTTATTGAATAGTACAAATGTATAGAGGATTATAATGATAATAGCTATCATTTACCTCTTTATTATTCATTTGTTTATTTTGAGATTATAATTGATACATAGAATGTCCAAATATTTGTTGTTATTGAATAGCATTTAGGATAATAGACTTAGTTCGGTATATGATTATAATATGAGGTGGAGAAAATGTTTCAAATTGTAAATAGATCTAAGAAAAATACAATTGAAATTAGTGATGAAGCAGCTGTCGGTATTTTTATTGAAGAGCCAGAACGTTTATTTCAGTTAAATCTTGTAGGATTAAGTGTATACGACCTTCAATTGATTAAAAGCTTAAAGCCTTATGTGGAAAGAAACGTTGTTGAGGTGGTTGGTGCATTTTATCATGCTATTGAAAGCGTGCCCTCTTTACAGGCTGTGATACAAAAGCATAGTTCTAGCGAGCGCTTACGGCAAACATTACGCCATCATATTATTGAAATGTTTGAGGGGCGTATAGATGAAGCTTTTTTAGAGAAGCGAAGCCGTGTGGCAAAGATGCATGTGAAGATTAATCTCTATCCTAAATGGTATTTAGCAGCCTTTCACATTCTTGAAAAATCACTACGTAAAATTATTTATGAGCTTCGACTATCTAAAGACGAGGAAGAGAAATTTTGTGATGCTGTTAGTAAAATATGTAATTTCGAGCAGCAAATTGTTTTGGAAGAATACGATAACTATGCCAGTATATTAATAGAGAAACAACGCAATAGCGTTAGGGAGCATGTAAAGGATGTCATAGGCGGCATTTCAACACAGTTGGAGGTTCAATCTCAAAATACGACTGAAACAGTAACACAACTTGTTTATAGTGCACAGCATGTCAATGATTCTTTGACAGATAGTATGCAAGAGGCACAATCTATGCAAAAGGTGTCTAGTGAAGGTTATACTAAAATTGTATCTATCAATGAGCAAACTGGAAAAATTCATCATAAAACAGTTGAGATGGCTAATATGGTGGAGCAGTTAGATGCCTCTTCTTCCAAAATTAATGCAGTTGTAGAAATTGTGAAAAGCATCTCAGGGCAAACCAATTTACTTGCGCTGAACTCTGCAATTGAAGCAGCACGTGCTGGCGAACATGGTAAGGGCTTCGCAGTCGTTGCAAATGAAGTAGGTAAGCTTGCTGATCAAACGAAAAGCTCAGTCGAACAAATAGCTGAACTAATTATGATGTCGAACGGTATTACAACACAGGTGGTCCAAGCCATTCAGGATATACAGCAACTCGTGAATAGTAGTATTGAACGCAATGCCGAGTCGCTAAAAGCATTTGATGCGATTTCTGGTTCTGTGGAAGATTCTATCTCTAACTTTCAAAATGTTGGTAGTCAAATAGCTGAATTAGTAAAGATTATTGAAACTATTGGTGAATCTTCTGGAGCATTAGAGAAAGTGGCCAATCGCTTAAATACAACAATTAGAGAATTTTAATAGTGTTGATGTCAACGGCAGAAAAAGTAAGTTTGAAAGGCGAGGGGTTAATTTCCGTTCTGCCAGCGTCTCAGCTGTGACGCTAAATCCCTAGGAGTGACGCTGGCTCCACTCCAATCAACCATGCGCAAAAGAGTCTTTTCCTAATCTTTCATACGAGCCTTAGTGAACAAAATAGCTCTTTATTTGTATGATTAGAGTAAGGATAGGCTTTTATTTTCAATGTGGAGAAGCGATGAGTGACAACACCCCTCCATAAAGAGTAGTGAATACTTCCACTTTAGTTGAAAACCTTTGCTCAAAAGAAATATTTTTATTGATTGGGCTACTTGATTCCCATGGGGTAGTACTCGCTTACAGAATGCAAGTAGCCTACAATGGAACTTTCACAAAAATGTTATTGAAGGTTTTGTTTTCCAACATTATGAAAAACTATGCATCCAATCTATGCATAGTTTTTTTCGTGCTGTGGATTAGGATAGAATGATGTATTACACGGATAAACTAAAAATGAGGCTGATGAATTAGCTAATAACTATCAGTTATGGAAGGATACAGACTAGAAAACCCTAGAAAATGCTTGTTTTAAGTGTTACGCTATAGGCGAATTAGGGAAATGAGTAGAGGGGTGTTTTTGGAGCATGAAAAAGAAATTATTTATAACACGTAAATTTCCTACACATATTGTTGAACCATTACAGGAGTTTTATGAAATCTCGCAGTGGGAAGAAGAAGACCTGGTTATTCCACGAGACAAATTGCTAGCAGCTGTCGCTGACTGTGAGGTGCTATGGGTAACGATAGCCGATCAAGTAGATGAAGAGTTACTTTCACATGCACCCAATTTGAAATTAGTGACCAATTTAGCAGTTGGCTATAATAATATTGATGTGAAAGCTTTACGGAAACAAGGCATTATGGCGACAAATACACCAGGTGTCTTAACCAATACGACTGCGGATTTAGTATTTGGCTTACTGCTTGCAACTGCACGTAGAATTCCAGAAAGTGAAAGATATTTACGTGAAGGCAAATGGAACAGCTGGTATCCAATGCAACTGGTTGGTAAGGATGTATCAGGAGCAACAATAGGAATTATTGGCATGGGGCGAATTGGCCAAGCTGTTGCTAGAAGAGCAAAAGGTTTTGATATGAAAATCTTATATAATAATCGCAGACGTCGGCATGAAGCGGAAGAAATGTATGGCTTCCAGTATGTTTCATTGGAAGACCTTTTAAAGCAATCTGATTTTGTTGTGATTATGACACCTTATAATACTGATACGGAAGGACTCATTGGGGCACAGGAACTAGCTTTGATGAAGGAAGATGCTGTATTAATAAATGCTTCCCGTGGTGGGATCATTGATGAGGCTGCCCTGTATGATGCTTTGAAAAATGGTAAGCTGTGGGCTGCGGGGCTAGATGTTTTTGAACAAGAGCCGATTGCTATGAATCATCCTTTATTAACTCTTCCAAATGTAGTAGCACTTCCACATATCGGTAGCGCTTCGTTAGCAACGAGAACGGCCATGCTGATGCTAAATGTGAAAGCATTAACGGCTTATGGACAAGGCAAGGCAATCTCCAATCGAATTGATTAAAAAAGAGGAGCATATCATTTGCTGACATGCTACACATTGAAAAAAGACTAGAAAAAACTTTTTAGTAAGCTGTGGGATTGATTTCCGTTCCTCCAGTGTCCTTTCAGGGCGTCCGTTAGCCGCTTCACTCACCACGTTTGCTCTAAATTGTTCTTTCAAGAAGTCGAATAATTTCTTAATAACAAAACATGACAAATAGAAAAACCGAACTATTCCGAAACACTTTATAAGTGTTTCATTGGATAGTTCGGTATTTTTGTTGGTTGAAACATTTTTTGTTCCAGCCTTATGTTTTCTTATTTATTGAATAAATCGAATATGCCACCGATGCCGCCTTCACCTTTAGATTGACCGCCCCCTCCTTGCGAAATAGGTGCTGCTGCAAAGACACGACTTGCTAAACGGCTAAATGGTAATGATTGTACCCACACAGTCCCTGGGCCGCGTAGTGTAGCAAAGAAGATCCCTTCTCCACCAAATAGTGCAGTTTTTACGCCTCCAACCATCTCGATATTGTAATCTACATTTGATGTCATCGCCACCAAACATCCTGTATCTACACGTAGCACTTCTCCCGGCTGTAACGTTTTTTCGTGAATCGCTCCACCTGCATGTACAAATGCCATACCGTCTCCCTCAAGCTTTTGCATAATAAAGCCTTCACCGCCGAAGAAGCCTACACCGATTTTTTTCTGAAACTCAACGCCAACAGAAACACCTTTAGCTGCTGCTAAGAATGCATCCTTTTGACAAATGATTTTACCGTTCAATTGGCTTAAATCCATTGGAATAATCTTACCTGGGTATGGTGAAGCGAAATAAACATGCTTTTTACCTGCACCAAAATTTGTGAATGTCGTCATGAATAAACTTTCACCAGTAATTAGTCGTTTTCCAGCACCAAATAATTTCCCCATTAGACCACTTTGTGAGCTACCTCGTGAGCCATCACCAAAAATAGTTTCCATATGGATCGAGTCATCCATCATCATTAAAGCTCCTGCTTCTGCAACAACTGTTTCTTGAGGATCAAGCTCAACTTGCACATATTGCATGTCGTCACCAAATAACTTGTAGTCAATTTCATGATTATTCATAAAGGGATTCCTCCAAAAGTAAATTTAATGATATTGTATACGATTATAAATCACATTAGTTTCAATAGGAAATTAAATATTTTAGAAAAAAAGGGAATTAGCTAGAAAATGTCGAATATAAAAAACTAGAATGTGTATTATTTATTTTCATATAACGAAGGGTATTGTGAATATACATAACCTTAAGTGGCTTCTAAATTTAGAAGTCATCCTCTATATGGAGGTAATGACGTTAGATGAAAATAAAGCCTCTGGTAGTTGTCACCGATTATTAGGTAAATGCTAGTATGACCAGGTATATTGCATCTAGAAAATTCGGAATATTGACATATTTCATTCTGTTACAGACGCTGTACCAATGGAATACAACTGGTACAACAGCCGAGGCATCATAGAGTATTTCAGGGGGTGTATGTAGTGGAGATTAAAAACTATATTGGCGGTAAATGGGTCACACATTCACATTTACAAAGTATAGCAGTGACGAACCCTGCAAATGGTGAGCAGCTTGCTACCATACCACGTTCTACTTCAAATGAGGTAGATGAGGCTGTAGCTGCTGCCAAACAAGCACAAAAGAGCTGGGCACTTGTACCAGCGCCAAAGCGTGCAGACTATTTATATGCCATCGGTCTCAAAATGAAAGAGAAGAAAGAATATTTGGCGACCGTTTTAACAAAAGAGATGGGCAAGGTAATTGAAGAGGCTAGGGGAGAAGTGCAAGAAGGAATTGATATGGCTTATTATATGGCTGGTGAGGGTCGAAGATTGTTTGGCGAAACAACACCATCGGAGCTTGCCAATAAATTTGCCATGAGTGTAAGGGCACCGATTGGTGTTGTGGCACTCATTACGCCTTGGAATTTCCCCGTTGCCATTGCAACGTGGAAGTCATTTCCTGCCATTGTTGCGGGGAATACATTTATTTGGAAACCATCGAATGAGACACCGATGATGGCCTATGAAATGGGTAAAATTTTTGAAGAAGTGGGCTTACCAGATGGTGTCGCTAATATTGTATTTGGTACAGGGCCTACAGTAGGGACAGCGTTAATTGAACACCCTGATGTCAAGGTTATTTCCTTTACTGGTTCCACGACAACGGGCAGTAAAGTAGCCGAGCTTGGCGGTAAGCACTTGAAAAAGATTTCTTTAGAAATGGGTGGGAAAAATGCTGTCATTGTCATGGATGATGCCGATTTACAGCTAGCTACAGAAGGAATTTTATGGAGTGCATTTGGTACTGCTGGGCAAAGGTGTACAGCATGTAGTCGAGTCATTGTGCATAAAGATGTAAAAGAACAATTAGAAAAGCGTCTCTTAGATGAAATGCAAAAGCTAACAATTGGCGATGGTCTAGAAAAGGACGTTAAAATCGGGCCAGTGATTAATAAAGCCGCATTGGAAAAAATTAATCACTATGTGCAAATAGGCAAACAAGAGGGAGCTACATTATTAGCGGGGGGCAAAATATTAAATGAACCACCTTACGATAAAGGGTTCTATTATGAGCCAACTCTGTTTACAAATGTGAAGCCTGACATGATTATTGCCCAAGAAGAAATCTTTGGCCCAGTCGTTTCTATCATTGAAGTAGCAAGCTTGGAAGAAGCAATTGAAGTAAATAATGGTGTGAAATTTGGCTTATCTAGCTCCATTTTCTCACAAGATGTAAATACAATTTTCCGCGCACAACGTGATTTGGACACGGGTATTGTTTATGTAAATGCCGGCACAACAGGTGCTGAAATTCATTTGCCATTTGGCGGCACAAAAGGGACTGGTAATGGACACCGTGATTCAGGTGTAGCGGCCCTAGATGTTTACACAGAATGGAAGAGTATTTATGTAGACTACAGCGGTAAATTACAAAGAGCACAAATCGATACAGAGTAACAGATCAACGAAAGGGGATGTTCTTGATGAAAGTTGTTGTATTAGGTGCAGGTTTAATGGGTAAAGAGGTAGCTCGTGATTTAATAAAAAATGATAAAGTGGAGAGTGTGTTTTTAGGGGATATCGATGTAAAAGTAGCACAGGATTTTGTAGATACGCTAGACTCTAATAAAGTGGAGGTTGTGGAGCTTCATGCAGAGCGTGATGATTCATTAATGGACGTTATGTCTAAGGGTGACGTTGTCGTCAATGCGCTATTTTATTCGTTCAATGAGCGAGTAGCGAGAGCAGCGATTGAGGCAGGCGTACATTCCGTAGATTTAGGCGGTCATATTGGTGGTGTGACAGAGAAGATATTAGATCTTCATGAGGAAGCAAAAGCAAAAGGTGTCACAATCATTCCGGACTTAGGTGTTGCGCCAGGTATGATTAATATTCTTGCTGGCTATGGTGCATCGAAATTAGATGATGTCGATTCTATTAAACTATTTGTAGGTGGTATTCCAACTGATCCAAAGCCTCCACTTCATTATACACGTGTGTTTTCTTTAGATGGCGTATTCGATCATTATACAGAGCCTTCCAAAACGATTCAGAAGGGCAAGCTTGAAGAAGTTCCATCCCTGTCTGGCGTTGAACCTATTTATTTTGATGACTTCGGTGTGCTAGAGGCATTTTATACATCTGGTGGCATTTCCACATTGTATAAGACATTCCCCAATGTCCGCACATTAGAATATAAAACGATCCGCTATAAAGGTCACGCAGAGAAATTTAAGCTTTTAGCTGACTTAGGATTCCTTGATTCCACTAATAAGGTAGAAGTTGATAATCAAGAAGTACCTGTTCGTGCCGTTGTACGAGAGGCACTTAAAAAGAAGCTTGAACTGGGCACAAAACCAGATGCGGTACTGTTACGTGTCATTGTAGCTGGTGAAAAAGCACAACAGCAGGTCACGTATGAATATGAAATGGTTGTACGTAAGGATATGACAATTAATGAAACAGCCATGGCTCGTGCTACTGCTAATACCATTTCTGTTGTAGCGCAGATGATAGGAGCGGGTGCTATTACAGAGCATGGTGTATTTCCACCTGAAGCAATAGTTCCTGGTGATACGTATATCGAAGAGATGGCTAAACGTGGCGTGGTGATTAAAGAGACATCACATAAGTCTGCTATGATCGTGAAATGGTAGGTGCTAACCATGAATTTTGAAATGTCCACTGAACAGGAAATGCTACGAAAAACGGTAAGACAGTTTGTTGATGAAGAAATCATTCCCTACATTGCAAAGTGGGATGCTGATGGAGGCTTTGATGCTAAAATTTGGTCAAGGCTTGCTGAGTTAGGCTTAATGGGTGTTTGTGTTCCTGAACAATACGGTGGTAGTGGTATGGATTATAATGCTCTTGCCATCGTATGTGAGGAACTTGAACGGGGAGATACAGCATTTCGCACAGCTGTATCTGTCCACACGGGCTTAAATAGCATGACCTTAATGCAGTGGGGTACTGAAGAGCAAAAGCAGCGCTACCTTGTTCCGCAGGCTAAAGGTGTTCGTATTGGAGCATTTGGTCTTACAGAACCGGGCGCTGGGTCTGATGTAGCTGCCATGTCAACAACAGCTGTCCGTGATGGCGATCATTATATCCTCAATGGGCAGAAAACGTGGATTTCCTTATGTGATATCGCAGATCATTTTCTCGTTTTTGCCTATACAGACAAATCGAAGAAACATCATGGAATTAGTGCGTTCATTGTAGAACGTTCGATGGCTGGCTTTACGTCAAAAGCGATTAAAGGAAAGTATGGTATTCGTGCTGGTAATACAGGTGAGCTCTTTTTTGAAGATTTACGTGTGCCAGTTGAAAACCGACTTGGTGAAGAGGGTGAAGGCTTCAAAATTGCCATGTCTGCGCTTGATAATGGTCGATTTACAGTAGCGGCAGGTGCTGTTGGTTTAATCCAAGCTTGTATAGAGGCTAGTGTGAAATATTGTCATGAACGAGAGACATTTGGTAAGCCTATAGGAGAGCACCAGCTTGTTGGACAAATGATTGCTAATATGGAAGCCGGCTATCAAATGAGTCGTCTTCTTGTCTATCGCGTAGGTGAACTGAAAAATAAAGGTGTTCGAAATACTCGCGAGACATCCTTAGCAAAGTGGCAAGCGTGTGACTTTGCCAATAAGGCTGCTGATGATGCAGTACAGATTCATGGTGCATATGGCTATTCAGATGAATATCCAGTTGCCCGTTATTTACGAAACTCAAAAGCACCTGTTATTTATGAAGGAACCCGTGAAATTCATACCATTATGCAGGCTGATTATGTATTAGGAAGACGTCGAGATAAGTCTTTATCAAAAATGTTGCCGAAATGGCCGTTTGAAGAATAAACGAGGGGGGAGGGAGTATTCCCCCCTTGTTTTTTTTGTGAAGTCATAACCTACATTAAAAAATTCAGAAAAATGTAACTTTCCGATTTTTTATTAGTCTAATGGATAAACAAGTAAATGAAAGAGAGGAAAAATGATGAAAAACAAATGGTTGGTAATTATGTTGATACTTGTTGTAGCTATCGTGCCTGGCGTTTTCACATGGATGGTGAATACGGATGTGACTGCAAAGGCCGCTAGCACCAGCATGGCTACACAAAGCTGGCAAGCATCTTTTTCAGTAGCTTTAAAGAAAAACAAGATTACAGAGGACTATGTCTTTATTACAACGGCAAAAGGCCAAAAAGTGCCTGCAACAATTGAATTATTAGAAGATCAAAAAACAATAGTGGTCAAGAAGTTAGCACCAGGGAATTATCAATTACATGTGAAAAAGGAAGCCTTCGCACAAGGGGGGCTGAATGTCTCTTCACAGACGATTTCATTTACTATTATTGAAACGTTAACAGCCGTCAAATCTGAAAAAGAGCTCCAGCAATATTTTAAAAAGCTGTTAACGACTCAAAGAGTTGGATGGGGAGAGGAAGAGAAAGCTGAAAGTGCAGCAAGTGAAGATAAAGCCACTGCTAATAACGAGTCTACAACCAATAACCAAGTAGACGGTGTAGAAGAGGGTGATATTGTTGTCGTAAAAGACGGCTTTATTTACAGTGTAAAGGATCAGAGTATTACGGTTGTCAATGCTAAAGATCCTAAGCATTTGAAGTTAGCGACAAGCATTAAACTAAAAGAGTCACAGTATATTTCTAAGCTTGCATTATATGACAATCTATTAATTGCCATTGGGGATGAATATATTGAAAAGGCTGGTACAGCCATGGTAACAGCCTCATTTTATGATATTTCGAATCCAGGCAATCCAAAACATGTACGTAATGTTGGGCAAGAAGGCTTTTTACAGGATATTCGTATTACGAAGGACACATTATATATAATTGGTAATATGTATCCGAATTATTGGATGTTGCAAGAAGACAAAAAAGCCGAATTAAAGCCTAAAACATTTGATAGTGTAGCAGGATCAGCGTACACAAGCCTACCTTTAGAAAAAATCTCTATATTACCTAATACAATGGATGGTACCTATAGTTTAATTACAGCTGTCGATTTAAAAAATGGAGCTAAGACAACAGCCAATACAAAAGGGTATTTAGGTGGAAGTAGTGGTCTTTATATGTCAGAAAATGCCCTATATTTAACGACACCAATTTATGAAAATAATCAGGCTGCTCCATCCAATAAACGAGTTATGGATATGATTTGGCTACCTAGGTCAGCAGACACTCAGATTTTTAAGTGGAATGTAGATGGAACGACTTTAAATTTTGCTGGAAGTACAGAAGTAAAGGGAACTGTCTTAAATCAGTATTCAATGGACGAATACAAAGGTAATTTCCGAATCTTTACAACCGAGGGCAATACGTGGGATGAGAAAAGTACTTCCTATAATCACCTCTTTATTTTAGATGAACATTTAAAACCACTTGGTTCGGTAAAGGATATGGCGCCTGGAGAAAAAATATATTCTGCTCGTTTTATGGGAGAAAAAGCATATGTAGTGACATTTAAACATGTAGATCCACTATTTGTCATTGATGTAGCAAATCCAAAAAAGCCAGCAGTATTAGGGGAATTGAAGATTCCAGGCTTCAGTAATTACTTACATCCAATAGATGAAACACATTTAATGGGCATTGGTTATGATACAGAGCAACGCTATGATGCTTATACGAAACGTAATTTTACGGTGACAACCAATATGAAGATGTCACTATTTGATGTGTCAGACTTCAGTAACCCAAAAGAACAATCGACAGTAAAAATCGGTGGGAAAGGCTCCTACTCTGATGTACAATATAATCCGAAAGCGCTATTCCGCAATAAGGAATTCAATTATTTTGGCTTCCCAGTAGTACTGTATGATGCAGGTAAGGGTGATGAGATTGTGTACCAAGGTCATGGTGCTCAAATTTATGAAATTACTGCTGATAAGGGGATTGTTTTGAAAGGAAATATAATCAATCGTAATACTAATGAGCCATATGAGAATTGGGAGCAGGTTGTACAACGAGTAGTCTATATAGATGATGCTCTTTATACAATAGCGCGTAACGAGGTAAAGAGCTATCAGCTAAATGACTTCAAGCCTTTAGATACATTAACAATAAAATAATAAGAAAAGTCCAATGAATTCGTTTAAAAATTCATTGGACTTTTTCATTGAATATATGAAAAGGGTTCATACTATTGACGATATGGTAGTATTTCTGATACCGTTACGAATTCATAACCTTGCTCCTGTAAATAGGCAAGGACAGCATCAAGTCCATCTGCAGTAGATTGATGTATATCGTGCATTAGGACAATGGCATTATTGTGCAAATTATTTTTTACATGTGGCAATAATTGCTGTGCATTGCGATGCTTCCAATCCAATGTATCAATCGACCATAGCACTACAGGTATAGGGATCTCGGCATTAATCGTGTCATTAGTTGCACCATAAGGTGGTCTGAAAACTGTAGCACCATGATTAATTGCCTTTTCTATTTCATTGGCTGTAGTATTGTACTCTTTCATCACTTGCTCTTGTGTAAGCTTTGTTAAGACAGGGTGGTTCCACGAATGATTGCCAATTTCATGGCCCCGCGCCAATACATCTCTTGCAATATCAGGATAATATTGTACTCGACTACCGAGCATAAAGAAGGTTGCTTTTGCGTGATACTTATCGAGAATGTTTAAAATTTGTTCCGTCACTTTTGGATGTGGACCATCATCAAATGTTAATGCAATACGTTTCTTATTCGGATCACCTGTAGGCGGTGGATTTGTTGGTTTTACATTTTCCATAGCAATTTGAAACTCAGAGGCTAACAATGGGTTAATAAGTGAAAGGGGTAGTTTCACTATTGGGGCACCTGCTGCTCCGCTAGCAATCTCATATTCATTGAAATAGAATTGTAATGAATCGTCGACAATAGCAAAGCGATTGAAGTTAGACCATTTTGGCTCTGTAGCTTTCAGTAATTCATCAGTGAAAAGCTCATCCTTTATTTGAAGGTTTTTCTGCAAATCCTTTCGTACATTGGCAGCTAACGTTGATAAGTTGTTCTCGTCATTTTGTAGAAGGGTTTGAATTGTAATTTGCTCGCCTGTTTCGTTATTAATGAAGAATGTTTTCGTTGAGACTTCATGATTAGCTCCACCAAGGTACTCCATTTTTGTTAGAACAAAGGAATAATAATGCTCTCGGTATGGAAATGTTTCAAGACTAATATTTAATTCACCCATAGCTTCTTTATCTTTATTTTTTTTCATAGATGCTAGATAGTTTTCTTTTGAATCCGATATGTATTGTAATACGGCGTCATTAAAAACTTTGTTATCTGTTTGTGGGTAATGTATAGCAAATGGTGTTCGTTTATCATTAGAAACGTCTGTAACAATACGTATGCCTGGAAACGCAGAACTTTCAGTCGATAAATTACTATTGACCGATTCTGTCTTAGATTCTTCTTTTGAAGCACTAATCTTTTGAAACTTAAATTCATCCTTTGATAGGATAATAACTAGTATAACTGTTGTTAAGGTTACAATAAGGCCCAGTAATAAAAAATCAATTATTGGACCGCGTTTTTTTCTGCGTTCCTGCATGGTGTTGGATACGCTCCCCTCTTTTTTATTCTCTATACAATCAGACGTGTTAATCATTAAAAAAGTTATACAAATTACGGATCTTTTAATGTTAATTTATAGTAATTATTTTAAATCGGCTATCCTTCTATAGGGTATCAATCGAATGTTGTTGTACTTCTTTTAAAGTGGTTGTAAAATACCTACTAAAATAGAAAAAACATGCTCAATAATTGTTAATTCATGAAAATTAAATTGAAAGAAAGCTAACTGTTTATGCTGAAATTTTCAGTTGAGTTTTTATTGGCAGTTCGATAATATTGGCAAGGAACCTTTTGAAGGAGGCAGATAGCTGTAATGGTCTTACAAGAAGCGGATAATGAACTTACGATTGACTGTTTGTTGCTTGCAGGGCGTATTATGATTGAAAGTGGAGCAGAAACATATCGTGTGGAGGATACGATGCTGCGGATGGCACATACTCAAAATATGCCAGATGCTCAATGTTATGCCACACCAACTGGAATCATTTTTTCGTTAGGCAAGACACAGCCGACGCGAATTACATCAATTTCCAGTAGGGTTACAGATTTACAAAAAATAGCCTTGGTAAATTCAGTATCTCGGAGACTCACATCTCACATCATAACATTAGAAGAAGCTTATGACGAGTTAAAGTCGATACAAAAAACAAATTATTTTTTACCAACTTATTTACAAGTTTTGTCAGCCGCACTTGCAAGTGGGTGTTTCCTGATTATGTTTAAGGGAGGATGGTCGGATTTTCCGGTAGCTTGTATAGCGGGTGGGATGGGTTTTCTAGTACTTGTGATGATCAACCATTTAACAAGGGTGAAGTTTTTCTCTGAATTTACGGCATCACTTGTTCTCGGCTTTGTGGCCTTCTTAGCAGTAAAGTATGGTTATGGAACTGAACTTGATAAAATTATTATTAGTTCTGTCATGCCACTTGTACCAGGTATTTTGATTACCAATGCTGTTCGTGATTTAATGGCGGGTCATTTTATGTCAGGGATGGCAAAGGGAGCAGAGGCCTTTTTAACAGCCTTTGCAATCGGTGCAGCAATTGCCGTCACGCTAGGATTTTAGGAGGCGGACAATATGCAGATGATGGACATTCTTATACAATTAATTGTTAGTTTTTTTGCGACAGCTGGGATCGCTATTCTTTTTAATGTTCCTAGAAAAACATTACTTCATTGTGGCCTTGTTGGAGTTATTGGCTGGATTATCTATTATGTTTTAACAGAGCAAGGAATGGATGTCGTCAAAGCTTCTTTCTTTGGCTCGTTTGTCATTGCCATAGTTGCCCATTTGTATGCGCGACGTTTTAAAATACCAATGATTATTTTTATCGTTGGTGGAATTATTCCGTTGGTGCCAGGAGGGATGGCATATAATGCCATGCGAAATGTTGTAGAGGACGATTACTTACAAGGCTTACAGTATGGCCTAAAGGCATTTTTAATTACAGGTGCAATTGTGATCGGTCTAGTCTTTGCGGAAGTAATTATTCAACTTATTTTCCGTTCAGTCCGTTCAAGTAAAGTAAAATTACAAAAGGTCTATAAAAAATAGAAGGAGGCTGCGTTAAGCTAAACGCAGCCTCCTTAATTACTTATTATTTTTTACTAAGCAATACTTCAATTTCATCTGGTGTAACTGGCTTACTAATATAATAGCCTTGAATGGCGTCACAACCATATGTGATTAATAGGTCTGCTTGCTCAGCCGTTTCGACACCCTCGGCTACAACTTTCAGTTCCATAGATTTACCAAGTTGTACCATACCATGCATAAGCTTTTGGCTCTTTTCAGATTTTAATAGAGAATTCGTAAACGTTTGATCAATTTTTAGTGTATCAATCGGTAAAATCTGCATATATCTAAATGATCCATAGCCAGTTCCAAAATCATCTAATACGAAAGAGATGCCTTCGTTTTCAAGCTTGCGCATTTGCTGTGCGATAGATGTGGCAGCTTCCGCCTCTAAAGCAAATTTTTCAGTAATTTCAATTTGTAGAAGATTTGCTGGACAACCTGTTTTTGCGAGCACTTCAAGTATGGATTTTGCCATATTTTTATCGCGGAATTCGCGAACAGAAGAGTTAATAGATACTTTTAAATCATGACCCGCCCTTTTCCAAAGTAATGCCTGCTCACAAGCTTTTTCTAGCATAAAGGAACCGATATTATTAATAAGGCCTGTTTCTTCCGCAATCGGAATTAATTCATCAGGCGCAACAACGCCAATTACCTCGTCTTCCCATCTTACAAGTGCTTCAACAGCTGTAATTTTACCAGAATAAACATCAATTTGTGGCTGATAAAGTACCTTTAAATTCTTCTGATCAAGTGCTTGAAGTAAACGTTTTTCAATTAAAGCTTTACGATTTAAAGCTTTATGTGTTGCTGTTGACAGGGAAACAACTTTGTCCCCACCAGCCTCACGCACTGTTGAAATGGTAGCAATTGAGGCTTTCATAAGTTGAGAGAATGTTGTTTGGTCTTCTGGATATCTTGTAATGCCACCACTAATAGAAATTGGGACAGCAATATTGCCGCTATAAATAGGGTGCTGTTGTAAGTAAGATAAGAACCCTTGAATAAACCACTCACTTAAAGGGGTAATGACAACAAAATCATTTTCATTTATACGAGCCATTGTGCTATCTTGGAAATACATTTTTATTCGATTTGTAAATTCAATAATAAGGCTTTGATCGATTTGTTGGTCATGTAATTCTTTTAGAGTATAAAATTTATCAATACTTAGATAAACAAAAGAAAAATGTCTTTGCTCTTCAATCATATTGGTAATGACTTTTTCAAGTCGATGTGCATTCATCAGCCCAGTTTCTGTATCGATATAAGCTATTTTTTCTAGCTGATGTTGAATGGTTTTCGATTTAGTAATATCTTTTTCAATTAAGATAAATTGTTGTTCATTTGTTTCGAGATTAAAAGTAGGAATGGCTGTTAGCAATACCCAATAGGATTGGCCTATTTTTGTGATTTTTTCAACTTCGCCTTGCCACGTATGACCATTGTTTAAATTACGCCAAATCGTATTTGTGATTTTTTCGCTCGCTTCATTATCCGGGAATAACTGCCAAAATGTTTTGCCGATTACACGCTTTGGCGTCCATTGACTTGTCTTTAAAAATTCATTATTACATTCTAAGATAAATCCATCGTGATCGAGTGTGACAGTCATGAATGTAGCATCTAAACCTGACTTGATATTAACAAATGTACTGCAATGTGAAACAGCATTCGTCATTAATTCTGGTAGCATAAAGATTAGTAGAATAAAACGTTCTCCTTCTTCTGTATAAGGCTTCGCTAACAGGGCTGTCGTTATTTCTGTGTTTGACGTTGTGTATACTTGAATTTTATCTAAATACGTACTGTCCTCATTTTGTAAAATAGACTGAAATGTTTCTACAGGAAGCTGACGTAGTAGATTTTCGAGTATAGATGGAGTAGTATTTCCTTTAATATCATCGGCTGACAATCCAATCAGATGTTCTGCGCTCTTTCCCCAGATAGTCGCTTGTCCATCTTGATTTATGATAATTGCAGGAAAAGGAAGTGAATTTAAATAATGTTCATCAATCGTAAATGATTTATGCATATGACTCATGATTTTTCGATCTCCTTGGGTAATCAATATATACTAATATTATAGTTAATTATCGGGAATTAGTCATTATGAATATAATTGTAAATATTTGATAATGAAGAAAAATAGGACTTTTCTCGTGATGTGTAAGAAAAGATTTGAAGAAAAGTAACAATTTTTAGTACGTATATAGGAAGCAGGATTGGTATGGAACGTTTAAAAGGAATATTATTTATTGTCTCGGGTGCTATGTTATGGGGAGCAACTGGCCCTTTGATGGAGTGGCTACTTAACCATACACCATTGACCGTCTCCTTTATGTTAACAGTCCGTTTATCGGTTGCAGGTATATTACTACTTACATATTTATTGTTAACAGGAAAAAATATTTTTAGTATTTGGCAGCATAAACTCTGGGGTAGACAGCTCATTACTTTTGGTATTGCAGGGATGCTAGGTGTACAATTTGCTTTTGTTGCTGCTATAAATGAAAGCAACGCAGTACTTGCGACCTTACTACAATTTTTAGCGCCCATTTTTGTTGTGGCATATGTCTCTCTTAGTTTAAAGAAATGGCCACCAAAATATCAAGTGTTAGGGATTATTGGTACCCTTATAGGGTTATTTCTATTACTAACGAACGCTTCGTTTGAAAGTTTGCTTATTAGTCCAAAAGCCTTGCTTTGGGGTATAGCAGTAGGCTTAACATTTGCATTTTACACACTGTATCCTGCACGCTTAATGAAGGAGTGGAGTGTGCTATTAGTAGTTGGCTGGGGCATGCTGGTAGGTGGTTTAACATTAGGCTTAGTGAGCCGTGTGTGGCAGTCCAACCAATGGGTTGTTTTAACAGATTTTAAGATACTTATGTTAGTCGTGGCATTAATATTTTTTGGAACAGTAGCCTTTATTCTGTTTTTAAGTAGTATGAAATATATTACAGCAGTGGAGACGAGTATCCTTTCCAGTATCGAACCATTAACAGCAATGGTTATTTCAGTCATTGTATTCGGTACATCTTTAGGTTTTTGGCAATTAATAGGTGTTTTCGTTATGCTTGTTTGTGTAACCTGGCTTTCGGTAGCAGGCGAAAAAGCATAAATATACTATTGGGTTAGGATTTTTTAACTAGCTTTATATTTTATCTCTGACAAGGGGGAAAGAATGTGAAAGAAGTTTTTTCCTATGTAAGACCATATAAATGGACTGCCATTTTTGCTTTATGTTTAATGCTTTTAGAATTATTTGTGGAGCTTGTACAGCCACTCATTATGGCAAAAATAATTGACGAAGGTGTACGAGCCCAAAATCAAGGGATGATTTTGCAATGGGGAGCTGTTTTACTTGCACTATCAATCGTAGCCTTTATAGCGGGAGTTATTAACTCTTATTTCTCCTCTCATACAGCACAAAGCTTTTCATATGATTTACGAAATGCCATGTTTGATAAAATTCAATCCTTTACACTAGCAACCTATCAAAAATTTTCCACAGCATCGCTCATTACTAGATTAACGAATGATGTCACACAGGTACAAACGGTACTGTTTATGAGCTTACGTATTATGCTTCGAGCACCGCTTGCTGTTATAGGAAGTATTGTAATGGCCTTTGTTGTAAATGCCAAATTGGCGCTGTTTTTAGTGATAGGCGCACCCATCATCTTTATTTTTCTTATTTTTATGGTGGCGAAGGGTGTGTCTTATTTTGGACGTGTACAGAAGAGGGTAGATCGTTTAAATAGGGTATTACAGGAGAATTTACAGGCAATTCGTTTAGTGAAGGCCTATTTACGTGGAGCATATGAGGCTACACGCTTCGATGAAGTTGCTTCACGCTTAAAAATGGATACAGTAAAGGCTTTACGCATTATGGAATATATTATGCCTGTTCTATTATTCATCATGAACATGAGCTTGCTTGCCGTTTTATGGTTTGGTACAAAGCAAATTGCCACAGGGACAACGCCACTTGGCGATATTGTAGCTATTGTCAATTATGCCATGCGTATGACCGGCTCGTTTTCAATGTTTGCGTTTATTATTATTTTTTATGCGCGTGCAAAGGCCTCCGCAGAACGTATGGCAGAAGTACTATCTATGGAAAATGAGGTGGAGGATATTTCCCACTCAGAAGAAGTAGATAGCACAATGCAATATGGAGAGCTAACCTTTGAACATGTTTGTTTTACCTATCCAGAAGGAGATGCTCCCGTCCTGTCAGATGTGAGTTTTCAAGTGAGGTCAGGAGAAAAATTAGCGATTATGGGGGCAACCGGTGCTGGAAAGTCAACATTGTTACAGCTAATTCCTCGTTTTTATGAAGTAACGCAAGGAAGAATTCTTGTGGAAGGGCAGGATGTTCAGGACTGGGAATTGCAAGAGCTACGTGAAATCATTGGTTATGTCCCTCAGCAATCATTATTGTTTACTGGAAGTATTGCAGATAATGTACGTTGGGGAGATACTCAGGCTGAAATGGATGCTGTACTACAGGCTACAATGCAGGCACAAATACATGCATCTGTGGAAGATTTCCCAAATGGTTACGACACTAAGGTTGGACAAAAAGGTGTTAATTTATCAGGGGGCCAAAAACAAAGACTATCTATTGCTAGAGCTCTTTTGAGAAAGGGGCATATTTTAATGCTTGATGATAGTACAAGTGCCTTAGATGTTAAAACTGAACAGTCTTTGTGGGAGGCATTAAGTGAAGAGAAGGCAACAATGCTTGTTGTCACACAAAAAATTCGCACAGCTAAAGGTGCAGACCGTATTTTACTGATCGATGCTGGAAAAGTGGTTGCATATGGTACACATGAAGAGCTTTTACAAACTTCAACGCTCTATAAAAAAATTGCAATCTCCCAACAGGAGGTGGAGGATTAATGGGATTTTTCCAAAAACCTTTTGGCTATGAGCCGATTTTGACTAAAGATGATCTGAAGCAAGCTGTGAAGAAAAAGAAAGGGCCTCGTGCAGCAGATTGGAAAAGTACATTGCTTCGACTATGGAAAATTGTCGACGAACAACGCACACTCCTCATTGTGGTTCTTTTACTAGTGATGCTCAGTTCAATTTTAGCTTTAGTTGGTCCTTATTTAATCGGTCAAATGATTGATAATTATGTTATGCATGGCAAGCTTTCAGGTTTAGGTAAGTGGATTGGTGTATTAATTGGTATTTATATTCTGTTAGCTGTTTCACTTTTTCTACAAAACTATTGGATGATTGGTATTGCTCAGCAGACTATTTATAGATTACGAACAAGTATATTTGCTCATTTTCAACGATTGCCAGTTGCGTTCTTTGATCGTCGTCAACATGGTGAACTGATGAGTCGTATGACGAATGATATTGAAGCTGTCAGCTCTACCTTAAATAGCTCTTTTATCCAAGTGTTTTCAAGTGTACTTACGCTTGGAGGAACCGTCATTATTATGCTTAGTTTAAGCCCTTTGCTGACAGTGCTGACGATGACAATTATTCCGCTGATGTTTTGGGCGATGCGCTGGATTACACGGCGTACAGCACCCTTATTTAAAGAGCAGCAAGTAGCTATTGGCGCTTTGAATGGGATGATAGAGGAAACAATTTCAGGGCAGCGGATTGTCAAAGCTTTCTCACAAGAAGAGCGTATGAAAGCAGAGTTTCGAGAAAAAAGCTCGCGATTAAGAAGGACCGGTTTTTGGGCACAGACTTACTCGGGGTATATTCCTAAAGTCATGAACTTTTTAAATAATATGAGCTTTACAATTGTTGCAGGTATAGGAGGCGTACTTGCGTTATATGGGCATGTGTCGATAGGAGTTATTGTTATATTCACTGAATATGCACGACAATTTACACGTCCTTTAAATGATTTAGCAAACCAGTTCAATACGGTACTATCAGCCATTGCTGGTGCAGAGCGTGTATTTGCCTTGCTTGATGAACAACCAGAGGCAGAAATCGTTTCAGCACAAAAGCATCAGTTATTGGGGCATGTGGCGTTTAAGCATGTGTATTTTAAATATGAGCTGGAAGAAGAAGCTTACACACTAAAGAATGTTAATTTTAAAGTAGAACCTGGACAAACGGTAGCCCTTGTTGGTGCGACTGGAGCTGGGAAAACAACAATCCTCCAACTGATTGCAAGGTTTTATGAGGTAACAAAGGGTGAGGTATTATTTGATGGCATAAATGTACAGCAAATAGATCGTCAATCCCTTCGCTCACAGATGGCTTTTGTATTGCAGGACCCCTTTTTATTTGAGACTTCTGTTCGTGAAAATATCCGATATGGTCGACTGGATGCAAGTGATGCAGAGATTGAGAAAGCTGCCAAGCAAGCGAATGCCCATGACTTTATCATGAAGCTCAAAGATGGCTATGATACGATTCTTGCTGCGGATGGACGCGAGATATCACAAGGTCAGAAGCAGTTACTCTCTATAGCAAGGGCGCTTATTGCTGATCCGAAAATTTTACTTTTGGATGAGGCGACAAGCAGTATCGATACTGTGACGGAAATGGCGATACAAGAGGCGCTTGATACGTTAATGCAGGGTCGCACTAGTTTTGTTATTGCCCATCGATTAAATACTGTGCATAATGCCGATATGATTTTAGTTATGCAAAAAGGTGAGTTAGTAGAAGCTGGACCTCAGCAAAAACTAATTGAATCAGGTGGCCTTTATGCGCAAATGCTTCAGTCCTCCTCACATCATCTTGAGGAATAGAGGAAAAAGGTGATGTCAACGGCAGAAACAGCCATTTTGAAAGCCAAGGGATTGATTGCCGTTGCGCCAGCGTCCTTTCCAGGGGGGCGTCTTATGAGCCGCTTTACTCCAAGCAATCATGTGCAAAAGTGCCTTACCCTTATCCTTCAAACGAGCCGTAGTGAACAAAATAGCCTATTATTTTTGTATGATTAGAGAAAGGATAGCCTCTTATTTTCAATGTGGAGAAGTGATGAGTGACAACAACCCTCTATAAAGAGTAGTGGACACCTTCACTTTATTTAAAAATCTTTGCTAAAAAGAGCAGTAGCGGAGGAAGCGGCTCACAGGGAAGCAAGTAGCCTGCTACGTTAATCCATCTTCACCTTTCACAAAAATTCTATGGATGGTTTACGATAAAAAGAGTAATTTCATGTGAAATTACTCTTTTTTCGTTAAATTGAAATGTTATTAATTTGAATAAATAGTATAATATTATAAAAAATACATCTAATAGGAGTTTTTGTATA
>NZ_PDFK01000008.1 GCF_002845985.1 Lysinibacillus fusiformis | reverse complement strand
CAAAGTAACCACTGAGAAATCAGTGGTTTTTTTTATTTATTTAGAGACCTATAAAATGTTAAAGTTTAATGGAGTGATTAAAACACACAAAGGGGTGCAATGTAATGGCAACTGGACAATATAGTAAGAGTATCAGTATGCAGAAAGAAAGGTTAGAGGAATTTATTCAAAATAAAGAACAATGGGCTGTTTTAATACCAGGTTACTTACACCACGAATTACTGAATGAAAATGATATGATTTGGGTCTTTCAAGGAGATTTTGGCATTATTCAAAAAGCTGTTAAAGTGGAGCTTAAGGTGAAAAAATCAGATGCTCATCAGATACTTTTTGATTTGGAGGGCTTATCCGATCCGATAAATGGCGATGGTTCATTTGAAATAAAACAAAATCAAGATCAATCATTGCAACTTACTGGTAAGTTAACAATGAAGGCTAGCGGCTTTTTAGCAGGAATGATGAATCCAGTTTTAGATAATTTTGTCCCAAGACTAGTGGAGCAATTAGTAAAGGAAATGGCCGTTAAAGTGGTGAAAGAGTAGTTTTGTGGAAAAGGGTGGGAGAACCGGTTATTGCAGATAACGGCAATAATCGGTTTTTATATGGAATGAGCCAATGTTTTTTTACTAAATGTTCTCTCTTCGATAATGAGGTAAAGAATGTCTGCTTTTTAGTGGCTATTCAAATATCTATTGAAATAGAATGCCGGCGTGACTAAATTATGTTGTCACATAGCCTCTAAACGATGATTCCTTTGGAGTAAACTCAAAGTAATCTAGATGCAATGGAAACAGAGATAATAAGACGTTTTGTTGAAAAATTTTAGTTCAACAGATAAATATGGAGAACCTTGTTGAGGGATAGCTTTTTTATCTCGTTATAATTTCGTATAATTAAATAAGAATCTAACGAAAATGGGTGTTTGTTTTGCAAAAGAAAAAGCCAATTATAGAGGGATTAGAACGTTTTAGACAACAACAAAATATTTCTTTTCATGTCCCAGGTCATAAGCATGGCGAACTGTCCCATCTTCCGCAAGCATTTAAAGATGTTATGCGTTATGATGTAACTGAATTAACAGGTTTAGATGATTTGCATTACCCTGAGGAAATGATATTAGAAGCAGAAAATTTACTAGCAGATACATATGGAGCAATGAAGAGTTTCTTTCTAGTGGGCGGTTCTACTGTTGGGAATTTAACGATGATTTATGCTACATGTGATAAAGGTGATACCATTATTGTCCAACGTAATGCCCATAAATCAATTTTCCACGCCATTGAACTTGTGGGGGCTAAGCCTATTTTTGTCTCACCAATCTGGGATGAGCGAACGTTAACGGCAACGCATGTCACTTATAAAGATCTTAAAGAAGCAGTGAAAAATTATCCAGAGGCGAAAGCGGTCGTTTTAACATATCCTACTTATTATGGGATGACATCGAATGAAATACAGCAACAAATTGCTTATTGTCATGAAAAAGAAATCCCTGTCTTAGTGGATGAGGCACATGGCGCTCATTTTAATGCGTGTACATTATTTCAACCATCCGCTTTGTCATTAGGAGCAGATGTCGTTGTACAATCAGCACATAAGACATTACCTGCAATGACGATGGCATCCTTTATGCATGTTAAGTCGAAATTAATTGATGCTGACAAAATACATCACTATCTACGTATGCTGCAATCTAGTAGCCCATCCTATGTATTATTAGCCTCATTAGATGATGCTCGCTATTATGTACAGACATATATGGAGAGTGATGGGGCATATATAATAGAAAAAAAGAAACAATGGATTGAAGCATTACGATCAATTGGTTCCTTAGAAGTAATTGAAGTAGATGATCCACTTAAGGTATTGTTACGTGTCAATGGTTATAGTGGTTTTCAATTACAGGAGGTACTGGAGGCCAAGCATGTCTATGGAGAGCTAGCTGATGCGAATCAAGTATTATTTGTGTTACCTTTGCTGAAGCAAGGACATCCTTACCCATTTGCTGAAATAAGAGTCCGCATAAAAGAAGCTATAACAATGCTATTAAACACAACTAAAACGGATAGCATAGCTGCTTCTCAAACAGCCTATCATTTTGTACCTATTACTGAACCTATTTATACCTTTAATGAAATTGCATCATTAAGTAAAGAATGGTTACCATATATGCGTACAATGGGAAGGGTTTCAGCAAGTATGATTATTCCTTATCCGCCTGGTATTCCATTACTTGTTCCAGGAGAAAGAATAACCGTAGCAAAATTAAGTCAACTGGAAGAGCTATTAGCAGCAGGAGCGACATTCCAAGGAAATCATCGATTAGCAGAAAAAATGATTCAGGTCATTAGATAGTTGGAGGCAATAACAGCATGAAAAGCAATATATTTATTACATTCGAAGGCCCAGAGGGAGCAGGGAAAACAACAATCATTCAAATGATAGCTGAGCGACTAGCAGAAAAAAATATTGACGTTCTAGCAACAAGAGAACCAGGCGGCATCGAAATTGCAGAAAAGATAAGAACCATTATTTTAAATCCTGCACATACAGCTATGGACGAGCGAACAGAAGCATTGTTATATGCTGCAGCAAGAAGTCAGCATTATTTTGAAAAAGTACAACCAGCTTTAGATGCTGGTCAGTTGGTAATATGTGATCGTTTTATCGACTCATCTTTAGCTTATCAAGGTTATGCAAGAGGAATAGGTGTTGATGAGGTACTTTCTATTAACGAATTTGCTATCGGTAAGAAATTACCTGACGTAACTATATTATTTGATCTTCCACCAGAGGTTGGATTAGCACGTATTCATGCAACTGACAAGAGAGAAGTAAATCGTTTAGATGTTGAAAGTTTGCCGTTTCATCAGAAGGTACGTGAAGGATATTTACAACTAGTCGATCGGTACCCAGAACGTATACGTGTAGTGAATGCAGACCAACATATTGAGCATGTTGTTGAAGATGTATGGTTATTATTATTGGAAGCAATGCACTAAAAGCATGAAGTTGTCCACAACATTGTGATATAATGATACTATCCATTATTTTATCTAATTCAGCAGATACCTACTGAATTACGAGCAAGCTTGATAAAATATGGACGTAATTATGCCGAGGTGTAATTAATTTCACATGGATAATAGTCGAAGTATTAATGTTTATAAATGCTTAGGAATAGTATGAAAACCTATTTAGGTGAATTTTATAAAAGGGGTGAGTGCGAATGAAGTTAGTCGTAGCTGTAGTGCAAGATCAGGATAGCAGTCGCTTATCAAATGCTTTAACGAAAAATCAGTTTCGCGCAACTAAATTAGCGAGCACAGGAGGATTTTTACGTTCAGGAAATACGACATTTCTTATAGGAACTGAAGACTCTCTCATACCCAAACTTTTAGATATTATTCGGGATAATTGTCGAGCACGGGAGCAAATGGTTGCACCAGTTTCTCCATTAGGAGGAAATGCCGATTCCTATATACCTTACCCTGTGGAGGTAGAGGTAGGAGGAGCTACTGTATTTGTTTTACCAATTGAACAATTCCATCATTTTTAATAAGTAGCCTCCATTCGTAAGAGGTCACTGATATTAGGCTTATCATATGAGCCTGATATTTATCCCAATGCAGGGAGAAATTGATAAAGATAGTGGGGGCGAAACCAGCTTGAAGATTAATCAAGATATACGTGTCGGGTTAAATACAAATCGCAATGAGCCACTACAAAATAATAATCAAAATAACCGATTTGGAGATATGGTCGTTAAGCAAGGTAACAAGCTACAAACAGAGCAACTAACACGTTTATTAGGAGATATTTCGAGTGCTGGTGATCGTGTTGCAAGATCACGTAATTTACGGGAACTTGCTAAGTTTAAAATGCTTGTAAAACGATTTCTACAAGAGACAGTAGAACATGGAATGGATTTAAAACAATCACATACATGGAATCGTTTTGGCGAAGGCAGACGATTAAAAATCATTGAAACTATTGATACACGTCTTGTCGAACTTGCCCAAGATCTCTTAGATGAGGAAAAAGAAGCGATAGACCTCCTTGATAAAATCGGTGAGATTAAAGGCTTACTAATTAATTTATATATGTAAAACCCGTGTCTCATTCTCATTTAGGCGCGGGCTTTTTTCAAATTTTGATTTGGCAGCTTGCCACTAAACTAGGAAGCACTGTAATGTTTCTTTTCAAAAAGTAAAAATTGGAGACAGTTACACTTTTTGTTGTAGATACAGGAAGGAATTAAAATGTATGGCCAAGAATGTTGAAGAGCTATTCACGCTACAGCCAGTCGTAATGAAGCAACTTCAAACGATTTTTGACAAAAATAGATTAGCACATGCATATATTTTTGATGGCGAAAAAGGGACAGGCAAGGCAGATATTATGACCTTTTTTGTCAAATTAATGCTATGTGAGCAACCAAATGGAAATGTTCCATGTGAAACATGTCGAAATTGCAGACGTGTGGATTCGGGAAATCACCCAAATATTCATCAAATTTATCCAGATGGTCAATTTATAAAAATTGATCAAATGCGAGAACTTATTGGCGAGATGAAAATGATGGGTGTAGAAGAAGGGCGTAAAATCTATGTGCTTCATCATGCAGACCGTCTGAATACAGCATCAGCCAATATGATACTTAAATTTTTAGAGGAGCCGGATGGAGAAGTAACTGCCATATTATTAACAGAGCAAATGCAGTCAATACTTCCAACAATCCGTTCTCGTTGCCAACATATCAAATTTCAAAAAATGCCACGTCATGTTTTGTTGAAGCACTTACAGGACAATAATATTTCGGATTCGATGGCTTCAACAGTAAGCATGATGACAAACGAGCTCGAAATGGCTATATTTTTGGCAAATGATGAGCAGTTTGCACTCGCTCGAAAAACAGTGTTAAAATTAGTGGAGGCCATTCGGCAAAATGTACACGAGGCAATGCTTATTGCACATGAAGAGTGGTTACCACATTTTAAAGAAAAAGGCGAGATGGAGCAAGCATTGGATTTACTACTATTTGCTTACCGTGATATAGTGTCAATAAAAGCTAATCCCGAGGCAGCTTGTACTTATCCAGACATGTTACCACTATTTAAAGAAGTTGCGTTACATTCCACTTATGAGCGACTATCAAGTCAAATGGAATCTATTTTACAAGCGCGCGCCTCTTTACAACGTAACATGAATAGGACGTTATTGATTGAGCAGTTAATGCTAAATCTGCAGGAGGGATATACATTTGTATAATGTAGTAGGAGTCCGCTTTAAAAAGGCGGGTAAAATATATTATTTTGATCCGGCATCATTTCTACTAGAAGATAGTCAATATGTTATTGTAGAGACAGCTCGCGGAGTAGAGTATGGAAAAGTAGTTGTCCCTCAAAAAGTAGTAGGTGATAATGATGTTGTATTACCACTAAAACAAGTACTTAGACCAGCAGATGATCGTGATCGTATACAAGTAGAGGAAAATGCAACTGAGTCGAAACGTGCATTTGAACTCGCTAGTACTAAAATTATAGAGCATAATTTAGAAATGAAACTTGTAGATGTTGAATATACATTTGATCGTAATAAAATTATTTTTTATTTTACAGCTGAAGGACGTGTTGACTTCAGGGATCTTGTAAAAGATTTAGCTTCGGTTTTTAGAACACGTATCGAACTTCGCCAAATTGGTGTGCGTGATGAAGCAAAATTATTAGGTGGTATCGGCCCATGTGGAAGAATGCTTTGTTGCTCCACATTTTTAGGTGATTTTGAGCCAGTTTCTATTAAAATGGCTAAAGATCAAAACTTATCTTTAAATCCTTCAAAAATATCAGGTCTTTGCGGACGTTTAATGTGCTGCTTAAAGTATGAAAATGATGAATATGAAGAGGCAAAAGAGGGCATGCCAGATATAGGTGAGGTAGCGATGACACCAGATGGTCGCGGGAAAGTTGTAGGGTTAAATGTGCTGGAAAGACTTATTCAAGTATATTTACATGAGCAGGAACGCACAGTTGAGTATACACTAGAAGAACTGCTAGCATGCGAAAAAAATCTTATTTAAGATAGAGAATTTAACGAGGTGGCTTGGGTGAAGGACCGTAATTTCTTGGATACCGTTATGGAGTTCGAACAACAGCTCGAAGCAATGCAGGAGCAATTTGGTGCATTGAAACAATTTGTAGCGTTAATGATGGAAGAGCATAAGGCGCTTGAAACAGAAAATCATCATCTTCGTACACGTCTGGAAGAACTACTTTCTAATACAAACTCCGTACAAGCTGCTGAAGTAAAGAAAGAGAGTCCTCTAGATATAGGTGAAGGTTATGATAACCTAGCTCGCTTATACCAGGAAGGCTTCCACGTTTGTCATGTTCATTTTGGAAGTTCACGTAAAGGTGAAGATTGTCTGTTTTGTCTATCATTTTTAAATAAACAAAATGTGTAATAGAAGGCTGATTCCCACTACGGTGGTATCAGTCTTTTGTTTTGTAGCGTAGGAGGAATAAGCATGGAAAAATGGTTAAAGGATGATGAGCGATTAGACTATTTATTGGCGGAGAATTTGCGTATTATTCAAAGTCCCTCCGTCTTTTCGTTTTCGTTAGACGCAGTGTTGCTTTCAAAGTTTGTCAATATTCCCTATCATAAGGGAAAAATTGTTGATTTATGCTCAGGAAATGGCGTAATTCCTCTCTTTTTAAGTGCACGTACAAAAGGGGAAATTACGGGAGTTGAGATTCAGCCCCGTTTATTTGATATGGCAGAGAGAAGCATCCATTACAATCAACTGGAAAACCAAATTCAAATGATTCTTGGTGATGTAAAAGAAATACCAAAACACTTAGGCATAGAACAGTATGATGTTGTTACCTGCAATCCTCCCTATTTTTTAGCACATGAAGCAAGTGATAAAAATCTCAGTGAACATCATGCCATTGCACGACATGAATTATATTTAACATTAGAAGAAGCCATCCAATCTGCAAGTAAATTATTAAAGCAAGGTGGCAAGGCGGCATTTGTCCATCGTCCAGGTCGATTATTAGATATTGTTACAGCTATGCGAGCAAATCGCTTAGAGCCCAAACGGATGCAACTCATTTATCCGAAAGAAGGCAAAGAAGCCAATACATTATTAATAGAAGGAATAAAAGATGGAAAACCAGATTTAAAAATCTTGCCACCCTTGTATGTCTATGATGGCAATAACGAATATACAGCAGAAGTGAGAGACATTCTTTATGGAAAAGAGCAGTAATCACTACTTTTATGTGCTAGAGTGTGCGGATCAAACCCTTTATGCAGGGTATACAAATAATATAGAAAAGCGTGTTGCTGTACATAACGCTGGTAAAGGGGCAAAATATACAAGAGCTAGAGGCCCAGTGAAATGTATTTATAAAGAAATGTTTGAGACAAAGCAAGAAGCAATGCGTGCTGAATATGCTTTTAAGCAATTAACAAGAATGCAGAAAATAAACTATATAAGGAGGGGTGAATCATGAAATCACAAAAAAGTACAATACACGATCTGACAGGTTGTTTATATCTGGTAGGAACGCCTATTGGAAATCTAGAGGATATGAGTGTACGTGCACTTCGCATTTTAAAAGAAGCCGATATTATTGCGGCAGAAGATACTAGAAATACAAAGAAGCTATGTAATTACTTTGATATCGAAACACCATTAATCAGTTACCATGAACATAATTTAGCAGTAGGTGGCGAAAAATTATTATCTATGCTTCACGAAGGGAAAACAATTGCATTAGTAAGTGATGCAGGTTTACCTTGTATTTCTGATCCAGGTGCGGACATAGTTGAAAAAGCAATTGCTCAAAACTTTCCAGTTGTACCAGTGCCAGGTCCCAATGCTGCGATTTCAGCATTAATTGCCTCTGGATTAACACCACAGCCATTTTTCTTTTATGGGTTTTTGAATCGTGGAAAAAAAGATCGACGCCAGCAGTTAGAGCAATTAAAAAGACGTCAAGAAACTATCTTATTATATGAGGCACCTCATCGCTTAAAAGATACATTAAAGGATATGGAAGCAATACTCGGAAACCGTCGCGTTGTCCTCGCGCGTGAGCTGACAAAGAAATTTGAAGAATTTTTACGCGGCACATTGGCTGAAGCTGTAGAATGGTCGCAAACCCAGGAGATTCGTGGAGAGTTTTGTATTGTTCTTGAAGGCAATAGCTCTGCCGAAGAGGAAGATGAACATGCAAAAGCCTATTGGGAGACAATGTCCATTATTGAACATGTTGATTTCATCATGGATCAATCGAATATAACATCAAAAGAAGCCATTAAGGAAGTAGCCAAGTTGAGACAAGTAGCTAAAAGAGATGTTTATAATGAATATCATAGTCAATAATAGTAAAGAGTTACCTTACTAAGGTAGCTCTTTATTTGATTTTAAATTGATAATAACTGTAAATAATAGTACCCTTAAATAGAAAGGTCTGACATGGACATTATAAGGGGTTTAGAAATTGGGTATAGTAAATTATATAAATAGAAACACCTAAATCATTGTATTTGATTTAGGTGAGCAATCAATTATTTTTTTAAATTAGATTGGATTTCTTTTACTAACATTTCAGCGCCTTCTGGACTTAAAATTAATTTGCCTCCAACTAGACGGAAGTTATCATCGGAAACTTCACCAGTAACAGCACATGTCATATTAGGCATATATTTTTTTAAGATGATTTTATCGTCATCCACATAGATTTCTAAAGCGTCCTTTTCAGCAATACCTAGCGTACGGCGTAACTCGATAGGAATTACTACACGACCTAACTCATCGACTTTACGAACAATCCCTGTTGATTTCATAATAGATTTCCTCCTAATTATTAAAAGTTATATTGGTATTTCGTCAAATTTCGACATAATTTCCTTGTCTGATAGTTATCATACCAAGTAATGCCATAAACGTCAATTAATTAATACACTAATATTATGCTTTCTAAAAAATTTTTTTGAGAAGAATGCAGTTATTTTATTCATTTTAAAAGGTTTTTAATAAATATTTTCAACAATAGTAAAAAAGATTCTTTTTTAAGTCATTTAATGGATTCAATATATTATTCGACAATTTTCGCATATGATAAACTTTCATTGAAACGAATTTGGTACTTCGTTAGAATAGAAAGTATATTGTAAAACAATGGAGGCAGTTCTTGTGAGTGAAAAACAAAAAACATTCTATATAACAACACCCATTTACTATCCAAGTGGGAAATTTCATATTGGTACGGCATATACAACCGTTGCATCTGATACTATTGCACGCTATAAACGTTTACGTGGTTATGATGTTCGTTTTTTAACAGGAATGGACGAACATGGGCAAAAAATACAAGAAAAAGCAGCCGAAGCGGGGAAACACCCTCAAGATTATGTAAATGAAATTGCAGATGCTGCGAAAAAGCTTTGGTCTTTAATGGATATTTCTTATGATGATTTTATACAGACGACGCAAGAGCGACATACGAAAGCTGTCGAAAAGATTTTCCAAAAGTTTTTAGATAATGGTGATATTTATAAAGGCGAATATGAAGGCTGGTATTGTACACCATGTGAGTCATTCTTTACAGAAACTCAATTAGTTGATGGGAACTGTCCCGACTGTGGTCGACCAGTACACAAAGTAAAAGAAGAATCGTACTTCTTTAATATGAAGAAATACGCAGATCGTTTATTAACTTATTATGAAGAAAACCTAGAATTCATTGAGCCAGAATCACGAAAAAATGAAATGATTAATAACTTCATTAAACCAGGGCTAGAAGATTTATCAGTATCAAGAACGTCCTTCGATTGGGGAATTAAAGTACCTGGGGATCCAAAGCATGTCATTTATGTATGGGTGGATGCATTAACGAATTATATTACAGCTCTAGGGTACCTGTCCGACGATGAAACACTATTCAACAAGTACTGGCCAGCAGACGTACATGTAGTAGGGAAAGATATTGTGCGCTTCCATACAATTTATTGGCCAATTTTCTTAATGGCGTTAGATTTACCATTACCGAAAAAAGTATTTGCACATGGTTTTATTATGATGAAAGACGGTAAAATGTCTAAATCAAAAGGCAATGTCATTTATCCAGAAATGTTAATCGAACGTTATGGCCTAGATGCGACACGTTACTTCCTTTTACGTGAATTACCATTCGGCTCTGATGGTGTATTTTCGCCAGAATCATTTATTGAACGTACAAACTTTGATTTGGCGAACGATTTAGGAAATTTACTAAATCGAACTATTTCAATGATTAATAAATATTTTGATGGTATTATTCCTACAGAAAATCTTCAATCGACAGAATTTGATGCAGCATTAAAAGAGCAAGCTGAGTCGGTGCGTATTAAATATGAAGAAAGTATGGAAAAAATGCAATTTAGTGTTGTTCTTGCTGACTTATGGACACTGGTGTCGCGTACTAATAAATATATAGATGAGACACAGCCTTGGGTGTTAGCAAAAGAAGAGTCAGATAAGCCAAAATTAGGAGCCGTTATGCGAAATTTGGCAGAGAGCTTACACCAAATTGCTGTCATGTTACAACCATTTATGACAACAACACCGAAACGTATGATCGATCAGTTAGGTTTAGATGACAAATTCTTAGCATGGGATACAATTGAAACATTCGGCAATACTATTCCAACAAACATTAAAGTGGTAGAAAAAGGGATACCAATTTTCCCACGCTTGGAAAATGAAGTTGAAATTGCTTATATTCGTGAGGAAATGCGTGGCTCTGTGAAAACACCACAAGAAGAAGAGACTAAAAAGACTCCAGAGACTGACGAAAACCCAGAAATTCCTGAAATTACCATTGATGATTTTATGAAAATTGATTTGCGTGTGGCGACTGTTACGGCATGTGAAACTGTTCCAAAAGCAGATAAATTATTAAAGCTTCAAGTGGATCTTGGATATGAGCAACGCCAAGTAGTTTCAGGTATTGCAAAATTCTATACACCTGATGAATTAATCGGTCAAAAAGTGATTGTCGTAGCAAACTTGAAGCCAGTTAAACTACGTGGTGAATTATCACAAGGAATGATTCTAGCTGGTGAAAAAGATGGAATTTTAAAATTAGCATCAGTTGATCCAAAACTAGAAAATGGTGCAAAAGTAAAGTAACAATCTAAGAAAGGCCTGCTGAATACATATTATTCAGCAGGCTTTTCAAATCTGTTAGAGAAATTAGGTTATTGTTATTTTGAAATAATTTATATGGTGTGAAAAATGTGATTTTATGGGTATATAGAATCATTGCAAGTATTGTCGATTAAGTGGAATGTCACAATACCGAATGGTTTGTAACAAAATTGTAATGCTTACGAAAAATATGAAATAATAAATTTTAATAAAATCGATGTTAGGAGAATGAAGATGTTTATTGATACACATGTACATTTGAATGCAGATCAGTATGAGGAAGACCTTCAAGAGGTAATTGATAGAGCCCTTGAAGCTAGAGTAGAGAAAATGGTTGTTATTGGTTTTGACCGTAAAACCATTAATAGAACAATGCAATTAATAGAGCAATATGATTTTGTTTATGGTGTCATTGGCTGGCATCCAGTAGACGCTATTGATTGTACGCAACAAGATTTAGATTGGATTGAGGAATTAGCTGCACATCCAAAAATAGTTGGCATTGGTGAAACAGGTTTGGACTATTATTGGGATAAGTCACCAAAAGAAGTTCAACAAGCACTTTTCCGCAAGCAAATTCAATTAGCGCAAAAGTTAGGTTTGCCAATCATTATTCATAACAGGGATGCAACAGGGGATGTTGTACAAATTTTGCGTGAAGAAAACGCAGCATCCATAGGGGGTGTTATGCACTGCTTTAGTGGGAGTGTAGAAACAGCACGTGAATGTATAGCTATGAATTTTATGATTAGTCTTGGTGGACCAGTGACATTCAAAAATGCACGTCTGCCAAAGGAAGTGGCTACGGAAATACCTCTAGAGCACTTGATGATTGAAACAGATGCACCATATTTGGCGCCACATCCACATCGAGGTAAGCGTAATGAACCAAGCTTTGTGCCCTTAGTTGCGGAGGAAATTGCGCGATTGAAGGGGTTAACAATTGAGGAAATTGCACAAGCAACTACCGCCAATGCGAAAAAATTTTTTGGGATTGACAATTAACTAGCTTAGATGCCTCCAATACAGGGTTTGTGGTTGGCAAAAACATAGAAGTCAATTTTCAGAGAAATACTTTCGGGTTGACAGTGCCAAAACTAGTCCGTATAATCCAACCTTGTATTAAGGAGGCGTTTTTTCATGTCAAATAATTCCATGAAAAACTTGTTCTTAGGATCATTGAGGAGTAAGCAAGCAGTGATAAGAATTATTTCACTTGTCCTGTTTGTATCTGTAATCTCTTTCGTACTTTATCAAGGTACGAAAAAAGCCGTAACGCTTGAAGCAAACGGAGAAACAATCGAAGTTTCAACACATGCCAAAACTGTAGAACAATTATTACAAGATCGAAATATAGATGTAGCAGCGCATGATAAAATATCACCCTCTCTGAACACCAAAATTGTTAATGGATTAGCAATTCAATGGGAACAGGCAAAAGAAGTAACTATTTCAGTTGATGGAAATCAGTCAAAAGTTTGGACAACTGAAACACTAGTGAAAGACATTTTGAAGGAAGCAAATATTGAAGTATCTGAACACGACTCTTTAGCACAAGGTCTAGATACTGAACTAGGAGCAGAGAACAAAATCGATATTCAAAAAGCGTTTCAAGTAGCGCTTGTCGATGGCGTAAACAAAAGACAAGTATGGTCCACTTCGACTACGGTCGCTAACTTTTTAAAACAACAAGGAATTCAGTTAAATGAATTCGATCGTGTCGAAAATAACCTGGAGGACGTTATTACTCCACAGAGTAAAATCGCAGTAGTTCGCGTAGAAAAGGTTATCGATGTAGTGGAAGACTCTTTAGATTTCGCAGTTGAAAAGAAGCAGGATGCTTCATTGCAAAAGGGGAAACAAAAGGTAGTGGCAACGGGCGAGAAGGGCTCAATTTCTCGTACGTATGAAGTTGTCAAAGAAAATGGCAAGGTTGTAGCTAAAAACCTACAAGCAGAGGCAGTTTTAAAAGAGCCAAAAAAACAAGTCGTTGCAGTTGGCACAAAAACAGTCGTTGCAAGTGCAGCAACTGTGTCACGTGGTTCAGCAGAGCCAGCTAGTGGTAAAGAATTCTATGTAACGGCAACAGCTTATACACCATATTGCAACGGTTGTACTGGTACATCAGCAACTGGTATAAACTTGCGTTCAAATTCTGGTATGAAGGTAATCGCAGTTGACCCTTCTGTTATTAAATTAGGCTCAAAAGTATGGGTTGAAGGCTATGGTACAGCTATCGCTGGAGATACTGGTGGCTCAATTAAGGGTAATAAGATCGATATACTTGTACAAACAGATGCTCAGGCACGTAACTGGGGACGTAAGAAAGTGCGTATTAAAGTATTAAATTAAAAAAATTGTAAAATTAATCAAAATGTTATTTCACTAATGGAGCTTTCCTGTTTTGACTGGCAGGGAGGCTTTTTTTGTTTTAACAACTGTTTAAACAGTAAGTACAACAAACGCCCCTTGAAAGAAAGCGTTGGAATGCTAATTATTAGCAATGTTTGACGGTACGTTCGCTAGAAGGCTCGTTCAAACCCTGTATTTCTGTACAAACGGTATCTTGCAGTTGTAAAATGGTCAGAAGATAAGGTAGATAGAAAAGAGGAGTCTTTTTGCAAATAAAAGAAATCATTGTCGTTGAAGGAAAAGATGATACGACAGCTATTAAGCGTGCCGTACAAGCAGATACTATAGAAACAAATGGATCTGCTATCTCTGAAGAAACATTGAAGCGAATCCAACATGCTCAAGAAAAGCGTGGTGTTATTGTATTTACGGATCCTGACTACCCAGGACGTCGAATACGTGCCATTATTGAAGAGCGTGTTCAAGGAGTGAAACATGCCTTTTTACCAAAAGCCAAAACAATTGCGAAGAATGGTAAAGGCTTGGGGATTGAGCATGCAGCTGACGATGATATACGGGAAGCATTACGACATGTCTATACCCCTAAACAAGATGTGCCAAATGAAGATGATATTACACTGGAAGATTTAATGACAGCGCGTTTGATTGGCTATCCACAATCAAAACAGCGACGTGATCGACTGGGAGAAATTTTAAATATTGGTGCTACAAACGGTAAACAGCTTCATAAAAGGTTAAAAATGTTTCAGATTACAGAACAGCAATTTGGTGCGGCGGTCGCACAGTTAGATCAGGAGGAAAATGATGCATAAGGATATTGCAACACCAATTCGTACACAGGAAATTTTAAAAAAGTATGGATTTTCATTTAAAAAAAGCTTAGGACAAAACTTTTTAATTGATCCTAATATTTTACGAAATATTGTAAGTCACGCAAATTTAACGGAAAATAGTGGCGCAATTGAAGTTGGTCCTGGTATTGGTGCCCTAACAGAGCATTTGGCGAGAAGTGCCAAAAAGGTTGTTTCCTTTGAAATTGATCAACGTTTATTACCTGTGCTAGAAGACACACTTAGTCCATATAATAATGTGTCTATTATCCACTCTGACATTCTTAAAGCAGATGTTGCAAAGATTATTGCGGAGGAAATGCCAGGTATTGAAGATATTATGGTCGTTGCCAATCTACCGTATTATGTTACTACCCCAATCTTAATGAAATTGCTAAATGACCGATTACCAATCCGAGGTTTTGTTGTCATGATGCAAAAAGAGGTGGCTGATCGTATAACGGCTAAGCCTGGAACGAAGGAATATGGTTCATTATCTATTGCGATTCAGTATTATGTTAAGGCTGATATTGCTATGACTGTACCAAAAACAGTGTTTATGCCACAACCAAATGTCGATTCAGCGGTTATTCGGCTCATCAAGCATGACGAGCCACCAGTAAAAGTAATAGATGAGGATTTTTTATTTGTTGTGACTCGAGCATCTTTTGTTCAAAGAAGAAAAACAATCTACAATAATCTGCAAGCTGGTTTACCAAATGGGAAGGCACAAAAGGAACAAATTTTACAGGCATTAGAGGCAGCTACAATTGAGCCAACTCGTCGAGGAGAAACACTTACTATTCAAGAGTTTGGAAAATTAGCCGATGCACTATATCCTGTGTTTGCAAAGTAAGAATTTTTGTTAACATTTTTTCATGGATGTAAAAAAATATATGCTTTTTATAAAAAATAAGTTGACAAGATTTATAATGGGCTGATAAAATATTATATTTTGTTGACATTTTTGGGCGATTCGCTTATACTAGTTAGTAGTGAGGTGTAAGCGAAAATGCCAAAAACTTTAGCGGACATTAAAAAGTCGTTGGATTGTCATTTGGGTAAACGTTTGCAATTAAAAGCAAATGGTGGTCGCAAGAAAACGGTTGAGTGTGCAGGGATATTACGTGAGACATATCGCGCTATCTTTGTAGTAGAGCTCGATCAAGAAGACAATACGTGCAAGCGCGTATCGTATAGCTACACAGATATTTTAACTGAAGCAGTAGAGATTACATTTTTAGACGAAGCAAAAGCTGCTGTCGCAAAATAGTTTCTAGTACTTATTTCTATATTTTAGAAACACTCATGTATGTTAAAAACTACATGAGTGTTTTGCGTTTTCACGGGCATACTAAATTCGTCAGTTGTTAAAGGAGGAGTTTATATGCCTAGAAAAGGTATCATGTCACCTCGATTAAAAGAAGAGATCGCAAAAGAGCTTGGATTTTATGATGTTGTGCAAAAGGAAGGCTGGGGCGGCATAAAAGCTCGAGATGCTGGTAATATGGTCAAACGTGCCATAGAAATGGCTGAACGGGCAAGTAATGAGCAAGAGCATAAGTAGGCTATTTTTATTAAAGTAGTCATCTTATAAAGTTTCATTCAGCAAGGATAAAAATCCTTACTGACACAACAAATACAACTGACGAGAGAGAGCCGTTACTCCGAACAGGGTAAACGGTTCTTTTTTTCCATTTTCGCATTCTCATTATGGTAAAATAAAATGAATAATCTTGCGCGAAAAAAAGAACTGTTTATACGTGTAGCTATAAGGGAGGAAGAAAGATGCTTTATGTAAAGGCGCCTGCAAAAATCAATTTAACATTAGATGTACTTTATAAAAGGCCAGATAATTTTCACGAAGTAGAGATGGTTATGACAACTGTCGATTTAGCTGATCGTATCAGTCTTGAATCTCGAGAAGACGGTGTTATTCAAATTATTTCAACAGATAATTTTGTACCAAATGATCATCGTAATTTTGCGTATCAGGCAGCGCGTCTCATTAAAGATACATACGGCATTAGGCAAGGTGTATCCATTACTATTGAAAAGGAAATACCCATTGCGGCTGGACTTGCAGGTGGCAGTAGTGATGCAGCAGCTACATTAAAGGGACTAAATGAGCTTTGGGATTTAGGGTTATCGATAGATGAATTAGCGGAGCTGGGTGCTAAAATTGGCTCGGATGTTTCGTTTTGTGTCTATGGTGGCACAGCACTCGCTACAGGCCGTGGAGAAAAAATAGCTGAATTACCAGCCCCTCCAAACTGTTGGGTTGTATTAGCAAAGCCTAAAATTGGCGTGTCAACGGCTGAGGTATATGGGGGTCTTAAGGTTGAAGGGTTGAAACATCCAAATACCAAGCAAATGATACAAGCGATAGAAACAAAAGATTATGAGCTATTATGTTCTTCATTAGGAAATGTTTTGGAAACTGTAACATTTAACTTACATCCAGAAGTTGTGATGTTAAAAGAACAAATGAAACGCTTTGGTGCAGATGCTACGTTAATGAGTGGAAGCGGCCCGACTGTGTTTGGACTAGTTGATAGTGAAGCTCGTGTTAGTCGCATTTATAATGGTTTACGTGGTTTTTGTGAGGAAGTTTATGCAGTGCGAATTTTAGGTGAGCGGAATACGCTTGCTTAGAAACGCAAATTTGTGTTAATTTTACCTATAAATATTCGTGTTTAGGAGAGGGTCGCATGAAATGGAAGCGTAGTGAACGACTAGTTGATATGACGTACTACTTACTAGAACATCCACATCAGCTGATCCCGCTAACTTATTTTTCAGAACTATATCAATCTGCGAAGTCATCCATTAGTGAGGATTTAACGATTGTAAAGGAAACATTCGAAGAAAAAGGAATCGGGTTATTGATGACAGTGCCAGGTGCTGCTGGAGGAGTAAAGTATATTCCGAAGATGTCCGAGGCAGAAGTACGTTTAGTCATTCAGGATTTAAAGGCAGAGCTTGAACATTCAGATCGATTGTTACCAGGCGGTTACTTATTTATGACAGATTTGCTAGGAAACCCAGATTTAATAAATCGTGTAGGAAAGGTCTTTGCTTCTGCCTTTGCAGATCAACAAATTGATGTCATAATGACTGTAGCAACTAAGGGGATATCCATTGCCCATGCCATTGCAAGACATTTAAATGTACCAGTAGTAGTTGTGAGAAGAGACAGTAAAGTAACTGAGGGCTCTACAGTTAGCATTAACTATGTGTCTGGTTCTTCCAGAAGAATTCAGACAATGGTATTATCAAAAAGAAGCATGAAGAGTGGACAACGTGTGTTAATTACTGACGACTTTATGAAGGTCGGTGGTACTATGAACGGCATGAAAAATCTATTAGAGGAATTTGACTGTCAGCTAGCAGGCATCGCGGTGCTTGTGGAGGCTGAGCATGCGGACGAAACTTTAGTAGATGATTATTATTCACTTGTAAAGCTTCATGAAGTAAACGAAAAAGATCGTACAATTGCATTAAGTGAAGGTAACTATTTTTCTAAAAGGGGACATGACAAATGAAAGTAGTAGCAACAACAAATGCGCCAGCAGCAATCGGACCATATTCACAGGGGATTATTGTTAACGGTATGTTTTATAGCTCTGGTCAAATTCCATTAACAGCTACAGGTGAATTAGTGGAAGGCGATATTACTGCTCAAACAAATCAAGTGTTCGCTAATTTAAAAGCAGTTTTAGCGGAAGCTGGAACTTCTTTAGATCATGTTGTGAAAACAACGGTTTTTATGAAGGATATGAACGACTTTATCGCAATGAATGAGGTTTATGCAGGCCATTTTGGTGATCATAAACCAGCACGTTCAGCTGTAGAGGTAGCTCGTCTTCCGAAAGATGTAAAAGTAGAAATCGAAGTTATCGCAATCGTAAAATAAAATAATTCGTTAAGTTCCCTAAAAAGAAACGCTCTTCTTTTTAGGGAATTTTTTTAAGCTGACAAACAATTGTCAAAAATTCCGTATATAAGAAAAAATATTATTCTAATAAGTATTCAAATTTTTTAGAAAATTTGATAGACTATTAAAAGGAAAATATTCGGTAATTGAGGATATGATATTTTCATGAAGGCATCTAAGAAGAGAGGTGGTGAGAAAATGGAAGTTACTGATGTGAGATTACGTCGAGTACAGACGGATGGTCGCATGCGTGCGATTGCTTCCATTACACTTGACAATGAGTTTGTTGTTCATGATATTCGTGTAATTGATGGAAATACTGGTTTATTCGTAGCTATGCCAAGTAAACGAACACCGGATGGGGAGTTTAGAGATATTGCGCATCCAATTAATTCTGACACTCGAAATAAAATTCAAGAGATCATTTTAAACGCCTATCATAACTCTAGCGAAATAGAGGAAACGGGCAAAGAGGAAGAATTAGAGGGTATTGGTGTGTAATAAAAAGGGAATAAATACCTATTGAAGGATTTGCTACAAATTAATGTGTAGAAAATGAGGAAGAACTCTTCTAGTAGGAAGGGTTCTTTTTATTTTGATAAAAAGAGAATATGAGTAATTTTAGGATATACTTCATGACAATCGAGCATAAGGTGCAATGGATTTTGTAATTCATCTTTTTGTCAACTCTACATGCCTTGAAAATAGATGAATTTTGCTATATAGTCATAAGAGAAAATGAGCGTATTGGAGGACTTACAGATGAGCAATATTTTTGCTGTCATTTTGGCTGCAGGTCAAGGTACACGTATGAAGTCCAAATTATATAAAGTGCTCCATCCAGTATGTGGGAAACCAATGGTGCAACATGTGGTGGATCATATTCAAACGTTAGATGTAAATCGCATTGTAACGGTTGTTGGACATGGTGCAGAGAAAGTGCAACAACAGCTTGGAGATAAAAGCGAGTATGTTCTGCAGGCCGAACAGTTAGGTACAGCTCATGCTGTTCAACAAGCTGAGGCTATTTTAGGTAACGAAGAAGGAACTACATTAGTTGTATGTGGGGATACACCACTAATTCGTCCTGAAACAATGCAGGCTTTATTCGAACATCACCAAGCAAAGAATGCTAAAGCAACTATTTTAACAGCGATTGCGGAAAATCCAACTGGCTATGGTCGTATTTTACGTGGCGATAACGGACAGGTTGAGCAAATTGTTGAGCAAAAGGACGCTTCAGCAGAACAGCAATTAGTAAAAGAAATAAACACGGGCACATACTGCTTTGATAACAAATTATTATTTGAAACATTGAAGCTTGTGAAAAATGACAATGCACAAGGTGAATATTATTTACCGGATGTCATTGAAATTTTACAAAAGCAAGGTGATATTGTTGAAGCTTATGTCACTGATGATTTTGAAGAAACATTAGGTGTCAATGATCGTGTAGCTTTGTCACAAGCTGAGACATTAATGCGTACGAGAATCAATGAAAAACATATGCGTAATGGTGTCACAATTATACATCCTGAAACAACGCATATTAGCGCAGACGCAGTTATTGGGTGCGATACGGTTATTCAACCAGGCTCAATGATTGAAGGTGCCACTGTTATCGGTGAAGATTGCATAATTGGACCAAATACTCAAATTGTAGATAGTCGCATTGGTGACCGCACAACTGTACATTCTTCTGTTGTACGTGAAAGCGCTATTGCGGATGATACAGCTATTGGGCCATTTGCTCATATTCGACCACTTTCAGACATCGGTAGCCATGTGAAAATTGGTAACTTTGTAGAAGTGAAGAAAAGCAAGCTAGATAATGACACGAAAGTATCGCATTTAAGCTATATTGGTGATGCAGAAATAGGCAGTAACGTCAATATTGGCTGTGGTTCCATTACAGTAAATTATGATGGAAAAAACAAGTTCAAAACAATTATTGAAGATGATGTATTTGTAGGATGTAATACTAACTTAGTAGCACCAGTGAAAGTTGGAAAAGGTTCATTTATTGCAGCAGGTTCTACAATTACAAAAGAAGTTCCTGAAGACGCACTAGCAATAGCTCGTGCACGACAAGAAAACAAACCGAATTATGTAAGCAAATTAAATTCAAAATAATTATCAACTAAACAGGAGGCCATCATGCCGTATCATTATGCAAACTCACAATTAAAAATATTTTCACTTAATTCCAATAATCCATTAGCTCAAGAAATTGCGCAGGAAATGGGCGTTGAATTAGGTAAATCTTCTGTTAAGCACTTCAGCGATGGAGAAGTTCAAATTAGCATTGAAGAAAGTATTCGTGGTTGTGATGTGTTTATCGTGCAGTCTACTTCTGCACCAGTAAACGAACATTTAATGGAGCTTTTAATTATGGTAGATGCAGTTAAACGTGCGTCTGCTCGTACAGTAAACGTTGTAATGCCTTATTATGGTTATGCACGCCAAGACCGTAAAGCAAAGGCGCGTGAGCCAATTACAGCTAAATTAGTGGCTAACCTACTTGAGACTGCTGGTGCAACACGTGTTATCGTATTAGATTTACACGCACCTCAAATCCAAGGCTTCTTTGATATCTTAATTGACCACTTAATGGCGGTACCATTACTATCTGATTACTTCAAATCTAAAGGTATTCCAGATGATGAAATCGTGATTGTTTCACCAGACCATGGTGGGGTAACACGTGCTCGTAAAATGGCTGAACGATTAAAAGCACCGATTGCAATTATTGACAAACGTCGTCCGAAACCAAATGTTGCGGAAGTTATGAACATTGTTGGTAATGTTGATGGTAAAGTGGCAATCTTGATTGATGATATTATTGATACAGCAGGTACAATTACAATTGGTGCCGATGCTTTACGTGCTGCTGGCGCTAAAGAAGTTTATGCTTGCTGCTCACACCCTGTATTATCTGGCCCAGCGATTGAACGTATTGAAAACTCTTCTATTAAAGAATTAGTTGTGACAAATACAATTCAGTTGCCAGCAGAGAAAAAATCGCCTAAAATTACGGAGCTTTCTGTAGCTAAATTAATGGCTGATGCTATTTCTCGTGTTTATGAAAACAAATCTGTAAGTACTCTATTTGATTAATAAATATGGCGAGTTAAAGACAAATCTACCTTTTTGGGTGGATTTGTCTTTTTTATATTCATTTTTGTGAAGATGACGTAATAGATGAGTGCTTTTGGTGTGAATCATCTCACAAAGGGGTATAATAGATAATGTGTCTTAATAATATTTACTCTAAGTTAAAAAATAGAGCTAAATATTATCATAGCCTTCAACAAATACATTGTTGATAAGGCGTAAATAATTTTCTTGGAAGGGGAATAAAGAGGTATGAGTACAGTATTAAGTGTTACAAGGCGCGAAACTGGGCATCGTTCGACATTAACCCAACTTAGAAAAGGGGGAGCCATTCCTGCAGTTATTTACGGCTATAAGTTAGATTCAACCCCAATTTCTATTGCTGCAAAAGATTTTAAAAAATCCATTCAAAAAAATGGGCAAAATAGTGTGTTTTCACTAGAGTTAGAGGGGAAAAAAGTGAATGCTGTTGTGTCAGAGGTACAGCAATGTTCATTGAAAGATGAAGTAAATCATGTCGACTTTTTAGCTATTAATATGGCTGAAGAGTTAGAAGCTGATGTTCCGATTAAATTACTTGGTCAGTCAGTTGGAGTAAGTGAGGGCGGTATTTTAATGCAGCCTAACTTAGAATTGAAAGTGAAAGTAAAACCTGCGGCGTTACCTGAATCAATTGATGTTGATATTTCAGCATTGAAAATCGGGGAAACCCTAACGGTAGCAGATATTCGTGAAAAAATACCTGTTGAAATCATCAGTGAAGATGACTATATATTAGTAACCGTTGTGGCGCCTCCTTCTGTAGGGGAAGAGACTACAGAAAGTGTGGAAGAGCAAGTATAAAAGTAAATAATGGGTAAGGCTAATAAGGAGGCTACGGCTTTCTTATTAGCCTTTTTTTATGTCAGTAGGATTGTACAAAATGCTTTCTAGGTGTGCTATATGGTAAAATAATGACTATTAGATTGGAAAGAAGAGAGAGGTACTTATGAAAATTATCGTTGGATTAGGAAATCCAGGTAAACCTTATGAACATACAAGACATAATATTGGCTTTGATGTTATTGATGCATTAGCAGAAAAATGGGGAACACCTTTAACAAACTCGAAATTTAATGGGATGTATACAACTGTACATCGACCTGAGGGAAAGGTTCTACTTGTTAAACCTTTAACATATATGAATTTATCAGGGGAATGTGTCGGTCCCCTTATGGATTATTTTGATATTGATGTAGAAGATTTGATTGTTATTTATGATGACTTAGATTTAGAAACAGGTAAATTACGTCTGCGACAAAAAGGAAGTGCAGGTGGTCATAACGGCATTAAATCCTTAATTCAGCATCTTGGTACTCAGGAATTTAATCGTATCCGAGTAGGGATTAGCCGCCCGCCAGCTGGTATGAAGGTAGCAGACTATGTATTAGCAAGATTTTCAAAGGACGATCAAGGTCTTATTGAAGAAGCCATTGAAAATTCTGTAAATGCTGTTGAAGCATCTCTTTCAAAGCCATTTCTTGATGTGATGAATCACTTTAACGCTAGCAAATAGATGGAATGCCACTAATAAATTTCCGTTAAAGTCTTTGGATAATTGGACTGGTTTAAGGTGAATGACTACAGACCTTTTACTATCATGACAGCTGATGTTTGTAGTGATTAGTCTTTACTACAAGCAAAAATCAATTCTCTAATTTTCAAGTTATTGCAATGCGGATGCCATTGGAAAGTGCATAATCCGTTTTATAAATGTCTATACTTTAAGTAGAAAGCTGCTTAAAGGAGGATGATTTGGAGATGTCAGTTCGCTACCGATGTCGGCATTGTGAAGTAGAAATAGGGACACTACCATTTGATGCAGATGATACAATTCGAAAATTGCATATTTTTGAATTGGGAGAAGCAGATGATTATGTTGAGAAAGATCAACATGGACAAACGACTGTGCACTGCATTTGTGAGCAATGTGAGGATTCGCTGAAACAATATCCAGATTATCACGCACTCAATAAATGGATTCAATAATTGGAAGGATGCTTTGACGCACTTCATGTGTGTTCAAGGCTTTTTCCATTTTATAAAATAGCTGATAAGAAAGATAAATAAAATAGTACTAGAATAATAGCATTGAAAATTTAGAATTTTATGCTGAAAGGAGCTTTTGACTGTGGAGGTTTTACGACAGCTTGTGTCGCAGGATAAACATATTACATCATTTTTACAGGAGATTCAGAGCGGTCAAACTGCATCACAGCTTATTACTGGTTTAACAGGAAGCGCACGCCCCGTAATGGTCGATGCGTTATTTGAGCATGTGAAGAAGCCAATCTACATTGTTTCTCCTAATCTACTGCAGGCACAAAAGATGGTTGATGAGCTTGCTGGATTATTAGGTGAAGAGCATGTTCATTATTATCCAGCGGATGAGTTCATTGCAGCAGACCTTTCTGTTGCTTCACCAGAACTACGTGCGGAGCGAATTGCAACACTCGATTGCTTAGCTAGAGGTGAGAAGGCTGTCTACGTCATACCAGTGGCAGGTTTACGGAAAATAATGCAGCCTAAGGAACATTGGCTACAATATTTTTTACAAACAGCTGTAGGCGATGAGATTGAAATAGATACTTGGTTACAAACATTAGTTGAAATGGGCTATGTGCGTAATTCAATGGTAACGACACCTGGAGAATTTGCGTTGCGCGGAGGCATACTAGATATTTATCCACCTTATTTGGAAGCACCTATTCGAATTGAATTATTTGATACTGAGGTTGATTCCATACGAACATTTTCAGCAGATGATCAACGTTCGATTGATAAATTACAAAAGATTCGTATTCTTCCTGCTTCAGAGGTCATTCTAACTAAGTTAGAAAGGCAGGCATTAGCAGGCCGTTTAGAAGCGGCATTGGCTGCAAGCCTAAAGAAGGTAAAAAAGCAGGAGACAAAAGAACTTCTGTATCAATATATTCAATATGATATTGAATTGTTACAGCAAGGGAATTTACCCGACTACGTAAATAAATACGGCTCATTATTATACGATAAAACAGCTTATTTAGGAGATTATTTTGCACAAGATGGTATTGTGCTCTTTGACGAGCTTGGACGCATTCAGGAAGTGATGGATGCATGGGAACGTGAAGAGGATGAATGGTTTTTATCTTTAATTGAAGAAGGAAAAATGGTTCATGATGTCAAACCTGCCTTTACATTAAAAGAAATACAAGCAATGTTGTCACAACAGAAGCTATCATTTTCATTATTTTCAAGAACATTTGCTGGAATAACGTTTAATAAGACAACTAATTTCTCTTGTAAGCCAATGCAGCAATTTCACGGACAAATGTCATTGCTTCAAACTGAAGTCGAACGCTGGTTACTTGGTAAATTTACCGTACTGATTGTTGCAAGAGATAAAGAACGTGTTAAACGGGTTCAGCACATGCTTGGAGAATACGATATTCATACGGCTATTGGTGAACCAACAGAACCTGGTATTTATATAGTAGATGGTGGCTTGTCGAGTGGCTTTGAGTTGCCACTGCAACGTTTAGCAATTGTGACAGAAGACGAGCTTTTTAAACAGCAGGCAAAGAAAAAAGCACGTACACAAAAAATGACTAATGCTGAACGTATTAAAAGCTATACGGAAATTAAACCAGGTGATTATGTTGTACATGTTCATCATGGGATTGGTAAATATATTGGTGTAGAAACATTAGAGGTCAATGGTACACATAAGGATTATTTGCATATTCGCTATCGTGCAGACGATAAACTATACGTACCTGTAGAACAAATAGACTTAATCCAAAAATATGTGGCGTCAGAGGATCGTGAACCGAAGCTACATAAATTAGGTGGCGCTGAATGGAAAAAGGCTAAAGCGAAGGTATCTTCTGCTGTACAGGATATTGCCGACGATTTAATTAAGCTATATGCGAAGCGTGAAGCTGAGAAGGGGCATGCTTTTACACCTGATAATGATGACCAGCGTAATTTCGAGTCATTGTTCCCTTATGAGGAAACAGAGGATCAGCTACGTTCTATTGTAGAAGTGAAACGAGATATGGAGCGAGAACGCCCTATGGACCGTTTAGTGTGCGGTGATGTAGGCTATGGTAAAACCGAGGTAGCCATTCGTGCAGCATTTAAAGCTATTCAAGATGGTAAACAGGTTGCATTCCTCGTTCCTACAACGATTTTAGCCCAGCAGCATTATGAAACCATCCGTGAGCGCTTTCAGGATTTTGCCATTAATGTTGGCCTGTTATCTCGTTTCCGAACGAAAAAGGAGCAGTCTGCCACATTAAAAGGCTTAAAAGAGGGGCGCGTTGATATAGTTATAGGAACACATCGAATTTTATCTAAAGATTTAATTTTCCAAGATCTTGGTTTGTTAATTGTTGACGAAGAACAACGCTTTGGTGTGACACATAAGGAAAAAATTAAACAGCTAAAGACAAATGTTGATGTTTTAACTTTAACGGCAACTCCAATCCCGAGGACACTTCACATGTCAATGGTAGGAGTCCGAGATTTATCTGTTATTGAAACGCCACCAGCTAACCGATTCCCGGTTCAAACGTATGTGATGGAGCACAGTGGCGCATTAGTGCGAGAAGCTATTGAGCGGGAAATGGCGCGTGGCGGACAAGTGTTTTATTTATATAACCGAGTAGAAGATATGGCTCGAAAGGTTGAGGAGATTCAAGTGCTTGTCCCTGAAGCACGTATAGGCTTTGCGCATGGAAAAATGACAGAGTCAGAGCTGGAATCTGTGATTTTAGCCTTTTTAGAGGGTGACTATGATGTGCTTGTTACAACAACCATTATTGAGACAGGCGTCGATATACCAAATGTGAATACATTAATTGTTCATGATGCTGATCGCATGGGCTTAGCGCAGCTCTATCAATTACGTGGACGTGTTGGTCGCTCTAACAGGGTAGCCTATGCGTACTTTATGTACCAACGTGACAAAGTATTGACAGATGTAGCAGAACAACGATTGCAGGCAATTAAAGAATTTACTGAGCTAGGCTCCGGCTTTAAAATTGCTATGCGTGATTTATCTATTCGGGGAGCAGGTAACTTACTTGGTGCGCAGCAGCATGGCTTTATCGATTCAGTCGGCTTTGATTTATACTCACAAATGCTTCAGGATGCCATTGCTGAACGTCAAACAGGTGTGAAAAAAGAAGAAAAGCCAGATATAGAAATATTGCTAAGTGTTGATGCTTATATCCCTGATGCCTATATTCCAGATGGGTATCAAAAAATCCAAATGTATAAACGTATTAAGGCAATGGATCAGGTGGAGGAGTACGAAGAAATCATGGAGGAATTGGAGGATCGATTTGGCGATCTTCCAATAGAAACAGAGCGTCTACTACGAATAGCAAGAATGAAGGTTTGGGGCTTAGGTGCTGGAGTAGTATCTGTAAAGGAAAAGCAAAAAATTATTACTATCCTATTATCCGAACAGGGGACAGCCAATGTCGATGGCAGTAAGATTATTGAAGCGTCAATGAAGTTTGAGCGTGCTGTTGGCTTTGGTATGGATGGCATGCAGTTGAAATTAACAATCGATGAGCGTAAGAGCGGAAAATATCAACCCTTTGATATTTTGGAAGAGCTAATGCAAATTATCGATAAGGCAAAAAAATAGCAAAAGGCTAATCTTATCTTTTTATTGAAGAGATAAGATAGCCTTTTTATTTTTCCAGTTTTTTTTATGAATTGATTATAGAAATTTGTTCCTTGGGTAATCTAATAAGGAGTTGATTGATGTAAGTAATAAAGTTTTTTGAAAAAATTTGATGGTTGTGAAATCCTTTTTCTTCAGTTTTTGCATAGATTGTTTAAAAAAAAACCATACTATAGTTGAATAAAAATTTCATTGTAGCGAAAGCGAGGCATTAGAATGAAGGCAACAGGAATTGTTCGTCGTATTGATGATTTAGGGCGTGTGGTTATTCCGAAAGAAATTCGTAGGACGCTACGTATTCGTGAAGGCGACCCGCTTGAAATTTATACGGACCGTGAAGGTGAAGTCATATTAAAAAAATATTCGCCCATCAATGATTTGGGTGAATTTGCAAGAGAATATGTTGAAACACTTTATGAAACATTAGGAACACCAGCATTTGTCACTGACCGCGATGAGGTAATCGCAGTTGCAGGGATTGGTAAAAAGGAATATATTAACCGTCGCATTACATCCTTTGCGGAGAGCTTCATGGAAGAGCGCTCAACAAAAATAGAAAAAATGGAGACAACGATTGAAATTGTCCCTGGGCAATATGAGCAAGTGAAATCGTATTGTGCGACACCTATTATGGTGAACGGTGATCCGATAGGTTGCATTATTGCCTTATCTAAAGTACATTTTGTCGGTGAAGTAGAGGTAAAAGTAGTGGAAACAGCTGCAAACTTCTTAGCTAAACAAATGAATAGTTGATGCATGGAAAAGTTATTGCGATGACCTTTAAGGCTGAACAATAACTTTTTTTGCGTACATAAAGATTGGTCAATATAGGAACAGTATAGCTCCTTAGCGCGTCAAACTTTTGAGATATGCTATACTATTGGCATTGTTAAGAAGGAAAGAGGGCAATTTATGTCGCAACGTTTTGGCATGAAAAGCTACATGAAGGGTGCCGCCTTATTGACAATAGCGGCTCTTATTGTAAAGGTTCTTAGTGCAATTTATCGTGTACCTTTTCAAAATCTAGTTGGAGATGAAGGCTTTTATATCTATCAACAGGTATATCCAGTTATATCGATTTTCGTTGTTTGGACATCTAGTGGCTTTGCTATAGCCATTTCTAAAATGCTTGCAGATAATGATTGCATTGTTGATACAATAGAACGTAATCAAAGACGAAGCACTATTATGCGTGTGGTTTTCCGGTATTTGACGGTGTTATCGCTACTGTTTTTTGCTGTTTTATTTGGAGGAGCTGAAAAAATTGCCCAATTGATGGGAGATGCTCAATTAGCACCATTGATTCGCTCAGGCTCATTTGTAGTATTGGTTATGCCAGCATTGGCTATTTTAAAAGGTGGCTTCCAATCTAGAGGCATTATGGAGCCGATTGCTTATGCCCAAGTCCTCGAACAAGCGGTAAGAGTTACTGTTATTTTAGCAGGAACATTTATCATTATGACGACTACTAAATCCCTTTATGGTGCAGGTGAAATGGCTGTTATTGGTACTGTAATTGGTGAAATTACGGCCTTGTTATTACTTGCCTATATCTCATATAAACGTTTTGGGCTAAAGCTAACTAAACTACAACTACATCCTATTTCAAGTTTGCCCATTGTTAAAGAGGTGACATGGCTAAGCTTAAGTGTCAGTATGAGCGGTCTTCTACTACTTGGATATCAGCTTGTCGATTCGTTTACGATATATTCAGCATTAATTGATAATGGTATGAATCCTACAATGGCGAAGGAAACAAAAGGTATTTATGATCGTGGACAACCTTTAGTTCAACTAGGTGTTGTCATTGCATCCTCATTGTCGCTTGCTATTGTTCCGCTTGTTGCTCATTTATCTAAAAAACAAGAGGGGCGCAGTGCAGTTCCATTTATACAATTAACGTACAAAGCGTCCATACTATTCGGCTGGTCTGCAGCCTTGGGTTTAATGCTAGTTATGCCGTATTTAAATGAAATGCTTTTCAAAACGAATACTTTATCCGAAGTATTAATCGTCTATGTATTCCAAATTGTACCATTATCGATTATTCTTACATTTACAGCGATCTTACAAGGCTATGGAAAATTAAAAAAGCCAGCTCTATTTTTAATGCTAGGTTTTCTGCTAAAAATGATACTGAATGTACGATTAATCGGTTGGTTAGGTGTATTAGGAGCGGCTATCGTAAATGATATAGGATTATTATTAACAGCGATTTTACTAATTATTTATTTAAAAACATTGACTGGCATTCAGCTAGCATCTGTCGATTTTTATAAAAAAGTTGGGACAGCATCTTTCAGTATGGCAGTCGTTGTACTTGTCTGGTTACAGTTTGTATCGGCAATCTTAAGCCATTCACTGTCTTCACGTATGGTAGCTATGGTGACGGGTTTAACAGCTGTATCCATAGGGGCATTTGTTATGCTGACTGTCATTGCGAAGAAACGAGTATTAATGGAGAAAGAGTGGTATTTATTGCCGTTTGGACGTAGAATGGCTGTTTACCAACTTTGGCTCAATTCAAAGAAGTAGGTGTGAATATTGAAAACTTTAACAATTATTGGCTTAGGTGCAGGGGATTTTAATCAGCTGCAAATGGGTGTTTATAGAAAATTAAAGGCTGCTAAAAAATTATATGTACGTACGATAGATCACCCAGTATTAGAGGAATTAGCAGCAGAGGGTGTTAAATTCGAAAGCTTTGATAAAGTATATGAAAAACATGATGCATTCCAGCCTGTCTATGCGGAAATAGCAAATGCACTTATTGAAGCTGCTGCTGTTGAGGATATTATGTATGCTGTGCCAGGCCATCCATTAGTTGCAGAACAGACAGTGCAACTGCTTATTGCAGCAGCGGATGAAGGCAAAATTAAGTTAGTCATTGAGGGCGGTCAGAGTTTCATAGATCCGATTTTTGGTGCATTAAAAATTGATCCAATAGAAGGTTTTCAATTGCTTGATGGTACCGGCTTTTCAATGCATGACATTAACATGCGTCAACATATTTTGATCGCGCAAGTATACGATACATTTAGTGCCTCGGAAGTAAAGCTAACGTTGATGGAGAAATATGATGACGAGTACCCTGTGACGGTTGTGACGGCTGCAGGGTCTGCACAAGAACAGATTGTTACGGTACCTCTCTATGAACTCGATCAAAGTGTAGAAGTTAATAATTTAACAACAGTCTATGTACCACCTGTCAAATCGCAAGAAGAGGCATTAAAAGATTGGACAACATTCCGTCAGATTATTGCAACGCTAAGAGGTCCAAATGGCTGTCCTTGGGATCAAAAACAAACACATGAGTCGTTAAAAAAATATTTACTCGAAGAAGCACATGAATATTTGGCTGCTATAGATGCTGAGGACGATTTTGCAATGATCGAGGAACTTGGTGATGTGCTATTACAAGTATTTTTACATGCACAAATTGGAGAAGATGAAGGTTACTTTACACTTGAAGATGTGTTAGCTTCCATTAGTGAAAAAATGATTCGCCGCCACCCACATGTTTTTGGTGATGTTGCAGTGGAAGATGCGGACGATGTTGTGGCCAATTGGGAGGCTATTAAGGCTGAAGAAAAGGGTACTAGCGATAAACCACTATTAGACGAGGAGTATAGAGCCTCTTCTGCATTACAAACAGCATTTAATTACCAAAAAAGAGCTGCAAAAGTGGGCTTTGACTGGCCAGATGTGGATGGGGCATGGGATAAATTTGATGAGGAGTGGCAGGAATTTCGCCAGGAAGTAACGAAAGGCTCTAATGCATCCCGTTTGGATGAATTTGGTGACGTGTTGTTTACACTAGTAAATTTAGCGCGTTTCTACAAACTGTCACCAGAAGAGGCTATGCTACATGCAAATGAAAAATTTGCACGACGTTTCGGTTATGTAGAGGAACAGGTAAAGATCAGTGGAAAGTCTTTTTCCGATTTTACATTAGAGCAATTAGATGCATTTTGGAATGAAGCAAAGCGACTAGAAAAGGAGTAAAAAGATGAGACTAGATAAATTTTTAAAAGTATCCCGTTTAATAAAACGCCGCACTTTAGCGAAAGAGGTGGCAGATCAAGGTCGTATCACAATCAATGATAAGGTAGCGAAAGCTAGTAGTACAGTAAAAGCAGGAGATGAGCTAGCTATTCGTTTTGGTCAAAAAATAGTGACTGCACGTGTAGAAGAATTACGTGATACAGTGAAAAAAGAAGATGCCGCAAAAATGTTTACCATTTTGAAGGAAGAAAGACTAGAAAAGGTTGAACCTGAATTTATTGATGATGAGGATTAAAGTTAAATTTATTTTTTAAACCTCCTAATGTTGTCCCACCTTTCTTTTGTGGATGAAAGTATTACACAACTTAAATAAAGTTGTCATGCTTTGAAGGTTGTCCGCATAAAGTGAACAGAAGCTAGGACGACTAAAGGAGGAAAAAAATGACGCTACATCAAGAAAGTAATCGTTACACAATTCCATCTGGAGAGCATATTTTAACGATTCGTAATCGTAAAAGAATGGACATGACTTCTGTAAAATCAATTGAACGCTTTGATCAGGAAGAGTTTTTCATTAAGACGTCCCAAGGGCACTTGTTAATTCGCGGAGAAGAACTGCATATCGTTCATTTAGATGTTGATAAAGGATTATTGACGCTTGAAGGAACTGTAAAAACCTTACAGTACGACGAGGAGGAAAGTGGCTTCTCGAAAGGTTTCCTTCATAAGTTATTTGGATGATTGTTAGTGAACAATTATATCAATTAATTGTCATGGTTTTGAGCGGTATAGCAGTTGGTTTCATTATTGATAGTGTAAGGCTCGTAGTTTTTTCAACTCCAAAAAGGTCAAGCCTTCGAAAGTGGATGATGATTGTTGAATTAATAACATGGATTCTACTTGGGGGAGCGACATACTATTTATTATTTTGGCTAAAAGACGGCGCTTGGCGGGCTTATGACCCGCTAGCGCAAATAGCCGGAATTTTTTTGTATCAATCGTTATTTCAAAATTTTTTACGTTTCATTGCTAGAATTGTGGTGAATATAACTTGGAGACCCTTCTGGTTCATTGTACGCTTCATAGTCGCTGTTATTCGACAAATTTTGCAGCTATTCATAAATATAGTAATGTTTGTTATAAGACCTTTTGTCAAAATTTATTCCTATTTGTCCTACACTTTTTTTAAAAAATTACGATATTTGAAGTATAATAGAAAGCAACAATAATTTTCGGAGGTGCGGGCATGACTAGACGTCATTCATCAGATGATGAACAACAAAATTTCACGAAGCTTGATAATGACTATGTCCGTAACACGGATAGAGCTATAAATCGCAAACAGCAGGCTCGTAAACGTAAATTGCGTCGTATTGTCTTTTTTGCGATTGTACCAGTCATTATTATCGCTCTTCTCTTAAATGTGCTATCACATCAAAATGAAACTTTAGCAGCAAAAGAGAAATTAAAGAAAGAAGCGAATCAGCATCTCACTGAATTGAAAGAAGAACAAGATACATTAAATCTTAAAATCAAACAATTACAGGATGATGAATATATCGCAAAGCTATTAAGAAAAGAGTATTACTTATCTGATGAAGGTGAGATTATTTTTATCATTCCAGATAAGGAAGATAAAAAAGACGACTGAAAAGCTGTGTATTGTTGACACTCTTTTATTGTTATATATAATGAAAAGAGAAGCTTAATGCAATAAAAGGTTTGATTAAATTGATTACATGGCTCAAATGAGTCGCTTAATTTTTAAGGAGGAGCATTTTTTTTATGTCAATTGAAGTAGGCAGCAAGGTACAAGGTAAAGTAACAGGAATCACAAATTTTGGAGCATTCGTTGAGCTGCCAGATGGCAAAACAGGCTTAGTTCACATTAGTGAAGTTGCTGACAATTATGTAAAAGATATCAATGAGCATCTAAAAGTTGGAGATGAAGTTGAAGTAAAAGTGATGAATGTTGAAGCGGACGGGAAGATCGGTCTTTCAATCCGTAAAGCAAAGCCTCAAGCTGAGAGACCAGAACGTCCAGCACGTCCACGTCGTGATAATCGTTCTAATGATCGTAACGAACGCCACCAGCCAAAAGAAAATTTTGAGCAAAAAATGGCACGCTTCTTAAAAGATAGTGATGAACGTCTAGCAACACTTAAACGTGCTACAGAATCAAAACGCGGAGGTCGCGGAGCTAGAAGAGGGTAGTTTGCTGACTGTTTTAATCGTAGAAAAAGTGTATGAAATAGAGTTGGGATTAGCTTTTTAATAAAGCTAATCCCTTTTTTTCATTTACCTACAAAGTAGAAGAAGGTCTCTTTTTCTTTTTTGTGGGGTTTATTGTTTTTTCATCGGCAGAAGCTATGGATGTTTTCTCCACTGGATGAGTAACCATTTTGACAAGTAAGAAAACACCATATACACTCACGGCAAGTCCACAAAGTAATAGGATTATTTGAACAAAAAAAGGTAAATTAATAAGAATTGAAATAAGAATAATCATCGAGCCACTTCCGCAAATTAACGCGGCTTTTGTTAATGCACTCAAGGGAATTTAACCTCCTAAAAAACACTCTTTTCTTTAGTATGCCATATTTTTATACGCAGTCACATAGCTATAAATGAACAGACGGATAGATGGGAATAGTGACAAAATAGATTACAATAAAAATAGGCGCCTCAGAATTTAGTTCTGAGGCGCCTATTTGAAATGACCCGTACGGGATTCGAACCCGTGTTACCGCCGTGAAAGGGCGGTGTCTTAACCACTTGACCAACGGGCCTACTATGGTGGCGGCCGAGGGGATCGAACCCCCGACCTTACGGGTATGAACCGTACGCTCTAGCCAGCTGAGCTAGGCCGCCAATTACTATATGGAGCGGAAGACGAGGTTCGAACTCGCGACCCCCACCTTGGCAAGGTGGTGTTCTACCACTGAACTACTTCCGCACAGTCGTTTAAGCAACAAGTTAAATAATACAAGCCAAACGTGCTAGTGTCAAGTAGGTTTTTTAAAAAAATATATTTCGTAAAAACTAGCATAGAAGAGTATTTTAGCGGATTTTTTGTTCTTACGTAGAAATGTATCGTGGTAACAGTTGAATAAAGTGATTGATAGCTCATAGAATGCCCTCGCACTAAGCTTTAAGATGAATAGCAAGTCATTACAATTTTGTTTTTATAAGTGGATTTTTCAACGTTTTTCATGAATGTTAGGCTGTTGCGAAAGAAATTGTTGCCAATTCTCGTATTTATGAATAGCTATTAGTCGAAATATTTATATTTTTTTCTGTCAACGTCAGACAATCTTTCCGCACATAATTTTTTATAATAACCAAAAGTGCGGAAAGGGGATAATTAAATGACAAGTATTGAATGGTATAATACAACGAATGTAGATGACCAAAAGATCGGTATGAAAAAGAAGCAGATCCTAATAGGTTCTCTCTTTTTTTTAACCGCCTTTTTCTTAGCTCAATCTGTTGTATTTGAAGCAGCTGTACCGTTCTCAGTTCCTTTTTGGGCCATTATTCGAACAAAGTATAGGGAGTATGCCAAATTCGTTTTATTCGGTAGTTTAGCAGGTTGTTTTTTCCTTGGTTTTGGACAAGTCTTCATTCTAGCGTTACAAATTGTTATGTATGAATGTATCATGCGTTTCCGTTACTGGCAGTTGCCCCAAAGTATTGCGGTGTCTTTAGCTGTATTACTGGTACAAATAATGTGGCAAGGGGTGATGTATCAAGGCTTACCACCAGTGCTTGTACAATTTTATGTAGGCTGTGAGGCAGCTCTAGCTCTTATTATGACGCTGTTTATGCAAGTGCTATTTGTTAACTCGTATGAATGGTTTACGAGTCATTGGACATATGAGAAGCTAGGCTCTGGATTAGTCGTGTTTGCTGCCATGCTTACTGGGATGCAAGCAGTTGTGATTAGCTATTTCTCACTCCCCATTTTTTTATTGCAGCTTTTTATCTGTTTTGGTGCATTGGTTGGCAGTGTCCCATTAGCAACAGTAATCGGAGCAGTGCTGGGAACTCTTATCGGTATTGCTAAGCTTTCATTTACCGGGATGCTTTCAGTTGCGACCTTAACGGGGCTGTGTGCAGGAATGGGAGCTAAAGGTGGTAGATTTGGTGTTGCGATCGGTAGTATTTTGCCAAGTGTCTTTTTTTTATTTTATGACGCCACACTGCCTTTAGATAGCGTGTATTTTACCTCCATTGCCATCGGGAGCATTCTTTTTCTAACGATCCCAAAGAAATATTCAGATAGGGTGAGGGACAAGCTTTTCCCACAACGTGAGGAGATTTTACTGGCACGACAGAATTGGTTAACCGAACATGTAACGTATAAATTAGAGCATTTTCAGCATTTTGTACAATTCATGAAGGAGCTTGTATTTGATCGCTTTATGACGGCTCCAGTTGAAGCTGCGAAGGAAGTATCTCCAATGAACACTTGTTTAAGCTGTTTCCGCTATGAACATTGCTGGGGTGCTAAAAATAACGGTATGGACAAGCTTGTGACAGACTGGTTTCATATGAAAGGAGTAGGCAAGGAATCAGCTATTCATCGTGTAGAAGAACAAATACGGTATAAATGCGTAAAATCGACGAAGATTTTCGAGGAATTAGATACAGAGCTTTATAGGGAACGCATTAATGGGCAGTACTTTCATGGTAAAAAAATGATTGCCCTGCAACTTCGTGATATGAGTAACCATTTAAACCAGTTAATCGCTGAGATGAAGGAGGATACAATTTCGTTTGTTAGTGTAGAAAAGGAAATTGCTGAACGCTTAAAGGATGCCAATATTGAATGTTTTCAACTAGATGTGCTTAGCAATAAGCCAGGTGCAAGAAAGATTGTTTGTGCTTTAGCACCAGCACGTGTCAACTGGGAGGAAGATACAACATTAGCTGAACGCATGATTCTGCCAATTCTTTATGAGATTTTCGATGAACCTTTTGAAATAGAAAAAGTAATAGCCTGTGAAATACCGTTTCGTCATGTTCAAATATGCTTTAGATCAGCTATTAGCTTTGAAGTAGAGTATGATATATATAGCATGTCGAAAGATGCAACACTATATTCTGGAGACTCTCATGCCCTCTTCCAATTGCATCCAGGACTATTTGCCATTTTGCTGTCTGATGGTATGGGGCAAAATAAAGAAGCACAACATGAAAGTAGAAAATTGATCCACTTGATGCGAGAGTGTCTTAATTACAATATGAATCCGGAAACGGCGATGCATACATTGCATTATGTTATGTCATTAAAGCAACAGGATGATATGTATGCAACACTTGATTTTGCACTTGTTGATTTACAGCATGGTGATTTGTGGTCGTGGAAGGCTGGAGGTATGTCGACCTATATTTTACGTGGAAAAGAGGTGCTGAAAGTTGAAAGTAATGCAGCACCTGTAGGATTTTTATCTATTTCAACAGTAGAAGCTGAAAAAAGAAAACTGAAGGCAGGAGACGTTATTTTAATGCACTCAGATGGCCTGTTTTCAAGTGTAGATGATTGGGATGAGCAAGAGGAAACATTTTTAGCTTTTGCACAGCAGGTTGCCAGTACAAATAAAACCATTCAAGAAAAGCTAACAACGATCATGCAATCATTCCAAGGGTATTTCGAAATAGAAGATGACTGTACAGTATTAATGTTAGAGGTGACGCATGTTGTACCGACATGGGCTGTCTTTAGACCAACTCAGTATTCTATGAGTAATTCATCTTAAAATAACAACGAAAAGGGGAGGAGAAGCGTTTGTCATTTGAATTAAAGGTCAAAACATTTATTGAAGAAGAGCAATTATTACAGCAAGGCGATCATCTTCTCATCGCCGTTTCGGGTGGGGTAGACTCTATGGCGTTACTCCATTACTTTATCCAAACACAGGCGCAGTGGAACATTCAGGTGGAAGCAGTACATGTCGATCATATGTTGAGAGGGCAAAACTCTGCTGCAGATAGAGCATTTGTCCAAAAGTATTGTGACGACAATGGTGTTTACTTACATGCTACAGATATTCCAATACCTGCAATTATGGCACAGGAAAATGGTAATACACAGTTAATTTGTCGTAGGGAGAGGTATCGATATTTCAAAGAAATCTTGAGAAAAACAAATGCCAATAAGCTTGTAACTGCACATCATGCGGATGACCAACTGGAGTCAGTATTAATGGCCCTTACAAAAAATGCAACAATGAACAGTATGCAAGGCATACGTCCTCAACGATGTTTTGAAGGCAAATCATTAATTCGTCCGTTTTTAACGGTTACAAAGTCTGAAATAAGGGAATATTTACTTAGAAAAGGTTTGGATTATCGAGAAGATGCTAGCAATTCCAAAGACACCTATGTACGCAATCGCTTTAGACATCATGTGGTGCCTTTACTGGAGGCAGAAAATCCGAGAGTGACTGAGCAGGTGGCCCATTTCACAAAGCAATTGCAAGAAGACGATACCTTTTTAATGACATTAGCCCAAGATGTATTTTCTCAAACCATCATAAGAAGTAACGAAAATACATATAGCATGGAAATTGAGGCTTTTCAATTGGTACCACTTGCTTTACAAAGGAGGCTCATTTTAATACTATTAAACTATCTTTACAAAGATTCAAATACGATACAAAGTTATGCTTTATTGACTTCAATTTTAAAGCTTTGTGATACAACAGCAGGGTATGCTGAAATTCACTTGCCTGAAGATTTTCTAGCAGTTCGCCTTTACGGGAAATTAACGATTCAGAAGAATAAGCCATTAGAAGGCCAAACATCTCCTGAGAAACAAATGATTACGGCTGCTGATGGATGGACAACACTGACAAATGGTGAACGCTTATGCGTAGTCAATTTGCATGATTTATCGTCTGAATTGCTGACGGATACTGCACAGCTTTTTTATTTTAACGCTAGCAAACTCCAACTACCGCTCTATATTCGAGCACGCAAGGACGGAGACAGAATGCTGTTAAAAGGAATGGATCAGCCAAAACGCTTATCTCGCCTTTTTATAGATGAAAAGATTCCTTTAAATGAGCGAAATAGCTGGCCGTTACTGATTTCTCAATCTGATGAGGTGGTAGCGGTAATTGGTGTGCGTATGGGAATATTTTTTTCAACCACTCCGCAACCAAACGATGATACAGTGCTCATCGTAGACTAAGGTCTTTGTAAAATATTTCACCGTAATTGGTTGAAAATTTTTTGATACATCACGAGGAGGAATCGATATGTTACAAAACGACATCGAAAAAATTATGATTACAGAAGAACAACTGCAAGAAAGAATTGCACATTTAGGTGCACAATTAACAGAGGAATACAAAGATGCATTCCCATTAGCTGTTGGTGTGCTTAAAGGAGCAATGCCATTTATGACAGACCTAATGAAACGCTTCGATTCTTTCATCGAATTGGATTTTATGGATGTTTCTAGTTATGGTAATGCTACTGTGTCATCGGGTGAAGTGAAAATTTTAAAAGATTTAAACACAAGCGTTGAGGGACGTGACGTATTAATTATCGAGGATATTATCGATAGTGGTTTAACGTTAAGCTATTTAGTAGATTTATTTAAATACCGCAAAGCAAAGTCCATCAAAATTGTTACATTATTAGATAAACCATCAGGCCGTAAAGTGGACTTATCTGCTGACTATGTTGGTTTTGAAGTGCCGGATGGCTTTGTTGTAGGGTATGGCTTAGATTACGCAGAAAAATATCGTAATTTACCTTATATTGGTATACTGAAGCCTGAAGTTTATTCTTTCTAAGTTACAAAAACCAGCTATAAATGCAAAGGCCTCCAGCGCAAGTCATGTATTTTTCGTTATGTTTAACATAATTCAAAATCTTGACACAATGTTCAGCTATATCGAGTCCAAGGAACAGGTACAATTACGCTGGGACATATAAAGATGGCCTAAAACTGTTTTGATAACGGCAAAAGTGAACGAAACATTTTTTAAGTAGGGCTTTTCGTTGTATGATGAAATCATGATATGTTAAGATTTTACTTATAATTTTTCTGTTTGTAATGAGGAGGCTGGAGATGAATCGAATATTTCGATATACCATATTTTATTTACTGATTTTCCTAGTGATTATCGGTATTTTTGGTACTTTCAATAGTGGAAATTCACCAACGAAAGAGTTATCTTATCATGAGTTTCAACAAGCTCTAGATAAGAAAGAAATAACAAGTGCTACAATTCAACCTGATAAATCAGTTTACATCGTTGAAGGTACACTGAAAGGTTATGAGAAGGGTCAAAGCTTTACAGTGAATATCCCTCGTGAAAACCAATCTTTAATGGACCGTATCGATGAGGCTGCTAAGGATAAAGATAGTAATATTAGTTTTTTAGCAGCACCAGAAACAAGTGGATGGATTCAATTCTTTACAGGAATTATTCCTTTCATCATCATCATTTTCTTATTCTTCTTCCTAATGAGCCAATCTCAGGGTGGCGGTAATAAAGTGATGAGCTTTGGTAAAAGTAAAGCTAAACTTTATGATGACCAAAAGAAAAAAGTTCGTTTTACAGATGTAGCAGGTGCTGATGAAGAGAAAGCAGAGCTTGTAGAGGTTGTAGATTTTTTAAAAGACCATCGCAAGTTCACTGAAATCGGTGCACGCATTCCAAAAGGTATCTTACTTGTCGGTCCTCCAGGTACAGGTAAAACATTACTTGCACGTGCAGTGGCAGGCGAAGCAGGCGTTCCTTTCTTCTCAATTTCAGGTTCTGACTTCGTAGAAATGTTTGTCGGCGTCGGTGCATCACGTGTTCGAGATTTATTTGAAAACGCGAAGAAAAACGCACCATGTATCATCTTTATCGATGAGATTGATGCGGTTGGTCGTCAACGTGGCGCTGGTCTTGGCGGTGGTCATGACGAACGTGAACAAACACTGAACCAATTATTGGTTGAAATGGATGGTTTCGGAGCAAATGAAGGTATTATTATCATTGCTGCAACAAACCGCCCAGATATTTTAGATAAAGCGTTATTACGTCCAGGTCGATTTGACCGCCAAATTACTGTAGGTCATCCTGATGTAAAAGGGCGCGAAGCAATTCTTAAAGTACATGCACGTAATAAACCTTTAGCAGATACAGTTGATTTAGCTGCAGTTGCTCAACGTACTCCAGGTTTCTCCGGTGCAGATTTAGAAAACTTACTAAACGAAGCAGCACTTGTAGCAGCTCGTAAAAGTAAACGTACGATTAGTATGGCGGATATCGATGAAGCCTCTGACCGAGTAATTGCGGGTCCAGCTAAAGCAAGTCGAGTATACTCAGCTAAAGAGAAAAAACTGGTATCCTTCCATGAGGCTGGTCACGTAGTAGTAGGTCTTGAGCTTGATGAAGCGGATACAGTGCACAAAGTAACAATTGTTCCTCGTGGTCAAGCGGGTGGATATGCGATTATGTTACCGAAGGAAGAACGTTTCTTTACAACAAAGCAAGAGCTCTTAGATCGTATTGCAGGCCTTCTTGGTGGTCGTGTAGCTGAAGAAATTGTTCTTGGTGAAGTTTCTACTGGGGCACATAACGATTTCCAAAAAGTTACAAGCATTGCTCGTGCTATGGTTACCGAATACGGAATGAGTGAAAACCTTGGTGCTATGCAATTTGGTTCAAGTCAGGGTGGCAATGTATTCCTTGGTCGCGACTTTAATTCAGATCAAAATTATTCTGACTCAGTAGCCTATGAAATTGATAAAGAAATGCAAAAAATTATTGATACACAATATGAGCGTACAAAACGCATCCTAACGGAGAAACGTGATTTGCTTGATTTAATTGCCAATACTTTAATGGAGAAAGAAACATTAAATGCACAGGAAATCGAACATTTACGTGATCATGGTATTTTACCAGAGCCAGAGGTCGTAGAAAGTATTGAGGAGAGCACTCCGAAAATTGAAGCGAAGCCAACATTAGATACTATTGGTGAACCAACTGTTGAAAAAGAGCTACTTAGCAAAGAGCCTAACCCAACAACTTTAAATCTGGCAAAAGAAAGTAAAGAACCAAATGATGCTCCTAAAGGTATCGATGAGAAACGTGATTAAAGTAGAAAAGACTGTTTACTAAAATTAGGTAAACAGTCTTTTTCTTTGCCTTTTCTTGCTAATAAGCATTAGGATATATTTATGTAAGACAGTTACATATAACTCTGCTCTTAGGGTGGAGAGAAGATGTAAAGTTAGTGAAAACAGATTGGAGTGTTTAACGTGGGAAATGTAACATTGAATAATGGACTTAAGATGCCTTTGGTTGGTTATGGTGTTTTTCGAGTACCTGAAGGAGATGACCTAGCAGAAGCCGTAAAAACAGCTATTGCTAAAGGTTATCGTAGCATTGATACAGCACAAGTATATCGCAATGAAGAAAGTGTTGGTCGTGGAATACAAGCCGCAATTGAAGAAGGTTTAGTAACTCGTGAAGAACTATTTATCACATCCAAAGTTTGGAACGATGGTCTTTCCTATGAAAAAACACTTGCCGCATATGATAGCAGTTTAGAGAAAATGGGATTAGACTATTTAGATTTGTATTTAGTGCACTGGCCAGGAATTGATCAAAATTATATTAAGGTTTACAAAGCACTAGAAAAAATTTATCAAGATGGTCGAGTACGCTCAATTGGTGTTAGTAATTTCCATGTGCATCATTTAGAAAGCCTTTTGAAGGAAACGACTGTTATTCCTGTTATTAATCAAATTGAATTTCACCCACATTTAACACAAGAGGAAGTACGTGCCTATTGTGAGGATAAGGGTATACAGGTGGAGGCGTGGTCTCCATTGATGAATGGCTCTCTACTTGAAGAAGCGTTGATTCAAGAATTAGCCTCTAAATACAGCAAGACACCTGCACAGATTGTGTTACGCTATGATGTACAGCATCATGTTGTCACAATTCCAAAGACGATGACACCGGCACGTATGTCTGAAAACCTTGATGTTTTTGACTTTGCGTTATCTGAGCAAGAAATGACACAGTTGGATGCATTGAATGATGGTCTACGTTGTGGTCCAGATCCAGAAAAATTTAATTTTAAATGATTTTCAAAGGGGCTGCCTAGTTTAGGGAGCTCCTTTTTAAAGAAGCTTTCATCGTTATAGATGAACATCCACTGAAAAAATAAAGTAAGCATTCCGCTCACGCCTTTAGAGGAAGGAGATGAATGCTGAATCAAGGTAAAAAGTATGGTATCATTTTCTAAAGTATTTTATCTTCATTTCAATTAGATTGTAGCTGTCATGTTAGGTTTATGAAAGGTGCAATGATGATAGGGGAGGTGTCAGCCTTGATTTTAGTTTTAGATGCAGGGAATTCTAATATTGTATTAGGTGTCTATGATGACAACGAACAATTAGCTTTCCATTGGCGTATGGTGACGGACCTTCATAAAACAGAGGATGAATATGCTATGCAAGTTCTTTCATTTTTTAATCATGCAGGCATTTCATTTGAACAAATTACAGGTATTATTATATCCTCAGTTGTGCCACCAATTATGTTTTCATTAGACGCGATGTGTCAGAAATATTTTCGAAGAAAGCCTTTGGTAGTTGGCCCGGGTGTGAAAACGGGTTTAAATATTAAATACGAAAATCCGCGTGAGGTTGGGTCAGATCGCATTGTGAATGCCATAGCAGCTCTAGATTTATATAAAGCCCCTTGTATCATAGTTGATTTTGGTACAGCGACAACCTATTGTTATTTGAATGAGAAGGGCGATTACATGGGTGGTGCTATCGCGCCGGGTATAACGATTTCTACAGAGGCTCTTTATACACAGGCTGCAAGATTGCCGCGTATTGAAATAGTACGGCCTTCACATATTGTCGGGAAAACGACCGTTTCTGCCATGCAGGCAGGTATTTTTTATGGCTTTGTAGGACAAGTAGAGGGCATTGTTAACCGGATGAAAGCACAAAGTAAAGAGGAGCCATTAGTTATTGCTACAGGTGGGCTAGCAAATTTAATCGCAGGGGAGACACAAATCATTGATGTTGTGGATCCGTTTTTAACTTTGAAGGGTTTATATAAGCTATATAAACGTAACCAATAGGAAATGAGGGACATTCCATTTATGAATGATTATTTAGTAAGAGGGTTAGGATTTAATGGGCAAGTTCGTGTGTTTGCAGCTCGTACAACTGCTACAGTAGGTGAAGCGCAACGTCGTCATGATACTTGGCCAGTTGTGTCAGCAGCTTTAGGTCGTTCAATGACAGCAGCTGTCATGATGGGAGCTATGTTAAAAGGTGAAGAGAAAATCACGATTAAAATTGAGGGTGACGGTCCAATTGGCCCTATGGTAATTGATAGTAATGCACATGGGGAAGTACGCGGATTTGTTACAAACCCCCATGTTCACTTTGATTTAAATGAGCAAGGGAAGTTAGATGTTCGAGCAGGCGTTGGTACAGAAGGATTTCTTACAATTGTTAAAGATCTTGGATTGAGAGATATGTTCTCTGGACAAACACCAATTGTTTCGGGTGAAATCGCTGAAGACTTTACTTATTATTTCGCAACATCTGAGCAAGTACCATCATCAGTTGGATTAGGTGTATTAGTCAATCCAGACAACACTATTCTTGCAGCAGGCGGATTTATTCTTCAATTAATGCCGGGCTGTGAGGAAGAAACAATCAATGAAATTGAACAACATCTTGCTACAATAGAGCCTGTTTCAAAAATGATTGAAAAAGGCTTTACACCAGAGCAAATTTTAGAAGCTGTTTTAGGAAATGGACATCTACAAATTTTAGATTCCATGCCAGTTGAATTTAAATGTCAATGTACAAAAGAGCGGTTTGGTGCAGCAATTTTAGGTTTAGGAGCAGCGGAAATTAGAGAAATGATTGAAGAGGATGGCGGAGCGGAAGCAGAGTGTCACTTCTGCCTAGAGACATACAGTTTTTCTAAGGATGAGCTAGAAGGGTTTATTGATGAGCTCAACGCGTAATCGACGACCTTCAACCACTGTAACACCAAACCAAACGCCTTTACTGCAACGTCGTTTAAAGACAAAGCCTGCTTTAGCTGTCATAGCGATTCTGTTATTAGGAAATATTTTATGGTTCATCAGCTGGTTAATCCCAAACAAAGGTCAGGAAATTGGTAGCGACGAACAAGTCGCTGCCATTGATGGGGATGTGATCACGCGCCAAGAGTGGATGATTGCCATGGAAGAACGATATGGTAAAGAAACACTACAAAATTTAGTAAATGAATCGGTAATGGAAAAGGCAGCAAAAACATATAAAATTAAAGTTACCGATAAAGAAATAGATCTTGAACTTGCGTTAATGCGTTCTGCTCAAGATAAGTTTGATACAGCCATGCAAAATCTATCAGTAGAGCAACTACGCCAAAAAATTCGTTCACAGCTTATATTGGATAAAGTACTCACGAAGGACGTAGTGATAGAGGAAGAAAGTGTTGAAAAGTATTATGAGGAAAATCAGGGGTTATATAATACAAAAACAAGCTATCGTACGAATTTTATTGAAGTCGATTCAAAAAAAGCTGCTGATGAGGCACTAGGTGAATTGAAAAATGGTTCTGATTTTACAGTGCTGGCACGAGAAATATCTGTTGATAGTGCTTCAGCCAGTCTAGGAGGAGATATTGGTTTCCTCACAGAGAATCAGGAGAATGTGGACCCTACCATTATTAATACTGTGAAATCTCTTAAGGCAAATGAGGTAAGTAAAGCCTTTAAGTTAGATAATGGTCATTATGGAATTGTTCAAGTGCAAGAGGTATTAGAAGGACAATCCTTTACATATGACGATGTGAAAGAACATATTGAGCGTGAATTGGCTTTAGAGCAATTGACGCAATCTGTTACACCGGAAGCATTTTGGTCTGAATTTAATGCTACTTGGTATTATGGAGAGTCTAAAAAAGAAAAATAATACATGAAAAGAGTCTGCAAGTTTTGCGGGGTAAAATGAGTCTGATCAAACTTGCAGGCATTCGTAGTGACATACCCAATGGATGCAGATTCTTTTTTTGTAGACAGATGATAAGGCTTTTCCGTTTTAAGTAATGATAAATATTCTGAAAATATAAGTTTTATTTATTGACAATCGAATGGAAAAATTGATAAAATACAAAATAAGTAAAACCTATAAAAATAGTAGGGATTGGGAGTGGATTAGTAAATGAGTAGATTAGCGAATTCAGTGGCTGAATTAGTTGGTAAAACACCAATTGTAAAATTAAATCATGCAACAAATGAAAATGAAGGCACTGTGTATGTAAAATTAGAATATTTTAATCCAGGAAGCTCAGTAAAAGACCGTCTAGCTCTAGCAATGATTGAAGCTGCAGAAAAAGACGGGACATTAAAGCCGGGTGGTACAATCATTGAGCCGACTTCTGGTAATACAGGTATCGGTCTTGCGATGATTGCTGCTGCTAAAGGATACAAAGCGATTTTAGTTATGCCAGAAACAATGAGTTTAGAGCGTCGTAACTTATTACGAGCTTATGGTGCAGAGCTTGTGTTAACACCTGGTCCAGCAGGCATGAAGGGTGCAATTGCTAAAGCAGAAGAACTATCTGCTGAGCATGGCTACTTCCTCCCACAACAATTTACAAATCCAGCGAACGCTGTTATTCACCGTCTGACAACAGGTCCTGAAATTGTAGAAGCATTTGATGGCCTAACACTTGATGCATTTGTAGCTGGCGTTGGTACAGGTGGTACCATTACAGGTGCAGGTGCTGTATTAAAAGAAAAGTATCCAAACATTGAAATCATTGCTGTTGAACCAAAAGATTCACCGGTTCTTTCTGGTGGTCAACCAGGGCCACATAAAATTCAAGGTATTGGAGCTGGATTTGTACCAGAAGTACTAGATACAGATGTTTATTCTGCTGTATTCCCTGTTGAAAATGAGGTTGCTTTTGAAGTAGCACGTAAAGTAGCACGTGAAGAAGGTATCCTATGTGGTATTTCATCTGGTGCTGCCATCTATGCTGCGATTGAAGCGGCAAAACGTTTAGGTAAAGGTTCGAATGTTCTTGCCATTGTACCTTCTAACGGAGAGCGTTACCTTTCAACACCTTTATACCAATTTGAAGACTAAATAAAGATTTTTATGTAAGGGCTCCTTTTTAAAAGGAGTCCTTTTTAGTGCATAAAAACGGACACTATTAAAATTATAAAAATATTCGCTTCTATGTAATATTCAAGTTAAGATGGAATCACACCACATGTTTAAAGGGGAAAATAACTTGAAAACAATACTTACAAAAACATTAACAATGGATGCAGATTCATTTTTTTATAGCTATAAGAAGCAAACAGAGACACAGCAAGCGCATGTGTTTTTAGAGAGTGGACGCGGAGGGCATTTTACGATAGCTGCTTGGAATCCGTTAGCTACTGCACAATCAGTAGAGGAGGGGCTTTTAGTAAACTGGAAAAATGATAGACAAGAAATTTTACAAGGTGAATCTCTAGCTTTACTGGAAGAGCTTGTAGCGGAATATCGAATTTCTTATAATGTGGACCTTCCTGTTTTTCAAGGAGGGGCTATTGGATTTGTTGCATATGATTATGCACGTAAAATTGAAGTACTTCCTAATATGGCAAAGGATGACTTGCAAATACCAGATATCTATTTTTATATTTTTGATAGTTGGGCAGTACATGATGTGAAAACGAATACAGTTACTCTTATGAAGCTAGAAGATAGTGACGTTAACTTGGAAGAATGGGCTAACAACTGGCAGGTTGCAGCACAGTCTGGTTTAGAGGCGCGTAAATTTGAAAAAACAAATGCTGTAGAAGTTGCTAATGATGAGCATGAATTGCTTGTCTCATTTGCAGGAACTGATTTTGAAGCAGCTGTAAAGAAAATTCAAACCTATATAGCACAGGGGGATGTGTTTCAGGTAAACTTGTCTGTTCGTCAGTCCAAGAACTTAAATGCGACTGCGATGGATGTCTACGAGGCTTTACGAGCGTTTAATCCGTCGCCATACATGGCTTATATTGAAGCGCCTGATTTTGCTGTAGTTTCTGGGTCACCCGAGTTATTAGTAAAACGTCATGGCAATGAATTATCGACAAGACCCATTGCAGGTACTCGACCAAGAGGGAAATCCGAAGCGGAAGATTTAGCATTGGCACAAGAGTTGATTGATAATGAGAAAGAACGTGCTGAGCATGTGATGTTAGTGGATTTAGAGCGCAATGATTTAGGACGAGTATCAGCCTATGGAACAGTGGAAGTGGACGAATTTATGGTCATTGAGCGCTATTCACATGTCATGCACATTGTTTCAAATGTACGAGGAGAAATAGCGGAAGATAAAACGAATGCAGATGTTATCCGTGCAATGTTCCCAGGTGGGACGATTACAGGTGCGCCAAAGATCCGCACCATGGAAATTATTGAAGAACTGGAGCCTGTACGACGAGGTTTATACACTGGTTCTATCGGTTGGCTCGGCTATACAGGTGATATGGAGTTTAATATTGTGATCCGTACAGCATTTATAAAAGATGGGGTTGCACATATTCAAGCTGGAGCAGGTATTGTCATTGACTCTGTGCCAGAAAGGGAGTATCAGGAATCCTTAAATAAGGCGAAGGCAATGTGGCAGGCAAAGGCAATGGCAGAGGAGCGAGCAAAATGATTTTAATGATTGATAATTATGATTCATTTATCTACAACATCGTACAATATTTAGGTGAATTTGGTCATGAGATAGTAGTGAAACGAAATGATGATATAACAGTAGAGGAGATTGAGCAACTTGCACCTGATATGATTGTTATTTCTCCAGGACCATGTAGTCCAAATGAGGCAGGTGAAAGCCTGAACATTATTAAATATTTCGCGGGAAATATTCCGATTTTAGGGGTCTGCCTGGGTCATCAGGCACTTGCACAGGTGTTTGGTGGCAATGTCATACGAGCTGAGCATCTTATGCATGGTAAGACATCACCTGTGCTACATGCTGAAGTGGGTTTGCATAAAGGTATGCCAAATCCCTTCCAGGCCACACGTTACCACTCTCTTATTGTAGAAAAAGAGACGTTACCAGCATGTCTAGAAGTAACCGCTTGGACAGAAGAGGGAGAAATTATGGGGCTTCGTCACACGGAATATTCGATAGAGGGTGTACAATATCATCCAGAATCTATTATGACAGAGCAAGGCAAAAAACTATTGCGTCAATTTATAGAGAAGTATGTAGAAGGAGTGGAATAGATGCAGTGCTGGATGAATGGAAACTATATGGCCGCACAGGATTTGCGGATTTCTCCATTTGATCATGGCTTTTTATATGGATTGGGCTTTTTTGAAACATTCCGCACATATAGAGGTCAGGTATTTCGCTGGGAAGAGCATATGGATAGATTACAGCTTGCTTTATCTCAGTATCACATTCATTTAACCTATCCTGAAAAATTTTTACTTGAAGTTGTGCAACAGTTAAACAAGCTGGCTGGCGGTCAGGATGGCTACTTCCGTTTAAATGTATCAGCTGGAGAACATCATATTGGATTACAGCCAACAGAATATAAACAACCCAATGTCATTATCTTTCGAAAAGAACTTCAGAATACAAAACGTGGGACGGAGAAAATTGCGCAATGGCTTTCAACGCCACGCAATACACCTGAACAAGGATTGCGAGTTAAATCACATCATTATGGTAACAACGTGCTTGGCCGCTTTGAAATGCTATCACTGGCACAACAAGAAGGGTTCTTTTTAACAGAACAGGGCTATGTGGCTGAAGGTGTGACATCAAACGTTTTTTGGGTAAATAATGATATACTATATACGCCTTCCTTAGAGACAGGTATTTTACCGGGTATTATTCGAGCGTGGGTTATAGAGAAGGCCTCTGCACTCGATTTAGAAGTTAAAGAAGGTTTTTATACAAAAGAAGACTTACTACAAAGTACGGAATGCTTCATTACCAATTCAGTACAAGAGCTTGTGCCGATTAGTAGCTTAGAGAATGTGCAATTTTTAGGTAATAATGGGCCGATTTATTCGTGTTTACATGAGGCATTTGTTCAAGAAGTGGAGCAAGGATAGAGGGAGCGTTTACATGCTAGAAAAATATAAGAAACCATTAACGCTTAATGGTATTACATTAGACTATACAAAAGAAACATTTGTTATGGGGATTCTCAATGTTACACCAGATTCCTTCTCAGATGGTGGAAAATACAACAATGTAGAAGCTGCTGTTGCTCAAGCGAAAAAAATGGTGGCTGAAGGGGCTAAAATAATTGATGTAGGTGGGGAATCTACACGCCCTGGGTATGAACGAATTTCAGATGAAGATGAAATTGCCCGCATTGTGCCCGTTATTCAAGCATTAGCGAAAGAAGTAAGGGCCGTTATTTCCGTTGATACGTATAAAGCAAATGTAGCCCGTGCTGCTATTGAAGCAGGGGCACATATGATTAATGATATTTGGGGTGCGAAGGCTGAGCCAGAAATTGCTCAGGTTGCTGCGGATTTACATGTGCCTATTATTTTAATGCATAATCGCGAAAATATGGATTATGGTGTTGATTTTTGGGCGACAGCAAAAATGGACTTAGAGAAAAGTATTGCCATCGCTCAGCAAGCGGGGGTTCCTGAACATCATATCATCTTAGATCCAGGTATCGGCTTTGCTAAAAATACTGGCCAAAATATAGTTATGATGCAACACTTAAAGGATTTAGTAGCTATGGGTTACCCTGTATTATTAGCAACGTCACGTAAATCAATGATTGGCAATGTCTTAAAACTACCTGTTGAAGAGCGTCTTGAAGGGACAAGTGCGACAGTGGTTTATGGAATTGAAAAGGGCTGTCATATGATACGTGTTCATGATGTAAAGGAAATGACGCGTGCTACGTATATGGCTGATGTCTTAGTGGGAAAACGTTTGTTTAAGGAGGAAGCGTGATGGATTACATTCATTTAAAGGACATGCAGTTTTATGGCTACCATGGTGTATTAGCAGCAGAAACAACTCTAGGTCAACGCTTTCGAGCAAATGTTTCCCTTGCTGTAGATATGACCAAGGCTGGAGAAACAGATGATCTCTCTTATACAGTGAACTATGCAGAGGTCTATGCATTATGCCGTGATATTGTGGAGGGGGAACCGTTTAAGCTAATTGAGGCTCTGGTCGTGAGAGTAGCGGATGCAATATTAACAACCTACCCTGATAAAGTAAAAGGAGTTCGTGTAGAACTAATTAAACCAGACCCACCAATTCATGGCTATTACAAAGAGGTGTCTGTTGAGGTAACGAGAGGTGATTTCTGATGAAGGATGTCTATTTATCTATCGGAACGAATATGGGAGAGAGATATGAAAATCTTCAGCATGCAGTTGCCCTTTTAAAGGAAACGGAAGGTATTAAACTTGTTCGTGTATCGTCCGTTTATGAAACTGCTGCAGTGGGTTATACAGATCAGGCAGATTTTTTAAATATTGCTGTTCATCTAAAAACAGATGTTTCTTCTGCTGATATGTTGAAGATCTGCCAATCCATAGAACAGGAATTAGGGCGTGTTCGAGAATTTCGCTGGGGCCCACGAATCATTGACCTTGACATTTTACTTTACAATCAAGAGAATATTGAAACGGAGAGTTTAACAGTTCCCCATCCAAGAATGTACGAAAGAGCATTCGTCTTAGTACCATTAGTAGAGATTGCAGCATCACCCTTTGATGTACAGCTACAACAAGCGCACGATCTGTTGCAGCAAATGGATTGCGAAAATGAAGGTATCACCCTATGGAGTCCGTTTGAAGAGTTTTCAACGGTGCATTAAGTAATAGTATGTGGATGAAAGATTAATGCATAGCATTAACAATAGATAGCAAATAATAGGTAAAAGCTTTTAGAGGAGGAAGACAACGTTGAGTCTTACAACAGAGAAGCCGTTTCAAATTGGCGATATCGTCATGGACAATCGAGTGGTTTTAGCGCCAATGGCTGGGATCTGTAACTCTGCTTTCCGATTAACGGTTAAAGAGTTCGGAGCAGGTCTCGTGTATGCTGAAATGATTAGTGATAAGGGTATTGTCCAAAAAAACGAAAAAACATTAGGGATGCTTTATATCGATGAACGTGAAAATCCTCTGTCATTGCAAATTTTTGGTGGAGATAAAGCAACTTTAGTGGAAGCGGCGAAATATGTGGATGAAAATACAACTGCTGATATTATTGATATCAACATGGGGTGCCCTGTTAATAAAATCATTAAATGTGAAGCAGGAGCCCGCTTGTTACTTGATCCAAATAAAGTATATGAAATGGTAGCGGCTGTTGTGGATGCTGTCAAAAAACCAGTCAGCGTAAAAATGCGTATTGGCTGGGATGACGAGCATATTTTTGCAGTGGAAAATGCACAAGCTGTTGAGCGTGCAGGTGCAGCAGCGGTGGCGGTTCATGGTCGTACACGTGTACAAATGTATGAAGGTAAAGCGAATTGGGATTTCATTCGTCAAGTGAAGGAGAATGTAAACATTCCTGTGCTTGGTAATGGTGACGTGGAAACACCACAAGATGCTAAACGTATGCTTGAAACTACAGGAGTAGATGCAGTCATGATTGGACGTGCTGCATTAGGTAATCCATGGATGATTTACCGCACGGTTCAATACCTAGAAACAGGTGAGTTAAAGGAAGAACCAAGTGTTCGAGAAAAAATGGATGTATGTCTCCTACACTTTGAACGTCTTCTCCAATTAAAAGGAGAAGGAATTGCGGTGCGTGAAATGCGTAAACATGCGTCATGGTATTTAAAAGGAATTCGTGGTAATGGGAAAGCACGTAATGCTATTAACCAAACAGAAACGGCGGCAGACCTTCGTGCGCTATTAAATGGCCTTGTGCAGGAATATGAAGAGAGCGAATTTAATTTAGTCGGTCCAGAAGCTAAGGAATTAATTGTATAGTGATATGTATAGGGCGTCTCGGTATTTTTAAAAGAGGCGCCTTTGTGTTGCTAACTTTAATTTTTAGAATTATTAATCATCTTTTGTTGGATTGAAAATAAATTGAAACAGATGATTACAGCACTAAAATTGTGTACAATAGAAATATTATGGACGTAAACGCGGACAATTTACTTAAGGAGTGAAACAAGTGTCAAATAATATAGAAGAATTAAATGATCAACTTTTGGTGAGACGCCAAAAAATGACGACAATACTAGAAAACGGACAAGACCCTTTCGGAAGTCGTTTTGAGCGTACACATTTATCAACAGAAGTGCGTGAGCAATTTGCAGACCAAACAAAAGAGCAGCTAGAAGAAAACCTTCAAGAGGTTGTTATTGCGGGTCGTATTATGACGAAACGTGGTAAAGGAAAAGCTGGCTTTGCCCATATTCAAGATTTAGGTGGCCAAATTCAAATTTATGTTCGTCAAGATCATGTAGGCGAGGAAGCATATGAATTATTTAAGCAAGCAGACTTAGGAGATATTGTTGGAGTGCGTGGAAACGTATTCCGTACACAAGTTGGAGAGCTTTCAGTAAAAGCGGAGGGCTTCACGTTCCTTACAAAAGCACTTCGTCCTATGCCAGAGAAATTCCACGGCCTACAGGATGTTGAGCAACGTTATCGCCAACGTTACTTAGATTTAATGACAAATGAAGATAGTAAAAAAACATTTATAACTCGTTCTAAAATCATCCGTGCAATCCGTAATTATCTAGATAACTCTGGATATTTAGAAGTAGAAACACCAATGCTTCATACGATTGCTGGTGGTGCAGCTGCTCGTCCATTTATTACGCACCACAATGCACTAGATATGGAACTATATATGCGAATCGCAATCGAATTGCATTTAAAACGTTTAATAGTTGGTGGTTTAGAGAAAGTTTATGAAATCGGTCGTGTATTCCGTAACGAAGGAATCTCTACACGTCATAACCCTGAATTTACAATGATTGAGCTATATGAAGCATATGCTGATTATCAAGATATCATGTCACTAACTGAAAACCTTATTGCACATGTTGCGCAAGAAGTTCTTGGTACAACGACAGTTCAATATGGAGAAGATGAAATCAACCTTGCAGTAGGTTGGAAACGAGTACACATGGTAGACGCTGTAAAAGAGGCAACAGGTGTAGACTTCTGGCAGCCAATGACAAAAGAACAAGCGCAAGCACTTGCAAAAGAGCACGGAGTAGAAGTGAAAGATGTTCATGAAGTGGGTCATATCATTAATGAATTCTTTGAACAAAAAGTAGAAGAGACTCTTGTACAGCCAACATTTGTATATGGTCATCCAGTAGAAATTTCACCTCTTGCGAAGAAGAATCCAGAGGACGAGCGTTTCACAGATCGTTTTGAGCTATTTATTGTTCGTCGTGAGCATGCAAATGCCTTCACAGAATTAAATGATCCAATCGACCAACGCCAACGCTTTGAAGCGCAATTAGCAGAAAAAGCAGCTGGTAACGATGAAGCACATGAAATGGACAACGATTTCATTGAAGCGTTGGAATACGGTATGCCTCCAACAGGTGGACTAGGTATTGGTATTGACCGTTTAATCATGCTTCTTACAAATTCACCATCAATTCGTGATGTATTATTATTCCCAACAATGCGTCATATTACAAAATAGTTAAATTGTAATGAAGTCTTTTCGTGAAGCAATAAAAGAATAGTAATGAATGAAGAGGAGAATTCACAATATAGGTGAGTTCTCCTCTTTTTAAGCTATAAAAAAATTAAGTTGTTTAAACGAGGATTAAATTTAGGTTATACTTTTATAGTTCTATGTTTTTCAAATTCAAAAAGTATAAAAAGAAGTATTTTTATTGGGGGCTTATAATGAATTACAAAATTATTAACAAACAAGTATTTGAACAGGCACAACTACGTTCGGTTTCTGATGTGCCATTTACTGAAGAAGAACTTGAGAATGGTATGAAATTAGTGGTTGCTAAAAAAGATGAGAACCTTACTTTATATTTAGTAGAAATAGATGGCCACAAGAAATTCGACGTTCGTTGGGATGATTCTTCTGAAGTTTTCAGTGGCTGGTATTCTGCGTGGGACAATTTCTTATGGTGCTTAAATATTGTGGATCCTCAAGCGGATGACCTTAAATAGGGACATAAATAGCAGTAAGCAGGCGCTAAAGTGCAGTAGAAGCACTTTAGCGCCTGCTTATTTGTTAGGAAATGAAAAACTAAATAGAGCTTTATAGTGACTTATATAGGAAACGTTGTTATGGCGGTTATAAAATTAAAAGTAGGTTTGTGCGAAAGGTTGCTTAGATTCAAACTATCCAGAAGGCAACGGGATTTATTCATAGTAGCGTTATAGCATGAAATTATATTGCTATGTTGATTACAATTTACAAGACTTTGATTTATAAATCTGAAGGAGTAATGTTTACAAACAAATACCACTGAGATTTCCTTTCCTAAACAAATGGTATCTTGAGAATAAATAAGTATTTTTATTTTAAAACATTGAGATTTAAAAGAAAGAGATGTATAGTAAAACAAATAATTAAGTAAGCAAAGAGAATATCTCAATTTGGTATTCTCGTAAATGCACAAAAATGCTTATAAATTTGTGTTTTTTTAATTCAATAGATTTTATTTAAAAAACACTTGCCAAGTCTATCATAACGTGATAAATTATTACTTGTCGTTAAGACGACGTAAGAACTAACATCAAACTTCAAAAACAATTTGAATAAAAAGATGTTGACTTGGTAAAGTGGTTATGATAAGATTTAAAAGTTGTCTCTTCTGGGAATGAAATTTTTCTTGAAAAAAGATGTTGACAACGAGAAATGATGTTGTTATAATATAAAAGTTGCTGTCGAAAGATGGTTGACGAAATGAACCTTGAAAACTGAACAAGCAAAACGTAATCAATAAAGTTTTCAGTAACTAACTTCGGTTAGTGAACAAAACAAAATTTTGGACATCAAAATGATGCCAGCAAAACAATTTGAGCTATTCAAATTTCTTTTATGGAGAGTTTGATCCTGGCTCAGGACGAACGCTGGCGGCGTGCCTAATACATGCAAGTCGAGCGAACAGAGAAGGAGCTTGCTCCTTCGACGTTAGCGGCGGACGGGTGAGTAACACGTGGGCAACCTACCTTATAGTTTGGGATAACTCCGGGAAACCGGGGCTAATACCGAATAATCTGTTTCACCTCATGGTGAAACACTGAAAGACGGTTTCGGCTGTCGCTATAGGATGGGCCCGCGGCGCATTAGCTAGTTGGTGAGGTAACGGCTCACCAAGGCGACGATGCGTAGCCGACCTGAGAGGGTGATCGGCCACACTGGGACTGAGACACGGCCCAGACTCCTACGGGAGGCAGCAGTAGGGAATCTTCCACAATGGGCGAAAGCCTGATGGAGCAACGCCGCGTGAGTGAAGAAGGATTTCGGTTCGTAAAACTCTGTTGTAAGGGAAGAACAAGTACAGTAGTAACTGGCTGTACCTTGACGGTACCTTATTAGAAAGCCACGGCTAACTACGTGCCAGCAGCCGCGGTAATACGTAGGTGGCAAGCGTTGTCCGGAATTATTGGGCGTAAAGCGCGCGCAGGTGGTTTCTTAAGTCTGATGTGAAAGCCCACGGCTCAACCGTGGAGGGTCATTGGAAACTGGGAGACTTGAGTGCAGAAGAGGATAGTGGAATTCCAAGTGTAGCGGTGAAATGCGTAGAGATTTGGAGGAACACCAGTGGCGAAGGCGACTATCTGGTCTGTAACTGACACTGAGGCGCGAAAGCGTGGGGAGCAAACAGGATTAGATACCCTGGTAGTCCACGCCGTAAACGATGAGTGCTAAGTGTTAGGGGGTTTCCGCCCCTTAGTGCTGCAGCTAACGCATTAAGCACTCCGCCTGGGGAGTACGGTCGCAAGACTGAAACTCAAAGGAATTGACGGGGGCCCGCACAAGCGGTGGAGCATGTGGTTTAATTCGAAGCAACGCGAAGAACCTTACCAGGTCTTGACATCCCGTTGACCACTGTAGAGATATAGTTTCCCCTTCGGGGGCAACGGTGACAGGTGGTGCATGGTTGTCGTCAGCTCGTGTCGTGAGATGTTGGGTTAAGTCCCGCAACGAGCGCAACCCTTGATCTTAGTTGCCATCATTTAGTTGGGCACTCTAAGGTGACTGCCGGTGACAAACCGGAGGAAGGTGGGGATGACGTCAAATCATCATGCCCCTTATGACCTGGGCTACACACGTGCTACAATGGACGATACAAACGGTTGCCAACTCGCGAGAGGGAGCTAATCCGATAAAGTCGTTCTCAGTTCGGATTGTAGGCTGCAACTCGCCTACATGAAGCCGGAATCGCTAGTAATCGCGGATCAGCATGCCGCGGTGAATACGTTCCCGGGCCTTGTACACACCGCCCGTCACACCACGAGAGTTTGTAACACCCGAAGTCGGTGAGGTAACCTTTTGGAGCCAGCCGCCGAAGGTGGGATAGATGATTGGGGTGAAGTCGTAACAAGGTAGCCGTATCGGAAGGTGCGGCTGGATCACCTCCTTTCTAAGGATTATTTCGGAATACAAACCTAGGGTTTGTAAGATTACGTTTTGCGTTCAGTTTTGAAGGTTCATTCTTCTTGAATGAAAAGCTTCAAAACTTGTTCTTTGAAAACTGGATAAAACGACATTGAAATTGTAACAAACACATTTATTTTTTAAGTTTTTTTATAGGCTTAATAACATTAAGAGGGTTTCAAGACACGAGCAGTTCTAGGAAGCAATCGAGTGAATGAAGGAGCGTACTTTTAGTACGTGACTGATTGAACGAGTGAAGCTGACAACGAAATGTGATGTGTATTGAAAGCCGTTAGGTTAAGTTATTAAGGGCGCACGGCGAATGCCTTGGCACTAGGAGCCGAAGAAGGACGGCACTAACACCGATATGCTTCGGGGAGCTGTAAGTGAGCTTTGATCCGGAGATTTCCGAATGGGGGAACCCACTACGTTTAATCGCGTAGTATCTTGACGTGAATACATAGCGTCTTGAAGGCAGACCCAGGGAACTGAAACATCTAAGTACCTGGAGGAAGAGAAAGAAAAATCGATTCCCTGAGTAGCGGCGAGCGAAACGGGAAGAGCCCAAACCAAGAGGCTTGCCTCTTGGGGTTGTAGGACACTCAATACGGAGTTACAAAAGAGCGAGTTAGATGAAGCGACTTGGAAAGGTCCGCCAGAGCAGGTAAAAGCCCTGTAGTCGAAAGTTCGTTCTCTCCTGAGTGGATCCTGAGTACGGCGGAACACGTGAAATTCCGTCGGAATCCGGGAGGACCATCTCCCAAGGCTAAATACTACCTAGTGACCGATAGTGAACCAGTACCGTGAGGGAAAGGTGAAAAGCACCCCGGAAGGGGAGTGAAAGAGATCCTGAAACCGTGTGCCTACAAGTAGTTAGAGCCCGTTAATGGGTGATAGCGTGCCTTTTGTAGAATGAACCGGCGAGTTACGATTACGTGCGAGGTTAAGCTTTAGAAGGCGGAGCCGCAGCGAAAGCGAGTCTGAATAGGGCGAAATAGTACGTGGTCGTAGACCCGAAACCAGGTGATCTACCCATGTCCAGGGTGAAGGTAAGGTAACACTTACTGGAGGCCCGAACCCACGCACGTTGAAAAGTGCGGGGATGAGGTGTGGGTAGCGGAGAAATTCCAATCGAACTTGGAGATAGCTGGTTCTCTCCGAAATAGCTTTAGGGCTAGCCTCGTGATGAGAATACTGGAGGTAGAGCACTGTTTGGACTAGGGGGCCATCCCGGTTTACCGAATTCAGACAAACTCCGAATGCCAGATATTTATACACGGGAGTCAGACTGCGAGTGATAAGATCCGTAGTCAAAAGGGAAACAGCCCAGACCACCAGCTAAGGTCCCAAAGTAATCGTTAAGTGGAAAAGGATGTGGCGTTGCACAGACAACCAGGATGTTGGCTTAGAAGCAGCCATCATTTAAAGAGTGCGTAATAGCTCACTGGTCGAGTGACGCTGCGCCGAAAATGTATCGGGGCTAAACGATTCACCGAAGCTGTGGATTGACATCTACGATGTCAGTGGTAGGAGAGCGTTCTAAGTGCGTTGAAGTCAGACCGGAAGGACTGGTGGAGCGCTTAGAAGTGAGAATGCCGGTATGAGTAGCGAAAGACGGGTGAGAATCCCGTCCACCGTATGACTAAGGTTTCCTGAGGAAGGCTCGTCCGCTCAGGGTTAGTCGGGACCTAAGCCGAGGCCGATAGGCGTAGGCGATGGACAACAGGTTGATATTCCTGTACCACCTCCTCACCGTTTGAGAAATGGGGGGACGCAGTAGGATAGGGTAAGCGCGCTGTTGGTTATGCGCGTCCAAGCAGTAAGGCGTGTGTGTAGGCAAATCCGCACACTGTAACGTTGAGCTGTGATGGCGAGTCCGTATGGACGAAGTTCCTGATTTCACACTGCCAAGAAAAGCCTCTATCGAGGTGAGAGGTGCCCGTACCGCAAACCGACACAGGTAGTCGAGGAGAGAATCCTAAGGTGTGCGAGAGAACTCTCGTTAAGGAACTCGGCAAAATGACCCCGTAACTTCGGGAGAAGGGGTGCTCTTGAGCGTGCAAGCGCATGAGAGCCGCAGTGAATAGGCCCAGGCGACTGTTTAGCAAAAACACAGGTCTCTGCAAAACCGTAAGGTGACGTATAGGGGCTGACGCCTGCCCGGTGCTGGAAGGTTAAGAGGAGTGGTTAGCGCAAGCGAAGCTGCGAATTGAAGCCCCAGTAAACGGCGGCCGTAACTATAACGGTCCTAAGGTAGCGAAATTCCTTGTCGGGTAAGTTCCGACCCGCACGAAAGGCGTAACGATCTGGGCACTGTCTCAACGAGAGACTCGGTGAAATTATAGTACCTGTGAAGATGCAGGTTACCCGCGACAGGACGGAAAGACCCCGTGGAGCTTTACTGTAGCCTGATATTGAATTTTGGTACAACTTGTACAGGATAGGTAGGAGCCAGAGATCTCGGAGCGCCAGCTTCGAAGGAGGCGTCGGTGGGATACTACCCTGGTTGTATTGAAATTCTAACCCATGCCCCTTAGCGGGGCAGGAGACAGTGTCAGGCGGACAGTTTGACTGGGGCGGTCGCCTCCTAAAAGGTAACGGAGGCGCCCAAAGGTTCCCTCAGAATGGTTGGAAATCATTCGTAGAGTGTAAAGGCACAAGGGAGCTTGACTGCGAGACCTACAAGTCGAGCAGGGTCGAAAGACGGGCTTAGTGATCCGGTGGTTCCGCATGGAAGGGCCATCGCTCAACGGATAAAAGCTACCCCGGGGATAACAGGCTTATCTCCCCCAAGAGTCCACATCGACGGGGAGGTTTGGCACCTCGATGTCGGCTCATCGCATCCTGGGGCTGTAGTCGGTCCCAAGGGTTGGGCTGTTCGCCCATTAAAGCGGTACGCGAGCTGGGTTCAGAACGTCGTGAGACAGTTCGGTCCCTATCCGTCGTGGGCGTAGGAAATTTGAGAGGAGCTGTCCTTAGTACGAGAGGACCGGGATGGACACACCGCTGGTGTACCAGTTGTCTTGCCAAAGGCATCGCTGGGTAGCTATGTGTGGACGGGATAAGTGCTGAAAGCATCTAAGCATGAAGCCCCCCTCAAGATGAGATTTCCCATTACGCAAGTAAGTAAGATCCCTCAAAGACGATGAGGTAGATAGGTTCGAGGTGGAAGTGTGGTGACACATGGAGCTGACGAATACTAATCGATCGAGGACTTAACCAAAAATGTTTGAACCATTCAATGTACGTTTATCCAGTTTTGAAAGAATAAAAAATATTATAATATACTTGTAATTTTGATAAAATATGTTATAATAAGTATTGTCTTTCAAATAGTCTAGTGATGATGGCAAAGAGGTCACACCCGTTCCCATACCGAACACGGAAGTTAAGCTCTTTAGCGCCGATGGTAGTTGGGGGCTTCCCCCTGTGAGAGTAGGACATCGCTAGGCATATTACCCAGGAGGATTAGCTCAGCTGGGAGAGCATCTGCCTTACAAGCAGAGGGTCGGCGGTTCGAGCCCGTCATCCTCCACCATATGCCGGTTTAGCTCAGCAGGTAGAGCAACTGACTTGTAATCAGTAGGTCGTGGGTTCGATTCCTATAGCCGGCACCATTTTTTAGAGCCATTAGCTCAGTTGGTAGAGCATCTGACTTTTAATCAGAGGGTCGAAGGTTCGAGTCCTTCATGGCTCACCATTTTTAAATAATAATAAGCGGGTGTGGCGGAATTGGCAGACGCACTAGACTTAGGATCTAGCGCCGCAAGGCGTGGGGGTTCGACTCCCTTCACCCGCACCATTATTTCATTGCCAGATAAAAAAACTTATGCACATGCGGAAGTAGTTCAGTGGTAGAACACCACCTTGCCAAGGTGGGGGTCGCGAGTTCGAACCTCGTCTTCCGCTCCAAATGTGCCGGGGTGGCGGAACTGGCAGACGCACAGGACTTAAAATCCTGCGGTAGGTGACTACCGTACCGGTTCGATTCCGGTCCTCGGCACCATTTTTAATGCGCCCGTAGCTCAATTGGATAGAGCGTCTGACTACGGATCAGAAGGTTATGGGTTCGACTCCTGTCGGGCGCGCCAAAAAAGAACGGGAAGTAGCTCAGCTTGGTAGAGCACTTGGTTTGGGACCAAGGGGTCGCAGGTTCGAATCCTGTCTTCCCGACCATTTCCTAAAAACATATGGGGCCTTAGCTCAGCTGGGAGAGCGCCTGCCTTGCACGCAGGAGGTCAGCGGTTCGATCCCGCTAGGCTCCACCAATTCGATTTATTAAATGAACCTTGAAAACTGAACAAGCAAAACGTAATCAATAAAGTTTTCAGTAACTAACTTCGGTTAGTGAACAAAACAAAATTTTGGACATCAAAATTGATGCCAGCAAAACAATTTGAGCTATTCAAATTTCTTTTATGGAGAGTTTGATCCTGGCTCAGGACGAACGCTGGCGGCGTGCCTAATACATGCAAGTCGAGCGAACAGAGAAGGAGCTTGCTCCTTCGACGTTAGCGGCGGACGGGTGAGTAACACGTGGGCAACCTACCTTATAGTTTGGGATAACTCCGGGAAACCGGGGCTAATACCGAATAATCTGTTTCACCTCATGGTGAAACACTGAAAGACGGTTTCGGCTGTCGCTATAGGATGGGCCCGCGGCGCATTAGCTAGTTGGTGAGGTAACGGCTCACCAAGGCGACGATGCGTAGCCGACCTGAGAGGGTGATCGGCCACACTGGGACTGAGACACGGCCCAGACTCCTACGGGAGGCAGCAGTAGGGAATCTTCCACAATGGGCGAAAGCCTGATGGAGCAACGCCGCGTGAGTGAAGAAGGATTTCGGTTCGTAAAACTCTGTTGTAAGGGAAGAACAAGTACAGTAGTAACTGGCTGTACCTTGACGGTACCTTATTAGAAAGCCACGGCTAACTACGTGCCAGCAGCCGCGGTAATACGTAGGTGGCAAGCGTTGTCCGGAATTATTGGGCGTAAAGCGCGCGCAGGTGGTTTCTTAAGTCTGATGTGAAAGCCCACGGCTCAACCGTGGAGGGTCATTGGAAACTGGGAGACTTGAGTGCAGAAGAGGATAGTGGAATTCCAAGTGTAGCGGTGAAATGCGTAGAGATTTGGAGGAACACCAGTGGCGAAGGCGACTATCTGGTCTGTAACTGACACTGAGGCGCGAAAGCGTGGGGAGCAAACAGGATTAGATACCCTGGTAGTCCACGCCGTAAACGATGAGTGCTAAGTGTTAGGGGGTTTCCGCCCCTTAGTGCTGCAGCTAACGCATTAAGCACTCCGCCTGGGGAGTACGGTCGCAAGACTGAAACTCAAAGGAATTGACGGGGGCCCGCACAAGCGGTGGAGCATGTGGTTTAATTCGAAGCAACGCGAAGAACCTTACCAGGTCTTGACATCCCGTTGACCACTGTAGAGATATAGTTTCCCCTTCGGGGGCAACGGTGACAGGTGGTGCATGGTTGTCGTCAGCTCGTGTCGTGAGATGTTGGGTTAAGTCCCGCAACGAGCGCAACCCTTGATCTTAGTTGCCATCATTTAGTTGGGCACTCTAAGGTGACTGCCGGTGACAAACCGGAGGAAGGTGGGGATGACGTCAAATCATCATGCCCCTTATGACCTGGGCTACACACGTGCTACAATGGACGATACAAACGGTTGCCAACTCGCGAGAGGGAGCTAATCCGATAAAGTCGTTCTCAGTTCGGATTGTAGGCTGCAACTCGCCTACATGAAGCCGGAATCGCTAGTAATCGCGGATCAGCATGCCGCGGTGAATACGTTCCCGGGCCTTGTACACACCGCCCGTCACACCACGAGAGTTTGTAACACCCGAAGTCGGTGAGGTAACCTTTTGGAGCCAGCCGCCGAAGGTGGGATAGATGATTGGGGTGAAGTCGTAACAAGGTAGCCGTATCGGAAGGTGCGGCTGGATCACCTCCTTTCTAAGGATTATTTCGGAATACAAACCTAGGGTTTGTAAGATTACGTTTTGCGTTCAGTTTTGAAGGTTTATTAAATAATATAAAACTTCCAAGAGGGCCTATAGCTCAGCTGGTTAGAGCGCACGCCTGATAAGCGTGAGGTCGATGGTTCGAGTCCATTTAGGCCCACCATATATACCTCTTGGGGCCTTAGCTCAGCTGGGAGAGCGCCTGCCTTGCACGCAGGAGGTCAGCGGTTCGATCCCGCTAGGCTCCACCAATCTTTGTTCTTTGAAAACTGGATAAAACGACATTGAAATTGTAACAAACACATTTATTTTTTAAGTTTTTTTATAGGCTTAATAACATTAGAAGGTTTCAAGACACGAGCAGTTCTAGGAAGCAATCGAGTGAATGAAGGAGCGTACTTTTAGTACGTGACTGATTGAACGAGTGAAGCTGACAACGAAATGTGATGTGTATTGAAAGCCGTTAGGTTAAGTTATTAAGGGCGCACGGCGAATGCCTTGGCACTAGGAGCCGAAGAAGGACGGCACTAACACCGATATGCTTCGGGGAGCTGTAAGTGAGCTTTGATCCGGAGATTTCCGAATGGGGGAACCCACTACGTTTAATCGCGTAGTATCTTGACGTGAATACATAGCGTCTTGAAGGCAGACCCAGGGAACTGAAACATCTAAGTACCTGGAGGAAGAGAAAGAAAAATCGATTCCCTGAGTAGCGGCGAGCGAAACGGGAAGAGCCCAAACCAAGAGGCTTGCCTCTTGGGGTTGTAGGACACTCAATACGGAGTTACAAAAGAGCGAGTTAGATGAAGCGACTTGGAAAGGTCCGCCAGAGCAGGTAAAAGCCCTGTAGTCGAAAGTTCGTTCTCTCCTGAGTGGATCCTGAGTACGGCGGAACACGTGAAATTCCGTCGGAATCCGGGAGGACCATCTCCCAAGGCTAAATACTACCTAGTGACCGATAGTGAACCAGTACCGTGAGGGAAAGGTGAAAAGCACCCCGGAAGGGGAGTGAAAGAGATCCTGAAACCGTGTGCCTACAAGTAGTTAGAGCCCGTTAATGGGTGATAGCGTGCCTTTTGTAGAATGAACCGGCGAGTTACGATTACGTGCGAGGTTAAGCTTTAGAAGGCGGAGCCGCAGCGAAAGCGAGTCTGAATAGGGCGAAATAGTACGTGGTCGTAGACCCGAAACCAGGTGATCTACCCATGTCCAGGGTGAAGGTAAGGTAACACTTACTGGAGGCCCGAACCCACGCACGTTGAAAAGTGCGGGGATGAGGTGTGGGTAGCGGAGAAATTCCAATCGAACTTGGAGATAGCTGGTTCTCTCCGAAATAGCTTTAGGGCTAGCCTCGTGATGAGAATACTGGAGGTAGAGCACTGTTTGGACTAGGGGGCCATCCCGGTTTACCGAATTCAGACAAACTCCGAATGCCAGATATTTATACACGGGAGTCAGACTGCGAGTGATAAGATCCGTAGTCAAAAGGGAAACAGCCCAGACCACCAGCTAAGGTCCCAAAGTAATCGTTAAGTGGAAAAGGATGTGGCGTTGCACAGACAACCAGGATGTTGGCTTAGAAGCAGCCATCATTTAAAGAGTGCGTAATAGCTCACTGGTCGAGTGACGCTGCGCCGAAAATGTATCGGGGCTAAACGATTCACCGAAGCTGTGGATTGACATCTACGATGTCAGTGGTAGGAGAGCGTTCTAAGTGCGTTGAAGTCAGACCGGAAGGACTGGTGGAGCGCTTAGAAGTGAGAATGCCGGTATGAGTAGCGAAAGACGGGTGAGAATCCCGTCCACCGTATGACTAAGGTTTCCTGAGGAAGGCTCGTCCGCTCAGGGTTAGTCGGGACCTAAGCCGAGGCCGATAGGCGTAGGCGATGGACAACAGGTTGATATTCCTGTACCACCTCCTCACCGTTTGAGAAATGGGGGGACGCAGTAGGATAGGGTAAGCGCGCTGTTGGTTATGCGCGTCCAAGCAGTAAGGCGTGTGTGTAGGCAAATCCGCACACTGTAACGTTGAGCTGTGATGGCGAGTCCGTATGGACGAAGTTCCTGATTTCACACTGCCAAGAAAAGCCTCTATCGAGGTGAGAGGTGCCCGTACCGCAAACCGACACAGGTAGTCGAGGAGAGAATCCTAAGGTGTGCGAGAGAACTCTCGTTAAGGAACTCGGCAAAATGACCCCGTAACTTCGGGAGAAGGGGTGCTCTTGAGCGTGCAAGCGCATGAGAGCCGCAGTGAATAGGCCCAGGCGACTGTTTAGCAAAAACACAGGTCTCTGCAAAACCGTAAGGTGACGTATAGGGGCTGACGCCTGCCCGGTGCTGGAAGGTTAAGAGGAGTGGTTAGCGCAAGCGAAGCTGCGAATTGAAGCCCCAGTAAACGGCGGCCGTAACTATAACGGTCCTAAGGTAGCGAAATTCCTTGTCGGGTAAGTTCCGACCCGCACGAAAGGCGTAACGATCTGGGCACTGTCTCAACGAGAGACTCGGTGAAATTATAGTACCTGTGAAGATGCAGGTTACCCGCGACAGGACGGAAAGACCCCGTGGAGCTTTACTGTAGCCTGATATTGAATTTTGGTACAACTTGTACAGGATAGGTAGGAGCCAGAGATCTCGGAGCGCCAGCTTCGAAGGAGGCGTCGGTGGGATACTACCCTGGTTGTATTGAAATTCTAACCCATGCCCCTTAGCGGGGCAGGAGACAGTGTCAGGCGGACAGTTTGACTGGGGCGGTCGCCTCCTAAAAGGTAACGGAGGCGCCCAAAGGTTCCCTCAGAATGGTTGGAAATCATTCGTAGAGTGTAAAGGCACAAGGGAGCTTGACTGCGAGACCTACAAGTCGAGCAGGGTCGAAAGACGGGCTTAGTGATCCGGTGGTTCCGCATGGAAGGGCCATCGCTCAACGGATAAAAGCTACCCCGGGGATAACAGGCTTATCTCCCCCAAGAGTCCACATCGACGGGGAGGTTTGGCACCTCGATGTCGGCTCATCGCATCCTGGGGCTGTAGTCGGTCCCAAGGGTTGGGCTGTTCGCCCATTAAAGCGGTACGCGAGCTGGGTTCAGAACGTCGTGAGACAGTTCGGTCCCTATCCGTCGTGGGCGTAGGAAATTTGAGAGGAGCTGTCCTTAGTACGAGAGGACCGGGATGGACACACCGCTGGTGTACCAGTTGTCTTGCCAAAGGCATCGCTGGGTAGCTATGTGTGGACGGGATAAGTGCTGAAAGCATCTAAGCATGAAGCCCCCCTCAAGATGAGATTTCCCATTACGCAAGTAAGTAAGATCCCTCAAAGACGATGAGGTAGATAGGTTCGAGGTGGAAGTGTGGTGACACATGGAGCTGACGAATACTAATCGATCGAGGACTTAACCAAAAATGTTTGAACCATTCAATGAACCGTTTATCCAGTTTTGAAAGAACAATTCTTTCAAAAAAGAGAGCTTCTAGACACAGTAGCATGCCGTGTATGGAAGGTCGACCATAGTCTAGTGATGATGGCAAAGAGGTCACACCCGTTCCCATACCGAACACGGAAGTTAAGCTCTTTAGCGCCGATGGTAGTTGGGGGCTTCCCCCTGTGAGAGTAGGACGTCGCTAGGCAATTGTGAAAGACCAGAGAATAATTCCTCTGGTCTTTTTTGGTTCTTCTAGTTAGATTTTTCAAGCTCAAATCTGTGACATCCGCTTGATGATTTAGCTTGATTCATCACATGTGAACATCTGCTGAAAATAGCAACAAAGTAAGCAATGATTATCCCCTAGAGAGGAGTGATTCTTTGCTTTCGGTACAAAAATAATTGTTAAATCCAGATAAAAGACAGTCTTCGCACTTAAAATTCAAGAGCACTTCGAAGATTATTGATATAGGATTGACTCACTGGCAATTCACTTCCATCGGTTAATGTAATAATAAAATTTGATGTTAGATCTCGGGCCATTTTTTTTATGAAATGTATATTTACAATATAGGATCTATGAATACGAATAAAGTATGGTGGCAACCTTAATTGCAGCTCTTTTAGTGTAATCCCCGTTTTAAACTGTTCTTTATCTACATAAAACCAAGTTTTTTTCTGCAGACTTTCTATATGAGATATTTTACTTATTGCTACTGGATTCCACTCCTCCTCTTGTTTCCCCGTTAAAAATTGGAATGGCTCTGCTTTTTTCATAGTGAATGTGGATGGTAAGATAACAACTAATGCAGCTGGCTTATCTTGAATGGATATGGGATAGCCAATGCCATAATAGGGCGTATTGAATAAAGAATTATCTAATATGGCATCTGTTTTTTTGTGAGTGCGTAACACTTGCTCTGCAATACTCCCAGGCATTACTTGTTGACCTATCTTTAACTGAATATCTTGATGACCTGGGTGAAAATAAATATAAGAATGTTCAACAGCAATTGCAATGGATGAATTTGCAGGAACCCAGTCCTGCAACATTAAAATATACTGTTGTGAAATATCATTTCCAAAAGATTTTAACTCATTGTTCATTGTGAATATCCCCCTTGTTTGTAAACAGTCTTCCAAATTTTATCGCTCAAAAAAGTAGTTTCATCCCGAAAAAATGGTCTTTTATCCAAAAATAATGAAAATTCAAACATCCTGTTATATATTAATTTACAACAAATAAACCTGTTATGGAACAGTTAATTAAAAGTTTTTTAACAGAGTATATTGTACACAAAGGGGAAGGTGGAATTTCAATATGTCAACTCGTCAAGAAAGAATCGAAGCTTTAGAAAAACAATGGGCTGAAAACCCACGCTGGGCTGGTATTGAACGCACATATTCAGCTGAAGAGGTTGTTAAATTACAGGGCACTGTGATAATTGAACAAACATTGGCGCAAAAAGGTGCTACTCGACTTTGGAATTCGTTACGTGAAGAACCATTTATTAATGCATTGGGGGCATTAACAGGTAATCAGGCGGTACAACAAGTAAAGGCTGGATTAAAGGCTATCTATCTATCAGGCTGGCAAGTGGCTGCGGATGCAAATCTTTCTGGTCAAATGTATCCTGACCAATCGTTATATCCTGCTAACTCTGTACCAGCAGTAGTAAAAAGAATCAACCAAGCACTTCAACGTGCCGATCAAATTGATCATGCTGAAGGACGTGTCGATCAATTTGACTGGTTTGCACCAATCGTAGCAGATGCTGAAGCAGGTTTTGGTGGTCCTCTAAACGTATTTGAGCTTGTAAAAGGCATGATTGAAGCTGGTGCAGCTGGTGTGCACTTAGAAGATCAATTAGCTTCAGAAAAGAAATGTGGACATCTAGGCGGTAAAGTTTTACTGCCAACGCAAAACGCTGTTCGTAACTTAGTGGCTGCTCGTTTAGCAACAGACGTTATGGGCGTAGATACAATTTTAATTGCGCGTACAGATGCCGATGCTGCGGATATGGTTACTTCAGATATTGATCCACGTGATGCGGAGTTCATAACTGGTGAACGTACACCTGAAGGTTTCTTCCGTACAAAAGCAGGTATTAAACAAGCAATTGCTCGTGGTTTAGCTTACGCACCATATGCAGACTTAATTTGGTGTGAAACTTCTAAACCATCACTAGAAGAAGCTCGTGAATTTGCTGAGGCCATTCATGCAGAGTTCCCTGGTAAAATGCTTGCATACAACTGTTCACCATCATTCAACTGGAAAGCAAACCTTTCAGAAGAGGAAATTGCAGAGTATCAACGTGAGCTTGGTAAGCTAGGTTATAAATTCCAGTTTGTAACATTAGCAGGTTTCCATGCACTAAACCACTCTATGTTTGAGCTTGCACATGATTATAAAGATAATGGTATGGCTGCATATTCTAAGCTACAGCAAGCTGAGTTTGCTTCAGAATCAAAAGGCTATACAGCTACACGCCACCAACGTGAGGTAGGTACTGGATACTTTGATGAAATTTCTCAAGTTATCTCTGGAGGTACTTCTTCTACAACGGCAATGGCAGGTTCAACTGAAACTGAACAGTTTGTATAAGTCTTGATTGAATTACGTGTTTTCCTAAATTCATAATCATAGAGTAGTCTCCTCCGCTCCTCCTAAGACGGAGGATGACGAAACTAAAATAGCAAAGGTGGGTAAACAACTAATGGAACAGGCAACGACAGGTAAGCTTAAAATTGTTGGAGAACAAAACGAGCAAACGAAGGAAGTTTTAACACCTGAAGCTCTTGAGTTTGTTCTTGCCTTGCATAAAAATTTTGATGCTCGTCGTAAGGAGCTGTTGAACGCTCGCCAGGAAAGACAAAATCGTCTTGATGCAGGAGAGAAACTGGATTTCTTACCAGAGACTAAAGGTATTCGTGAAGGTGATTGGACAATTGCACCACTTCCAAAGGACTTGCAAGATCGCCGTGTCGAGATTACAGGTCCTGTTGATCGAAAAATGGTGATTAATGCTTTAAACTCTGGTGCAAAAATGTTTATGGCTTGCTTTGAGGATGCATCCTCTCCAACGTGGGAAAATATGATTGGTGGTCAAATTAATATGCGTGATGCTATTAATAAGACGATTGAGTTTACGCAAGCCTCCAATGGTAAAACGTATACATTAAATACTGAAACAGCAGTGCTGTTAGTTCGACCGCGAGGCTTACATCTGCTTGAGAAGCATGTGCTTGTTGATGGAGAGCCGATCTCAGGGAGTTTCTTTGATTTTGGGTTATATCTATTCCATAATGCGAAAAATGCACTAGCACAAGGTACTGGGCCATACTTCTATTTACCGAAGCTTGAAAGTCATTTAGAGGCTCGTCTATGGAATGATATCTTTGTGTTTGCCCAAGATTATATTGGCATCCCACAAGGGACTATAAAAGCTACTGTTTTGATTGAAACGATTTTAGCAGCGTTTGAGATGGATGAAATTTTATATGAGCTACGTGAACATTCAGCTGGTCTGAATTGTGGCCGTTGGGATTATATTTTCAGTTATATTAAACGTCTTCGCAATCAAGCTGACGTTATTTTACCAGATCGTGGCCAAGTAACGATGACTGTACCTTTCATGAAGGCTTATACGTCTTTATGTATACAGACATGTCATAAGCGAAATGCACCAGCAATGGGCGGTATGGCTGCACAAATTCCTGTTAAAAATGATGATGAGGCGAATGCGGTGGCATTTGCAAAGGTTGCAGAAGATAAACGTCGTGAGGCAACAGAGGGACATGATGGTACTTGGGTAGCACATCCAGGTATGGTGGCAACTGCAATGGAGCAATTTGATGCTATTATGACAACTCCTAACCAAATTCATAAAAAACGCGAAGATGTACATGTAAAGGCAGAAGATTTAGTAGCTGTACCAGAAGGGACAATTACGCTTGAAGGTCTTCGTATTAACTGCAGTGTTGGTGTACAGTATATTGCTTCATGGCTTCGTGGTAACGGTGCTGCACCTATAAATAACTTGATGGAGGATGCTGCAACAGCAGAAATCTCTCGAACACAAGTATGGCAATGGATTCGTCATCCTAAAGGTATTTTAGATGATGGACGTGGCATTACGTTAGCGTTTGTCTTAGAGATATTGGAAGAAGAGCTTGTGAAAATTAAAGAGGCTGTTGGGGAACAAGCCTATAACAGTGGTCGCTATGAAGAAGCTGCTGAACTGTTTAAATCTTTAATTGAGCAAGATGAGTTCGCGGAATTCTTGACACTTCCAGGGTATGAAAAATTAGCATAAGATAAAATCTACTATTAACATATTCAACTTTCCTAATTCTACTAACATAACGTGACGGGGTCTGTTCCCCCGTTAAATGAAAGAGATAAGCATGATCGAATTAAAAGGGGTCTAAATAAAAGTTAAGAGGTTTTAAGGGGGAAAAGATGTCTTATTAGCTTAGATGGGGAGCTGTAGGGCATCTTTTTTGAAAAAAATCCGCGTAGCTGCTGCAGCAGTTTACGCGGATTTTTTTCCGTCTTAATTTACAATGGCTAGTACGAAGCCGTCATACCCCTTCACACCAACTGTTTGTATAGCTGTTGCTTCAATTCTAGGTTCCTCTTTTAGTAAATCTATAAATTGCTGTACGCCTCTGACACGTTCATCTTCACTAATTTCATCAGTTACCGCACCATTACGAACTACATTATCCGCGATGATGATGGCGCCTGGATGAGCTAGTTTTAACGCCCACTTCAAGTAAGCGGGGTTATTAGGCTTATCGGCATCAATAAAAATAAAGTCAAATAAATGGCCTGCTTTTTTCAAGTTTGGTAATGAATCTAAGGCGTTTCCTAAAATGATCTCAACCTGTTCCTTATAGCCAGCCCTCTCTATATTTTGTTGAGCGACTAAGGCATACTCTTCATTAATTTCTAAAGTCACTACTTTCCCTTCTTTAGGAAGAGCCTGGGCTAAGCAAATACTGCTATAGCCACCAAGTGTGCCAATTTCTAAAATAGTTGCTGCTCCTTTTATTTTAGCTAGTAAATATAATAGTTTCCCTTGAGTAGGGGATACATCTATCTCTGGAATACCTGCTTCTTTATTAGCCTGTAGTACAGCATCAAGGTGTTCGTTTTCTGGTAGAAGCTTATCCATAAAATAGTCATCTACATTTTTCCAAACATTTAACTCTGTCATCATACAGTCCTCATTTCCCTATATTTTAAAGTGCAAGCTTGCCAATAAAGTGTATGATAGAATAAATCATAATAAAAATATATTATTATTATTTATACATAACTTTATATTATGAATAGGGGTGAAATCATCAACAGTCATAGCTTAAAATTATTTTATCAGGTTGCTACTACAGGTAGCTTCACTAAAGCTGCAGAGATCTTGTGTATTAGCCAACCTGCCGTTTCAAGTCAAATGAAGCGATTTGAACATGAACTAGGAGTCCAATTATTTAAGCAACAAGGGCGTGGTGTAGTACTAACAGAAGTTGGTGAAGCTCTAGCAGAGAAAGCTCAAAATTTTATTGCTCTTGAACAGCATATTGAAACATTTATCGAAAATTACCGTTTGGCGAAAGCAGGGAATTTACATATTGTGGCTACCTATCTGCCTGCCAATTTTTTAATTCCAAAATGGGCAGCTACTTTCAAGGCTGCAAATGAACAGGTGGATTTAATTATTACAACAACCAATACGAAGGACGCTTTTGAACAACTAATAAACTATAAGGCGGATATTGCGATATATGGTGGAGGAATGTCTGAAAGGCCGAAAGAAATCGAGTGGGATGAATTATATGAGGATGAGTTATGGTTTGTTGTGTCTCCAAATCATCGCTTTGCACATCAATCCATTACATTGGTTGAAATGTTTCAGGAGCCTTTTATTATGAGGGAAGAAGGGAGCTCGATGAGAGAGCATCTGTTTTCGTTATGTCAAACATACCAAGTGAAACCACCGAAAATTGCCCTCCAATTTAATGGCATCAATGAAACAATTCGCTCGGTCATGGCAGGCTATGGTGCAAACTTTATTTCTTCCCTTGCAGTTCGAGAGTATGTAGAGAGTGGCCAATTGGCAAGGGTTTATGTAAAGGATATACATGCTATTAAACATAAAATCGCTATTTGTACGAGAAATAACGAGAAACAAAATATGCTTGTGCAAAAATTTATTGAAACAATTAGAAATTCCCCAATTTAATAAGCTTGTATCTCATGCATTATTGCAGTAAATTTGTTATACTAGTTATATAACAAATTTGGAGCTGATAAACATGTTTATTCAAATAGAGCCACAATCAGACGTACCGATCTATGAGCAGGTGACACGTCAAATTATTGAAGGTATTGCAAGAGGCGAAATGAAACCAGGCGATACCCTACCATCTGTGCGAGGGTTAGCTGCTGATTTAGGTGTGAATATGCATACTGTTAATAAGAGCTATCATGAATTAGAGGCGAAAGGAATTATTGTTATTCGACCGAAATCAGGAGCTATTATTAGTTCAACTGAGGAGAGAGCTTTGTCACCTGAGCAGCTACGACAAATCGAAAAGAATTTAAAGCCTGTTGTAGCAGAAGGAATGGTGCTCGGCGCAACAGTAGAACAAATTGAGTACATGATGAAAAAGGTATTCGCTGATTTGCAAATTCCAGCAGAGGGAGTGTAGCAAGATGCTACTGGGTGTTTTTACAACAATCTACATCATGACATTAGCTATGCAAATGGTGGTTCCTTATATTGTAAGAGAGACTATTGTTTTTGGGGTTACTGTACCTGATCAGCATATTAAGCATCTCGCATTAGCTAAGCTGAAAAAACAGTATGTTCAATTGGTAGGAGGCTCAGGCATAGTATTTCTAATCATTATGTTGATGTGCTACAATCGTCTAGCTTCTTCTGAATCCACTCAAAGTATCGTTTTACTAAGCTGTTTGTTTAGTATGCTTACCGTAAGTATGGTGCTGTACTGGATAAATCATCACAAGGTATCAACGTTGAAAAGGCAGGAGCAGTGGGGCGTAAATATTAAACAAGTACGAGCGGTTGATTTAACTGCTCGAAGCCGTGATGCAATGATTCCTTGGACATTTTTTGCTGTACCTATAGGGATAGCGGTGTTTTTAATCATTTACACATTGCTCCATTACGACCTAATGCCAAATGATATAGCCGTACATTGGGGACCAAGTGGAGAAGCAGATGCTTGGAGAAACAAGACTTATTTTACGGCTATTTCGCTGCCGCTTGTTATGCTAATGATGCAATGTATGATGTGGGGAATTACTGATTCTATTAAACGTTCTGCTATTAAATTAGCTGTAAACCGCAAAGCTGAATCGTTGGAAGATCAGCTAAAGACTCGAAAATACATGAGTTGGCAAATATTGCTGATGAGCTATGCCTTAACCATTCTATTAACGGTTTTACAACTAAGCAATATTTATCCTTCCATGATTGTTGGCTATAAGCTATTACCAGTATTTATTTTATTTCTAGCTGTTGTGTTAGGTTCACTATTTATTTATATTTTGAAAAAGCGTAAACATAGAGTGCGTTATGAAGATAATGTTGATTCACAGGTAATGGATGTAGATGAAGATCGTTATTGGAAAGGCGGCTTAATTTATATGAATCGACAGGACCCTTCCGTTTTTGTAGAGAAACGTTTTGGAGTAGGTTGGACCATGAACCTTGCAAATCCAAGAGGTTATATTGTTATTGGTTTGCCTTTTCTTTTATTACTGTTGATTTCCATATTCTCGTTATAAAATAATAGTAATTTGTGATGAAAAATTCGTTCCATATGAGCGAGTTTTTTTCTTATTGATTGGAGGTAGGCAGATGCAAATTCTTGTTGTCGATGACGATGCTCATATTTTACAGCTAGTTACTATTTATCTCACAAGGGAAGGCTATCAGGTACTATGTGCAGAAAATGCACAGCAGGCATTAGCCTTACTAGAAGGGAATCTGCCTGATTTAGCTGTTGTCGATGTGATGATGCCGGGGATGGATGGTTTTACATTAACCGAGACTTTAACGCAAGATTATGACATTCCTGTTTTATTATTAACAGCGAAAGGCGAGCTTGAGGATAAAGAGTGTGGCTTTTTAGCAGGATCAGATGATTATGTTGTAAAGCCTTTTGAGCCAAAGGAATTATTGTTTCGTATAGCAGCTATTTTACGGAGATTGGATAAGAAAAATCAAGTAACTTTCCAAGTAGGCAAATTAGTGATTGATCGTCGAAGCTTTGAAGTTGTCATAGGAGAGGATACACTTATATTACCTTTAAAGGAATTTGAACTACTTGCTTTATTGGCATCACGCCCTCACCAAGTATTTACGCGAAGCTATATTATGGAGCAAGTATGGGGCTATGACTATGAAGGAGACGAACAGACGTTGAATACTCATGTGAAGCGAATTCGTGAAAGATTAAATCGCTATGACACGGCTGTTGAAATCACAACCGTAAGAGGTGTTGGCTATAAGCTAGAGGAGACAACATGAAAACTTTATACAGTAAATTTGTTGTGACGACGATGCTAGTGATGATTGGTAGCCTATGTATTGGTTTTTTAGCAACGAATACGTATTATCATCAAGTGGTAAAAGAAAAGAATGATGCAAAAAACGTAAACATAGCAAAGGATATCGTTCATTATATTGAAACAGCGAAGCCAGAGGATTTAAATAATTATTTGAAGACACTGGGTGAAATTGGCTATCAAATATATGTAACATCAGGCGAGGAAGGGTATTTTTTTGGTGGAGACTATCGTGATAAAACATTGTCAGCATCTGTTGTTGACCGCGTTTTACAAGGAGAAACCTATCATGGTATGCGAGACTTCCCTAAAGAAACCTTTGTGACAGGATTTTTCGCTAATGAATTGATTAATACAGTTGGTGTGCCATTTACGTATGAAAACAAGCCATATGCATTATTTATAAGACCTGATATTCGCTTATTATTTTCCGAAGTGCATACGATACTTGCAGGGTTAATGTTGGTTATGACAGTACTGAGTTTACTAGCAATGCTATTGTTTGCTAAAGCATTAATTCGTCCGATTACAAAGCTAACGGCGGCAACTCAACAGCTTGCGCATGAAAAGTTTGATACGGTGTTAGATATTGATAGTGCAGATGAAATTGGTCAATTAGCTGTAAGCTTTAATAGGATGACCGAGAAATTACAAGAAAATGATCGTATACGAAAGGAATTTATTAGTAATGTATCGCATGATTTTCAGTCGCCTTTGTTAAATATTCAAGGCTATGTTGACCTCCTGAAAAATCCGCTGCTGACTGAGCAGGAAAGACAGGAGTATGCAGCGATCATCGAGTTGGAAACAAAGCGCTTATCTACATTAACCAAGCAATTATTATTATTAACATCTCTCGACCAATCGACAAGAATCGTAAAACGTGAGCCGTACCGATTAGACGAACAATTGAGGGAGACTGTGCGAAAATATCGCTGGCAAATAGAAGAGGCACAGCTTCAAATAGCCTACAAGCTAGAGCCAATTAGTTATGCTGGTGATGCAGGACTTTTACAAAATGTGTGGGATAATTTGCTGACGAATGCTATTAAATATAATGTAGAGGGTGGACAAATACATCTACAATTACAGAAAAAATCTACTTCACTTGAAATCCTTGTGGAGGACAATGGGATGGGGATGACGACAGATCAATTAGCCAAAGTATATGACCGCTTTTATCGCGCAGATGCTTCCAGGACAAAGCAAGGAACAGGTCTAGGACTAGCAATTGTCAAACAGATTGTAGAGCTACACGGAGGTACTATTCAGATGGAAAGTACGATGCATGTCGGTACAAAGGTTTATATTCATTTACCAGTCTTGTCATAAGGAGTTCATGTAAAGTTCATGTTCACACGTTAAACTGCTACTTAGTTGAAACAAGCTTAGGGGGAGTTTTCGTATGGAACAGAAGTGGAGTATACGTCTTATTCGATTAGCGGCTATTTTTGCTTTCATCGGTACGTATTTAGGTTCACATATGTCAGGATCAGGTAGTTATGAATATAGACCAATCCATGCACATATTTTACTTGTCGGCTGGCTAAGTATGTTTGCATGGGGCATTTTTTATCGAGCCTTCAAAGTGAAATCACAAAAATTAGTAGCCATTCACGGTTGGACAGCTATTCTTGGTGTTTTGGGTTTAACAGTTGGCATGTGGTTTTACAATATAAATCCATTTAATTTTGGTAGTACATTTACATTAATCTTCTTTATTGTAGGTGGAACTACGCTATTAATCAGCTTTGCCTTATTTATTATAGTAACATTCATGATTCATCAACAAGACTATATAAAAAGTTAATCCATTACGCATTTCTAGCGCGCAGATAAACAATGTATCCAAAATTTTTCGATTTTGCCTGTAAAAATCTGTTGAGAAAAAATATTCATCTCCCACTATAGAAAAAGGAGATGAATGCCGAAACAAGAGAAAAACCTACCGTATCACAATTCATGATACGGTAGGTTTTAAACTGTCTATTTAATATTTTCAAGCGATTTTTTCAGCCATTTTTCAGCCTCTTGATAATCTTGTGCAACCCCATGCCCTTTTTTGTAGAGCATACCAAGCTGAAATTGAGCCTTTTGATGTCCTTGATTAGCAGCCGATCGATAAAGCTGGGCAGCCTTTGCAAAATCTTTCGGTACACCCTGTCCATGAATGTGCATTTGAGCTAGTTGATATTGTGCCTTTATATGCCCTTGTGACGTTGCTTGTTCAATCCATTTAGCTGCCTCCGTGTAATCCTGTTTAACACCTTTCCCTTTATCAAATAAATTACCAAGTTGATATTGAGCACCTGCATGGCCCTGAATAGCAGCTAGTCGATAACATCTGCGTGCTTCTTCAAGATCCATAGCAACCCCTAATCCCTGCTCATATAGTAAGCCTAATTGATACTCCGCTTGAATATGTGACTGATCCGTTGCGGCTCGCCACCATTTTACAGCCTCTGTATAGTTTATAGGTACATCAACTCCTGATGTCAGTAATAGACCAAGCTCATACTGAGCATCAGCATAGCCTTTGTTAGCAGCAACTTTAAAGTATGACATAGCTTTAGCAGGCTGTTTTTGCTGATAGACATAAAGCCGACCTAGCTCGAAGCCGGCGCTAATATGCCCATTGTCAGCTGCTCGTAGAAGCCATTTTTCTGCTGAAACAAGATCCTGTTCTTTTTCATACAGTAAGCCGAGACAGTACTGTGCATTTAAATGTCCTTTATATGCTGCTAGCTTGAACCATTTTAAGGCTTCTAGATGATCCTTCGTCATTCCTTGTCCCGTATTGTAGAGCATAGCCAATTGAAACTCTGCGTTCACATGGTCTTGTAAAGCAGCCATATGAAACCATCTCGCCGCTTCTTCAAGGTTTTGAACAATACCACGACCTTTAAGGTACATATAGCCGAGATTATACTGTGCACTGGCATCGCCCGCTAAGGCAGCCATTTCGAAATAAGCGATGGCCTCTGCGTAGCTTTGCTCGACACCTGTGCCATTATGATAAAGGAAGCCTAAATTGTTTTGAGCACTTGTATTGCCTTGGTTGGCTGCTAAAGTATACCATTTAGCCGCTTCATGAAAGTTTTGCGAAAGGCCTAGACCTTGATTATAAAGGACACCTAAATTATATTGCGCATCTGCATTTCCGAGATCTGCCGCAATTTGATAATGGTGCGCGGCTTCCTTATAATCTTGTCCAACCCCATGCCCTAAATGAAAGAGTACGCCTAGACTATAGTGGGCATTTGCGTCATTTTGTGCGGCAGCTCGTTCATACCATACTTTCGCAAGTTTATAGTCCCTTTTCACCCCTCGCCCGTGATTGTAAAGAGTTCCTAAATTATATTGTGCACTGGCATCACCGTTTTGCGCTGCCCTTTCAAACCATTTGGCTGCATGTGTATAAGCCTCTGGCGATTGATTGTGCTGGAGTATGTTCTTATCCAATATGGTTGGAAGCTCTGTAGTGTGAGGAGTTAGACTTGCTGACTTGAAACTACGATCATAGCGTTTCATAAACCATTCCACAATATCGCTAAGATAATCCAAAACAATTTTTGCCGCTTTGGCTTCCACAATGTCGTTACTATTATGACTTGTCATTTTATGAACTAAATTCATTAATAAATAAATCCGACGAGGGTGAATTTGCGCTACAAAACTTCGATTATTTAATAGTGTACGGATATTTTTCGTTTTAGGTTCAGTATGCATTTCCAGCCGATAAATCTCATAAAGAATTTCTTCCAATACAAAAAGAGATTTTTGTAAAGATGTAGCTGGGTTTGAAATAGCGAGCAAACTTGCATCCTGTAGGTTTTTTGCTAATTTTGTGAAGGACAGCTGCGTTAATTTCTGACATTGTTCTTCAAGAATTTCGTAATGCATAACAATCACCCTCACCTCTTTCATCAATGATGCCTCGGCATCATTGCGTCTAATTTTCTTCGAGCCAGTTGAAAGCCCCTCTTCTAAATCTCTTTGTACATATATCGGAGAAAAATCTATATTATTGATAAGTTTTAATGGGATTCATCAGTTGAATTGTTGCTGTGACATGATACTATTTGATATAAGGGAAATTCGTAGCTACGGAGAGCCCGTCAGCCTATAGGTGGGGGATCGAAATGAAAAATATTGCAGCTATTATTCCAGCATATAATCCACAACAATCACTCATTACCTATGTACATCAATTATTAGCAACGACCATTACACAAATTGTCATTGTCAATGATGGGAGTGATCAAAGATATAAAGATATTTTTGAAGATCTAAATAAAATTGATCGTTGTCAAGTATTGCAGCATGATCGCAATATTGGAAAAGGTGGTGCATTGAAGACAGCCTTTGCATTTATCCGAGAGCAAAAAGGAAAGTGTCATGGTGTCCTTACAGTGGGGGCACATGGGCAGCATGCACTGCAAGATGTTAAGCTTGTCTTAACGATGACAAAGGTGTTTTCAGAAGGTATTGTGCTAGGGGTACGTAATTTCCATTCTGCCGATAGTTCATTTCTTTCTTATTGGGGAAATCGTGCAACAAGCCTATTTTTTGAGTTACTGTATCATCGAAAATTAATGGATACACAAACGGGTTTGCGATATATATCGATAAATGAGTTGCCTTGGCTGATGAAGGTGAAAGGCGAACGCTATGATTATGATACAAATATGCTAGTTGCGGCACTGAAAAGAAAGTGTCCAATTTTTGAGGTAGAGATTGGGCAATTACGTTTAAAGAAAAATACAATTATCCAGTACGATGAAATAACCAATGCAAGCACTATAATCACAAGAATGCTGATGAATTATTTAAAACCAAGGAATGGCTAGGTTTAAATTTGAAATAATGAGCTAGGATAAAGAATAACGATTACTCATGAGGACGTAGCGAGTATAGAAAGAAGGAGCAATGTTTATGGAATATTCAGATCAAGTGAAAAATCGTGTGAAACGGATGGAAGGCCAGCTACGTGGTATTTTGAAGATGATGGAGGAAGGTAAGGACTGTAAGGCAGTCATTACACAGCTATCGGCTGTACGCTCTGCTGTAGATCGTACAGTTGGTGTTATTGTCAGTACAAACTTATTAGAATGTGTCCAAAATGCTGAAGGTGATGACGAAAAAATGAATGAAGCCATTCAGGAAGCCGTTAATTTGGTTGTGAAAAGTAGATAATTACCTCGATTTTCGGAACAAAAAATAGTAGCTGAATCCAAATAAAACTCACTATAAATGGGGTGAGTTTTATTTTTTTGCAAAAAAATAGTTATATTCGAGAATTATATTTGGTTTTTAGGTATTTTATATCATGTAAGTGTTGATATATTTTTAGATGAAAGTCTTAGTTAGTGAACTTGTATGATAGCTTAGTAGGTACTTTCTTTGTTATGCTAAATAGTAACAAAAGATTCAAAGGGAAGGTGATTAGTGATGAAAAAATGGTTGTTATGTGGAGCAACTTTATTGATGTTAAGCCCGACTGCTGCCTATGCAAAACAAACAGAAATTACTTCCCCAATTTATCCTGTGGTAGCTGACTCAACAGTAGTTACTTGGGATCAATTGACAAAAGAGCTTGCTAAGCAAATGCGAAATTTCGAGACGGAAATAAAATTTACGTATACAGGCCCGATGGGTGATTTCAAAAAAGAAATGATGGATGCATTTGAAAAGGCTAAACAACAAGCTGTTTATGCAAGTGGACATTTCGAAAGTATGACGGTTTCTGCAGATTCTCTCGGAAATGTAACGTATAAAGTGAAGTACCTGACGAATCAAACACAAGAAGTAGCTGTACAAAAAAAGATTAATCAAATACTGAAAAATATTATCAAACCTTCTATGACAGAGTTCCAAAAAGTAAAGGCTATTAACGATTATATTGTATCGAATACGATGTATGGAACAAAAACAAAGGCAAGCCCACATAGTGCCTATGCTTTATTTTTTGAAGGACAAGCTGTGTGTCAAGGTTATGCATTAGCTGCACAAGCCTTGTTAGAGCAATCGGGGATAGAGACAAAATATGTTATAGGTTTTGTGAATGGGAACGAGGCACATGCTTGGAATTTAGTAAAGGTAGATGGAAAATGGTATCATTTAGATACAACATGGAATGATCCTTTGCCAAATCGTGTTGGTGCTGCTTCATATGACTATTTTTTAGTGACGGACAGTCAGCTTAACAAAGATCACGCTTGGGTTAAAGCCGATTATCCTACTGCTACAAGCACAAAATACAGTTATATGCACAATGTTCATTTTGCGTATCAGTTAAATAATGCTGTTTATTTTAGCAATACGGCAGATAACGATAAACTGTATAAGCTGGATATGACTAGTGGGAAAAAGACAAAAGTATTAGATAAACGTGCATTGTATATTACTGGAACTAATGATTATCTATACTATAGTGATTACAGTAACGGTGGGTATTTGACAAAGCTGAATTTGAAAACATTAAAAGCTGAAGTGCTAGTTAAGCAGCCAGTAACGAATTTAAAGATCAATGACAATGATTTGCTGTATACTATGAATACTAAAGAATATAAACTTAAAATTAATTAAGTCAACAAACAAATATTAACAAGCACAATTGGACCCTTAAGTGAGTTCTTTGTGCTTTTTTTGTATATAATGAAAAGAAGACGGTTGGAGGTGAGGAATTTGTGGAAGAAATTAGCTATTATTGCCATTATTATTATTTTTATTGATCCCATTTATATGGCTGGTAAGGCAGTCGTTCAGCAGGTGCTGGATTGGACAAATAATGACGAAATAGAAACAATGCTTCTTTCAACAAAGGAGAAAATCGTAGATGTTACTGCTAGACTTTCAGACGATGCCTCCATAGAAACAGCCATACCTATAGAAGATATACATGAAGCGGAGGTAGCACCTAAAGCGCCGCCAATTCAGAAACCAGAAACGAAGCTAGTCGTGACAAATGCCAAAGAGATGGCTGATGCCATGTATGCATATTATAGTAGTTTTTCACCGAAGTTTGAAATTCAATATAAAGGTAATACACAACGAATTGAACAAATTGTGGAAGAGGCCTACAACAATGCTATTGAACGAGATGATTATGTTTATGGTCATGTTAGTAAGCATTCAATTCGTTATGAATATGGGCGAAATAAGGCAACTATTTTTGGAGAGCAGAGCTATTTAATGACGCCAGAACAGGCTGCCTTTGTCGAGATGAATGTCCAAGAAATCATCAACAAAATCAGTAAAGACTCTATGACAGAAGTAGAAAAGGTACGAGCAGTCAATGACTATATTGTCGCTAATACTGCCTATACAGATCAAACAAATTCTAGTCCACATAGTGCCTATACCGTACTTGCCGAGCATGGGGGAGTATGTCAGGGCTATGCTTTACTAGCTCACTCGATGCTTCAAAAACTGGGAATTGAAACAAAATATATCGTGGGCTATGTCGGCAAAGAGGGACATGCGTGGAATTTGGTCAAGCTGGATGGACAGTGGTATCACCTTGATACGACATGGAATGATCCAGTACCAGATCGCAAAGGTGCCATTCGTTACCAATACTTTTTAGTAGACGATCGTACAATGGCGAAAGATCACACGTGGATTGCTGAGGATTATCCAAAGGCAACAAGCACAATGTATAGTTATTATCATGATATAGACTTCCCAGCACAGGCTGGCGATCAATTATATTTTAGTAATATCTCTGATGACAATAAGTTGTATGTGCTTGATATAAAGACAGGTAAAATAAAGCGTGTCACAAATACTCGTGCACAATACATCGTTTACTCGGATGGGTGGCTATACTTTAGTAATTACTCTCGGGGGGCGTATTTAACAAAAATTCGTCCAGACGGTAGTGGAGAACAGGTACTAAATAGGGAAGATACAAAGGATATATTTGTGAAGGATGGCTTCCTCTATTTCACAACGAATGAATTGAAGAGAATGGCTCTCTAATTTAACATAAAAAAGGTGATGTCAACGGCACAAACAGCCATGTTGAAAGGCGGGGGGGAATTTCCGTTCTGCCAGCGTCCTTCCCAGGGGGCAGTTCACTAAATCCATGTGGCAAAGGTGTCTTTTCCTTCTCTTTTATACTAGCCGTAGCGATCAAAATATTTGTATAATTAGAGAAAGGATAGGCTCTTATTTTCAATGTGGAGAAGTGATTAGTTACACACCTCTCAATAAATAAGTAGTGAACACCTTCACTTTACTTAGGAATTTTTTCTAAAAAGATAATCTTTTGTGAGGTGGAGCGGAAGGCTACTCGATTCCCGCGAGACTCTAAACACGAAGCGGCTCGGCGCTAGCCCACGGGAAAGCAAGTAGCCTGCAACGGAAATCCATCTTCATCTTTCACAAAATAGATGGTTTTGTTTTTTTACACTATGAAAAGGGCAATGACTTATAAATAGTCATATGCCCTTTTTGTACGTTCAATCAAATAAGTAATAGGCTGATGCTGACAAAGTTTAATATCAATTTGTGGATATAGTAAGGTGATTTCCTCCGTAAAAGTCTTTAAAATGAGTGGATTATGCTTGATGGCACCACCATTACAATAAAGTGTAAATGGTCCATTCTGATAGCCCATTTTTTTCAATACAGCGCTTGCTAGAAGAACTAATTCGTAGGCAGCCTGTAGTGATATTTGCATGGCGCAAGCATCTTCTTGCTCGACTGCCTTTGCTACAAATGAGCTCATCTTGGCCAGCTGTGCATTCGTATAGGATGGATGGAATAACCATTCCGCAAGCTCTGTTACATCCTGTATATTTAAAAAATGATAGACGGCTTCTTTTAAGATTGTTGGTTCACCACGACCATCCTCCATTTTAAATACAGCTCTTACTACTTCCTGCCCTAGCCAATATCCACTTCCCTCATCACCAGCTCGATGTCCCCAACCTCCTGCACGTACAATTCGTTGCCCGTCATAGGCATAGGCGATGGCTCCTGTTCCGGCAATGAGTAATGCACCAGCCTGTCCAGCAGTCACACCAAGTAGTGTAGCTTCCGCATCATTTTCAATAATTAGCGTCTTGATTTGTAGCTGTGTGGCCTTTAGGGCATTTTGAACAATGGCCGTTACTGTGGCATGATCCTTAGGAGAATCAATGCCAGCTAACGCAAAGGTAGCTACAGCAATTTGAGAATGGGGGTACTTTTGCAAAAATGTTTGTACATTTGCTAAAAGTCCTTGTAATCTTGCTGTAGCTGATTCGACACCAATGGCTTGATAATTCGAGCCTTGCATTGTTGTAGAATAGTGAATGTCACCAGATTCAGCATGAACGACCGCACATGCTGTTTTTGTTGCTCCACCGTCAATAATCAATAACCAATCCTTCATTGATTCCATTCCTCAAGAAAGGCTGTTAATTCCTTTTCCGCTTGTATAATAGAATTTTCCTTTAAGCGGACCCATTCATAAAGGTTTTGAGCATTCATTTTTGAACGTTCGAGCGCTGCTTTCATTGTGGCTGGAGCTGGGCCACCTAGCAATGTTCGCACACCAACAAAAGATTCTGGCTTTAATGTTTTATAAAAGTCTTCTTCTGAAATAGCTAATTCCTTTCCCGTAATCAATTTAGATTGTGTATTGGCAAGGCCCCATGTAAGGCTTGCTAGTGATTCTTCGCCATGGGCAAGTAGAACTTTAATACATTTGCTAACAATACTATGTGCTTGGCGGAATGAAATCCCCTCTGAACGCACTAATGTATCTGCAAGCTCTGTAACATTGGCAAAGCTATTCTCTGCACGGTTTCTTAATTTCTTTTTATTAACATCCATTGTGACAACAAGAGAACCAAATAACTTGTAAATACCATTTAAACGGTCAATGGCACGCCATAAATAGGGCTGCATATCATCTTCAGTGTCGACGATATCTCCGAACGGTGTATTATGTACCATTTGTAATACTGTACTTGCATCTCCAACAACCGCAGATAGTAATGAACGTGTATGCTCTACGGAAACAGGGTTACGTTTTTGAGGCATTATGGAACTTATCTGGACATATGGACTTGCGAGTGTGAATGCATTAAATTCCTGGGTAGCCCATAATAAAAAATCTTGAGATGTACGGCCGAGATTGAGTGCAGCAAGCTGTACAATACTTGCCGCTTCAGCAATATAATCTGCGCCTGCAACAGCATCCCACGCATTTTCGATAATATCATCAAATGCCAGTAGATCACGCATCCGTTCTCTACTAATATTAAAGCCTGTCGTTGTTAAGGCAGCCGCCCCCATACTACTGCGATTGACAGTTTTATAGACATGCTGCATCCGCTCAAAATCACGCTCAAGCTGGTCAATAACAGCTTTTAAATAATGGGCAAAGGTTGTGGGCTGAGCCTGCTGTGTATGCGTGTAGCCAATCATGATGGTATCTATATGTTCCTCTGCAGCCGCGATTAAGTCATCACGTAATGTTAGTAACTCGTTCATTAATAATAATAGTTTTTTCCTTAAGGTCATACGATAGATGGCGATCCCCATATCATTCCTACTTCTGCCAATGTGAAGATTTCCTGCAACATCACCAGCAAGCTCGATTAGTTTATTTTCAATGCGGAAAAATAAATCCTCATATTGGGGACTGTAATCCTCTAAACGATAATAATTTAAATCTATTTTTTTTAGAGCTATCCCAATTTGTTTCGCTTCATCTTTTTTTACGAGTCCTTGTTCTTCTAACATTTTTAAATGAGCAATATTAATTTGTAGCATGATTGTTAAAAAATTTTTCTTCGCTTCATCATAAGCTGGCTGTAAGACAATTTTCCGATAGATGTTAGAAGGGAATATCATCCCATCTTCCCGCTGCGTTTTGTTGCGAAAATCTTCAAACATTGTAATGGCCCCCTAATAGATTGGCAGCTAGATGGCTGTACCAGCACTGCCTTTTGATAGTTTTTCAGAAATAATAAGAACAACTAAAATTAAGCAAATTTGTAAGACACCATAAGCACAGGCGGTCCCAAATTTAAATGCATATAATTTTTGGAATATCGCTACAGACAATGGAATAGTGGATGTACTGTATATTAGAATGGATGCAACAAACTCACCAAAGCTTTGCACGAGAGCTAAGAGTGTCCCTGCTAAAATTCCGGTGAATGTTAACGGTACGACAATCCGTCTAAATGTATACCACCAATTGGCGCCTAAGCCACGTGAAGCCTCTTCAATCGATTGATCTAGTTGTACAAGAGAGGCGGAAGTAGATCGAAAAACAAGTGGTAAATGTCGAATAAAATACGCTAATGGCAAAATCCAAAATGTACCGATCAATACTTGATTGAAACTAAAAATACTTTCTGTACTAAAGGCAGCGATTAAATTAACCGCTACAACAGTACCAGGTAAAGCCCAAGGTACCATAATCAAAATATCGAGCAATGTTTTCCCTTTAAAGTTTAACCGAACCATAGCATAAGCAGCAGCGACACCAAAAATGATATTGCCGATTGTTGCTATGACACCCATTTGAATGGAATTCCAAATAGGCCGCCATGTACGCTCATCAGTAAAAAGAGCAATATAATGATCGATCGTATAGTCGGTCGGGAGAATTTGCGTTTTCCAAGCACCATCAACAGAAAAAGATATCAATATCAAAACTAATATCGGCAATATTAATATGAATGTCCCAACAAAGGATGCGATTGTTGCCATAACTTTAATTTTTTTAGAGGATACCTCGGAACGATGAACACTGATACCCTTACTGAGATTTTGATAATTTCGCTGATTCTGATACCAACGCATGATGATTAAAAAGGTAATAGATACAAAGGATAAAATCATCGACTGTGTTGCAGCCATCTCAAGATTGCCATTTGTACGTGATAAATATATTTGCATCGTCATGGTGCGCTCTACACCAAACATTAAAGGTGCTGTATAGGAAGCCATTGAGATCATAAACACTAATAAGGACGAGGCGACAATGGAAGGTGTCAGCATTGGTAGAATAACCTTTGTCCATACGCGAATACGCCCTGCACCTAGACTGGTTGCAGCCTCTTCTAAAGCAGGATCGAGCCCCTTAATAGCAGCTGAAGCTGTTAAGTAGAAGTACGTATACATCGTGAAGGTATGAACGACGATAACTCCCCAAATGCCTTTCAATGCAAACGGTACATGGTCTAATCCGAATAGATGCTGAAAGATTCGAGGGAAAATACCGCTATCGCCATATAAAAATGAAAAAGAAAGTACACCCACTAGAGGAGGAAGTGCCATAGGAACTAATACTAAAATAGACAGTGTACGCCTTCCTGGGAAATTATAGCGCTCCAGTAAAAAGGCCATCGTAACCCCAACGACTGCACAGCAAATAACACTGATGATCGAAATATAAATACTGGTCCATAAAGCTTCTAAGTTTGCTGGGCTCGCCAGATCAAAAAATTTTTTATAGTGAAAGAAAGCCTCATCACCAGCAAAACTTTGGATAAATGTTTGATAGAAGGGGTAAACCACATAGGCGAACAATACTAAAAATAATGGCGATATTAAAATATAAACAAACCAATTGGATTGAAAAATTCGTGTCCACGCGCTTTCCTGAGAGGCATTGACAGACTGTTTTCCCATTTTGGCTTCCTCCTATTCCCCTAATAAGTACAGTGAATCATGAGCCATATTGATTGTAATGTCTTCACCGATTTTCTTTATTTGGTCATAAGAATTAATAATCATTACTTTAAGTGAAAATGCCGTAAAATCTACAATGTAATTGACGCTAATACCTGTAAATTCAACAAATGTAATTTTTCCTGTTAACGTATTATCACCAGTACCTAGTTGAATAGACTCCGGTCGAATAGAAATAAACACTTTGTCTCCAATCATATGCGTTAAAGAGGGGGAGCTTTGTTGCTTTCGCCCAGTCAAAAGATGTCCATTTAAGGTTCTCACTTGTACATTTTCACCATTAATGGCTTGTATAGTGCCTTCGATTAAATTGGTTTCACCAATAAAGTTAGCTACAAAACGATCTTCAGGCTGATGATAAATTTCTTGAGGAGTCCCAATTTGCTTGATCAAACCATTCTCCATGACCATGATTCGATCCGACATAGCCATTGCCTCCATCTGATCATGGGTAACGTAAATCGTTGTAACGCCAAGCTCAGATTGAATTCGTTTGATTTCAATACGTGTTTCCTCACGCAATTTAGCATCTAGATTGGATAGAGGTTCATCCAGTAATAAAATATCTGGCTCAATTACAAGCGCTCTAGCCAAAGCAACCCGTTGTTGTTGTCCACCAGATAGTTCATTTATTTTTCTGTTACCATAAGCTGCTAGATGTACTTGTCCTCTAATGCGGTCAACCTTGTATTGAATTTCGGTCTTTGAAAATTTCCGCACTTGTAAACCAAAGGCAATATTTTCATCAACCGTCATATGAGGAAAAAGAGCATAATTTTGAAATACCATACCGATATTGCGTTTATTGGGCTGAAGTCGAGTGACATCTCGATCGTCAAAAAGAATTTTACCTTTAGAAGGGTAATAAAAGCCTGCAATCATCCTTAAAGTGGTTGTTTTGCCACAGCCGCTAGGACCGAGAAAAGTAAAAAATTCCCCTGCTTTTATTTCAAGATTTATATCATTCACGCCATACACTTGACCAAATTGCTTTGAGACATTTTCAATTTTGACACTTCTCAATCATAAACTCCTCTCTAACAAAGAATGCAGATGATACAGGAAGGTAAAAATTCGCAGCACATGCCGAATTTTTACCTATTTTATTATTTGCCGCGCCCTTTTACATTGTTATCCCAATATTCCATCCATTCAGCTTCTTTGTCAGACATTAGCTGCCAATCAATATCGAACGTTTTTAAATCTAATTCCTGATACCATTCTGGCATGGAAGCCTTATCGATATCAGAACGTGTAGGAATTTGATAATAATCGTTCGCCAATTGTGTCACCATTTCTTTTTCAAATAAGAACTCTACAAATAGTTTTGCATTGTCTAAGTTTTTCGCATTGTTTACAACGGCTACACCATCTACTAAAATAGGTGCACCACTTTTTGGATAAATATAATCAAAAGGATAATCAGTCGTATATTTCTTTAATAAAATATCTTGCAAATTCCATAAAGAAACACTACCTTCTTGTCGTGTTAGCTTTAAATATAAGGCATTAGGATCTTGTGTATACTCCTTTGTATTAGCATCTAATTGTAATAACCATTCATAGCCTTTATCAGGTGAATCGTCTCCCTGTCGTACAATCATAGAGGAATAAATTGTGCGCATTGTACCTGACGCAAGCACACCTCTAATTAGAATTTGATCCTTCCATTTAGGATCTAATAGGTCATCCCAGTCCTGAGGCCCTGTTTCTTTTGTCAGTAAATCACTATTAATCATAATGACCTCTGGTAGCAACATCTCACCAAACCAACGTCCATCTGCATCTTTGTGTGAGGCATCAATGGCACCGATAAAGCTAGGCTGCCAAGCATGCAATAAGTCTTCATTTGCTCCAACAATGAGAGCGGATTGCGTTCCACCCCACCAAAAATCTGCTTGAGGATTGGCCTTTTCACCGCGGAGGCGCTCTAAAATTTGCTGTGCCCCCATCGTTAAAAACTCGACCTCAATGTCTGGGTATTTTTCATTAAACTGATCGATCACATTTTGCACCATTTCTTCATCACGACCTGTGTAAATGACAAGCTTTCCTGAAGGTGTCGTTGCTGCCACTTCTGTTTTATCACCATCAGATGTTTTGTCTTTATTTGCTGCACCATCTGTAGAATTTTGCTGATTATTGCCGTTACAAGCAGCTAAAGCTAAAAACATCAACACAAGGAAAAAACCAAGAATGCGGGTTTTTTTCATCATCTTCTCCTTTCATAAAGTAAGGTACTTGCATATTGCAGTATAATACGAAAGGATAAGATTAATGTTAGAATTATTAAAAAATTACATTTGCCTTCATCATAGCTAAGTACTTAACAGTAAGCAATGCGATTTCAGCAAAATTCAAAAAAACTCCTTAAAAAGGAATCATTCCATTTTTAAGGAGTTTTTTGTCGATTTATGAATGGGCTTCTAATAAGCTGTCTTTTTGTTGCCGTTGTGCAATAATGGTTGGCAGCATCATACCAGCAATAACGAGAATAATCCCTACGATTTGTACAGCGGTTAAAGGTTCATGCAGAACAATAACCGAAACTGTAACGGCAACTGGTAATTCGATGGCACTTAAAATGGAAGCTAGCGCGCCACCGACTTTAGGAATAGCGATTGAAAATAAGTAAATTGGTAAAATGATACCGAAAAGACCTAGTGCTAGTCCAAATTTCCATAAGCCTTGCATGAATAATTGGCCATTCCAAATAACCTCAGGGCTAAGGAAAATACTAATCATAATAAGGGCTACGAAGGAAACGATTAATACCCGAGAAGTCGTAGTAACTCCCTCGACAGGCCGCGAATTGAATTGAATGAAGCAAGCAAAGGTAAAGGCTGCTGCAAAGCCAAATAGCCACCCTTGGATAGGGATGCCACTTAAATCTACATTTAATACACCAGCAGCTAAAATAGTTCCTGCAAATAAGATAATGATCGAAATTACTTCAGGACGACTGGGTAATCTTTTGTGTAGGGCACAATCAATTAGCAGACCAATCCATGTAAATTGGAATAGCATGACTACCGCAAGAGAAGCGGGTAGATATTTTAAAGATTCTCCATACACTATTCCTGTCGTCCCAGTAAAAATTCCAGCACAAATTAAAATAAGTAAGCCCTTTTTGGATGGACTCGGTAATTTTCTGTCTGTAAAAATAAAAATGGCTACAACGAGTAAAAAGCCGATTATATACTGACTTGATACTGCCTCTGATGTTGTAAAGCCATGCTGCATAGCTACTTTGACAATCGTTGACAATATACCGTAGCTACTAGAAGCAATGACAATCAAAAGAGGGTAAATAAAATTTGTTTTCATATATAAATATTTCACTTCCTAAAACTGTTTCACCATGTGATGGAATGGCTCATCGATTATGGACCATGGCTCTGTAATAACAAAGCCCAAACGCTCATAAAGTCGGCGAGCATCTTCTTTTTGGGTTTCAACATTTAATGATAATTTTGTATAGCCGCGCTGCTTTGTTAGCTCTTCGGCAAATTGTAATAGCAATGTTCCAATTCCTTTACCTCGTGCTTCTGGTGCTACGCAAACAGTATCGATATATGCCTCATCTTCATGTGCTTCTTGATCAATGACAATGGATGTAGCGTTTTTTGCTTCTAGCCATTTAACAAGGTTAGCATCCATGTGAACGGCTTGTGCACCGTGATAATAAACGAGAATCCCTAATATTTGCTCTCCTTCAGTAGCGACAAAGGTATTTAAATAAGAATGTCGATTGTCGTCACGTTGAAAAAGAATTGTCAGTTCTTGTATAACAGCTTCAGCTGATTTCTCGCCAGTTAAGCGATTAGCAATTTCACCAATTGCATCGATAATAAGAGGCACAACGGCATGGGCATCATGTGGTTGCGCTTGTCGAATTGTAATACTCATCTTGATAATCCCTACCTTTCTATAGGCAAGTATAACAAAGATAGAGATTGACTCAAATTTTATAGCCCACTAACAAAAGTAAAACCCATTAGCTTAATCCAGCAGGTGTTCAACAAAACACTAAATTAAAACAATGGCTCTAGCTGATATCAAAGATTTTGAAAAGAGGCTTGTATGATGCAGATCAGTCAACCGTTGTCACAGGATAGACAGACAGTTATAGATTCACTTCTACTCGTCAGCTCGAAAATATTTGGACGCAATGACGCCCCGGCGTCATTGATAGAATGACAATTTTCGTGTTAATCTATAATGACTAGACATTTTGGAGGACAATCATGACAAAGCAAGAGAAGGATTTTATATTAGTCTATGGAGATGCTTTTATTGACTATATTGCTGATGATGTAACAAACACATCATTTACTAAATATATGGGTGGTGCAACGGTAAATGTTGCAGCTGGTATTAGCCGAATTGGGGCACCGTCGGCATTAATTACTATTACAGGGGATGACGAAGGCTCTCAATTTGTGCGAGATGGGCTTGCCCAAGAGGGTGTACAACTGGATTATGCCGTATTTAATCCAGCAAAGCGAGTAAGTGGCGTATATGTGCATCTTACAGAAGCGTGTGAGCGGATTTTTAAAGATTATGTTGATGAAACACCCGATTTACAAGTGGAACCATCACAGCTAAATGAAGCAGCTTTTAAACATGCTTCGGCTTTAACAGTATGTTCAGGTACTATGTTCCATCCAACAGCACTTGCCACAACGCGAGCAGCTGTAGAAATGGCAAAGGATAAGGGTGCAATTATTGCAATGGATGCCAATATTCGACCGCTACGTTGGAGCAGTGAGGAAATTTGTCGAGAGACGATTACATCATTTTTTGAGGATGTTGATATTTTAAAGGTTACGGATGATGAATTATTCTTTCTGACAGAGACAACTACCTTAGAAGAGGGCATTGCACATCTCAATAGCTATTTAGTGCCTATTATCTTAATCACAGTAGGAGAAAATGGTACTTATGCTGTACTTAATGGTGAGGTTCTCCATGTGCCGACGGAGAAGGTAGTACCTGTAGATACGACAGGTGCGGGCGATGCATTTATGGCAGGCGTACTATGTGATGTCCATTATAATGGCTTACCTACAACGCAAGAAGAACTCGTGCGCTGTACAAGCTTCGGCAATAAATTAGGAGCTTTTGCTGCCACAAAAGCAGGTGCATTAACTGCCCTACCATATTATGAGGACATTAAGCATTTACTAAAATAAACATGTGGGATGTGGAGAATATGGAAAAGAACTACGATGCTTTAGTAGAAGATCGACTATTCTTTGGTGGTGCAAAAGACGCTGAGACTGCATTTGCACAAGAATCCGTAAATATTGTGATAGATGTTCGTGTTCAAGGGCTTTCCACACAAGAGCAGCAAACAGTTCCTTATTCTTATAAACATTTGCCAATTGCAGATGAAGAGATTGAGGTAGCATCATCTATTCAACAAGTAGCGAAAGAAATTGCATCAGCCTTCGAGGACGGGCAAAAAGTATATATTCACTGTGGAAGTGGTGGCGGACGTGCAGGTGTTGCCGCCGCAGCCGCATTAATGGAGCTGGGAATGGTTAATTCATTAGAGGAAGCAGAAGCAGCAGTTAAAAAAGCTCGTCCACAAGTATCCATTCGCCCAAAAATGGAAGATGCATTGCAACAACTATATAAATAAAAAAGATGTACCTATTAGGGTGCATCTTTTTTATTAAATTTTATTTTGTTCTATACATATTAGAACAAATTTGTTATAGTTAATATATAACAAATGATGAGGTGATCTGTATGATGGAGGAATTAGCAAAGGTTCCATGGGCGGTTATCGCACCGCTCATCATCGTTCAAATTATATTAATGATCGTAGCGCTTATTGATCTGCGTAAAATCCATGCCACAAATGGTCCTAAAATTTTATGGGTATTTATCATTCTATTTGCCAATCTATTAGGGTCCATTGCGTACTTTATAGTAGGGAGAAAGCAGTCATGACAACATTACTTCAAGTTACAGGCTTGACCAAGCAATTTGCAGAGCACACAGTTGTAGATAATATTCATTTCGTGTTAGAAGAAAAGACTTCAACAGCTTTAATTGGACCAAATGGAGCTGGCAAGACAACAACTTTATCTATGTTAACAGGGCTCTTAAAACCGACTGCTGGAAGTGTAAGGATGTTAAATGGAGATTTACGTGCGAATATAGGGTTTTTACCTCAGTATCCGCAGTTTCATCCTTGGCTAAGTGCATTAGAGTTTACAGAAATGGCTGCTAGGTTGAATGGTGTAGCAGCCAAAAAAGCTAAATTAGAAGCACAAAAAACATTAGAGTTCGTAGGGTTGGGGGATGCGCTACATAAAAAAATAGCCACTTTTTCTGGGGGAATGAAGCAACGTCTTGGTATTTCCCAGGCAATTGTGCATAAGCCTAAATTACTGCTATTAGATGAACCAGTTTCAGCGTTAGATCCCGTTGGACGCAGAGAAGTGCTCGATTTATTAAAAGGTTTACAACAAGAGACAACCATTTTATATTCAACGCATATTTTAAATGATGCGGAAGAAATGACAGACCAGCTATTATTTTTGCAAAATGGAAAACTAGTGGAACAGGGTACATTACGTGAGGTACGGCAACGTTTTGATGAGCAAAACTATGTAATTGAATTTGGCAGTGAAGAAGAGGCGAAGCTTTTTGCGGATCCATCCTATACTATAATCGGTTGTTATGTGTATATTGAGGTTGTGAATGAGGAGCCAACGATGAAGGAGCTGCTACAACGTTTAAGTGCATGTCCTTATACCATCCGAAAAGTGGAGCGACAAACAGCATCTCTGGAAGAAATTTTCATGAAGGTGGCGAAAAAAGCATGAGTGGATTCAAAGTACTTCTGCAAAAGGAATATAGAGAAGCATGGCGGAGCTGGAAATTTTTATGGATACCTCTCGTGTTTGCTTTGCTTGGAATGAGTGATCCACTAACAAACTATTATATGATGGATATATTAAATGCTGTTGGGAATGTACCTGAGGGCTTTGAAATGCTAATGCCAGAATTAGTGCCAGTTGATTTACTCCAAGCTTCTATTGGACAGTTTCAAACAATAGGCTTACTGGTGATGATGGCTTCATTTGTAGGGGCTATTAGTAAAGAACGAGCAAGTGGCATGGCTACCCTCTTATATGCACGGCCCATTTCATATGGCGCCTACTTTATGAGTAAGTTTATTGTTATAGGCACAGTTTGTTTTGTAAGTATTTTAGCTGGCTTTGCTGCAAGTGTATATTACACAAGCATATTATATGGAACTTTGGACATTGGAGCACTACTAATTAGTTTTTGTACGTACTATATTTGGCTGTTATTTGTAATAGCTGTCTCATTACTGATGAGTGCTAGTTTTAAAACGGTTATAGCTACTACATGTGCATTTACGGTGATCTTTGTAGGGCAAATCGTAGATATGATAGTGGGAATCTTTTGGACAATATCTCCTTGGAAACTAGCGAGCTATGGAATTTTGCTAGTACGAGGAGCAATGGACATGTCAGACTATTGGTGGAGCCTAATAATCACTGTGGCATTAACAATTATCTGTATTAGCATTGGGATCGCGATGATGAAAAGAAATGCGTCTATGGCAAAAATCTAAAAAAGATAAAACGGTAAAAACCAGTTTGCGATGAGTTTTTACCGTTTTTTATTTTTAAATCATCCCACGATTTATAAGCAGTATCAGCCCGACAAAAAACATAATCCAAGAAAGAGCAGAACTTATACTTTGATCAAAAAGTGTTTGAATTTTTCTTAAGGGTTGATTCATAAATCCACAGAATAAAAGATGTAAAACAAGTAGAATGATTCCTTGTGTAACCACTAAGTTAATGAGATCTATTTCGGCAGCTACAAAAATTTGCTGTCGGAAAGCTTGCTTTTTATCTTGTTATGGATTCGAAAGCTGGATGAATTTCTGGATAAGGGACTCTGTTAGCCCTCCCTCAATAGCCGAAGCGTTCTTTAATCCAAGTATGGCACTCTCCATCTGTTGTCATTTCTTTTGTTCCTCCGCTATAAAAGTTAACTTGTTTGCCACGCCCATGAATTATTTAGTAGAGTTTGAATTTCTTTTAATTTGAATCCTCATGCCTTTAAAAATACGATTTGTAGGGGCATTTTCACCGTAAATCCTCTGTCCATCCTCCGCCTTTACTGTTGGAAGTAACAGTTCAATCTCCTCATAATGTGCGAACAGTAAGCCAGTTTGCTTGGAAACATGGTGAATCGTCAGCAAAATAACTAATACCCCTCTCTGTTACAGCTAGTATATAAAATAACATTACGTCACTTTCAAGGGGGAATTGTTAATTCATTTCTATATTTAAAAACTACATTCTTGGAATCTCTATAACTTAGGAATATAATGGGTGTGTAACTCGAAATTTGTCAAATAACTCGGAAAATATATAGATGAATAGAGAAAGAAGGTACAAGAAAAGTGGGGACTGAAAACTCCGATCGTTTCCTGACAGCGTTTAATCGAATAGATCATAGATTACGAGATATTGTAGGAGCCAAGGATTTTATGGCTTTTTATAGACTGATTGATCAAGCAAAGAAAAAGGATGTCTTGGTGAAGAAATATGAGGATGATTTACGCTCATATGCCGACTTACGTAATGCTATTGTGCATCACCGTACTTCCTTACATTATGTCATTGCAGAACCACATACCGATGTTGTAGAAAGAATTGAATACATAGATGCTACCCTTGCTAAGCCAACGCTTGTGGGACAAATGTTCCGTAAAAGAGTACTGGTTTTTCAGGAAAACGATTCATTGAAACATGTACTAAAAGTGATACGCCAACGCAAATTTACGCAGTTCCCAGTTTATTATAATAAGCAATTTAAAGGGCTTATCACGACAGTAGGAATTACCAATTGGCTTGCTTCAAAAATGGGTGGTGACCATCTACCAAAAAGGATTCCTACGTTGCATGATATTTTAATGCATGAGAAAAATAGAGTAAATTACAAATTTGTCAGCAGATCTTTAACGATCTATGAGGCTGAGGAGATTTTTAAACAAGGGGTCGAAAGGGGAAGGCGCTTCGAGGCCTTACTAATAACAGAGCATGGCGAACCACATCAAAAATTACTAGGTATCATTACACCATTAGATATAGTAAAGATCGACTAACAAAGAGACGAGACAAACAATTACGGGCTTGAATGTCTCGATTTGTCTTTTAGGCTAATGTATAAGGATCCATTTGTTTGGACTTGAGCAAAATAAACTTCTTCTACTGATTGCACATTTTGTTTTTTCAATTTTTTCAATACCCAATCTTCTGTTAGCTCAAGCTCAACTATATTTTCTGTAATAAGTTGACCATCCGAAATGACTTCCGTAGGCAGATAAGTAGGTGGTGATACATCCGCTTTCACATCTTGCTTCGTAGCCACTTGCTCAGAAGTTTTTTGTAAAACACTGAGTTTACCATTTGTTTCTAACATAGCATATTCAACATCCTGTACAGAGAAAATGGCTTGTTCACGTAGCATCATTGTTAGCTCATCTAAATGAAGACGATTTTTTTGTAGAGCTGATTCTAATATAAGCCCCTTTTGAATAACGATGGTAGGTTTATCATCGATGAGAACACGAGCCTTTTTAGATTTAATGGTAATGACGGTCATCAAATAAGTTAAAGCACTCCACCAAACGAGGGATATCATACCATCTAAAAAAGGTGTTTCTTCCTGTGAGGCTATTTCTGAAGCAATCGAACCAAATGTAATACCTGTAATATAGTGGAAGAATGTTAACTGGCCCAATTGTTTTTTCCCAAGTATACGTGCCAGAATGAGTAATGCAAAAAACGAAAGTGTTGTTCGAAGAATCATTTCCCAAAAGTGAGCATGAATAAAGCTTTCCATGCATATATCAACTCCTTTTACAGCTGTCGAACTATAGCTTGTGCAAAATGGTCGATAGTATGCGACAATCCTGTATAAACAAAATATGAGCGAGGTGGCAACATGAATAAACAATTAAATTTAACAAATCCAATCTATCCAATTATGGTTGCAATCGGTGTTGCTCACCTTATCAATGATACGATGCAAGCTGTTATCCCAGCGATGTTTCCGATATTTAAGAGTGAATTAGGTTTGACCTTTACACAAATTGGTATGATTTCTTTTGTTTTAAACATATTTGCTTCTGCATTACAGCCTGCTGTAGGCTTTATCAGTGATAAAAAACCAATGCCCTATGCTTTACCAATAGGTATGATTAGTTCTTTTATAGGTATCGCCATTATCGCGTTTACAACACAGTATTGGATTATTATTATTGCGGTATTATTTATCGGCTTTGGTTCAGCTATATTTCACCCTGAGGGATCGCGAGTTTCATTTATGGCAGCTGGTTCTAAAAGAGGACTTGCTCAGTCTATCTATCAAGTAGGAGGAAATTCAGGACAAGCTCTTGCACCGTTAATTAGTGCGTACATCTTTGATATTTTCGGGCAGCGTGGTGCTGCAATCGTATTAGTCGTTGCAACGTTCGGTATCATTTTATTGAGTAAAATAGCTACATGGTATAAAAAACAATTGGAGCAAGAGCGTATAGCGAAGAAAAAACGTGTACTAATCTCAACATTGCCTCCTTTAACAAAGAAACAAGTAGGAATTGCGTTAACATTATTATTTACAATTATTTTTGCACGATCATTTTATACAACAAATATAACAAGCTTTTATGTGTTTTATTTGATGGATCACTATGATGTCAGCCTGCGACTAGGACAAATATTAATATTCACCTTCATGGCATTCGGGGTAGTAGGTACATTTTTCGGAGGCTCTTTATCAGATCGTATTGGTAGAAAGAATGTCATTATTCTTTCTGTGGTAGTGCCAATGCCATTTTGTTTAGCATTGCCCTATGTACCATTATGGGCCGCTATGATATTTTTAGTCATTATCGGTACATTGATCATGATTAGCTTCTCCGTAACGGTAGTCTATGCTCAAGAGCTAGTACCAACAAAAATTGGTACAATGGCTGGCTTAACAACGGGCTTTGCCTTTGGTATGGGAGCAATAGGTGCGATGGTTATCGGCATTTTAATGGATCATAAAGGGATTGATTTTACTATGATGGTCGTTTCCTTATTACCGTTATTATTGTTGATTGCCTTCTTTTTACCGAAGGATAAACCAGCATCCACTGCAGTTTAAAAAACGCGTCCTCTTTATGAGGTACGCGTCTTTTTATTGTCTTAATGGAGCTAAAAATTCTGCTGGCAACTTCTCTTGATCGATCACGTAGCCCTCTGAAATATGAACTTCATGCATTTTATCATTGTAAGTAAATTTAAAGATGCCATTGTCAAAGTCCGTGCCAATTTCCTTGAAAAATATACCTTCGATGGATACATATTTAGGGCAAGTAAATGCTACTTTAAAGTGATCCTGCTCTTTAATTAAGTAAGCACGTACTCCTTTTTCATATGTTTCATTTGCATCATCGTCTGTTGGACGTTGAACAGCCACAATATGAAAGTCTACAAAAGGAACTTCTTTTAACAGTACGTTTAGGAAAGAACCTTTAGTGATTTCCTCCCAACGACTTTGTGCGCTTTGCCCTACGATAATTTGTGAAATACCATAACTCTTTGCGACTTCTGCAATAACTTTTTGAATGGGGCGTTTTTCATTATCTTGCAAAATGAATTTTTCAACCTCAAGTTCATCTGATAGCTTCTTCCATTGCTCTATATAACTAGATTTTTCTGCGTCAAATGCATCAAGGGGTTGCGAATCGACTGAAAGAATATAGAGTGGACAATCTAGCATTGTGGCCATCTTATGACCACGACGTATTAAACGTTCGCCATTTAAGCCGTAGTAAACACAAACTAATATACTTTCATCCAAACGCCCTTTTACATGCTTCATAAAAAATGTACACCTCTTATCTGTTGGTATTTTGTTAATTTCACTGTTGTATCGAAAAAATTATCCTAAAACAGCTAAAATTGATGCTGTTACAGTGCATTATGCTCATTTATATTGTATACTTAAAAACGTATAAAAGTTAACGGAAATATATTGGAAAACCCTTGAAGGATTAAGCTTAAATCAATAATTTAAAATTATTTAATTTATGCATTATGTGCATCTGAGCAAAATTGCTTTCATATGCCACACTATTATGCAGTGTGTTAAATAGATAGTCAAGTGTCTTCATTGTACTGATATAACCTAAGTTACAACTGTATAAATTATCTGATTTTCCACAAGTTATTTAGGCTTGCATCGGGTTAGAAGTGACTAAATAACTAACATAACCATTTTTGATAAACGACAAGGCACTTTTTCACACCCCACCACATTCCATTTAAAAAATTTCAAGAATAGATCTGATATGTTACTTAGCTTGAACAAATTTCTAGAGTCTTAGCACTTACCATTCCAATCACCACAAAAATTTGCTAGATGATTTTGATAGTAGGAGGTTTTCATTTGGTTACTGTTCTCATCGCAATACTTTTGCCAATTGTTTGTGCTGCACTAATCCCATTGCTTTATAGGCGACTAAGGCGTGTCACACATCTTGGCTGGTTTGTTTTATCTGTTCCACTTATCTTGTTTCTTTTACTCGCGCGCTATATTCCTCAACTTGCCGAGGGTAAAACATTTATCCATACATATGAGTGGATTCCCTCTTTTAATATAAATTTCACAACTTACCTTGATGGACTCAGTATGATTTTTGGTTTACTGATTACAGGAGTAGGTAGTTTAGTCATTTTATATTCTATTTTTTATTTATCAACGAAAGAATCTCTTCATCATTTTTACTGCTATTTATTACTATTCATGGGCGCTATGCTTGGCGTTGTTTTTTCAGATAACCTAATGGTATTATACACATTTTGGGAACTAACAAGTGTGTCATCATTCCTATTAATTGCTTTTTGGCACCATAGAAAAGCATCTCGCGCAGGAGCTAAAAAGGCGATGATGATTACAGTCTTTGGTGGTCTATCGATGCTTGCAGGCTTCTTAATGCTTTACGTGGCCTCTCAAACATTTAGTATTCGTGAAATTGTAGCTAATGTAGAAGTAATACGTGATCATTCTCTGTTTACGCCAGCGCTAATTTTAATTTTACTAGGAGCTTTTACAAAGTCTGCTCAATTTCCATTCCATATTTGGTTACCAGATGCTATGGAAGCACCAACACCTGTTAGTGCTTACTTACACTCAGCGACAATGGTTAAGGCAGGAATTTATTTAGTTGCCCGTTTTTCACCAGTCTTTGGAGGAGAAGCCATTTGGTTCTGGCTAGTCAGTGTCGTTGGTCTAATTACACTATTCTGGGGTTCCTTTAATGCTGTTCGTCAAACGGATTTAAAAGCTTTATTAGCTTTTTCAACAGTGAGTCAGCTGGGCTTAATTATGAGTCTATTTGGTCTTGGATCTGTTGGTCATTATTATGGCTATGCAGAGAATTCTATTCTCTATACACAAGCAAGCTTTGCGGCGTTATTTCACCTTGTGAATCACTCGACATTTAAGGGAGCCTTATTCATGATGGTTGGAATTGTCGATCATGAAGTGGGAACTCGCGATATTCGCCGTTTAGGTGGCCTAATGTCTTTAATGCCTATAACATTTACAATCGCAGTTATCGGTAGCTTCTCGATGGCAGGATTACCGCCATTTAATGGTTTCTTAAGTAAGGAAATGTTTTTTGCTGCGGTATTGGCTATTCGAGATGTAGAGGCATTCTCAATTGCTGATGTAGGGCTGTTTTTCCCATTAGTAGCATGGGTGGCAAGTGTCTTTACATTTGTTTACAGTTTGATATTAATTAGCCGTACATTTTTGGGTAAACTACAGCCAGAGAAGATGGATAGAAAACCACATGAAGCTCCGTTTGGCATGTTAATTTCACCAATAATCTTATGCTTGTTGGTAATAGGTATCTTTTTCTTCCCAAATGTGCTAGGTCACTATATTTTAGAGCCTGCTATGGCAAGTATTTATCCTACATTCCCAACAACAAGTGAATTAACACCACATGTCCATGCGTGGCATGGCATCAATGCGGAATTAATAATGACGCTAGGTGTCATTATTATTGGGATAATCTTATTCAAAACATTAAAAAGCTGGAAGCCACTTTATCGCCTATTTTCACAAAAGTATACGTTTAATACGTATTACAATCGAATAATTGAGATGAGTGAAAGCGGCTCTAAGAAGCTCACTAGTAAATATATGACAGGTAATTTAACACATTATTTTGTCTATATATATGTATTTTTCGTTGCACTTATTGCTGGTTATTTTATTTGGTCAGACGCAATGACCTTTCATTTTGACATGGACTCTGCTGTTGAATACTATGAGCTAATTCTTGTATTTGTCATGATTTTTGCAGCTGTTTGGATGATTTTTGCAAAAGGTCGTGTGACAGCTATGTTGTTAAATGGTGTATTAGGTTATTCCATTGCCTTCTTCTTTGTCATTTTCCGTGCACCAGATCTAGCTTTAACACAATTGGTTGTTGAATCGGTAACAACGGCTTTATTCCTGTTGTGCTTTAAATATTTACCAGATCTAATGCCGGAAGCTCCTCGCAAAAGGATTCAATGGTCAAAAGCGATGATCTCCATTTTTGTTGGGGCAACCGTAACAATGGTTGGATTGGCAGTCGTACACTACGATCGCTTTGAACCAGTGTCCACTTACTTCAATGATTCCTATGAATTGGCTGGGGGTTCCAATATTGTCAATACAATTCTAGGGGATTTCCGTGCCTTTGATACGATGTTAGAGGTTGTTGTTCTTCTGATTGCTGGCTTAGGGGTCTATATGTTGACAAAGCTTAAGCCACGAAAGGAGGAAGCAGATCGTGAAAATTAATGATGTGATATTAAGGACGGTCACAAAGACAGTCGTGTTCATTATTTTAACACTTGGCGTGTATTTGTTCTTTGCTGGACATCACGCGCCAGGTGGTGGCTTTATAGGTGGCCTCGTGTTAGCTTCTGGCATTGTTTTATTATACTTAGCCTATGATATTGAGACTGTGCATAAAGGAATGCCATTTGACTTTAAAAAGGTTGCAGCATTAGGCGTATTGCTTGCAACTGGAACTGCAATAGGTTCGTTGTTTTTCGATGTGCCGTTTTTAACACAGGCCTATACGTATATTGATGTGCCGATATTTGGGAAAATGGGTTTTTCAACCGTAACCATTTTTGAAGCGGGTGTAGCTTTAACGGTGGTGGGTGTTGTCGTGACAATTATTTTAAGTATAAGTGAGGATGAGTAGCCAATGGAGTCTTTAATACTTGTTTTAGTAGGTATATTAGTAGCTGTTGCAACGTACTTAATCCTCTCGAAACAGTTATTGCGTGTTATATTAGGCACTGCTGTTTTATCACATGCTGCCCACTTACTGATTCTGACAATGGGAGGTCTTAAAAAAGGAGCTGTACCATTATTAGGGGAATCAGAGGGCCCTTATACAGATGCGTTACCACAAGCGTTAATTTTAACAGCTATTGTGATTAGCTTTGCTGTTACTGCATTTGTTTTAGTTTTAGGCTATCGTGCGTACAAGACAAATGGTTCAGGGAATTTTGATGAATTGAGAGGTACGCCGGATGAGTAATATAATTGTCTTACCATTAATTGTACCGGTAATTACAGCTATTTTACTGGTTTTTTTAAAAGAGCATGTGATGTTACAACGTATCATCAGCTTATTGACATTAAGCTTTATTGTTATTATTAGCATTATTTTATTGTTAGAGATTCAACATCAAGGTATATTGCGAATTGATTTTAGTGGCTGGGCTCCGCCATTTGGTATTTCATTTGTGGCAGATTCATTTGCAACATTATTAGTGTTAGTTGCTAATCTTGTGGCCGTTATTTGTATACTATATGCAATTTTTACGATGGAGTTAAGGTATGAAAAAATGTATTTTTATCCATTTACCTTACTCATGGTAGCGGGCGTTAACGGCTCATTTTTGACGGGCGATATTTTTAACTTATTTGTATGTTTTGAAGTAATGCTGCTTGCTTCCTATGCACTTATTAGCTTAGGTGGCGAGAAAATTCAACTGCGTGAAGCATTGAAATACGTGCTCATCAATATTGTGGCCTCTTGGATTTTCTTAGTGGCGTTAGCTTTCCTATATGGCACAGTGGGTACATTAAACATGGCCCATATATCTGTTCGTGTGATGGAGGCAGGGACTAATCCCCTTATTACAACAGTGGCGCTTATTTTCTTAATTGTCTTCAGCTTGAAGGCTGGACTTTTATTATTCTTCTGGTTGCCAGGCTCCTATAGTGTACCACCAACTGCTATTGCTGCTTTATTCGCTGCTTTATTAACAAAGGTAGGGATTTATGCACTTGTACGTACTTTTACATTGCTTTTCCCTAACAATACGGAAGTCACACACATGGCACTCGGCATAATGGCTGGAGTCACGATTATAGCAGGCTGTATCGGCGCTCTTTCAGGACGAGATGTCAGAACGATTGCCTCCTACAATGTGCTGATTGGTGTTGGCTTTATAGTAGCTGGTCTAGCGATTGGTACAGAATCAGCCTTGCAAGGCGTTGTCTACTATTTAATGCATGATATGGTAGCCAAGGCTATGCTGTTTTTAGCAATTGGTATGATGATTTATGTCACTGGGGAAACAGTAATAGATAAAATGAGTGGACTTATACGAAATTATCCTTTTTTTGGATGGTTATTCTTTGTAGCTATGTGTTCTTTAGCTGGTATACCGCCATTAAGCGGTTTTCTAGGAAAAGTTTTAATTGGACAAGGTGCGATAGAAGGTGGCAATTTTGTTCTATTAGGTCTAGGGTTTTTCTCTAGTTTAATTGTTTTGTATTCACTGCTACGAATATTTCTTTCTTCCTTTTTTGGAGAAACCATCATTAGTATAGAGGATGAAAAACCTTTACCAAAACGTATTCTGCTACCATTAACACTATTGGCTGCATGTACACTCGGTTTAGGTATTGGGGCTGAAAAATTGGCACCTTTTGTAACAGATGCAGCGGAAACACTTTATACACCATCTATTTATATTGATGCTGTTTTAGATGGTGATTTATGGCAAGGTGAGGTGAATAAATAATGGCGATGCAGTTTATCTTAAATTTATTTATCGCAACACTTTGGTTACTTTTACAGGATGAAGTGACACCACATTTTTCGACATTTTTAATGGGCTTTATTGTAGGTATGGGTATTTTATATGCGATGCATCGCTTTTATGGCACCCAATTTTATTTGCGACGTGTCTTTTCAATCTTAAAATTATTATGGCTGTTTAATTGGGAGCTATTTTTATCAAGTTATAGCGTTATAAGACAAATAACTACTCCAAGGCTTAACATTACACCTGGTATTTTCACGTATAAAACGGTACTTAAGGGCGATTGGGAGATTACAGCTCTTGCCTTACTGCTAACGTTAACACCTGGCTCTGTAGTGATGGAAGTATCAGAAGAGGGCGATGTCTTTTATATCCATGCCATGGACATTGAGCAGTCTAAGGATGCTGTCATACGCTCAATTGGGAAATTTGAACAAGCAATAATGGAGGTGACACGCTAATGATTACCAATGTTCTACTGCTAGCGCTTGCTTTTTTTAGTATTTCCATTGCGCTGTCGCTGTATAGAGTCATCCGTGGTCCATCAATGCCTGATCGAGCCATAGCTCTCGATACAATTGGTGTAAATCTTTTATCGGCCATTGCGATTGTTTCGATTATTTTAAAGACGAAGGCATATTTGGAGGCCATTCTTATTTTAGGTATTTTAGCGTTTATTGGTACAATTGCCTTTACCAAATATATTGAAAGAGGTGTGATTGTTGAACGTAAATCAAATGATTGAATGGGCGGCCGTCATCCTTATTTTGATAGGTTCAATAGTGAGCGTTATTAGCGCATTTGGCATGATTCGCTTACCAGATGTGTATACACGATCACATGCTGCTACGAAAAGCTCTACATTATCAGTGTTAACTTGTTTACTAGGTACGTTTATCTATTTTTGGGTGCATGATGGTTTTGTCAGTGTACGCCTCATTTTAGGTATTCTTTTCGTCTTTGTAACAGCACCAGTTGCTGGACATTTAATCTGCCGCGCAGCTTATCGTTCGCATGTTCCATTAGCAGAAGGCTCTGGAGAGGACGAGCTAAAGACAAAGTTGTTTCCTGAGGAAAAATAAATTGGAGGACCTCCATTACATTGGGGGTCTTTTTTTATTTATTTTTAATTCATTATTTATGGGATAATTGTTGTGCTTTCGGAAAATAGTATAGTAAAGAGCAATTGAAATATAAATAAATTGACTTATCTGAAAATTATGTATATAATAATTCGCTAAAATATTTTTAGTTTATCTTGATTATTATTTCAAAAGAGTATATCTTAATTAGCAGATAGATTTTTTATTCTTAAGTATGAATAAATATCCAATCAACTATTTTCGAGAAATGAATTCTCATACACAATAAATTATAAATAAAAGGAGATCAATGATTATGAAGAACAAGTTATTCATGGTAATGCTTGTACTTGTTATAGGTGTACTTGCAGCATGCGGCACTAAAGATAATAATGCAAGCGATACAGGATCTAATACTGATACAGGGAACAAGCAAGTATTAAAGGTTGGTACTTCAGCTGACTATGCTCCATTTGAATATGTTGATGCAGCTAAAGGTGAAGAAATTATTGGATTTGATATTGATTTAATCAAATTAGTTGGAGAAAAAATAGGCGTTGACATGCAAGTGCAAGATATGGACTTCAACAGTTTAGTACCAGCATTACAAGCAGGGAAAATTGATGTAGTTATTTCGGGTATGACACCAAACCCAGATCGTGAAAAAGTGGTTGATTTCTCTGATCAATACAATGAAACAGAGCAAGTAATCATTGTTAAAAAGGATAGCGGCATTAAAAAAGAAGCTGACTTGGCTGGAAAAAAGATTGGTGTACAAACAGCATCTATTCAAGAAAATTTAGGTAATGATATTGCAAAAAAAGTAGATGTAGCAGTAGAAGGACGTACACGTATCCCTGAGATTATTCAAGATATGATGTCTAAACGCTTAGACGCAGGTATTTTAGAGGGTGGCGTTGCGAAAGGTTATTTAAAAACAAATGACCAATTAGAAGCCTTTCCTGTAGAAGAACAACCGGAAGATTTCAAAGCGATCGCAGTTCCAAAGGGCAGCGATTTGAAAGATAAAATTAACAAAGCACTAAAAGAATTAGCAGAAGAAGGAAAAATTCAAGAGTTAGAAGAAAAATGGTTAGAAAAAGTTGAATAATTAAAGCGTGCGATAGCTCTTATTTGGGCTATCGCTTGTGCTTTTCTTCTCCCCTATAGAGGGGAGAGTTTTCTATGCTCGACGTTTCACCTTCTGTACAAAAAACAATAGCTGTATCAAGATGAAAAAGAAAGGAGGGAGCGCTGTGAATTTAGATTTTACGGCGATTGTTCCCTCTATTCCTTATATTTTAAAAGGGATAGGTGTTACACTTCAAATTGCAATCGGTGCATCCATCATCGGTTTTATCGTAGGTATACTACTGGCATTATGTAAAATTGGTAAGGTCAATGTTTTACGTTGGTTTGCTGATTTCTATACGTCGATTTTCCGTGGTACACCACTTGTATTACAATTATTGATTATTTATTATGCAGTACCACAATTACTGGATATTCAAATTGAACCAATTCCTACAGCGATTATTGCATTTGGTTTAAACTCTGGTGCTTATATTTCAGAAATTATCCGTGCTGGTATTAATGCAGTGGATAAAGGGCAAATGGAAGCGGCACAAGCACTTGGTATTCCATATGCAAAAATGATGAAGGATATTATTATTCCACAAGCAGTAAAAAATATTTTACCATCTTTAGTTAATGAATTTATTACATTAAATAAAGAAACAGCCGTTGTGACGGTAATCAGTGCATTAGATATTATGCGTCGTGCCTATATTGTAGGAGGTTCAACATACCGTTATCTTGAGCCATTACTTTTTGCGGGAGTAATTTATTACCTTATGACGCTTGTTTTAACGTTCCTTGGTAAACGAATCGAGAAAGGAATGAGAAAAAGTGATTAAAATTGAAGATTTACACAAATCATATGGGCAAAATGAAGTACTAAAGGGTATTTCTACAGAAATCAAAGAACAAGAAGTAATCGCCATTATTGGACCATCAGGATCTGGTAAATCGACATTCCTTCGTTGCTTAAACTTATTAGAAATCCCCACGAGTGGAAAGGTAACAATTGCAGGGGATGTCCTTACGGATAAAGGGACAAATATTATGAAAATACGTGCAGAAGTAGGAATGGTATTTCAGCATTTCCATCTCTTCCCTCATAAAACAGTACTAGAAAATTTAACATATGCCCCAATCAATGTGAAGGGGTTAGATAAAACAGCTGCTATCAACAAAGCAGAAGAACTACTGAAGAAAGTAGGACTGTTTGAGAAGCGCCAGGAATATCCAAACCGATTATCTGGGGGACAAAAGCAACGTGTTGCCATTGCGCGAGCACTTGCGATGGACCCTAAAGTTATATTATTCGATGAGCCTACATCAGCACTTGATCCTGAAATGGTAAAAGAGGTATTAGCAGTTATGAAAAGCCTCGCAGATTCAGGTATGACCATGTTGATTGTGACACATGAGATGGGCTTTGCTCGTGAGGTTGCTGATCGTATTCTTTTCCTTGATGGTGGTAAGCTCATTGAGGATGCTCCACCAGAATTGTTTTTTACAGCACCGTCAACACAGCGTGCAAAGGATTTTTTGGAAAAAGTTTTATAAATAATAAGAGGCATTTAGCTCTCCCGTATAGGCGAGTGCTAAATGCTTTTTTATTGGGAAGAAAATGTGAATTGAGCTTGTAATGTTTCTAGTGTAAACAGTTCCTCAATATGATAAGTTCCAAAGGGATGCTTGTTGTTCAGGAGTTCTTTAGCAATCGCCGTTGCAACTTTTGCTGTCACGAGAGATTCATCACGGTCAAGAAAGTCTAATGTAAAGACTGCTTCTTTGTGATGTTTTTTCCCAATGGCTTCTACATGAATGCCACATACCTCTGAGCCAATTTTTATTTTTTGAATGAGAGAAGCGAGCGTTGCTTGTATTTTGCTGAATTTTAACAATTTCACAATTCGGCTTTTTTGCAAAAAGGATACGAACCAATTGAGTGACTCTACATCAAAGCCCAATCTTGTCATGATTGGAATAGTAGGGAAATGCTTTGCTAATGTATGTTGGTCTGAGAAGTTAAATTGGTACACACTACGTTTGCCAAGCTCTTTAAACGGAACTTTTCTCCTATTAGTAAAATTAGTGGTTTTTTTATTTTTATAACTATAAAACGGAATGTTTAGTTGGTGTAATATCCAGAGAATAGCCGCGTTTCCATGTGTATCGCCTGCTCCTAGTAGAATAGAAATATGGAGTTTCTCGATGGAGGCTAATTGCTGTGCAGCATGCATAGCCATTAAATTAGTCAATCCAGGTGCCATACCAACACTAAAAACGGCTGTTGCATTATTCTGTTTAGCTATTGGATGGAGTTCCTCTAATTTTTTTAGGAAGGCATAGCTTGCCGTAATATCGATATACATAATCCCTTCCTTCAAGCAGAGATGTGCAAATGCAGTATCTTTTTGCTCTAGACACATAATGACAAGTGCTACATTGGCTAATTGCTGAGCGTTTACGGTCTTGGACACATCCATTTGGATAGGCTTAGCAAGATGATGGTGCTGTGCGCAAAATTGTTTTGCCTTTTCAAAGTTTCGACCTGCAATCCATATTTTGTTTGGATAGTTTGTGAGTAGCATAGTTGCCATTTTACTACCGACTTCACCATAGCCTCCGACAATTAAAATATTTTCTCTGCTCATTTATTTACCTCTTCCTTCGTGGCTACTAATGCATCGACTAAATATGATTTAAAATAGGGAACAATCTTTGTGAAGCCAACCTCATGTAGTAAGTCAATCAATAATTCAAGTTTAATTGGATAAATAGTTGAGCCAAAGGACTGCTCAAAACGTAACCAATCTTCTTCGGAAATATCATTTTGGTACATGGAATTTCGCCAATACTTGAGCTGCTGTTGGCATATTGTGTCTGTCATATCAGCATTAATAGAAGAAATGAATAAGACGCCCCCATTCTGTAGGCTTGTTGCCAATTTTTGCAGTAGTGCCCTTTTTTGTTCGAGATCCTTTATAAAATGTAAAACCAAATGGCAGGTAGTAACATCATATGGATGGTGGAATCTGAGGGAAAGTACATCATCCTCATACCAATCAATATGAAGGTCTTGATCAAGCTGCTGTATGCGCTGATCAGCAGCCTGTCGCATGATTGTTGAAGTATCAACGGCTGTAAAATGTGAGGAAGGGAAGGCTTCTCCTAGAGTAAGAAGTTCCTGACCTCCGCCAGCACCTACTACTAAAGTGTTATCAATGACAGGGTGACCACGAAGTATATCTGTCATCATGTTATAGATGAGGTCATAGCCTATAATTTTTTGTCGAATGGTATTTTGATAAGTAGATACAATGGGACTGTGCCAATCATGTAGTGGATTTTTCATTTTTATACCTCCGTGTTGTACAATATAATTAATAATTATTCTCAATTATAAATACTTATGGAGAATGTGCTATCCCATAATTCTGGGGGGAGGAGTTTTATGAGAAATTGTCATGATTGGCAAAGGATATCAGAGAGATGTATAAAAAATAGTCAAAATTCATTTCAATATCGACAAATGATGGTAGAAGAATTACGGAAATTCATTGATTTTGATGCCTATTGCTGTTCAGTGACAGATACGCAAACCCTTTTTTCGATCGGTGCTGTAACAGAGCAATCGATTGAGGATGTTCATCAAAAAATAATGACTTTTGAATATGCATTTGAAGATGTGAATAACTATAGAAAGCTAGTGGAAAGTGGCCAATGTATAGGACGATTAAGTGATGCAAGTAGTCAGAGCTTGCGTTATAGGGAGATATTAGTGCCCAATGGCTTTAGCGACGAAATTCGAGCTGCATTAATGTTTCAGGGGCAATGTTATGGCTTTTTAACCCTTTTTAAAAAGATGAAAAATGCACAGTCCATCTTTCAAGATGATGAGCTAGAACAAATAAAAATACTCATGCCAGTGATGGGAGAGGCATTAAAGGCGTTCTACCATTCGATTATTGAAGAGCAGCTGTCAACAGAAGCAGGAGAGAGTGGCATCGTTATTTTAGATAAGGATTATCATATTTTATCTATGAGTACGAAGGCTTCTCAAATACTAGCACTTTTAAGAAGTAATGAGGGCTTGTCGGATGGGCAATTACCCAAGCCCATACAGGCATCCTGCGCTAAGTTACAGGCTGAAGACAATACATCTATTTCCTTACTAGTGCCTATCCATGACAAAGGATATATTACAATCCAAGCGTCTTTTCTTATGACAACCGATTTACAGCAGCAAATAGCCATTTTATTAAATGAGGCGTCTCCTAAAGAGATGTTGGCTTTTTTACTAACTGCTTATCAACTCACACCTAGAGAAAAAGAGGTAGTAGTGGAAATGATGAGGGGCATACCAACAAAGGTGATTGCATATAATCTTGGCATTTCTAGCTACACTGTACAAGATCATTTAAAGCTAATCTTTCAAAAAGTAGGTGTGGGAGACCGTAATGAATTAGTCTGGAAGATATTCTCTCGCTTTCAAATAAATGAATAGGAAACAATAAAAATCTGCACCTTTTGCAGATTTTTGTTGTTTTAATAAGGTGAAAAGTTTCAATCTGATTGAATTGAACTAAATAATGAAGTGAAGGTTAAGAAAAATTAACCTAAAAAATGGAATTATTTTATAGAGAATAGATGGAACCTATACTATAATTAAAGCTGTAAGAAAGTCTCATAAAAATACAATAATCGACATCATGGGATACAGATAGTAAAAAATTACATGTAAATTATTCTGAAAATTCAATTAACGGGAGGATCAAACAATGACATGGACTTTCTATCTAAATGTCACGAATGACACAGATCGAGATTTAGAGCTGGTAGAATCACAGTTGCATTGGGGTTATTGGAATACAGGTGGTGAAGAGGATAAAGAACCTCAATCTATTAAAGCGGGGGAAACGATTCAAGCTGTTGGCGCCAAATCAGCTTTTGGACCAAATGGTTATGAATTTTCTTGTTCCTGGAAAGATAAAAATAATGAATATCAAGCACCGTATGGGGTAATAAGCCTTTATGTAAATGTTCCCTATAATGATCCTAATGAAGCTAGATGTCGAGCAAATGGATATTTTGAAGTAGCGGAGTGGAAAGATATTACACATGATGGTCATAACTTTGTTCGAAATATACGAATTTCTAACAAATTGGATAAATGGAGACAAAAAGAAATAAGTAACAATTTGTTTACGGACTGGTCCAAAATCAAAACATTGAAAGAAATTGAGGATGTTAGAGATATAAATCTGAATCAATATATTCCGAGTGGTGTTCATTTTGAAAAAATGTCATTATTCCGAACGTCTCTCTTCAATATTTCTAAAATATTATGGGACGGGGTAAATGATTTAGAATTTGATAGTCTTTATTTAAAGCAGCGTGAAGTGCAACAGTATTTTTCTGTAGAGGTGACTTGTTTAAGAGCGGATGCTACTAAGATTGAAACTGTTACTAAAAAGGGGAAAATTACAGTTAAAGATGAGTATGGATTATCTACTGCTAGTAAGGTGGTAGAGGAGAAGGTTAGCACTATTGAAACAGCCTTTAAATTTACTGAAAAGATCTCCGTATCTGAAGAAAAAGTAGTGAAGGCGAGCGTAGCGCAGGAACTACAGGCGGAATTAAAGGCAAAATTTAATATATTAAACGCTGTTACAAAAGAGCAACAGCAAACTGAAAAAAAATCAAAGGAAAGAGTTTTTGAAGCCCCAAGCGATAAGGATATGGACGTTGTGCCATGGATTTTTAGTAAAATGATTCTTCTTTATCGAACGGACAATAATAATGTCACAACACTCATTGGCGCATCTGAATGGGATTATGCAGTATTACATCGTACACATGTATATGATGTGATGGATAACGCGAAGAAAAAAGTGACGACAGGGGGAGAGTACTAAAATGGCGACTTGGACATTTTCATTAATGATTACAAATGCAACAGACCGTGAGCTTGAAGTTTTTCAATCACAGTTGGAATGGGGAATCTGGAATACCAATGATGAGGAGGACAAGCAGCCAGTTAGTATTCCACCAAATACAATATTGCAGGCATTAGGAGTAAAAGCTTCAACGGGTCCGAATGGTTATGAATGCTCTTGTTCATGGCGAGATAAAGTCCCATCAGGCGAAAAATCCTATGGCACAATCTCGCTAGTCCTAGACGTACCTCAAAAAAGTAAAAATCGAGCTGAATGCTTAACTGAACATCAATTGCATGTAGATAGCTGGGAAGACTTACCTGAAAAAGGACATAACTTTGTAAGATCTATCATTGTGACTAATAAGTATGTTTAAAAGAAAGTGGAACAAATGTGATGAAAATCGAGCTTAAATCTATTACAAAGGAAGATGAAGCATTTCTTTTCGAAATCTATGCATCTACAAGAAATCAAGAAATAGATTCATGGGGATGGTCAGCTGAACAAAAGAAGCTTTTTTTAGAAATGCAATGGCGCGCACAGCAAGCTTCCTATCATCAGCAATTTCCAGGGGCAAGTCATTCTATCATTGCTGTAGGTGAACAATACGTAGGGAGATTACTAACGGAAGAATTATCAGATTATCATCATCTTATTGATATTTCAATTTTACCAAGTTACCAAGGTAAAGGGATAGGTACATTTTTAATTACTCAACTTCAACAGAAGGCAAGAGAAGGGAATAAGCCAGTTATATTGCAAGTTTTTCATACAAATCCTGCGAAAAATCTTTATGAGAGATTAGGATTTCAAATATCGTCAGCAGATGAAATATATTTGAAAATGACATGGCAGTAAGAAAGAAATCTTTCAATTTCAAAAAGCTCAAGATTATGTACCTATCATTTTCTAAATATTTCGCATCGAAGTAGATATGAAAGTAGAGTCTATTCAAGAAGCACATAAAGATGTGTTAGCGAGTATTGCTTAATGCGTTTTTATAGCACTCATTGAAATTACAATAAGGGAGGGGTTGCATAATGTCAGATCAATATATAGGAGAAATTCGCATGTTTAGCGGTAAATATGCCCCAGTAGGGTGGGAACTATGCAATGGTCAATTATTAACTATTACAGGTAATGAGGCACTTTTTTCATTAATAGGTGTCAAATACGGGGGAGACGGTGCAACGAATTTTGCTTTACCTGATTTACGTGGAAGATTACCGATTCATAATTGTTCTCAGTATCCATGGGCAAGTAAAGGTGGAGTGGAGACAGTTATGTTAACCGAGGAACATCTACCTGCACATACTCATGGCGTTTATGCCAATAATATAACAAATGAAGCAACAGAAAATTCACCAGCTAATAATACATGGGGTGTATCAAGCCTCAGCAACTACCAAACAAGTGTTTCCAGTAATATTGTACAAATGAATAACAAGTTAGTTTCTAATGTAGGTGGAACTCAATCCCATAGTAACATTATGCCATCATTTGTTATTAATTTTATTATTGCAACGAATGGTCTTTATCCCGATTTTCAATAAAAAGGAGTGAGTATAATGGCAGAGCCATTTTTAGGAGAAATACGTCTTTTTAGTTTCAATAAAATACCGAATGGGTGGCTTCCTTGTAATGGTCAACTTTTACCGGTAGCTACAAATACTGCACTTTTTTCATTGTTAGGATTTACATATGGAGGGGATGGTAAGACAATTTTTGCGATTCCCAATTTACAGGGGAAGGTACCATTACATTCAGGTAATCAGATTGCCTATGGATCAATAGGAGGAGAAGCAACACATACATTGACAGTTAACGAGATACCTGCTCATACACATCAAATAACAGCAGATTCATCAACAACAGATAAGCCCTCCCCCAAAGATAATACATGGGGTGCAGTTAATGGAAAGAATATTTATGCTAAAAAAGATAATACAGCCATGAATGAAGCTGCTTTGTCAATGACAGGGCAGAATAAAGGACATAATAATATGCAACCCTATTTAAGCGTATCTTTTTGTATCGCAACAATGGGCATCTTTCCAAGTAGAGTATAAGGAGGAATTAGAGAATGGATCCGTATTTAGGTGAAATTAGAATTTTCGCAGGAAACTATGCTCCGAGGGACTGGGCATTATGTGATGGCAGTCTATTATCTATTGCTCAATATAATGCTCTATATTCCATTATCGGCATAACTTATGGTGGAGATGGCAAGACAACATTTAAATTACCTGATTTAAGGGGACATGCCCCTATGCATTATGGCGATGGTCCTAATTTAACGCCAAGGACATTTGCACAATCAATAGGATCGAGCACAGTAACACTTAATGAAATGCAAATGCCTATTCATACACATAGCGCACAGGGTTCCTCTGTAGTAGCAGGTGGAATTGACAACCCCACTAATGCCATTTGGGGAAGTGAGTCAGCACTTTCGGCAAAGCCATATGTTAATGTGAAAAATCCAGTTGCAATGAAAGTGGACATAGTAAAGCCACAAGGAGGAAATCAGCCACATAATAATATGCAGCCTTTTGTAGCAATGAATTTTATTATTTGTTTAGAAGGAATATATCCTCAGAAGCCCTAACAAGGAGGAGTGAGAATGGATTTAGTATCTTTTATAAAAACAGCAGTATATAAAATATTAATAATTTTAACCATTTTGGCAATGGTTTTCTCAACCTTAGGAATACAACCTGCAAGTGCTAGTTCTACAGTACCGCCGTTACTTCCAGTAGCACAGTTGAATGCACTAAACGATAGTAATGGCAACTTCGAAAAATATATTAACGAAGAGATTTATTTAGATGTTTCAAAGACTACTGATAATAAAACACGTGTAGCTGCTGTGAAATTTAATAATATTAATACAACTAAAAGCATTATTTCGGCTAACCTTATTTTAAATGTTACAAATGATAATGATAATATTAATGATATGCCAGTTTCCGATTTAGTAATAAGAGTTGGATCAAGTAACTGGAACGATGGTAGTTTTCCAAATAATTTAGATATACCTTCTGAAAAAGTATCGGTTTTGAAGGATACGTCAGGCGAGCCAATTAATGTATCAATTGATGTAAAAGAGTTATTGAAAAATCCCTCTGCAATTGATACACAACAGATTACATTTTTACTGAGCAGCGACGCTAAAAATATGGTAATTGTAAAATCAGAAAATCCAATTGCACCCGAATTGGGCCCATACTTAGAGATTACGTATGGTGATGTGCAAAATAGTGCACCTACCGACATAACATTAAGTTCGACTTCAGTAATAGAAAGTCAACCATCAGGAACCAAAGTAGGGACATTAAGTGCCGCTGACCCTGATACAGTTTCCTCTTTTACGTATAGTCTAGTAGGAGGATCCGGGTCAACAGATAATAGTAGTTTTAGCATAGTAGGAAATGAACTACGAACGAATAGTTCATTTGATTATCAAGCAAAGAACAGCTATAGTGTTCGAATTCAGGTAACGGATAATGGAGGATTAACCTTTGAAAAAATATTCACCATTTCGGTGACAAAATTAAATGAGCGTCCAACTGATATTGTACTGAGCTCGCTGACAGTAGCAGAAAATCAGCCAGTAGGAACGGTTGTTGGTACATTTAGCGCAACTGATCCAAATGTTGGAGAAACGTTTACTTACAGTTTAGTGGCTGGCACAGGAGCTACAGATAACAGTAGCTTTACCGTCGATGGGAATCAGCTAAAAACAGCAGGAATATTTGATTATGAAGCAAAGAATAATTACAGTGTGCGGATTCAAGTATCCGATAGTGCCAATAATTTATATGAAAAAGCATTCACTATAAATATTTCAGATGTCAATGAAGCTCCAACAGATATTTCATTAAGCCCAACATCAGTAGAAGAAAATCAACCATCAGGAACCAAAGTGGGTACATTAAGTGCCACTGATCCTGATGCAGGTTCCTCTTTTACGTATAGTTTAGTAGGTGGTGCTGGGTCAACAGATAATAGTGGCTTTAGTATAGCTGGGGATAAACTACAAACGAATAGTCCATTTGATTATGAAACAAAAAATAGCTACAGTGTACGGATTAGGGTGACAGATCAAGGCGACTTATCTTTTGAAAAAGTGTTTACTATTTCGGTGACAGATGTCAATGAAGTTCCGATTCCCACACTGGTATCAACCGTACCAGTTAACAAGATGACAAATGCTTCTATTAATCCTATGCTAACGCTAAATTTTAGCAAGAGTGTGAGTGGTATTGCAGGAAAACATCTTCGTATCTATGATCAAGATAATAATTTAATAGAAACAATAGAAGCCACTGCAACAAATGTGACAGTGAATGGCAGTAACGTGTCAATTCAATTAACAAATAATTTAATAAAAGCAACAACTTATTATGTATTGATGGATGATGGAACTTTCGTTGATACATCCAATCAAGGTGTAGCTGGCATAACAGCAAAAAATATATGGAGTTTTACCACTTTACCTCCTAGTAATAATGCCTATTTAAGTAATTTAGTTATTTCACCAGGCAGTTTAAGTCCAAATTTTACAGATAGTATATTGGATTATCAGATCAACGTGGCTCATAATGTTGAAAATATTGGTATAATGCCGACAACTGCAAATAGTAGCGCAACTCTTACAGTAAATGGTTCCGCCATTGCAAGTGGGCTATTGAACACAATACCTCTAAATGTAGGCAGTAACACAATTACCATTGTTGTGACTGCTGAAAACGGAGTAGCAACCAAAACATATACCCTTACGGTGATAAGAGCATTACCTACTCTCGAACAAGTAGACAATGTTGCTTTAAGCCCTAGTGGTATTGCAACATGGACAGATTTAACAGGCGAATCTTGCTATGCTGTGCAGCTCTTAAAAGATGGCTCTCCGATTGGTAGTATCGTTGACATATCAGCAGATACAACAACGCATAATTTCTTACCAGCAATGCGTGCAGCTGGAGTGGGGACATATACAGTAACCGTAACTGCCAAGGGAGACGGGCTAGTATATTTAGATGGAGTTCCGTCAAGCCATTCCAATACACAAACGGTTATTAAGCTAGCAAGCATTACAAATGGCTTGAGCTGGGATGGAAATATTGCAAAATGGCAGACTATTCCTAATGCGTTGAGCTATGATGTGCTTCTGTATAAGGAAGGAACGGCAGTTGGAACAGCAGCGAATGTATTAGCTGGAAATATCAATGAAGGTGTTGATTTTACTACCGCGTTCCAAACAAATAGCATAGGAAGCTATACTTTTACTGTTCAGCCAAAAGGTGATGAATTACTAATTTTAGATGGGGATCAAGGGGTATCATCATCAGCAAAAATTATAACACCTTTAACTTATACGGTTTTATACAATGGTAATGGTAGTACGGGTGGAACTGCACCCCAAGATAATGCAACATATAGTCAAAATGACAATATTATTGTAGCTGCAAATGGTGGGTACCTCGTTAAAATAGGGCACTCTTTTATAGGCTGGAATACAAAGGCGGATGGGACAGGGACTTCTTATTTGCCGAATGAGACGTTTAAAATGGCTAAAGAGAATGTCACACTTTTTGCACAATGGACAATTAATCATTATACTGTGAGCTTTGATGTAGCGGGAGGAAGTGTCGTTTCAAATCAGGTGGTGGCACATAGAGGAAAAGCAAGTCAGCCGACGCAAGTGCCAACGAAAGCTGGCTATACATTTGGTGGCTGGTATACGAGTAGTGCCTACACAACACCATATACTTTTGATAATGTAATTACAGCGAACACAGTGATCTATGCTAAATGGATTAGTAATAATACAGGTGGTGGCAATACTGATCCATCACCAAATCTTGAGCCAGGTTCAGCAATACCTTCAACCAAAGTAGAGGAAATTGTAATAGATGTTGAGTCTGGTGATGGAAACCTAGTTTCTAAAACAACAATAAAACGAACAAAAAATGTAGACAACACTATGAAGGATGAAGTGACATTAACAGCAGAGAGCGCAACAGAGACGATTAAAAAATTAAAGGAACAAGGAAATGATACAGCAAGGGTCATCATTCCAGACCAGAAGGATCAAGTAAATCAAGTTCATGTTTCCATACCAAATAATGTAGTGACACTTCTAAAAACTGGTGCAGTTCATCTTGAAATTGTCACAGATAACGTTAGAATTGAAGTGCCTAAAACTTCATTGGAAATATTTAATGATGACCTCTATTTCCGACTTGTTCCTATAAAAGAGCTAGATAAACAACTAGAAATCAAAGAACGAGCCAAAAGGGAAATCGTTGTTCAGCAATTGGTCGAAAGTGCAGTTGTTGAGTTGCTTGGTCGCCCGATGACAATTGAAACAAATATGCAAAACCGTCCTGTTATTTTAACATTGCCGTTGCCTACAGATTTAACAGATGAACAACTAGCTCATTTGGCAATCTTTATCGAGCATAGTGATGGCTCAAAAGAGGTTGTACGTGGGAAGGTTGTAGAATATCAAAAAGGAATAGCAGGCTTACAGTTTGAGGTAAATAAGTTCTCTACTTTCTCTATTCTCTATGTACCAGAAAAGGAAGATGTAAAGGAACCAACTACTGACGCTGTTACACATACACCTTATATTCAAGGCTATCCGGATGGTACCTTCCGTCCGAATGCCCCTGTTACAAGAGCACAAATGGCAAGTATGTTTGCTCGTCAATTAACAGGTAATGCAATTCCCCAAGCGAGGGCGACATATACAGATACAATACAACATGATGCAAAAGATGCAATAGAATTTGCGAAGGATGCAGGTTTATTTAAAGGCATTACTGAGACAAACTTCCATCCAGACGGCTTTATTACACGAGCACAAATGGCGACAGTAGCAGTTCGGTGGATGGAAAGGCATTGCGCAGACAGTCCAAATGTAGAATTTTGTAAATCTACCTCACAAGGTATGATTTTCAAAGATGTGAGCGTCAATCATTGGGCTGTTAAAGCAATTAATGCTGTCAATGGATTGGGCATTATGAACGGTATGACGGTGGATATATTTAATCCAGATGGTTATTTATCACGTGCTGAAGCGGTCAAAGTATTAAATGACTTGTTTGAGCGTCAAGTAACAACAGAGCTTCAAACGCCAATATTTAAAGATGTTCTGAGTAATCATTGGGCATTTAATGAGATTCAAGAAGCGGCAAAAAAATGAATGAAAAACACGACGAGTTTATTCCAATCGTCGTGTTTTTTGACTTTATTCAAAAAGGAACTGATAACCAGATCCTCTCACAGTAACAATTTTTGCTCGATGACCCGAGGCGAACTCCAGCTTTTTTCGTAAATTACTAATATGCACTTTCAATGCCTGTGTTTGTCCAATACTTTCCTCAGCCCAAATCAGCTTGTACAATTCAGTTGGATGGAAAATTTGCGCGGGGCGTTGTGCTAGAAAAAATAAAATTTGAAATTCCTTTGTTGATAATGTTAATGCTATATCTTCAATATAGACTCTTCTTGAATGAACATGAAAGTGAAAATTATCGATGATGCTAATATCCTCATCTTTCCTATCTAGTAATTGTATTTGCTTCCTTCGTAAAGCGATTCTTTCAATGGTTTTCAGTAAACGCATTTTTTCAATCGGTTTTAAAATATAGTCTACTGCTTGAACTGCAAACGCCTCAATAGCATAATGCTCGTAGGCAGTTATAAAGATAATATCCATTGATTGCGCTAATTCTTCTACTTTACTGGCAACCTCAATGCCATTCATATCAGCCATTTCAATATCTAAAAAAAGAATATCTGGCTTCAACCTAGGAATATGGTCTATAGCCTCTAGAGGACTTGTAAACTTGCCAATAATCTCAACTGTCTCATTGTCCTTTAACATAGCCTCTAATAAGTGGATTGCTAAGATTTCATCGTCCACAATAATCGATTTTAACATTCTTTCATCTCTTTTCATCCGGGATTAGTGGGAAATTTATTTGTACAGTTGTTCCTTCATCGACAACACTATCGATACGGAAGGTGGCATTCTCATATTTTTTTATACGTTTGGCAATATTTCGAATCCCAACGCTCTGATGAACTGAAGGTTCTTCTGATAAAATTTTGTCTAACATTTCTTGTGTCATGCCAATACCATTATCTCTAATCTGGATATTTATCATTTGCTGTTCTTTTGCTATTTTCATTGTCACTCGACCATTGTTTCGTTTGTTTTTTAAACCGTGAAAAAGAGCATTTTCAACTAAAGGCTGTAGTAGTAGAGGAGGAATCAATATATTGAATGGTTCCTCCATCTGAATTTCCCAATCGAGCTGCTCTGGATATCTCATTCGATGAATATTGACATAGGCCTGTATAAGCTGGAGTTCCTGATCTAAGGCAATTAAGCTATTAGTATTTTCGAATGAGAAGCTGCTTCTTAAAAATGCTGCAAAATCGGTAATCATTGTCCGTGCTTTATCTAAATCTAAATAACTGAGCGATAAAATCGAATTTAACACATTGTAAATAAAGTGAGGTTTAATCTGTGCTTGTAAAAAAGCTGTCTCCATTTTAATAGCTGTTTCAGCAGATTCTTTTAACAAAATAAGATTTCGAACTCTTGTCTTTAGTTCAGCCGTATCTAGTGGTTTATGTAGAAAATCATTCGCTCCGGATTGGAAAGCAGCAATCAAATCCTCGGGACGAATGGCGGCTGTAAGCATTAGTATTGGTAGCTCCGCAGAAGAATAGCTTTTTCTAATTTGCTGGCAAACCTCATAGCCAGACAACTTAGGCATCATAATATCTAAAATTAATAAATCGATAGCTGGATGCAGTGTTAATTGTTCAAAGACTTGCTGGCTATCGTCTACAGCAATGATAGAGTAATTTTCCTTTTCTAGAATATCGATTAATACTTTTAGGTTAATATGGTCATCATCAGCAATTAGAATTTTTTTCCCTACTTTATTTCCCGCAAAATGAGGAAAGGTTACTGGAGAATATTCTTTAGTTAGTATAATTTTATTCCTATGTTCCTTGTCTTGCTGCTCTTTCTTTATTGCTTCAATAGGTAGCTTAACGTAGAAAGTTGTTCCTTGACCTACAACTGAATGAACAGTAATTTCTCCACCATGCAACTGCACAAGTTCTTTTGTCACATTTAGGCCTAGACCTGCACCTCTACTTGCATCCTCTAACTGCCGAAATGGTTCAAAGATTGACTCTAAATGTTCTGGCGCAATACCCCGCCCGGTGTCACTTACTTCAATAACAAGGAATCTATGTTCTTCGTAGCATGAAATTTCAACTTTTCCTTGCTTGGTGTATTTAACAGCATTTTCAATTAGATTATAAAGAATTTGACGTAGCCTATCTTCGTCAGCTAATAGAAACTTACCTCGTTCAATATAATTATAAATTTTTACGTCTTTATTGCCGATGTACGACAATATTTCAACGATGACATGGGTTACAGAATATAGATCAACATTAGTAAGACGTAGTTTTAGTTCACCTTCTTTTATCTTTGAAAAATCTAATATATCATTAACAAGATGTGATAACTTTTCTGTGATATTAAAGATGAGCGATATTTTTTCTTTTTGTTCCATCGTTAATGTGGTGCTTTCCTGAGGCTCTAGCATGGACTGAGAAATAGCAATTACACCATGTAAGGGCGTACGAAATTCATGAGAAGTTTTTGCGAGAAACTCATCTTTTAATTTATCTACTCGCATTAAAGCACTTGTTATTCGTCCTTTCTCTAAATAAGAGTCAGTAAAACGATGGGAAATATAAAGAGAAAGCATCGTTAAACAAATAAAAGGAAGTAAAGGTGGTAATGAATAGATTTCTAGATTAGTATTCAGATTTAAAGTAGCTACGACCATATAGATGAGAATAGCCATCGAACTAAGCGATAAATAAATAGCTCCTACTGATCGTTTAAAGATAGCAATGATTTGAATATAAAGGATATAAAAGATATTCATAAAAATATAAATAGAGTACACAAATTGTAAGTATGAGCTAATGGATATGGGGAGCATAACCGTAGCTAATAATAAAACGCCAATTATACAAAGTATTTTTACAATTTTTTCATAAGCAAATTGCTGAAGGGCATAGTAAAAATACAACAGCATGAAGATACCTGTACCGATACTCGAAATAATTTGAATTCTTATCAGGAACTCATAGGTAACAGGGAGTAACGACATTAAAATTTTTTCACCATGGGAGACGCTATATAAACCGACCATGAAACAAAATAAGGAAAAATAAAGCTGTTCGATATCGAGTCTCGCATAGAGATAAGAACCAGCAAAATAAATAAACATTGTAAAAAAAGCAGCAATCGTTATCAAATCGTAAAAAAGAGAGCTTTCTCTTAATTTTCCAATACTTTCTTGATCTCCAATGAAAATGGAACCAATAATTCCTCCACCTGATGCATAATCAAAATTAGCCACATGTATAAGCAGCTCTAACTCGTTTTTATTAGGTTGAAAGTAAGCAACATAGGGTACATTCTTTTGTAAATATATTGACTCTTCAGCAGGTACACCGCTTTGTCCAATACGCTTTTCATCAATATAAATGGCATTGGACATACGAATATTCCCTGTTTTGATACCTAAAATATCATCGGGATTATTGATTAAAATTTTTAATCGATAAGTACCACTGCCGAAAGTGGTGAAATTTTCTTTATCGAGCGTATACTTTGACCATTGTGACGGGACTTCTACTAAATAGGAATGATGGTTATCGAAATCGGAATAATTCAACAATTTATCGGGGACGAAATCCCATTCTCCATCTAAACTTACTGTATTGTGGTGCAAATCGTATTGTTTTAGGTCTATTACGCCAGCAACAGCTTTAGGAGCGTCGGTTCTTTCATGTTTGAGTAACTGTGACGCCACACCAATAATCACTACACTAATAATGACCATAGAAATAAGTATTAGCTTTCTCATTATGGTTCTCTCAATCTTGTTATATTTAAAGGAAATAATATGTAATTATACCTACAGTATAGCATGTGAAAGTAAACTAAGAATAGTTAAAATGTGAGTGAATGCCTATTGTGACGAGTCCATTTTAGATGGATTTTGTGCATTTTATTTATTTATAGTGCATATGCTTACAATCACTCTGTTTTTTGCTTATAATAAGGAAGTCAGAGTTTTCTCTGAACAAAGTAGCCGCAAAGTGAGCGATTGCGATTGAAAAAATTATTATATAGTGTATGCTTTGTTGTGTTTATAGTCATTTTTTTGTACGTAAACAATCACTGGCTAGTCGTAAGTAAGCATGTGTTCGAATCAGAAAAAGTGCCTGCCAGCTTTGAAGGGCTACGCATTGTACAGGTATCGGATTTACATGATGCCCTCTTTGGTGACAATCAGCAAAGACTGATTGCAAAGGTTAAGGATACAAATCCTGACTATATCTTTATCACAGGTGATGTGATAGATAGCAATCGCTACGATTTAAAGCAAAGTCTACAGGCAGTAAAAGGACTAGTTGAAATAGCGGATGTTTATTATGTACTGGGCAACCATGAAGTAGCGACGAATAAGGTTGATGAAATTTATGAGGCGCTGTCATCGTTAGGGGTACATATACTGGCCAATGAATCGACCGTACTAGAGCGCGACGGGGAGCGCTTGGCGATTGTTGGAATTGAGGATCCGTTAATGGGTAGATCCACGGCAGACATGCTAGACATAGCAACAGCTTATTTACCAAACGATATGTTTAAGCTGTTACTGGCACATCGACCTGAGGTGTTTAATACGTATGTAAAGTATCACATGGATTTAGTATTTTCGGGACATGCGCATGGTGGGCAAGTTCGTATTCCTGGACTTGGTGGACTTGTTGCGCCAGGACAGGGGCTGTTTCCAAAATATACAGCTGGTGTCTACGAAGCAGGATCGACTGAAATGGTGGTTAGTCGTGGGCTAGGAAATAGCTCAGTACCATATCGCATTTTTAATCTTCCGGAAATTATTGTGATGGAATTAAAGAAAAAATAAGCACTGCGTTAAAGTTTACGCAGTGCTTTCAATTTGTTTACGTTCTGTACGTCTCACAAGATAGATACTAATTTCATACAAAATAATCATAGGTATTAATACGAGTAGCTGACTGATAAAATCGGGTGGCGTGATAACAGCAGAGCCTACGCCCATTGCGATATAAGACCAGCCTCGTATTTTTTTCATGGATTCAGCAGTTAGTACACCAATGGCTGATAAAAAGAGAGCAACAATGGGTAACTCGAATAATAAACCGAGCGGTACGGTGGTCATGATTAAAAAATGCAGATATTCACTAGCTGATACCATAACATCGAAATTGGTAGCTCCGAGACTTACTAAGAAGGTATAGCTAAGTGGATTGACAACAAAGTAGCCAAAAGCTATTCCTATTAAAAAAAGAACTAGCATAATCGGTGCATAGAGACCTAAAAATCGACTTTCCTCTTCCTTTAAGCCAGGCTTTACAAAGCTCCACAGAAAATGAACGAGAAAAGGCATTGCAAGACCAAATGCTAAAGTAGTAGAAATAGTCATATAAAATTTAACAACCTCAAGCGGCCCTAAAATAACGAGAGAATGACCTCGAGTTATGAATGGAAACCAAATATTTATAGTCGAAAAGACTACAATAAAAAATAAAATGAAAATTGTTAGCCCTTTTATAATTTGCTTACGCAACTCAGAAAGATGTTCCAATAATGAGGTAACAGGTATCAGAGGTTCATCTGCTACATGATCTTCTTCAATTGCTACTACAGGTATTTCAGCTAAAGCCTCCACGGGTGATGGAAGCTCAACTTGTGGTTTATCAAGGGGGCTTAAATATTTTCTTTTTCCGTCTTCATATGGATCCATAGGAACCCCTCCTACGAAGCATCAGATTTTTTTTCGACCTTTTTCTCGGAATCGTCCTCATCATCTATAAGCCCTTTAGTGGACTTTTTAAATTCTGCAAACGTTTTGCCAACTGCTCCGCCGATTTCTGGCAATTTCTTCGGACCAAATACAATTAATACAATGACCAAAATAATGATTAAGCCAGGTACTCCAATTGCTCCAAGACCTCCCATAAGCCTTGCCTCCTTTAAATTTAAGTTTTTTACACTAAAGAACCGCCTGATTGACTATATTTAATAACTCCCTCTGCACAGCGATAAGCAAGTGCTCCTAATGTACCTGTTGGATTGTAGCCGCTATTGTGTGCAAAATTGCCTGCACTTACCGCGAACAGATTATCAACATCCCAATGCTGTAGGTAATTATTCACGACACCTTGCTCTGGCGTTGAACTCATGACTGTCCCACCTGTGTTATGCGTTGTTTGGTAAGGTACGATATTGTAGTCGGTAATTTCAGCGTTAGGAACAATTGTTTTTGCACCCATCTCTTTCATAATGTCAGCTGCTCTTGCGGAAATATATTTATGAAGTGCACGATCCTGCTCAGTAAAATTGTACGTTAATTGTATTAATGGCAAGCCATAAGCATCTTTATAGGTAGGGTCCAGTGATAAATAGTTTTGCTTATGTGGCATAGATGCTCCTTGCGCACCAATACCGAATGAGCGTGTATAGTAATAAATAGACTGCTTTTTAAATTCAGGTCCCCAAGTAGGCGTATCTGGTGGTGTTGGATTGGAACCGATTGGTCGAGTACCTGTCTGTGTAAGAGCAATATTTCCTCCGTGAATAAAATCTAAATCACTATGGTCAAAATTATCCCCATTGAAGTCGTCTATACACATGCCTAATGAACCTGCGCCCATAAATGTATTGTATTGTTCATCGAAGAACCCCGCAGCACCGGGTAAGATTTGATAGCAATAGTTTCTGCCAAGTGTGCCTTTACCAGTAGTAGGATCATATCGTTCACCGATGTCTGAGACCATTAACAGCTTGGCATTATTAAAGACATAGCTAGTCAATACAACCGCATTAGCAGGCTGAATAAATTCTTCTCCCGACACAGTATCGATATATCTTACACCAGTAGCCTTATTGCCCTGCTTTAAAATTTCGACAACATTGGAATTAAAGCGTAAATCAAAGTTTCCTGTCTTTAAAGCGGTAGGGACGACTGTAATTTCTGCAGAAGATTTTGCGCCATATTCACAGCCAAATCGTTCACAGAAACCACAATATTGACAAGCATTGATCGTTTCACCATCAGGATTTTTATAAACCTCGGATACGTTGGCAGATGGCACCATATAAGGTGTAAGCTTTAAGCTTTGTGCCGCTTTCTCAAACTGCGTAAGCATAGGTGTTTTTTTCATAGGTGGTGTAGGATAGGGATTTGAACGCTTGCCGCTAAATGGATTTTTATCATCACCTGAAATACCTGCTGTTTTTTCAAATTTATCGAAATAGGGCTCTAGTTGATCGTATGTTAAACCCCAATCCTGTATTAGATAATCTGGTCCAAGCTTGTTTGGTCCATAACGTTTATCTGTTAATGTTTTTATTTGAAAATCATAGGGTAAAAATCGATAGGTCATACCATTCCAGTGCGTTCCTGATCCTCCAAGACCCTCTCCAAGTAGGAAGGAGCCAAGCTGTCGCATTGGCAATGCCTTCATATTGCGATCATTTCGAAAGCTTACCGTTTCTTTAGATAGATTTTGCATCAAATCATATCGAATGGCATAACGGTATTCATCGTGAACATTTAAATAATCTTCGGTACCGCGCTTTTGACCACGCTCTAAACCGACCACCTTTAAGCCGGCTTTTGCACATTCAGCAGCAACGATACCGCCTGTCCAACCTACGCCAACTGTTACAACGTCTACACTAGGTAATGTTTTAGCCATTTTCTAACCCCCCTTAATGATTGCCTAATGGATTAGGCTCAATTTTTTGGAATTTCGCATCTTCTATTTGTGTAATATAAGCCATTTGGTGGCCAGGGAAGCCTTTCATGCGCCAGCCATCCATATTACGATTTCCGCCATACATAGGGTCAGAATAGGCACCCTCTAATGTAGCCGCACGCAGCAGTGTAAAGAAGAATGCGGATGTCACCCCAACCATTTCTATGTCACCCTTTTGAAAGGCTGTTAAAATTTCATCCATCTGTTTACCTTCTAAATCATTAAAGCTCTTTTGATAACGCTTTTGAGCTTCGTCCTCTAATTTTTGAATGCCCTGCCTGAAAATTTCTGCTCGTGTTAAACGACTTTGATAGCCTTGTGTAGGGGCACCTACGTCAAATGGAGCTTGCATATATTCTTTAGAGTTACTCCCATAATTTCCTGCCAGTTGATGATCGATAAAATAGGGAACATCTAAGCCTATAGCGCCGGGCCCTAAATCATCTTCTGGGAAGATACGCTCTGTAGCCTTTGATAAGATACTAAAATCTTTTTCATTTCTAAAAAACATCTTAGCCTTAGGCGAACCAGTAGCCTCATTCGTTTCATGCCCACCATGCTCCAGAGTGGAAGTCCCTTTACCTTGGATGTTGTAGCCTACTAGCCCTCCTATTAATCCACCACCGACTAATGTACCAGCAGCAATACCTGTTGTTTTCAAAAAGTCTCGACGAGAAACATTGTTTTTGTCTGAACTCATAGAAATCCTCCCCTCAAAATGTTTTAAACCGATCCTATTGTTAATAATCAGCAAAAATTGTGAATTATAATCAATTTTTATTGGAAAATGTTTTAATTTCATCCAATGTAGCGAGTATTCTGTCTTTCTATAGCAAACTATATCTATGAATTAAAAAATTTGTAGAAAATTGTTAGCACTATATAAATAGTGAAAATGGTATTATTATACATTTATTAATCATATTGGAAAACTTTTGTTGACTTCTACTTTTTGTGACTTTACTCTGAAGTTATGCATAAATATTCGAATAATATAGCTAAAAACGGAAGAAGTGAGAAAAAGGGATATGTGGATAAAAGGTATTGGTGGTAAATTAATTATTGCAATTATTGCTCTTGTTTTTGTAACTTGCGGCACACTTGGACTATCTACTTGGATCAATAGTACGAATGCAATGAATGAGCAAGTGGAATCCAATTTAGTATCTAGAGCAGAGGATGTTTCACAATACATAGAAGAACACTTCCAACTAACACTGGTAGAGGTAGAAGCAATCGCAGAGCAAGAGGCAGTTCGTAGTATGGACTTTGAAAAACAAAAACAATATTTGTCAAAACGCCTTGCTAATAATAAGAACTACTTAGGTTTTGGCATTATAAAAGCTGATGGGGTAGCCCATTATCTAGATGATACAACTGCTGAATTAGGCGATCGTGATTATGTAAAAGAAGGTTTTACTGGCAAGTCTGTCATGTCTGAAATAACGATTAGCCGTGTAACCGGCGAGCCAGTTATTTTAATTGTTTCACCAATTACTACAGCTACAGGTGAAAAAGCACTATTATTGGCTCGTATTGATGGTTATTATTTATCTAATATTGTCGAGGACATTAAGGTTGGAGACAGTGGCTATGCATTTATGCTGGATGCTCAAGGAACGATTATTGGACATAATAATCATTCCTATGTGAAGGAGCAAAATAATCCAATCGAAGAAGCGGAAGAAACAGGTGTTATGACGGGCAGGGCATTAGCTGCAAAAGAAATGATTACCAATGAAAGTGGCTATTTTTCGTTCGAAACAGAGGATGCTGGTACGAACTTAATGGGCTACCATACCCTTGATAATGGTTGGAAAATGGGGGTTATTGCATTAGAAAATGAGATGTTCTCAGGACTTTCTAAGCTTAAGACGAACTTTATTGTCACGACCATCATTGTTTCGATACTAGGACTATTCATCTCATTTGCTATTTCACGTTCGGTCAGTAGACCACTTCGTCATGTGCTTCGTATTAGTGAAGGCTTATCAGAAGGTGACTTTACACAGGAGATCCCTGAGAAGTATTTAAAGCGTATTGATGAGATGGGGACAATGGCGCGTGCATTAGATCGCATGATTGATAATATGCGAGAAATGGTAGCGAAAGTGAGTCAGGAAGCAACTGCAGTGAATGAAGCCTCGTGTGATTTAATGGGAGATGTCACTGCTGTGACAAAGCATTCTAAGCAAATAGCTAGTGCAATCAGTGAAGTAGACAGGGGGGCACAGAGTCAAACCGTGATGGCAGAAGAAAGTGCCTCTGCAATGGAACAAATGGCTATGGGTATACAAAATGTTGCCGAAGTAGCCTCAGCTATTGCCTGCAATACAGATTTTATTTCCCAGAAAATTAGTGAGAGCAATGAAGCTGTCCAGCAATCTATGCGCCGTATGAATGAGATTCAGGAGGGGACAACAGCTGAGCTAACAATTATTCACAAGCTAGAAAGAGAGTCAGAGGAAATTAGTTTAATTTCTAAAATGATTACAGATATTTCTGATCAAACAAATTTATTAGCATTGAATGCCTCCATCGAAGCAGCTCGTGCAGGAGAGGCAGGTAAAGGATTTGCTGTTGTAGCGGATGAAGTTCGCAAGCTTTCGGAGCAGACGGCAGAGTCAGCTACCAAAATTAATGTATTAATTGAAAGCGTTCAATCCTACACATTAGAGGTAGTAAAGGCGGCAGAATCGGGCGAAGTTCATGTTGAACGCGGATTAGCTTCTATTGAGGCAGTTGGTGAACGTTTTGAGGAAATGGTTCGAGCGGTAGGTGAGATAGCAGGTCAAATTGAAGAAATGAACGCTTCAGCTGAACAAATGTCTGCAAATACAGAGGAAGTTTCAGCATCTATGGAAGAAATGGCAGCAACCGCACATGCAGCAAGTGATTATGTGCATGAGGTAACAGATGCAACAACAGAACAGTTGAATACAGTAGAAACGATGAACGGTCAAACTGAAAAACTATCAGAAATGGCGAAACGGTTATATGGAGCCATTCAAAAATTTAAGTATTAAAAAGGAGGAGCTGTCTCATAATGACGGCTCCTTTTTCATAGTAGAATTAAGCTTTTTCCATAGCTAGCAGTAGTTCTTCTTTGGAAATCATACAATCGCCACCGCCTTGGACCATTTGGTCACTTCCGCCGCCCTTACCATTAATAAGAGGTAATGCCTTCGCGGCAATATCTTTCATGCTTTTGGTAACATTTTTACCTTTTGCTGCAACAAATTGTAGTTTGCCTTCATTTTCAGAAACTAGTAAGGTCATAGCATCTGACTGGTCAGAGACAATCAGACGAGCGATTTTTTGTAGCTCCTGCATTGTTCGTTGATGAAAAGCAGTCGTTACTACACCTTCACTATTAGCCACCAGTGCCTTTGCTTCGTAAGTTAGTAACTCCTCTTTCGCAGTAGCAAGTGCTTTCTCCGTAGTTTTTTGGACAGATAGAACTTTTGTAAGTGCTGTAGCAGCCTCAATCTCTGGAACACTTAATTGTCGAGCAACATCTGCTAATACTTTTTTCCGCATGGCAAGCTCGGCTAAAACACGTTGTCCACAGACAAAAGAAACGCGCACATTGCCTTTCATTTTTTCAGTGCTTAGTATTTTAATAGCACTGACCTGCCCTGTGGATGTTGGATGAGTGCCACCACAGCCGTTATAATCAAAATCAGGGATAATGACCAGTCGAATGTCCCCCGTCACAGCAACTTCTTTCCGAAGATTATAGTTAACAAGCTCATTTTCTGTAATCCATGTTGTTTGAATTGGACGATTTTCTAAAATGATGTCATTGGCTCTTGCTTCCGCCGCTGCAAGCTGCTGTTCAGTCAGCGTATCTATAGCAATATCAATTGTGACCTGCTCACTACCTAGGTGAAAGCTTACAGTCTGTGCATTAAAAAGCTCTATAAATGCCGCTGTTAAAATATGTTGTCCAGCATGCTGCTGCATATGATCGAATCGTCTTGACCAATTGATTTTGCCACGTACTACACCGTCTAAAGTTGATGGATCTCCTTGAATATAGTGACGAATTTCATCATCCACTTTTTCAACATCTATGACATCTACATTATTCAAAGTGCCTGTATCGTGAGGCTGTCCGCCACCAGTTGGATAGAATGCGGTATTGGATAGGACAACATAATGACGACCAGCTTCATCCATTCCTTTGCTTACAAAATTAGCATTAAACTCGTGTAACATAACGTCTTGATAATATAATAGCTCTTTCATGAAAAAGCCTCCTTTTTATGTAGGGATTCTTAATTCTAAAACAATTCCATTTTATTCTGGCATAATTACTTACACGTGTATACGGCTTTTCTAGTTGACCCATGCTGAAATTGATTTAATATAAAAAGGAACAGCTAAAGAAAAAGGAGCTAGAACAATGGAAATTACACAATTCACAATGGAAGAAATTTTAGACCCTACAAATATTATTGAGGGTAAGCGCTATGAATTTATTTTGGATGTAGAAATTGATGAAGAGGACGAATTATATCACGAAGCTGGCATTGAAATTCGTGTCCTCATCGGTGAAAAGGGCGAATCGCCATTTATTTTAAATTACTTCATTCTGGAAAAGGCTGAAGGTGAATACTTAGATTTTGCTTTAGAGGATGATGAACTAGAGGAAATTCTGACATTCTGTAAAGAAGAAATTGCTAAATTATAATAAATGGGAGCAGGTAGAGAGTATATTCTTTACCTGTTTTTTATTTTGTTGTAGTAGCTGCCACAGGACATGATTTCTTTAGATTAACTACTCCTCGTACGTATCAGCCATATTTGATTGAATTAAGGATTATGTAAGCTTACTGAAATAAATATGTTGTATTGGAGAACTAAACTTAGTTTTAGTGTTCATAAAAACGGGCATTTTAAAGAGAGAGGTGCTTATATGTCAACTTACACAGATTCCATTTTAATAGCGTTTTTTATAACGATTATTTTATCATTTGTACTTTTTATTCCATGGCTTATTTATACGTATCGTAAATATGGATATTTATCTATGTCCAAAACCATTATTATGTTCTCATTTATTTTTTATTTTTTATCCGCACTATGTTTAGTATTACTGCCATTTCCATCTACAAGAGATACATGCTCACTCCAATCCGCAGACACTGTTCATACTAATTTGCGACTTTTTCAATTTGTTGAGGATATTTTAAAGGACAGCGGGGTTGTAGTAACAAATCCCTCTACATGGCTTGCTATAACGAAACAGCAGGCATTTTTTCAAGCGTTCTTTAATTTCTTGCTACTGATGCCGTTTGGCGTTTACTTGCGATATTTTCTTAAAGAAAGAAGGTACTGGAAACGTGCATTTTTAATTAGCTTTTTGCTAACATTGTTTTATGAGGTCACACAAAGAACAGGTATTTACGGCATCTTTAATTGTGCCTACCGCATCTTTGATGTGGACGATTTATTACTGAACAGTGTAGGCGCGTTACTAGGATTCTTTTTAGCACCAATCATATGGGCACTATTCCCTTCGCATGAAGAGGTTGAGGCAAAAGCTGCTGAAATGGAAAAAATGGATATTGTTAAGCCCATCTCTATTTTGCTGGCACTCGTCATTGATTTATGTATCGCACAAATGATATGGATTATGGTTGGCGGTCTGACAGGGTATAGTGGTACATTCGAGTTCTTGGTGAACATGGTCTTGTACATGATCCTCTTTGGCGTGATCCCAAGTATGATGAATGGTGCAACGCTAGGTATGAAGATTATGCGTTTTACAATGGCCAACAAGAATGGCAAAAGTATTGTAAAGCAATCGTGGCGTCGCTGTATCGCTATTGTCGCTACGGCTAGTCTATTCGAAGCCATTTCAACGTTTGGTAGTATTCAATTAAATATGGATTCATCATTTTATGTTCTGCAAATTGTCATTTCTCTACTAGCCGCAACAGCAGGTTTTGCACTTACAATGATTATAGCCATCCATATAATACGTGTCATCGTAAGTGGAGGAAAACGACGTTTGTATATCGATCAATATGCAGATTTAATGGCAACAAGGAAAAAATAAGGGGGCTTGTAGAATGAAATACGTCATCATTGGGGGAGATGCTGCAGGTATGTCTGCAGCAATGGAAATCTATCGTAATGTGCCAGGGGCAGAAATAACTACTTTAGAACGTGGTTTTATTTATTCATATGGGCAATGTGGATTGCCTTATGTTGTAGATGGACGTATTTCATCAACCAAACGTTTAATTGCACGAGATGTCGAGACTTTTAGAGATAAGTATGGCATTGATGCAAGAGTTGGCTATGAGGTAGAAAATGTAGATATAGAGAAGAAATTTATTACGGGGACACAGGCGAGTGGTGAAGCATTTGAGATTCCCTATGATAAGCTTCTTATTGCTACGGGAGCTAGTCCAGTAGTACCTGTGCAAGAGGGGATTGAATTAGAAGGTATCCACACGGTAAAAACGATTCCTCAGTTGGAGGATTTACTGGCTGATTTAACGCCAGATATTGAACAGGTAACCATCATAGGTGGTGGCTATATTGGATTAGAAATGGCTGAAACGCTACACGCCTGCGGGAAAAAAGTAAGGCTAGTTCAACGAGGAAGCCATGTAGCACGAATTTTAGATGAAGAGCTTGCCCAACATGTTCATGAGGAAGCAAAAAAGAACGATGTGGAACTCTTATTAAATACAAGTGTGGAAGCATTTGAAGGGAGTAAACGGGTCGAGCGTGTCGTCACAGATAACAGTATTTTAGAAACAGATTTAGTGATTGTCGCTTCAGGCATTCAACCAAATACGCAGTTTTTAAAGAATACTGGAATAGCACTTGCGAAAAATGGAGCAATTATTGTGAATCGCCATTTAGAGACTTCTATTGAAAATATTTATGCAGCAGGAGATTGTGCAACCCATTTTAATATTGTGAAGGAGCGTTTAGATTACGTACCTTTAGGAACGACTGCTAATAAGCAAGGTCGTTTAGCAGGCCTTAATATGTCAGGCAAGTTTGCGCCGTTTAGAGGAATCGTGGGAACTTCTATCTTAAAGTTTTTCAATTTAACCATTGCTACGACAGGCATCAATGAGCGTAAGGCGAAAGAGCTTGGCTTTGACTATGAGGCATTTAAACTATCTGCACGTCATATTGCTGGCTATTATCCAGGTGCACAACGTATGTATATTAAGGTGGTTGTTCGCAAGCGGGACCAGCTGCTATTAGGCGCACAAATCGTAGGTCCAGCAGGAGTTGATAAGCGTATCGATGTATTTGCTACGGCATTGTATAGTAAAATGACATTACCTGATTTACTAGATTTAGATTTAGCCTATGCACCACCGTTCAATGGTGTTTGGGACCCATTACAGCAGGTGGCACGAATGAATGGACGTTTATAATAGGAGGTAGAAAGATGAGCATTTATGATATTAACGTAACTTTAGAAGATGGTACTGTCTATAGCCTCGAACGTTATAAGGGAAAGCCTTTGCTAATTGTCAATACAGCCTCCAAATGTGGCTTTACACCGCAATTTGAAGAATTAGAAGGTCTTTATGAAAAATATCAGGAGGAAGGTCTTGTGGTACTTGGTTTCCCTTCAAATCAATTTAAACAAGAGCTAGCGACTGCTGAAGAAGCTGCATCACAGTGTCGTCTGACATATGGAGTGACTTTCCCGATGCATGAGATAGTTAAGGTAAATGGAAAAGAAGCACATCCTATTTTCGATTATCTAACTTCTCACTCCAAAGGATTTTTAGGCAGTAGCGTGAAGTGGAATTTTACAAAATTCCTTGTAAATCGCAATGGTGAGGTTGTAGGGCGCTACGCCTCAGCAGATAAGCCAAGTAGCTTTGAGGACGATATTCAAAAGGTTTTAGAACAATAGATTAAAATGGTTCATGCACAGTTATTTGTGTATGAATCTTTTTTTATGTCAATCAATTTTAAAAGTTGGGGAATACAAAAGGGAATGGCTTCGATAAAACGTATGAATTAATCGAAAACTAGCGATTGATTTAAGGTTGCTGTAAGCTTGCGACAAATTTGTTGTAAGTTTGAGGTCGTATACTAAAGTCAGAAAGAAGAGGTGAGCGTATATGACGCCATTATTAAAGGTACAAAACGTTGGAAAAACTTACGGCAAAGGCGCAAATACTTTTACAGCGCTATCGAATATATCATTTGAAGTAGAAAAAGGAGAGTTTGTTGGTGTAATGGGTCCTTCTGGAGCCGGGAAATCTACCCTTTTAAATGTATTAGCAACGATTGATACGCCAACGACTGGTGAAATAATTATTGGGAATACTAATTTAGCACGTATGAAGGATGCCGAATTAGCGGATTTTCGTCGCGATAATTTAGGATTTATTTTTCAAGATTATAATTTACTCGATTCTTTGACAGTGCGAGAAAATATTGTTTTACCACTAGCTATTGCGAAGATGCCAACAAAGGCTATCAACGCAAGGGTTGAGCGGATTGCTGCATTATTTGGTATAAGTGACTTGCTTGATAAATATCCTTATCAAATTTCAGGAGGACAAAAGCAGCGTACTGCGTCGTCACGAGCATTAGTGACAGAGCCAAAGCTAATCTTTGCGGATGAGCCTACAGGTGCACTTGATTCAAAATCTGCAACAGATTTACTAGAAAGCTTAAGCGATCTAAACCAATCTCAAGCCGCAACGATTATGATGGTTACCCATGATGCTTTTGCAGCTAGCTTCTGCCAGCGGATACTATTTATTCAAGATGGACAGCTTTCTAAGGAAATTCAACGTGGGACTCTAACAAGGAAGCAATTTTTCCAAGAGATCTTGCAGGTGCTGTCTAGCATCGGGGGTGGAGTAAATGACGTTATTTAGTTTAGCGCGCAAAAATATTCAACGCAATTTGTCGAATTACTTTTTATATATTGCCTCGATGGTATTTAGTATCGTTATTTACTTTACATTTGTGACGCTCAAATATAATGATGATCTTTCGGCCTTAAAACAATCATCACAACAAATAAAGGGATTGATGAGTGCATCGTCAGTAGTGCTATTATTCTTTATTGTCATCTTTATGGCCTATTCCAATTCATTTTTTATGAAGAAGCGGAAAAAGGAAGTAGCCCTCTATTCATTGCTAGGTGTGCGTAAGCAAAAAATTGGCTTAATGCTCTTTTTTGAGAATTTAGTTATAGGACTTGTTTCTCTAATACTTGGTATCATTCTAGGGTTCTTTATGTCACAAGGGCTGTTAATGATCTTAGTACGCTTAATGGGCTATGAAGTGGTTGGTAGTCTGACATTTTCGATGGAGGCATTAATTAATACGACTGGCATATTTACACTACTGTTTTTATTCACATCATTGCAAGGCTATCGTGTTATTTATCAATTTAAGCTAATTGATTTATTTCACGCTGACAAACAGGGTGAGCAAATTCCACGTGCCTCTTTAGTAGCTGCTTTACTCGGTACTGCGCTAATTGCATTTGGATATTATACAGCTGCCTCTGATATGTTTACGAGTGAAATATGGAAATTCTTCACTATGTTAGGTACGCCATTAATGGTCATAGGTGTAACGATTGCAGGAACATATCTTTTATTCCATAGTGTGAGTGTTTTTGTGTTAACAGCATTAAAAAAAGCCACATCATGGTCATGGAAAGGCTTAAATTTAATCGGTGTTTCTCAGTTATTATATCGTATTCGAGCTAATGCTAAATCGCTGTCGATCATTGCAATTTTAAGTGCAACAACGATTACAGCAGGTGGCGGTGTCTTCGGCATGTATTACAATGCAGAAGCAAGTGTGCGTCAGATGCTGCCAAATACATTTATGTGGAAAGGCGAGACAGTAGAATTTTCTCAAGAAGATGTCTTATATAATGAAGCAGTGGCTGTGAAAAATTTACGTGTTGATAATGAATTCTCGTTTTTCGAATATACATTATTGAAGGAATCTGATTATAATCGTTTAGCGAAATTACAAGGTAAGGATGAAGAACTGCACATTGCAGATGGCTCTACAGTTTTACTTGATGCAGCCTATGATGAACGATTTTCACATGATTTTACGGGTGAGGACTTTAAGCTACAAAACGGAGATTCCTTCCATGTAGAGAAAATGTACAAGGAAAGCGTGCTAAACTTTATAGCAGCGGGAACAGTACTCGTTGTGAATGATCAGGAATTTGCGACTACAAATGCCGAAGAGCTCATCATGCAGGTTGTTGGATTGGACAATGATTTGAAACAACAGAACGTTTCACAAGATATTTATAAACAATTACCTACTGAACAACAAGAAACTTTCTCTAGTGTTCCACAAAGCTATGAGGATGGTTTAGCAACAGTTGGTGCACTATTGTTTGTGGGAAGCTTCTTAGGTCTCGTTTTCCTAGCGGCAACAGGCAGTATTATCTATTTCAAAATTTTAACGGAAGCTGAGGAAGATCAGGCGAAATACGCTATATTAAATAAAATTGGTGTGAATAGTAAGCAAATTTTAAAGACAGTTGCAGGACAGGTGGCTGTGATCTTTAGTGCTCCACTTATCGTCGGCATTGTGCATAGTGCTTTTGCGTTACTAGCATTTTCACAGCTATTTGGTATGAATATTACAAAGCCAGTTATGTTGTGGATTGTTGCATATTCAGCTATTTACTTTATTTATTATATCTTTACCGTGCGTTCGTTCTATAAAATAGTGAGACAGGGGAATTAAATATGAAAAAAGTATTTTTCGGAATAGGTGCATTGTTCATCTTATTCGTGGCAGGATTGGTTGTATTGATGACTGTAGACTTTAATCGGTTAAATAAAGACACATACTATGTCCATATTACAGCTGAGGGAGAAGTAGAGGAGTATAAGGTTGATAGCGGTGAAATCTTTAAAATGTACTGGTACGAGCTACCTGCTTACAATAAAAATGGCGAAGAAAAAACATTAAAGTTTTCAGCCCACAAAAATTTACGCCAGGATGCTTATTTAAAGCTTTACGTGAAAAAGGAAACGGAAGTCTCTTCATTTGATGAAGTAAAATTCCACGAGTTACCTGCAAAGGTGCAAGATCAAATGAAATAGCAAAAAGGTGATGTCAATAGCAGAAAAAGAATCTTTAGCAAGGTGAGAGGTTGATTTCCGTTCCGCCAGCGCCCTTTCCAGGGGGCGTCCGATGAGCCGCTTCACTCAATTACGCTCGTTCCAGGGTCTCATCTGTGACGCTAAATCCCCTAGGAGTGACGCTGGCTCCACTCCAATCAACCATTCTGCAAAGTGTCTTTACTTTTTTCATAGGAGTATAGCGATCAAATAGCCCATTATCTGTATTCTTAGAGGGGATAAGCTCTTATTTTCAATGTGGAGAAGTGATACGTGACAACACCTCTCCATAAAGAGAAGTGAACACCTTCACTTTATTTAAAAACCTTTGCTAAAAAGGTAACACTTTTGTGGATTAGAGTGGAGGGCTACTTGACTCCCGTGGGATAGCGAGACAGGCGAGCCTCTAAACGGAGCGGTAGCGGAGGAAGCGGCTCGGCGCTCGCCCACAGGAAAGCAAGTAGCCTGCAGCGGAAATCCATTTTCACCTTTCACAAAAATGCTATGGATAGTTTTGTTTTTCAACACTCTGAGGGGTGTCTCAAAAGTTATTTGAGACACCCCTTTTCTGCACGAAAGCGAAGTGTTACGAAGCGCCAGTGCCAAAAGTATGTTTGAAATTTATCGTTTTTCAAAGAATGCTGCTAGTTAAATTTTGGGTTTTCGTTTATTAGGTATTCCTTTTTAAATAAATGTTAACGCTTGTACCTTTCCCTTCTTCAGAGCTGATACTTACGGTTCCTCCATGGGCCTCGATAATATCTCTAGCAATAGCTGTACCTAAACCAGTGCCAGTTGTTTTTTCCGTATTTGTACCTCGGTAATAGCGTTCAAAAATATGTTCCAGATCCTCTGCTGCGATCCCTCTACCATTATCGGAAATCGTAATAGAATCTTCATCAACTGACACAAGTACGGAAACATCAGGAGCATTATGAAGGATGGCATTGTGTAAAAAGTTCATAATAGCTCTGCGCATAAAGTGCTCGTCAATTTGATGCAGACTGTCCTCGGTGGCTGTCTCAAACTCAAGATTAGCAAGCTCATATTGTGGTGTATTCAATGTATCGATTACAATTTCACGAATAAATGGCACCATATTCACTTTTTTTAATGTGAGAGGAAGCCGTTGATGTCTTAAACGCATTGTTAAATTTAAATCATCTAATAGATCTTGCATATGCAATGATTGTTTTTCTATAATTTTTGCGTACTCTGTTTGCTCACTAGGTGGCAATTTTTCATCATTCAATAGCTCTGCGTAGCCACGAATAGAGGCAAGTGGTGTTTTCATATCGTGTGAAACATTACTAATCCATTCCTCACGCATAACTTCTAGTCTCTTTCTCTCTTGTTCATGGGCAGCTAGTTCTAGTGATACTTCATTTAGATTTTCAAAAACAGGCTTGTAAACTCCTCCAGGCGCTTTGTCGGACGAATGTTTATGATCTTTTAAATGGTGAATTCGTTCAATCATCGCATAAAGAGGCTTCGTTAATGTGCGCCCAAAAAGCCAGCCTACCAATGTTGCTACTAACAAGTCCGCAATAACGATGAACAAGCCGAATTTCCCGATAAACTGTAAGATTGATGTGCCAGAAAAATGCATAACATATCTTGTAACACCACTACCTTGAATGCCAATTAAATAACTAAAATCATCCTTATTGCCAATATAAACCGTAGTATTAGAATCAAATTCTTTATATTTATATACCTGAATTAAGTCGATGGGTGTATAGTGCGAGAGTGCTTTTTCTGGTACAAAATGGGCGTCAATAACTTGACCATTTACATCAAGTAATTGAATCCAAGCATTTCGCAGATGCAAATGTTCAAGCCCATCTGCACTTATTGAGGGAACCCCATTTTTAATTTCGATATATTTTTGGAATTCGCGTACAAAGTTTTCTTCTTTAGTTGCAGAAGCACCATCAGAATCAGTAGCTAACCGATAAGTGAGCAGACCTACTAGAATGGCAGTATTGACAAAAATAACGATGATGACAATAGAAAGTACAGAAAGGAGGAAACGCGCTGTTAATCTCCACTTCATTCTTGTGCCTCTTTTGGTACGACGAATTTATAACCAAGTCCTTTAACAGTGGTGATATACAGAGGTTTTGAGGCATCCTGCTCGATTTTTTCACGCAAACGACGGATATGCACCATGACTGTATTATCTGAACCGAAAAAGTCCTCTCCCCAGACACGTTCGAACAGCGTTTCTTTACTTAAAATTCGATTAGGATTGTGCATAAAGCACGCCATTAAACCAATTTCCTTTGCCGTTAACTCCAATAAAACGCCATCTTTATGAACTTCAGTTTCATCGGTATTCAGCTGGAATGGTCCATGCTGTAGTGCTTTCTTGGTAAGGCTCGGAGCAGTATCTTGAGTTTGGTAGCCAGCTCTTCGTAATTGGGCCTTTACACGATAGGCAACCTCTTTAGGGCTAAAAGGCTTAGTAATGTAATCGTCTCCACCAATGGCTAGCCCTAAAATTTTATCAATTTCCTCGTTTTTAGCAGACATGAAAAGTACAGGCACATGTGAGACTTCACGGATACGTCTACATAAATCGTAGCCCTCACCATCTGGAAGCATGACATCTAGCAGTACAATATCTGGTTTTGTTAGTTGAAAGCTTGTCCAAGCATCATGAATGGAGCCAGCCGTATAAATTTGTTTGTAGCCCTCTTTTTGTAAGCTTACTTTTAACAGATTAGCTAAATCAGCCTCATCATCCACTACTAATATAGTTGGTTCTTGCACTTATTCACACGACCTTTCGATTTGGAAGAATCCTTTTCTGACAATCATTATAAATGAAATATACATGAAAGAGGAAATGAAGTATTGATTATATGAAAATTTGTATACAGTAGGGGAATGTGTTATGAAACTTTTACAGTTTCTAAAGCGTAAAAGGAGTATGACGATTTAGGAGGAATGACGGTGTTCAAAAAAATAGCAGCAGATGCACTTGGACTTTCAGATATTGGAGTAGTTGTGCCACAAGTGGATTATGATAAAACAGATGCAGATGATTTTATCTTACATGAAATTGACGAAAAAATATATTTTTTAATTAAAACGAAGGCAGATGAGTACTGCTTTACGAATCGTGCCATTATTCATGTAGATGGCGAGAGTGCCATGAGTAAAAAAAGATTATTGCGACGCTATGACTATTCTATGTATGCCATTACAGATGTTTTTCTAGAAACAGCAGGAACAATTGACCTTGATGTCGAAATTAAGTTTACAATTGGTAATTCTCCACTATCCATCGACATCCATAAACGCTTTATTGATGACATTAAAGACCTCTATAAAGCACTACATGCTATTAGCTATGAGCAAAAACACAATGCCTATAAGCTAGAGGTAGCAGAAAAAAGCTTAAACATTGCTTCTTCATCACTTGGACGGATGGGCAATGATAACATTTCCCCATCTACGTCATTCGAGGAAATCACACGCTTTGCGAGTACTTGGATGATCGATCATAAAGATAAGTACAAAAAAGAAGACTTCTCACATATTTTTGATTTATACATAAACAATTGATAAAAATAGCTCTCTGCAAATGTGGAGAGCGTTTTTAACATATAACACTTACATAAAAATTAGAACCAGGAGTGTGACGAAAAATGACAAACGAATTGCATGTGCTTGAAAAGGAAGGATTAGAAAATGATGACTTTATACAGCAACCGCAAGCCGCTGAGACATTGTTCGTAAATGAGTTCATTGATGGTATTTTAGATCCTTCACAGAAGATGTTAGGGCCCATTAAAGACGGTGGAACGATCATTGCCAATACAGCACCTGGATGCTGGGGACCAATGCTTACACCTACTATTCGTGGGGGACACGAAGTAACAAAGCCTGTTTTTGTAGAAGGCGCTGAGGTGGGTGACGCCATCGTCATAAAAATTAAATCTATTCAGGTCACATCTCTGGCAACCTCGTCAGGTTACGATGAGGCGATTATAGATCGATTCATTGGCGACCCGTTCGTTTCTGTCAAATGCCCAGGTTGTGGCAAGTTACATCCAAGCACAATTGTCAAAGGGATAGGTCCACAAGCGATTCGCTGTTCAACCTGTGATACAGAAACGGCACCATTTAAAATGATAAACGGCTATACAATGGCCCTTGATCAAAAAGGCCAAATAGGTGTCACTGTTGGAAGAGAGGGGGCTCGCCGTATCGCCCTTGATGCTAAAAATTACATGAGAACACCTGAAAATTCTGTACAAAATCCAGTTGTTGCATTAGCACCAAGCGACCTAGTAGGTATAATGGCGAGAATGCGACCTTTTTTAGGACAGCTTGGTACAACCCCTTCAAAAGCAATGCCGGATTCTCATAATGCTGGTGATTTTGGTTCGTTCTTAATTGGAGCACCGCATGAATATGCCTTTACACAAGATGAATTGGATTTACATCGTACCGATGGTCATATGGATATAAGTAGAGTACGCGAAGGGGCAACGATTATTTGTCCTGTAAAGGTTCCAGGTGGCGGTGTCTATATTGGGGATATGCATGCTATGCAGGGAGATGGGGAGGTTGCAGGGCATACAACAGATGTAGCTGGTATTGTACAGCTACAAGTTAGTGTCTTGAAAAAAGTAGCATTGGAAGGCCCAGTGTTATTACCAAACGAAGAAGATTTACCTTATACAGCAAAGCCCTTTACGAAGGAAGAAAAGCGCCGTGCACGAGAGCTAGCAGAGGAGTTCGGTGTGAAACAGGTAGAGGAAGCATTCCCTGTATCTATGATTGGTTCTGGAAAAACGCTAAATGAGGCTACGGATAATGCAGTCCAGAGAGCTGCAAAGTTATTTGAGATGAGTGAGCCAGAAGTATTAAATAGAGCGACGATAACAGGTTCCATTGAAATTGGACGTCATCCAGGAGTTGTCACAGCAACCTTCCAAGTACCTAAAACGATATTGAAAAAGGTACGAATTTATAAGACAGTGAAAAAGCAATATGATTAATAGATGAATTCATTCTAAAGCAAACTGTTAAAGGTTTGCTTTTTTGTATGGGTTATGGGGTGGCAAAGTAAGAATTTGTCTGAAATATGAAGTTTAGATTGAATTCTAATGTTGTGTTGATATAATAGGTAAAGTTTAAAAATGATTAGCCTAACCGAATTTAAATAGAACGTAGCATAGAAAAGTTGGTGTCGAATGACAGAGTTTTTTGGTGTGGAAAATAAAATAGAGAAAAAGAATAGTATAAAACCTTTTATATTAAAAATGAGAGGAGGGGGACATGCCCCCTCTCGAACAAATTTTGCTGATGCCATCACGGGAGCAATAGGCGGCTTAATATGTATTTTTGTTTTGCTATGGCTAACAAATTTTACAGAGGCACCTTGGCTAATGGCTTCACTTGGTGGTAGCTGTGTACTTGTATTTGTCGTCTGGAATGCACCGTTATCTCAGCCTCGAAATATTATTGGCGGCCATTTCATTTCCGCCTTTATTGGTTTGGCTATGTATGCACTATTAGGCTCGAGTATGCTGTCTATTAGTTTAGGCGTAGGGCTAACAATATTTTTTATGGCCTTCCTGGGCATTATCCATCCGCCGGCAGGTGCCAATCCTATAATTATTATTTTAGGAGGCTATGGTTGGAGTTATTTAGTAACACCTGTGTTAATTGGAGCTGTCATTATTGTATTTTTCGGATTGTTGATAAATAATTTACGTGAAAAAAGAAAATATCCACTATTTTGGTGATGGAGATTTCCATCTATGAAGTGTATTCACTTGATAGGTGGTTCTTTTTTGTTTGAGAACATTTTAGCTAGGCATATCACTAATTTTTTAGCATATTTTACTTAAGATTTGTTATATTGAAGAAAGAGTGTTAAAAACATGTATTTGAATGATAGGGGAAGATCTTTGTTGGCCGAATTTGATGGGAGGCTCCAATTTTATGCTGTTGGACTGTGATGAGCAATTATTCATGGCTTATAAACAAAAAAGTGAAAAGGGTGCTGAAAATTTACTAGCAACATGGCTGGAGGCAGAGTCAAATCTGCAGGAAGATCCAAAAATACTTGGTACTTCGCTTTCACCAAAGCTATTTTTAGTAAATGAAGAAACGGCTAAGAATATTGCCTTTTCCACAGCTCGTAAATATTGGGGTCGTGTATCAACAGAAATGCAAATGTATTTTGACAAATATGGCTTAGATGCAAAATTTGTGAATGAACGGCTCAATGCTTTTTTTTATACACAAAAAGGAAAAGAAACTTTTTTTGAGCAACTCTTTGCGCAACACACAATAGACTTAGAACGACTAATTTGGCTAGTTTTTGGGAAACGAATGCAAATAGCAATGCCAGTTAATGAACTACAAACAATTATTTTATATAAATTTCAAGATGAATATTTAGTGCATATGATGTATAAAGAGCATGCATCTTTTTGGCATTGGCTTTTTACAAAAAAGGTTTATTCACTGCTTATCCACAGACCCTTAGAGCAATTCACATTTCTTTATGAAATAATGGGACATTTTGAGCAATCTATGAAAGAAAATTGTGAACATGTGGATAACTTTGTGAATAACTATAAAACGATACTGGATAAGTGTATAACTCATGTGGATAAGCACAATGCTAGCTGTTTGGCAAAAAAACAGTTACGTCTTTATCAAATTGTTGTACACTACCGATTGGCTGAGGGAGATAATAACTGTGTGAAGGCACTTATTACGTCCTTTGAGGCGGATTGGCGCTATTCAATGTATGCATTAACGGAGAAGGAAAAAGTGTTAATAGCCTATCTACTATTTCATATAGCACATCAGGAGAAGGATAATGAATTAGTTATTCAATATGGGGAATATTTATTAGAGGATGAGCGACTTAATAATTATGCAATCGAGATAATGCTTGAATATAAAGAGTTACTACCAAATCGTAAGCCGACTCCTCCTGCAATTATTAAAAACTATGAACTAAATTTTTTAGAGAATTTGTATGCTATATTGCTGGATCATTACGTAAGAATGGGACGTTATCAAGAGGGGTTAGTCCTTTTAAAAGAGCATGTACTAGCATCCAATAAAAAAATACATGCAGCATTAGTGGAGGGGAGTTGTAGCAATGAACAATTGATTGCAATTGAGGCATATGTTCAGCAGGATATTGCATTACACGTTAATAATTCATTACAGCATATTGGGTTATCTGTGGAAGAATGGCGTCAACATTATCGCCAATCAGAGGCTCCTTATTATTTTGTAGCTCAAAGTGCCTCTCTCCATCTATTAAATATTTTAAAGATTTTATTTGTAACAGAGCACTATGAGCTTTTTGAGAAATTAATGGAAATCTACAAAAAGTATTTATTGATTGACGATCATTTTGAAAAGCTACGAGTATTTATAAGTGCATATGTATAAAAGTAGGGCTGTCCAAAAAGTTGATCTTCGGCAACTTTCTGGTACAGCCCTGTTCCATATGCAAATAATGTTAGAATGAGTTTTAGAAGTTTTCTTTCTGTGCCTTCGCTGTCTCAAAAGAAGCTTTTATTTCACTTAAAAGATCACTATCTTTTAATAAGCGATAGCCAGCTGAAGCAAGTGCTTTTGCTCCTTTTATTAAAGCTGCATCACCTTCAGGGGATTTAGCAGCTTCTCTAAATTCATTTGTATGCCCAATTAGATCGTCTGGGCCAATTTTTATATATGGATGTGCTGTTGGAACCTCGTAGCTAATATTCCCAGCATCTGTTGAACCTTTGCCTTGTCCTCGAATTGTCCAAACCTTTTCTCCTAAAGCCTCTAACTCCTCTTGTAAAATATTATCTAGTACAGGATTTAGCACAAAATCCTTTACTTCATTTTGGAATCGTTCAATTTTTACCGTTGCCCCGGTTGCTAGTGCAGCACCTTCAGCAATTGCACGTACCTTTACTGATACCTCCTCTGTTTTTTTCCATGAATCCGCACGAATGAAGAATCTTGCTGCTGCATATTCAGGAATAATGTTTGGTGCATCCCCACCATGTGTAATAATTCCATGAATTCGAACATCTGTAGGAAGCTGCTGGCGTAGAGCATTAATCCCAACAAAAAGCTGGATCACTGCATCTAATGCATTAATTCCTTCCTCAGGAGCCCCTGATGCATGTGCGGCTTTCCCGTAAAAATGAAAATCAAGTGGATCAACGGCAAGTGTTTCGCTTGTTAGAGATGTTTTTCCTGCTGGATGAATCATTAAAGCGACATCTACTTCCTTTAAATAGCCATGTGCTACAAAGCTTCCCTTTGCACTGCCGTTTGGACCACCCTCTTCAGCAGGTGTTCCTAAGACGACGACACTTCCACCGGTTTCATCTAATGTTTTAGAAAGAGCAATTCCGGCTGCGACACTCGTTGTTCCGATAATATTATGACCACAGGCATGCCCTAAACCTGGAAGAGCGTCATATTCAGCAAGAAAGGCAATTGTTGAACCAGGTTTTCCACTGTCTTTCACTGCATAAAAGGAGGTTTCATGTCCAGCAACGGCTGTGTCTACTTTAAATCCTGCATTCGTCAAGATTTCTACATGCTTTTGACTTGCGAAAAACTCCTGATTCCCTATTTCTGGATTGGCATGGATTGCCTGGCTAGTTTCAATATACAATGCTTGATTTGTTTCAATGGATTCCTGGATTAGTTCAATTCCCGATAAAGTTTTGCTCATATTTATCTCCCCCTATAGTCCTTTGCTTTGTTTTATTAACTCATCTTTTGATAAATCAACAACAATAGATCCTCCATTTGTTTCTGCCTCGACTGCCTTCATTACGTCTTCCTCATGATACAGCTCGACAATTCTCTGATATGTTTTATTATCTTGATCATCTGCTCGTGCAGCAAAAATGTTCACATAAGGTAAGGCGTTTGGATCGTTGGCATCTTCAAGATAAATGGGGTCCTTTACGGGATCAAACCCAGCTTGTCCAGCAACTCCATTATTAATAACGGATGCAACTACATCTGGTAATACACGTGGTGTTTGTTGAGCTACAATCGGTAAAATGTCTAAATCTTTCGGGTTGTCGACGATTTTACTTGGGTCACCGAAGAGACCAAAATCATCTGCCAATTTAATTAAGCCAGCTGATTCTAATAATCTTAATGCACGAGCCTGGTTGGAAGGGTCATCAGGGATAGCAATTTTGTCACCTTTTTTAATTTCGTTAACATCCTTCACTTTCTCTGAATATATTCCCATTGGAGCAATAACAGTAGCACCAATTGGAACTAAATCGACATTATTTTCTTTAGTAAATTGTGTTAGAAACGCGATATGCTGAAAGGAATTAATATCAATTTCTTTATTTGCTAATGCCTGATTCGGCAATGTATAGTCAGAGAACTCAACAAGCTCAATTTCAATCCCTTCCTTTTTAGCTTTCTCTTTTAAAATCGGCCATACTTCACCATCTGTTCCAGTTACACCAATCTTTACTTTTTCTTCTTTTTTAGCATTATCTGTAGCTGAATCAGACCCACAGGCAGCCAATGCTAATACGGCTGTTAAAACTAATAAAATACTAAACCACTTTTTCATTATTAATCTCCTCTTTCGTTGTTTTATTCAAATGAAAAATGTCCTTCTTACCGTCGCATAATTTTTCTTGATAGCTTATTCCCAATCCACTGCGCAATTTGTACAAGAATAATAAGAATAATAACGGTCACAAGCATGACACTTCCATCAAAGCGTTGATAACCATATGTCATTGCAATATGACCTAAACCGCCTCCGCCAACTGTACCAGCCATTGCAGAGAAATCTATTAAACCGACTGTCACAAACGTTAAGCCTAAAATTAACGGTCCAAGTGCCTCTGGAATTAATACAGTAAAAATAATTTGTAGAGGACTTGCTCCCATTGCCTTTGCGGCTTCAATTACCCCAGGGTCAATGCTAACTAAGTTATTCTCTACTACTCTCGCAATACCAAATGATGAGGCAATCGTCATTGGAAAGATTGCTGCCCACGTACCAATCGTTGTTCCAACAACCATTCTTGTTAATGGGCTAATGGCCACTAGAAAAATAATAAATGGAACTGGGCGAATAATATTAATTAAAAAATTTAACAATTGAAACACGAATTTGTTCTCTAAAATATTTCCTTTTCGTGTCACATATAGTAGTAAACCTATTGTTATACCAAGAATAGAACCGAAGATAAGGGTTATAATAACCATTAAAATCGTTTCACCCGTAGATTCAAAAATACGGGGCCAAAAAGTCGTCCAATCAACCTTCATTGAATTTTACCTCCTCAACAGTTACAATGTCTTGTAATTCAGTAAGAACACTAGGTATTTTATCGCTATGTCCCTCAAATGAGACGAGCAAGTTCCCATAGAACTTCTCCTGAATTTCTCGGACAGAGCCATAGACGATATTAACGTCCACATCAAATTTTCTTGTTACGCGAGAAAGGATAGGATCGCTAGCAATATCACCTTTAAAAATAACACGGTATAAATTTTTGCCGCCTTTTTTTCTCCATTCCTCTAATAGAGATGCAGATGGTCGATCTTGCTGAACCGATTGAATAAACCGTTGAGTCGTTAAATGCTGTGGATTTGTAAAAATATCAAAAACTGAATTAGATTCAATTACTGCTCCATTTTCCATGACTGCTACTCTGTCACATATTTGTTGGATGACATTCATCTCATGTGTGATTAGCAAAATAGTGATTCCTAAATCCTTGTTTACTTTTTTGAGAAGGCGGAGAATTTCCCCAGTTGTATCTGGATCAAGCGCTGAGGTTGCTTCATCACAAATTAATATATCAGGGGAGGTAGCAAGCGCCCTCGCAATGCCAACCCGCTGTTTTTGGCCTCCAGATAATTGCTCAGGGTAATCGTTCGCTTTTTCTGTAAGACCAACAAAACTAAGAAGTTCTGCAACTCTTTCATTAATTTCTTTTTTAGGCACTCCCGCCAGCTTAAGTGGATAGGCTACATTTCCAGCTACCGTTCTTGAGGAGAATAAGTTGAAATTTTGAAAAATCATGCCGATTCTTCTTCTCAGCTTTCTTACCTCTTTTGGTGTGAGCGAATTAATATCAACACCTTGTACTTGAACAGTGCCATGGGTTGGACTTTCTAATAGATTCACAAGTCGCAATAATGTGCTCTTTCCTGCACCACTAAATCCAATAATTCCAAAAATCTCTCCCTGCTGAATTGAAAGAGATACATCTTTCACTGCATTCACTTCACGATCACCAAATTTAAAGGTTTTCGCTACATTCTGAAATTCAATCATTTACTTGCTCAACTCCCTATTTAAAAATAAAGAACAAAAAGGACCTTCCTTTTGTTCTTATCGATTAAGAAAAAAGGAAGGTCCCCACTATTGAAGAAACTACTTCCTTCTCATCTTTCAAATGTAAGTACATTTGCAGGAATTGGCACGGTATTATGTTAATAACCCGCTGCCGAGACTTCATTGGGCCTGTCCCTCAGTCTCTCTGGATAAGAAGAAATTATCGTATTTAATTGTCTGTTAAGATTTAAACAATACTATAATGCTTGATGAATTATATGTCAACATTTCTTTTAAAAAGTTTTATTAGAAAAATAAATCCATTTACTGTTATAACAGCAGGAGTACATTGGTAGCCGCGTTTTTTCTAGTGAAATAATTTATGCTTATGTTACTGAGGATGTCAATGAGCAGGCAGCCATAAAAAGGTTCAATTTGAAAATTGCCTACTTCCAAATTGAACCTTTCCGTTATTCTAAAACGCCCTTTTCTCGTAAACTAGCAATTTGTTCATCATTATAGCCAAGTGCAGTTAATACTTCTTCATTATGCTCTCCAAGCTTGGCACCGACATACTTGTACTCAGGCTCAGTGCCATCAAATTTAAAGGCAGAAGCAATTTGCTGTTGCATGGTGCCATCGCTTTTTGGAATATCGACGATCATGCCGCGAGCCTTCAACTGTGGATGCTCACATGCTTCTGGAAAAGTGAGTACAGGCTCTACACAACCTTCAAAATCCTCGTTAAATACCTCAAGCCATTCCTCATATGTCTTTGATAGAAAGGCATCATGAACAGCCTCTTTAAAGCGTATTTGCGTATAGTAAGAATCATTAAAGGTATTATCAATCAACTCAGGAATGTCGAGTGCTTCACAGAGCAGTTTACGAAATTGAGGTTCTAAGCTACCGACAGAGAAGAAGCGTCCATCTTTTGTTTTGTAAAAATCATAGTAACTGCCTCCGTTTAAAATTTCTTGCTCTGGCTGTGGTACACGACCACCCCCAATAAACGCAGCACCATACATAGCATTCAGCGAAAAGACAGCATCTGTCATACTAATATCTATGAATTGTCCTTCGCCTGTTTTTTCACGATGAAGGGCAGCAGCCAGTACCCCAATTGCGGCATGCATTGTCCCTCCAGCTATATCAGCTAGTTGAACCCCCATGGAGACAGGCTTTTTATCCTTATGGCGTGAATAATCGAGTAAGCCTGCTAAAGATAAATAGTTATTATCGTGTCCAGGTCGATTGCTATAAGGTCCAGTTTGTCCGTAACCAGTAATCGCACAATAGATAACCTTTGGATTTATTTCCTTTAGAGCTTCATAGCCAATGCCAAGGCGTTGCATGACACCAGGCCGAAAACCTTCGATAATAACGTCATACTCTTGCACCAGTGATTTTACAATGTCTATAGCCTCTGGTGATTTAAGATTTAATGTAATTGATTTTTTAGATCGATTTAAATGTTGATGAATGTAAGCCTCATGATCTTCATCATAGGGAGGCATAATTCGTGTTAAATCAACGCGCTTTGAAGATTCAACATGGATGACATCTGCTCCTAAATCAGCAAAAATCATTGTCGCCATTGGCCCTGGTAGTAATGCAGAAAAATCGAGAATTTTTAACCCTTGTAAAATGCCCAAATCTTCCAACCCCTTTTTGTGTAGGCTACACGACCATCCCATTGATGGAAGCGTAGCGCTTTTCTCATAATCCCCATTGTGTGAAAAGCGTAACGTTCGATTCTGTATTAATACAGTTTATTTTATTTTAAAGAGTATTATAACAGAATAGACCTTAACTTGCCTATGCTATTTTTCATTATAAAATAAACATTTCAACTTTCATATGTCAGAATAACAATAAAAGTAAAAAAATTTAGAATTTAGATTTTTTATCAAATTTCAGACAATAGTTGTCAGTTGTTAGAATATTTAATTTAAAAAAATAAATTGTAGAATTTTGTTTACTAGCTAGCTATATGATACGACCCTTTTTATTGATACAATCCTAGTGGTGTATTGGATTCTTCTTACGCAATTTGGAAATGATACTATTACCCCATTTATTAATAAAGTATCTCTCAAAAAATACATATAAAATTAACGTAAATAGGAGAGAAGAAATGAAATCACATCAATTAAAACTAAAGCATTTAATTATGGGAGTTGCGATGGCAGCATTCTTTTTCACGAGCCTTGGTAGTGTTTGGGGCGGATACAGAATGAATATTGACTCGATAAAGGAAAATACACTAGAAACGAATAGGGTTTATGCTCAAAAATTGGCATCTACTGCGGATTCTTATCTACATGAATCTTTCCAAATATTAGGTTATAGTGCAACTCAGATACAAGCAAAGATGGACGATGCGCAAGCATTGAATCAGGAAACAGAACGTTTGAGATTGCAAAATCAAATGTTTAATTCTGTAGTAATAACAAATGCAGAAGGATTGGTTTTATCCGTCTCTCCACCATCTATTGAAATAAAGGGAGAAATTTTAACATCAATCGGTGCTAAAGAGGCGTTATCCAAAAGGACACCACTTATCTCTAAACCATATGAGGCGATGACAGGACGTCTCATCATTTTTATTTCTCATCCTATTTTTTCCGACTCCAATGAGTATTTAGGAATGATAGCAGGGACTATTTATTTAAAGGAACCAAATGCCTTTAAAACTTTACTGGGAGAGCATTATAGTAAGGACGGCTCTTACGTATATGTAGTTGATTCAGATGGGCGTGTTATCTATCATCAAGACCCAAGTCGGATTAATGATGTGGTAACGAAAAATAAAGTCGTTCAATCGGTGATATCAGGAAAGAGTGGTGCTCAACTTGTTGAGAACACAGAAAGAGTGAAAATGCTTGCTGGCTATAGTACAGTCCCATCAACAGGATGGGGCGTTGTCGCCCAGAAACCTTTAGACGTAGCACTAGCCCCTTCCTTTGATCGTGTGCAGGAAGTCATTATTAAATCTGTACCCCTTATGATTCTATCTATTATCATTGTACTTTGGGCGGCAGCACGCATTGCCAACCCTTTGCAGCAACTAGCAAATTTAACGGAGGAAAGTTTAGATAAGAAAAATGTAGAAGGTTTAAAATCTGTAAGTGGATGGTACTTTGAAGCTTATTCTTTGAAGAATGCCTTGGTTCGGAGTTTATCATTTTTACATGGACAGGTCTCGTTTTTCAAGGATCAATCTACTGTTGATCCACTGACGGGAGTTACGAATCGACGTACAATGGATTCGATGCTTGCCGAATGGTTAACGAACAATGTACCACATGCAATTATTTTACTAGATTTAGATCACTTTAAAAGTGTGAACGACACATATGGTCATGCAGTAGGCGATAAAGTTTTGCAATTTTTAGCCAGTCATATGGAAGCTGTGGCTCGTGAAGGAGATGTATGCTGTCGATATGGTGGCGAGGAATTTGTCATACTGCTACCAAATACGGCAGCAGAAGAGGCAGCACAAGTGGCTGAACAACTACGAGAAATTTTGGCAACAACAGAAAGTCCATGTGGCAGACCCATAACATTATCTGCAGGAATAGCTGCCTATCCAGCAATGGCAGATTCAACAGAGGAACTAATTAAAGCAGCTGACGATGCACTATACCTTGCGAAACAAGAGGGACGCAATCAAGTAAAGGTTGCGGAAATATAAATGCAGTAAAAAATGAAACAAAGGGGCTTACAATTTTGAATTTCGGGGTAATTGATTAATGCAAACATCATTTGGGCAAGCTACTTGTAAGTCATCCGCCATATGACTTCCTAAACCATGTTCAAATGATATGTAACTCGGGTCACATCTCTTGATCGACTTGACAAGACGTAAGGTTATCCCCCTTTCCCTTATGACACCCCAAGGACGACTAGATGTATGCCTATATATCGTGAAAAGCCAAGCGAGCACCGATGCTCCTTGGCTTTTTTGTTGTGTGGATGAAGGGAATTTATTTTGTTATTAGTGAGGGTAAAACGTGGCCACAATGGTTTGAAGAGGAGAGAAGTGGTGATATCACATGGAAGAGCTCGTCAAAGTGTAGAGCCCGTTCTAAAAGTGGGAAAAGATGCTCATTAAGAAGGGCTATCATTCCAAAAGAAATAGAAAGGTGAGTCAAAATGGCGAATCACTCAGTTAGCAAACTGAAAAATTAATCACCATTTCAGAAATAGAAAGGTCATTTGATTAATCAAGAAATTTACCTGACTAATTTAGATTTATCTATGAAGGTTCGTTAGCTACGAGCCGATATAAAGAGTATGAGGAAATGATATTTGTACGTATCAAAATACATAAGCGAAAGGAAGAGTGGGATGGATAAATCTAAAATCCAAAAAGTAAATAAAGCCTTGATAGCAACAGTATTTGCTACAAGTGGGATTGCTGTTGTAGTACCTCCACCACAAAAAGCGGCAGCGGCTACTTCTCCCTTTACAGACATCGACCAATACTCAGTTCATTATAACGATATATTAAAATTATATTCTCAGGGTGTGATTAACGGGTTTGCCGATAAAACCTTCCGTCCGGATGTCAATGTAACACGTGGACAAGCAGCAAAAATGATTGCAACGGCATTAAAATTGGATACGAGAAATGTCCAAAATCCTTATTATAAGGATGTACCGAAGGGTAGCGAATTTTATAAATTTGTCGCAGCATTGCAAAACGCGGGCATTATGTCTGGGTATTCTAATGGCACATTTATGCCAAACGAAGTGATGACTCGTGGCGAATTAGCAAAAATATTAGTATTAGCATTCCATTTGGAGGTATCTCCTAGTTACAACAATATTTTTAAAGATGTAGATAGCCAATCAAGCAATGCTATCTATATTCAAACACTTATCGATTTAAATATTACTGAAGGCACAACACCTGTGACATTCTCTCCGTTTGATGCTGTAAATCGTGGACAGTTTGCTTCTTTTGTGGTTCGTTCACAAGAGAAAAAGAACAATGAAACATCTTTCAAAATTATAGATGTAGATGATGATGCCGTTTATATAAATGGTGAAGCCTATGCAGTTCCAGAAAGCCTTTCACATATTTTTAATGACGATAATGCACCTGTCTTAAAGGGTGCTTATATTGAGGGTGATCTTTCTGGTAAGAAGGTTCGATCCATCTCTAAACTAACATTAAATGCAAGCGGAACAAGCTCAAAATTCCTTGATTTTGATGGTGATTATGGTTCATTAGGTGCAACCATTGTAGTTAATGGCAACTATATTGAATTTTCGAATCTGAAGATGACAGGTACTATGTTCGTCAATGAAACAGTTCGACCACCATTGCATTTAGGTGCTACTAACAATCAACCATTATCCATTGGGCGTGTGGCGAGCAATAATATTTCTTTTATCAACTGGTCGAATCCAGATAATACTAAAGGCGATGGTCCATCTAATAACAATTCAACAAACGATCTTCAAAATTGGACGAACCAAAATCCTGATAAAGATAAGCCATTTGTCAACTGGTCAAAAGAAAAACAAGAAATGAAAAATGTTGAAAAGCATCTTGAATTTTATAACAGCACTGTTTCGAGACTAGTAGTATCACAAACAGGGACAAAAATCGAATCCAATATGAAACTACCACGTGTAGACATCATCGGAAGTGTTCGCGAATTTGAAATTCAAGGCTATATTGGAACATTAAATCTGGATACCGAAACAAAGTTAACGATCTATGGAGATGGCAATATTGATTGGATAAACTACAACAGTTATACAGATTTAGAGCTGTATATAGATGGCCGTATCGGTACTCTATATGTTGATAATTCATACGGCAAGGTTGACATTGGGGACTATACGTATATCGACAAAGTCATTTTACCTAAAGATGAATCTCCAAATAATATCTTTGATGATTTCCTAGATGATAAAGACAATATCGGAAATATCACAGATCCAGATGGCAAACCAATCGATAAAGACGAAAACGAGAATCAGAATCCAGATGATAAAACAAAGCCTATTGTAAGTATTACAAATGTCAAAGTGCTCAATGGCAGTGAGATTCAAGCAGATTTCACATCTGATGAGGTAGGTACGTACTACTATATTGTGCGTGAAAAGGGAGCAGAGGCACCTAATAAACGTGAAATGGTAAACCATCTTTCAATTGAAAACGTTGCATACGGAAGTAGTGCGGCAATCAAAGGCACAAACTCAATAAAAGTTTCAAATCTAGGTGAGAAAAAAGAATATGTCATCTACATCATGGTTGTAGACGGCTCGAAAAATGCATCTGATATTGTCTCTCAAGCATTCCAAATGAAAGATGCAACTCCACCAGTAGTTAAATCTCTACAAGTTACGCCTTTACATGGAGGAACACGTGCTGAATTCAAGTTTGCAGCAAGTGAACCTGGAGATTATTACTATTATGTACGTAAGAAAACAACAGCAGCTGACCCAACAACGGCAGATATCGTCGCAAACCCAACAGGTAAAGGGAAGGCAAAAGCTGGAGAACTTGGAATAACAGGAATTTTAACAGAATTAGATGCTGAAACCGAATATCAACTTTATGTTGTCATGAAGGATGATTCAGGCAACTTCTCGGTAGATCCTATACCTAAAGAGGCGGTTAAAGAGTTTAAAACTGGTGAGCTTGATAATATCCCACCATATGTTGTAGGTGGACAACTTGTATTACTAGATGAGATTAAAAATGAATTTTATCTAACCGTGAGTGAGGATTTAGATCCTATTTCTGCTGAAAAAATAGAGAACTATGATCTTTCAGGTACAGGGATAGTCAATCAAGGTGCACAGCAACCGATACATCCTACAAAGGTTGTCTATAATAAAGCTCAGAAAAGATTAATTTTCACCATTCCATCACTAACAGGCTTTGTAAACGGGGATAATCTAGTTGTTACAATATCACCGAATGTTAAAGATTTGGCTGATATCGAATTTGAAAATATCAATAACATTCCAAATAATACTGTTCCGCGAAACACAGCCGAATACATTCATAACGATATTGAATTACCAGTCCTCACAATTATAGGAGAACCAGTAATTAATAATACAAAGGACCAAACACTTCTTGAGTTTAATGCTTCAAAAGCAGGAACGTATCATTATCTAATTATGGAGTCAGATATAACTCTTACACGTGATGACCGCTTACGTTTAATTGAAGCTGTCCAATTAAATGAAACAAAATTTAAGGTTGGAACAGAAGAAATCGATATTGTTGGGAGCGGAGGTAATAAACCTGCTCAACTAGGAAAACAAAAGGTAGTAATCCCATTACCAACAGCAAATTTAAATCCGTTTAAGAGCTACTCTATCTATATGGTATTGCGCGATCGTTCAGGAAATGTTTCAGATATTGAGACTAGACATGTAATCGATGACCAAACACCACCGAAAATTGAAAATACATCGATAAAGATAGCTCAAGGAGATAAGAATGCTACCTTCAAATTTATGTCAGATGAAGATGGTACGTATCACTATATTCTTAGAAAAGCTGGCGATGCAACAGTTCCAGTACCTTCAAGTGCTGAGGAGGTTATTGAAAGAGGAAGAGCTAGCAATATGCGAAAGGGTACTAATGAAATTAATTTTACCTCTTTAGAACCCCATCAAAATTATGAGCTTTATGTTGCGGTAAAAGATAGATATAAAAATGCAACAATGCTTCAAGTAGGTACAGAGTCAAAAGTATATACTTTTGATGAACAGCAAAATAAAACAATTACTTTGACACCAGGCGAAACTGACAAAGGTGTAATGGCATATAAATTCTTCTCAGATGGTACACCACCAAAGGTAGAGGATCCGATCGTTAAACAGCTTGATGGAAAAACATTAGAAGTGACTTTTTCTGAGGCTATTGAATTAAAAGATTCAGATTTCCAATTAGTGAATCCTGAAACAGGCACTGCAATTACTCCTACTTATGCTTCATGGAAGTGGCAGGATAAGGTAGATGAAATTGATGAATGGAAGCCACGTAAAATGATACTAACATTTGCAAATGAAGTTACACAAAGCTTTGATATGACAATCAATGCTACCGCGAAGGATAAAGGCGGATGGGCATTCAGTAAATTAAAAGCAGAATACAAATATCCAACAAAAGTGAATACAATTACTTCAGCAACGTTAGTACCTGATATACAGTACCCAGGTGACTTAAATATTTCTAAGCAGGTTCGAGTTATTGCTAACTTAGATGCAGATATAACATGGAATCAGCATTACTATTATGCAGTTCTTTCAAAAAACCAGGGTGACTTAACAATAGCTAATATTAAAGATATTATCGAAAGAGCTGATAGCAATAATTACACAGACATTCCTGGCGGAGGAATAATATCTTATGGTAAGGGACAAATAACAAAACCTTCAGATGCAAGTTCTGAAAAAACATTTACGGCTATTCAAACAAGCACTGATCCAAATTCTACAAACATATTCCAAAAGGATCAAAAAATATATTTATTTACGAAGGATAAATACGGAAATATAGTTTATGCGAAGGAATCTACATCTCCAACAGCTCCAAACTATGTCTTAATCCAACCTAGAACTCAATAGAATATAAAAACACTAGCTATCAATTCTAATAGCTAGTGTTTTTTATTTACTTAAACACGTTATTTTAAAAGTGGATGATAATCAATATCATTTATAATACATAGTGGAGGAGGGTGAAAGTCGACATGAATATAGAAGAACATCTACTACTCTGGAATTACGCTTCTATCAAGGTATTAGACGTTCGTCATAGAGTAATGAGGATAGGGGATACATTACAGCCTTATAAATTGCCAACAAGTGTACTTATAGTAATCACGCGTGGAACAGCGCAAGTGCATTTGGATCAAACTAATTATCACGTGATTCAGTTTCAAATGATACATAGCGGTAAAGGGGCAGCTTTAGAAATTAATCAAATAACTAATGAACTAGAGTGCTACCTTATTTTTTATAAAGGTTCTGTTCCTTATCCTGTTGGTCAAAGGATTCTTCAGCTGTTTGAGAAAAGAAATGCATTTCAAATCCAGTTTAGCTTGGTACCGAAATATCCGGTAACTATTTATGAAAAAGTGCAGCTTATGTACGAAAGCTGGCAACAATCACGGTGGCTGGAACGTTTGCAAGTTAAAACATTATTCTATCAAATTATATTAAGTATATATCAAGAGTTATGTAGCCAAGAGAGCTATGTAAAAGAAACAGATTTAGTAAGTCAAATAAAGAGGTATGTGGATGAGCATTATGCAGATTCGATAAAGCTAGAGTCTCTTGCAGAGCATTTAAATTACAGTGTATCACATATATCGGCAGTATTTAAAAGAGAGACCAACTATAGCTTTATCGAATATGTCATGCATACAAGAATGAAAAAGGCTGTAGCTCTATTAAAATCAACAAACGTGTCTTTAAAGGATATTGCGACAAGTGTTGGCTATACAGATGTTCATTATTTTAATCGTATTTTTAAAAGACATCTAGGAATATCACCAGGGAAATATAGAAAACGAGTAATGGAACAAGGCATACTAGAAGATACTCCACAAATCATCATGGAATCCTCTATTGAAGGGGAAATGTTTCAACGATATATTGTTAATGATAATCATTATCAATATAAAAAAGGAGAAAATATTCCAATGTCTCAGAAACATAAAACAAACTTTGCAGCGATAGTATTGCTTTGTCTAACACTACTATTGGGTGCTTGTTCGAATGGCACAAACCCACAGTCCAAGACACAAGGACAGACTACCGAAGTAACACAAGCAACCATCGTTTATAAGGCGGCGAATAGAGAAGTGGAGATTCCCAAAAATCCGAAACGTATTGTAGTTGTAGCAGACAGTTATGCGGGTTATTTATTGGCATTGGGCATTAAACCTATTGGTATGTCTGATTTTGCGTTAAGTAATCCTTATTTTGAAGGTAAAATAGATGGCATTGAAAGTATTGGTGACAACAAATCGATTGAAAAAATCTTGGAATTGAAACCAGATTTAATTATTGCTTTTGATGGCATGGAAGGCTTTGAAAACTTTGAAAAGATTGCGCCAACTGTTGGCATTAAGTATGGCGCCATGAGTTACCGTGAACAATTAGTAGAGTTTGGTAAGATGCTTAATAGAGAAAAAGAAGCCGCTCAATGGATAAATAATTGGGATGAAAAAATTGCCGACAACAAGTCAACTATCCAAGAGGTTGTTGGAGATCAGACCGTTTCTCTAATGGGTGGTACTGACAAAGAGGTTTACATATATGGTGATCATTATTCTAGAGGTGGAGAAATTATTTATGGGGAGTTCCAGCTAAATGCGCCAGCCTTGGTTCAAAAAGAAGCACTTGAGTCGAAAGAATGGGGAGTTGCATTTTCCATTGAACGTTTGCTGGATTATGCAGGAGATTTTATTTTTGTAGAAGATACAGCACTTGCATTTCTAAAGGAAAGTATTTTATGGAATGAGCTACCTGCGGTGAAAAATAACAAGGTCACTATATTAGATAGTGATGCTTCCTACTTTAATGATCCCGTTTCATTAGAGAAGCAGCTTGATATTGTAGTAGAAGCCTTTAACAAAATGGATAAAAATAAATAACATGAATATTTTCGGAAGCCAAACTACCATCAATGTAGTTTGGCTTTCATTTGAGAATCATTTTCAATTATAATGATAGTAGTAAAAAAGATAGGTAGGAGGAATTATGTGCATTATGAATGTTGATGACCATATATACCTGTGGGATCATGCTGCTATCAAAGTGCTAGATGTTCGGCATCAGATTATGAGGATGGGAGAAACATTACAGTCTTATAAAATGCCAGCTAATGGCTTTATTTTTGTTTCTCGAGGAAGGGCGCAAGTTCAGCTCAATCAAATCGAGTATATTATTCAGCAGTTTCAAGTCATACATGGTAGCAAAGGGACTATTTTAGATATTTTTCTAACGGAGGATGAGTTGGCGTATTATTTGATTTTTTATAAAGCGACCATGCCTAATCCTATGCGCCCGGAAGTATTACGCCTAATGGATAAAAGTAATCCATTTCAACTGCAATATAGCTATATACCCAGTTACCCGATTGCTATTTTTCACAAAGTTAAATTGATGGAGCAGGAGTGGAGGAAGTCTGGTGGAATAGATCGCTTTCATGTGAAATCATTATTCTATCAATTTGTTCATAATCTGCTACAGCAACTACATAGCCAAGGTATAGATATGATGAAGCCCGACCTTGTAGGACAGGTAATGAAATATTTACAAGAGCATTATGCACAGGCTTTGACACTAGAATCTATTGCAGCCAATTTGAATTATAGCGTTCCTTATTTAGCGTCCATTTTTAAAAAGAAAACGGGTTATAGTGTAATTGACTATTTGATTCAGATTCGCCTTGATATAGCGGCAAATTTATTAGTAGAAACGGATGCCACATTGAAGGAAATTGCCGAAAATGTGGGCTATAAGGACCCTTATTATTTGAGCCGTCTTTTTAAAAAGCATAGGGGTGTTACGCCATTACGCTTTAGAAAACAAGAAAGAAAAAATGCTATACATCGTCCTCAAAATAGCATTGAATCGTCCATTGTTTGGAGACCAATATGGCGATATATTGATAGTGATAATCATTATCAATATAAGCGAGAGGAAGTTATACATATGCATAGAGGTTCAAGAGCTTCATTCACAGCAATGGCACTACTTTGTATTACGTTACTATTATCAGCATGTACGGGAGGTACTGTTAATCTAAACAATGAAACTACTGGACAAAATCAGACTGTAGTAGAAAGTCAGTCAGCTAGCTCTACTGAGACAAGGGTTTACAAAGACCTTCAAGGGACAGAAGTAGACATTCCTACAAATCCAGAACGAATTGTCCTTCAGGGTAATGCAATTGGTGATTTAATAGCATTAGGTATAGAGCCTGTTGGGGTAGATCGTCGTTTCATCGAGAGCGGTGTTTTAGAAGATAACGGGAAAATTAGTTCAACAGATATCGGCTTTCCAACAAATTTAGAGAAGGTACTGACGTTAAAGCCCGATTTGATTATGCTGTCATATATTATGGATAATGAGGTTGAAGAAGCTTCTAAAATTGCACCAACCGTTGTTTTCGATGGTATGCAGCCATTAAAGGATCGATTCCCAGTCGTTGCTGATATTGTTGGTAAAAAGGAAGAGGGAGAGCAGCTACTGAGGAAATATAATGAAGATGCCGATGCAATGTGGGAACAGCTTCGCGCAAATGGTAAGGTGGCTGAAGGAGAAACGGCTGTCGTATTCCAATTTTTTTGGAATAAAAAAATGTTCGTGATGAAAACAGGCGGGGTAGCAGGCTTGCTGTATCAAGACAAAGGATATACTATGGACGAAAAGGTACAGGCATTACAGCCAAATAGTGGGCCATATATTGAAATTACTAAAGAAACACTGCATGAGACACTTGTGGGTGATCAATTATTTGTATTAATTTCTGGAGATAAAGAGGCACAAAAGGCATTTGATGAATTAACACAAGAGCCATTGTGGAACTCCTTACCTGCCGTGAAGAACAATAAAGTTCACTTTATTGAGGATAAATGGAATTATGATGATATGACAACAAGTAACATGCTGTTAGAGGAATTTCCAAATATACTGAAAAAATAAGTAAACTAGAAAGGCTCGGGGAAATCCTTAGCCTTTTTTGTGTTTGCTAAATAAAGGCAGACGTTATCAAATCATCATCCGGCGGGGGAAATCGATAGTAAAGAGGACTATCAAAACTGTTAGAGAAATAGCTGGCTTTTCTAAAGAATTAAATACGATAAACTATAAAAGTCAAGCAATTATAGTTATCTATATTTGCTTGACTTGTTGTTGAAAAAAGGTAATGTCAACGGCATAATAAGCAATGTGGTAAGGCGAGGGGTTGATTTCCGTTCCGCCAGCGTCCTTTCCAGGGGGCGTCC
>NZ_PDFK01000007.1 GCF_002845985.1 Lysinibacillus fusiformis | reverse complement strand
TCCCGCCCTCTATTTGAGAGCGGGATTTACTTATTTCCTAAAAATCAAATTTGAAATGATCAGGATCTTGCCCAAATCGTTGATTTCGATTTAATGTAGCCATTTTCTCCATCTGGGCTTGTGTTAATTCAAAGTCAAAAATCTGTGCGTTTTCCTCGATTCGACTTGGTGTCACTGATTTAGGAATAACCAATGTATTGTTTTGTAAATGCCAACGTAACACTACTTGAGCAGCCGTCTTTCCGATTTCTTGCCCTATTTCCACTATTGTAGGGTCAGTAAGTACGCCTCCGCGCCCTAGCGGTGACCATGCAGTAACAGCAATTTGGTGTTCACTGCAAAATGCGCGTAATGGGAGCTGCTGTAAATAAGGATGTAACTCCACTTGATTGACCATCGGAGCCGTATTTGCCTTTGCCAGTATTTTTTCTAAATGATGCTCATGGTGATTCGATACACCTGTCGCACGAATTAATTTTTCATCGTATAGACGTTCAATTGCTCGATAGGTTTCTTCAAAAGTTTCTGGGACAGCCCAATGGGTTAAATATAAATCTAGGTAATCTATATTTAATTTCTTTAATGAAACCTCAAAAGCGCGTAATGTGGCATCATATCCTTGGTCATTATTCCACACTTTTGTCGTAACAAATATATCTTCACGTTGAATGCCTGAATGACGAATCGCTTCTCCTACCTCTACCTCATTGCCATATAACGATGCTGTATCAATAGCTCGATAACCAAATTTAAGTGCTTTATCAATAGCCTGTAATGTTTCTTCACGTTCGGTCATTTTATAAACACCTAAACCAAAGCAAGGCATTTCTACACCATTTGATAATGTTTTCGTTGATTGTAAATGCAAGAAGCACAACTCCTTTCTTTTCCTAGTACCATTATACAAAAAATTGGATTTAAGAAAAATAAAGCAGCTGTTTTAAACCTTACTTTTTCTCGATTTCCGTATCCTCCTCCAATTGTATGGGGTCAGCAATACGTTCATCCTCTGCCAGTTCAAGACCATCTCGTAAATGCTCCATCTGTTTCCCCAAATCTTTTAATTCTTTCATATCTCTAGCCATTGAACCATTTTCAATGTTTGGCACTTTTTTTTCCATAATGATCACCTCATTTATAGTTTTCCCGATATCGAGATGTTTGAACCATTTCTGACATATTTTATTCCGCTATGTCGTTTCATTTTTATAATAGATAGGCTATACTAAAAAGAGATGTCTTTAGAACATGAGGAGGGTACTTCCATGAAATTATTATTAATCATTGGTGTAACAGTTGCTTTCTTAACAGCTATTTTTACCGCTGGATACGAAGGCGACTACAAAGCAGACAAATAATAGCTCAAGAAAATCACTAAGCATTTTGCAAGGCTTAGTGATTTTCTTTTTTTTGTAGAACAACAGAAATACTTGACTTTCCTTTGTTTTTAAAATAAACTAACTTACATAAAGTAACTTAATAAAAAAAGATAACTATTTGGAGGTATCCTATATGCATTTCCATGAAAAACCTAACACCTATGTAACGAATGTTGAAATAAAAGTAAGCGATCTCCAACGCTCTTTAACCTTTTATCAAGAAATAATAGGCTTTAAAATTTTACAGCAAGAATCACATAAAGCTACGTTGACTACCGATGGAGAAACTGCTCTTTTAACCATTGTTCAGCCTGAAGCAGTGGAAGAAAAGCGAAGCATGACGACAGGGCTTTATCACTTCGCCTTATTATTGCCAACTCGCCGTGACCTAGCCAATGTCATTACTCATTTTCACGACAAAGGTGTACACCTTGGGGCTTCTGATCACGCTGTCAGTGAAGCACTCTATTTAAATGATCCTGACCATAACGGTATTGAGGTGTATGTGGATCGTGATGAAAGCGAATGGACATGGCATAATGATTACGTGCATATGGTGACAGAACCACTCAATATCCGTTCTATTTTAGAAGAAGGAGATGGAAACTGGAATGGACTTCCTGCTGGTACAGTGATGGGTCATATTCATTTATCTGTCTCCAACTTAGCAGAAGCTGAGCATTTTTATACTAAAGGCTTAGGTTTTGAGATTGTCACACGCTATGGTTCCCAAGCACTATTCATTTCAACAGGTCGTTATCATCATCATATCGGTTTAAACACGTGGCACTCAGAAAATGCTCCAAAGCTTGGCCAAAATCAAGTGGGTTTGAAAACATTCTCCTTGCGACTAGATAACGAAGAACAAGCAGCCACTATGAAAGGAAACCTTCGTGTAATGGGTGCACCAGTCATAGAAATTGCTGGTGGATTCCAAACAGAAGACCCTGCTGGTAATGTTGTGTTATTGAAGTTTTAGTATTAAAAAGGCAGTTCTCACATGCGGAGAACTGCCTTTTTAATGTAAACCTGGATAGCCTTGTTGTCGTAATGCCTCATAAATGACAATGGCAGCCGTATTAGACAAATTGAGTGAACGTATATGATCACTTTGCGGAATACGCAAGCACATATCTCGTCGATCATATGCAAAGTCCTTTGGCAACCCTGTCGTTTCTTTTCCAAACATAAAATAAATATCTCGATCTTGATCACTAAAATCATGCGTCGTAAACGGCTCATCACTATACGTTTCGATTAAATAAACATCTCCATTTTTAGAATGCTCTATAAAATCATCCAGTGAATCATGATAGACAATATTCACACTATGCCAATAATCTAAGCCTGCTCGTTTCAACATTTTATCGTCCGTCGAAAAACCTAGTGGACGAATTAAATGTAACGATGTATTCGTACCAGCACAAGTACGAGCAATATTCCCTGTATTAGCTGGAATTTCTGGTTGATATAAAACGATATGCAATGGCATAACGACACACTTCCTTATTCAAAATTTCTTTCAGCAGGCTCTTGAACAGAGCCAGATTTTTTTAGAATGAGTAGCCCCTCGGATAAAATGAGACTCAGTTCTTTTGAGTCGGTTTTCCCTCTCGGTAAGCGGGCCATAGTTCTTTGGGAGCGACTTTTCCACATATTATGAGCAGGCACGGCTCTTTTAGAGCGAACCGACTTCCTTTATGAACGAAACCCCAACCTTTTGGAGCACCCTCCGCTCAAACTAGAGCCGCTTCTCCGACAATTCCAGTGACTGATTTCACCCTCTAATAGAAAGCAAGTAAACCAATTGCCCTGACTCAACTTATTGGAAAAACTGCAACCCTTTATGAATTTCACTGAGTACTTCTTCATCCTGTTCTGTAACTTCCGCTTCATGTAAAGCAGATTGGGCTATTTCTCCACCTATCTTGCCTAAAGCCCATGCAGCTGTGCCACGAATGACAGGACGTTCATCTTTTTGAAGAACATCAATTAAATCTGGTATGGCGGCTTCTTCTTTAAAATGAGCGAGTGCTAAAATGGCATTACGCTGGATAGGCTTTTTCCCACGCCAAGAGCCTGAGACATGACCAAACTTGGCCTTAAATTCTCGATTAGAAATCGTTAAAAGAGGAGTCAATAATGGCTTGGCAAGCTCTGGATCTGGCATAAATTCTTCATGCATCCAATTAATTTTCCCTTTATTTTTAGGACATACTGTCTGGCATGTATCACAGCCATAAAGACGATTGCCGATATGATTTCGGAACTCATCAGGCAGTAATCCCTTTGTTTGGGTCAGAAAGGCAATACAGCGCTGTGCATTCAGTTGTCCCCCTTGGATTAAGGCGCCAGTCGGACAAACATCCAAGCACAATCGACAATCTCCACATTCATCCTCCATTGGCTTATCTGGCGCAAAAGGGATATTTGTGATGAGCTCTCCCAAATACACATAAGAGCCAAATTCAGGCGTTATAATGGAACAATTTTTCCCACTCCAGCCAATGCCTGCACGTTCTGCTACGGCTCGATCTACAAGTGCTCCCGTATCTACCATCGATTCAATTCGCACACCCTCGACGTGTTCCTCAAGCCAAGCAGATAATAACTTCAAACGTTCACGTATTGCTGTATGATAATCGACACCCCATGAAGCTCGACAAAAAATTCCACGCCTTGCACCTTTTTTACCAACTGGTGCATTTTGCATACGCGAAGGATAGGCAACAGCTATCGCTACAATGCTCTCTGCTTCATTTAATAATTGAAGGGGTTCGGTACGTTTTTCAATATTACTTTCTTCAAAACCAGACTGGTAGCCTAGCTCCTGCTGGCGACGCAATCTGTTCTTTAGTTCTGTAAAGGGAGCTGCTGTTGTAAAACCTATTTTATCAACGCCAATGGACATCGCATATGCCACAAAGTCACGTTGTAGGTCATGTATGTTCATTTTATTTCCAACTCCTTACATGGTACAATAATAGAAATAGATAAAGTAGGTGATGTTCATTGGAAATTTCCATTAACCAATCTCTATTAGCACGACATCCCGAGCTAAAAATCGGCATTATTCATTATACCAAAATTGTCGTAGCAGAATCCCCTCAAATGATTAAAGGACGTATGCAATTGTATCAGGAAAATCTCTTTCTAGAAATGCAAGAACAACCCGTGACACAGCGTGAGGGTATCGCAGAATGGAGACAGCTATGGAAAAAGCTTGGTGCTGATCCAAACCGTTACCGTCATTCAGCAGAAAGCCTAATGCGTCGAATTAGTAAGCAAAACTATTTAACACCACTTCATTCAGGTGTTGATTTAAATAATTTCTTTTCTCTCCAATACGAAATGCCAATTGGGCTGTATGATGTCGCTCCAATCAAAGGGTCTGTGGAAATTGCTCTTGGTCATGATGAAATTAGTTACGAAGGTTTAAATGGGCGATTGAATACATTAACAAATATTCTATATAGTCGTGATGAAGTAGGAGCATTTGGCTCACCTTTTGTCGATTCTAAACGCACAGCTGTTACAGAGGAAACGACTGAGGCATTACATATATTTTATCTCCGACCATCGTTAACAACTGAAGCAGCAAACGAACTTCTTGCGTCAGCAGGAAAAATGTTTAATCAAATCCATGGCGGTCATTATCAAACCGCACTTTTGTCAAATAATGCGCCATCTACTACACTATAAAAAGGACGTGTTTTCATGATTAATCTTGCAGAAGCAGTTAAACTAAAAAGTATTTTAGGGAAGAAAACTCAAGAGCTTGTTAGTGAACTACATCGTAGTGCTGTTGTGACAGTAGAAAAAGGACAAGCTCCTAAAACAAGTAATCGCGCTCTCCCCCTTATTGAGGCTGACCTAGCACAAATTCGTCTCGATGCACGTACGCTAGACCGTTTAGTATATGAAGCGAACATTCAAAACACAGTCGATTTTAAAGGTGAAAAGTTAGCACTAGTAGAAGCCATCGAATTGGCGACACAGCTCCGTGCCGAGGCTGAATTGTGTAAAGAATTTAGTATGCGTGAAAAAGAAAGTGTCCGATTCGGCTATGGTGAAAATGCAATGTTATACGAAATCACTTTGTATGAGCCTGATGCATATCGAGAACGAGCAATTCAACTCGAAAAAGATGCGCATAAACTATCCAATCTTATTAATTCAAAAAATTATAGTATACAAATTAACTTTGACGATTCTCGTTATTTCTAATCTCGGGGCGGTGAGACTCCAAACCGAGTTGGATGTGCTGTTTTCAAATTCAGCTTTTGAGCTAACTTGCCTCAAACCAATAACAAGTTACCTGTTACTGTATGACCGATGACTAATGACCAACTATAGGCAAAAGCCATACTCAACCAACTTGATTCCGTTTGAAAACGCCATCCATGGCTCTCCTACATTTATGTATGGAGAGCCTTTTTATGTAGATTCAGCATTTTTTTAAGGACATAAACGGTAAATCATGGCATATTGATACCAAGTTTAAATGTCGATGAATTCGAATGTCTAGTTTGCCCCATTCAAGGACAAAATGGAAGTATCTATAGGAAAGGGGTCATACTATGACACAGCAAAATGATTCAACACATGAGCAAGATACAACCTTAACAAATCGACAGGGCCATCCGATTACCAACAATCAAAATTTACGAACAATCAGTAAGCGTGGTCCTGCAACACTTGAAAATTATGATTTTCTAGAAAAGATGAGTCACTTTGACCGAGAGAGAGTTCCTGAACGAGTGGTCCATGCTCGTGGTGCTGGTGCACATGGTTATTTTGAAACTTATGGTGTTGTGGGTAATGATCCAATTTCAAAGTATACACGTGCAAAAGTCTTTCAGGATAAAGGGAAGAAAACGCCTGTCTTGGTGCGTTTTTCAACTGTGATACACGGCGGTCACTCCCCTGAAACTTTACGTGATCCACGAGGCTTTGCAGTCAAATTTTATACAGAGGATGGCAACTGGGATTTAGTGGGCAATAATTTAAAAATCTTCTTTATTCGTGATGCCATGAAATTCCCAGACATGATCCATGCTTTTAAGCCAGATCCTATTACTAATATTCAGAGCGTCGAACGTTTCTTTGACTTTTGTGCTAGCTCTCCAGAAACCTTCCATATGGTCACTTTTGTCTACTCACCTTGGGGGATTCCAGCTAATTATCGTATGATGCAAGGCTCTGGGGTCAATACGTATAAATGGGTTAATGATGAAGGGAATGCGGTTCTTGTCAAATATCACTGGGAACCACTACAAGGCATTAAAAATTTAACACAAAAAGAAGCAGAAGAAATCCAACAGAAAAATTTCAATCATGCCACTCAAGATTTATATGATGCCATCGATCGTGGTGAATATCCTGAATGGGAGCTACATGTTCAAATAATGGAGGATGGTCCACATCCTGAGCTTGATTTTGATCCATTGGATGATACAAAGCTTTGGCCAAACGATCAATTCCCATGGTATGCAGTTGGCAAAATGGTCTTAAACAAAAATCCTGAGGATTATTTTGCTGAGGTGGAACAGGCCGCATTCGGCACAGGGGTACTGGTTGATGGCTTAGACTTTTCTGATGATAAAATGCTGCAAGGTCGTACTTTCTCTTACTCTGATACACAGCGTCATCGTGTAGGAGCTAACTATCTACAGCTACCGATTAATGCGCCTAAAAAGCGTGTTGCTACCAATCAACATGGTGGGCAAATGATGTATAAACGTGATTTAGCACCCGGTCAAAATCCACATATAAATTATGAGCCATCTATGCTCAATGGTTTAAAGGAAGCGACACAAGCTGGGAAAGAACATACACCCTATGTAGAGGGAAATCTTGTTCGTGAATCAATCGATCGTCAAAGCAATACTAAGCAAGCTGGCGAAACTTACCGTAGCTTTGAGCAGTGGGAGCGAAATGAACTTCTTGAAAACTTAATACGCGATTTATCAGTCTGTCACGAGGATATTCAAAATGCAATGATTGCGCTAGCAGAGGAAGCGGATGAAGAATATGGTCGTTTACTCAAAGAAGGTTTGCATAAGGCACGAAAAAACGCCTCCGCTTCTAAACCACTTGGCAATATCGATGGCGATCAAGCACCTCAAGATGCTATCAATAAAGGTCATGATGCCGAGCCATATTAACTAAGTTAAAAATAGGCTGGGACAAACCAATGAAAAACCCGATCTATTTTACGAAACACTCCTTTAGTGTTTTGTAGTAGCTCGGGTTTGCTTTTTGTCTTAAAATTATCTGGCTTTCATAATAGCTAAATTAATTATGTATAAGCCTCTTTTTGCATTATTGCTCATAAGCCTTATACCAATGATAGGGTTGAATTTCTTTTAATAACTTAAATACTAATTCACCATTTGCATTCGTAATCGCAGCTTTCACATTCTCTCCTCAATAGAAAAGTCTTTCCTGACAGACCCCGCATGGTGTAAGTTCTGATTTTTCACTTTCTCGAGCAACACAAATTGAATGTGTAACCTTTGTATTGAATTGATGGGCCTCTAGAATGGCTCCCGTTCCCATACATAATTCAGTAGCTGGCATTCATGACCTCTGGTGCGATACTTGTTAAAATCCGCCCATCTTCAGTATACAAAGTTGCAGTTCTTCCCCAGCCAGAGGGATATCTTTTTTCTGCTAATGCTACTGCCGATTCATATAGTGTTTTTTCAATATCCATCCTACATCATTTATGCACGCCAGGTAATATTTTCAATACCTTTTCCTCGGCGTCTAAAATAGCATCCACTCCTAGTGGAATGGCAATATTCGTCGTTTCATGCCCAATTTTAAAGCCAGCCACAACCGGAATGCCCAATTCAGCAAAATACTCCTTCATCAACAGATGCAATGCCGCTTCATCAGCTCCTGTCTGTGTAAATGAGCCAATGATTACACCTGCTAACTGTTCTAACTTCCTAGCCTGTTTTAATTGCTGAAGCATCGAATCAATTCCTGGAATCGTTTCACCTAGTTCTTCTATCAATAAAATTCGACCTTCAGTACGCACTTCAAATTTGGTTCCTAATGTGCTGACAAGACGATAGAGATTGCCTCCGATAATTTCACCTCTTGCAACACCCCCAGCAATTGTTGTTAAAGGAGAAATCGCCTCTGTATACTGAATTTCCATCGGGGAAAATAATTGTAAAAACATTTTCTTTGATAAGTCATCCATCTTACTAGCTGCCATAAGCAGAGGGCCATGAAATGTCACTAGGTTGGCATATTCATTGATGGCACAATGTAAATATGTCAGATCTGAAAAGCCCCAAAAAATTTTAGGGTTTTCCTCTAATAAAGTATAATCAACTTTTTCAGCAATTCGTGCAGAGCCATAGCCTCCCTTGGCACAAAAGATCGCTTTCACTTCAGGGTTTTTCACCATTTCATGCAGATCACCTAACCTGGTCTCGTCATCTCCAGCTAAATAATCATGTTTAGCATGAATCGTATCACCTACAATATAGCGAAGCCCTAATTCGTCCAAAAAGGCTAATGCATCTCCTAGCTTTTCAGGCTCTACAAGACTTGAAAGGGCAATAACACCAACTAAATCACCTTTTTGTAGATATGGTACTGTACTTTTCAACGCAATCACTCCTCTTTTCCTTATTTTAGCATAGCCATACTATGGGAGCATTGATTATTGGATGCTTCATGCCTAAAATAAACCATAATATTAGAAGTTATCGCTTCATGATAATTTCGCCATAGAGTTACCTTCCAGACACACTATCTAGCACAAACTTTATTCATTGGAAATAGGCAGCAACGATTGCTGGTATTTTTGCTTCTATCGTTGCTTTTTTGCTGGAATAACAGTGTCATACTGTTTGGTGCGAACAAGGTGAATATTTATTTTTTTTCGATGAAAATTATCCTACCGGAAAAACAAATAAGCAAAGACTTCCACTATAAGAAGTCCTTGCTTATTCTTGTTAGTTTGTTCCACCATAAATAATCGTAACATTAGGATGGTTTAATAATTGACTTGCTGGGAAATCTTCCGTCACATAACCACTCTTCAATTTTTCCATTGCATCCAACTTCTTCTCTCCAAAGGCAATAAGGACGATTTCCTTTGCCTTCATAATGGATTGAATGCCCATCGTAATCGCATGTGTGGGCACTTCAGAAGGGTCATCAAAGTAAATAGCGTTTTCTGTTCTTGTGGACTCTGTTAACTCAACTATATTAGTCATAGAATCAAACGAAGTGCCGGGTTCGTTAAAGCCTATGTGACCATTCACACCGATTCCAAGCAGCTGTAAATCAATGCCTCCTGCTTCCTCAATACGTCTATCATATGCAAGACATTCGGTAGCTAAGTCAGTTGCCTTGCCATTTGGCAAATGTATATTTTCTTCTTGTATATCTACAAAATTAAATAAATTCTTATGCATGAAAGTCCAATAGCTTGCTGGGCTTGTTTGCTCAAGACCTACATACTCATCCAAGTTAAAAGTTTGAACATCCTTAAAAGATAGATGACCTGCCTGATGTCTCGCCACTAATTTCTTATACATACCAACAGGTGATCCACCCGTTGCTAACCCTAAAATACTATTAGGTTTCTCTTGTATTTGCTTGGAGAAAATATGAGCTGCAACTTCGCTCATTTCCTCATATGTATTTACCTCTATCCACTTCATAGTAATTACGATACCTACCTTACCCTCAATATTATTAACTAATATGTAAAATATTTCACTTTATAGTAGCTAATATATTAATCTTACTAGTTATTTAGCTATTTTTCTATCATTTCCTCCTTCAGTTTATGCGTGTAATCTTAGACTATTTCGGTTATGTTATTAATAAGGAAGTGAGGCGATTTTATGAATTCTCAGATTCATCACTATTTACAGCATATTCAATTTCAAGGATCTTTAGAGCCAACTATACAACTACTTGGACAACTACAAACGAAACATCTATTGACCATTCCCTATGAAAATTTAGATGTTGCCTTGAACCGTGGTATCTCCTTCGCTATCCCTGATTTATATCAAAAAATAATGGTTGAACGACGTGGTGGCAATTGCTTTGAACTCAATATCTTATTTAGCTGGCTCTTGCGGGAACTTGGATTCTCTGTTACGAATCGATATGCGCAGTTTTGGCGTAACGTGGCAGAAGATACACCTACAGAGGAGATTCCTATGCACCAGCTTTTATTAATAAATGAGGGTGGACAGACCTATATCTCAGATGTAGGAGTAGGTGCTTTAGCACCCTGTAAGCCAGTACCATTGATTGCAGGACATCAACATCGTGAAGGCCAAGAGTTATATAAAATAGAACGAGATGAAGCAAATGGTTGGATGCTGTTTGAACAAACAAAACAAAATTGGCGTTTGCTTTATAGTTTTCATGATGATGCAAATGAGGCAAAATTTGCACCTCGACTCTCGCAGCAAAAAAATAAAATTGCTATGATTCGCACTACTCGTGGACGTCATACCATGATGAACAACGAATTTAGAATCTATGAAGGTTCATCCTTAACAATTTATACTACACACAATGACAAAGAATGGCTGCAAGCTCTTCAGCGTTTTTTTCATATTACATTACAAAACTAACAACAAAGCAAGCCCACTTCAAAAAGAGGCTTGCTTTCAATTTATTTCATTGTACGATTTAATAACTCTAACACAACAATGTCATTGTGTAGCTCTTTCACTAAACCAATTCCATCTACAAAATAATAAGTTTTCACCACATCACTATAGATGGATCTTTCTTCAAGTATCACGACACCTGTATATTGAACCTCACCAGCTCGCACAGTACCGTTAGTCGTTTTAACTGTCACTCGTACACCAGACGTCACTCCCTCGTCATCCTCATGTAAAATGACACCTATTCTAAGTGGTAGTTCCAAATACAAATCATAATGTGTGGTAGCATCACTAGCAATAGCTTGACCATATATACGGTCATGTCCATATAACAGTTCATTAGGAAATGTTTGTGCTGTACTTACATTTTGGACTGTCCATACATCATTTTTACCGTCATGATGGTCATATTGATAGTTTAACGTATAGCGTTGATTATCACTTAAAGAATAATGAGCATACGTATAAACAAAAGCAGGATCTTTTAGCAAATCAGGCTTAGTCAGAGTCATCGCTCGTGCCAAAAATGCTGAAAAGTGAGCACGTGTAACAGGCTCATTTGGTTTAAATGCTCCATCCTCATAACCTCTTATTAAATGATTATGAGCCAATGTTAAAATCTCTTTATAGCCTGGTGTCTGCTCCGTTACATCCGAAAAATAATAAGGATCTGAGCCCTTTAATTGAAAGGCTCTGTGCAGTACAATAGCCATTTGTCCTCTTGTAATCATTGCATCTGGATGGAATTTATCGACTGCATTAAAAATGCCCGCATTTTGTACCGCAGCAATTTCTTTATAATACTTATGCGCAGTCGTTACATCCTGAAAATTAGGATTTTTTATATTGATTGTATTTAATCCTAGAGCACGAGTTAACATCACAGCAACCTGTGCTTTCGTAACTTTTTCGTTCGGCTTGAACAGAGTATTTGAATACCCCCTCACAATATCCTGCTCTACTAAATAATCAATTTCTGTTGATAATGTCTCATCAGTTAAATCTTTAAAGCTTGCTGCCCGTACTTCCTTAGGTAATAGACAAACAGTTATCAGGATTGAACATATAATTTTCAATAGGTTCTTCACATTATCCCTCCTCCTTCAATTCTTTACCCATCTAAGTCAATTTTTACTCTTCATATGAAAATACCACAACCATAAAAGATATGATTGTGGTATTTCCAATTAGTACATAGCATTTGGTAACACAAGCCCATCGCTCATTTTAATAATACGATCAGCATAGGCGAGCATTTCTTCATCATGTGTCACCATTAATGTTGTAATCTTTAATGTTTTCGTTAATTCTCTTAGCAACAGCATAATTTCTTTAGAACGCGGGGAGTCTAAACTAGCTGTTGGTTCATCAGCAAACAATACTTTTGGTTGATGAATGATGGCACGTGCGATTGCTACACGCTGCTTTTCTCCACCTGATAAGGAGGAAGGATAAGCCGTTTTACGATGAGCCATTCCAATTAATTGTAGTAGATGATTCACTTCATGCTGCTGTTCGTACTTCTTTAACCGAGACTCAGCAACATCTAGCATTAACAGCAGCTGCTCCTCCACTGTCAGAAATGGTACGAGATGCGCAAACTGAAAGACAAAGCCAAATTTACTTGCACGTAATTTCCGTACCTGCTCAGTGCTCATCGTTGTAAGATTTTGTTCTTCGAAAAACACTTGCCCATCTGTTGCTGGCTGTAGTCCCGCAGCTATCGTTAACAGTGTACTTTTCCCTGAACCAGACGCACCTACCAATGCAGTAATCTCCCCCTCTTTTAACGAAAGATTGATACCTTTTAAAATTTCCTCCTCCACTTCACCATTTTTAAACGTTTTTCGCACTTCATCAATTGTAAACAATGTCATGATTATGCCTCCCCTTGTTGTATGGCTTGTAACGGTTCAATTTTTTTAATTTGTAGACCCGACAATGTAGCTCCGATAAAGCCAATGATAAGAAACACAATAGATAACTGTGTTGTAGTGCCAATTGCTAAGGTGAAGGGCATTCCCTTAGGTGCAACAACATTAAATAACTGGCTAAGGCTAATGGATATGACAAGTGAGATCATTGTAATAATAGCCATCTGTGTCCAGATCATTTTAAACAACTTACTTGTTTTTAAACCAATTGCTTTTAAGATGCCATACAAACCAATTTTTTGCACATTCATCATATAGAAGAAAATGGCGAATAACATGCCACTAATGACAACTAAGAACCATATAATCATATTTAAAGATAGCTGTTCCGCACTATAGCTGGGAATTGTATTGAGAAATTCTTTATTGTTGTATGCTTGTAGCCCTTTAAACTCTTTTGGCTCGCTATTTGGTACATAAATTAACTGTTTGTCCTTTACACGATACATCTCGTGATAGGCCTCTTCACTAATGTAAGCGACAGGTGCGTGGCTATATTTCTTTTGCTCCACAAAGCCTTTAACGATGAACTCACCATTGTATTGATTATTCTTTAATGTATCTCCGACTTTGATTCCTTTATCCTGTAACGAGCTATCTAACAGTACCTCCCCTTGATGCACATTTTGAAACAATCTGGACTCGGTAGATGTAACAAAGGCAACACTCTGCTGTTTATCGTCTTGATCATTTAAAAAGCCCATTTGAATCGAAAAAGCTACTGCTTCTTTCTCTTTCCCCATGACTTCCTGTTGAAGGTCGCTTTCAATTCTCGAAAGATTAAACGCCCCCTCTGCATCTTCAGCCATGTAAATTTGTCCTTTCGGTAAATCTTTAATTAAAGCTGCATTATCCTGCGATAGACCATTTGCCAAACCCGAAATAATAAACGTTAAAAAACTAACTAGGAAGATAATGGAGCCTAAGATTAAAAACCGTACTTTATTCTTCTTTATCTCTTTCCACGCAAGATTCATTACTAACCCCTCCATTTCTTTGATTACTCATAGCTTAAAATGTTTACATGAACAGAGCATGAACTAATCATTAAAAATGAACGGGAAAATAAAAAACCGATCTATAAAGGAAGTTTTTATCCTATAGAACGGTTTAAAATATTTTTAATTTAAAAAAATTCATATAATCCACTTTTAAAGTAATTGTATTCATTTTGGTCTATTAACTTAACGCCGTACCCTTCATAGAATATCTGTTCGTCTTGTTCTGTTTCAAATACATGTGGTTTAGGGCGTACCGCCAGAGCAACATCATATCGTGGATCACCTAATGCTCCAGCACTCCAATCGATAACTCCTGAAATTTTTCTATTCTGTACAAGAACATTGTCAATTGTGAAATCACCGTGTATAAATGTTTGCTGAATGATTTTTGGTTTTTTCCTTTTCAATTTATCTAATAATTTTGGAGTGCCATCTACTTTAAAATTTTTCAAATTACACTCAGCTTGTCCCAACATATCGTCTATCCATGGTGTGTTTTTTACTAACTCTTGTGGACATCGGGTTGAATGAATGGCAGAAAGGATCTTTCCAAAATTAAATATTATTTCATGTCTGTTTTCCTCTTTAATCTCATTTTCTAGTGCACTTCTAACGGTGTCGCCTTCTAAATATGCCATTAAAGCCCATGACTGATTTTCTAATGGTTGTTCAATAAAATAATGCAACGTTGGAACTGGTAATGTAGATTTTGATAAATGTTTAAGGACAGTTGCTTCTTTCGTTAACCAGGAACAAAATTGTGTTCCTTTTGTTCTTTTTAAAACGAATATTCCTCTTTTAGAATTAAGAATTCCTACATCCGATGTATGTCCTTGTCTTGGAAAATAAATATGGATAACTCCTCCAACATACTCAACTATGTCTTTAGGTATTTCATTTCGTTGTATGGGATGCAAAATTTTCACCACCAATGCTACTTATTTTAATCAGCCTTTCCTATTCCTTTAGTTTGATAAAGAACAGGATCTATATTACTCCACACATAAATTAATAAGTCTAAGTCTTTATTTCCTATATTAATCTTTTCCGTTTTTTCTAATCTAGCACCCAATCTCTCATAAAAACGCTTCGACTGATTATCCTCTAAAACCTCAACAAATATTTTTTCATAGCCTAATGCTTTCAACTTAGTAAACAATTTATTGACTAGTTTACTGCCTATTCCTTGACCCTGAAATTGATCTAAAATGTAGATGGATGTTAAATCCCCAGACCCTTCAATTTCATTTTCAGCTCTCTTACCACCATCAGTAAATCCAATAATTTCCCCATTATTGTTTTCTGCAACAAAGACATAATGATCAACTTTAGAGATGTTCCTTACCCATAATTCTGTTCTTTGCTCATAAGACAATTTTTCTAAATACTCGGTAGGAAGAATATTTTTATAAGTATTCTTCCAACTATCTACATGAACTTTTGCTATGCCTTTAGCATCCGACAATTTTGCTTCCCTTATAATCATGTTCCACACCTACCTTCGTATTTACTGTTTATTCAATATGTATGTATTTATATCCTCTTTTGGCATAAGAAATTTTAATCATTCACGCGAGGTTTAGAATGAAATAACGCAACTTCCCCATTTTCTCCTTCATATTCATCTTCAATCTCATTAAATCTTCCCTTCCTATAAACATACTTTCCAGTATATTTTTCATTGGACAAAATGCTTTTATTGTTCCTGCTTCAAATTTAAGATTAGGACCAACTACATTTATAGTTGATATTTCCTCTGTGATTTTTGTAATAATTTTCCCATCAAGCTATTAAATATGAAATGAATAATTTGTGATTAATCCTTATTAATCACATACTTTCGTTAGTAATCTAATTTATATATCCCAAATGCACTTTCCTACCAAAATGAACCCCCGATATAGATTTGGATAGCATAGATTGTTATACAGTCTGATGAACTTGATCTCTTCAGTATCCATCTATAGTTTCAAATAGGTTTATACCAAAAAAATTTGGTTGAAGAATGATATCTAAAATGCTTTGATAGTATTAAGATTTATTTTTCAGATCTTTCATAATAGATTAATTTGGAAGGGGTTAAACAATAGTGAGTATAAGAAAGTTCATTTTATACTTTTGTATTTTTGGTGATTCACTTATTAAGAATGTACTCCCAGATAGGAGTAACCCTAAAGATCAAATATTTTGTATTCTAATACAAGCATTTTTCGTTCCCTTATTTTGTGTTCCACTGACGATAATTATATTGCCACTTTTTTTACTACTATCTTCACATTCCGATATACTATTGTTTGAGGTCTCCAAATACATATATTTATTATTAGTGCTAACTTTTATGGTCCATATACTTTTAAACCAATCTAACAAGGAATATAGTTTTCCTAAAATAATAATTGAAGTCTATTTCACTTTTAAATATCTTCTAGAAGGAATAAAAATAAAATCCATTAACACAATAATAACTTTTACATTATTATTCACTATGATCTACTTTATAATAATAATTGGAAGTAAATTACTGACTTATTACCCACAATTGGAAGATATTCACATAGTATTTTTAGGTGTTGTATTTAGTCTAATTTTAATAATGCTTTTTCTAGAAGGAACTAAGGATGAGTTAAAGCGTGCTTTAAGACAATTTAGTTTTTGGCTAATTATTTTCTTGTTACTTTTAAGTTTTTCATTAACCCAAATTAATATATATATTTTACCTAAAATAAGCATTGAAAGTCTTATAAGTGCTACTTTAATATTAATTGGAATTCTATTTAACTTTGCTCAAGTATTAAGCACTGGGAGAACTGCATATAGTTTAGCGTTAAAAGAAGTTAATAAAGAGGGAATAATTGAACGTGCTTACAACGAAGCCTTTACATATTCAAAATTTTTAAGAATTGTAGGCGAATATAAAAATACACAAAAACAAATAATTAATGAAATAAAGAATGAAATAGCCAGAACAGGACTTAAAAAATTTCTTATTAATATGCTTCCTGTGTTGGGTTTAATTATATTTTTCTTATTTACTTTTACTATACTTAATTTATATTCTAGTAACATCTCTAGTCTATTTGAAAGTATGTTAGATTTTATAATTGATATTTGGATATTGTTATGGGGGGGAGATAAAGATTTTGCTATGTCTCTTTTCTTCTTAATATTATTATTCTATTTCTTCTTTAAACAGCTTAGTGTCCTTTTGTTATTATTCAAAGAAAAACATTTAATCCCAATTCTTAAAAAAATAGAAGTGATGCTTATAATATCTATATTCATTGTCATTTTCATAGATAACATCTTTATAAATATAACACTTATTGACGTTGCAGTTGTTCCATTAAGCATAATTACAATTTTATTGGGTGCATCACTTACTTTAATTGGAAAACTAAAAAGCAACAGTCTAAATTCAAATGACAAACATAAAAATAACGAATAAAAGATTTGTCAATCGTTTCTACTGTAGTCAATCCTTATTCAAAGCTAGTAATATTTACATTGTGAAATATACGACATTATATTGAATAAATAAACCTCATAAACAGTGAGTTCTTTAAAACTGCAATTTCTGTAGTTTTAGAGCAGTGTAGCTCAAATTAAATGTTGCTACTTTTTGCAATTCCTATTTATTTATACTTTATAGGTATGATTTTTCTGAAAAATGGACGATTATGAACCATATTAATTATTTTTTGAAATTTATGGATTTTAATATTATAATGAATATTAACGATTTAATATAATTTAATATCCTCGTTTAATAAAAATGCAGTCAATTTAGTAGCTGACTGCATTTTTTAAATTAGTATTTCAAAAGTTCCATTGATTCTTTTTGTGAAAATGATTGTACCCTTACTCAACGACAGATAAATTACTAAGAATAAGTACTTTAGCTGGAAACCTATTTACCTTTACTCTCCCAATAGTCTGCAGCAATTGACTTTCAACTGGGTATAATTAGAACTTCCTATAACTAACAAGTCATTACTATATGTAGTAAAATAAATACACGCTTATCCATAGTATTGAATAGCGCATGTAGCGTTTAACTATAAATGTTTCAACATTTTTTAGTATTAATGGAAACATTGTCATCTCGTTTACAGTGAAGTATTTATTTTGAGTAGCTAATAAAAAAACACTCTAACTGTACTTAGTTTCTATTGATTGTTGTAGTCCATATGTCATTATTGGTAGATACGTAATGAAAGTCTCTAAGTGATCGCACTTTACATTGTAAATACACAACGAGTGTTCGTGTTGCTCTAAGTAACGACGAAAATCGTTTAATTCTTTATGAGAAGTAAACTAACAAATATCCGCGTTATCCTCTACATTCAACTTCTTTCAAAAACGTCTTTAATGCCTCTTCATATGTTGTTACTTGCTTTGATACCATACCGAACAGCTTACCGCATCACGTTCCCTTCTATCAATTAATTCATTTGCACGCCTAGACATAGAAAAAGACCGTTTTTCTAACGGTTATTAGAAAAACGGTCCATGGCTCTAGTGCAAACGACTAGTATTACACATATTGAACATAAAAATAGCGCTCTACATATAGAACACTATTTTTCAACTGCTTATTGATACCAGTGGTCGGGACAGAGAGTGTAGTAAAAATCCTTATATATCAAGGTTTTCTACCTGGAGTGTGTAAAATTTGTGTAAAATCATTTAATTGGTAATGAAGATGAAAATTTTTAACCTGCATTTTTTTTCAGCACTCAACATGTGTCAAGTACATTTCACACACACAATCAAAGTCAACTATAAATACCACTTAAAACAAATACGCGGAAATACCACTTATTAATGATATTATTTTCAGTCATTCCCTAACTAAAAAGTGTGAAATAGTCTTTAGAGATCAAAACCCTACCCTTAATTTTTCCACACTTTTTTTCCTGTTTCTAAAGGAAGAGCCCTAATAATCTCTCTAAATGCTTCAAGTTGTGAACTAGGTTCTTTATATACATATTTTCTTAATAAGCCAGGAATTTCTCCGGTTTTGCCATCTGGATTTTTTAATGCCAATGTGATAATAGCGAACTTGTCACCTTTTTCTTTTTGTTCATCTATAGCATAATCTACTTCGTCCTCTAGATAATCTTCATCTTTAAAGAATGGAGTAACAAAAAATATAGCTGCACATGACTCTTTAAAGCCTTGATATATTCCTCTATTCAACTTTGTTCCAGCAGCCATTGCGTCTTCATCTAGCCATGGATCAAACCCTAATTCTTTTAGTAGTTGGAAATATTCTCTAACTAGTGATTTATCCGCACCTTTATGACTTAAAAAGATTTTCTTTGGTGCATTAACTTCAATTTCTTTCTTTGTTGCTGAGAAACTCACTATGAATTTTGAGCCATCCAAAGCCGGTTCATAGTTAGGCTTAAGTGTAATATAGCTCTTCATCCATTTACATTCTGAAAACACATTAAAGTTTCTCTTAATTTTCTCAAGATCAAATACAAAAGCATCGTTTTCTGTGTTTATCCATTCGAATTCCTTGGATAGACTAGTAACTTTTAATAAATATTCCTTCTCCGGTATATGCTTGAAGTCTAATATGAAATCTATAGACAATCCATCATATTCATGCCAAGGTTGGTGACCCATTTCTTCAAGTTTATACCCATCACTAGTAGTTGCTATTGTTATTTTCCTCATATCTTTCTCCTTTATTAAAATATAATAATTTTCTATTTGTTTTATAAATACAAGTTGAAAAGCTTTTAATTAAGTTCTGATACATCTTGAAATCAATATAATTACTGAACTGAATTACATTAGGAAACCTAAGTGTGAGAACAGCATTCAATTTAAGAGGTTGGAATTTAAGGTATCTAATGTGAATATCGCTAAAATTAATGATGTTTCTATATTCAAAAGTTTTATTTATAAAACTTCCCGTAAAGGTTTCTGCCTCAAATTCAGAAATGTCCTCACCTTCAATATTTATTTCTAGGAGGTTATTACTAAAATTACTATTAAAGATTGAGTCAACAAAATATTTATTTGTTACATGTATCTTAGACATATACTTACTTAGCTTTGACTCGAATTTTTTAAGTAAAGGTGTATATTCAAATACATCTTCAACAAACATCCACATCAGATTATTTATGATGTAAATCTGAATATGATTATTATTTTGATCAACCCGAAAAGAATACATATTATTATGTATTTTTTTATCTAAGATATTTACAGTAAAATAAATCCCTTCACTTATCTCAATTTCATCTATAAGTCGTCTAAGCATTATCCAAAAGTTTTCCTGATCCTTAAATCCATATAACATAGCATCATAAAAAACATTATCATTTGTTTCCATTTTAACTAAGTCCCAACAGCTTTTTTATGTTATCCTCATTTCTTAATTGTGACTGACCATAGTTAGATATGAATACGCTAGTAAGCTCACTATATGCATTCTTAATAACACTCCGAATATTGTAATCGCTATTGTTAATAAAAATTCTTAGGGAACTTTTTCTATCATTAATCATTCCTACCGTAACAAGTTGTTTACTAATATTCCCCTCATTATCCACATGATTATACTCAATAATAAATTCTATATCATAGATAATTCTATTACTAAGTATTAAGTCCTTTACAACTTTATTTTTGAGTAAATCTCCTCCACCATAATTTTGAGAAACAATTTTGGATTTTGCGTCTTTTCGGTTGATAGTATCTTCGTGATCAAGAGTAATATTTACACATTCAAAACCACTAAAAGAAGAACTTGGTGCGTCTAATTCTAATAAAATATCGAGTAGTTTAATGGTATTTGGATGAACAGAGTTCTCTTTTGTAGCTACCGTAAAGTCATCATTAAAAGTAAGACTTAGATTTTTGCTCATCTTTGGAGGTGTTATATAGAGCTTTTCAATATCCAATAGCTCTTGCAAAAATACTTTAATAATTGTTTTTATTGCACTATAAATTACAGTATTTGTTGTTTGAACATAAACAATACTTTTGTCAAAGTGCACCTCAACTTTAGCTCTTTTTTCATCGTTATATTTTATACTAAACATACTTTCTTGATCAAAAATAAACTTATCAGTATGTTTTGTTACTAAAAATTTAGCACTCTGATTATTCAATTCTAGAAACTCAATCGTTTTATCATCCTTAACCTCATTCCAGTCTTTCAAAAATGTCTCTAGACCTTCTTTGGTAATAGTTGGAACGTCAGCTTCAAAAGAGAAAAAGAAGCCATCAGTACTATCAATATCGGGATTAAAAGCCTGACTTCTTAACTCATTAAATAGCCTTTCATTAAACATTCCTTTTTTAAAACCGTAAATGAGATATTGTATTAACTCCATTTTCTTTTTTATAGTGTCACGATCAATAGAAATATTAAAACTTCCTATAATATTTAAAATTTCAACTTGATTTAATGTATTTAATGAATGGATAATAGTAGTCATTTGTTCATCCGTAGGATTAAAAATTTTACTATTATCACATTCTCTAACATCTTCTTCTAAATTTACATTTGCTATACTATTGACATCTCTAGCCAAGATTATCCCTCCCAATTCCCAATAGTATAAATATACCATATAATTACTGACCAATCTGACTAAATATCTAAATGAAAATTCAGAAATTAGTATCGTTGCTTTTTATCGTCTGCCAATAATCAACATTTATTTTCTCATGAAAGGGTATGTATGTTACTAGGAGAATACATCACTAGTTGACACTCACCTGACTCACTACCGAATGAATTGATTATGTTCTTTTTGGCAACACAAGAATGCTGGTGGGTTTATGCAAATGCTTGTCAACTTAGAACCAAGCATTTTATATTTATTTTCTAAATAATACCTTCCAACTCATCCCTCCGCTTCTAAAAGAATTTGAGCGGTTACGCAGAAACACAAGGTTGGATCCACTCTATTTTTGAAATTTACACAAATTTGAAATTATTTTATTTTGACTTTTCTTCAGAATAATCAAGGTCTTCTACCGTGTCCATTATTTTAGTAATGATTTTAGTAGGTAAATTTGGTGGCTCTTCAACAGAAAATTTTTTCAATTCTTCTGCATATAATATTAAGTTTCTATTCACGTCCTCTATTGATTTCATTAATTCATGATAATTTTTATATTTCTTTTGAATTTCTTGAGGGGATAAATCTTTATAATCTGGATTTTGTAATGCCGATTCATACCACTTTCTATATTTCCCATGCCATTCAGTTAAATGTGGTCGTAAACCTTGATTTAATACATTAAGGGATAAACTCACAATCTGTTGAGCATTATCATTCCCTTCAAGATCTTCAGATGATAATTCAAGCAAGTATCCTCTAGTAGATTTAAATAATTCATACCACGAATCATATATTTCAGTAATAATGTCGTTTTCCGAATCAATTGGAATGGCTGCTTTTCTAGTACTTAATTCCACATACAATTTCCATGAAATATCTAATTCTTTTTGGGAGAGCTCTGCTTTACTAAATTCATATGTTCCCAATCCAAATGGAGCATTTATAGTAATATTCCCAGGTGAATAAGATTTATAAAAATGAAATAATAAACAAATAAAAAATAACAACAAAAATACAAAACTAAGTATTAAATAAATAGTTTTATTCCTCCTTTTTTTCTTCTTAATTTCCCACGACATTATCAATTCCTCATTTTCAAGTTTAGTTTTATATTACTTTTCATTTAAATATAGAAATAAGCTTTGCATATCACAATATTCTTAATTCTACCAAATTAGGATACGCAAAGTTTTTTCCTGTAGCTCGCATCAAATCATCTCCTATAACGAGAATCACCTTTTGAAATTTTCATTATAAAATTTCTTAATTCTAGGTACTATATTTTTAGCAATTATATTTAATTCTTCATTTGTATTTTTTATATATTTCAAATCAGAAATACTGTTCAATTCTTCGATGTCTATATCATCTGAAATTACTGGAATAATAAGAATATCTTTATCATTATACCGATTTAAAAAATCTTTTAATTCTTTCTTACACCAATCCGATTCTATAAAGTCTTTTGTTATCCAAAAGACCACAGCTCCTGAATTTTTTATCCCTTTTTCGACTTCATCAACTATAGATTCTCCATAGTCTATATTATATTTATCAAACCAAATTGGGAGTCCCTCCCCATTAAGATATGGGATTAATTCCTCAATTACTTCTTTATTTTTAGATTGGTGACTTAAAAAAACAGGCATATCTCTACCTAGGGGACCCGAAAACTTACATCCTTTTTCTCTTAACTCTTTCTTCTCAACAAAGTCAAAAAGGTATAAAAATCTTATCTCTAAATCTCTACCATTCACGAAAGTAGAAGAAATAAATCTTCTATTTCCAAATTCACTAAATAGTTCATTGTATGTTATATCCGGTCTATAAATTAAATCAGCATTTTGTAACATTGCAATCATTTCTGCAATATGCTGTTCTTCAGGTCTGTCATAGCTTAAAACTAAATAAAACTCTAATGTATATGGATTATTATTAATAAAAGTATTTACCATCTGAAGAGAATTGGCATTTTGTTTTTCCAAAATTTCTTTTAATATTGGTATTAAGTGGGATCTATTTCCGTAATCCCCTTCCCAAATAAAATCTCTATTCAATGTATTTAATTCCTCCCTAAAGTATAAGGTTTTAGTGTACTGAACTCTATTTTCATTTATCGTTTTAATAAATATTTATTAGTATTAATTTTGATGATTAATAGCCATCAATCCTTTTAATACTAAACTTATCATTTCTGTGGTATTAGTAGATTTAAATAGCTTTTTGTTTTCCTCGATACTTAAACCATTGTTTAATCCTTCAATTCCTACATCATTAAAGAAGGAAATCAATTTTTCGTAATTTATTAATTCTAATCTATTTTGCTCTGCTAGTTCATTATATTTTGTATATAAATCTTTATATTTACCATTCCTAAATTGATAATCCTCAGTGAGTTCTTCCGGTTTTTCTCCACTTATAGCATCTATAATAACTTTAGATGCACCTCCCATAGAACCAACTAAATAGACAGGCTTTTTATGTAAAAATGCGAGATACGCTTCCTCAACTACTCCTGGCATTGTTCCTTTATAACCAGTTAACTTTCCTCCTATTATAATCCTAGCATTAATATCATCATTCATTCTTTGGCGCATTAAAGTAAGACTTCTGGACCAAACATATAAATCTTCTATAGTTTCTCCCTTATAAATTTTATCATGATTGCCTACTAAATCTTCTGGGGGATCAACATTAATAAATCTAGCAACATCACTTAACTTAGCTAATAAATTAGTAGAAATTTGTGTATAAATCGGGTAAGAAACATAGTTTGTTATTTGATCAGAAGGCCTTTTATGTTCTTGTTGATAATTGGTCACTAAATCAAATAAAATATTAGCAAAATTAAATTCTGTGTCATATTTAACATCACCACCATAAGAAATTGAGGCACCACTAGCTAGCAGATATCTGGTGAATTCTACAAGTGCATCTTGCAAATGAATATGTTCAAAACCTAACTCTTTAATGTTTTGACTTTCTGAAATAGAAATTCCCACATTAAGACCATCTAAAAATGACAATTCATGAATTTCATACTCACCCTTTTCCTTTAATAAAGGTATATAGGTTGGTGTATAAAATTGCATATCATCTGCAACCCCTGTAATTATATCTATTTCTTCTTCGCTAAGTGGAGGATCAGGATAAATTGTTAATTTATTTACACTGCTATTCAATTTTATTAATGATAATAGTTCAGGAGGCTGGGAGATAATTTCAACTTGGTTAATATAGAATTTTTTTGTTAAATAAATTACAAACATTTGATGATATTTATATCTTAATGTTTCTTTCAATGTAATCAGAATAATTTTTTCATACATTATCTTTTCTTCTAAATCTTTATTGAATCTTATTGTTTTTAGATTTCCTAAGTACGGAAAAATACGTTCTTCCCCTTCTTCATATAAATTAACAACAATTATTGGTCGATTATTTTTTTTGGCTAATAATATCTCTCTCCTACACCATTCTCTTGTAGAATATTTATCAGTGTGAATTACTAGTAAGACAGACGTTTGGATATTTCCTTCTATTTCTTCTGGAAAATCATAGCCAATAGCAATATCATTCGCATCAAAAAAAGTTTTAACAGGAGATTGACTCTGCACATAATCACTTAGTTTTTTCGCAACACCCACACCATCTTCTTTTGCATGACTGATAAAAAGCTTTAATGGTGGAGGACTTTTTTGTTCATCAGTACTTTCATGATTTACTCTATCAATATTGTAAAGTAATCTACATAATTCATGAGTAGTTCTACTTAATAAAAAATCCTCTTCATTAGAATCAACATCATATAATCTAATAAAGTTTTTTGTAGGAAGCTTATTAGGAAGTTTAAAAGCATTATCAGAAATAGCTATAGGCAATATTATGCTTTTAGCGTTAGATTTTTCTACTTGCATTAAAATTTCTTCTATGTATTTCTCCCATTGTTTATCAATGACCATATTATCATCCACTAATAATATAACTGCATTATATTCAGCATTAGTTAAGTCAATATTTAATGGTGCTTGACCTGTTCTAAAGTAGACGGGTATTCCAATTCCGCGAGATAGTGGATTATTAATGTTATGATTATAATAAGAAAAAATCGAATTGGCTAAATCTCTCCCATTCTCAAAGGATGAATGCCAAGCAATAAAAATATTTAAAGGATTTATTATATCCACCATTTATCCCCCCAATTTTACCTGTTTTTCCAAAAACATAAGACCATTTCTTAAATTAGAATGGTCTTATACTTTACTAGCTATTTCGTTTTCTTCTTTCCCGAGAATTTCGAACCAATTCCCCTTTAGAACGATTATTAAATGCTTCTTCAATTTTAGAATCTAACTTAGTTGATAAATCTCTCCAGTTCATTGTTACTGCATACCTACTGTCAATATTATCTTGTAAACGTGCTGGTGTCTCACCTGCTGTTGGTAAATAAATTCTTAACAGACCATTACGACTTCGACTGCCATAAGGTCTAAGGGAAGAATATATCTCCCTATCAACCCATTTCCTTTTAGAAGTTTCCCTTCCAATTAAAACTATGGTCACTGTTGAATCATTTAAATGATTAGTTCTAATTAGTGAAAGAAATATAATCATTATCATCACTATCAACTTCTGCAGGAAGTGATCTATCAATAAGTGTATTATCCTTACCATATGCAGTTCTCAAGTAATCTGCTTTTGCCTGGTCATTCGCATGATGATAACTTACAAAAACTTTATGTGCCATGTATTTCCCTCCAAGTATTAAAATTAAAAAGTAAATCTAGAATGTTACCATTATTATACCACTAATAAATTACAAATATATGTATATTTTATATATTGTACGTTCCTTAAAGTTAGGATAATTTACTCAAAATTGTAGTCCTTTAAACTATTTCCCTAAGCTATAATGTACTTGTAAATAGTTAGTTCTGAGACTTTTCTTAGCTTTAGTAGCTATTGTATCCAAGTAGCATAACAATAATTTTTTTATTTACTTTTTCTTGAATTTATACTTCGGGGTGTTTACATTTGATATTTGCTTTCATGCATAAGCGCCAAATTTACGAATGTTGTAAAATCCAGCTGAAATATTCTCGCCTGCTTCTCCCGTCAGACTAACCGTCCCATTGCTTTCGTCAATAGAGGAAATTTGTCCTCCATGTTCAATTAGCAGAATATCTGTTGCTGAACCTTCATCAAAATATGTTATTTTACGCATTTAACATACTCCTTCGATTATGTAAAGAAAATACATAGTATTTAAATCTCAGAGAAAAATACCCTTCTTCAAAGTATTCTTTTCAACTTCAAATATTATCTTTATATTAAATTGTTTTAATAGAACGCTTAATAATTAATAACGGAATTTAACATAAATGGTCATTTCACTATATAATTTATAGTATACATCACAATGTCCTCAAAATAGATAATAAGTAATTGTTTATATCTATAATCCGAAAATAATTAAAGCGAATGAATATTATAATAAACTTCATTGAATAATTTTACTTGTAGTCGGACGGCGAAGTGAATTTTCCCACTTCATCTTTTAAATTTCTCTAAAAATAATTTTGTTGAAAGTATTAAAATTAGCAAAGATATTATGAATCCTGAATTAACCAGTAATTCAAATTTAATAACATAATCACTATAAGCGAAGACCGCAGATTACATGATGTTATCCCTAGAGATAACCATGTTCTGTGGTCTTCATTTTTTTGAGGAACTTCAATGGAACAAAAAAAACTAGATACAAACTGGAAGAATAGATTACTAGATACATGCGAAGAAGTCGGCGTTTCAAAAAAGGTTATTGAGCGCTTCTTTGATTTCTATGCAAACGAAAGGAGGATTCAAGATGCAAAACTTACTACATCTTCTAAAAGAACTCAACGTACCACAAATTGAATCACGAGTTATCATCATGCCCATTGATAAAACAGTAGATAAACCATTAATTCAATATCAGCAGCAATTAGATTTAGATAATAAACAAAAAGACTAGTATAAAATCCTGTGGACTTACCCCTGTCAAGTAGACAGCGCTAAAAAAAACGACTCAACCATCTGGTGTCGATATTCTATCGGCGCTAGATGGTTGAGTCGTTTTTGAAAACGTTTATAGTTGTAAAAGTAGATATATTGCTCAACTGCTTGGATAATCTCTACTTCAGAATTATCCTGTAGTAGATACAAACACTCGCTTTTAAAATGGGAGAAGAATGATTCAATACAGGCATTATCGTGACAGTTCCCTTTTCGAGAATGGCTGCCAATCATACCGAGTTGTTCCACTGTTTGATGATAGTTAATCGATGTGTATTGAAAGCCTTGATCTGAATGGAGAATACTTCGATACACATTTCTTTTTGCTGTCAATTCTTCAAGCGTATCCATGACCAGTTTTAGATCGTTTCGTTTGCTTATCTTCCAAGCGACAATTTCGTTATTATATAAATCTCGAACCGCAGAAAGATAGAGAAAACCAGTTTTGGTTGGTAAGTATGTAATATCTGTGACGAATACTTCATTTTCTGTACGCTCTTTAAATTGGCGTTCTACGATGTTATCGAATACACGAGATACTTGGTTTTTCCACACACGACGCTTCTTACGGATAATGAATTGAATTCCTAGCTCACTCATTAATCATAGACTTTCTTGTGATTTACTTTGAATCCTTTGTCTCTTAAGGCGATTTGCATACGTGGGTAGCCATACACTTTATTTGTTTGATGAATCGATAAAATGTGCTCCTTTAAAAGGATATCATCCTGTTTATGTAACGATACATTTCCATTTTTCCCCACCTATAATAGCCTGAACGTTGCACTTTAGCCATTTCAGTTAGCCACGTAATTGGGTAACGATTCTTCATCTCATCAATAATTCGATATCGCTCTGGATAAGTTGGCATGCCTCCATTTACAGATTTGGATACTGCTTTTTTAGGTATTCCACCTGTGCCTTATAGTAATCCCGTTCTTCTTCCACATCTTTAAAGTGAACTCGTTTACCTTTCAGAGGATTCTTCACACCTTTCGCTCCAGAACCAACGGATGGAAGGCGGTTAAACGCTTTAATCGAACCCATTTCTTTAAACTTTTTGACCCAAGCTACCACCTGCGAACGATTTTGAATGCCATATTTTTCTGCAATTTTTTGCGGGCGTTCATTGCCTTTTAAATAAGCTTGTACTACTTCTAATTTCAATTCATTTGAATAAACCTTGTTTTTTCGAGCCATAGAAACATACTAACATTAGTAGTACAAACCAGGGCCATGGTTTGTGCTACTATTTTTTTATAGTAGAAGTGAAGAAAAGCCGACCAGCCTCTGGGACCATTTGTGAGTCCGTATATTAAACCGGCTAACTTCATGCCCTTATATGAATCAGTTTAGTATGTTGGGTCCAAGAGATCGTGTATAAGAAAGTGGAATCGATAAGGTACTGTGAAGGCTTCTATGATTGATCAAAAGGAGAAGAATGAGATGAAACATGTCATTGCGTTAGATGTCAGTAAAGGAAAAAGTACCGTTGCGATTTATGATGGTCATCGCCAATGTGAGTTTGAAGGTATGCTACATCATACACGGTGTGATTTCGAGCGATTACACGAACGAATGGAAGAGATAACAAAGCAAGATGGACAAGCGCCAGCTATCGTATTTGAAGCAACAGGCATCTATTCAAAACCTGTCGAAGCATTTTTCAAAGATTACGGCTATGCATACTGCCGCATGAATCCACTTGAAGCGAATTTACAGATGGCAACGATGCGTCGCAATAAAACTGATATCAGTGATGCCCATGAACTCGCGAAGACACATTTCAAAATGGAACGCGAAACAACGTACATACAAGACGATTATTATGAACAGATGCGTGCACTGACTCGTTATTACGATGAAATTGACGAAGAAATCATTTTACTCAAAAGTAGAATGCATGCCATTTTACAGCTAAGTTTTCCAGAATTAGAAAAGCTGATTACACCAAGTTCCGCACTATTTTTAAATATTGTACAACTCTATCCGCACCCCGCACTTTTACAGGCCCATTCAAAAACGATGATTAAAAATCGTTTAAAGGTCAATACGCGAAAAAACCTCTCGCTAATGCGTGCGGAGGCTAAAGCTATTACATTATTAGAAGCAGCTGAAAATAGTTACCCAGCGATTAAACCCACAGATATTCGTTGTGATCAAGCACGAGATTACGCAGCTCGCATTGCGGATTTATTAGAGAAGAAAGATGCGCTTGTGAAACAGATGGTGGAATTGTCGGAAGGACGAAAAGAATATCTAGTATTTCGTTCGATTCCTGGGATTGGCGATTCAACGGCGTGCCGATTAATTGGAGAGATTGGTGACATCCGCCGCTTTCAAAATGCGAAACAACTGAACGCTTACACAGGCATTGATATTATGCGGTACCAGTCTGGAAATACGCAATATCGAGACAGGATTAATAAACGAGGAAACAAACATTTACGGAAGATTTTATATTTTATGGTGTGCGCCATGCTTATGGCTAAAGGAAAACCGAATCATTTTGTGGACTATTACTACAAATTAAAAAAGCAACCTCAGAGGAAGCCTCATAAGGTTGCGATCATCGCCTGCATCAATAAGTTTCTGAAAGTGACATTTCAGTTACTGACGCGTGGCATTCTTTACGATTATGAGTCCGCACTACCAGCTCAGAAATCGTAATCACCTATAAAGAACTATATCATAATGACCTTTCGAAAAAAATAAAAATCGTCAGGTCTTTTTGGCGTATCTAAAAATGAGTGTGAAGTGGTGAGGGATATCCCTCACCACTTCACACCCATAAAAATATAAATTACTCTTTAAATAAGGTTGACTAATCGTAAGAAGAGGCTGGGACAAAAGAAAAAATGTTAGACCATTTACAAGTTTGGTCTAACATTTTTTTGCGTTATTAGAACACATAAACTTTAATAAATCACAAAAGTAACATTCGTTTTTTGCTTTTTCTCAATAAAATGAGTTATGTCCCAGCCTCAATATCATTTTAGTAAAAGAGGTTGTTTTTTTAAATTTAACTTATCAGTTATAAACACCATTGGCATATACATACATCGAGATTGTTCCCCCACTGTTTGTTCCTGTTGAACCAGTATAGGATACTTTGGCATTAACGATTAACATAGCAGTATTATTCTTATCAACAGAAGTACCTGTTGCTTTCAAGTTAGAAGAAGATGGTTTATTGATAATCTTGGCTGAATGATTTGTAGCCCCTACAATTTTCCCATCAGATATACATGTTGCATTTATGACTACCGAACCAAGGTTAGCGTTATTATAAAGATCAGTCATTACAACTGTCTTTGTTGCATTTATCCCCGCTCTTGTAAATGTAGGAAGTACTCTAAATTCAATCCCATCGATTTCGTAAACTTGCTCAGAATTGTCCGAAGCATTAATTTCGAGATGAAAACCTCCTTCTGTAGGTTCTGCAGTTTCTTCTTCTTGTGCAAAAGCAGCTACTGGTGTTACGATACATAGAATCATTGTCAACATACTCATCATCCATTTTTTCATTGTTAAATCCCTCTCTTTTTTTCATTTTTCTTGATGAATTACTTAGATTCGAAGGTGGCATCACATCACTTAAAGAAATCTTTCTATATGTGATAGTGATTTCTATGGTGTAGACTTCATATATCGTGGTGTAGTACCTATAGAACTCTGGCTTGGGAAAGGCAGATGATCATTGTTTGTTACCCAGCCACCAAAGCGAAATGTGAATTCTACACGTGTGTCAGTATTCTGTGTATCAATATCTCGCATATAGTCTTTCAATTTATTTTCTAAGTAATTCGGTGTGATAAAATCTGCATAAGGTAAAGACTTTATCTCATTAAATGGCAACAAATAGCCTTCGATAAGGGTATTGAGCTCATCATATTCAACAGGTGCTAGTAGCTCATAGTCATAGTCAATATGAATTACCGTAGTATATTTTTGTCCATTCTGTTTATGCACAATTTCAATCGGATATTGGTATCTTGCTTCCGTTCCAATAACCCCCTCTGAAAACACATCACGATAGAGCTCTTTGTTTATAGTAGGCTCAGGTGGCACCGTTTTTCTATCGCTCATATTCTTTGAGTAAATAATAAATTTGTCTGTTGCAAAATAGCCTCTTGATGCACCATTTAAAATGGATTCCTTCATAAATGTTTCGTCTAAATAGTTCAATGGCTTACTGGAAATAGCAAATGCTGAACTGACAGCCATTCCACCTGTTGTAAATAAAATTAATAGTGCCATCACAACGATTCCTGATTTCTTCTTGCTCATATCCATAATGGATAATATTCTCTTTTTTAGTATTTGTGTACTTCCTAGAAAATTTGTAGAAAACACACCTTCACCCCTTTTTAATTTCTCGGCATATAGTATCGTTTGGCTATATGTTTTTCTAAGTTGGATGTCAGTATTTTTTACTACTTCCTCATCACAAGCGTGTTCACAAAGATTGTCTAGTTCTTTAGAGAATAGATTGAACAATGGGTTGAACCAATGCATACTACTAATTAGCAATACGAAAGCTTTATACCATAAATCCTTTCGTTTTAAATGAACTAACTCATGCTTCAATATCAAGGTTAGTTCTTCTTCTCGATAAGTATTATTAGGTAGCCAGATAGTATTTTTAGTAAATCCCACTAACATGGGGGAATCGATAAAGCTACATTCTTTCAATGCGATTTCCTTCGTGATATTCATGTCGCTTTTAACTTTTTCTAGCAAATGAAGGGCTTTTGGTTCAGTGATCGTTTGCCCCCATCTTTTCACCATGTACATAAATCGATAATGTTTTACAAGATGAACTGCCAAAAATACAACGATTCCTAAAATCCAAATGATCATCACCATCTGCCAAACAGAAAGTGCTGTCACTGTATCTACGGATGAGGACACAAGCGTTATCTGACTACTGTTAGTTGGAATAGATTCCCTAGATGGTACTTGCACCGATTCTGATAGATTGATAACTGGAGTCGATATATTGATTGTAAATGGTAAAATAAAACCTGCAAGGATAACAATCCAACCATAATAAAGCCATCTAGCACTGTATCGTTTTAAAAGGAAAGGCGTTACAGCCATAAAGAGTAGTCCAATAAAGGACATAACTATGGATTTAAAGAATAAACCTACCATGATACTGTACATATTAATCCCTCTTTTCTTCCACCCATTTAATTAATGAAGCTAAATCTTCATTAGAAATAGTATCGGATTTATAGAGTGTACCTACTAAATTCATAAAGGAGTTTTTATGATAGAGCCTCATAAATTGTTCTGTTTCAAAACTTAGATAGGCATCTTTTTCTACTGTAGGGTAATAAAATCTTTCCTTAGCTTTTTTCTCACTGCGAAGAAATCCACGTTCAGTTAATCTTTTCATAAGAGATACTACTGTTTGAATCTTCCAACCTTTCTCATCTCCTATTTCGCTCATTATGATACCTGTAGTAATTGGAGGTTTACTTTTCCAAACTATCTTCATAATTTCAAATTCTGCTTCAGGCAATTTTTTCATATGTACTCACCCCTTTTCATTTAAGTCAATTGTCTTATTTGTATAATAAATCCTTTTTGAAATGATGTCAAATTTTGTTATAGAAGATATATATTATTCAAGTATATAAGGTTATCCCAACAGCCGTTCTCTGTTCCAAGTTGCTGAATTACTCTATGATAATGGAAGTTATTAGAAATATATTCGAAATACAAAGAAACACGGAATAGAATAAATCAATTAAATTGAATAAGATAGATTTGCTGAAGTTCTAAGAGAGGTTTAAATAGTATTAGGTTTGAAAAATAAACCTTATGCATAGAGAGGGGAATTTACACATATATCTATAAGTTATAATTAGGGCGATCAATGTGATTACATTTGAATAACTTTAGATTGCTAATACAGCACTAAATATAGCTGCTGTGTTAGCAACAATAAGATCCATTCAGTCTACCTCTTTTTTTCTCTGCTTATATACTTTCTATAATTTTCTACAACAAAAAAAGAATCCCTGATATATCAAGGATTCTTCATTGTAATTGATACCGGTGGTCGGGGTCGAACCGACACTCCAAAGGAACACGATTTTGAGTCGTGCGCGTCTGCCAATTCCGCCACACCGGCATAATGGAGATAAAAAAAATCGGATACACCGATTAGAGTTAAAATATGGAGGCGGCAACCGGATTTGAACCGGTGATAAAGGTGTTGCAGACCTGTGCCTTACCACTTGGCTATGCCGCCATCGAAGTTGGAGCGGAAGACGAGGTTCGAACTCGCGACCCCCACCTTGGCAAGGTGGTGTTCTACCACTGAACTACTTCCGCAAAATGGCTGGGGTACCTGGATTCGAACCAGGGCATGACGGAATCAAAATCCGTTGCCTTACCGCTTGGCTATACCCCAAAAGATAATTATATAAATGGGGCGACTGATGGGAATCGAACCCACGAGTGCCGGAACCACAATCCGGTGCGTTAACCACTTCGCCACAATCGCCATTATATTATGATTTGATTTTTATTAATTTTACTTTAAATGGGGCGACTGATGGGAATCGAACCCACGAATGCCGGAACCACAATCCGGTGCGTTAACCACTTCGCCACAATCGCCATAAAATTAATTGGCAGGGGCAGTAGGAATCGAACCCACACCAAAGGTTTTGGAGACCTCTATTCTACCGTTGAACTATGCCCCTATAATAATAAAACTGGTGGAGGGGGACGGATTCGAACCGCCGAACCCTAAGGAGCGGATTTACAGTCCGCCGCGTTTAGCCACTTCGCTACCCCTCCGGGAATACATGGTGCCGGCGATAGGAGTCGAACCCACGACCTACTGATTACAAGTCAGTTGCTCTACCAACTGAGCTACACCGGCAAAAAAACATGATGGGTCAGGACGGAATCGAACCGCCGACACTTAGAGCTTCAATCTAATGCTCTACCAACTGAGCTACTGACCCTTGTTATTAAAAAAAATGGCGGTCCCGACCGGGATCGAACCGGCGATCTCCTGCGTGACAGGCAGGCATGTTAACCGCTACACCACGGGACCATTTGGTTGCGGGGGCCGGATTTGAACCAACGACCTTCGGGTTATGAGCCCGACGAGCTACCACTGCTCCACCCCGCGATAATCATATACTATTGTAAAAATAATGGTGGAGGATGACGGGCTCGAACCGCCGACCCTCTGCTTGTAAGGCAGATGCTCTCCCAGCTGAGCTAATCCTCCATCTGGGTATTTAAATGGTGACCCCTACGGGATTCGAACCCGTGTTACCGCCGTGAAAGGGCGGTGTCTTAACCACTTGACCAAGGGGCCAACTTTTGGAATAAATCAAAGTGCTGGCGGAGAGTAAGGGATTTGAACCCTTGAGACAGTGTTAACCGCCTACACGATTTCCAATCGTGCTCCTTCGGCCACTCGGACAACTCTCCAAGAATGGCTCCGAAGGCAGGACTCGAACCTGCGACAACCTGATTAACAGTCAGGTGCTACTACCAACTGAGCTACTTCGGAATAATTTTAGTATATAGCCTAGCGACGTCCTACTCTCACAGGGGGAAGCCCCCAACTACCATCGGCGCTAAAGAGCTTAACTTCCGTGTTCGGTATGGGAACGGGTGTGACCTCTTTGCCATCATCACTAGACTATTTGAAAGACAATACTTATTATAACATATTTTATCAAAATTACAAGTATATTATAATATTTTTTATTCTTTCAAAACTGGATAAACGTACATTGAATGGTTCAAACATTTTGGTTAAGTCCTCGATCGATTAGTATTCGTCAGCTCCATGTGTCACCACACTTCCACCTCGAACCTATCTACCTCATCGTCTTTGAGGGATCTTACTTACTTGCGTAATGGGAAATCTCATCTTGAGGGGGGCTTCATGCTTAGATGCTTTCAGCACTTATCCCGTCCACACATAGCTACCCAGCGATGCCTTTGGCAAGACAACTGGTACACCAGCGGTGTGTCCATCCCGGTCCTCTCGTACTAAGGACAGCTCCTCTCAAATTTCCTACGCCCACGACGGATAGGGACCGAACTGTCTCACGACGTTCTGAACCCAGCTCGCGTACCGCTTTAATGGGCGAACAGCCCAACCCTTGGGACCGACTACAGCCCCAGGATGCGATGAGCCGACATCGAGGTGCCAAACCTCCCCGTCGATGTGGACTCTTGGGGGAGATAAGCCTGTTATCCCCGGGGTAGCTTTTATCCGTTGAGCGATGGCCCTTCCATGCGGAACCACCGGATCACTAAGCCCGTCTTTCGACCCTGCTCGACTTGTAGGTCTCGCAGTCAAGCTCCCTTGTGCCTTTACACTCTACGAATGATTTCCAACCATTCTGAGGGAACCTTTGGGCGCCTCCGTTACCTTTTAGGAGGCGACCGCCCCAGTCAAACTGTCCGCCTGACACTGTCTCCTGCCCCGCTAAGGGGCATGGGTTAGAATTTCAATACAACCAGGGTAGTATCCCACCGACGCCTCCTTCGAAGCTGGCGCTCCGAGATCTCTGGCTCCTACCTATCCTGTACAAGTTGTACCAAAATTCAATATCAGGCTACAGTAAAGCTCCACGGGGTCTTTCCGTCCTGTCGCGGGTAACCTGCATCTTCACAGGTACTATAATTTCACCGAGTCTCTCGTTGAGACAGTGCCCAGATCGTTACGCCTTTCGTGCGGGTCGGAACTTACCCGACAAGGAATTTCGCTACCTTAGGACCGTTATAGTTACGGCCGCCGTTTACTGGGGCTTCAATTCGCAGCTTCGCTTGCGCTAACCACTCCTCTTAACCTTCCAGCACCGGGCAGGCGTCAGCCCCTATACGTCACCTTACGGTTTTGCAGAGACCTGTGTTTTTGCTAAACAGTCGCCTGGGCCTATTCACTGCGGCTCTCATGCGCTTGCACGCTCAAGAGCACCCCTTCTCCCGAAGTTACGGGGTCATTTTGCCGAGTTCCTTAACGAGAGTTCTCTCGCACACCTTAGGATTCTCTCCTCGACTACCTGTGTCGGTTTGCGGTACGGGCACCTCTCACCTCGATAGAGGCTTTTCTTGGCAGTGTGAAATCAGGAACTTCGTCCATACGGACTCGCCATCACAGCTCAACGTTACAGTGTGCGGATTTGCCTACACACACGCCTTACTGCTTGGACGCGCATAACCAACAGCGCGCTTACCCTATCCTACTGCGTCCCCCCATTTCTCAAACGGTGAGGAGGTGGTACAGGAATATCAACCTGTTGTCCATCGCCTACGCCTATCGGCCTCGGCTTAGGTCCCGACTAACCCTGAGCGGACGAGCCTTCCTCAGGAAACCTTAGTCATACGGTGGACGGGATTCTCACCCGTCTTTCGCTACTCATACCGGCATTCTCACTTCTAAGCGCTCCACCAGTCCTTCCGGTCTGACTTCAACGCACTTAGAACGCTCTCCTACCACTGACATCGTAGATGTCAATCCACAGCTTCGGTGAATCGTTTAGCCCCGATACATTTTCGGCGCAGCGTCACTCGACCAGTGAGCTATTACGCACTCTTTAAATGATGGCTGCTTCTAAGCCAACATCCTGGTTGTCTGTGCAACGCCACATCCTTTTCCACTTAACGATTACTTTGGGACCTTAGCTGGTGGTCTGGGCTGTTTCCCTTTTGACTACGGATCTTATCACTCGCAGTCTGACTCCCGTGTATAAATATCTGGCATTCGGAGTTTGTCTGAATTCGGTAAACCGGGATGGCCCCCTAGTCCAAACAGTGCTCTACCTCCAGTATTCTCATCACGAGGCTAGCCCTAAAGCTATTTCGGAGAGAACCAGCTATCTCCAAGTTCGATTGGAATTTCTCCGCTACCCACACCTCATCCCCGCACTTTTCAACGTGCGTGGGTTCGGGCCTCCAGTAAGTGTTACCTTACCTTCACCCTGGACATGGGTAGATCACCTGGTTTCGGGTCTACGACCACGTACTATTTCGCCCTATTCAGACTCGCTTTCGCTGCGGCTCCGCCTTCTAAAGCTTAACCTCGCACGTAATCGTAACTCGCCGGTTCATTCTACAAAAGGCACGCTATCACCCATTAACGGGCTCTAACTACTTGTAGGCACACGGTTTCAGGATCTCTTTCACTCCCCTTCCGGGGTGCTTTTCACCTTTCCCTCACGGTACTGGTTCACTATCGGTCACTAGGTAGTATTTAGCCTTGGGAGATGGTCCTCCCGGATTCCGACGGAATTTCACGTGTTCCGCCGTACTCAGGATCCACTCAGGAGAGAACGAACTTTCGACTACAGGGCTTTTACCTGCTCTGGCGGACCTTTCCAAGTCGCTTCATCTAACTCGCTCTTTTGTAACTCCGTATTGAGTGTCCTACAACCCCAAGAGGCAAGCCTCTTGGTTTGGGCTCTTCCCGTTTCGCTCGCCGCTACTCAGGGAATCGATTTTTCTTTCTCTTCCTCCAGGTACTTAGATGTTTCAGTTCCCTGGGTCTGCCTTCAAGACGCTATGTATTCACGTCAAGATACTACGCGATTAAACGTAGTGGGTTCCCCCATTCGGAAATCTCCGGATCAAAGCTCACTTACAGCTCCCCGAAGCATATCGGTGTTAGTGCCGTCCTTCTTCGGCTCCTAGTGCCAAGGCATTCGCCGTGCGCCCTTAATAACTTAACCTAACGGCTTTCAATACACATCACATTTCGTTGTCAGCTTCACTCGTTCAATCAGTCACGTACTCAAGTACGCTCCTTCATTCACTCGATTGCTTCCTAGAACTGCTCGTGTCTTGAAACCTTCTAATGTTATTAAGCCTATAAAAAAACTTAAAAAATAAATGTGTTTGTTACAATTTCAATGTCGTTTTATCCAGTTTTCAAAGAACAAAGCTACTGCCTGCTTCTACATCTCGCAGCTTTGCGACGAAAGCGTAGCGACAGGAGCACATAATTAGAAGTAATTCATTCAAGAAGAATGAACCTTCAAAACTGAACGCAAAACGTAATCTTACAAACCCTAGGTTTGTATTCCGAAATAATCCTTAGAAAGGAGGTGATCCAGCCGCACCTTCCGATACGGCTACCTTGTTACGACTTCACCCCAATCATCTATCCCACCTTCGGCGGCTGGCTCCAAAAGGTTACCTCACCGACTTCGGGTGTTACAAACTCTCGTGGTGTGACGGGCGGTGTGTACAAGGCCCGGGAACGTATTCACCGCGGCATGCTGATCCGCGATTACTAGCGATTCCGGCTTCATGTAGGCGAGTTGCAGCCTACAATCCGAACTGAGAACGACTTTATCGGATTAGCTCCCTCTCGCGAGTTGGCAACCGTTTGTATCGTCCATTGTAGCACGTGTGTAGCCCAGGTCATAAGGGGCATGATGATTTGACGTCATCCCCACCTTCCTCCGGTTTGTCACCGGCAGTCACCTTAGAGTGCCCAACTAAATGATGGCAACTAAGATCAAGGGTTGCGCTCGTTGCGGGACTTAACCCAACATCTCACGACACGAGCTGACGACAACCATGCACCACCTGTCACCGTTGCCCCCGAAGGGGAAACTATATCTCTACAGTGGTCAACGGGATGTCAAGACCTGGTAAGGTTCTTCGCGTTGCTTCGAATTAAACCACATGCTCCACCGCTTGTGCGGGCCCCCGTCAATTCCTTTGAGTTTCAGTCTTGCGACCGTACTCCCCAGGCGGAGTGCTTAATGCGTTAGCTGCAGCACTAAGGGGCGGAAACCCCCTAACACTTAGCACTCATCGTTTACGGCGTGGACTACCAGGGTATCTAATCCTGTTTGCTCCCCACGCTTTCGCGCCTCAGTGTCAGTTACAGACCAGATAGTCGCCTTCGCCACTGGTGTTCCTCCAAATCTCTACGCATTTCACCGCTACACTTGGAATTCCACTATCCTCTTCTGCACTCAAGTCTCCCAGTTTCCAATGACCCTCCACGGTTGAGCCGTGGGCTTTCACATCAGACTTAAGAAACCACCTGCGCGCGCTTTACGCCCAATAATTCCGGACAACGCTTGCCACCTACGTATTACCGCGGCTGCTGGCACGTAGTTAGCCGTGGCTTTCTAATAAGGTACCGTCAAGGTACAGCCAGTTACTACTGTACTTGTTCTTCCCTTACAACAGAGTTTTACGAACCGAAATCCTTCTTCACTCACGCGGCGTTGCTCCATCAGGCTTTCGCCCATTGTGGAAGATTCCCTACTGCTGCCTCCCGTAGGAGTCTGGGCCGTGTCTCAGTCCCAGTGTGGCCGATCACCCTCTCAGGTCGGCTACGCATCGTCGCCTTGGTGAGCCGTTACCTCACCAACTAGCTAATGCGCCGCGGGCCCATCCTATAGCGACAGCCGAAACCGTCTTTCAGTGTTTCACCATGAGGTGAAACAGATTATTCGGTATTAGCCCCGGTTTCCCGGAGTTATCCCAAACTATAAGGTAGGTTGCCCACGTGTTACTCACCCGTCCGCCGCTAACGTCAAAGGAGCAAGCTCCTTCTCTGTTCGCTCGACTTGCATGTATTAGGCACGCCGCCAGCGTTCGTCCTGAGCCAGGATCAAACTCTCCATAAAAGAAATTTGAATAGCTCAAATTGTTTTGCTGGCATCATTTTGATGTCCAAAATTTTGTTTCGTTCATTAACCGAAGTTAGTTACTAAAAACTTTATTGATTACGTTTTGCTTGTTCAGTTTTCAAGGTTCATTATTCAAGTCGTTTTTCAGCGACTTCTTAATATTAACATCTCGCTCAAATCATGTCAACTACTTTTTTGAAAAAGTTTTTTGTGTTTTTCATCGAGCATTTCGTTATGTCTTAGCGACAATTAATATAATACAATACCAAGATATCATTCGTCAACTACTTTTCTAAAAAAATATCGAGGTATTTTTAAATACCTCGATTACAAGCATACTACAGTCATTGCCCCATTTCTAGTGCCTCTTTATTGACCTTGTAATGACGGTGAAATATCATCTCATTTTTTGCAGCAATTGGTTCTATTTGAATATAGCCTTTATCCACTAAATATTCGACAAACACTTCTAAATCAACTGAGTAATTCATGAGCTCATGATGGTCATGCAATTCCTGAATCGTCCACATGTCTTTCGTTTGCATAACTTCTAATATATGCTGTGCACCATCACGTGTACGAGAATGAATTAAAAACTCACTTGCTAAAAACAATAATTCTAAGCGCTTTTCTATTGGCTCATTACTCGTCACTAGCTCTTCATACAGCTTGTAGATAGCAGGCTCTATTTTTTTCACTTGTGCCCAAACAGTAACTTCAGGGTATAGTCCGCTATCTATAATAGAAAGACGACCCAAATGATGTAATGAATCGACTACGTGATTATAAGCATCCAAGTAACTTCCTTTATCGAAGTATTCTTTCCCCTCCAGATATCTGCGAATTAACTTTGAGAATTGGATGCCTGTTTTAATTTTACGACCGCTATACGGGAATTCTTGCAATTCTATTTTTAATTTATGCAAAAATTCATTACGATCAAATAACACCCTTCCAAAGAAAATCCAATCGACTACCTTCTTATTAGAACCGATGAGCAACCATTTTCGTATTAACTTCTCTGTAACTGTATGTAGAGCTACTTTATTTCCTTCATATAAGTAATGTTTCGAAAAGACTGGCTGCTCTGCTTCTTTTACGATAATTAATAAAACTGTATCAAATGTATCTGTAACGTTACTATGTTCCTCACGCTTCTCCACTAAAATTACGCCTAATGTATTCGACTGACTCGCACGTTCTTGGTAGATTGGACGCAATACCTGCTCCATGTTCAGCCCCCCTTTATTCATATAGGTTCTCTTGTTCCGTTAAAAATTCGACATACTCTAAAAGTATTCCTTCTTTCATTCATCTCAAAGCTAAAATACTTCGCCCTTATATGTTATAGTAGATTTTAGATTGGGAGGCAAGATGAAATATGAAACCTTACAAAAGTAAAATTAATAAAATTCGTTCATTCGCATTAGCACTAATCTTCTTCGGTTTTATTGTCATGTACGGAGGAATTTTCTTTAAAAATAGCCCGATATTAGTTTTAATTTTCATGTCATTAGGTGTTTTATGTATTATCGGTAGCACAGTCGTATATGCTTGGATCGGGTTGCTTTCAACAAGAGCTATTCAAGTGGAATGTCCTAATTGTCATAAACATACAAAGGTTTTAGGGCGTGTTGATATGTGCATGTACTGTAATGAACCACTAACGCTTGATCCAACTTTAGAAGGTAAAGAGTTCGATCAATCCTATAATAATAAAACAAAAAAATCCTAGCCCTTGTAAGAGCTAGGATTTTTATTGTACTTTAGCAGTAGCAACTTTACATGATGGACAAGTGCCGTATATCTCTAAACGATGCGAGTGCACATCAAAACCAGTTACCTGTGATGCAAAATGCTCTATTTCGTCGAGTCCTGGATAATGGAAATCGACGATCTTACCACAGCATTCACAAATCATATGGTAATGGTCATTTGTCACGAAATCAAAGCGACTTGAAGCATCTCCATAAGTCAGTTCTTTCACAAGACCCACTTCACGAAATACGCGCAGGTTGTTATAGACAGTCGCTACACTCATATTAGGGAACTTTCCCTCAAGTGCTTTATAAATTTCATCGGCAGTAGGATGTGCCATTGATTGAATAAGATATTCCAAAATAGCATGACGCTGAGGAGTAATACGAACACCAGTTGTTTTTAACGTGTCCAGTGCATCCTGTAAATGCGTTGCAGACATCGTCATGCACCTCTTCCATAAGTATTATTAATTTATAATTGTTATAAATAGTGTATCCAATTCGCACTACTTCGTCAACAATCACACATTGCTTATTCTCAATAAATCAATGGCTGGCCCTTAATATCCTCTAGATAAATCCATCGTATTTTCTAAATCCGTGTCACCCTTCAGCCATTTTGTTAGGCTTGGCTTGAAAATTTCTAAGCTTCGTTCAACATAACGAGAAGAATGGCTAGATACATGTGGTGATACAATGACATTCGGTAACGTCCATAATGGATTGTCCGTTGACAGAGGCTCTTCTTCAAAGACATCTAAAACGGCGTAACCAATTTGCTCTTTTTTGATTGCTTGAATGAGTACCTTTTCTCCCACTAAATTGCCTCGACCAAAATTCATGAAGATGGCGCTATTTTTCATAGCAGCAAAATGCTCTTCTTTTAATAAATGGGTCGTTTCTTTTGTTTTTGGTAACACCGAAATAACGATATCCGCATTAGGTAAGGCCTCTTTTAATTGAGCAAAGCTAATCATCGTATCCATATACGCCGCTTCTTTTCCAGAGCGGTTGCAACCAATCGTCGTCACACCAAAAGCCTGCAATAAACGCCCAACTTCTGAACCAATCGCTCCTGGGCCTAAAATAAGCGCCGTACTATCTCGTAATTCCGTTTGCTGCGCTTTTTTCGACCATTCACTTTTCTTTTGCTGCTCATACATCCAAGGTAACGCACGTTTAATCGCTAAAATATGGGCAAGCATCGATTCAGCCATTGGTGTTTTATGAATACCACGGACATTCGAAACTAAAATCCCACGTTCAATAATCGCTTGAGCTGGCATTTTTTCTATACCTGCTGAGGCAACGAAAATCCATTTTAGCTTTGTCGCATATTGGATACTTTCTTCTGTTAAATCTTCACCATATGTAACTAAAACATCCGCTTGTTGAAGAACTTCATTCGATAAGCCACTTTTGAAGATAAAATCAACCTGTGGAAATTCTGCTAATAACGGCTCTCGTAAATCTGGTCTAGGTTCAAATGTAAAATAGATTTTCACTTTGCTGCCTCCTGATCTGCTAAATAGGTATACACTTCTTCAATATGATTTTTTACACGTACTTTACGCCAAGCTTTTACAAGCTTACCCTCAGTATCAATTAAAAACGTTGAACGCTCTATGCCCATATATTCACGTCCATACATTTTCTTTAAAACCCACACACCATATGCTTCAGCAACGGTATGATCGTCATCAACTAATAATGAAAACGGTAAACCATGCTTATCAATAAATTTTGTATGTTTGTTTGCGTTATCTGGACTAACACCTAGAACAACAGCATTTAAATGACTGAAGTCCTCGAACTTATCACGAAAATCACAAGCCTCCGTCGTGCAGCCTGGTGTCATATCTTTGGGATAGAAGTATAAAATAACATTCTGTCCTTTCAAATTAGCTAACTGCACCATTTCTCCCTTTTCATTCATTAGAAAAAAATCTGGCGCCTTTTGTCCTTCTAGTAAAGTCATAACAATCTCCTCCTCTGTAGGTTCTATTTTACTCTAAGTAACAAATCAAGTCATATTCCTTAATTTCTTTGGATTTCTTACAACGATAGGTCTACAATAGATTACGTATAAAAAGTTAGGAGGCAATTCTATGAATCACGCAAAATCTGAAGCAATACATGCAGAGGCTATACAGCATATCGTGGGTGGTGTAAACAGCCCTTCTCGTTCATATAAAGCAGTAGGTGGCGGTTCTCCTGTGGCAATGGCTCGAGGAAAAGGCGCTTATTTTTGGGATGTAGATGGCAATCGTTATATCGACTATCTAGCAGCATATGGACCAATCGTTACTGGTCATGGCCATCCTCATATTGCAAAGGCCATTACACATGCAGCTGAAAATGGTACATTGTTTGGAACGCCAACTGAATATGAGGTTACTTTCGCAAAAATGCTAAAAGAAGCCATCCCATCTATGGACAAAGTGCGTTTTAACAACTCTGGTACTGAGGCTGTTATGACAACTATTCGTGTTGCACGCGCCTATACAGGCCGAACAAAAATCATGAAATTTGCTGGTTGCTACCACGGTCACTTCGATTTAGTATTAGTAGCTGCCGGTTCTGGCCCAGCTACATTAGGAACGCCTGATTCAGCAGGTGTAACAACTTCGACTGCTGAAGAAGTTATTACGGTACCTTTCAATAGCCCTGAAGCCTTTACAGAAGCTATGAATAAATGGGGCGAGGAAATTGCAGCGATCTTAATTGAACCAATCGTAGGCAACTTCGGTATTGTGGAACCAAACCCAGGTTTCCTTGAATTAGTACATGCGACAGCAAAAGAAAAAGGTGCTTTAACGATTTACGATGAAGTCATCACAGCCTTCCGCTTCCACTATGGTGGTGCTCAAAATTTACTCGGTCTAACACCTGATCTAACAGCACTGGGTAAAGTTATTGGCGGTGGCTTACCAATCGGAGCATACGGTGGTCGTAAAGAAATTATGGATACAGTTGCCCCCCTCGGCCCTGCATATCAAGCAGGTACGATGGCTGGAAACCCTGCCTCTATGCAAGCAGGGATTGCCTGCCTAGAAGTGCTACAAACACCAGGTATTTACGATGAAATGGATCGATTAGGTGGAATTCTAGAAGAGGGTATTTTAGCTGCTGCCAAGAAGCATGGCGTAACCATCACATTAAATCGCCTCAAAGGGGCACTAACGATTTACTTTACAGATGTGAAAGTAGAAAACTACGACCAAGCTGAAAACTCTGACGGTGAAATCTTTGGTCGTTTCTTTAAATTGATGCTTGAGCAAGGTATCAATCTAGCTCCTTCTAAATATGAAGCGTGGTTCTTAACAACTGAGCATACGGAAGCAGATATTCTTGAAACTATTAAAGCCGTAGATACTGCGTTTTCTCAATTGTAAGCATGTGACAATACAAAGGCGACTTGTTAGTAAAAGTCGCCTTTTTCATATTCAAGCATACAAATCTATGTATTTTATGTGCACTTCCTTCTATAATGTAAAGAAACTAAAAAATATTAGACAGAAAGGACATCTTTATGAAATTAGGTGCCCGTGTATTTAAAACTGGTGTCGCTATTGTCTTAGCACTGTTTATCGCAGAATTATTAAAGCTCCCTTCACCTGTTTTTGCTGGAATTGCAGCCATTTTTGCGATTCAGCCTTCTATTTATCGTTCATATCAAACTATTGTAGAGCAAGTGCAGGCAAATATTATAGGTGCGACTATCGCCGTTATGTTTGGCTTACTCTTTGGCCATCATGTTGTTGCCATTGGCATAGCCGTCATAATAGCTATTGGTTTAATGTTGAAGTTTAAACTTGAAAAATCGCTTTCGTTGGCGTTGGTGTCAGTTGTGGCTATTATGGAATTTCAAGGCGATGACTTCTTAACGTTTGGATTGATACGCTTTGTTACTATATTAGTTGGAGTGTTAGCAGCATTTGTTGTTAACCTTGTTTTCCTACCACCGAAATACGAGGTAAAGCTATTCCGTAAAATCTATATTTTACAGGACGATATTATTCGTTGGACACGACTTGCTGTACGTCAGGCTTCTGAGCATACATCCACAAAGGGAGCATTAAGTAAATTTAAAAGCCGTATGTTGCGCGTGGATACGCTGTATGATTTATTCAAGGAAGAACGTAATTACTTCAAAAATAAAAAGTATGTGAAAGCACGTAAACTTGTAGTCTATCGTCAAATGATTTTAACTTCCAAAAAAAGCTTAGAATTACTACAGCGTTTGCATAAGCATGAAAACGAATTGGCGCAGCTACCTACACAATTTCACTTGATGATACAGGAGCGACTTGATTCCTTATTAACATACCATGAACAATTGCTCTTGAAATATACAGGGAAATTAAAGCCTGAGCATTCACAGTGGAGTAAAAGCATCGACTATGTCCAACGCAATGAACTGATGGAAATTTTCATCAAGCAAGTCAACTTTGCTCGTGAAGAAGGCGATATGGAATTTTCTAGCTATCACCTACTTTATATACTATCGCGTATTTTAGATTATGAGGAAAATCTAGAGCATCTAGATACACTCATCGTATCCTATCAAAGTCATCATGGACATGAAATCAATGTAGAATTTGAAGAAGAATTTATTTAACTAGCGTTTTAAGCGACAGATGATCTTAAATCAAGGGAGTTTGAACACCCGCTAAATCAAGATTAATCTGTCGCTTTTACTATACAAAAAAATCCTCCAAGTAGTGACCTACTTTAGAGGAAGGGTGTTAGTTTCGCAATGTTAGCAGCTGTTGCTCTGCTTGCTGACGTTTTACCGTTTGCTCATCACGTAAATGCTGATAATTTTCAATACCTGAAACAATAATGTCCCACATTTCTTCAAGGCTCTGTGTTGGGCCTGATTGCTGAGCCATAGCAGTGCTTAATTGCACCGCTTCATCGCTAGCTCCTCCGAATTGCTTCAGACGATTTTCAAAGGCTGATGCAGATTGATTTTGTAATTGTTGTCGCCTATCATTCACTGCATTCATTAATCCCATTTTAAAAACAGGGATGGTCTTAACAAAAGCGCCATTAATTTGTTCCATCAGTTCACTATTGCCATGACGTAGCATTTCGATTTGCGGAGCTGTTAAAATGGCGACCATACGTGATTTTTCTAATTCATCTATTTTTTGTCGGAGCATTTCAGCAATTGCTTGCAAACTATTCAGCTCCATTTTCGCCACCTGATTACCAGCCTCGCTCTGCTTTTCATACATCGGAATCAATGTTGTTTGTACTTCATGTAATTTTATATCAGTAGCTACGATATATTTTTCTAGTTCAAGATAGTACATCAAGTCCTCGTTATATAATCGTGCAAGTATTCGATTATCCTTCGCTAATTCCTCTTCCATCAACACAAAATGATAATGAATTTTCTCAATATCTCTACCCAGTACATTGTATTTGGCAAATAAATCTTCATCATTTTTAGTTTTACGTGCAAATAGCTTTTTAAAAAAGCCCTTTTGCTCAGTAAAATCTTTTTTATCGAATGTCTGCATTAAGGCTTCAAGCTGCTTAAATAATTCATTTGATTCGAAGGAAGTTGAGCGGGTAATAATAGCTAAAATCTGATCTGCAAATGTAGCTAATTTTGTCGCTGGCTCTTTCCCCAGCGCCAATAGTTCTAACTGATTTTTTATATTGATTCGATTGGCCATTTGCTGTACCTCTGCATGGTCTCGCAACTGTTCTTTGACGGTGTCAGCGGTTTCTAAGGTCAGCTGCTCCAACGTCTTCGAGATATTTGACATTCGTGCCGCCTCCTTCCTGCCATTAGAAAAAACGATTAAAGAGTTTTTTAATGATTTTATCGGGTGCAGTTTTTTGCTGTTTTGGTTCTTCATAGGGCAAGTCAAATAGCATATGTTCTAAACGATGTACATCGAATGTATCCTCTTGCAAATGCTTTTCTAAGTCAAGTTGGCCTGTCGGATTATAAAATATAATATCCATACCAAAACGATTTAAAAATGCCAATAATGCCATGTCCTCACGTGATAAAGCTGGTTGCTGAGGTGCTTGATATAATACCAGTTTGGGTACATCTTGTGAATAATCAAAGCTTTGCATTAATCGCAGGATATCCTGAGGAATCATCGTCATTTGTTTGAATAAAAATAACTGTAAATCATATAAAGTCTCATTTGGCTGTTGTTTCAACATGGGCTGCTCGCAGGAAGTTTTTATCGTGTGGGCGATTGCACGCTGTAGCTCCAATGTTAACTCACCATATTGCCACCAATCACTTTGCATAATACGCTCTACTGACAGCTCCCCATTCACTAAACAATGCTTATAATGAAAATGAAAATTGGCTCTGCTTGTTGCTGCATAAGGAAATTCCTGTACAAAAACGGTTTGCGAACTTGCCAGTAATTGATGCATTTGTTGCCAGTATTCTTCTCTTTGGCTTGAAACACCACTAATTTTTGCAAATATGACTGGGATGACTACCTCATCTCCAATCACTTCAAACTGCGGTCGAACCAAAGCCTTCTCTTTTGCATAAATAAAAATATCATCATATGTCATCCGTAATGTTAATGAACGTGGCATAAAATCTTTGAACTGCCAAGGCTTATAGACACCTGATTGTTGATCATGCATTAATTGTTCAAAATGCTGACTAGAGCGATAACCTACCGTTGCCTGCCGATCACGAAGCTTATCAGGAAATGGCTGTAAAGTTGTTTGATTAGCATATGCGTACGTGATAGAGAATGTATCGGTAGGGTCAATCTCTGCCAATTCATCTATTTTAGCTGGATGGAAAATTAAGACGTCACAGCCAAGCTCCATTAATAGTAATAAGAAATAACGCTGACTTATAGTGGCTTCCCCATACCAAACAACTTTAGGAAAATCATCAGTCGGTTTCATGGATTTTGTCCATATAATCCAATGGTTTTTTAGCCACTTCACCATATCAATTAAAAATCGGCGAAAATCATTTGCTAGCAGACCTAACGATTGTTGTTGTTGAAATAGTTCTACTACTTTAATGGTCGCTAATTGTAAATGGCGATTCATAACACCATCATCATGCTTTGGTATTAACTGATGACCATACATCATCGCCACTAGACGATTAATAGATAGCCCTTTTGGCGTTTGTTGATGCTGCGATAAAATTGTTTGTATGGCTTGAAAATCCTTTTGTTCAATATGCTTATTTAATTCTTCACTTAAAATATGGATATTAGCGTTTTGTGACAATGTAAATAACGAATTGAAATAATCATCTTCTTCGATTGGTACACCTAATACACGAACAGCAATCCTACTAAAACTAACTTGTTGTGCTGTTTCCTCATAAAATGCACGATCCTTTGGTGAATCTTGAAACGCCTGTAGCCAATCATCAGGATGACGCTCCAACACTGATTTAATTGTGATTGTTTGCATACAAACGCACCTCCTAAAATCATCCTCAGCATATGCTGAAGCATTCATTTGTCATAGGACGACTCTACCTTATGACAAAAATAATTGAAAGCTTATACTATTGTCTGTTGTGAAGTCATCTGTAAAACCGTATCTAGCAAATCTTTGGTAAATGCTTCACCATTATAAGCCGAGTAAGTTGTATTTTGTAAAACTTTTGGCTGTTTATCCTTTAAATCTCCATGATTCGGTGTAAAAGCTAAATCAGCCATTGCCAGCATTCCATAATCCATAATAGAATCCCCTGCCGCTATATGCACATCGTATGTACAGAACTCTTTCATATATTCGATAGCCGCTTCCTTCGTCAGTACCTTGGGCATAAAATACAATTTTTTACCTTGTAAAAGAACATACCAGCCATACGTATCAAACTCTTGAATCATAGCTTGTAATTCCACGTGTGGTAAAGTTTCAAGATCCACATGGTGTACATAAAACAGATCATCTATATACAAAGAACGTTGTAGCCATGTATCGGATTTAATTGATTGAAAATGCTTTAACAGATCCTCTCGTGGGATTGAAGAATCTTCAATACGTCTACATAGTGTTTTCGTCCATTTTTCAGAGGGCTGGCCCTTTTCTAATATTGTACCCCCATTGCTTGTAATTGCAAAAGCAGGACACATATCACTAATAAAATGAATTCTTTTATATTGATGTAATGCCCTAGTCGTAACAGGTACAAATATTGTTTGTTGGTGTATCTGTTGCAATAGAGATGCTGTTGCCTGCGTCATCATGCTCATTGCTTTCTCCGCCTTGTGTTCAACGACCACTGTCTCTGTAACTGGTGGAAAACTCTCCATCATACGTTGAGAATAAATAAGCGTTCTATCTAAATCCGATGTAAATAGTATCATCATAATCTCCTCTATAATGCTTTGATTAAGCCACAACATGCATAGGACATATTCGAATATTCTTCTACCTGTACATTTTTTTCTTTGGCTAATAATAAAATATGTTCCAATTCATGCAAGTACTGTGGATTAATTAAAATTTTCCATGGTAACCGTCGAAGCAACACTCTAGTCGTCTCACCTACACCTGGTTTGATAAAATGAATATTCTCAATGCCAAAATCGCGTTGAATCTTTTGCACAGACTTCATGCCCTCCCAAGTAATAGGAGCGATAACCTGCTCTTGAAATTGTTGCAATATCGTACTCTGTACATGTTCAAAACATGTGACGATACGTTCTATGTACAGGTTAGAGACATCCATATCTTCTAACTCTTTGTAGTATTTAGCACCATGAAAGTCATTTGCATCCATGAACTGTAAATTTAACACCGTTCTACTCACCAATCCAGATACAGTCGAATTTAAACAAGCAGACGGGATTAAAAAGTCTTGACGAGTTCCATAGATGGTAGCACAATGCCCAGGATCAGCCAATACAGCTAAATTGGCATTTAATTGTCCGGGCTGTTGCGCATTAAATTTTTGACAGGATTGGATTAATTCATTGGTAATTGCCCCTTTTCCTGTCCAACCATCAATAAATTGAAGATTTCCTAGGGGATGCTGTGTCAAAATGTAACGGATCGCTACCTCATCAAACCCTCGACCACGTAGTATAGAAATAGAGTAATGTGGAATATTCACCCTATATCGCATGGCTATATACCGTTTGATTAAAATGCCAATGGGTGTACCTGCCCTTGCTAAACTAACAAGCACTAAGTTTTCTAACCCTCTATTTTCAATGATTTGCTCTGCCACCACTCCAACAGCGATGGCTATTCTCTCTGCATGCGCATCTAACGTTTTATAAAAAAGATTCATATAGGTGTTAGATGGTTGCCTTTCCATTGGTAGCATTTCAGAATAATGTGTGCCTGATTGAATAAGCTGTTCACGTTTTTCATTATCCAGTTCAAGATAAACTTGCCCAATATCACGCAATAAAAATAGAACATCCTCTGGTGCATAGCTCCCCATTTTGTCTGGCTGCAAAGTTGAAATCATTGTTCTACCTCCCATTCATGCATACAAATCACGTAGACCTTGGCGTTACTTAATATTTGTAACTCATTTACCACACGAGCAACAACCTCTTTACTTGCTATACGTTCCACCATAAAGAAAAGTTCCGTGTAGGACTGGCTTTGTATATTATATAAATAATTATCAACGCCATTATTCTCTGGACTTTCAAAGGCTATTTTTTCAGTAATCGTGTATCCTAAATCATCCGTACAATAGATTGGACTACGAGTAGTTGATTGAAAATAAACGTCGTTTCCTAAATAAGAGGCAATTTGCATAGGGACATACATAAACTCACCTGTTCCAATAACTAATGCCGGACCATGTGTACGAAGCTTTTGTAATTGCTTGGCGATGGTCTGTAACATTTTCTTTTGTTGAAAATGCTGTTTTGACGTGAGCATAAATCTCCCTGTTGCTACTAGATAGGGTTGACTATTTACGAATTTATTCTCAGCAATAGATCGATAAAACTTACGATCAATAGATTCTTGAATTGGCCATAGTGTTAGATTATTTGTAGGTTGTGTTAGTATATTAGGCTGTGTGCTCGTTAAGCTTGGTATACCCGAACAGTTAAAGTGTCCACACATGATTGAGATGAACACAATGGAAATACCCCATTGCTCTTCTAATTGCTGAAAAATCTTTTGTTGCTGTTCAGAACGCCAATCTAAAATAGAGAGCACAGCATACTGCTTAACTAACGGAAATTTCCGTCTTAATGTTTGAATGATATTAATAACCGTATTACCAGTAGTAATCTCATCATCAATTAACACAATGCGTTTAGCTTGTAGTAACACTTCTGGCTCCTCAGTATAAATTCTATGGCTTGTCGCATGGGAGTGTTCTTCCTCAAATGTAACAAATGGTTCAAAATCGGGAAGCACTTCACGTGTTGTGTGAATATACATTGCATTCGAATCGTATGCGTTAAATACCGCATGTCCTAGTGCAGTAGCTGTCTCGGCAAATCCAACGAACAATGTTTCTTGTGCTAACTCGAGGCTACCCTCTGTAGAATTTTGTACTTCTGACAAACCCGCACCCTCTTTTAAAGCTTTAACGACTGCTGATGAAGCTGCTACTTTTTGTCCAGTAAGATGCTTATGATACATCATGGCTAGCAGAGTCCCTGTCAGTAAGGGCACTTGCGGGCGCACAGCTAAATGTTTACCAAGTACGGTGCTTACAAACAAAAATTGCCTTTTCTTATTAATACGAGCTGCCATTTTAAACAAGTCGGTTAGCGCAAAATTATGCGGATTGTGGGTAATTTCAATATCGATTGAATAATCCGGTAAAATGCTTAATTTACTCATTTGTTGTTGCATAAACACTACCACCTATTTCTGAATTTAATAAGAGTGAGGCAAAATCGACAGATTCATGATAGACACCATAGACTTGTGCCTGTTTTAATATTCGCTGTGCCCATCTCATATGTGGTTTGATTTCATTCATCTTGTTCGCATAGTGACTTTTCATCACACCTTTGCGACCATCATTATTCTCTACAATACTTAGCGCATCTAAATATTCTTCATAGGAAATGGCATAGAGGGCATGAACAACACGGATATGACTAGGATGAATAATTGTTTTTCCCACAATACCATTTTGTTTATCCATTAACACTTCTTTCATTAATCCATCTAAACAATCGTCTAATAATGCTTTCCTCGTATCAAGAGCTCCCTTTTCACTAAATGGTGTTTCTCTTAATGCAGGCTTTAATACACGCTGATTACTAAAATACTCCCACACAGGCCCCGAGATAACAAACCCATCTTCCTCACGACCAAGGACGTTGACAATATCTGCAATACAATCACGGATCACACTGATATCATAAATGGTCGAGTCCATACGACGACGAATTCCATAAATGCCACAGAAATCAGTGGCACCAATACGTACATTTAATACACGAGCTCTGTATTGATGTAGCACTGCCTTAATGTCTAATAATGCTTCCATGCGAGATTCCTTATATAGCACCTCACGGCTCTCTAAAATCGGCATACCATATAGAATTAAGTCATTTTCTAAAATTGTTTGTTCAAGAAGCTCAAAATAACGGGCGCCCTGTGCTGCTGTAAACTTTGGAAATACATAGCCCGCTAGTATTTCTTGCTTTTTCCCTAAAATAGTTGTTAACCTTTGAAATTGCTCAACATGACGTACACGAATAAAAAGTAATGGTAGATCCTGAAGTAATAATTTTTTTTGTTGATAGAGTGCATATAGCTCACTAATATCCTCCATCAGCTTCGCTTCACAATCTCGTAATTCTATATCGCCTACTGCATCCTCCAGATCAATGACGAGTGATGTGAGTTCTTGATATTTTTGTGATTGAATCAAACTCACAATCGCAGGCATAGAAGCTGGCATATACAGAGTCGCACCTAGAGCATATGATAAAATATCTGGCGTTTCCCACTTAGTAAAAGGCTGTGGCTTCTTAAAAAAAATCGTCTCTGCTTCTGTTGCAAAGTGTTGCATCTAATCCTCTCCCCGATAACTATGCCTTTTGTGAAAAAAGCACTGTATCAGCCTGTTCTATACAGACCAATACAGTGCCTTGTTTACACTGCTGTTTTCTTATTCATCTTGTGAACAATAAACGTCAATAAGAATGCAGCAATTAAAATAATAAAGAATACTTCATGTGAAAGATGGAATCCAAAAATACTAGCAAACATTTTCAATGCAATAATGGCAATTAAAATATAGGCAGTCGTTTCAAGTTCTGGTACTCGTTCAATCAATGAAAGAAATACACCAGCGATGGTACGCATCATAATAATGCCTAAAACTCCACCTAATAAAAGAACCCATACTTGATCGGATATGGCAAATGCCGCTAATATAGAGTCTACTGAAAAGGCGATATCCATTAATTCAACTGAGATAACAGTCGCCCAGAAAGTACCAAAGACTCGAACCATCCAACCTGTCTTCTTAAACTCGTGTGCGTCTCCTTCATCAGTGCTTTTATTTTTAAAATGTAATATGACTAACCACATTAAATAAGTTGCACCGATCACTTTAACAATAGAGAATTTTACGAGGTAAACGCCAATACCGATGAAGAGAAATCGGAAAAAATAAGCCCCAAACATCCCATACATTAGCGCTTTTTTCCGCTGATGCTGTGGAAGATGTTTAACAAGTACTGCTAAAACAAGCGCATTGTCTGCAGACAATAGCCCCTCCATAATAATCAATGAAAAAATAAGGCCCCATGATACTGGATCTGTTAAAACTTGTCCCCACATCTGCCAGTTAAAAAACTGTGCATATGTATTTAATATCTCGTTTATTACATCCACCGAAGATCCCCCGTCATGTACCTATACCCTACTCGTTACTGTAGGCCATATGCGTTGATTAATGCTGCTAGTCCACCCTGATAGCCTGAGCCTACTGCGGCAAATTTCCACTCGCTATTATGACGGTAAAGCTCACAAAATACAACGGCAGTTTCAATACTGAAATCTTCGCCTAAATCATAGCGTAATACCTCTGATCCCGAATCTTCATTTGTCAATCGCACATAAGCATTTAGTACTTGTCCGAAGTTTTGATGACGACCCTCAGCATCATAGATGGTAACCGTTACCACAATCTTTTCAATTTGAGGTGATACTTGCTTTAAGTTGACAAGAATCTTTTCATCATCCCCATCACCTTCACCCGTACGATTATCACCTGTATGAACAACAGATTGGTCTAGACTCGCTAAATTATTATAGAAGATAAAATCTTGTTCATTACGACATTTACCTGATGCATCTAGTAAAAATACAGATGCATCGAGGTCAAAGTCTTGCCCACCATCAAATTGCTTAACATCCCAGCCTAAGCCAATGCCAATGCTATTTAATCCTGGGTCTTGCTTGGTTAAATCAATACGTTGCCCTTTACTTAATTGAATAGCCATTCAAAATCTCCCTTTCTGTCCAAAGATGAAATTTTAGTTTACACTTAAGCCGTAATCATTACATAAAGCAGCTAAGCCACCTTGGTAGCCAGCACCAATTGCATTAAATTTCCATTCTCCATTATGGCGGTATAATTCCCCTACTACGATAGCTGTTTCAATACTGAAATCCTCGCCTAAATCATAACGGATAATTTCCTCGTTGGAAGCAGCATTAACAATACGAATATACGCATTAGACACCATTCCGAAATTCTGACTACGAGACTCTGCATCATGGATTGTTACAGTGAAGGCTAATCGTTGAACATGAGCAGGCACTTGCGTTAATGCAACTTTTACCACTTCATCGTCACCTTCACCAACACCCGTTAAATTATCGCCCGAATGTTCAACTGAACCATTGCCACCTGTTGTATTGTTGTAGAAAATAAAGTCATTTTGATCAGCTACTTTGCCTGTATCAGCCAGTAAAAATACAGATGAATCTAAATCAAAATCATTACCACCGTCATATTTATTTGTATCCCAGCCTAAACCTACAACAACATTTGTTAATCCTGGATTTGTTTTTGTTAAATCTACCTTTTGACCTTTTTGTAGTGAAATTCCCATACTCTTTATTCCTCCTATATAGTCATTTATTTATTGATATCTTCGAACAACATCGCCAAGTTTTATATCATTCGTTCCCGTACCAACTGCAGCAAATTTCCAGTCACTATTATGACGGTAAATTTCTCCACAGACTAACGTCGTTAAATTCGAATAATTATCAGTTAAATTATAGCGAATTAGTTCGCTTCCTGTCCTGTCATCATACACACGAATATATGCATTTTGAATCATACCGAAATGTTGATTACGACCTGCTGCATCATAAATGTTTACAACAAACACAAGTTTGTTATATTGCGTTGGTACAGACGATAGCTCAATTGTAATTACTTCATCATCGCCATCGCCGTCTCCTGTTAAATTATCACCAGAATGGCGAACAGAGCCGCAATTACTTGTTAATTTTCCAAAGTAAACAACATCGTCTCCAGCTATCACCTTATCATCTTGCAGCATTAAGACTGAAGCATCACAGTCTATGCTTCTGCCACTACCACTATTTCTACTAGAAAATAAACCTCCTAAAAAGCCGCCACTTTTCTCTTGCGCTACAGGGTCCCACCCTAAACCTACTTTAATTTTATTTAAACCTGCGTTACCTTTTGTTAAATCAACTCGTTGCCCTTTTTGTAAATTAATCCCCAATTTTAACACCCTCCTCAAATATGTATTTCAACTGAAAGATTATATGGTAAGTAATAATCTACTAAAATAAAATTTTTCTACTTTTTAAGTCTAAAATAACGTGACAAAAAATTCAATTAATGGCTCCTAAAAGATATTTTCGCTTATTTTTAGAAAATCCCTCCTGTTACCTACTACTCTTTAAAACGATTTTGCTGTAAAAGAGTTCCTTTTATTCCCTTTCGTATAGATGGGCAAAATAGCTAAAAAAAACCTTCTAACTAGTAGAAGGCTACAGTATTTAACTAACTTTTCATCTTTGGATCGAGTGCATCTCTTAAGCCATCTCCCATCAGGTTAAAGCCAAGAACCGTTAGCATAATTGCTAATCCTGGGAAAATCATAGTCCAAGGAGCATTTAATAAAAACTTTCGAGCATCTGCTAACATTTTTCCCCACTCAGGTGCTGGTGCTTGAGCGCCCAGTCCGAGGAAGCCTAATGCTGCTGCTTCGATGATGGCAGTCGCAATTGCAAGCGTTCCTTGTACAATAATAGGCGTCATAGAATTCGGCAAAATATGTGAAAATAAAATTCGTGAATCACGCATGCCTATTGCTTTTGCCGAGACAATATACTCTTCTTCTTTGACGCTCAACACTTTGGAACGAATTAAACGTCCAAAATTCGGTATGTTAATAATGGCAATGGCAATTAATGCATTTTGTAAGGATGGTCCTAGTACCGACACAACAGCAATCGCTAATAGCATACTAGGGAAAGCGAGCATAATATCAAAAATACGTGAAATAATTGTATCAATCCATTTACCATAATAACCGGCGATAATACCAAGCAAACTACCCACAATTACCGATAAAACAACTGAAAAAAAGCCTACCCATAGCGAAATCCGTGCACCATGAATGATTCTAGAAAAAATATCTCGCCCAAAATCATCCGTTCCAAACCAATGATCACCTGATGGCGCTAGTAAACGCTTCGATAAATCTTGTTCATTTATCCCTTGTGGTGCAACGAGCGGTCCTACTACAGCAAGTAATATAAAAAATATAACAATCCCTGCACCTATTAAAGAGATTTTGCTCTTTTTAAAGCTTCGCCAGCCCTCTAACCATGGACCGACCGCCCGTTCTTGAACTGGTGCTGCTTCTTTTTTTATGTCAATTGCTCCAGTCATCATTGCAGCTCCCTTCTATTTGTATTTAATACGTGGATCAATCACTGTATACAGTAAGTCCACGATTAAGTTAATCATGATGAAAATAAATGCAACGATTAGAATACCTGATTGAATGACAGGATAATCCCTGAAGCCAATCGCATCATAAATATAACGACCAATTCCTGGCCAACTAAAAATCGTCTCTGTTAGAATGGCACCACCTAGCAGTAACCCCGTCTGTAACCCGATTACCGTTATTACAGGAATAATGGCGTTCTTTAGAGCATGCTTATACACAACAATAAACATTTTTTGGCCTTTTGCTCTTGCAGTACGTACATAATCTGAGCGCATAACTTCTAACATAGAAGATCTTGTGATTCTTGCAATAATAGCCATAGGAATAGTTGCCAGTGCAACCCCTGGTAATATTAATCTCTTTACAACTTCAATAAATTGATCAAAGCGCCCTTGAATGAGCGTATCCAATAAATAAAAATGGGTTATAGAGGTTATTGGATTTCGAACATCCTCTCGACCAGAAGTAGGTAACCAGCCAAGCTGACTACTAAATGTCCACTGTTCCATCAAGCCTAACCAGAATACAGGTACAGATACACCAACTAATGCCACCACCATCGCTGTATAATCGAACCAAGAATTTTGGAACCATGCAGAAATAATACCCGCATTCACCCCAATAACAATGGCAATAATCATTGCGAAAAATGCAAGTTCAGCTGTTGCTGCTAAGTATGGAAAAATTTCTTCTGATACAGGTAATTTTGTACGTAAGGAAACACCTAAATCTCCCTGAAAAATGCCTGCTAAATAACTAAAATATTGTGTATACCAAGGCTTATCTAATCCTAAACTTGCGTTTAACGCCTCGACCGCCTCTTTTGTCGCCTGTTGTCCTAAAATAACTTGTGCTGGATTACCAGGTATTGCGCGTATCAACATAAAGACGATAAAAGTCATTCCAAGCAAAACTGGGATTAGCTGGAGTAAACGTCTCCCCATATAGTGAAGCATCTTCATCACCTCTCTATGATTTTCATAATCTACTTTGAAGTCTTTATATACTGTTGAAAGGTTGAACCTTCACCAAACGATTTTGAATGTTTAGATGAGTGATCTTTCACACAGGAGAAAATGATTATCTATTACTAGAAAAGAATCTGCGAGATTTCCACGGCTTACCCGCAGAAAAGCAAGCAGATTCTTTTAAACTCCTCTATTCAATTAGAAAATGAAGTTTACTATTGAATATCTACTGCATCTAAACGGTCAGAACCTGTAGGATGCGCAATATAATTCGTCACTTTCGCATTAGCAGCTAAAATTGGAATAGAGTGAGCAAGTGGAACCCATGGAGCATCCTCAGAAATCATGACTTGAGCTTGCTTATAAAGTTCATTACGCTTGTCCTCATCAATTTCAGTTTGAGCAGCTGTCAATATTTTGTGTAATTCTGGATTGTCATAGAATGTATAGTTGTTAGAACCGATATTATCGCCGTCTAATAACGTGTATAGGAAGTTATCCGCATCTCCATTATCACCTGTCCAGCCAAGTAAGAATGCATCCGCTTCACCATTTTGTGCTTTTTCTAAATAAGTAGCCCATTCAAATGATACAATTTTAGATTTAATGCCTACATCTTCTAAGTTCTTTTGAATCGCTTCTGCTACTTTTTGTCCGTCTGGCATGTATGGACGTGGTACTGGCATTGCCCATAACTCAATTTCTTTACCATCATAGCCTGCTTCAGCAAGTAATGCCTTCGCCTTTTCAGGATCATACGTATAGCCTGTAACATCATCGTTATAACCTGAAATTACTGGTGGCATTGGGTTTTTCGCTGGTTCAGCTAGTCCTTCATAAAATGCATCCACCAATGCTTGCTTATCAATTGCATAGTTGACTGCTTGACGCACTTTGACATTATCGAATGGTGGTCGAGTCACTGTTAAACCTAGATAACCAACGTTCATAGATGGACGTTCGATTAATTGTAATTTAGCATCGCCTTCGATTGTTGCTTTATCAGATGGACTTAAACCATCAGCCACATCAATATTGCCTGCTAACAAATCATTTAAACGCGCAGAGTTATCTGGAATAGAACGATAAATAACTTTATCTAATTTTGGATAGCCATCAATATAGTAGTCTGGGTTTTTCTCAATCGTTACAGAATCATTACGTACCCAGCTAACAAATTTGAATGGACCTGTTCCTACTGGATTTGCAGATAAGCCTTCTTCATCTGCCTCAAATGCTGTAGGCGAAGCAATCGCAAATGGGGACATGGCTAAATTCTTTAGGAATGGTGCTTGTGGTTGACTTAACTTAAATACAACCTTATAGTCACCTTCAGCAGTAACTGATTCGATTACTTGTTTGTCTCCAACGACAAATTGGGAGCTAAAATAAGGATATTTATCAGTACTTGACTTCCAACGTTCAATATTTTTTACAACTGCCTCGGCATTAAAATCTGTACCATCATGGAACTTCACACCTTCTTGTAGCTCAAAAGTATAAGTTAATCCATCTTCTGAAGCCTCCCATGATTTTGCTAACCCAGGTTGAATCGTTACATCTTGTTCACCGAAGTTTACTAATGTTTCATAAATATTAGCTGTTACCGTAAAAGATTCACCGTCTGTAACAACAGCAGGGTCTAGTGCTACTGAATCTCCACCACGACCATACACTAATATTTTTGGTTCACCACTGCCAGCTGTATCGCCACCAGTTGATGTATCTTTACTACCCGTATCCTTAGTATCTGAGCCGCCACAAGCTGCTAAGATTGTCGAGAGAATAAGGAGTAGCATTACACCTAAAGTCCAAAGCTTCTTTTTCTTCATTAAATTTCCCCCTATGAGTTTTTATATCATTGAATGTTGAAGCGCCTCATAAAGATGGCAAGCAACATAATGACCCGGTTTTACTTCTTGCATTTTAGGTACTACTTGTGAGCATTGCTCCTTTTTAAAAGGACATCTCGTATGGAAAGTACAACCGCTTGGCGGGTTTGATGCACTCGGAATATCTCCAGAAATAATGATCTGTTCCCGTTCAAACATCGGATCAGGAACAGGGACCGAAGATAAGAGTGCCTGTGTATATGGATGAAGCGGTTCAGCATATAAGTCCTCACTCGCTGTCAACTCTACTAATTTACCTAGGTACATTACGCCAACACGATTGCTGATGTGGCGCACTACCCCTAAATCATGGGAAATAAAAATATAAGTCAGCTTTAAATCCTTTTGCAGCTTTTGCAATAAATTTAATACTTGTGCCTGAATGGACACATCTAGCGCAGATACTGGCTCGTCCGCAATAATTAAGCGCGGGTTGGTCATCAAGGCTCTAGCAATTCCGATACGCTGCCTTTGCCCTCCGCTAAACTGGTGCGGATAACGCTTGATATGATATTCATTCAATCCAACAATCTCAAGTAGCTCCAACACCTTTTGTTTCCGCTCTTTGGCATTCCCTATGCCATGAACAATAAGGGGCTCCTCTAAAATTTTGCCGATGTTATGGCGCGGATTTAATGAGGCATAGGGATCCTGAAAAATCATTTGAATATCTCTACGTGCCTTCCTCATTTCATTATTGGATAATTCTGAAATTATTTTACCTGCGAATTCTATTTTACCTTCCGTTGGCTCCAATAAACGCATTAATAAGCGGCCTGTTGTGGATTTACCACAGCCTGACTCTCCAACAATGCCTAATGTTTCTCCCTCAAATACCTCAAATGAAACATCATCCACCGCCTTCACATCCCCAGCATGTGAATTCAGGACACCCTTTCGAATAGGAAAATATTTTTTTAAACCATCAACCTTTAATAACGCTTTCGACACGCTGTTCCACCCCCTGCTTCTCTAGTAAAAAACATCTCGATTTATGGTTCTCTGCTGCCTCAAATAAAGGTGGTGTTTCTTGTAAACAACGTTCCATCGCATGTTCACAGCGTGCCGCAAATCGACAGCCGACCTGGATGCTCCCAGGTTTTGGTACACTACCAGGAATAGAATACAGATTGTCTTTTTTATAACGCATATCAGGTACTGATTGAATAAGTCCTTGTGTATAAGGATGTTTCGGATTAGTAAAAACTTCTTGAATCGGTGCCTCTTCCACGATTTGTCCAGCATACATTACAATCACTCGCTCACAAGTCTCCGCTACAACGCCCAAATCATGTGTAATTAACAACACAGCTGTATTCAACCGTTTATTTAAGTCTTTCATGAGCTGTAATATTTGAGCCTGAATCGTCACATCTAATGCGGTTGTAGGCTCGTCTGCAATTAATACTTGAGGATCACAAACAAGTGCCATGGCAATCATAACCCTTTGACGCATTCCTCCAGATAGCTGGTGGGGGTAATCCTTTAACAATTCCTCAGCCCGTGGTAAACCGACAAGTTTCATAATTTCAACCGCTCTTGCAAACGCATCCTTTTTCGACCATTTAGGATTATGAATTTGAATCGCTTCTTTAAGCTGGTCACCAATCGTAAACAATGGATTTAGAGAAGTCATTGGTTCCTGGAAAATCATTGCAATGTCTTTTCCACGTATTTTTTGCATTTGTTTATCTGTACATAGCGCTAGATTTTTGCCATCTAGCAAAATTTCGCCACCTGTTATTTTCCCTGGTGGTGATGGGATCAATCCCATGATGGACAGTGACGTAACGCTTTTTCCGCTTCCCGACTCTCCTACAATTCCTAAAATTTCTCCTTCATGGACAGAAAAATCGATATCATCTACAGCAGGAATTTGTCCATTATCTGTGAAAAAGGTTGTTTTTAAACCTTTTATTTCTAGTAGCTTCTTCCTCATGCGCAACGTCCCACCCTACCTATATTTTACTTAGTTGTATAATGTTATTAATAGCATACTATAACTTTTGTTAAATTCCCTATTTTCAGATAATTCTACCTAAAAATCTTTGCTCTTTCAATCACTAATATTCTCCAAATTACATAGTATTTCTACATTAATCTCATTTCATAATAACTAAATCTTATAAAGAGATAGTTTTTTCGCCTTTATAACAAAAAAATAGCCTTCATCAAATGAAAGGCTATTTTAAAAAAATTCCATATATCATATAATTTTTAATCTAAATGCTGTACTTGGAATAAATTATAATAGGTTCCTTGTCTGTCCATTAATTGTTCATGTGTACCATTTTCTATTAATTGCCCATGATCTATGACGAAAATCTTATCCGCATGGGTAATAGTAGACAGACGATGTGCGATGATAATGGTCGTCCGTTCATGAGCAAGTTTATCGAGTGATTCTTGAATCAATGCTTCACTTTCTAAATCTAACGCAGAAGTAGCTTCATCAAGGATTAAAATCGGTGGATTTTTTAAAAATACTCGCGCAATAGCAACCCGTTGTTTTTGCCCGCCAGATAGCTTTACACCTCGTTCTCCAACCTTTGTATCATAGCCATTAGGCAAACCCATAATAAAGTCATGTGCATTTGCAGCTTTAGCTGCCTCAATGACTTGTTCATCTGTTGCATCTGGTCGTCCCATTAAAATATTTTCTTTAACAGAATCACTAAAAAGTATATTATCTTGCAGAACAATACCAATCTGTGAGCGTAACGAATGTATAGTGATATCTCGTACATCGTGTCCATCAATCGTCACCTTACCACTTGTTGTATCGTAAAAACGAGGAATCAAACTGATAATCGTGGATTTACCACCACCACTCATCCCAACAAATGCAACAGTTTCTCCAGGATTAATCGTAAAATCGATAGCATTTAAAATAGATGCGCCAACTTTTTCATATTGGAAGGACACGTTGTGAAAGCAAACTTCCCCATTTGCACGTAGTAGTTCACGAGCATTGTCCTTGTTTTTCACTTCATAAGGCTCATCTATTAATTCAAACATCCGATCCATTGAGGCGATCGACTGCGTCAAAGTAGTCGAGGCACTTACAAGGCGGCGAAGTGGACCATACAATCGTTCAATATAAGCAATAAAAGCAACCATTGTTCCAACTGAAAGTGATCCATTTATGACTTGGTAGCCCGCATAGGCTATGACCAACAATGGCGCTACATCCGTGATTGTATTAACTACTGCAAATGACTTAGCATTCCACTTTGTTTGGTCGAGTGCCTTTTCTAAAAATTCCCCATTTGCTGTATCAAATAATTTTTGTTCATGCTTTTCTAGTGTGAAACTCTTAATAATGCTCATACCAGCTACACGTTCATGTAAATAACTTTGTACACCCGCAAGTGCTTGAGAACGTTTACGTGTTAAAGCTCGCAGTTTGCCAAAAAAGTATTTCACACTTAATGCATAAAATGGGAAAGCGACTAATGCGACTAATGTCAGCTTTACATCCATTGTTAGCATAATGACAATCGCAATAATAATCGTCGCTAGGTCCAGCCAAACATTCATTAACCCCGTCATAACAAAGTTCTTCGTTTGCTCAACATCATTAATGACCCTTGATATAACATCTCCAGCACGTGTATTGGCATAATATTTTAAACTTAATCGCTGTAAATGTGCGTAGATTTCCTTACGAATATCAAACAACACCTTATTACTAACGTGTTGTGCAAAATATTGACGATAATACTCGATTGGTGGACGGATAATAAAGAACACAATAATGGTTCCGCCTAACCAATATAACAGCTCTTTTGTTTTATCTACATCTGTTAGGTCTTCTGCTGCAATAATATCATCTAACACAATTTTAATGAGTAGTGGAATAAACAGGGGAATAGCAAATTTCACTATACCAATGATAATCGTTAAAATAATTTCCCATGTATATGGTTTTACAAAGCGCATATACCGCTTTATGCTTCCCAACTTTTCATCACATCCTTACAAAAAGAAACAGACATTCGATTATGAATGCCCTACGTATTATAGCAATATTTTGATTAAAATACAGTTATATTGACTTTACAGCGAACTATTTTACTTCTCTCTTTACAGTTGGCTGTATCCAACAAAAAAACACCTATTAGGTAAACTAATAGGTGTCACTAACAATCATCTGACTGCATATCAAGCTGGAACTTGTAACGATTTGTCCAGACATCGATGAAGTCGGGTGCAAATGGTCCTCTTTTTTGTTGAATCCAGCTTATTAATTTATCGACATTGCGCTTTAAAATTTTATCAATGACTTCAGGATAAGACATTTCCTTACGATGAAGCTCATATTCATCCTCATCTAAGAGGGTATAAGACATGTCAGGATAAACTTTAATGTCTAAATCATAGTCGATATATTTAATGGCATTATTATCGAAAACAAATGGTGAGCTTAGATTACAATAATAATACACACCGTCTTCACGTAGCATACAGATGATGTTAAACCAGTGTTCCGCATGAAAGTAACAAATAGAAGGCTCTCTCGTTAGCCATGTCCGACCATCGGATTCTGTCACAAGGGTCCGTTCATTCGCACCGATAACGATATTCTTTGTTCCTTTTAAAACCATCGTTTCTTGCCAAACACGGTGGATACGGCCATTGTGCTTATAACTATGTATTTGTATCGTTTCTCCTTCTACCGGTAATGCCATTTTGAAGCCCACCTTTTCGTCTATGCTACCTAAATCTAGCAGTCTCTAGTATATTATAGCAATGTGTACGCGAAAGGTGTAGTTAGAAAACCACAAATTTCACTACGCCATTTTGAATTAGTATAAAATTTAGTCAATTAAAGCGATTTTTATAAGCTTGTCAGCCTCAGTGGGATTATTTAATTAATTGCAACACTATACCACTTTTAGAGGATTTTCTTAGCAATTAGAAAGGGGCTGTCTTTTTCATCTTTTCGGATTTTAGACAGCCCCTTAGAGGTAAATGCAGTTATGCAGTTACAAAGTGTTACTCACCTAAATCTTGGTTAGTTTTAGAGAAACGGCCTGAAGCTGGAGCTTTCTTTTGCTCTGCTTTTGCATTTTGCTTTTGCACTTCATTTACGTCCGTTTCATAACCAAACTCTTCACTTTGACGTTGCATGTTTTTATTCGGTTGGAAATTTTGGTTGTTTTGTTTTTTCATCCTTCATTCACCTCCACGCTAGTTATTGTGTACTGAGGTGATGACTTTTATGCTCATGAATTGATTATTTTAAGATGGATTTAATTTCCTGCGATTTACTTTTTGACTTCTTCCCAAATTTTTAGCATCGGGACAGGCATCGGCAAACGTTCTATTTGCTCTCGGCTTAGCCAGTCGCCCTGCGCAAAAGACTCACATTTCATATAATAGCTATTTATATGCCAAGTTAAATGTGAAAAAACATGTTTAAATGTAAGCAACTCATGTTCGGCATGAACATTTACTGTAAATTCTTTTTTAAAGTTTTCTACTGTAGATTGGCTTGTGTCAATCATCGGAAATTGCCATAGATTAGCAAGTAGACCTTTCTCAGGACGCTGCTGCATTAAAAATCGTCCGTTTTCATCTTCACATACAAGGACATCATATGTAAGGTGCTTCATTTTTATTTTTTTTGATTTGACAGGTAATTTGTCTGGTTCCCCTTCATTAAACGCCGTACAATATTCTCGTACTGGGCATAATAAACATTTGGGCGAGGTAGGTGTACAAATAAGCGCGCCGAGTTCCATTAAACCTTGGTTAAAAGAGGAAGCATGCTCAGGATCAATGAGTTTCTCCACCGCTACTTCGAAAACTTTCTTCTTTTTTGGCATAGCGATGTCATCATGTATATCAAGTACCCTACTTAAGACTCGCATAACATTACCGTCTACTGCATGTTCAGGCTTGTTGTAGGCAATACTTAAAATAGCACCTGCAGTATAGGGACCAACACCTTTTAATTTTGATATTTCGTGGCGATTGTCTGGTACTACGCCTCCGTAATTTTCTAAAACCTCACGAGCACCTGCTTGTAAGTTGCGAGCTCGAGAATAATACCCAAGACCTTCCCAATGCTTCAGTAAGTATTCTTGTGGTGCTTCTGCGAGCAAATCTAATGTTGGAAAACTTTCCATAAAACGATTGTAATAAGGAATAACTGTGTCGACACGTGTCTGCTGTAGCATCACTTCTGATACCCAAATTTTATAAGGGTCAGTTGTATGTCTCCACGGTAAGTCGCGTTTCTCAGCGTTAAACCAGTCGACTAAAGATTGTCGAAATTCTGTTACATATGGGTAATTCACAGTGACCTCCGTTGTTTTTACGATTTAATTTATGATGAAAAGGGTATACAATTAAGAAAAGAACATTCGGGTTTAGTCGACAAAAATCGTCTCCTTTGCTTGAATGTCATAAAATTTAATAGATCTTTTATTATTATTGAAATAAAGATGTATGCACATTGTACTCGATTTTACCGCATACTAGGAGTGGATATTTTTGGATTCAGGTACACATTTCGTTATGGGTATTGCCCTTGGCGGTCTTGCATTAGCCGACCCTGTAGTAGCCAATCATTCAATGACTTTTACAGCAGTAATGGCAGGGACAATTATTGGCTCACAAGCTCCAGATGTCGACACTGTGTTAAAGCTACGTAATAACGCTATCTATATTCGACATCATCGAGGAATTACACATTCACTACCAGCTGTGGCTATTTGGCCTATTTTAATTACAGTTGTTTTATCGCTTATTTTGCAAGACGTAAATGTGTTTCATTTATGGCTTTGGACCTTTTTAGCTGTTGGCCTTCATGTCTTTGTTGATATTTTTAACGCCTATGGTACGCAAGCAATTCGGCCATTCTCTAAAAAATGGGTAGCATTAGGTGTCATCAATACATTCGATCCAATTATCTTTTCCTTACATTGCCTCGGTATAGTGTTATGGGCATTTGGCACAAATCCAGTTTGGACATTTAGTATCATGTATATCGTAATTGTGATTTATTATATTTTACGATTTGCTGTTCAAAGAGCTGTAAAAAAAGCTGTGCATCATACCATTCAGGACGAGGAATATGTTATTGTAGCACCTACAATGCGCTTCTTCCACTGGCGAATCGCAGCCAAGTCTAAGACTCATTATTATGTTGGGCGTGCTTATGGAAGGACTGTTAATATTTACGATAAATTCGAAATCAAGCCTTTACCTAAAACTCCAGTTATAGATGCGGCAATGAAAGATTCTAATCTAGCTGCATTTGTGTCCTTCTCTCCAATGTACAGATGGGAAATTTCAGAACTTGAAAATGGCTTAACAGAAGTAAGGTTAATCGATTTACGTTATCGTAGTGATAATCGCTATCCTTTCGTAGCTGTTGCACATTTAAACGATGATTATGAAATTGTTACGTCTTATACAGGGTGGATTTTTACAGAAGATAAACTACAGAAAAAGCTACAAATTGGCGCAAGTAATTAAGCAGTAAACCCTGACCAATAGTGGTCAGGGTTTTATTATTGTAACATATCATCACTGGCATCTAAGAAATGAGCATATTTCGGATTGCGTCCTGCAAAAACATGTAATTTATCACCATAGCTTGCAATTAATTGACGCACAAGATTTTCTGTGTACTCTGCCCCACGATAAGCATATCCTGCTTTCGCAGCTGTTGATTCAAAATCACTCCATAATAATTCCACCCAAACTCGTGCCCGTCCAACAGACATTTGTGGATTTTTTGCTAGTAACTCTGCTGTTAATTTTTCAAGTTTTTCTTCCATTTACTTACCCGCCTTTACAGGGGATAATATCGATACAGGTAATGCCTCTTGGTACTTGTCCCCGCCTAAACGATGTCCCCAAGCAAAGCGACCCTTTAAATAATCTACTTGGAAAAACTCATTATCTGAACCATCAATACGATACATTTCTCCAGGAACAATCGTATCCAGATCTACTAAATACGCTGCTGCCATTAAAGCTTTGCGCTCATAAACAGCAAACTCATTGAGAATTCCTAGCTGTTCTGCCTTTCGAGCTTTCTCTTTTAGAAAAGCAATTTCTTCTCGCAGTTCGTGCTCGGTCATCGCAGCATAATTTTTTTCGTTCATTCTTCATTCTCCTTCTCTTCTATAAAACGATCTATTATTTCTATAGGAAAACCCTTTTGATAGAGCGCCTGTTTAACTTTCATCTTTAGCTCATAACCAGTATACTTCGATACATACTTTTTCCAAACTTTTTCGCCTTGAGTATTTAATAACTGCTGCCAGTTATCATCATCCTGCACTATCTCAACTTGGCTAAGCACCTCTTCCACGATCGGAAATGCATAACCTTTTCTTAAAAGAAAGTCCTGGATCTTGGTCTTTATTTGTGTTGGCGTTTTCTTATTCTGTGAGCGAATAATTTTCTCCGCTAACTGCATTGCCAGTTTTAATTGTTCCTCAAAACTATATGTAGCAAGCACTTCATCCTGCAAATTTTTCTCAATGCCCTTTTTAATAAGATCTTGTCTAATGGCTCTCGGCCCTTTTTTCATCGTAGCCTTCTTGGTATCAAGCAATGCCTTTGAATAGTTTTCATCATTGATAAAGCCATAAGACTTTAACTTCTGAATTGCCTCCAATATTACGGCTTCTCCAAAATCTAATGCGAGCAGTTTTTTCTTCACCTCATGCTCGCTTCGCATTTGATAAGAAAGAAAGTTTAACCCCTTATTAAAGGCCTTACGTATTTCATCCTCATAGGCAATCTCTTGGATTTCAAATTCATCAAGCACCTTTCCCTTTGTTAAACCGAATTGAATAAGTATGGCTTCATCAACTGGAAAAGCATATTCCTCATTTATATAGATATTATATCGTTCAGGATTGTTTTTTTGACGTGCAATTTTCGTAATTATACGCATAGCAAACACCTCACTATTGCATATTATAGCATTTCTTTTTTAAGGGAGCAGTGATCTGACAAGAGGGTTTTGCTTTCATTCGCGAGTATTTCTCTTCACTCCGCGAGTATTCCTCTTCACTCCGCGAGTATTCTTCTTCACTCCGCGAGTATTTCTCTTCACTCCGCGAGTATTCCTCTTCACTCCGCAAGTATTCCTCTTCACTCCGCGAGTATTTCTCTTCACTCCGCGAGTATTTCTCTTCACTCCGCGAGTATTTCTCTTCACTCCGCGAGTATTTCTCTTCACTCCGCGAGTATTTCTCTTCACTCCGCGAGTATTTCTCTTCACTTCGCGAGTATTTCTCTTCACTCCGCAAGTATTCCTCTTCCTTCCGCGAGTATTTACGCTTATTCTGGAATGCACTGAAGATGTTCGCTTTTGAGTTAAGTGTTAAACTTACTAGTAAGTGTTTTTATTCGATCAGAGAAGAGGTGCTTGTTATGAAAATCGTTATTGCAGGTGGCACTGGCTTTGTCGGGAGTGCACTCATAAAGCTATTACAGGATAATGGACATGATGTTTTTGTCTTAACACGTCATCACTCAAGACTAGAAAATGGTATTCACTATGTACAATGGCTACAGCAGCACGAGCAGCCTTTGCCTTTTTTAGAGGGTGCTGATGCCTTTGTTAATTTAGCAGGTGTTTCATTAAATGATGGGCGCTGGACGAAAAAACAGAAGAAGGCTATTTATTGGAGCCGAATGAATGCAACGCTTGAATTAGTGAAGATAATGGACTTGCTAACGTCAAAGCCTAAAGTTCTTATCAATGCTAGTGCCGTGGGGATTTATCCTACTTCTACAGAAGCTGTCTATCATGAGGATTTTATGGACTATGCCCATGATTTTTTGGGTACAACCGTCCATGATTGGGAACGACATGCGAAACGAGCAGAATCATTAGGGATTCGCGTGGCTTTTGCACGCTTTGGTGTCATCTTAGGCCGAAATAGCGGTGCTCTACCACCTATGCTATTGCCCTATCAAATGTATATAGGTGGAACAATTGGTTCTGGTGAACAATGGCTCTCTTGGGTACATATTGATGATGTAGTACGCGCAATTTATTTCGCGATTATAAATGAAAATATTCGTGGTCCATTTAATGTAACAGCTCCAAATGCTATGCGAATGAAAGAGTTCGGACAAACAATCGCAGAAGTCATGGGCAGACGCCATTGGATACCTGTCCCAAGTTTTGCGATGCGTTTAGCTCTTGGTGAACAAAGTTCGCTTGTTTTAGAAGGACAACATGTGCTGCCCACTGTTTTACAACAACATCATTTTACATTTAAATATCCTGTTTTAAAGCAAGCACTTGAAGATTTGCTAAAAGCTCAGAATTAGCAAAAATTAAGTTGGATAATTTTTTTATAAACTACGCATTCTAATGAAAAAGAAAGGATGCGTTTTTTATGTGGAAACAACATATTGTAGGTGCGGTAATTGCTACTTTTATTATTGCCGCAGGAATTAGTATTAATCCTTATTTCGCTGCTGGTTCTGATGAGCACCATTGGGGCTTTAAGCGTGCTAAAAATGGTGAGCAGGCGGAAGCAGGAGCGCAGCTTGATCAGCTACTTGACCAATATGGTGCGATTTACAAAGGAAAGCCAGATAAAAAAATTGCCTATTTAACATTTGATAATGGCTATGAAAACGGCTTTACTGAAAGTATTTTGGATACATTGAAAAAAGAAAATGTACCAGCAACTTTCTTTTTAACAGGGCATTATTTAGACAGTGCCAGCGATTTAGTGAAACGCATGGTGGAAGACGGTCATATTATTGGGAATCATTCATACGGTCATCCCAATATGGCGCGACTTTCTCCAGATGGAATGCGTACGGAATGGCAGAAATTTGATGGGAAGTTACGTGAATTAACTGGAATCGATCGTACAACATATGCTCGGCCACCTGAAGGTTCTTTCAATGCAAAACTTTTAGAAGTCGGAAATGCTGAAGGCTATCGCCATATTTTCTGGTCTGTGGCTTTCAAGGATTGGATGAAGGATGAACGTCGTGGTGCGGATTATGCCTATAACGCACTTATGGAACAATTACATCCTGGTGCTGTTATTTTAATGCATACTGTAGCACAGGATAATGCCGAAGCTTTACCAATGTTTATTGCGGAAGCTAAAAAGCAGGGCTATACCTTCTTATCGCTTGACGATTTAGTATTGGAATATGAAGATTTTCCTGTCGCTTTGCAATCGCCTGCTCCTTCGTTATAATGGGGAGATGACATTATAGAGCAGGGACGTGGAATGTTTGACGCAGCAAACAACAATGACCGTGGGACAAAAATTCCCACTAACAATAAAAAGGCTTGGTATTAATGGTGAGGGTGTAGGGTTTTATAAACGTAATGTAGTTTTTGTAAAAGGAGCTATTCCCGGAGAAGAAATTACAGCTCAGGTGACGAAAACACAGCGTAATTTTGCTGAAGCAGAAGTTTTAGACATTCGTAAAGCTTCGAAGCATCGTCAGGAGGCACCTTGCCCAGTTTATAACGAATGTGGCGGCTGTCAACTTCAACATATGACATACAATAAACAGCTACTTGAAAAGCGAGACATTGTCATTCAAGCATTAGAACGTTATGCCAAACCTTTAACTGAAACGATCGAAGTACGTAAAACACTTGGTATGGATAATCCTTGGCACTATCGTAATAAAAGCCAATTCCAAGTACGTAAAGAGGGTAAGCGTGTATACGCAGGTTTATTTGCTGAAGGAAGCAATAAGCTCTTGAATATTAATGATTGTCTCGTACAGCACCCAGTCACTTCTAAAATTACCGTAGCCACAAGAAAGATTTTGCAAAAACTAAATATCACTATATACGACGGTCGTACGCTAGATGGTTTAGTGCGTACGATTGTTGTACGTACAGGGATTCGTACTGGTGAGACACAAGTAGTTCTTGTCACAACACGAAAAGAAATCCCTCATTTAACTGAACTTATCACACGTATAAAAAAAATCGATCCGAGTATCGTATCGATAGCACAAAATATTAATCGTGAAAAAACATCATTAATATTTGGTGATGAAACCATTGTACTGGATGGCAAGGAAACGATTCATGAAGAGCTTGGTGAACTAGCCTTTGATTTATCAGCTCGTGCCTTCTTCCAGCTAAATCCAACACAAACTGTTCATCTTTATGATGAAATAAAAAAAGCCGCTGCATTAACGGGGAAAGAAACAGTCGTTGACGCCTATTGCGGTGTTGGAACAATTGGGCTATGGCTAGCAGATCAGGCGAAAGAAGTACGTGGGATGGATGTCATTCCAGAAAGCATTCAAGATGCGCGTAAAAATGCGCGCAACCATGGCTTCAAGCATACAAAATACGCAGTCGGCACAGCCGAAAGTGTCCTTGCCAAATGGCGCAAGGAAGGTTTTACTCCAGATGTCATTACAGTAGACCCACCACGAACTGGACTAGCACCAGAATTTATTCGAACAGTGCTTAAGCTAAAACCTAAGCGTTTTGTTTATACGTCCTGTAATCCATCCACTTTGGCGAAGGATTTACAACAATTATCAAAGCTTTATCATGTTGAGTATATCCAGCCTGTCGATATGTTCGCACAGACGGCGCAGGTGGAATGCGTTTGCAGCATGGTTTTGAAACCTGAGTATCAGAAATAGTTTGGCGACTTTTTAGATGCAGTCTGTATATTACAGGCTGCATCTTTTTTACCTTGGTTTCCTTTTTATATGAATGAATGAATAAATAAAAAACACATCAAAATTAATTGATGTGTCAGACTGTAATTACAGTCTGAAAGGACATCTCAAAATAAATTGAGATGTCCTTTTTATGTCACGCACAGCACAGGCTGCCTGGTGGATGATGGACGGTCCAGAAAAGTCGATACCTTAACCAATACCCCAGGATTTAATAGATTTTTAAATGTTAAACTTTTAGCTTTTATCAAAAGAACTTTGACACGTAAGTTTTGATCTTTCACCTTTAACCTTTAAACCTTCATATCAGTTTAGTTGAAAGTTTCCTTTGAGTAAGACATGTTTTACGTTTTAACTCGCACACATGCCTTTAAGCGCGAGCGACTTTTCGTTTTCCATTTTCGCTAGACCATGCCTATTTATTTCGTTAAGCTTCCACTTCAATAAATGTCGTAGCATTTGATTCCGATAGGACAGCATCAACCTCTGATTCAAATTCTTCAATACGAGTGCTCAATGACTCAATTTGTTTTTTGACATTTAAAGGATCAATGATTTCATACTCATTTCTCTTCATAAATGTTTCAGTATGTAATTTGACTTCATCTGGAGACTGTTTATCTTTATTACCTAATATGTTAATTAAATAGGTTTCCAGTTTTGCAGGTAATGCATCATTTTCTTTGGCAACGGTATTAATGGTTGAACGATATTGATGCTGCATGATTTCTAGCAAATTCTTTTCATATTGAATAGATTGTTTCCGTTCGATTGCCTCTGCTACAGTCATTTCTTCCTTACCAACTATCACCTTTGTGCTAGCGTTAGACTGTACAACTAGAGCTTTTATTTTATTTCGATAGCTAATCAAGCCTACCACCTTATCATAGGACGCTTGCATTTGCTTTTCATATTCTTGAATGTCTACACCCTTCATTTTACGATTACTTTTTCGATTAGCTACTACTGCACTAACCTCATTCGTCGCTGTCTCAATTCGTAGGTTCAGCATCTTTAATTCTGTTAAGGCACGATGAATAGATAGTTTTTTCATTTCAGTCATGATAAAACCTCCTTCTTAAGCAAGTGTTCTTTCATTATAAAGAGAAAGATGTATAAAGTCCAAAATTACCCATTTTATTTTTTATTGCTTTCATAAGAACATGCCTGTATAATACATTTCTAGGTGCCAAACCTATGTAACTTGGACGGAACATCCTTGTTACGCAAAAAAACGCCATAACAGCACGGATTTGCTGGGCGTTTTTTGTTTTTGAGCGGGAGATGAGCCCCGCTCTTTTTATTTTGCCATTAATGTTTGTTTATGCTTTTGGCGTCCAAATACAAGTAGCACCATAGCAACAGCTAGCAACAACATTGCTACAAGTAAAAGGAAGCTATAATTTTTTACATATTCTATATAAACGCCACCTAAAAAAGGCCCTGTTAAACTACCAATACTTAAAGCAATTCCACAAAGTAAATTTCCTGTAGGCAGTAACTCTTTTGGTGTTAGATCAGCCATGTATGTAATCCCTAAAGAAAACATGGAGCCAACTAAAGTGCCTGTTAAGAAAAATGCTATAGCCACAGCTAATTGAGAGTGCTCTAAAAAGCTGGCGATTGCAAAAAGCATAGCGCCTCCAAACGAGCCTACCATCAAGATATTCCGTCTTCCTACTTTATCCCCTAATGCACCAAGTGGTACTTGTGTTAAAATCCCACCAAATGTAAAGACAGATAGAATAATAGGGATCATACCTACTTCGTAGCCTTTGCGTAAAGCATAAACTGGGAATAAAGCATTTAATGAAGACTCAAGGAATCCATAAACGAAAGGTCCTAAAAACGCCATCCATCCAAATAAAATAGCCATTTTGTAGCGTTGCCATCCTCTTGCATTTAAGTCGCCTGTTAGTCGCTCAGGTTTTTCATTTTGTAAGAAAAATACAAAAGACCATGCAAACAAGCACATGATGGATGATATGATAAACGGTAACGCTTCAGCAATCTCAATCAGCTTCACCATAAGTGGCCCTACGGCAAAGCCTATACTAAATGACAAGCCATAGATGGCCATTCCTTTTCCCAAACTTTTATGATCTGCTGTGCTTGTAATCCATGTTTGGGTCGCATAATGCAAGGCATGGTCCCCTACTCCAATGAGCAAACGAAGGACAAACCAGAAGGTCACACTTTTCCAGAAGGGAAATGCTAGCAAAGATGCAAAAACAAGTGCTCCTCCAACTAAAATAATTGGTTTGTAGCCCCATTTTCGTAAAGGCTGCTCGATAAATGGTGAGATTAATAGTGTTCCTATGTATAAGCCTGTTGCATTCAAGCCATTCAATGCAGAGGATACGCCATCCCGTTCAAATATGATCGAAATAAGCGGTAACAGCATCCCTTGTGAAAAGCCTGATATGGATACAATTAATACTAAAATGGTAAATCGTTTTTTGCTGTAATCTGAGAAGTATGTCATCTTTTCCTCCAATATCGTCATTCTCCCAAAGAACAGCATATCAAAAAGCCTTAGCGCTCACCACATGTGATTTTACGCTAAGGCCTAACTAATCCTTATATTCATTTAATTGTATAAACACGAAATTCGGCTTTTGATTATTACCGGATACTTGTTTAAACTCCCTCCTTTTCGAGTTAGCTTTGCAATGATACTTTTTCCAATCAGCTCCTTTACTTTATCTTAAAACAACTTTAACATACATCCTCAATATTGTAAATATTCTGCCTATTGATTTTTAAAATTAATCTCTTAGTCCTAGGTGTTTACCTAAACATTGAAATTTAAGCCCAAATCAGCTACGATAAAAGGGATGAAATGAGGTGTACGAATGTCAAAGCCAATCACTGATAAAAAACAGCAAGTAACCTACTTAAAAGAGCGTCTTGAAATTTTTTTAGAAGTATTAGATGCCCTTGATCCCGAAACTGCTGAATTAGAGGATATCGATCGCTTAATTCAAATGATGGATGATTTAGAAGATAAAATGGAGCAGTTTAATGCTCGTGAACAATAATGAGTCAAAAACAAGCGAGCACATTATGCGCTCGCTTGTTTTTTTAGTGGCAGTCCCAATTATAAAGTACCTTGCTAAAATCTTTATTGTTTAGCTCTTCTGCTGTAATGAAGAAGTTGCCGACACCACAATCGCCCCAAAGGATATCATCACCTACACTATCAATCTGTAATAACATGATTGTAGAGTCCGTATAATCACCGTATGCTCGTGGATCTTCCTGTGTAAAGTACGGATACCCACCTATTTTATGTCCATCACCAGTCAAAGCATCATAGAAAGCATCTTCTAATGTATCATCATCCTCTATTGATGTTAAGATACTGGCGTACATGTCATTACTTCTAAAATCATCAATGGACAATGGTTCAAAGCCTGCTTGAAAGGATAGTGCCATTTCACACTCTACAGGAAAATACATCTCCTCATCCACTAATTTGACAAATGAAAAATCTTGAACGAGCTTTGTTTCATCATGCACGATCGATTCATGGAAGATAACACGAAATCCTTCTTGATTTTGTCCATTATCAAAATCCATTCCTAATACATCGTCATAACCATCAATATAAAACTGTAATATACCCTCTTTTGGAAAATTCGCTAGATGCTTTGGTACTTCTGTAAAATTAATTTGAGCTAATAGCTTCAAAGGTTGTCCATTGTTATTTGTTGGATATTCCATCGACAGTGGAAAATAGGGATCCCCTGCAAACTTACTTTGAAATAAAGATGTTTTGCTTACCTTCGTATCAACCAATACAACAGGCTTCATTGTTTCTTCTATTAATGGTCTATATTTTTCAAATTCTTCCGGTAATTCAAGTAAAGTTTTAGCAGCCATTCAAATTCCTCCTAATTGTGGATTCACTTCTATTTTAGAACAAACGTTCTATTAAATCAACCCCTTCTCAAAATACTATGAAAACAAGCTTTAATTTAGGGCTCTCAGATAAGGACTCTTTTTTTCATTAGTTGAAAAGAGTATAATGTAACGTGGAAATAATCAATTTTTCTATGGGGGGCAATACCAATGAATCTACAAACTTTGGAGAAAAGTCTTTATGATTTAATTACTGAAACATCTACGAATTTACCTAAGGATGTACGTCGTGCTATTAAAAAAGCAAAAGAAGCTGAGAATGCTGGTACACGTGCTGCAATGAGCTTAGACACAATTGCAAATAATATTATTATGGCAGAAGATAATGTGTCACCAATTTGTCAGGATACAGGGCTACCAACTTTCAAAATCTATACACCTGTTGGCGTAAACCAATTAGAAATTAAAGCTGCAATCAAAAAAGCAATCAATGATACAACAGCAGATGCTAAATTACGTCCAAACGCGGTAGATTCTTTAACTGGTGCAAACAGTGGGAATAACCTTGGTGATGGTTTACCAGTTATGAAATTCGAACAATGGGAAAAAGATTACATTACAATTAAATTAATTCTAAAAGGCGGCGGCTGTGAAAATAAAAACATTCAGTACAGCTTACCATGCGAATTAGAAGGTCTTGGTCGTGCAGGTCGTGACTTAGACGGTATTCGTAAATGTATTTTACACTCTGTGTACCAAGCACAAGGTCAGGGCTGTTCAGCTGGTTTCATCGGTGTAGGCATTGGTGGAGATCGTTCTTCTGGCTACGATTTAGCAAAAGAACAATTATTCCGCCATGTTGAAGATACAAACCCAAATTCAGATCTTGCAAAATTAGAAGAGTATGTTGTCAAAACAGCTAATACATTTGGTATTGGTACAATGGGCTTCGGTGGTGAAGCAACATTACTAGGCTGTAAAATTGGAGTGATGCACCGTATCCCTGCTTCCTTCTATGTATCTGTAGCTTATAACTGCTGGGCTTACCGTCGTATGGCTGTGGACATCGATCCACAAACAGGTGAAATTATGAATTGGCACTACCAAGAAGGTGAAAAAATCACGTTCAAAGAAGATGAAGTAGCTGCTACAACAGAAGATACAACTACAAATCTAGTAGAGCTTACTGCACCAATTACGGAAGAACAAATTCGCTCACTAAAAGTGGGAGATGTCGTTTCTATTACTGGTCGTATGTATACTGGCCGTGACGCTATCCACCACCATTTAATGAGCCACGATGCACCAGTGGACTTAAATGGACAAGTTATTTATCACTGCGGACCTGTAATGGCAAAAGATGAGGAAGGCCACTGGACAGTAAAAGCAGCTGGACCAACTACTTCTATTCGTGAGGAGCCTTACCAAGGTGATATTATGAAAAAATTCGGTATCCGTGCTGTGATTGGTAAAGGTGGAATGGGACCAAAAACATTAAAAGCTCTAAATGAACATGGTGGCGTTTACTTAAATGCAATCGGTGGAGCAGCCCAATACTATGCAGACTGCATTAAAGGTGTTGACGGCGTTGATTTAATGGAATTTGGTATTCCTGAAGCTATGTGGCACTTAAATGTAGAAAACTTTACAGCAGTTGTAACAATGGACTCACATGGTAACTCTCTACATGCAGATGTCGATAAATCATCATTAGATAAACTTGCTTTGCATGCAGAAAGAGTTTTCTAATTAAATAAACGGTAGTAGTCATCCATTTGATTGCACCATTTTGTAAGGCACAGAATATTCCTAGTGAATAGACTGTGCTTTTTTTATTTAAAATCCCCTATCATCATCACCCTATGGTCAAAGTAAATATCCTTCAAACTTCCTACTTTATTTTTATAAATTCCTTTGTTATAATAATTCTAAATAAAAGAGATGGTAATTGAAATCCATTTTCAATTAAAAACTTTAATAAATATTAATTTATAAAGGTTTTGATATTGATTTTCATTATCAGGAGGGATATAGATGGAATACTCTAATCGAGAAAATATAAATTTAATTGAGAAAACAAAAGAACATGCTGAATTGATCGCTGCATTGATGGCGGGCATTTTCATCTTACTTGCATGGCGTTTAGATACGAGCGGACAAACAACTGCTTCAGTTCTACTATATTTAATTGCATTTTTTGTAGGTGGATTCGCAAAAGCAAAAGAGGGCATTGAAGAAACGATTGAAGATCGAAAATTAAATGTAGAGCTATTGATGGTATTAGCCGCCATTGGTTCTGCAGCAATCGGCTATTGGACAGAGGGAGCTATTCTTATTTTCATTTTCGCAGTAAGTGGTGCACTTGAAACATATGCAATGAATAAAAGTCATCGTGAAATATCAGCACTTATGAATTTACAGCCAGAAGAAGCTTGGTTAGTGCGTGGCGAATTTGAACCTATGAAAGTGTCCGTGTCCACGTTAAATATCGGCGATCATTTATTGATAAAACCAGGTGAACGCATTCCAGCAGACGGTATTATTTTCAAAGGACAGTCTTCTATTGATGAATCGGCTATTAGTGGAGAGCCGCTGCCTGTCTCAAAAATCGAAGGTGACGAAGTATTTGCAGGCACAGTAAATTTAAATGGTGCTATTACGATGGAAATGACCAAAGCAAATTCAGAAACACTTTTCAAAAAAATTATACAACTTGTCCAAAGTGCGCAAAGTGAAAAATCTCCCTCACAACAATTCATCGAAAAATTTGAGGGGTCTTATGTAAAATTTGTGTTATTAGGTGTTGCCTTAATGATGTTCCTTCCCCACTTTTTACTCGGCTGGGATTGGACAACGACATTTTACCGAGCAATGGTGTTATTGGTGGTTGCATCCCCTTGTGCACTCGTAGCATCAATTATGCCTGCAACACTAGCAGCCATCTCAAATGGTGCAAAAAATGGTGTGCTTTTTAAAGGTGGCTTACATTTAGAGCATCTCAGTGTTTTACGTGCTTTAGCTGTCGATAAAACAGGTACTTTAACACAGGGGAAACCAGTTGTTACAGACTTTATTGTCCGAGAAGGCGTAGATCGTAATCTAGCTTTAGCAAAGCTTGCAGGGATTGAATCGCAATCCAATCACCCACTAGCTCAAGCCATTACCACATACGCTAAAGCAGAAGGAATTAACACATTACCACAGGCAACAATCGAGGATATTCCTGGTTGGGGTATAAAAGGGACGATCCACAATGAGGAGTATCAAGTAGGGAAACCTGAGTTTGTTGGTACTCAGCTTGCCAATGACTTTGCAAATAGTGCAGCTACAAAACTTGCCGCAGAAGGGAAAACAGTTATTTTTATTCGGGATCAGCATGGTATTGTTGCCTTAACAGCTCTAAAAGATACTGTACGCAGCGAAGCTAAAAAGGCTGTAGCTCTATTAAAAGATCTCGGTATTCAAGTAGTAATGCTCACAGGTGACAATGAAAAAACAGCCAAAGTCATTGCAAAGGAAGCTGGCGTTACCGAATATGTAGCAGAATGTCTACCTGAAACAAAAGTTACTGAAATGAAACGCCTACTTACACAACATCAATTTGTTGGAATGGTCGGCGACGGTATTAACGATGCCCCTGCATTAGCTACGGCAACTACTGGCATTGCGATGGGTGAAGGAACAGACGTTGCATTAGAAACAGCGGATGTTGTGTTAATGAAAAATGATTTATCCAAAATTGCTTATGCTGTGCGCTTATCTCGTAAAATGCAGCGTATTGTAAAACAAAATATCTTCTTCTCTATCGGTGTTATTGTTTTATTAATCGCCTCTAACTTTTTACAAGTAGTCGACCTACCTTTAGGTGTAATCGGACATGAAGGTAGTACAATTCTAGTTATTTTAAACGGTTTACGCATGCTCAATAAAAATATCTAATGACAAAGCCTCGCCTTTCTCATAAAGAAAAGCGAGGCTCATTTTGTTTTATTGTTATTTCCTTACTCATGAAGTTCTTTTTGTAGTGCCCTTTTTTGCATGGTAGCATTTAATACCCCACCAAAGATGATAATAATCCCCGTAAAGTATAACCAGAGCATTAAAATAATGACACCACCGATACTACCATATGTAGCAGAATAATTTGCAAAATTATTAATATAGAAAGAGAAACCATATGTGACTGCTAACCAGGCAAGTGTCGCAAACATCGCCCCTGGCCATACACCCATTATTTTTAAACGCGGGCTTGTATTTGGAACGACCCAGTAGATTCCCATTAAAACGATAAAAATAAGTAAAGGTGGTATTGACCATCTTAATTTGTGCCAAATAGATTCAAATTGCTCCTCAATTCCAACGATTGAAAATAGGAAATGCCCTATTTGCTGACCAAAAACTGGTAGTAAGAGAGCGACAGCCATCACAATTACAAGAGCGATTGTAAAAACCAGTGACAACCCTCTATCCAATATGCCAGCTCTCCCCTCTGTATCATAGGCTTTATTTAAAGCTCGAATAAGCGCATTAATACCTTTCGATGCAGACCAAATTGTACCGAGAACCCCGATGGACAATAAACTACTATTTCGATTTGTTAAAATCTCATTCAGCGTATTTTCAATCAGCTTATACACTTCATCTGGTAAGATATTCACTAAAAATGAATAGACCTGTGTCGTTTCTAAATTTAGATACGGTAATAGCGTCACTAAGAAAATAAGTAAGGGGAAGAACGATAGTAAAAAGAAATAAGCCAATTGTGCAGCAAGCGCAGATATTTCAACTCGCTTTAGCCGACTTATTAAATCTTGAACAAAGCCTTTGGATGTCATCACGTCAATCGATTCCTCCTCAGGAGAGACAAACGACTTTACGAACCCAAAAGCATTTTGCATTGTTGCTTTTTTTCCTTCCATATAATTCCTCCTAAAGCTTCCTTTACTCTTTTTCAGGTAAAGTAAAGGCTGATTTCGTGTCCTCAATCATCCCTTGTATTGTGGAAGGTAATTCTTTAAATTCATCAACCTTCTCAGCAATCGTGTTAACATTATCAGACACGCTTTCACAAAGCACTTTTGCTGCCAGCACTTTTTCCTCCACTAGCACCTGTAGTTCTTCACGATTTGATGCATAATATGTGATGGCTTCCTTCATTTTTTTAGTTGTAGCAATTGTTGTTTCACGCGTTGTACGATCGAGCATACTTAATGCAGCACCAACTGCTGCTCCTGCTACGATTGAAGCTAATAATTTACTCTGACCCATATTTATAACCCCCTGCTTGTGTATTTGCATATTCCCTATTATTTCATAAATAAACAGCTTCCTGCACTTATTCTACCCAATAACAGTCTATTTTTAAAGCAATGCTCAAATACGGAGTTGACATTTTTTTTATTCAATGAAATGATATGTGCGAGGATTATGAAAGGTAGGGTAAAAAATGGATTTATCAGTTCCGTCTAAGGAAAACGTAGTGTATATGGTGGATCAAATGAAGGACAAGCTACGCATGGTGAATGTTGATGCAATGAAATCAGAACATTTCGATGAAGCTAATTATGAAGATTTAGTGTATTTATATGAGATGGTGATGAAAAGAGAAACATTTAGCCCAAGTGAAATGCAAGCGATTGTTGCTGAATTGGGGTCTTTACGTAAGTAAAGTAAATAAAAGCTATTAGCATGTGACGATTGGTCAGCCGCTAATAGCTTTTTATTATTGTGTATTTTTTGCTTCTGAACCATCTTCGGTAACCAATGGCTGAATAAGCACTTCTACACGTCGGTTCTGTGCACGACCTTCTGCTGTATCGTTTGGAGCAATCGCTCGGTTTTCACCATAGCCTTTCGCACTAAAGTTCTCAGACTTTAATTGTGAATTACTATCTAATAATACCATGTAAAAATTAGACGCACGCATTAATGATAACTCCAAGTTTGATGAGAAGTTAGGGCCAGCTGGCACATTATCTGTATGACCTGTAATAACAATATTACGAGGTGGATTAGACACTAATACATCCGCAAGCTCTTTTGCAATTGGAATATATTCTGGTTTAATCGTTGCTTTACCAGGATCAAATAAAATACTATCACGGATAGTTACAAGCAATCCCTCATCTGTCATTTCAGTTGCAAATTGACCTTCCATCTCATTAACTGCAATAAAGTTGTCCACACTATCTTTAATAGCTGCTAGCTCTTGTTGATCCTTTAAATAGGCCGAATTTTGCTGTGGCGTTTGGTCGCTATCTGCATTCGGGCTTGGTACTGGTGCAGGCTGCTCTAGAAAGCTTGTTCCACCGTCAAATACTTGACTAAATACCGCCGACATTCTCTCTAACTTTTCTTGATCAACTGAACTTGAGGCAAATAAAATAATAAACACAGCTAAGAGCAAAGTTAAAATATCTGCGTATGGAACTAACCAAGATTCATCAATATGTTCATCATGCTTTTTTTTCTTAGCTTTCTTTGCCAAGGCCACCCGCCCCGCTTTCACCAGAAATTTGACGACGTTCTTCCATCGTTAAGTATGATGATAGTTTCTGTTCAATTACACGTGGAGCCTCCCCTTCTAATACTGAAAGGATACCCTCAATCATCATTCTCTTTTGTTTTACTTCTAAAGCAGACTTACGCTTTAACTTGTTCGCAAATGGGTGCCATAAAACATAACCTGTAAAGATACCGAGTAATGTAGCCATGAAAGCAGCCGAAATAGCATGTCCAAGCTTTTCGATATCGTTCATATCAGCCAATGCGGCGATTAACCCTACTACTGCACCAAGAACCCCTAAAGTTGGTGCATATGTACCTGCTTGCGTAAAAATAGCAGACCCACTAGCATGACGCTCTTCCATTGCTTCCACTTCTTCCGTTAGTACATCACGGATGTAGTCAGCATTTTGACCATCAATTGCTAATGTAAGACCATTTTTTAAAAATGGATCTTCAATTTCAGAAGCCTTGCTTTCAAGTGCTAATAGTCCTTCACGACGAGCTAAGTCAGCCCATTGTGAAAACATTTTAATAATTTCTATATCATTCGCTAATTTCGTTTCTTTAAAAAGAATTTTAAATAGCTTCGGTACGCGCTTTAACTCTTGCATTGGAAAGGCAATTGTTACTGCTGAAATAGTACCAAAAATGATAATTAGAATGGCTGCAGGGTTATAAAATGCACTTAAGCTTACACCCTTCATCACCATCCCCGTTAATAGTGCTACTAAGGCAAATATTAACCCTATAATCGACGATTTATCCATCCTAGAACCTCCAAATCTACTATTACTGTTATTTTCGTCTGTTTTTCCATATTTTAAATATATATATTCCTAGTATAAATGTATTTCACTTATTTTTCGATGTAATTAATGCTTTTTATTCACATTTCGACCATTTTTGATTATATTGAATTAAGAATATTACACTAAACTGTCTTATATCGAAAGGGGATATGAATTTGTTATTATCATTTAACACAAAATTACTAAAATATGCCGAATTAGCTGTGAAAGTAGGAGTAAATATCCAAAAAGGTCAGTATCTTTATATAAGCTGTTCGACTGATAACCTAAAATTGGCGCAAATAATTACCAAAATAGCTTATAAAAATGGTGCAAAACAGGTATTTGTCGATTTATCGGATGACGAGCTTGTACGTGCTCGTTATGAGGGAGCACCAAAAGACTCATTTGATTTCTTCCCGCCATGGAAAGTGCAAGAGCGTGAATGGTTGGTTGAACACGGAGCCGCTTTCTTAAGCATTAGCTCACAAAATCCAGATTTACTAAAAGGTATAGAGCGTGACAGAATCATGGCCTTCCAAAAAGCATCTGGTAAAGCATTAGCAAACTATTATCAATCGCTACAGTCTGATAAATTTAGTTGGTCAGTTATCGCTGCTCCATCTAAAGCCTGGGCAGCAAAAGTATTCCCTCACTTACAAGAGGAACAACAAATGGATGCATTATGGGAAGCCATCTTTGCAGCGACACGTATTGACGTTGAACATTCTATAGAAGCTTGGCATGCTCACGATCAGGAATTACATAGCAAAGCTGATTATTTAAATGGGAAGCAATATAAGTCGCTCCACTATACTGCTCCAGGCACTGACCTAACTATTGAGTTACCTACACATCATGTGTGGACAGGTGGCAGTAGTATTAATACACAGGGCCAAGCATTTATGGCCAATATGCCTACAGAAGAAATTTTTACAGCCCCTTTAAAAACAGGTGTTAATGGGTATGTTTCCAGTACTAAGCCATTAAGCTACGGAGGCAATATTATCGATCATTTCACTTTAACATTTAAGGATGGTCGTATCATTGACGTGAAGGCAGAGCAAGGACAAGAAATTTTAGCTTCCCTTATTGAAACAGATGAGGGTGCTCATTATCTTGGTGAAATAGCATTAGTTCCACATCAATCACCTATTTCACAATCTAATTTATTATTTTACAATACATTATTCGATGAAAATGCCTCGAATCATTTAGCCATTGGCAGTGCCTACGCATTTTGCATTGAGGGTGGTAAAGAAATGACTTCTGAGGAATTAAGTGCACATGGTCTTAACCAAAGCTTGACACATGTAGACTTTATGATTGGATCGGATAAGATGAATATAGCTGGAATTACTCATGATGATCAAATAGACCCAATATTCCGCGATGGAAATTGGGCAATCTAAATAATCCATTCCTACTAATAGTATTCTAGGCTAAGTATGTTAAGGTTGTCATAAATTATCCTTAGATTTTCCTAGTAACCTATTGTATAATTGTTTTAGGGAAGTTTAGTAGATCATTTAAGTAGAGAGGAGCTCTAATAATGTTCATTACAACTGTTCTTGGCTTTTCAGCAGTTTTATTAATTTCAACGGGATTCTTCATCCACTACCTACAAGTTGGTTTAGATAGCAAGTCTTCAGTAACTGTAGATCCAAAGCCAAACGAAGAATATTAATGTATAAAAAAACAGCTACTGCAATGGTAGCTGTTTTTTTATCACTTACAAGTTATTTTCATCTATTAAAGCGTAGGAAACTGCTTCTTTATTGTAAAAATTATCTGAAAAAAGTCTTTATTGTTTGCATATTGAACGTTTTGCTCTAAAATATTTTTGTAAGGAAGGGAGCAATATTCATGACAATGTTACAAGATATTTTAGAGTTTAATAAAGAGTTTGTACAAGAAAAGAAATATGAACCATTCATCACTACAAAATATCCTGATAAACGTATTGTTGTTTTATCTTGTATGGATACTCGTCTTGTAGAGCTTTTACCAAAAGCTATGAATTTGCGGAATGGCGATGTAAAAATAGTGAAAAGTGCTGGCGCATTAGTAAGCCATCCTTTCGGTGCAGTTATGCGTAGTTTATTAGTGGCTGTCTATGGCCTACAAGCTGATGAAGTGTATGTCGTTGGACATTATGACTGCGGAATGAGTGCAGTTGACCCTGATGCTATGCTTAGTGAAATGGTGACAAGGGGTATTGATCCAGAAACAATCAAAATGTTGGAATATTCTGGTTTTGATTTAAAAGAATTTTTACGTGGTTTCGGTGACGTAGCAACAAGTGTTAAGAAAAGTGTCGATACGATTCGTAATCACCCATTAATGGTGAAAGACGTTCCTGTTCATGGTTTAATCATTGATCCGAATACAGGTCATCTTGATTTAATTGAAGACGGTAGCAAATAATAGCTAATAAAAAACAAGTGCCCATCTCTCGTGAAGGATAGGCACTTGTTTTTCTATTCATCCTCTAAACGCGCATACATATAGTGATCTACCCATCGGCCATTAATATACAGTAGCCTCCTTAGCAGACCCTCTTGTTGAAATCCAGCCTTCTCTAATACGCGCATAGAGGGGTTATTTTGTGTAGAGACATATGCCTCTACACGGTGTAAACCAATTTGATCGAATGCGAATCTCACCACCATATTTACAGCCTCTGTGACGATTCCCTTGCCTACATAGATTTCATCCATCGCATAGCCAACAAATGCACTTGAGTACGGTAAGCGTTTTACAGCATAAAGTGCAATATGCCCTATTAGATTATTTGTTCCATGCTCAAAAATACCAAAAGTAAATTCTCGTTTTGACTCCATTAAATAGAGACTCTCTTGAATTTTTTTATATTGAGCATCAACTGTATAATATTCAGGTTTTTGTAGTGGCTCGTATACAGACCAAAAGTATTTATTGCGGCTTACGAGACCCGATAAACTTCGTGCATCTTTTTCTTGGAATGTGCGGATGTAGCATTTTTCCCCCTTTATCGTTACCACATTCCCACCCTTTTTTCTTAATAAATTCCAAATTTTAAGCACCATTTCTCCACACTAGCCTTCCAATAAATATCAGTACATTTCTCATTCTCTGTTCACATTGGCTACAATCTAATGATTGTAAACCCTAGTTTTATTTCATTGTATGTAAAAAAAGATGCTGCTACAACTAAAACAGCTCATGTCTTATTGTTACAGCAGCACCATTTTATTATTTTGTTTTTTGTTCTTGCTTTTTCTCATTTATTATTTCTAAACTGGATGAATCAGCATCCTCTAGCTGTCCATTAGCTAATACATTTGTTAGATGAAAACCACGTTTTTGAGCCTCACGTTCAATATGTGCAATTGTTTCTTGAAGCACCTGAACACGCGCATGTTTTTTATCGTCTCCAGCAACTAAAATCCATGGAGCATCCTTTTTATCTGTCTTGTCAAACATTGCATTCGCCGCTTCAATATATTGTGGTGATTTTTCTCGATTCCGCCAATCCTCGTCTGTTAGCTTCCAAGATTTATAAGGGTTTTCTTCACGTTCTTTAAAGCGTTTTAATTGCTCTTCATCTGAAACATGTAGCCAGAACTTAATAATTATGTAATCTCCCGCAGTTAAAATTTTCTCGAAATTATTAATTTCTTCATACGCACGAGACCATTCATCCTTTGTTGCAAAGCCTTCGATACGCTCTACTAGTACACGTCCATACCATGAGCGGTCGAAAATAGCGATTTGTCCATGCTGCGGTAATTTTCTCCAGAATCTTTGTAAATAGTTATAGCGTAATTCATGTGGCTGTGGAGCTGAGATAGGGTGTACCACATAACCGCGCGGATCTACACGTTCAATCAATCGTTTGATCGCGCCACCTTTACCAGCAGCATCCATTCCTTCAAATACTAAGATTAAACCTATTTTGTTTTTTAGTAAAAACTGCTGTGCATTTAACATTTCATATTGGAGTACTTTTAATTTCTTTTTATACATCTTTTTATCTAGTTCAATGGATAGGTCTAGGTTTTTCAAATTTTGTGCCATGAAACTTCACTCCTTTTGGTTGGATATTCTTATTGTACTAAAGAAATATATGGATGCCTATTGAGATGGTAAATTGTAGATATTACGAGCAAAACAACACGATACATTGTTGAAAGTTTCCGTTATAATAAAAATAGTGACAGCACTATACTTATTTGTCTTTTCCCTATAAAATCTAACACGAAGGGAGAGGAAAACATGCCTCGGTTTATCTTGATGACAATTTCTTATCTTGTCTCACTCATCCTAACCTTTTCATCCTTTTTCGTGAATATCAACGGTCAATCTATGCTAGAAATCGCTAATCGCTTTTCTGTAGTATTTGCACCAGTTAGTGTAAGTCATGTAATTTGGATTCTTATTTATTTTTTACTCGGTTATTGGTTAGTTATGAATATCAAAAAGACAACTATGAAACAGTCTGCGCTTTTTAGCTGCATAAATATATTGCAAGCATTGATGATATACGTATGGCATCATGAGTTATTTATTGTTTCACTTGGCATTACATTACTCTTAGTCTTGTATTTATTTATGTTGTATAATACGTACCCTCTTCATGACAAAGCAATGTCGGGTCGTATTCCTTTCTCCATTTATTTTGCATGGATGACATTTATTTTTATTACGAATATCAGTTTTACGTTAACGGCTTATGGTTGGAACGGCTTTGGTCTTAGTACGCCTCTTTGGGCAGTAATTTTGCTGACATTAGGTGGAGCACTTGCGCTACATATCCGTTTCCATCACTTTGATATTTTGTTTCCTAGTGTTTTTATTTGGGCTTATATAGGAATCGCCTTACATAATGGTTTTGATGAGCTACTTGTCACTACCGCCGCCTTCTTTTTATGTGGTGTTCTCTTTGTTGGTATTTTATTTATTAAAAAAAATCCTGCCTACCAAAAATAAATTGGTAAGCAGGATTTTTCATTTCATTGCATTCTATTCTTCGTCTAATGATGTTAGGATAATCGGTTTATCTTTTGTTACAATGACTGAATGTTCAATTTGAGCTACAAGTGATTTATCAGGTGTAATGAATGTCCAACCATCACCAGCTTCTACAATATGCTCTGCCTTCGCTGAGATAAACGGCTCAACCGCAAGCACCATACCTTCTTTCATAATTGTAGAATCCCATGCATCATAGTAATTTAAAATGTGATTCGGCTCATCATGTAAAGATTGACCTAAGCCATGACCAGTTAAATTCATAATAACAGTTAAGCCATTAGCATTCGCCTCACGTTCAACTGCCTTACCAATTTGATTTAATTTAGACCCAGCCTTTACCTTTGTCATTGCTCGATCAAAGGCGCTTTTGGCAACGCGACATAGCTTTTCTTTGTCCTCATAGCCATCACCAACCACAAATGAAATACCAGTGTCAGCAAAGTAGCCATTTAATGAACCAGAAACATCGATATTTACAATATCCCCCTCTTGAATAACACGTTTTCCGGGGATACCATGCGCCACTTCTTCATTGACACTAATACATGTATACCCTGGGAAATCATATTCTCCCTTTGGACCAGATATCGCGCCAGCCTCTGCAAACATACGGCCAGCAATTTCATCTAGCTCCAATGTTGTAACACCTGGTTTTGTGGCAGCTTTCATCGCTTCACGAATTTCAGCACAAATGCGTCCTATTTTTTTAAAAGCTTCAATCTCTTCTTGCGTTTTTACAATCATGTATAACGTCCCTTTCATCTAATATCTATACTTTAATATAACATAACTTGTTATGCGTATAACGATAAACGCTTTAAATATTGTATGCTTCCTTACTTTGCGAAGTGCGCAAAGAGTTATTTGCGACAAAAAAGCCCCTTCACAAATGTGAGGGGCATGTTTTATGCTTTTCTTTGCATTAATTGTGGAGCAGCTGTGAATAAAAGAACGCCTACAATTGCCGTTAAAATAGTTGCTGGTAGCATATATGTACCATTATAGATGATGGAATAGATCCATGCATTTTGATCGCCAGCATATTCTGCAAAAAATACAGCGCCAGCCATCGTGTGGGCTGCATATCGTAAGAAGCCCGCAAGCACCGTACCTAATATAATGTAAAGTGCCATTTTTGTTTTGTTGGCATTTTTGGCAGCCGCCAACACGGGTCCACGCACAACCGCCGCTAATCCTACAACTGTGAAAGCAACACCATAATCAAGGAATCCTTGTAGCCAGTGCACAATCGTAGCACCAAACATGGTTTGCATTACACCCACGAGTAATCCAGTTGTTAGCCCAGCTACTAAGCCCCAGCGAAATGCTATTAACATAATAGGTACCATGACTAGACTAACAGAACCACCTTGTGCCCATACTTTAAAGGAAACCTGATCAAGCACAAGAGCGATTGCTGCAAATATCGCAATCTCCACAAGCATTAATAGTCTTTTTTTGTCCATATATATTCTCTCCTTTGTTCCGATGTAGGATACAAGAGCAGGAATAGAAATGCGCTGATATGTCTCTTTCTGACACCTTTTTATTCCCTCAAGAATGAAAAAACGATGCCAGGACAGAGCCTCACATCGTACTAGTGTCGGTTTCTATCCACATCCCTACGCAAGCGTTAACTTACAGGTTCAAAGAGTCAAGGCATTACGTGCCCAGTCTCAGCTGACATCATCAGCTCCCCTTGTGGTCGTTACATCTGAATTTATTTGAACATTCTCATTGTACGCAAAGGATAGAAGGATTACAACCTCTTCCATATATTATTTTTTTGAAACTTTGCTGTTTTTCATGCGTAAATATTAAAAAAGGAGGTACAACTATGGAGAACCAAAAAATTTTATCTGCCTTTAGTTATTTAAGTATTTTCTTCGCCCCTTTTATCGTCCCATTAATTGTGTACATTATTACGAAAGATAGTGACGTAAAAAGACATTCAATTCGTGCACTTATCTCTCATTTAATTCCTTTTGTTTTCGGCATTCTGTTCTTTATTGTCTTTGTTTTTTCTACATTTAATTTGGATCCAACGTCAGGCAATAATACGATGTTGATTATTTGGTTCGTTTCGTTTGCCATTTATGCCATCGTCTCACTAGGAATTGTAATATGGAATATTATTCAAGCTGTTCGTGTTATTCGTTAATGTTTCATTTTTAAGCGAAACAGGTAGTAGTAATTGTAAAAGGAGCTGTTTTTGAATGAAAGTATCAAATGTTGTGAAAACCGCCGTAAAATTAGCACCTATTGTTATTCCTATCGTGAAAAAAGTAATGGCTGCAAAAAAAGGGACAACACCTACAGCCACCCCTCGAAAAAAATAAACAGCAGGCGTATTCCCTTGTTTTGGAAATACGCCTTTTATTTATTTCACTTCAAAGTGGGTTTGACTATGTCCATTCAATGTTTTTTCTACATGTAAGACCGCTGGCATCGCCGATTTTAATTCAGGCACATGAGAAATCACGCCAATCATACGACCAGAATCCTGTAAAGCAATTAATGTATCAATTGCTTTATTCAAAGATTCCTCATCAAGCGAGCCAAAGCCCTCATCAATAAACATGGTTTCAATATGAATATTCCCTTGGAAGCTTTGAATGACATCTGCCATTCCTAAAGCAAGACTTAAGGAAGCATTAAATTTTTCGCCACCGGATAATGTTTTCACATCACGTAATTGATCCGTATAGGCATCATATACATCAAGCCCAAGCCCACTTTGCTTCGCATGCTTTTCTAGTCTATCAGAACGTCTAAGCTCAAATTGACCATTTGATAAGTGATAAAGACGAATATTAGCGGCATCGGTAATTTGGTCTAAGTAATTAATTTGAATGTATCGCTCAAAGGACAGCTTTTTCGAATTTTGTCCGTTTAATAATCCATAGAGTTCCTTTACTCGACCAGCTTCTTGTTCAAGTAACTGAAGCTCTCTCGCTGTTTCTTCCACTTTTTTTATAAAGCCCTGGCATGCTTGTGCAAAACCATTCATCTGTTGCAAACGTTTAAATGCTTCCTCATACGCTGTACGAAGTTGTTCTACTTTTGCTTCCATCATCACTAAATCTTGCTTCTCTTTCCCTTGAAGATACATAGCCCCTTCAGTTATTTGGATTTTCAGGGTATGTACCTGTAAAGCATAGTCACTGCATACTTTGCGAAGCGCCTCCAATTGGCTCGCACTCCGTTTGGCAGCTGCGTATTCCTCATAGCTGTCAAAGCCGATTTCCTGCATGCTTGCTGAAAATTGCTGCCGCTTTTCATTCATTTTGAGCTGTAATTCCTCAAAAGATTGTTTGGCGATTTCTACAGTTAGTTTTGCATTACTTGTCGCTTCTTTTACGACATGCAAATTTTCTTGACTCTCTTGCCATGTTTTTTGCAAATCCATTTTCTGTTTACTAACATCCGTAAGTTGTTGCTTTAATTGCTGTAATGTTGGTAAATTGGCTGGCATCTGCTTGAGCTGTTCTTCTACAACCGCTTGTAATCTTGTCCATTCTTTCATGTGCTCAGCTAAATATTGCTCTAATTCCATCTGTTTATTTCTAAGCTGCTCTATTCTATCACGTTGATGCTTTAGCTTTAATCGCATATCTGCTAGTTGATGATGGACAACTTTTAAGCTCGCAATCTCTTGCTCCGTCTTGTGTAAAGTAGCGATGAGCTGTGCTTGGTCTTCTTGTTTAATATGCTGTGCTTCTAGCTGCTGATATGTATCTTGAAGAAGCTGTTGCGTAGATGACAAAAGTGCTGCCTTCTCTAGATACATACGCTCGTCTGAAGAAGCCTTCACTCTTAACGTTTCCACTTGAGCAAGTTCAATAACTTCCAGTTGCTCTTTATGTGTTTTCTCGTGAGTCATACTGCCACAAACAGGGCAGGGCTCCCCTTCCTTTAGCTGTTCCGCTAAAATACTAGCCTGACTTGTCAGCCACCGTTGCTGCAATAATAGAAGGGCCTTTTTACTTTCTTGATAGTGAATGTCTGAGGAAGCTACGTCCTGCTGTGCTAACTCTACGGCACTTTTATATTTCTCAGCTTGTTTGACTAAAGCTACCTGTTCGCGTAGTTTCGGTAACTGTTCTAAGTAGCTTTCATATGGCTCAACCTGTTTTTCATAGCCTTCCATCGTTTGAGAAAATTGCTGCAATTGCTCTTGTTCTTTTTCCAATAACGTCAGGTTATCAGCCACCGCCATTTTTGCTGTTTCAACATATTGCTCAGCTATTTGCAGCTGCTGCACGTTGTTTTCATAGGCCTCGAATTTAGGTAATGACGCTAATAATTGCAATTCCTGCTGCAAAATTTGTTGACGCTCAGGCTCTTTCGCCTCTTCTACCCTATATTTTTCTTGGGCTCGCTGCAGTTGCTCTTCTGTTTGCTGATGCTTAACTTGTGCTTGCTGAAAAGCTTGTTCCTTTACATTAAGTTCAGCACGTAAATCAATGCATTGTTGTTCAAGTAGCATAAGTCGCTCTGCTTGTTCTGCTAAAACAATCTCCTGCTCCTTCGCTCTGTATACGTCTTGCTCTTGTAACAGCATTTGTAGTCGCTGCTGTCGATTCGCTTGCTCATCAAATTGCTCATTCAGTGTTTTAGCTAATCGATAATATTCTTGTTCTTTTTGATGAAGGCTATAAGCTTCTTCATATTGTAGCTGTTCATCCTCAATACATTTTGTATAGTAAATAATCTCCTCATCAAGTGCCTGCTTTAGTTGATGTAAATTTTCCGTTTTGTCAGCAATTAATGTGAATAACGCTGATGAACGTTGTGGTAAGACACCGTCAATTTGACCAAGTAAATGTTCTTTTAATTGTTTGGCACGTTGTAGATCACTCTCTGCCTCTTTTCGTTTAGCATCAAGCTTTTTCGTCATGACACCAAAGCGGTCTGTTTTAAAGATTTTCCGCAAAATAACTTCTTTGTTTGTAGAATCTGAGGTTAATAGCTTGCGAAATTCACCTTGAGGTAGCATCACAATTTGGCTAAATTGATCTTTTGTGAGACCTATTATTTCCTGCAATTTTTTATCGACTTCAAGCGTTTGCTGCTTCTCTACAATGCTATAATCAAGCTTTCCCTCTTTTACTTCAGCTAACTCTATTTTCTTCCCAGTAATCGTTTTATTTTTTTCTTTAATATGACCGGGCTGTCGTATTATTTGATAGACCCTTCCATGCATTTCAAACATGAGCTCTACAGCTGTATAAATATCATCATGAGCAAAGCCACTTCGCAGTAAAGCCGTATCCTGACGATCCTCACCACTGCCTGATCCGTAAAGGGCATAACAAATGGCATCAAAAATGGTTGTTTTTCCAGCACCGGTTTTACCAGAAATAGCAAACAATCGATGTTCCCCTAGTTCTTGAAAATCAATTACTTCAGTGTCTTTATAGGGACCAAATGCAGTAATCGTTAACTTTAATGGCTTCATTTTACTGTCTCTCGCTCCTCATCTAATAATTCCTGTAACATCTCTGTGAAAAGGCGTTCCGTATCTTCATCTGGCTGAATACCGATAATATCGGTAAAGAAAGAACGGAATAAATCAATATCCTCTAGTTTTTCCGTTTCTACAACTTGTAGCTCACGCGACACCTCTTGTCGTAATACCTTACGTTCCACATGCATAGCGTGCGGAAACACACTGCGAATGCGTTCCATCGGCGAAGACACCGAAGTTGTATCCGTCAATCTGACAAATACATAATCATCACTTGGTGTGAGCTTTAATAAATCCTCTAATTGACCTTCTACTACTCGTAAATCTCTTCTTGGCACAAGCTTTCTTTTAGTTACTGTGCTATTACCATGCTCATCTAAATCAATGATTAAAAAGCCTTTTTCATGTAAATGCTCAGATAACGAATATTTTAATGGAGAGCCTGCATAGCGAATGGTTTCATTTAAGACAAAATGTGCCTTATGTAGATGCCCAAGTGCTGTATAATGAAAGGGTTTAAATAAAGCTGCACTCACACAATCTGAGCCTCCTATGGAAAGCGGTCGCTCTGAATCACTTGTATTCGCTTCTTCCTCACCATACTTCGTTACAAAAGCATGTCCAACAAAAACATGACGTTTGCTTGAATCCATGTCTGGCGTGATATACTCAATTATTTTTTGCATGGCATCTTGATGAGAGCGGATTGCCTCTTCTTCAAAGATGCTGCGAATAGAAGCCGGCTCTGCATACGGTACAAGATGGAAATGCACTTCGCCATGCTCATCATTCAAAACAATAGGTGCATGATTTTTTGTAAATTGACCCTTGATATATAAACCGCTATCACTCATTAAACGACTACCGAAATTCAGTCGACCTGCACTATCATGATTTCCCGCCACCGCTAAAACAGGAATCTTCTTCTCTAATACAATTTTTGCTACTACATCATTTAGTAAATTGACTGCCTCTATAGGAGGCATCGAACGGTCATATAGATCACCTGCTATGACAATTACATCTGGTTTTTCCTCATCTATCGCTTGTATAAATTGTTCGAGAATATACTGTTGATCTTCTGTCATATAGACACCTTGAACAAGTTTTCCTAAGTGCCAATCTGCTGTATGAAATATTTTCATTGTTGTACCTCCTAGTCTTCTTTCTATTTTAGCATGACTATTGCCTCTCTAGTGCTCTCTAGCAGTTTAGTAGTTCTATCCAATATTGGCTTTCATAGAAAAAAAGCATCTTATTGGGTAAGATGCCTTTGCTAACGATTATTTAGATGTTTTTGATAAAAGCTTGATAACCTGGGAATCCCTGAATAACGTAAGCAACACGAGCAGGCTGTTGTTGTGTCACTTTCTCTTTCCGGGGCTTCGCTGATGATTGTTGCTTGACAATTTCCTCAAATGACAAAGGATTTGCCTTAGGTAATTCTGATGAAGAAATCTGTAAAGCATCACTACCACTATAAGCCTGTAAAAATGAGTTAGCCATTTGACGATAGCCTTCAGCATTCGGGTGGACGTCAGCACTATTTGGTAAATAGCTTGTTCCATTCAATCCAAAGGCATCATAGACATCTACATAAACTGCTCCTGCATGCTCTGCCTGTTGCTGTAAAATCGCATTTAATTTAACTAGCTGTGCATTGGTTCCTTCTTTTTGCGACGGATGGACAGTTGGATAGGCAAAATAATAGCCCATGACATATACCTTTGCTTTTGGTGCACGTTCTACTAACTCATCTAAAATCGTTGTCATATTTTTTCTCGCCAAGTTTAAAGCGTAATCTGTCTGCAACTGTGAAAAAGCTAAAGTTCCAGCACTTGGGTTCACCTGAACAAGACGCAATAAATCATTGGCACCTGCTGACACCGTAATCAGTGTGGCGTTTGCTAATAAATGTTGCGCTTCCTCCGATTGAATTCGGTCTAACACATTCGCTGTTGTAAAGCCTGGAAAAGCGAGCTCTTTTGTATAAAACGATAATTGTCCAATCGAACTTAATTTCATGGCAATTAAATCACTATACCCTACATCAATTTCTTGATAAGGTGTTTGACCTGCAGCTAATGAATCTCCAATCGCCACGTAGCTTTCCGTTTGAGCAAAAGCAGATGAAGTCCAATATGTCATGGATAATATCGTCACACCGATTAAGCTCCATAATCGTCTCATCTGCTCTCCTCCTTTTCTTTTTGACTAAAGATTAAAAAGCCCAGCTACCCTTACGGAAAATAGGCTCTACCGTACCATCTGGTAAAATACCATCAATGTCCATTTCTCCGCTGCCAATCATAAAATCTTCGTGTGTCACAGAAATATTAGCTCCTAATGCTTCAAGCTGACCATTTTCTAAGTCTCTACCACCTTCTAAGCAAGTCGGATATGCTTCACCAATAGCTAAATGGTTTGAAGCATTTTCATCGAATAATGTATTGAAATATAAAATCTCTGACGCTGAAATAGGTGATTCGTGAGGGACAAGTGCTACTTCACCTAAATAGCTTGAGCCTTCATCCACTTGAATTAGTTCTTGTAATAAATCATGACCAACTTCAGCCTCTGCCTTAATAATTTTGCCCTCTTCAAATGTTAATTTAAAGCCATCAATCATATTGCCTTGATAAACTAATGGCTTTGAATTACTGACATAACCGTTTACACCTTGCTTCATTGGAAGAGTATACACTTCTTCAGTTGGCATATTGGCAACAAAGACATTATCCTCTGGCGTTTTACTGCCACCCGTAACCCATTTATGTTGTGGTGCTAAAGCAATTGTTAAATCTGTACCCGGTGCTGTATAGTGAAGCTTTGCATACTTTTTATTATTTAGAAGCTGTGCACGCGATTCTAAATTGGCTATATGCTGACGCCAATTGTCCACTGCATTGCCTTCCCCAATATGCACTGTTTTAAAGATTGCCTCCCATAAGGCAGGTACTTGCTGCTCTTCTGTTAAATGGGGGAATACCTTTGCTGCCCATTTAGGTGAAGGGACCGCAACAATGGACCAAGCAATTAAATCCTTCATGACGGCATTACGATAATTTTTCAATGCTGCACCAGATACTTTTTGGTGGGTTGCTAATCTGTCTGCCGGAATGCCTGTCAAATTATCAGGATCTGCTGCATCAATCCATAATAGAGCCCCTTTACGTTCAATAAGCTCATCACGCATTTTTACGACCCATTCAGGGAAGCGACTAAACTCCTCGTCAGAAGCATGTTCAAAATAGGCACGATCCATTTCGTCATCTGAAAAATTCACATGTACACGTCCTGCGCCAGCCTTATAAGCCTCTTTAACAACTAAACGAACAAAATCCAAAGCATCTACCGATGTATTGACTAATAGGTACTGACCTGGTTGGATGTTGACACCCACTTTTACCGCAAGCTCTGCATATGCCTGTAATTTTTCTTCAAACGTCATATTAATTCCCTCGCTTTTGTCCAATTGTTTTAGAATTACCTTCCATCAGCTTGCCATCATGCCATATTTTTTGCACAGGCTTGCCTGGTACTTCCCTTGTCCACTTTTTATACGTTTTTTCATCATGATACGATAATAACGTTAATACTTCACCATCTGCGCCCGCACGACCTGTACGACCTGAACGATGTAAATACTGCTCAATTGTTCGTGGTACATCAACATGAATAACATGTGTTAAACCAGCAATATCTAAACCACGAGCCGCAATATCTGTGGCAATTAAAATACGGGCATCTCCTTTACGGAATGCATCTAACGCTTTTTTTCGTTCTTCTTTTTTCATGTCGGAATGAAGAGTGACAATTGGTGCTGAGCGGTACTGCAGTTTTGTTTCCTTCATTAATAATTGATCGATATTATTGACAAAAGCTAGTGCTCTTAAGCCTTCTGTATGTGAGAGTCGACGTAGGAAATCTGTTTTATCACGTTCTTCTACTTTCACAAACGAATGTACTACTTTACCGACCTTTAACATATCCTCAGGTTTAATTTTAAAACGTAAAGGTTCAAACATCATACGACTTGCTACTAATTCAATTTCCTCCGTTATCGTAGCCGAAACAACAACGACTTGTCGGCCAAAAGCCGAGCCTTCGATAAAGGATTTGACGACAACACGGTATTCACGACTCAGTAATTGATCGCACTCATCTAAAATAACCGTTTCAATTTCTTTTAGTTTTAATTTCCCTGCCCGTGCTAATTCATTTAAACGACCAGGTGTGCCAACGACAATCGTTGGTTTTTTCTTTAGCTTTTCAATTTGACGAGCAGAATTGGCACCACCAATCAGTTGTTGAACTGTAATATCTGTGCCTGCCGTCCATTCACGGATAACTTCTACAATCTGCATCGCAAGCTCTTGTGAAGGAGCTACAATCAGTCCTTGTGTTTGCTTTTTTGCCCCATTCACTTTATTCAATAATGGTAAAACATACGCTAATGTTTTACCTGATCCTGTTGGCGATTCCGCTACAATATCTTTGCCTTCAAGCATAGCTGGTATCATTTCATCTTGAATTTTCATGGGTGTTTCAAAATTCCATTTTGCTTGTATTTCTTCTTTTAATAAATTAATGACTGACATGTTATTTCCCACCTTCTATCTACTTGACACTAGTTTAACACACTCCGCCGTTTCCTACTTTATATGTACGAAGCTATTGTCCAATCGTTTCAGGAAACCATTGATTCCTTCCATAAAAAATCTGCCTAACCCAACACGGAAAAAAGTAAGCTTGACCACAACTCTTTAAAGACTTGTAGCTTACCCGTGAAAAGCAAGCAGATCCTTTTCAATTTATTTAACGACTAATCGACTAGCTCATAGCCACAAGCCAAAATGGCACATTCAGCTAAAACGATTAATGAATCAATATAAATTTCATTTAATTTCAAATCCCTATTAACAATAGATAGCTCTGTACAGCCTAAGACAATGCGGTCACAATTTAATGCTAGCATCGCCTCTTCTATTGGTTGCCAATCCTCCAACGTAACATCCTTGCCAGCCTTGACATAATCATAAATGATGGTCATCACATAGGCTCTCATCTCATTATCTGGAACAACTGGTGTAATGCCATATTCCTCTAAGGCTTCCTGGTACATACGTGATGTTAATGTTCCTGTTGTTGCCAAAATTCCAACACGCTCTGCTCCTAAATCAGCAGCACGCTTCGCCGTTTCACGAATCATATTCAATACAGGAATGGGAGAGCCCTCATCAATTTCATGATAGAACGTATGGGCTGTATTGCATGGGATTGCAATCATATTTGCCCCTACAGAAGCTAACTTTTTAGCATCCTCAATGATGACTGGAACTGGATTATCCTTTTTATTATCTAAAATAAAAGCCGTACGGTCAGGAATATTTGTATCATTATCAATGATCGTATGCAAATGCTCCTGATCCTTTTGTGCCTTCGTACGTCTTACAATCATTTCTCCAATAAACATTGTTGCAAGTGGCCCTACGCCACCGATAATACCTAAAGTTTGTTTTTTCATATATTTGACAGACCTTTGTTATTAAAATATTTCTTATATTTGCGATAAAAGCTTAAATTATCAAGCGTAACGTTCAACCAACGTTTCGCATTCATATCCTTATAACTAAAAATAGAATCTGTAGCCATCCCTTGGCGAATCAAACTTTTCGCTTCAATGACTAACTGTTCATTTTGTACATATTTGAAAAGTACACCATTTGGTACAATGGTCCAAAGATGCTTGTTTTGCACGTATGTTAGCGACTGTTTACTACCTCGAACATAATCATCCGCCACATACTGCATGAAGTTATAGCCACTGGCTGTCACATAATAATTGGAAAGTTCATTATGTAATTCAATACTCAACAATTTATATTGACCATCACGATCATCATATTTCATATCAAATGTAGCATAGCCTTGGAATTGTATGGCTTCAAGGAACGTCTTTACATTGTCCATTAATTCCTGATGATAGGTTGTCATGATGGCTACATAACGACCAATCCCTTCTGGAGAATGCTCTTCTAAAATGGGATTACCCACCGCAAGAAGTTTTGCCTTGCCATCCTGCCCTATATAGGCATTAACAACAAGCATATTCGCATCTTCCCCTGGAATATATTGTTGAATCATAAGATCATCTCGATAGGCCGATTCCTTATAAATAGCATGGAATATACTGTCCTTTTCATCCTTATCATACGCAATATATACTTTTTTCTTACCAGGAAAAATACATGTAGCATATTTTGTCATATTCATGGGCTTTATGACAATTGGATACTCAAATGGCATGTCGTAGTCCTCGTAATCATTCACCGTGCAGACATGCATGGCAGGAAATTGAAAACCATATTGTGCACAAAGCTCATACATCTTTTCACGAGTTAATAACTGCTGAGCAAGTGTGGCATCTACATAAGGAATAATGAAATCCTCTGCTAATTCCGCTTTATGTTCTATTATTTTTTTGACATAAAATTCATCACAGGCTAGTAGCAGTAATTTTTTATCAACGAATTCCTGCGCAATAGCCTGAAGTGCCGTAACAAATCGTTCGTCTATATGAAGTCTCGGTACCTCACGAAAAGTCAGTAAATCACTTTGATGAATTTTTTCCATATTCGTATGGTTTAATGCAAGTGGCTTCACACCATAGGCTTCGTAAAATGCTCTGGCCATGCCATAAGCATTCATCTCATCCCCAAGTAAAACCGGTAAAAAAGCGTGCTCAATGGCCATTCTACTCAACTCACTTCTGCTTTTTTATTAGTGTAACATACTAAAGATTTATGGCTAATTTATTTATGAATAGCTACGGCTTGCTGATCTAATTCCCGATAACTTTTGAAAAATTGATCGACATTGTATGTAACATAACCTTTTAATGGATCCATTACTACTACTTTATCCCCTAAATGCCCTGTCAAGACAACTGCATGTAAGTTCATATAGGCTTCATGTGATGTTGTCTCACCTTCAAAAATCCAGCCTCTATTTGCATTTCGTTTAGGTGACGATAAATCAAGCGTCACCCATGTTACAACAGGAACCCCCTCGCGAACAAGCTGTAAAATCTCGTCCTGTGAGGCCTTACTCATATTTGACACGCGTAAATCAGCTTGTTTATCTGCAATGACTGCCTCTGCCGCCTTAACAATGGGTTCAGCAAAAACATACATACCATGAGCTTTATCACGCGGATTCCCTGCAAAAGCCTCATGTGGATTTGGCCCAAAACGTTGGTTGTTTACAGTACGTATATTTTGCTTTGGTAAATAGTTATCAGCCATTTCAAGCTTTGAAACATTCATTCCAAAATAATTTAAGACAGCTGTGAGTGATGTTATTTCACAGCCATGTGGAAGCTCTGGCTTTTGCATGACAACAGGTACATCTAATTCTTGCTCGTCTCTAGAGAAGTGTGTTTGCAATCGATAGTATGGCTTCGTTGTATCATACGTAAAATTCTCGATTGTTGTATATCCATCGTTTGTTGTACTATTTTCCAGTGTTGTTGCAGCAATGGTATATTCTCGCCCTGCCTTGAGCTTCGCGAATACGGCTTCTCCCTCTTCTGAACCAATCGCTTCCTCTACTACATCACCTGTTTGTACATCTGTTACTGTGACATAGAGATTGGGGATAGGTGCCCCGCTATTAAATTCTACCGTTAAAACAGTTAATGGATTTTTTTGTTCTGCTTCTTGCTGTGAAAATGGCTGACAGCTCGAAAGTAACATAATAATCAAAATGCCTATAAGTAAAAGGCGTTTATACCCCGTCCACAAGACAAATTCCGCTCCTATTCTAATTGGAAGAGTAATCCCTTCGCCATTCTATTTATTCAATTTGTCGTAGACTCTATTATACGATACTTTTATAATCGTTCCTATTTTATCTTATTTCAGGACATAATTTTTTGTATGGAAAGCGAAGCGGCAGGTACACAGAAACTTGCGAGTAAGCTTGAAAAAACTGGCTAACAATTATGCCTATGCATCGTGGATAGTACTTAAATCGTCGTCACTTTAGGTCGTAATGTATGCTTTAACACCTTACCTGAAGCATTGCGCGGCAGTTCTACTAAAAATGCAATTTCATACGGTACTTTATATTTGGCAAGTCTTGTTTGGCAGTAAGATAATATTGCCTTTTCATCGAGTGACTGCCCTTCCTTTAATACAATAAATGCTTTTGGCACCTCTCCATATACTTCATGTGGTAATCCTATCACTGCTGCCTCTAAAATTTCTGGCATTTGATATAGCACTTCTTCCACTTCAATCGGGTAAATATTTTCCCCTCCACGGATGATCATATCTTTTTTCCGATCTACAATATATAAATAACCTTCCTCATCAAAGCGTCCTAAATCTCCTGAATAGAGCCAGCCATCTCTTATCGTTCTAGCTGTTTCCTCTGGATTGCGCAAATAACCTTTCATTACTTGTGGCCCTTTAACACAAATTTCGCCAACCTCGCCAGCTGGTACTGACTTTCCTTCACTATCAACCACGCATACCTCCGTCTGAGCTAATGGCTTCCCAACAGAGCCAATTTTCGTTAATGCATCCCTATCTAATAAAGAGGTAGCTGCAGGTGAATTTTCGGTTTGACCATAGAGATTTTGAACCTTTACATTTGAAAATGCCTCTTTCACTTGCTTTACGAGCTCATAAGGCATTGGAGCAGCCCCGTAACATAATAAACGTAAATGATGAAAGCTATGTTCCTTAAATCCAGGCGTATTTAAAATGATGGTATACATGGATGGAACACCAAAGAAAATAGTCGCTTCAGTTGCGGCAATTTGCGCTAACGTTTTTGTTGGTGAAAATGCTTCTTCGATAACAACTGTTCCTCCTTGATAGAACATTGGCATAGCAAAGACGTGCAGGCCAGCACAATGGAATAAAGGTGTACAAATAAACATCTTGTCCTTGCTAGACATTTTCATTGAAGAAGACCAAATATCGGCAGTAGCCAAGATATTTTGATGTGTTAGCATGACGCCCTTTGGTTTACCTGTTGTCCCAGAAGTATACATGACCACTGCTGTATCATGGGCCTCTAATTGTACAAGCTTTCTTTCACATCCCTCATTTTCAAAAATGTTTCTCATTTCTTTAAATCCAATCGTATGTTGGAATGTATAGGCAACATCCTCCAATGCTTCTGCTAGCCTTTCATCATAAATGAGACCCTTTGCTTGTGAATGATTAAAAATAAAATCAACCTCAGGTGCTGCTAATTTAGTGTTAATAGGCATCACAATAAAACCTGCTAGTTGGACACCTAAATAAGCGATTAAAAACAAATCTGAATTGAGCGTATATAATGCAATCACATCATCTTTTTCAAAATCCTGTTCTTGTAGGTATGCTGCAAATCTTTCTACACGTTGATAAAAATCGCGATAGCTCAACTTTTTTCCATCATACAAGGTTGCAATTGCATTCGGTTGTTGCACAGCATAGTTTTCAAGAATATCTGTCATGTACATCGTCATTATAAACCCTCCAAAAATTCATTTTTTAATGCTGGATAGTGTCTGAAACTATGAAACTACTAAAAATTCAGAAAATTATGATTATATTTTAACAAGCAATGCGTTTCATGGCAATTTTTCTACACATTCAAAATATGAAGTAGAAGTAACGAAATATTCTTAGACGTTTTACTTTTCTATCAATTTCTATTGGGTGTATGATATTTGTACGATTATTTTTAGGAAAGGCCGGATTGACATGCTTTATGCACTTTTAGGAGATTTACATTCTAATATAGAAGATACTAAAGCTGTTCTAGCTCATATTCAACAAACAGCAGAGGAAGCAAAAATCATTGGTTTAGGTGATTTATATGAATGCACCGTCAGTAAGAAAAAAGCGCAAACCTTATCTGGCTTACCTTTACAAAAGGCAGCCATAGTAGAAAGCGAATTTGAAGAATTACTAACCTTCCCCTCTATAAGAGGTAATCAAGAGGAACGCATTACGCAGGTCACTGGCATCGAACGTTTTCAGGCTTTACCTGAGACGATAGAGATAGATGGTGCGACACTAATACACGGACATCAATTTAAATGGAGTGTAAGCTGGCAGCCAACATTCCTTCCTTTTCATAAGCCACTGTTTTTCTTTGGTCATAGTCATGAATCAGGCCTTTATCATCAGCAAAAGAAACTACCCATTCGTATTCGCTATGGCCAACCAATTGCCTTACAAAATAAACAGTATGGTGTCAATGTTGGTTCTGTTGTCGACCACCGTGAATGGTGTCTTTATGATAGCACACAGCGCACCGTAACATTTATGTGTGTCCCATCTATTGATTCGTCAATAGAAATATAAAAAAAGAGCAAGCTAATCCCAGCATTAGCTTGCTCTCAAATTTTTAGTGAATATATTGTTTTTTCCCGTTCAATAAAATTTCCTTTAAGGCCTTTAGTTTTTCAATTACAATATATGATTCTTCTGTAATTTCCTTCAGATATTTTTCAGCCTCCCCTTTATTGCCTATATTATATTCTCGTACCGCCTTTTTAGCTATATCATGGACATGAATAAATGGTTGTTCTAACTCTACATAGACACGCTCTTCGCCTAGTAGCTTTTTCCCTGTACCATAATACCATTCACCAAGGCGCGACTCCTGTGGTGAGCCAACATCCTGCTCTGTCATTGTTTCAAAGCCAAGCAGTAGATTATAGATTTTCCAGCGCCATAATAAATGGTCTGTAATAGCTAATTCAATAATATCCTCCTGACTAATAATAAAATTTTTAGAAATTGTTGTTGATCGGTATCCGTCAATCATTTTACTTAACTTGTAGATAGCCGAGCCCATATCAAAAACGATGATCTTACTTTTTTGCATACTCTCCGTGATAGTATGGTTACGTTCAGAAATAGTTGTAGCAGATTGTGCTTGTACCTTTGTCGTTGTGGCAATTTCCTCAAAGCGAGCTCCTTGCTGCTGTAGACTTTTATTTATCTCTGCAAGCGTCTGTGAAATATGTAAGGTATCCGTGACGCCTTGATGTAAATCCTGTGAAAATTGAGTTGTTAGTGAACTAATATTATGCGTAATATGTAGTAGCTCCTGTATATCTGTATGTATAGATTTGACAGATGTACTTGTATCATCAGCAAGCTTTCGAACTTCCTCCGCAACAACTGCAAAGCCTTTACCCGCTTCTCCAGCACGAGCCGCCTCAATAGAAGCATTTAAAGCCAATAAATTTGTTTGATCTGCAATTCGCTTAATTAATTCCATCAGCTTCGCTACACTATTGACACGTTCCACTAAACGCTTTATATCCTCCTGCATGGATTTATGACCTTCATCGGTTGTTTGTAAAATGGATGATACTTGTTGTAACGATTCTAAATCCTGATTTAATTTTTTAAAGGCATGCTTTGTTTGGGCTGAAATATCACCAACAGATGCAGCGATTTCTTCAATACTCTCATCTAGCTCGTGCATCAATTGATCTGCTGCAACAATCTCCTGTTGCTGAATATCTTGAAATTCAATCAATTCCTTAATCGTATCTAACTGGGTATTATAAGTAATAATTTCACCTAAACCATTTACAACAGAGCCAGCCTGAATTTCAATATAGGTTTCTAAAATGATCTGTTGGTCGATCGTTACTAGACTATCATAAGACAATAGGACATCCAGCATTTTTTCTTGATCGCTTGATAGCTCTTTGACAATCAGCGGTATGATTAATTGGTTAATGAGTGTATAGGCAGAAATCATCCAGTTCGGCAGTACACCGATTCGGGCATGTACATAAGCGATTTTACGTCGTTTAAATACATAATCTAAATCTAATTCATCATCAAATAGGCTTATAAAATGTGAATCAAAAAGCCCTTTTAAACGCTCTACTGATGAATGCGTATTGATAACTTGGTTAAATTCCGGAATTTCCAATAAACGATCATAAAAATTGTCGAGTATTTGTTGGCGATTATTTTCATAGATTTTGCGTAAAAATCCAACAGATTCTCTTCTAATTCTAGATAAAGCAAGAAAATCTAGCTTTTCTTTAAAGCGTTCATTAGCCTCAATATCTGAATTTTTCGCAGCTGAGAAATAATCATAATTTTGATTTATTTTCTTCCTTTTGAACATTGTTACCACTCCTTTTGTAATAAAGTAAATAAAAATTACCAATATTTTAAAACGAATTATAGATCTTTCTTCATTGCCTTCAACTAATAAAACATATATATTTTACCAACAACACTAATACAAAAATAGATTTTCAAAAAATTCTTTACACCGTCTTATTCTTTTGTCCACTTTATTGACAATTTCTCATTTTCCCTGTTAAACACTATTTTTACACAGAAAAAACGCTAAAATCATGTCTGACTTTAGCGTTTCACATAAAGTGTTAGCATTCGCAATCACAATTTTGTAAGCTATCCAGTAACTTTTCCATAACTTCTAGTTGCTCACAAAGTGTTTGAATCATACAACGTAAAATAGGGATTAATTCTTGGCAAATACAGAATCTCAGCACATTTTGTGCCAGACGGATACCACCCTGATGATGGACAATCATTTCTCGTAGATAATTGATATTAATGCTATTCGATACTGGTGGTGCACACATTGCATTGAACATAGCTTCTGTAATTTCTTTATAAGCACACATATACTCGTATAATTCATACTCTGAATTTTGCACGACACAACATCGATTTTGTATCGCTTCAAGACTCTCAACCATTTCTGTGTGAGTTCGAATAATTTCTAATGCAAGATTTTGTACAGGGATATTCGTTGTATAGCGTAAAACGTTTTCGGACATTTGAATTGCTGCAACTTGATGAGGGATAATTTGCTTAATAAAATTTTCAGAAATACTACAAGTAATCGTTACATAGGTCATGCCCTGCATCATTTTTTTGAGGATTCGCTGATATTCCTCTAAATATGCCTTTGTTACATTACTGAGTTCAATTGGTTTAGCCATAAGACACACTCCTTTCAGAGTAATGTATGCCCGCTAGGTTGTTGTGCGATAGACAATTGTACCAATGACTCCATATTTACGCCTCATTCATCGTAATCATTATCCTTGTTCTTTCTTATATGTATCTAAGCATGTTGGACAAATACATGTCCTTTGCTCCGTTTGCACTGCATTTAATAGCTTTTCTGGAAAGTGCACCGTCATACACCAGCACTCTTTTTCACCTTTTTCTACTCCACAATGATTTTCTCCCCCACATAATGGACAGCTCTCTTCTCCAGTTGACATGTTCCTGCACCTCCTTTACCTACCATTGTAAAATAAAAAAAGGAAGAGCATTCAATACTTACTCCTCCTACTACGCTTATTGTTGGTGCTTGTGTATATCTTGCTTTACTTCTTCTATATCTGTGTCACTATAAATGGCCGTCCCCTGCCCTCCACTTTTAGCTAACAATGCCTTTACCTCATTATAGGATAATCCTGCATCTGCATTTTTTTGCTTTACTTCATTAATATTCGTGCCCACAGATGTAAAATGGGCTTCTTTTTCATGATTCATTGCGTTTTTACCTCCTACAATTCATCTGGCTGCATTTCAATTAATTCATCGCCTTCTCTTTTTACTCGTTTATTGAGCTCCTCTACTGGAATGGCGTCGACAGTTTGCATATCTTCATGCAAATCGAAAAGACTAATTGTATCTGATTCAACCATGTCAGGTTTGTCTTTGCTATTTAAATTCATAAACATTTTCTTTTCATGTGGTACTTTACTCATGTCCATTTCTGTCACACTCCTTTCTCTATAATGTGTGTAAAGCTGGACAGATTATGTGTCACTCCCTTTTGCACCTTTATCCATTCGATGATATTCAGCTATTTGAATCACTCGTACATGCTTTGTGTGCAATTCATGGTAGATGCCCCTACTATCCGTAAAGGAGATATATTGATCGCGTTCACTTTTCACTCATTTCTCTGCTTCTTGTTGTGATTCAATATCAATTACGCCCCAGCATAATTGCCTTAGTGTTGAAAAACAAAAAAGTCAATTGAAAGGGAGAAATGGATTTCCGTTGCAGGCTACTTGCTTTCCTGTGGGCGAGCGCCGAGCCGCTTCCTCCGCTACCGCTCCGTTTAGAGGCTCGCCTGTCTCGCTATCCCACGGGAGTCAAGTAGCCTTCCACTCCAACCCATAAAAGTGTTACCTTTTTAGCAAAGGTTTTCAAATAAAGTGAAGGTGTTCGCTACTTTTTATGAAGAGGTGTTGTCACGCATCACTTCTCCATATTGAAAATAAGAGTTTATCCCCTCTAAGAATACAGATAATGGACTATTTGATCGCTATACTACTATGAAAAAAAGTAAAGACACTTTGCAGAATGGTTGATTGGAGTGGAGCCAGCGTTACAGATGAGACCCTGGAGCGAGCGTAAGTGAGTGAAGCGGCTCATCGAACGCCCCTGGAAAGGGCGCTGGCGGAACGGAAATCAACCTCTCACCTTGCAAATTTACTTTTTCTGCCGTTGACATCATCTTTTTCAACAACATATCAATTACGCCTCAGCATAATTGCGCCCAGATTTTTTCAAGTTTGCTCGAAAAGTTCCTCTTCAAAATCTGTGACATCTGCTAGGGCTTTTATTTTGATTCAGTCGATGTTTGGACACCCACTAAATCAAAGAGAACAATTTATGCATTCATCTCACCACCTATAGAGGTGGGCGTTTTTTGCTGAATCAACATAAATGAATCTTCGAACATAGTGCAATCCATCAAAAAAATAGGTAATTTTAAATTCCTTCATTTTATATGCTCCTTGATCCTGCAATGCTATCGCTTATTTTATCCAGAAAGCTGAAATATCTTGCGTCCTTAAAATTACATAAATCATTTGAAGCATATAGTAAAATCATAAACCTTTGCAGAGGAGGGAATAATGATTGATTCATACAGTTAAAGCTGGAGAAACACTGACTCAAATTGCTCAGGACTATCGTACTCCGTTGGCATCCATTGTTGCTGCTAACCCAGGAATCCAGCCTGATCATCTTTTTATTGGTCAACAAATTGTCATCCCGGGCTTGCCAAATCCCGATACAATTCCTTACCGTATCGAAATATCTACCAATAATCGCTGGCTACGTTTATATAGAAATAATATCCTTCAAAAACAATACCCTATCGCAGTCGGACGTATGCTTCATGAAACACCAGTAGGCAGTTTTATTATCATCAATAAAGCTCCAAACCCTGGTGGTCCTTTTGGAACGATGTGGATGAGTCTCTCTAAAGAACATTATGGAATTCATGGCACAAATGATCCTAGCTCTATTGGGCATGCTGTTTCACATGGTTGTATACGAATGCAAAATCAAGATGTTGAAGAGCTTGCCAGCATCGTCCCTATTGGTACAGAAGTAGTGATTCATCCCTAACGAAAGAGGCTATCTATAGTTGTAAATCAAAATAGATAGCCTCTTGTTATGTTTAATCCTGTTCGCTTGTCTGGGCAAATTGAATATCACCCTTTTATGAGGGATAAAGTGCATCATGAATAAATTGAGCATGATTTCTAGCCAATCCCTATGTATATGCCACAAAATTAGACAATGATTTACCTCATTTTGTGAAATACAATTAGTAGCATTGTTGTTTTCGTATAGGATGAAATGCTAAAAGCTATACTACCTATAGTTAAAGGAGAGCTATAGGAGGGAATACGGTGTCCACAAGTAAACAGTTATTATCCATATTTGCCTTAGGTGGCATTAATGAAATTGGAAAAAATATGTATGTAGTACAATATGCAGATGACATCATCATTATTGATTGCGGAGCAAAATTTCCAGATGAAACCTTACTTGGTATTGATTTAATTATTCCTGATATTACTTATTTACTGGAAAATAAAGAAAAAGTGAAGGCTCTAATTGTTACGCATGGTCATGAAGATCACATCGGTGGTATCCCCTATTTATTAAAAAAATTGAATGTGCCTGTGTATGCTACTCGTTTTACTCTAGGGCTTATCGAATTAAAGCTCAAAGAACATAAGCTGTTAAGAGAAACCGATTTAATTGAAATTCACGCTGACTCCGCTCTACATTTAGGACAAATGGATATTAGTTTCTTTAGAACTAATCATAGTATACCTGATTGTTTAGGAATCGTAATGGGCACTCCTGAAGGGAACGTAGTCCATACTGGCGATTTTAAATTTGATTTAACACCCGTTAATAATCAATTTGCCGATATTCATAAAATGGCTGAAATTGGTTCAAAAGGAGTGCTCGTTCTTATCTCGGAAAGTACGAATGCAGAGAGGCCAGGTTTAACACCTTCTGAACAGCTCGTTGGTCACCATATTGAGGATGCTTTTTTACATGCTGAACGGAAAGTAATCATTTCGACCTTTGCTTCAAACGTTAATCGTATCCAACAAATCGTACATGCAGCTATTGCTACCAATAGGAAGTTAGCTTTATTGGGACGCAGCATGGTCAATGTTGTTGATGTAGCGATAGAACGGGGCTATTTATTTGTTCCAGAAGATATGTTAATTGATGCACGAGAAGTGAAATACCTTCCACCCGAGGAGGTCGTGGTACTTTGCACAGGCAGCCAGGGCGAGCCTCTAGCTGCGCTTGCCCGTTTAGCAAATGGCAACCATCGTGAAGTGAAAATTCTACCAGATGATACGGTTATTTTAGCGGCCTCCCCAATTCCAGGCAATGAGAAGGGTGTATCGCGTATTGTGGATAATTTGTTTCAGCTTGGTGCAAAAGTTATTTATGGATCTTCTAGCCATACAGGCATGCATGTTTCAGGACATGGTCATCAAGAAGATCTGAAGCTTATGCTAACATTTATGAAGCCACAATTTTTCATCCCTATTCATGGTGAATTCCGCATGCTACACCAGCATCGCTTATTAGCAGAAGCGGTTGGTGTCCAAAAAGGGAATACCTTTATTATGAAAAACGGCGATGTCGTTGATATTGAAAACTCGAAGGCACGACAAACTCGTAAAATTCCAGCAGGTGATACGTATGTTGATGGAATCGGCATAGGTGAAGTTGAAGGCATTGTCCTTCGTGATCGCAAGCAGCTTTCAGAAGACGGAATGCTTGTCATCGTCTTAACACTCAATAAAGTAGATGGTGCTTTTATTTCAGAACCTGATACCATATCCCGTGGTTTTGTTTATGCGAAGGATTTCGAGGAGCTGTTGAATAAGGTCAATGTGCTTACCAAAGAAATCGTTGTAGAACTACAAGAAGAAAACAGACAGCAAATCCATGTTCTACGACGTGAAATCAAAAGAGCAGTAGGACAATATTTATTTAACCAAACTAAACGAAAGCCTATGGTTTTACCAATTATTATTGAAATATAACTGATCGGTGCAAGGATTGAACAATCCATCTTGCACCGATTTCTGTTTTGTTCAATCACTTAACACTAAAAGGATCATTCAAAAAATCACCATTAAAAAATATATGTAACATATCAATATATTGCCGTTGGAGCTGTTCAAAGCCATAATGTATGTCATTTGAATGCTGTTTTACTTGCTTTGAAATATCATTAAAATACTGTGGGAGTCCCTCTATCGCCGTTACTAAAGAATCTTTATTAACTAATAAATATTGGATAGCGTTTAATAGCTGTGCTATGTGAAGCTGAATATCAATCGGTGGTAATTCAATCATTATATGATAGACATTACACACGTTATTATTTACTTGATACCATTTTAAAAAATGCAATAAATAATCACTGACAATTATCGATTCATTAGGAATGATGGCAATAATATCCTGACCAATACATACAGCCTTTTTACACTGATAAATTGAGGATTCTTTCAAATTGATTTTGTTAAGAAGGATACTTTTAGCAGGCACTTGTGACATAGTCAGCGAATCCATTGTATGATCAACTCTCGGTACTTGACTAAAATCATCTTCTATTATTAATTTCATTAGCGTTTTTTCGGATATGAAAGGAGTGCCTTCTCTCGCAAAACTTGTATCATTCATCATGCTATTACCCACTTGGATTTTTGCTACTTCTTCTATAAAAAACTGCTTCACCATGTTTGATCCTCCAATCCCCTGTCCCATTTTATACCCTTAAAGCAACCTTCACTAACGCCTTTTACCTAGTAACTTATTTAGGCTATTTGTCTAATAAAAGATTTCTCATTAAACATTGTACCATTTTAACGGTACATTTTCTCTATTATACCACTATAATAGTATAGTCATTTCCACTATTTTTCACTAGCTTTTAACATAGAGGTGAATCATATGTCAGATTTTTTAAAGCTAGTAGGTGAACAACTCCGTATTATTAGATTATCCAAAGGGCTAAGCCAAGAAGAAGTGGCTGAAAGAACAGGGAAGTTAGGTTTCAGTAAAGGACGCGTTTCCAATATCGAACACGGACAATCTAATATTACCCTTAGTACATTGGAAACAATTATGAAGGCATTGGATATTACCCCTGAGGAGCTTTTTAATTTTCAAAAATTATCTGGCGTTACTGATATTGAGGAAAAGAACCTCATGCTAGACATTCATCGATCATTATTAAGAGAACGTAACTTAGACGAGGTAAAATACGTAGTTCGTATTACGAAGGATTTTTTAGATACGATTGATTCCCAATCGAAGAAAAACAGCTCCAATGGTCAATGACACATCGGAGCTGCTTCTTTTCAATAATAGCTACATACCAAACTTTTGACGATAGCCACATTTTCTGCATAGTTCCTCAACAGCCTCTCTTCGTGAGAAACCATCTACAATCTTATTGGCACGTTCTCCCTCCACAATTTCTGAGAAGGATTTCTCATGGACATTTCCTAAATTAATGACACCTTCTCCATCTAAGCAGCAAGGTACAACTGTTCCATCCACAAGAATAGCTGCTTGACTACGCAATGCATGACAAAAACCTTTACCCTCGTCCTCTTGCTCAAGCAAGCTCGGCCATTTAAATTCATGATCCTGATTCAAATAAACATGAGGAGCAATTTTTACCCCTTTACCAGGCTCTACTCTTTCTTCAATGTGATAGTCAAGATTATACTCGTTTTCTAATATTTCTAATGTCTCACGATTTCGACGTGCTGCAACATCCGAAACATGATCCTGTTGTAAATTCCATAAACGATAGGAAATGATGGTCTTATATTCTCTAGCGTCCCGCACAAAATCCAAAATATCCCCCAAATACTTTTCACGGTTTTCAGAACCTTCATGCCCATCAAAACTATGCAATGAGAAATTAATTTGACGTAATGCCGGTTTTCCTAATATTTTTTCCCGATTCTTTTTGATAAGTGTCCCATTTGTTGTGATATTGACTTTAAATCCCTTTGCATGGGCGGCATCTAATAGCTGGTCGATCCTTGGATGTAAAAGTGGCTCTCCTTTGACATGCAAATAAATATATTTGGTATGTGGGCGAATTTCGTCTAATATTTTATTAAATTGTTCGACTTTTATAAGTCCTTTTGCACGAGCTGTAGGTGGACAAAAACTACATGCTAAATTACAAACACTCGTTATTTCTATATAAACCTTTTTAAATGTTCTCAACGTTGCTTCTCCGTTCCCATTCACTAAATAATCAAATCTCATTCATTTTAACAAATTTATTGGATAGATAGCAAAAATCGTTGAGCTTACCTCTGGACACTCCTACCTTTTCTCTAGATAACATGGCTACACGTACAAGTGGGTTTACGAAGCGCTAATATGTTAATAGTATATTAAACGAAAGGAGGAGAAATAATGTCTGGTTTTAGTTCTAAAAATTTTTTTGGACCTGACGAACCTGAGCGGGAATCCTCTAATAAGCAAGGGAAAAATCATATAACGATTAATTTTACATTCAATATAGGAAATACAGACTTTCACTTTGAACAGCGAGCAGAAGGTGGAGGTCAAATCAATCATGATGTAGGTACAAATGCCAACCAAGGTGGACAAAATGCTAGTAACGGTAGTCATACACGCAATGTTCATTCTCAATTTGCTGATGGAAATGGCAGAAGTGGTATAGCTGGTAATCATAATGACGAGGCAGGTGGCCAGCAAGGAATAAAAGTACGGGATAGCTTAGTAATTGATAGCGATATCCATTCATCTTCAAATCATAGTGAAAGTAATGAAGAGGACATCGATGTGTTAACTGAAGATAGTGAGCAGTAGGATCTAAAAAACTTCTATCTGTTTGAGCAAGCTGTCAACAGATAGAAGTTTTTTATTAGACATTACGTTTATAATTTTTTGTACCATCATATGAATAGAGCATTGGCTTATTATCCACGTATGTTTCTAAATGTACCGGGCGACCCCATAGTTGATAAATATAAGGTAATACATTTTCTAAATACTGCGGATCTAACTCCATCCCTTCGTAACCATGTACTAAGTAGAGCTCACCATTACGTAAATAATCGCCATTTTTCACCACAATATATGGGAAGCCGCCGTTTACACGCATCGATACAAGCTGATCTCGTACCATCTCATGATCTTTATCAGTGATACGATATTCATTTCCTTTCTTTTGGAACAAATATAAATCTTCTCGCTTTGCCAAATCTTTGGTTAGGTAGTTTCGAATAAAGGAAATATCTGATTCTATCTCTCTTACTTCAAAGATTTTTTCACGTCCGGTGTTTGGCTGCACACCTAACCGCTTCATTTCCTCTGTAGGGTTATTATAACGATTTTCAATATCCTCAAAAATCTTTATCCCAAGGTAATATGGATTAATTGATGTTTTGGACGGCTGGACAACCCCTGCATTTAACTTGGCGAATTCGATTGTCTCAGCGGTTGTTAATTTTAATTCTCGCATGATTCGTTGATGCCAGAAGGAAGCCCATCCCTCATTCATTATTTTCGTTTCCAATTGTGGCCAAAAATAAAGCATTTCCTCCCGCATCATTGTTAATATATCTCGTTGCCAGTCTTCCAACTCACGGCTATACTCCTCTAGGAATAACAGGATATCCTTTTCTGGCTTTGGTGGAAATTGCTTTAATCTTCGTCTAATAGGTTTATACACTTTTTCTTTTTCTTCAATGCTCCACAAATCATCGTATGGTGATTTTGCTGGTGTTTTTTCATCTTCAAGCTCCTCATCCTCACTCCAAGATAGCTTAGGACGTATAATGGAGGGATCAATATGCTCTTGAATAGCTAACACTGCATCTAAAAACTGCTCAACCTCATCCTTGCCATATTCTCTTTCATAGCCAGCTATTCGTTCGGCCGTTGCCGTCATGCTCTCTACCATATCTTTTCTAGTGTTGGAAAAACGCACATTATTTTTAAAGAAATCACAGTGTGCTAATACGTGAGCGATAATCAATTTATTTTGAGTTAACGTATTGGTATCCAATAAAAATGCATAGCATGGATTAGAATTGATCACAAGCTCATAAATCTGACTAAGCCCTAAGTCATATTGAAGCTTCATTTTATGAAATTGTTTTCCAAAGCTCCAATGGGAAAAACGCGTAGGCATACCATAGGCGCCAAATGTATAAATAATATCTGCTGGACAAATTTCATAACGCATTGGATAGAAATCTAAGCCAAAGCTTGAGGCAATTTCGGTAATTTCATCTATTGCTCGGTGAAGCTCTTTCGTGTCCATTTTACGCCGCCTCCTTTGAACGTTGTGCTGAGCTCACTCTTCATTTTTTTTGAAAAAGCTCTTTAAGGCATCGTATACATCGCCCTTTTTTCTCAAAACATGATATCTAAATTTGGGATCATCAATTTTCTTATAAGTATACATAAGTGTTGAAAAACGGTTATGTTGATTCACCTCACCATAGCCAAACATACTGGAGACATCCATTAACTCTCCCACCAGTTTCAAGCACTTTTCATTATCCATTGAAATATTTTCACCATCTGAGAAATGTACAGGATAAATATTATAGCGAGAAGGATGGTATTTACCCTCAATCAATTCCAGTGCCTTTTTATAAGCTGACGAACAAATAGTTCCTCCACTTTCTCCCTTTGTGAAAAATTCCTCCTCCGTGACCACCTTCGCCTCTGTATGATGGGCAATGAATTCTATTTCCACTGTTTCATACTTGGAGCGTAAAAACTTCGTCATCCAAAAGAAGAAGCTCCGTGCACAATATTTTTCAAAAGCTCCCATCGAGCCACTCGTATCCATCATGGCAAGTACTACTGCTTTGGATTCGGGCTTTTCAATCTCATCCCACGTCTTGAAACGTAAATCATCATTATGAATTGGCGTAATTTCAGCTTTCCCTTTCATGGCATTGCGCTTTATTGCATTTAAAATCGTACGTTTTTTATCAACATTGCCCATTAGCCCTTTTTTTCGAATATCATTAAACTCTATTTTTTCGGTTTTAATATCTGCTTTTTCTTTTTGTTGTAAATTAGGTAACTCAAGTTCATGAAATAAGACGTTCTGAATTTCCTCAATACTGACTTCCGCTTCATAATAATCTTGGCCAGGCTTGTCACCCGCCTCTTTTCCTTTACCTTGAGCCTGATTTGCTTTACTGCCATCTCGAGCTACTACATCTCCAACACTACTATCCCCTTGTCCTTGCCCTACATGCTTCGAGTTATCATAGTTATATCGAATTTTATATTCATCAAGTGAACGAATCGGTATTTTAATAACCTCGCGACCATTAGACATCACAATACTCTCTTCACTAACTAAATCGGGTAAATTATTTTTAATCGCATCCTTCACTTTTTCCATATGGCGTTGCTGGTCCTGGTGCCCTTTACGATGGAGAGACCAATTTTCCTGAGAGATGACAAAGCGTTTATTTTCGTGTTCAGTCATTTTTATCCTCACCCATCTATCAAATTCGCTTTTTCTATACTATGCTTGTGAGCCAAATTCTTGAACTTTTTTCGTAAAATGAATTGTGCATCTATATTAATCCCTTGTCCTGATAGTAAAAGGAGTGCCCTAAAAATGGGACACTCCTATCTGACTTGTAACAATCCAAATCAAGGTGAAAATTAATTACCGATTGAGTAGACTTCCTACATATTGCAGCAGCTCATTTGCCGATGTTGTGTTATAGCCATGTTCATCAACTAGTCTTGCAACAACCTCATTAATTTTCTTCAGTTGAGATTCATCTGGCATTTTAGAAGAAGTAGTAATTTTCACAACATCTTTCAAGTCTGCAAATAATTTCTTTTGAATCGCTTCTCGCAATCTTTCATGAGAGTTGTAGTCAAATCGTTTACCTTTTCGTGCATAAGCAGAAATACGAATGAGAATTTCCTCACGAAATGCCTTTTTAGCATTTTCTGAAATACCAATTTGCTCTTCAATCGAGCGCATTAATTTTTCGTCAGGATTCATTTCCTCACCAGTTAGTCGATCGTATAGCTTATTTTTATTACAAAATGCCTCTACATTATCAAGGTAATTGTTCATCAATGATTTTGCCGATTCTTCATAAGAGTACACAAAAGCCTTTTGTACTTCATTTTTAGCAATTTCATCATATTCCTTACGTGCAACCGCAATGTAATTCATATACTTTTCGCGATCCTCTTGAGAAATAGAAGCATGCTGATCTAATCCATCCTTCAGTGCTCGTAAAACATCTAATGCATTAATCGATGGCACCTCTTTGCGAATAATAGCAGAAGAAATACGGTTAATGATATAGCGTGGATCAATACCGTTCATCCCTTCGCTCGGAAACTCTTTTTTCAGCTCCTCCAAGTCAACGGAATTAAATCCCTCCACATTTTCTCCGTCGTACAAGCGCATTTTCTTAATCAGATCCACACCTTGTTTTTTCGGCACTTCTAATCTAGTGAGAACCGAAAAGATTGCTGCGGCCTTTAAAGCATGCGGTGCAATATGGACGTGGGACATATCACTCTCTTTTATCATCTTTTGATATATATGCTCTTCCTGACTAACTTTTAAGTTATACGGTATCGGCATAACGATAATTCGAGAATGTAAAGCCTCATTCTTCTTGTTCGAAATAAAAGATCGATACTCCGTTTCGTTTGTATGAGCAACGATTAATTCATCTGCACTAATTAAAGCGAATCTCCCGGCTTTGAAATTTCCTTCCTGTGTTAGAGATAATAAGTTCCACAAGAATTTTTCATCGAGTTTCAGCATCTCCTGGAATTCCATCATACCCCTATTGGCTTTATTGAGTTCCCCGTCGAAGCGATATGCTCGGGGATCTGATTCTGAACCAAACTCACCAATGGTAGAAAAATCAATACTTCCTGTTAAATCAGCAATATCCTGTGATTTAGGATCAGATGGTGTAAATGTTCCGATGCCCACACGTTTATCTTCTGAAAAGGTAATACGTTCAATCATCACGTTTTCAATACGCCCATCGTATTCCTTTTCAAGACGCATCGTATTTAAAGGCGATAAACTTCCTTCAATTCTTATACCATACTCTTCAAAAAATTCATTACGCAAATGATGTGGAATTAAATGTAATGGATCTTCATGCATAGGACATCCCTTAATTGCGTAAACCGCGCCCTCATCTGTGCGCGAATATTGTTCTAATCCACGCTTCAGTAAAGTAACGATTGTTGATTTACCACCACTAACAGGTCCCATTAATAATAAAATACGTTTTCTAACATCTAACCTGCGCGCTGCTGGATGGAAATATTCCTCCACCAGTCTTTCAATTGCTGTTTCAAGCCCAAAAATTTCTTGTCCGAAAAATTTGTACATTTTTTGCCCATCGCGTTCCTCTACACCAGAACTTTTTATCATATTGTAGACGCGTGAATGGGCTGTTTGAGCAACTTCAGGTCTTTCCCTAATGATGTTTAAATAATCTGCAAATGTCCCTTCCCACTTCAGCCTATTTTCTTCTTCGCGATAGTTTTTCACTTTATCTAAAATGTTAATAGCCTTCCCTCCATTCAGGGCTTGATTTATAACATAGTATGAAGTTAATCGCATGATGATACCCATTACTTTTTCTTTGACGACGTTTCTTCTTATTATTTCTTTTTTAGGGATAAAAAGATTGCGGATTTATTGGCTGTTTAAGCTTACTGAATGAAGATAAAAATTTCGGTTATTCTAACGTTAGAAAGGAGGTCCATCATTGCATCGCCATTTTATTTTTCTTTTCACATTTTTATTTTTAGGAATGATGCTGTACCCTACTGCCTCTTTTGCAAAAGAGGAGCTAGCAGAAGAAGAAGCTTTACAACAGCGTATGTCCTATTATGTACAATTTGATGAATTACTCATTCCTTGGCATTTTTTAGCGGCTATCGATCAGTATGAAAGAAATCTCCAATCTGTTCGTAAAGATATCCCTAAACGAGAAGGCTATTTGGCTATCCAATTTTCTGATGAATATTGGTCAGGCGCATTAAATCCTGTAAAGGAAGATACCTCACCTGAAACGATTAGCTATTTCGGTGGTATGGGCCTTGATGGGAATCATGATGGAATCGCTAGTCCAAAGGATGATGAGGATGTCATTTTTTCAATGGCTAGTTATTTAGGAAAATTCGGCACGACTGATGAGGATTTTAAATTAGCATTATGGGAATATTATGGAAGTGAAGAAGCAGTCAATCAAATTTTTACGATTTCCACACTGTACAGACATTTTAAAACAATTGAACTGGATGCACATACCTTCCCACTCAATATTCGCTCGAATTACAGTTACAGGGGTACTTGGGGTGCCAATAGAGGCTGGGGTGGACGTCGGATTCATGAAGGAACCGATATTTTTGCAAGTTATGGAACCCCTGTCTTATCTACCTCCTATGGAATTGTTGAGGTAAAAGGCTGGAATCAATTTGGTGGCTGGCGTATTGGTATTCGTGATAATCATAACTCCTATCACTATTATGCCCACCTTGGTAGCTATCATAAGGACATTGAGGTAGGCTCCGTTGTAGAGCCTGGCACGGTGCTTGGCTATGTGGGAAGCTCTGGATATGGGAAAGAAGGTACATCAGGAAAATTCCCTCCACATCTTCATTATGGTATTTACAAATTTAATGGAAGAACCGAATGGGCTTTTGATCCATACCCCTCCTTATTGCAATGGGAGCGGCAAGCAAAAAAACAAAAACAATAGATCTTTTATAATACATGGCACTTGAAGCATTTTGCTACAGGTGCTTTTTTCTTATTATATAGGAAAATTATACGTAAATATATTCATTAGTTGTTAGACATCTATATATATTTAACTACAGGCAACCCAGAACCCATTATACGGTTGTACTAAAAAACTATTTTTAACTATTTTTACCGAAAGCCTTATTAATCTACACAAATAGTTATAAAATAATAATTATGATTGAATAAAATTCTCAATGAGATAGTAAAGGGATGGGGAAATGAAAGGCATTTTACAGTTTAAAACACTTAAAGCTCGAATTTTAAGTGCATTTATTTTTTTGTTAGTTTTAGTAGTGAGCTTTACAACCTATACTTACAATTCCAATACAAATATGGAGAGACAGGCAAAAGATTTAGTAAAGGAAGATTTAGTTGTTTTAAATGCCAGTAAAAATTTAGCATTATCTATGAGTGTGCGACTGTCAGCTGCTTTAAACTATGTAATGACTGGTGATGAAAAATATAAGGAAACGTTTAATGAATATCGTCAAATGGCTGAGGAAAACAATGCTATTCTAGACGAATATGAAACATCAAATGAACGTACTCTGCTAGTAGAAATAGCACGTGATTGGAGTAATCTTGTCAACACTGAGGTGTTTGATATCTACGAAAAGGGCAATAAAGAGTTAGCTTTAGAAAATTTAATGGATACACATGGCCTCGTGACAAAAGTACGCAATGGTTATGAGGAACTTGCGGATGAACGTGCCGATGCGATTACGTCCGTTGGTAATGATGTTGTTTCAACAAGCTCTCAAAATCGAACAATCGGGATTGCTTTCAGTTTAATTTTAACTATAGCTGGTATTCTAATTGCTATTATTACAGCTAGTACCATTTCCAGACCGGTTAAAGTTGTAGCGAATCGTATGAAGGAATTAGCAGATGGTAATTTGCAACTGGAGCCATTAGCAGTTAAAACACGAGATGAAATCGGCACGTTAATGCTTGCTGCTAATGAAATGAACAATAAATTAAAACAAACGATTCATTCCATCTACAGCGTTTCAGAAACAGTGGCCGCAAGTAGTGAAGAGCTGGCTCAATCATCGAATGAAGTACAAGCAGGTACAGAGCAAATTACAGTAACCATGCAAGAGCTTGCTTCAGGTACAGAAACACAAGCGTCCACAACGGGTGATTTAGCAGAAACAATGACAGCCTTTAAGCGCAGTATTCACGACACAACACAAGAAGGCATTGAATTAAAAGAACATTCTAGCCATGTCCAAAATTTAACGGTTTCTGGTAAAGGCTTAATGGTTCAATCGACTAAACAAATGGCTGCGATTAATGACATTATGCTAGATTCCGTGAAAAAGGTTGAAAGTTTGAATGTACAGTCCGCCGAAATTTCCAAGCTTGTGTCAGTTATAGACGAGATTTCAAATCAAACAAATTTACTCGCACTCAATGCAGCGATTGAAGCAGCACGAGCAGGTGAACACGGAAAAGGCTTTGCCGTTGTCGCAGATGAAGTCCGCAAGCTCGCTGAACAAGTGCAATTCTCTGTCACGGATATTTCAACAATCGTCCATCGTATTCAAGGTGAGACAGGCAATGTCACTTCTGCCCTACAATCAGGCTATGAAGAAGTTAAAAGGGGAACCGCACAGCTTGATCAAACAAACGAAACATTTGATCAAATATCAAATGCAGTAGAGGATATGATCGAGAATATTACGACCATTTCTACTAATTTACATCATCTTGCTCAAAATTCAGAAACCATTAATGTCTCTATAGATGACATGGCTTCTATTTCACAGGAATCCGCCGCCGGTGTTGAACAAACAACAGCAACTGTAGAGGAAACCGCCGCTACAATGGATGAAATCGCTAGAAGTGCAAATCAACTCGCAGGAATGGCTGAAGAACTAAACACCCAACTACAGCAATTTAAAATTTAACGAACTACACAACAAAAGCTATCTCAAATTTTTCTAATTCGAGATAGCTTTTTCGATTATTGCCAATGATTGATCGGAACTCTTTCCAATTCATGACGTTTGATAATTACGCTTATCTTTTGAAACCATTTCTCACAAAGCTCCATAGCTTCCTTGTAGTCCTCTTCCTCTTTTGAAATTAGCTCTTCACCATTATCCATAAACATATATTCTTGAATTGGCTCTGATAAATGATCCACTACTAATTTTAAAGAAAGCTGTGAAATGGTATCTTCCTCCACCTCCACTTCCTCTATTTCATCCGCTTCCCCAAGTAAAGACCCACTCATAAGGTGATTCTTTGTTCTAATCATAAACTCTTCGTCTTCCATGATGGCCACTTCATATATTTTGTTAAATGGAATCTCTATTATTGTCAACTCTTCATCTAGCGATTCTCTTCGTGCAAAAATAAGCGTATTTGTCTGTTCATTTAACAATAAAGCATTTAAAGCATCATTGGATAATGTACATTGGGTATGAGGAATAGCCATTATCTCTTCTTCACTAGCTTCCGTCATTTGTACCAAAGTTTGTGCAGCAATATAACGTTCTTTTATATATCGAATGCTACCAATACTGACTAAAGCAAGTCCTATTAAAAAAAATAATGGCTTAATGATGGCTAATTCAATTGCATTTGCTAGAAAAAGATAGACAATCCCTAATAAAATGAAGAAAATATTTTTCATTCAGACCCCGCCTTTATCAAGATAATTGCTAGAAAAAATAGGTTGATGTACTAGCAATTTTATTCTCGACTCTAGCTTTTCATTCTAATAAAAAACACGAATCCATTGAAATTCAATGACCTCGTGCTCTCCATAGTTTAATTTTTCTTTACTGCTTGCACCAAGGACATGTTGTGATGGTAGTACAAGTAAGCTCACCACGACAATTGTGATACCCATTATAAATTGACTTGAAAGCTTCCCCTAACATTCCCGGAATCCGGCTAATCCCAATAACAATAATCATACTGCTTATTTTAGACTATTGAATGCATCTTTAATTAGTGTTTATTTACTTGAGAATACATCATTGTGAAGTTTTCATTCACCATGTCATTTATTGAACCCTTCCATTTCGGTATAAAATCATTTTGTCATATCAACATAAAAAAACAGCTACGACCTCAATGCGAGTTGTAGCTGCCTATTTCATTCCACTTACCCCTAAGTGTTTGATTGCATTATACGTTTTGTGTGACAAGTAAAACGGATGGTATAAACGATAGTGCAAACATAGCGATATACCATAATGAAGTACGACGTAATGAAAAACGAACTTTTTTTCGTTCTGCATAAAAAATATCTAACATAACTGCAACAATAAAAGGCATTGTAACGCATGCAATAGCTACTAATAAGATGTCAAAATAAATCATACAAGCACCCCTTTGTTTGTGAACATTTTTCATCTTTTTTGTGAACAATTTGTGATAAATTTATTGTACACAATTTCGTCACAAATTGTCAACGAATTTTAAAGAAAAAAATGGTACTTTATGATTTAAAACATCTGTCTGTTACCCTCTATATTTATATGTTAAGCCCCTTAAAAAATTACGTACGAACGAATCACCGCACTCTTTATAATTACGGTGACTTGGATTTCTTAAAATGGCACCTAATTCACCTTTTGTCACCTTAATTCCACCATCATATAAAATTTCAAGCATCTCCTCAGTTGTTAAGGATAAGGCAATTTTCACTTTCTTTAATAGCATATTGTTCGGACTTTCTTTTCCAGACACAGGTAGTGGTCCCTCAGCCTGTCCTTCCTTTGGCTTCTGTGGCCCACGTTTAAAGGTAATGAGTCCATTTAAAAAAGCTTCCAACATTTTATTATTACAACTAATGTATGTTTCTGGTGCTTCTTCCTCATCATTAATCTTAATGAGCATATTTAATACTTCTTCTTTCGTATAGTTCATACCACCTAGCTTAAAAATTTCTACCATATCTACATTTTTTATATCGAATGCATAGCGTAAACGAATTAAAATATCATTATTCGTCATTCTGTTGTTCCTCCTTTAATCAACCTTCTATAGTAAAGAGCCAGGCTTAATTATAACAGAGAGTTTGCTGATTATTGCTGGCTTTCCACAAGTTGTTGTTATTAGCATTTAGCGTGTGCGTTTCCTTCTTTTTAAATGTATGAAAAGTTGGTAAGCAACCATTCTAAGCTCAAGGAGGTGAGAACAATGGCTAACAATAACCGTAGTTCAAATAAGCTTCTAGTACCTGGCGTACACGAAGCTGTCAATCAAATGAAATATGAAATTGCACAAGAATTTGGCGTTCAGCTTGGGCCAGAAGCATCTTCTCGCGCAAATGGTTCCGTTGGAGGAGAAATTACAAAACGCCTTGTTGAAATCGCTGAGAAACGTTCAAAAGGTTTATTATAATTAAATAAAAACTAATAAAAAAAGAACGAATCCCATTTGAAGAAGTGGAATTCGTTCTTTCGTGATGTATAGGATTAAGCCGTTTGCAAACCCTTGCCTGTTCCCTGAAGTGTCAGCATGACGATAAAGGAAATGCAATACAATGCTGCTAAGTAAATCATAACGACTGTCATATCGTAACTTTGTAAAATATAGCCGACAAAGATTGGTGAAAATCCTCCTATTGCTCGACCAAAGTTAAAAATAGTATTTGTTGCTGTACTGCGAATTTGGACTGGATAGAAGCTACTAATTAATGCACCATACCCTGCAAACATTCCGTTAGAGAAAAATCCTACAACTGCACCGCCTAATAATATGGCTATTGCACCTGTTGCAAAGGAATAAAGGAATACTGCACAGGCTGAGGCTAATAAAAAGATACCGAATGTACGCTTTGCACCAAAACGATCCATAAATCTACCAAATGTCAGCATTCCAATAATCATGCCGACAGCGGTACTAATTGTCCACAAGGCTGAGCTGGAAACTGATAATCCTTGCGATTTTTGTAGCATAGATGGTAGCCAGATCATGAGGCCATTATAGCCTGCGATTTGAACAGTAGCCATTAAAATCAGCGAAAGAGTCGTCATCGTGATTCGTGGTGAAGCAAATAATTGGGCCAGTTTCCCTTTCTCTTGCTTATTGTTTTGTTTATTCTGTGACGCCACCCATTCTGGTGATTCATCAAGATTTTTACGTACGATAAAGGCAAAAATGACTGGTAATAAACCGACGAAGAATAAAGCTCTCCATCCTAAAGTTGGTAAAATGATGGCACTTAGTAATGCCGCTAAGATCACCCCATACTGTGCCCCTACACTTACATACGAAGAAGCTCTTCCTTGTTTATTCTTCGGCCAAGCCTCCGCCACAAGTGCCATACCAATACCATATTCCCCACCAGCTCCTAAGCCAGCGATAAATCTATAAACATAAACTTGCTCAATACTTGTTGCTACGCCTGTTAAGGCTGTTCCGATGGCAAATAATATGACGGTATACGTAAACACTTTTACGCGACCATATTTGTCGGCCAACACACCAAAAATAATACCACCCATTAGCATTCCAATATTCGTGATGGATGAAATCAATCCACCAGTTGCAAGATCAATATTAAATTCTGCAATAATCATTGTCATAGCAAAAGAAATAAACATAATGTCCATTCCCTCTAGCGTTAACCCTGCCACTGAAGCGACCACGGTTTTTTTACGATAATCCATTCTTTGTAGCCTCCAATTTTCTAGTTGTCGATCTCTTTTAGTGAATGGATTATAGCTGTCTTGTCCATTCTCTTTTGAAGCCTCACGGGACTTCCTTTAAAAGAGGAGTATGGAACAATAATAAAAGCCCTTCCGTCACAGAGGACAAAAGGGCATGACAAAGCAAAGATATTAGCTTAAAAATATCACATAGCCCTTTTCAGCCTCTCTGGACCGTATTAAAGGATTTATATATCGTTCATTTATACCGTTCTACATTCTATAAGATTACGAATGAAAAAGCAATGGTTGAATAGTGGAAATTAGCCTGATACTTCAATAAAGTTTTGGGCAAATTGATAAATCAAATGAGCTGGTACAGCTAAGTTCAGATTCTGACCATCATCAAAGCCTGCTGTTATCAAACCGACCAATCGTCCATGCATATCCAATAAAGCACCACCAGAACTGCCATTGGAAATAGCAGCCGTAAATTGAATCATGGACATTTTTCGAAGATCTCGAAAGCCTGAAACAATTCCATCAGAAACTGAATTAAATAATCCTAAGGGACTGCCAATCGCCACAATTTTTTGCCCGCGAACTAATTGACCCTCTATTTTAACAGGCAAAGGTAGACTTGTTCTGTCTACCTTCAAAATAGCCAAATCATGCATGTCATGATATTTCACAAATTGATGGGTAATATATTCGTTTGGATCATTTTCATATAGCACTGAATAATAGTTCCCACCACCTACAACATGCAAGTTCGTCAAAATATAGCCATCGCGATGGAGAACAACTCCAGAACCAAAACATAACGCCTTACCATCTGCACCAAATGTCTTTATCATCACAACAGATGTCGCTAAAGAAGCCAACTGTTCATAACTACACTCTTCTGTAGTAACCATGCTAGTACTATGAACTGGGAGAATCGTCGGTTGTTGTGGTGGTATGCTTTTCATCGAGAGCATTTTAGGGATTATGAATTCTTTTTCATAGCAATTACGACAACTCTGCAAAGTAGATGATGCTGCTATGATAGGATACAAATTAGTGATATCCCCTTTAGGGTTCATATAACATATATCGCAGCCAAGTGTCGATAAAAAATATAAGAATAATGATTCATGCTGCGTAATGTCTCCTATAAAAACAATTTTAAAGGATGCTTGATTTTCCTTAGAAAAAATTTGTGGTAAATAATAATCCATCCAATATAAAAATTTAACTGCAAAGTTTTTTAGTAACGTGTCATTAGCATGCGGCTGATGTTCTTTAAAAAGATGGAGAATTTTTTTAAAGCTAAGCTTTTTTGTCCATTCAAGTTGATCATTCGGTAATTTACCGCATAAAGATGTCTCATACAGTAACTGCATACTATCAGCAGCAGCCTGCCAATCTCCCCAAAGCTCCGACAGTCTATCTGCATCTTTCTTATTATTGATGACCTCAAGCCTATGTAGTCGTAAATAAAATACGCTTTGCTTTGTGAAATACTCATCCATTTTTAAAATATCTTCTTTATAAAGATCTACAGAATCAGGTATACCAATATAACGTAGAAAGACCACTTCCTTCGTAAGGGCATTATTGTGAGGATTGATCTGCATAAACTCCTGAAAAGGATTGGCTAACTTTTTATACTTAATTTTTAACGGTCTCGTTGTCACAACCATCTTCATACAACTCCTATAAAACGTCATTACATATAATGGTACTTATATACAATTCTCTGATTTCTCTCTAAATCCTCTATTCCTTACGAACAAAAAAGCCCAACTCTATAAAGAATTGGACGTTTTCTTCACCTTTCTCAAATAAAAATCGACAGAAATATGACTAATGGTAGGGCTTGTCTAAAACAAGAACCCTGCCACCAGCATCTATAGCTAGAGCACCAATAGCTCATGCAAATGGCAAAACAGACTTAAAAAAGAAATCATATAAGAAAATGAAAAGCAATTAGCATTGAAAGACCTCGCTCAAATGATCGAAAATTTGAGCACTCATTGGACATTCGTTACGAGCTATCTGGAGACAACATAAAAAATAGAGAAATCCGAATTCGGATTTCTCATTAATTGAAGCTAGTTATACCCCAGCCTCTCAAATGGTTTGCTTACTTAAATACTTGCGCTGCGGCAACAGCCTTTTTCCAGCCTGCATAAATATTGTCACGATACTCGTCACTCATATTTGGTGTAAATTGACGATCTAAATTCCAATACTTTCCGATCTCCTCTGTTGAATGCCAATAGCCAACTGCTAGGCCTGCTAAATAAGCTGCTCCTAAAGCTGTTGTTTCATTGATAACTGGGCGATCAACAGGAACATTTAATAAATCTGCTTGGAATTGCATTAAGAAATTATTTGCCACAGCTCCGCCATCCACACGCAATTTTGCTAACGGAATATTAGCATCTGCTTCCATCGCTGCTAATACATCCTTTGTTTGATAAGCTAATGATTCTAGTGTCGCACGTACAAAATGTTCTTTCGATGTCCCACGTGTTAAGCCAAAGACAGCTCCACGTACATCAGAATCCCAATACGGTGTGCCTAAGCCAACAAATGCTGGGACAATATAAACTCCATCTGTTGATTCCACACGCGTCGCATATTGCTCTGATTCACTCGCATTACGGAACATACGCAAACCATCACGTAGCCATTGAATCGCTGAGCCTGCTACAAAAATACTTCCCTCTAAAGCATACGTTACTTTACCATCTAAGCCCCAAGCTAATGTTGTCAATAATCCATTATTTGACTTCACTGCCTTTTCGCCTGTGTTCATTAACATAAAGCAGCCTGTGCCATATGTGTTCTTGACCATTCCTTCTTCAAAACATGCCTGACCGAATAATGCTGCTTGTTGGTCACCAGCAGCACCCGCAATTGGGACAGCAGAGCCAAAGAATAAAGCCTCCTCTGTATAGCCATAAATTTCAGAAGAAGGACGTACTTCTGGCAGCATAGAGGCAGGAACAGTTAAAATTTCTAAAAGTTCTTCATCCCACTGTAACTCATGGATATTATACATCAATGTACGAGAAGCATTTGAATAATCTGTTACATGTACTTTCCCACCCGATAACTTCCAAATTAGCCATGTATCAATTGTACCGAATAGCAACTCTCCTGCCTCAGCTTTTTCACGTGCTCCCTCAACATGATCTAAAATCCACTTCACTTTTGTGCCAGAGAAGTAAGCATCGATTAATAAGCCTGTTTTATCACGGAATAAATCATTGTAACCGCTTTCCTTTAACTGCTCACAAATTTCATTCGTTTGACGTGATTGCCAAACAATTGCGTTATAAACAGGTTTGCCAGTATGTTTATCCCACACTACGGTTGTTTCGCGTTGGTTTGTAATCCCAATCCCTGCAATTTGGCTTGAATCCACACCTTTTTCTGATAACACGGTTGCAATACAAGATAGGATAGATGACCAAATTTCCTCTGCATGATGCTCTACCCAGCCTGCTTGTGGAAAATGTTGTTGGAATTCTTGTTGAGCAGTGTGTACAATTTTACCCTTTTCATCAAATAGAATAGCTCTTGAACTTGTTGTGCCTTGGTCTAACGCTAAAATATATTTTTTTTCTGACATAGAAATCCCTCCAAATAAATTAGTCTTCAACTTGAACATTCTTGACAGTTAATTGTGCCCCTATGAAAATAGTAACAACAATCACTGCAACAATCCAAAATGCTATACTATTTTTCCCTTCAAATATTTGTTGGAAAAACAATGCACCAAATGTACCACCAATAATTGGACCTACAACTGGTATCCATGCATATCCCCAACCAGAATCACCTTTTCCTGAAATCGGCAAAATAAAATGGGCGATACGTGGACCCAAATCGCGGGCAGGGTTAATCGCATAGCCTGTTGGGCCACCTAAAGCCATCCCAATCACAATAATTAACAGACCAACTAAAAATGGATTTAAACCATCTGTAATCGTATTTGTACCTAACGCTAAAATGCCTAATACTAAAATAAATGTTCCTATCATTTCAGATAGTAGATTTGATAAAGGATGCTTAATAGCTGGCATTGTGGAAAATGGCGCTAATTTTGTATCTGCATCTGCTGTTGCCTGCCAATGTGGTAAATACATAAAGTAAACAAGCGTTGCTCCTAAAAATGCACCAATCATTTGTGCTGCAATATATGCTGGTACATCTCCCCATGGAAAATTGCCAATCGTGGCAAGAGCAATGGTTAGTGCAGGATTTAGATGAGCACCGCTAATTCCCCCTACTGCATAGGCTGCCATTGCAACAGCAAGTCCCCATGCAAAGGTAATAACAATCCATCCACCACCAAAGCCTTTCGATTTGTTTAGCACAGTACCAGCTACAACGCCGCCACCAAATAAAATAAGAATCATTGTGCCGACCAGCTCAGCTGTAAACGTAGACATAGTGAAGTCCCCCTTTGTGATAATAGCCCATAGAAAACAAAAAGGAACCCACATTTAATCAAACTACATTAAAACATGTAGATGAACAAATGTGGGTTCCTTTTCCTAACCACGCGCTTATGAACTTAAGTTCATTTTAGAGAAAAAAACATACAGAGTCAACTATTTATTGAAATTTTCCCATAATTTCTTATTAGATGTTGTAACGGCGATAGCGCCCCCAGTTAACGCTTCTTCAATATTGTCCACTGTACGCACTAAGCCACCTGTAATAACAGGGATTTGTGTCCGCTCATAGATTTCTTGAATCATAGACGGAATAATGCCTGGTAATAGCTCAATATAATCAGGCTGTGCTGTTTCAATCATCGAATAACTTTTTTCAAGAGCAATCGTATCAATCAAAAACACACGTTGAATAGCCATAATTCCACGAGCTTTGGCTTTCATTAGCATATTGGAACGAGTTGAAATAATACCAGCGGGACGAACATCATTACATAAAAAGTCCGCTGCAAAATTATCCGTTTTTAAGCCATGAATTAAATCAGCATGAATAATTAATTTTTTTCCATGCCGATGTGCCTCACGCTTTAAAGACATCAATAAGCTAATATGCACCTCCAAGAGGACAATATAAGTGAATGGACTTGCTATTATTTCGTCAAACTGCTTAACAGTACGCGCTGCAGGAATTACCTGTTGATTATCAAAATGCATACCATTCTCTCCTTCCCTTATAATACAGGGTAAATGCTCACCTTATATTATGAGAGTAACTACCTCATTATAGCGCAGTTGTCGCTCGTTTTATTTCTTTCTTAACATCTTCTTCATATTGTGTACGTTGCTGTGCTGTCCAGTTGAGTTGCTTAGCCATTTCATCTAAAATAGCCTCTTTATATTGTTTAACAATGGCCATTTGGAAGAACATATATCCTGTACGGCGAACCATAAAGTCATTCGGATGAACGACCAATTCATGATGAATACCATACATTAATTGTGCATACAGCCATGATGGTAAAACTGGATGTCCTTCCTTAACATAGTTAAAGACAATATCTACATTGCTACCATAATGCTGTGTTAAAAATTTAGCCTCTTCTTCGGATAAGCCTAATTTTTTGCCTAATCTTGTATGGTCATGTAAGAAGGCATATAATTTCTTTGAACCGCCAATATCACCACCAGAAATTGGTATTTTCTTTGTTGTACATGGAGAAGATTGAATGCCAAATTGTTGCTCTAGTTCCTGTGCAATCGTATTTAATACCGTTTCAGCCATTTTACGGTAGCCTGTTAATTTCCCACCTGCAATTGTTACAAGTCCTGATGGTGATACCCACACTTCATCCTTACGAGAAATTTCAGACGGATTTTTTCCGTCCTCATGAATCAACGGACGCACACCTGCCCAGCTTGATTCAATATCCGCATCTGTCACCTTTACATTTGGGAACATATAACGAATCGCGTTCATTATATAATCGCGATCCTCTTGATAAATATCCATATTACGAGCATCGCCCTCATAAAATGTATCTGTTGTTCCTACATAGGTCTTACCTTGACGAGGAATGGCAAATACCATACGACCATCAGGTGTATCAAAATAAACAGCTTGTTTTAATGGGAATTTTGATTCATCAAAAACAATATGCACACCTTTTGATAAAATTAAATGCTTCCCTGCCTGCTTCCCTTCAATTGTGCGCACATCATCCACCCATGGACCAGCAGCATTAACCACTGCCTTTGCACGAATATCGATTGTACGATCTGTTATTATATCCTTTGCTACAATGCCATTGATTTTTCGCTGTTCATTATATAAGAAGTTTTCGGCTTTCATATAATTAATTAATGTTGCACCTTTTTCAATCGCTGCCTTCGCTACCTCAATCGTTAAACGAGCATCATCCGTACGGTATTCCACATACATACCACCACCAAGTAATCCCTTTGTCTTCACTAATGGCTCCTTCTCAACGGTTTCAACTGCATTTAACATATAACGACGCTCAGCACGTCTGACTCCTGCTAAAAAATCATAGACACGCAAGCCAAGATTTGTAGAGTATTTTCCAAATGTCCCGCCCTTATGAAAAGGTAACAGCATCCAAACAGGTGTTGTCACATGTGGACCATTTTCATAAACAATGGCACGTTCCTTTCCTAACTCTGCTACCTCTTTTATTTCAAATTGCTTTAAATAGCGTAAACCACCATGTACTAATTTTGTCGAACGGCTAGAGGTACCTGCTGCAAAATCCTGCATTTCCACTAATGCTACAGAAAGACCGCGAGCAATAGCATCTAGTGCAATACCACATCCTGTAATGCCCCCACCAATTACTAATAAATCATACTCCCTGCCTTGTAGTTCCTCCATTGTTTGTTGTCGTTGTATCGCAGAAGCTGTACTCATATTTTATTTCCTCCCTCATCATTTTAAAGATAAAAAAAGACCATCAAAAGCATATGTACGCTAGGTACATACGTTTTCAATGGTCTCTCAGTTACTCAAACCTGCTATTAACTTACTTTTTATTGTAATATGCACATTCGAAAAAGGCAAGTTTATGTTTTAGCAGTATACTGTTATGTGAAGAAATATGCGCTACGAAAGTAGCTACACATGCCTAAACAAAAACGTTTTTTAGCAAAAGATGATAGCCTCTACTGTTCATTTGAAACTTAATAAACATTTGATCGTAAATATATTAAAAAATTGTAACGGTTAAAAAGGATTGAGAATTTATGAAGGATTGGTGGCAAAGAAGAAAAGGCAAGAAGTACCACAGCGGTTATACATTTTTAGATTTCATTTTTGATATACTCGTTTGGATACCTGAACTCATTCTCTTGCCTTTTAGAGTCCTTTTCTGGTTACTTAGAGGCATAGGGAGATTGATTGGTGATGTATTTGATTTTGTCTAAAAATGCTGTTTGCTTATAAAGGTTAAAATAAATAGGAAGATTCATTTGTAGCCTTTATACCAGAAAAAAAGCAAGAGTAAGGAGTGGATATTGCTTACTCCTGCCCTTGCTTTTTATGAATTATGCTCCATTCTTACCAGCTAACAGGTCACTCCATATTATTTGCTTCAAAGTTATCTAGCAATGCACGCACTTCATCTGTTGATTTCGTGTTCATCAATTGGCTTCTTAATTCACCAGCTCCACGGAATCCTTTGACATAAATTTTGAAAAAGCGGTGAAGCCCTGTGATGGAACGTGGTAGTACTTCCGCATATTGATCTTGCAGATCGAGCTGCAGTCTTAAAAGATCAAGATACTCTTTACTGCTATGCTCTTTTGGCTCTTTTTCAAAAGCAAACGGATTTTTAAAAATACCTCGCCCAATCATCACGCCATCAATACCATATTGTTCAGCTAGCTGCAGTCCCGTTTGACGGTCAGGAATATCTCCATTGATTGTTAGTAGCGTATTTGGTGCAATACGGTCACGTAATTTTTTGATTTCCGGAATAAGCTCCCAATGCGCATCTACTAAGCTCATTTCCTTTCTTGTTCGTAGATGAATCGAAAGGTTCGCTATATCTTGTTGTAAAATATGTGTTAGCCACTCCTCCCACTCATTTATCTCCTTATAGCCAAGACGGGTTTTCACACTGACAGGCAATCCACCCGCTTTTGCTGCTTGAATCAATTCTGCCGCGACATCTGGACGGAGAATAAGGCCACTCCCTTTTCCTCTTGATGCCACATTCGGTACAGGGCAACCCATATTAATATCAATGCCTTTAAAACCGAGCTCTGCCATACCAATACTCATTTGACGGAAATAGTCGGGATTATCCCCCCAAATATGTGCCACCATTGGCTGCTCATCTTCTGTAAAAGTCAAACGGCCACGTACACTTTTCTGTCCCTCTGGATGACAATAGCTATCCGAATTTGTAAACTCTGTAAAAAATACATCCGGCCGACCCGCTTCATTTACTACATGTCGAAAAACAACATCTGTCACATCTTCCATTGGTGCCAGCACAAAAAATGGTCGTGGTAAATCACGCCAAAAATTATCTATCATGTTAAACCCAAATCCTCTCACTATGAATAAAACTCTATACTTTCAGTCCAAAATATAAAGCTCAATTTTACATTTATATCATGCCCAATAACTTTTTGAAAATCAGTCACATTTATTATATCGAAAATGTTCTTAAATGGTAATTGTCTAAATAGAAAGCAGATAGTATAGATTTCTCTACACCATCTGCTTTTCTACTCTACTAACGTTAGCCAAGCAACCGCTTCACAATGCGTCGAATGCGGGAACATGTCTACTGGCTGAATTTCCTGTGTTTGATAGCCGCCATCCTCCAAAATGCGAAGGTCACGTGCTAGTGTAGCTGGGTTACAGGATACATAGACCACTCGTTTTGGTCGTTGCTCTAAAATGGTAGTTAGAAGTGCTGCGTCGCAGCCTTTGCGTGGTGGATCGACTACTAGTACGTCTGCTTCCTTGCCCTCCTTATACCATCTCGGTATAACTTCCTCTGCTGGGCCAGCCTCAAAATAAGTATTGGTAAAACCATTGAGTACTGCGTTGCGTTTAGCATCTTCAATTGCTTGTGGGACAATCTCCACGCCCATGACTGCCTTTGCTTTTTGTGCCAGGAATAAAGAGATGGTACCAATGCCACAATACGCATCAATGACGCGTTCATCCCCCTGCAAGTCAGCATAATCCAATGCTTGTTTATAGAGGACCTCTGTTTGCTCTGGGTTGACTTGATAGAAGGAACGAGCTGAAATCTCAAAACGTACATCGCCAATTGTATCAATAATGATGTCCTTGCCCCAAAGATTGATGGTATCATCACCAAAAATCACATTGGTTTTTTCATTATTCACATTTTGCATAATCGACGTAACGTTCGGAACTAATCTTTGAATCACTGCAACGGCTGCCTCTTTTTGTGGGAACTTTTTCTTTTTTGTTACAAGGACAACCATGACCTCACCTGTTGCTCGTGCTTTACGAATGACAACGTGTCGCAGCATTCCTTCGTGTGTATGCTCATTGTAAGGGCGAATTCCTATCGCCGTTAATTCCTTTTTCAAGCCTGCAAGAATGGCGTCCGCTTCTCCTGTTTGAATTAAGCAACGATCCATATCTACAATGCTATGCGTTTTTGTTTTATAAAAACCTGCAATCGCTTGTCCTTCTTCATTTACAGAGAAGGGGATTTGCGCTTTATTACGGTAATGCCAAGGCTCTTCCATTCCTTTTACAGGAAGAACAGGTGCATTAATTTTACCAATGCGCTGCATCACATTGCGCACCATATTTTCTTTCCATTTTAACTGCCCCTCATAGGATAAATGCTGTAATTGACAGCCGCCACATTGCTTGAAATAATCACAGGGTGCTGCTACTCGATCTGAAGATGGCTTAATAATATCTACTACTTTTGCAAAGCCATAATTTTTTAAGGTTTTCATCACATGTATTTCAGCTGTTTCGTTTGGAAGTGCGCCTTGTATAAATAATGGGTAGCCATCAACCTTTGCGACGCCATTGCCATCATGTGTTAAATCTTCTATATAAACTGAAAGTCGATCATTTTTTTTCACGGGTGCTGACATTCGTACATCCTCCATTTCAATCTCCTTATTGTAGCATGTGTTGGCGAATGAAAAAAGAACAAGACTTGCCCGTTATATTGTTCTCCTCACTAACTTGAAAAAAGAGCCGCTATTCGCGACTCTTTTCTTGCTCTTTTGTAATATGATAATCCCTTGGTGCCCACCAAAATGCACACAAGATCCCAAGAATGACGACAATAAAAGGTGCATAAAAAATTAAGAAACTTTGCATACCTTGATTTCCTCCTATGCGTGATTGTCTTCTTTTCCTGTCACATAGTTTTTATTGAACAAGAATAGTTTCATCAATAAATAGAGTGAAGGAAGAAGAAGGCACAGCCCTAAAATAAATGCGATGACTAAAGCAACCGCCATTTGTGTGCTTGTAAAACTATCATAAATTGTTAAATACGGATACAGTAAGTATGGATATTGTGCTATCCCATATGCAAAGAAGGCTACAGCAAATTGAGCAATAAGAAGCCCAACTGCAAGTCCGTACTTTTTACGCATGGCAATGAGCATGACTGTAATAATAAATAAGACAGCTGAAATCGCAAACATCCACCATAAATTCACCATGTGACTATAACTTTCTGGGTTAATGGATTTCATTTCATACATAATGCCCAGTGCACTAATCATTAACGGTGCTGCCCAAACAAGTGCATATTTTCGCATCAGTTTAGTCGCTTCTACGTCATTTGCTTTATGAGCATACCACGTTAAAAATACGGCTGAAATATACAGCACAGCAGCGATGCTCAGTACCACAATGCTCCAAGCAAATGGACTTGTATATAAAGTCCAGTAGTTTAGCACAGGTTGCCCATCAATCAGATCAACATAGCCTCCACCAGCAATGGCAAAAACAACAGATAAGGAAGCGGGAATTAATAAACCTGCCACACCGTATGTCAGCGTATACCCTATATGTCCTCGCGTGCCGTACGATTCAAAGGCATAGTAGGAGCCACGAATTGCTAACAGTACAAGCGAAATACTGACTGGCACAAGTAAAATCGTTCCGTAATAAAAAGCAGTTTGTGGGAAAAATCCAACGATCCCTACGAAGAAGAATACTAAAAAGACATTGGTTACTTCCCAGACAGGCGATAAATAACGTTTGATAATATTTGTTAAAATATGATTTTTACCAATTAGTAGGCTATAAGCGTTGAAGAAGCCTGCACCAAAATCAATGGATGCGACAATGACATAGCCAAATAGAAAAATCCATAATACGGAAATACCTAATACCTCTAACGTCATAGGATGTCACCGCCTTTTTCAGAGTGGCGATCTTCAATTTCACGCTCGATTGGATTCTTTTTAAACATTCGAACCAAGACGACAATACTTCCTACTGCTAAAACTGCATAAACACCTGCGAACAATAGCATCATTAAATCCACATGGTCACTCGTAGTAGCTCCCTCCGGTGTGCGCATTAGACCATACAGTATCCATGGTTGACGTCCAACTTCCGCAAGCCACCAACCTGCTTCGATGGCAATGATTGACAGAGGTCCTCCCGCAACAATAATCCATCTATACCATCGCGAATGAATAAATTGCCAGCCCCGTGCTTTCCCTACAACATAAAGTAATGAAACTAGCACCATAAACATACCAATGGACACCATAATATCAAAGAGATAATGAATATAGAGTGGTGGTAAATCCTCCTCCGCAAATTGATCTAAGCCAATTACCTCTGCGTTAGGATTAAAATGTGCAAGAATGCTCAAAGCATACGGAATTTTAATGGCGTATTTTACTTCTTCTCCATCTAATACACCAAATAATACAAGCGATGCTTTACCCTCTGTTTCAAAATGCCATTCTGCAGCGGCTAGTTTTTCGGGTTGATATTCAGCTAAGTATTTTCCTGAAAAATCTCCAATTACAGCAGCAGCTATGGAGAAAATTAAGCCAATTTTCATAAGTAAAAGCAAGGATTTTTTATGGTATACATGCTTAGAGCCTTTTAACATTCTGTATCCCGCAATAGCTGCTAGTACAAATGCTGATGTCATATACGCTGTCACAAGTACATGCGCTACCTTTGTCGGCATGGCTGGGTTAAACATCGCTAAAAAAGGTTGAATATTGACAAGTTCTCCGTCTACAATATCAAATCCTTGTGGTGCATTCATAAAAGCATTAACAATTGTAATGAAGACCGCTGACATCGACGCTCCAACAGCGACAGGAATTAATAGTAGCATATGTTTTTTCTGACTATCAAAGCGGTCCCATGTATATAAATAGATCCCTAAAAATATAGCTTCAAAGAAAAATGCAAACGTTTCCATAAACAATGGTAATGCAATCGTTTGACCAGCAAGTTGCATAAAGTTAGGCCACAATAATGAAAGCTGTAAGCCAATGGCAGTTCCTGTTACAACACCTACGGCCACAGTAATAACAAAACCACGCGCCCAACGTCTCGCCATTAAGATATAATGCTCATCATTCTTTTTATACCCAGTCCATTGAGCAATCATAATCATCAACGGGACACCTACACCAATCGTTGCATAAATAATATGGAACGATAATGTTAACTCCGTTAATGCTCGACTCCAAAAGACTGCTGATTCATTAATCATCTCATTGCCCCCCTAACTTCCAAATATTCTTCCAAGAATGGAAAGTAGCATAATAATTGCAACACCAAAACTTATCCATATAAGTTTCTTTTCTTGTGACTTATACAAAGGCAACACTTCCTTTCCCTTATCCATACCCCCATTTTCCACTATTACAACGAATAAAACCTTAATAACGGACCGAAATTTCAGGCTATTATTAAGGTTTCAAATTTTGTTCAACTAATATACGCACATTTGCCAAACATTTTTCTAAATTCATTCACAATCTAAGTTCTAAAGATGAAATTGTATAATTTAGTCCATTCCAATTTAATAAAGCAAGCAATCGGATTAAGTAGGTTTTCAGAGATTCTTATGTGGCACAGTTCTGGTTTTCGGCTTCTATTGGGAAGGTTAACTTTGGGAGTGTGGGGGGGGTAGATATTTTTGGGAGTGGTGAAGCTTTTCTCTTTAGGGGACTTCCTAATATGCAGATCCCTTACTTTTATAAGTACGATCAGATAGAATCCAAAAAGCTCATCCAACTAAAATAGGATGAGCTTTTTGGATTGATTAAATACGGTCTTCTTCTCGAATATCTGCAAGTGGGACAAAGATTTCAATGTGACGCTTCAGATTTTCAAATGTAGCCGGTGCGTCTCCGCCATATTCGCCATCTAGGTTAAGATGGACTTCGTTTTCAGTCGTGACTTTGACAACGCTGGCTTTTTTATAAATGACACGATCGTCATTTAAATGTTCGCCTCGTAATGCCATAGCAGCTAGTTGAATAAACTCTGGAAGGCTTACTTTTTTCAGTACTATTACTGTAAAGTAACCATCATTAATACTCGCATCAGGGGCAAGTTTTTCAAAGCCACCTACTGAATTCGTTAAACCACATAGGAACATCATGGCGTCCCCATCAAATACTTCGCCATCATATTCAATACGCATATGGGAAGCTTTGATGGATGGAATCATTTCTACTGCCTTTACATAATAGGCTAACTGACCAAGCATTGTTTTCATTTTACTTGGTACTTCATAAGTGAGTTCTGTAATGCGTCCCCCAGCAGCAATATTAATGAAATAGCGTTCGCCATTTAAGAGACCCACGTCCACTGGTAATGTGTCGCCTTGAATTATAATGTCTACAGCCTCATCAATATTTCGAGGAATATGCACAGCACGGGCAAAATCATTTGTAGTGCCCATCGGAATTAGACCAACTTTCGGACGGTTTTCAAATGGACTTACACCTGAAACAACTTCATTTAATGTGCCATCTCCACCAACTGCGATGATGATATCAAAACCACGCTCTACCGCATTTTTTGCTGCAAGCGTTGCATCTCCCTCACATGTTGTTGCATGACAGGATGTCTCATAGCCTGCTACCTCTAGTTTTTCCAACACCTCTGGTAGATGTTTCTTAAATACTTCGCGTCCAGATGTAGGATTATAAATGATTCTTGCTCGTTTCATAACATACCTTCCTGCTTCATAAGATTCTATTTCATTCAACGAAATTCTACGTTGAAATGTTGCAATGCTCTTGTTATTTTTGTAATGCGTTTGTTACCTGTTTTTTAAAGTCCTCATAGACATACGTCCAGTAAGTTGAGTTCGAGATATTTTCCTCTCGAATTTCTGCATAAAGAGCTTTTTGAGCTTCTTCAAATGTTGGATCTTCTTTATCTGGTAAACTCGCTCGTTTCGTTACGACTAACTCTTGTAATTCAGGCGCACGTGGTCCCCATTTTCCTACAACCTCACCTGCATCATCTAACAACAGATAAATCGGGATAGCACGACCACCGTTTGTTAAATAACGATCAATTAACTCTGTATCAGCATCGCGAAAAACGGTACGCATTTCTAACCCTGCCGCTTCAGCAACACGACGAATAATAGGGTTGTTTAACATAGCGTCTCCGCACCAATCTTCTGTAATAGTTAAAATTTTTGGCTGCTTATCTTTTAGTAATTCGATGAAGCCATCGTTTGTTGGCACTTCAAAACCATCATAAATACGGAAGCTCTCTTCTTTCAACGTCGTCATGTTCTCCATATATTGTTGTATCGAAATAGCTTCTTGAAAATATTGTTGTTCAGTTTTCATTGGCTCGTCCCCCTTATTATTGTCTATTCTATATTTTGCTATGAATACTCTTTTTAAACAACTATTAAGTGTTATAAATTGCAAATTAGTTACATTTTTGAAAATTAATAGCCGAGGGAGCAATAAAGCTCTCTCGGCTATTATGTTACAACGAGTATTATCGTTTGGCAATTTCTTGTTGTAATAATTTATTAACCATTGGAGGGTTGGCTTGACCTTTTGTTGCCTTCATAATTTGACCAACTAAGAAGCCAATCGCACGATCTTTACCATTTTTAAAGTCTTCGATAGATTGTGCATTGTTATCTAAAACTTCTGTTACGATGGCTAGTAGTGCACCTTCATCGGAAATTTGAACTAAACCTTTCGCCTTCACAATATCCTGTGCAGAACCACCGTTTTCTACTAATTCAGCAAATACTTTTTTACCGATCTTAGAAGAAATTGTTCCGTCAGTGATTAATTTCACCATCTCAGCAAGGTTTTCTGGTGTTAGTGCAGTATCTTTAAGGTCTTTTTGTTCCGCATTTAAGTAAGCTGAAACATCACCCATTAGCCAGTTAGCAGAAAGTTTCGCATCTGCACCGTTCACAATCATTGCCTCGAAGAAGTCTGAGATTTCTTTAGAAATAACAAGAACTCCTGCATCATATGGTGTTAAGCCTAATTCTTCTACATAACGTTTTTTACGAGCATCTGGAAGCTCAGGAATTTCTGATTTCACTCTCTCTAGCCATGCATCATCAATCGAAAGACGAACTAAGTCTGGCTCTGGGAAGTAACGGTAATCATCTGTTCCCTCTTTCACACGCATTAAAATTGTTTTACCTGTTTTTTCATCGAAACGACGTGTTTCTTGCTCAATAATACCGCCTGATAATAATACATCTGCTTGACGTAATTCCTCATGCTCTAAACCACGACGAACATAGTTGAAGGAGTTCAGGTTTTTAAGCTCCGTTTTTGTGCCAAATTCTTCTTGACCATACGGACGAAGAGAAATGTTGGCATCACAACGTAATGAGCCTTCTTCCATCTTACAATCAGATACGTCTGTATATTGAATAATTGATTTTAATTTTTCTAGGTAAGCATATGCTTCGTTTGGTGTACGAATGTCTGGCTCAGAAACAATCTCAACAAGTGGTGTACCTTGACGGTTAAAGTCAACTAATGAGTGATCCCCAGCATGTGAAAGTTTACCAGCATCTTCTTCCATATGAAGACGTGTAATACCGATACGTTTTGTATAGCCGTCTACTTCAATATCGATCCAGCCGTTTTTACCGATTGGTTTATCAAATTGTGAAATTTGATAAGCTTTCGGATTATCTGGATAGAAGTAGTTTTTACGGTCAAATTTTGTTTCTTGTTCGATTTCCATATTAAGTGCAAGTGCAGCACGCATTGCGAAATCTACTACATTTTTGTTAAGGACTGGTAGGACACCAGGGTACCCTAAATCAATTACTGTTGTATTTGTATTTGGTTCAGCACCAAAATGAGCTGGTGCTGGTGAGAAGATTTTTGAGTTTGTTTTCAACTCAACGTGTACTTCTAAACCAATGACTGTTTCAAAGTTCATGTTATTTTCCCTCCCACATTTGAGGAACTTGTTTATGGAACTCTGTTGCTTGTTCAAAAGCATGAGCTACACGGTAAATAGTTGCTTCATCGAAGTATTTACCAATAATTTGTAAACCAAGTGGTAGTCCGTTTTCAAAGCCACATGGAATTGAAATAGCAGGTACTCCAGCTAAGTTCATCGGGATTGTTAAAATATCGTTCGCATACATTGTCATCGGATCATCGACGTTTTCACCAATTTTAAATGCTGGTGTTGGGGATGTAGGCCCAATGATAACATCAAAGTCTTCAAATACTTTGTCGTAGTCTGCTTTGATAAGTGTACGTGCTTGTTGCGCTTTTTTATAATACGCATCATACGTGCCGGCACTTAGTGAGTAAGTTCCAAGCATGATGCGGCGTTTTACTTCATCACCAAAACCTTGTGCACGTGTTTCTTTATAAAGGTCCATCAAATTTGTAACATTTTCTGCACGGAAACCATAACGGATACCATCGAAACGAGATAAGTTAGAAGACGCTTCAGATGAAGAAAGGATATAGTATGCAGCAAGTGCATATTTTGAATGAGGAAGTGATACTTCTTCTACAGTAGCACCTAGGCCTTTTAATACCTCTAATGCAGTAAGCACTGATTGACGTGCTGCCTCGCCAACACCTTCACCAAGGAATTCCTTTGGTACAGCAATACGTAAGCCTTTTACATCACCAGTAAGCGCTGCAGCGTAATTTGGTACCTCTACGTTTGCCGATGTAGAATCATTTGGATCTAAGCCTGCGATGGCTTCTAATAATAGCGCATTATCTTCAACGTTGCGTGTAATTGGTCCAATTTGATCTAAAGAAGAGGCAAATGCAACTAGACCAAAACGAGATACACGACCATATGTAGGCTTCATCCCTACAACACCACAGTAAGCTGCTGGTTGACGGATTGAACCACCTGTATCTGAACCAAGAGAGAATGGTACTTCACCTGCTGCTACTGCTGCTGCAGATGCACCTGAAGATCCCCCTGGTACGTGGTTTAAGTTCCATGGATTTTTTGTTGTTTTATAGTATGAGTTTTCGTTAGAAGAACCCATTGCAAACTCGTCCATGTTTAATTTACCCACTGTAATCATGCCAGCTTCACGTAACTTATTGACAACAGTGGCATCATAAATTGGCATAAAGCCTTCTAGAATTTTAGAGGCACAAGTTGTTTCTAAACCTTCTGTTACGATGTTGTCTTTCACACCGATTGGAAGACCAAACAGTGGTCCACGCTCTTCAAATGGGACTTTATCCATTTCAGCAGCTTGTGCAGTTGCTTTTTCTTCGTTTGAAGCAAGGAATGCTTGTACATCACTGTCAAGCTTTGCAATACGCTCGTATGCTTCTTTCGTTAAGTCAGCGATTGATAAGTTACCTGCTTTCATTTCCGCTTGTAACTCCTTAGCTGAACGTTCAAATAACGTCATGAGGAATCCTCCTATGTTTTAGTATTACATGATAGCTGGTACTTTTACTTGACCATCTTCTTGTTCTTTTACGTTTAACATCATTACTTCACGGTCTAAACCTTTTACAGCTACGTCTTCACGCATTACATTCACTAGTGGTAAAACGTGAGTTGTTGGTTCAACATTCGTTGTATCTAGCTCATTTAACTGCTCCGCAAAGTCTGTAATTTTTCCAAGCTGTTCAGCAAATTTCTCTGCTTCTTCTTCTGTAATAGCAAGACGTGCTAAATTTGCCACGTGCTTTACTTCTTCTTTTGTTAATTTAGCCATTTTTCACACCTCCGAATACTGGTTCAATTCATTGTTTTTATTGATAACAATAGGGTTGAATAAAGTTAACCATGCCAATAATCATAACATTTTTCATATTAAAAATCACAACTTTCACTAAAAATATAGAAACTTTCACTACTATAACAAAGTGTTGTCTCTATCTACCTATTGTGTCCCTCTAATTCTAGCCATCTACATAAAAATATAGCCAGCACAAAGGCTGACTATATTAATCATAGACATGCACGTAAGGGTCCTTATCATTGGCCTTCTTAATGATTAATGCCTCTGGGCCATTTATAGAAGTAACGCTCACCTCAACATGAATATTATCAAATTGATTGATTAGAATACCCGTCAAATATTGCGTAAAGCCTATTATTTCTGCTTTACCGAAAAATTGGATTGGAATTTCAATCGAAAGATTTTGTATTTGCTTATTACGATAGAAGCCTGTTCCGATCACACTTGTATAATTCGAGAAATATTTATCAACGTCTTGCTTAAAAATTTTGAAGTTATTGCTGACATCTCGGTAAACATCCTGTGAATCATCAGTTGGGAACAAGACATAATTTTCATCGATACCTTCCCACTCTGCAATACTGTTCTGTCCAGCTTTTGCTATACCATAGCTAAAATATGACCCTGGAATAATTTGATTGCGAGCTTGCTGCTTAAACAAACCAACAACAATTGGTACATCTTTTAACTCTTCACGTGTACGTAAACGGGAAACAATTTCAGCGGCCATTTTTTTGCCTTGCTCAACAAGTTCAGCTTCTGAAATTGGTTTTTCGTAATATTCGCCATACTGTTCTTTTTGGTAATAATAAATAGAGTTTAAGGCAAGACCTATTGAAATTCCGCCTAATTTCACTTTATTATCATTCGTTTTTGTTAAGTAATTTTGCTCTACAATGTGGGATAAATAAACGGGAGCCTTCGTTGCCCGTTCTTCTGGTGTCATTGTGTCTGTGGTCGGCGGATTTAAACCATCTTCTGTTTGTGAACTACGGGCAAGCCAAGAGCTCACCGTACTTTCAGCTAAATATTGACCTTCTTGGAAGTAATAGTTTTCCGTGTCAAACTCATTTTGAGATAGACGCATTAAACCAGATTCAACTTCCTTCATATCATATTTCGTATAAATATTAGACACAACAAGACCTCTGCTTGCACTCTCTTTATAAGGAATAAGCGTCTTATAATAGGATTCATCAATTTGTATGCTTGGGATAATTGTTGTTTCAGCTTTTTCTTTCTGTTGCGTTTCCTGTGTAAGCTCTGTTTCCTTCTTGTCAGAAGGTACACAGCCGACTAGCATTGCAGCAGCTACAATTGCTGGAATGAGTCGAAAAGACTTCATTATTTAGTGCTCCTTTACTAATAGTCAGTTTTAGGTCGAAGAATCACTCAACGCCATGATGTAATCGTTTCGCATTCTCCCTGTGAGAAAGATATGCTGTCATGCACTTATTAGATGAGGTTAAGTTGTTCAATTAAGTTGTCTTCATTCCAAACTTCGATACCTAATTGCTCAGCCTTTGTCAGTTTAGAGCCTGCATCTGCTCCTGCGATCACAAGGTCTGTTTTTTTGCTGACACTGCCTGTGACAGTACCACCTAACTCTTCTATTTTCGCCTTTGCTTCGTTGCGTGTCAATTGCTCAAGTTTACCAGTTAAAACAATTGTTTTACCTGCAAAGGGACTATCACCTATAGCCACTTCTACTTTTTTACCTTTATACGTCATATTCACGCCTGCCTCAGCAAGACGCTCAATGACTGCACGTGCATCTTCATTGGAGAAATACTCTACTAACGAAGAAGCCATTTTATCGCCAATTTCATAAATCGCTACTAGCTGTTCCTCTGTTGCTGCCATTACTGCTTCCATCGAACCAAATTGCTCTGATACGATTTTAGCTGCCTTTTCACCAACATGACGTATACCTAAACCTATTAATAAACGTTCAATTGAGTTTTCCTTTGAGGCTTGAATGGCATTCACTAAATTGGTTGCAGATTTTTCGCCCATACGTTCTAGTTCTACAAGTTGCTCAACTGTTAAATGATATAAATCAGATACATCATGTATTAAATCTGCACGCAATAATTGCTCTACTACTTTATCTCCAAGTCCATCAATATTCATCGCATTGCGCGAAACAAAGTATTTTATGCTTTCCGCAATTTGAGCAAAGCAGGCAGGATTTACACAGCGTAGAGCTACTTCACCTTCAATACGAATCAATTCACTATCACAAACAGGGCAATTTTTTGGCATGACAAAAGGGACTGAGTCCTCTGGACGTTGCTCTATTAGCACACCTACCACTTGAGGAATGATATCACCAGCTTTTCGAATAATGACTGTATCTCCAAGGCGAATATCCTTCTCTCGAATTAAATCTTCATTGTGCAACGATGCACGTTGTACCGTCGTCCCTGCTACTTGTACTGGCGTTAAAATAGCCGTTGGTGTTACTACACCTGTACGTCCTACTGTTAAATCAATAGTAAGTAATGTTGTGACAACTTCCTCTGCTGGAAATTTGTAGGCAATGGCCCAGCGTGGACTTTTGGCAGTGTAGCCTAGCTCATCTTGTTGAGCATACCGATCTACTTTGATAACGATACCATCAATTTCGTAAGCTAAATTCGGACGGTTTTCTGTCCAATGCTCTATAAAGGCCATGACCTCTTCAATTGTCGAGCAACGCTGACGCTCTTTGTTCGAAGGGAAACCAAGACCCTCTAAATAATCAAGCATTTCCGCATGCCCATCAATACCATATAACTCACCATCTCCACCAATAGCATAGATAAAAGTTGATAATTGACGACTTGCCGCAATTTTTGGGTCTAACTGACGTAGTGAGCCAGCAGCCGCATTACGCGGGTTAGCAAATAATTCTTCTCCATTGTCAGCACGGTGCGTATTTAATTTTTCAAATGATTTTTTTGGCATGTACGCCTCACCACGTACTTCGATTGTCACAGGATCTTTTAAACGTAGTGGGATCGCTCGGATTGTCTTTAAATTGGCTGTAATATCTTCGCCTACAACACCATCTCCTCTTGTTGCCCCTTGTACAAACACGCCATTTTCATATTTCAATGAAATAGCCAAACCATCTATTTTCAGCTCACATACATAAGAAAATTGGTCTCCAATTGCCTGACGTACTTTACGATCGAACTCTCGTAAATCTGCTTCATTAAAAGCATTTGAAAGACTAAGCATTGGATAATCATGTGTTACTTTTTTAAAGCCCTCAACCACTGCTCCACCAACACGCTGTGTAGGAGAATCGGGATAAATGAGTGATGGATTCGCTTCCTCTAATGCGATCAGTTCATGTAATAATTGATCGTATACACTATCAGCTACAACAGGATTATCTAACACATAATAGGCGTGACCATATTCATGCAATATTTTATTTAACTCCGCTACACGCTGTTCTATTTCGTTCATTTATGTTCCTCCGCTTACGCTTTTTCAATCGGTGCAAATTGAGCTAGTAATCGTTTTATGCCAATTGGTTGTGGAAAGGCGATATCAAGCTCTGTACTATCACCTTCACCTTTTACACTGACTACCATACCCGTTCCCCATTTTTTATGAATCGCCTTATCTCCAGCCTTCCAGCCAAATTGATCTCCACCCGTTGCTTGTAAACGAGCTGTAGCAGGCTGTGTTTGTTGAATAGCACCAAGCGTGCGCTTTTGATAGCCAGCTGTTGAACGATTATTAGTGGCAAACGGTAGCTTTGATTCTGCACCTGCCTTAGAAATGGACTCTGTAATGTCTTCTGAAATTTCACCTAAGAATCGGGAGGCGTTATTAAAGCTTGAACGACCAAAAATTGTTCGGCTTTGTGCACATGTTAAATAGAGACGTTCCTCAGCTCGTGTCACGCCAACATACATAAGACGGCGTTCCTCTTCCATCTCATCTTGATCGTCTAAAGAGCGTGAATGTGGGAATATATTTTCCTCCATACCGATAATAAAGACAATAGGGAATTCTAAGCCTTTAGCGGCATGCATCGTCATTAAAATAATATTGCCCTTAGAAGCATCTTCTTTATCTAGTGCATCAATATCAGCAATAAGAGCTAAATCTGTTAAAAAAGCAATTAAGCTTTTATCATCACTGCGCTCCTCAAAAGCCTTTGTGACAGATAAAAACTCTTCAATATTCTCTAGACGACTTTCTGCTTCAATTGTTTTTTCATTTTGCAGCATTGTACGGTAGCCTGATTTATCGATGACTTGCTCCACAATTTCAGTAACAGATAAATAATCCTGCATCTCTGTAAAGCCTTTAATCATTGCATAAAATTGCTCAGCTGAATTTGCTGCTTTCCCAGTTAGACCCATGAATACAAGATCATTCATCGCATCAAAAATGGAACGATCCTGATCAATCGCATAGCGTGCCATTTTTTCAAAGGATGTAGCTCCAATACTACGCTTCGGCTCATTAATAATACGTGCCAGTGATAAATCATCATCATTATTGGCAATCAGTCGTAAATAAGCTAGTAAGTCTTTAATCTCTTTTCGATCATAGAACTTTGTTCCGCCCACTATTTGATAGGCCATATTGGATTTAACAAGTACTTCCTCCATCACACGTGATTGAGCATTCGTACGATATAAAATAGCAAAGTCATCAAATGAACGATTTTCTTTTTCAATTAATTGCTGAATCGTTTGTACAACAAATTGCGCTTCTTCTTGCTCATTATAAGCTTTATATAAGGCAATTTTTTCACCCTCTGCATTTTCTGTGCGCAGTTCTTTTGGGTAACGTGTTGTATTATTTTGAATGACGTCATTTGCCGCCTGTAGGATGCGTTTAGTAGAACGATAATTCTGCTCAAGCATTATGACCTTGGCGTTAGGATAATCCTTTTCAAAAGATAGGATATTGCCAATGTCAGCACCACGCCATCGATAGATGGACTGATCGGAGTCCCCTACAACACAAATATTTTTAAATTTCTTTGCCAGTAACTGTACAAGTAAATATTGAGATTTATTCGTATCTTGGTACTCATCTACATGAATATATTGAAATTTATTTTGATAGTATTCGAGCACTTCAGGCACACGTTTAAACAATGTAATCGTCGTCATAATCAAATCATCAAAATCGAGCGATTGATTGCGGCGTAGTCTTTTTTCATAGCCTTTATAGACACGTGCAACGGTTTGTTCATAAGGGTTTTTATCGTTCATTTGTCCAGCGTAATCGTCAGCAGTAATACATTCATTTTTCGCTGCACTAATCGCATTTAAAATCGCTCGTGGCTCAAAACGTTTAGGGTCAATATTCTCATCCTTCATCACATTTTTGATGACTGATAGCTGATCAGTGGAATCTAAAATGGAGAAATTACGAGATATGCCTAGTTGATCGATATTACGACGTAAAATTCTTACACACATTGAGTGGAAAGTAGAAACCCACATACTATCGCCGGTACCATTCCCTAGAACGCCATCAATACGCTCGCGCATTTCTCGTGCTGCTTTATTCGTAAACGTAATCGCCAAAATCTTTGATGGATATACTTCCTTTTCGATCACTAAATAAGCAATACGATGTGTTAAAACACGTGTTTTTCCTGACCCAGCACCTGCCATAATAAGTAACGGTCCATCAGTTGTTTTGACCGCTCTTTCCTGTTCAGGATTCATTCCTGCTAGTAAATTTTTTGTTAACTGTTCCATTTTGCACCGCCTTACAAACATTTGTTCTAAAATTATAACGTATTTTTAACAGCCTTAACAGTCGCAAGTGCAGCTTTTAAATCATCATATATAATATTTCCAACTACTACCGTATCTGCAAACTGTGCCATTTCCTCCGCTTGCTTTGCAGATGTTATGCCTCCACCATAAAAGAGCTTCGTATGTTTCAGCTCGTTTTTCACTGCGCGAACTACCTCTAGATCCCCATACATCCCGCTGTACTCGACATAAAATACAGGCAATTTAAAGAAATTTTCCGCCATGCGTGCATAGGCCACTACATCGTCAATCGTTAAATCCGTTTTCGCACCTGTTACTTGTGCTACTTTACAATCAGGATTTAAAATACAATATCCTTCTGCTACCAACTCTTCCCACACCATGATATCTCCGTACTCTTTTATGGCCTCATGATGTAAATTTTTAATCCATTTTGGATCATCACTATTTAATACCGTTGGAATAAAATAATAATCATATCCTGGAGTTACCGCATCAATTGTAGAAATTTCAAGCGCTATTGGTACCTCAAAACGACGTACACGAACAAGCAAATCTAATACGCCATCTAATGTCACATCATCCGTACCACCTACTAAAATGACATCTGTGCCTGACTCACAAATTTTTTCTAGTGCCTCATCTGAGATGTCCTTAGCTGGATCTAGCTTGAACACATGTCTCCATTCTAAATAATCCATTTAATTGACCACCTATCATTTTCTATCTATTCGTTTACAAGTATAGCTTATGATTCACGACAAAAAAATGAAAAAGACTGAGCAGAACTTCTACCCAGCCTCTTTCCCTACTATTCTTTTGGTGCTTGAAACGGTTTTTCATCAGGATACAAACGACCTAACATTTCATCATATGTATCATTCCCATAATCGAAGCAGCGACGCACACGTGAAATAGTTGCTGTACTTGCTCCTGTTTCCTTTTTAATGGATTCATAGGTTTTCTTCAAACGCAATAAATGTGCAACCTCAAAGCGTTGTGCCAACGATTGAATTTCACTAATCGTACATAAATCATCAAAAAACTTATAGCATTCTTCGATGTCTTTCAACTCTAACACGGCTTTAAATAATTGATCTGTTTGATGCCCCCGAATTTTTTCGATTTGCATGCAATTTTCCTCCCTTTAAGGCTGCGTTTTCACCATTGCTTGTAACCCTGGTGAAGATGGTACGAAATGAACCCACGACTTTCCTGGTACAAGCTTTACAGGCTCCCCTGATTGCTCTACAGCCATTGGTATTCCATTAACGTTCGTCCATTCGACTTCCCTCAAATAGCCATTTTGAAATACATACGCATTTCCACCAGACGTTAAATCAATTGCTTGGCGACCAACATCATCAATGGTTTGATGGTCCATTTCAAAAAATAGTACATTTGCCAATGATACTGTTTCGCCTGTTAACATATCCTTTGTGTCCACGCCAGCCGATTGTCGTTCATAGTGATTACTTTGATGATCATACACATACGAGTTGTGGAAATCTTCATTCTTTCCATAGTAAATATCAACTTGACTTGTTTCAATGCCTATTTTACCACGTTCATCGGGTTCATAAAAAGTCTGAAGTACTTTTTCACTGTAATTCATTGAAGCGCCTACCATTTCAGCACCTTTTAGGATGTTTTTGGATGTAATATATGAATTATGCGGAGCCACACGGTCCCTGGAACGACTAAAAAGTATACCATCATAAGCCATTCCATTGATATGATCGACGATACGATGATCGAGCATCGTTTTTGCCTCTGGACTATAGCCATGTGCTACATAAAAAGCATCAAATCCCTTTGCCATATCAATGAAATAGGAGCGTGCACTTCGAACTGGACCAATATTTTCAGGTAGCTCACTTTGGTATATTGCTAAAAAGCGTGTCACATTGCCTTCCGCAAGCATTTCATAAATGACATCTGCATCAGCCAATCCAGATTGTGGACGTGCTGCTGGATGATTATTAATTGTGACCATAATAGGCCGCTGTGTAATTTCTTCTAGCACAGCCTCCCCAGTGAGTGGAGCCACGAATTTGGGTTGTTGAACAGGCTCCTCCCCAACCGTTTCTTCCTCCACTATAGAGTCATCGTCTTCTTTGACTTTTGGTGTATCCTTTGAACATCCACCGATCAACAAAGCACTAAATGCCATTGCAATCCATAATTTCTTTGATTTGAACACAAGCATACCTCTCCTTTGAACACTTACACATGACGGCAATTGTTTAAACAGCTGAAACACTTTCATTAATTAGCGCATAACAGCAGGTAATAATAACTTATTCTTCATCACATCGAAAATCCCTTTTGGTGTTATACGAATATATGGTAAATGAGTGGATTGTAAAAATAATAACGTGTAAATAGCATCTCCTAATTGATAACCTCGATCTGCTAAAGCTTGTTTTAAAGCATTTTCTTTCTCCGTTAATGCAAGTACGTCTCCATCATATAAAAGTCCACCGATTGTTAATGGGATGTCCGCTATCACTTCTCCTTTTTCGACTAGGACAATGCCACCATTTCTAGCCTTCATTTCTTCGAAAGCTTTGATCATATCTTCTTTGTTTTTTCCAATTAGCAAAATATCGCCTGTGTTTGAATAGGAGGATGCAAAGCCTTGAACATCTGTCGCAAATCCTTTAATCATCGTATTCACATGCCAGTTACCTTCCCGGTTAAGGAGCATTAAATAGCACTCGTCATGATTCGCCAGTTGCCCTTCTCTAGTTATGAAAGAGTTATAAGGCTTTGTAATAACATCATTGACTAACTGAATACCAAAGGGCATTGAAAACTGAAAATCTTGTGAATCTAATGAAAAATCTAAATCTAATGCTGGGATTGCAGAATAATCAACTGATGCAAATTTATGCACACGTTCTCCATCACGCTTCAACCAAACACCCTTCGATAAGACACTTTCAGGAACAGGATGATATTCATCTTGTAAAATATTCAGGGAAGCGAAGCGACCTGTCGCGATAAACCCATGTAAATTAGACATATTATAATAGCGTGCCACATTATAAGAAGCCATTTGATAGGCATCGATTGGGGATACTCCTGCATCTAAGGCTGCCTGAATACATTTATCCATCACACCATCCTCATGGAATGAAGGTGGTGAGCCATCTGTTGTCATCATTAAATGATCAAAAATAGGAAGTTCTTTTTCTACTATTCCTTTTAGCAGATGTGGTAAATCTGGACGAATGGAAGAATAACGTAATGTTACTGCATAGCCCTGCATAATGCGACGCTCTACTTCCTCCACTGTCATTGCCTCATGGTCCCCATCAGCACCAAGCAGTTTCATGCGTGCTAAAGTTCTTTCTGAAGCTCCTGGGAAATGTCCTTCAATTTTTTTCCCAAGCCCCTTTGCCATTTGCATACGATAAAGCATTTGATCGTCGCCATGCAGCAGCTTAGGCCAGCCTGTCAACTCTCCACCAAGCAAGACATCACTTCGCTCTAGCCATTCCAATATGGACGTATTAGAGAAAACTTCTTCCTCTTGCTCCAGTTCAGTTTGTGAATCAAAGCGAGTCCACCAATAAAAAGAAAACGGTAGCTTTTTCAAGTTATCCAAAATTGAAAACGCTTTCTTATTTTCTAAATTTAAAACAAAACTTAAATTATCGGAAATAAAAGCTGTTGTTCCAAGCTGACCACAAAAATCTGCAAATGACTGTGGATGATAAAGCTGGAACGGATGGACGTGTGGTTCAATATAGCCTGGTACAATTGTTTTCCCTGTACAATCCACCACTTCTGTTCCTTCTAATAAAGGAGGCATTCTGTCACCAGCATAGACAATGCGATCTCCTAAAATCCAAATGTTTCCTACTACAAATTGTTTCAGCATACTATGCAAATAACGTGCATTTTTCAACACGATATCTGGTGCCTTTTTCCCATCGATTACTGCTAATTGCTGTCGTAACTTTGTTATTTTCCATACTGGATCCATGCTATTCGCTCCTTCCTAATTTACGTAATTTTTCATTGTGTAAATCCAACTTGAAATCACATACTACTACTGCATAATCGCATACTTTCATAAAAATTATGCTTTATGCAATCATCTTGTTTCAATCGTAACACAGCACTTTCATAAAGCAAAGTGCACCTCGCTTAATTTTTCCACAATGACTAAAGGAGGAAGTATGATGATGCAGCAAGCAAATTTAAGCGAAAAAAATGCATTTTGTCGTTTTGCAATGGGTACAAGTTTGACAGCATTTGGTATCGCTAAAGTTTCTAGAGATCCTAATTGTACAAAAGGTCGATTAATGATTGCATTAGGTGCCATGAAAATGGCTGAGGGACTCTTTAAATATTGTCCAACAAAGGCGCTCTTAAGCTCCAATATGCAAAATGCCATGAACACCTCTATGCAAAGTATGTTCAGCGGGCAAAATTCTATGTCTTCTGAACAAATCGATAAACTCATGAAGGATTTTTCCTCTGCTATATCTGGTAATTCTTCAGGTTCACAAGCTACCGCTTCAAAACAATCTGACACCAGCACTTCAACTCAAAATTCCTCAAATAGTAGCGATTCTTCAACGAATAAAGCTCAAAATCCTTCTTAGTCAAAGGAGCCGTCCCAATCTATTATTGAGACGGCTCTTACCTCTTACGTTTGAAACAACAAGAGGTTTCAAAAGATGATTAAAAATATTTTAAAATTTAGTGAAAATAACAATTACTTAAATGTACGCCAGCCAATATCTTGACGGAAGAAAAAGTGATCCCATGTTTCTGTAGCAATTCCAGCGTATACCTTTTCCTGTGCTTCCTGCAAAGTAGGAGCTTTGGCAGCAACTAACAGGACACGGCCACCATTACCAACAAATTGGCCATCCACTAATTTTGTACCTGCATGGAATACTGCATGGGATGTGGAAAGTGCCTCTAAATTCGGTAATGCTTTGCCTTTTTCAACGTCACCAGGATAGCCTTCTGCTGCAATGACAACACCAAGCATCGCTTCTTCTGACCATTGTAAATCAAATGGCTGTTCATCCATTAAAGCCATCATAAATGCCCCAAAATCAGAAACCATACGCGGTAACACTACTTGCGTTTCTGGATCACCAAAACGAGCATTAAATTCTATAACCTGAGGACCTTTCTTTGTTAAAATTAACCCAGCATATAAAATACCTGTAAAGGAAGCACCATCAGCATCCATCCCTCTAACAGTAGGTTCTACAATTGTATGATATGCAAGATCAACTACTTCTTGAGAGATTTGTGGTACAGGCGAGTATGCACCCATGCCTCCAGTGTTTGGTCCTTTATCACCGTCATAGGCACGTTTATGGTCTTGTGCAATAACCATTGGATAAATTTGTCCTTTATGTACAAAGGACATAAAGGAGAACTCTTCTCCGTCTAAAAATTCTTCAATGACAACACGTGAAGAGGAATCACCAAAGCGTTGATTGCCAATCATATCCTCGACAGCTTCAATTGCTTCTTCCTCTGTCATGGCCACAACAACACCCTTACCAGCCGCTAAACCATCTGCTTTAATGACAATAGGCGCCCCTTGTTCTTGAATATAAGCGATCGCTTTTTCTGCTTCAGTAAACGTTTCATGTGAGGCTGTAGGAATATTATATTTATTCATCATTTCTTTCGCATAGGATTTGCTACTTTCGATTTGAGCTGCAACCTTTGAAGGGCCAAAAATACGTAAACCTCTAGCTGTAAAGAAATCAACAATGCCTTCAGCAAGTGGCTGTTCTGGGCCAACAAATGTTAACGCAATATCATTTTCCTTGGCAAATTGAGCAAGACCTGCGAAATCCATTGTATCAATAGCTACAACTTCTATTTCGCCTCCCATTCCATCATTGCCTGGCGCTACAAATACTTTGTGAACCGATGGAGAAATGCTAAATTGTTTAGCGATTGCATGCTCACGACCGCCGCTTCCGATTACTAATACATTCATTTTAGAGAATCCTCCTATTTGTAAGTAAGACCGAGATGAACCAGCATCTCGGTCTGTTTTGTTTCTTATATGTTTTATTAATTAGTGTTTAAAATGGCGTACGCCTGTGAATACCATAGCAATTCCATATTCATTTGCTTTATCAATGGAATCTTGATCTTTAATCGAGCCACCTGGTTGAATAATAGCAGTAATTCCTGCCGCTGCTGCTGCTTCAACAGTATCACTCATTGGGAAAAATGCGTCTGATGCTAGTGCAGCACCTTTTGCTTTTTCTCCAGCTTGCTCAAAGGCAATTTTAGCAGCACCTACGCGGTTCATTTGACCTGCACCAACACCAAGTGTCATTTGGGAATCTGTTACAACAATCGCATTCGATTTAACATGTTTGACAACTGACCAACCAAGCTGTAATGCTTCCCATTCCTGTTTTGTTGGTTCACGATCTGTCACTACTTTAATATCTGCATTGCCAAAACCATAGCGATCCGGCTCTTGTACAAGAAGGCCACCTTCAACAGATACTACGTTGAATTGATCTTGTTTTGCTTGCTCAAATGGAATAGTTAGTAAGCGAATATTTTTCTTTTGCGTTAAAATGTCTAACGCTTCTTGTGAGAATGCAGGTGCAATAATGATTTCTAAGAAAATGTGACTTAACTTTTCAGCAGTTGCTGCATCTACTTCCATATTTAACGCGATAATACCACCAAAAATAGATGTTGAATCTGCTTCATAAGCTTTATCGAATGCTGCCTCTAATGTAATACCTGTACCAACGCCACATGGATTCATATGCTTTACTGCTACAGCAGCTGGCATTTCAAATTCTTTGACGATTTGTAGTGCTGCATTACCATCTTGAATATTGTTGTAGGATAACTCTTTCCCATGTAATTGTGTAGCATAGGCCAATGAGAAGTCTGAGCCAAGACGTTTTTGGTAGAAAGCCGCTTTTTGGTGTGGGTTTTCTCCATAGCGTAAATTTTGCTTTAACTCATATGTCATCGTTAAGCTCTCTGGGAATTCTTCTTCTGTCAGGTAGTTCGAAATATAAGAATCATAAGCGGCTGTGTGACGGAAAACTTTCGCAGCTAATTGACGACGTGTTTCAATTGTAGTTGCGCCGTTTGCTTTTAGTTCTTCTAATACTGTTGCATAGTCATTGCTATCCACGATTACTGTTACATATTGATGGTTTTTTGCAGCAGAGCGTAACATTGTTGGGCCACCGATATCAATGTTTTCAATTGCATCATCCCATGTTACATTAGGCTTTGAAATTGTTTCAACAAATGGATATAGATTAACACAAACAATCTCAATTGGCTCAATTCCATGCTCGTTCATTTGTGCTTGATGAGAAGCATCGTCAAACTTTCCTAATAGACCACCGTGGATCATTGGATTTAATGTTTTCACACGACCATCTAAAATTTCTGGGAACTTCGTTACTTCATCTACTGCCGTTACAGCCACCGCATTATCCTGTAACATTTTTTTCGTACCGCCAGTTGATAAAATTTCATAACCTAATGCTACTAATTCCTTTGCAAATTCTAAAATACCATCTTTATTGGAAACACTGATTAATGCACGTTTTGTCACAACAATATCCTCCTAATTTTTATCGTGCTTACCACGAACTGACTTGCTTCTATAAGATTAATAGAGTTAGGTCTTACTTGTTGAGTAAGGTTCTCGACCTAACTCCTCTTCAGTTATTGTAATAATTGCTGTAAAGCCTTTGTATATAATAGATGCTCTTGCTTATGAATTTCAGCTTCTGTTGCCTCTCGATTTCCTTCAATGACAGGTACAGCAGCCTGCGCGATAATCGGACCAGTATCCATTCCTTCATCAACAAAATGCACCGTTACCCCTGTAATCTTTACACCATGATTGATTGCCTGACCAATGGCGTCCTTCCCGGGGAATGCTGGCAATAAGGAAGGATGGATATTAACAATTCGTTGCGGAAAGGCTGCTAATAATACGTCACTAATTAAACGCATATACCCTGCAAGCACAATCCATTTCACATCGCATTCATGTAAAGCATCGATAATGGCTGTCTCATAAGCTGCTTTTGATGCAAACTCTTTTGGATTTAATGCTAACACTGGAATCCCCAAATTTTCAGCACGTGTCACTACAAACGCACCGGGCTTATCTGTCACCACTAGTTCAATCTTTGCATGCAGTTCTCCACTTCCGATCGCCTCTTGAATGGCTTGAAAATTACTCCCGCTGCCTGATGCGAACACGGCGATTTTTGTTGGTGCAGTCATTACACTAAACTCCCATCATGTGAGCCATTAAACACTACTCCGTCGCCTTTGATAACACGTCCGATTGGATAAGCCTTTTCACCATTTGCTTCTACTGCTGCCATTACTTTCTCAGCTTCAGCTACTGGCACAGCTATTACAAAACCAATCCCCATGTTAAAGACATTATATAGATCTTTATCTTCTAACTGGCCTTTATCTTTTAGGAATTCAAAGATACGTAATACTGGCCAAGAACCTAAGTCGATTTCCGTTGCTAATCCTTCTGGCATCATACGCGGTAGATTTTCATAGAAACCTCCACCAGTAACATGAGCACAACCATGTACATCTGCTGCCTTTAAAGCTGCTAATACTGGCTTAGCATATAGCTTTGTTGGCACGAGAAGAGCCTCCCCGATCGGTCCTAAATCTTCATAGCCTTCAACAATGGCATCCACCGCATATTGCTGATCTGCAAAAACAATTTTTCGCACTAAAGAATAACCGTTTGAATGTACACCACTTGATGCAATCCCAATAAGCACATCGCCTTCAACGATTTTTTCACCTGTCACAATGGCAGACTTTTCACAAGCACCTACTGCAAACCCTGCTAAATCATATTCGTCTTCTTCATAAAGACCAGGCATTTCCGCAGTTTCGCCACCAATTAGTGCTGCACCAGATTGCACACAGCCATCTGCAACACCTTTAACAATTTGTTCAATTTTTGCAGGCTCTGCTTTTCCAAGCGCTACGTAATCTAAAAAGTACAGTGGCTCTGCTCCTTGAGCAACAATATCATTGACACACATTGCTACACAATCCACACCAATTGTATCGTGCTTATCTACCATGAACGCTAGTTTTAGCTTTGTTCCAACACCATCTGTCCCTGAAATAAGAACAGGTTCTTTAAGATTTAGTTTTGACAAGTCAAACATGCCACCAAAGCCACCGAACGTTCCCATTACACCTAAACGGTTCGTACGTTCAACATGAGACTTCATTCGTTTTACAGCTTCATAACCCGCTTCAATATTTACACCTGCTTGTTCATATGCCTTTGACACGCAGAGTTCCTCCTTATCATCCAAATCGCCTCAGTACCCTAGAAGTCTTTGTATAGCCTTCTACCGATCACCAATCCGTTGCGATGTTTTTCTTAACGTAATAGTTCTTTTTCATGTGGTAAGATGGTATCCGGGAAAATCTCTGTTGGATATTTGCCTGTAAAGCATGCTAAGCATAGCCCACGATTGTCATCTTCATATGGTCGTGCAATTGTCTCTACCATGCCCTCAACAGAAAGGAACGTAAGAGAATCTGCACCGATTGCATCACGAATTTCATCTACTTTATGACTAGAGGCAATCAGCTCTTCATGTGTGGAAGTATCAATGCCATAATAACAAGGATTTGTCATTGGCGGTGAAGAGATCACAACATGAACTTCTGCTGCACCAGCATCTTTTAACATTTTGACAATACGACGTGATGTTGTACCACGCACAATTGAATCGTCCACCATTACTACACGTTTACCCTTTACAACTTGAACAACTGGTGACAGTTTCATTTTTACACCACGTTCGCGTAATTCCTGTGTTGGCTGAATAAACGTACGACCAACATAGCGGTTTTTAATAAGACCTAATTCATAAGGGATGCCGCTTTCTTCTGCAAAACCAATCGCTGCTGAAATACTTGAATCAGGTACACCCGTTACAACATCAGCCTCAATATGCGCACATTCACGGGCAAGTTGTTTCCCCATACGCTTACGCGCCATATGAACATTAATGCCATCAATATCTGAATCAGGGCGAGCTAAATAAACATATTCCATCGCACACATCGAACGCTTTTCCATGTCAGCAAAGCGATCCGATTTTACACCCTCATCATTAATAATGATGAGCTCTCCTGGCTCCACAGAACGAACGAATTCTGCACCAATTAAATCAAATGCACAAGTTTCAGAAGCTACCACCCAGCCATCTCCAAGCTTTCCAAGAGATAATGGACGTAAACCATGTGGATCACGTGCAACAAGCATTTCATCCTTTGTCATAATTAAGAAAGAATACGCACCCTTTAATAGAGAAAGGGCATTTTTCACCTTTGCACGGAATGGTGAATGCGAGCTTTTCTTAATAAGATGCGCCAGCACTTCTGTATCAGAGCTAGAATGGAAAATACTTCCTTGTCGCTCTAGATACTGTTTTAAATGTGTCGCATTGACTAAGTTACCGTTATGGGCAATTGAAAGGCTACCAGTTGAGGAGTGGAATAATAGTGGCTGTACGTTTTCAATACCGCCGCCACCAGCAGTCGTGTAACGAACATGAGCAATAGCCGCTTTGCCGTTGACTGCTTTTAATTTATCTTCGTTGAAAACATCATTAACTAGTCCTTCGCCTTTCACCGCGCGAAGATGCTGTCCATCTGAAACGACAATTCCAGCCCCTTCTTGTCCACGGTGTTGAAGAGCATGTAGCCCGTAATAGCTAAGGTGTGCTGGACTTGGGTTACCCCAAATACCAAACACCCCACATTCTTCGTTTAAGCCTCTGAGTTCAGCAAGCATGGGATTGCTCCTTTCCAATTAGAACGGAATTCCTCCACTGTACCTTCTACAAGCACACCTTTGTCCCCGTTGATTTTAACAAGTGCATCATTTGTTACGACACCAATTTGGTGAGCATCTTTGATGATTTCTACAAATGCAGCAGCATTTTCTTCTTTGACAGTTACAACAAAACGAGATTGACTTTCGCTGAATAATGCAGTTGTAGCAGATCCTGCTAATGTTACTTCAACACCAAGACCGTTTGCACCGAATGTTGTCTCAGTAATAGCGACTGCAAGACCACCCTCTGCAACGTCATGGGCAGATTGTACAAGACCAGCTTTAATCGCCTTTAATAAAGCTTGCTGACGTACCGCTTCCACTTCTAAATCTATAGCTGGCGCTTTTCCTGAAATAACGCCATTATTTAATAGTTTTTGTAGCTCTGAACCACCGAATTCAGTTTTTGTCTCACCAATGACAAAGACAAGATCTCCTGCAGCTTTTACATCCTGTGTAGTTACATGAGCTAAATCTTCGATAAGACCAACCATACCAATTGTTGGTGTTGGATAAACAGCTTCACCTGAACGCTCATTATAAAGAGAAACGTTACCACCGATTACTGGAGCATTTAATGCCGTACAAGCAGCCGAAATACCATCCGCAGATTTTTCAATTTGCCAGAAGATTTCTGGTTTCTCTGGATTACCAAAGTTTAAGCAGTCTGTAATCGCAAGTGGCGTACCACCCGTTGCCACGATATTACGTGCTGCTTCAGCTACTGCGATAGCTCCACCCACTTCTGGATCTAAATAGATATAGCGAGAGTTACAGTCCGTTGTCATCGCTAAACCTTTATTTGTCCCACGTACACGAATAACAGCAGCGTCAGACCCAGGCTTCACAACTGTCGATGTACGTACTTGATAATCGTATTGATCGTACACCCACTCTTTAGAAGCAATTGTTGGTGCTTGTAATAAAGCATTTAAAGTTTCTTTATAATCCGTCACAACTGGTTCTGCGTTCTCGATTGCTTGGAACTCAGCATAGTATGCAGGTTCAGCAGATGGTTTATGATAAACAGGAGCATCTTCTGCTAACGCATCAGCAGGTACTTCTGCCACTACTTGTCCTTTGTGTAAAAGGCGAAGCATTTTATCATCCGTTACTCGGCCGATTGCTACAGCATCTAAATCATATTTATCAAAGATCGCTTTAATTTCATCTTCACGACCTTTTTTCACCACTAATAACATACGTTCTTGAGACTCAGATAACATCATTTCGTACGCTGTCATACCTGTCTCACGTTGAGGCACTAAGTCTAAATTCATTTCTACACCAGAGCCTGCTTTTGAAGCCATTTCTGCTGATGAAGAAGTAAGACCAGCTGCACCCATATCTTGAATACCAACTAGAGCATCAGATTTTACAACTTCTAAACATGCTTCAAGTAAAAGTTTCTCCATGAATGGGTCCCCTACTTGTACTGCTGGACGTTGGTTATCTGATTCCTCTGTTAATTCCTCAGAGGCAAATGTTGCACCATGAATTCCGTCACGACCTGTTTTCGCACCTACATACATAACTGTATTGCCGACACCCGCAGCAATACCACGTTGAATATCTTGATGGTCAATTAAACCGACACACATTGCATTAACAAGTGGATTACCTTCATAGCAAGGATCAAATTGAATCTCGCCACCAACGGTCGGAATTCCGATGCAGTTACCATAACCTGCGATACCCGCAACAACTTCTTCAAAAAGATATTTACCACGTGCTGATTTTAATTCACCAAAACGTAATGAATTTAGCATGGCAATTGGACGTGCACCCATGGAGAAAACGTCACGGATAATACCGCCAACACCTGTTGCAGCTCCTTGATAAGGTTCGATTGCAGATGGATGGTTATGTGATTCCATTTTAAATACTACTGCCTGTTCATCACCAATATCGACAATACCCGCACCTTCACCTGGACCTTGTAATACTTGTGGCCCTTTTGTCGGGAACTTACGTAGTACTGGCTTTGAATTTTTGTAAGAGCAGTGCTCAGACCACATTACTGAGAAAAGACCTGTCTCTGTCCAGTTAGGTAGACGTCCTAAAATACCTTCTACCATTGCAAATTCTTCGTCTGACATCCCCATACCAGCGTATAGCTTTTCATCCTTAATTTGCTGTGCTGTTGGCTCAAACTTAGTTGTTGACATGATTTTCCCTCCACTGCTTCACAATTGATTTGAATACTGCTAGACCGTCTGCGCCGCCCACCAATGCATCAACAGCTCGCTCTGGGTGTGGCATCATCCCTAGTACATTGCCGCGCTCGTTTATAATCCCTGCGATATCTTCTAAAGAACCGTTTGGATTGTCACCTGAGTATGTGAATACGATTTGATTATTATCTTTTAGTGATTGTAAAGTTTCCTCGTCACAGTAGTAATTACCTTCACCATGTGCGATTGGAATATTGATGATTTGACCTTGCTCATATTGATTTGTGAATAATGTATTGTTGTTTTCCACTTTTAGCTGTACTGTACGGCACATAAATTTTAAGTTTTTATTGCGTAGTAAAGCCCCTGGTAATAAACCAGCTTCCGTCAGAATTTGGAAGCCATTACATACACCTAATACAGGTTTACCAGCATCTGCTGCTTTCTTAACCTCTGCCATAATGTTAGATTGATTAGCCATTGCACCACAACGAAGGTAGTCCCCATAGGAGAATCCTCCAGGTACTAATACGCCATCAAAGCCACTTAGATCTGTTGCTGTATGCCATACATATTCTACTTCTTCACCTAGCTCGTCTTTAATCGCATGATACATATCGATGTCACAGTTTGACCCAGGGAATACGAGTACTGCGAATTTCATGATTAGTTAGCCTCCTCGACTTCAAAACGGTAGTCTTCAATTACAACGTTCGTTAAAACCTTTTCACACATTTCTTTTACTAGAGTATCAATGTCACGTTCTGAGTCTTTAAGAGTTAGCTCAAGATATTTACCGATACGTAAATCTTCTACCTCACCGTAGCCCATTTTAGCTAAAGAACCTTGTACTGCAGAGCCTTGTGGATCAAGAATGCTCTCACGTAATGTTACATAGATTTTTACTTTTTTCATTGTTATTTGCCTCCGAGTCTAGAAAGTATAATAGTATAAACTTCAGTTAAATTACCAAGGTCTCGACGAAAAACATCTTTGTCTAACTTTTGCTTTGTAGTTGCATCCCAAAGTCTGCATGTGTCTGGTGAAATTTCATCTGCCAATAATACATTGCCATCCATATCACGGCCAAACTCTAATTTAAAATCAATTAATGTTACATTGATATCTGCAAAGATTGGCTGTAGAACTTTGTTAACAGCTAGTGCTCCATCATAAATGGCTGTTACTTCAGTAGGTGTCGCAAGATCCAGAACGTCAATATGTTCTGTCGTAATGAGTGGGTCGCCTAACGCATCGTCTTTATAGTAAAATTCTACGATTGGTCGTTTTAAGGCTGTTCCCTCTTCAAGACCAAGACGTTTTGCTAAACTTCCTGCGGCAATATTACGAACAACAACTTCAATCGGAATAATTTCTACTTTTTTTACAAGTTGTTGTGTATCTGATAATTGTTTTACGAAATGTGACGCAATTCCGTTTGCTTGTAATTTTTCGAAAATTAATGAAGTAATGCGATTATTTAAAATGCCCTTGCCGTCAATTTCTTCTTTTTTTTCGCCATTGAATGCTGTTGCACTATCCTTGTACTCAACTAGTAGCACATTTGGCTCCTCTGTTGTGAACAATTTTTTTGCTTTACCTTCATACAAAAGTTGACCTTTAGTCATGTCGTTTTTCCCCCTGATATTATGAGATACGCTTGTTATGAATGATCAGAATTGAACCGTGTCTCCACGATTCAACTCTGAAACATTTACTGGTGGCTCTAACATTTACTTTTAGATGGCTAAATAAATATTAGTTAAGTCCTAGTCGTTCAAAAATCATATCAACATGCTGTAAGTGGTAGTTATAATCAAAGCACTCATCCAGCTCTTCTTTTGTTAAATAAGATGTGATTTTTTCACTTGCATCGACCAATGTACGGAACTGAACTTGCTCGTCCCATGCCTGCATTGCTAAAGGTTGTACTGTATCATAAGCTTCCTCACGTACTAATCCCTTATCGATTAATGCTAATAAGATGCGTTGAGAATAAATAAGACCATATGTGCGTTCCATGTTACGTTTCATGTTCTCAGGGAATACTGTTAAGTTTTTCACAATATTACCGAAGCGATTAAGCATATAGTTAAGAGTAATTGTTGCATCCGGTAAAATAACGCGCTCTGCAGATGAATGAGAAATATCACGTTCATGCCATAAAGCTACATTTTCATAAGCTGTCACCATGTATCCACGCATTAAACGAGACATCCCAACCATGTTTTCAGAACCGATTGGATTACGTTTATGTGGCATTGCGGATGAGCCCTTTTGCCCTTTTGCAAAAGCTTCTTCTACTTCACGCGTTTCAGATTTCTGTAAGCCGCGAATTTCTGTTGCGAATTTTTCAATTGATGTAGCAACTAAAGCTAATGCACCTAAATACTGCGCATGGCGATCACGCTGTAAAGTTTGTGTTGAAATCGGTGATGCAGCAAGACCTAGTTGATCACAAACATATTGCTCAACACGAGGATCGATATTGGCATATGTTCCAACAGCTCCAGACATTTTTCCTGTTTCAATTACTTTGGCTGCTGCTTCAAAACGTTCAAGGTTACGCTTCATTTCCTCATACCATAAACCAAGTTTTAAACCAAAAGTTGTTGGTTCTGCATGAACACCATGTGTACGTCCCATCATCACCGTATGTTTATGCTCTTTTGCCTTAGCCGCAATAATATCAATGAAATTCACGATGTCCTTGCGCAAAATATCATTTGCTTGTTTGATTAAATAAGAAAGTGCTGTGTCTACTACGTCTGTAGAAGTTAAACCATAATGTACCCATTTACGCTCTTCCCCAAGTGTTTCCGAAACGGCACGCGTAAAGGCTACAACGTCATGACGTGTTTCTTGTTCAATTTCTAAAATGCGATTCACATCAAATGAAGCATTTTCACGAATTTTAGCAACATCCTCTTTTGGAATATCGCCTATCTCTGCCCAAGCCTCACATGCTAAAATTTCAACCTCTAGCCAAGCTTGGTACTTATTTTGTTCTGTCCAAATTGCGCCCATTTCGGGTCTTGTGTAACGTTCAATCATCGCGTTTCTCCTTCTATTCTGACCAAATGCCAGAACTCTCGATTTGTTGTAGTGTTTCCTCTAAGCTTTTTGTCATAATCGTTACATGGCCCATTTTACGGTTTACCTTAGCTTCAGCTTTCCCATAAAGATGGATGGACCATTCAGGATATTTAGCAATTGAGTTACTGAGTGGCACGACATGCTGCCCTAATACATTGACCATAATGGATGGCGCCCAAAGTTCTGGCTTACGTAATGGCCAACCACAAACAGCACGAATATGCTGATGGAATTGTGAAACATTACACGCTTCTATTGAATAATGACCAGAATTATGAGGTCTTGGTGCTAATTCATTAATAACAATGCTACCATCTTCTAACACAAACATTTCTACTGCTAGCGTTCCTACTAAATGTAAGTAATCTGCAATTTTTAAAGCTTCTCGTTCCGCAGCTTGAGCTGTGCTTTCAGATATGCGAGCAGGCACAATTGTTTCATGCAGAATATGATGAACATGAATGTTCTCTCCAACTGGCTGACAATACGATTCACCATGACCATTTCTTTGAACAATGACCGATACTTCCTTTAGGAAAGGAACAAAACCTTCTGCAATACATTGAGAATGTGTGAATAGTTCTTTCGCTAAAGGTAAATCTTCAGTTGACTTTAAAAGCTGCTGTCCCTTGCCATCATAACCACCTCTTGCTGTTTTGACTATACAAGGATAACCAATCGAATCAATATTGGCTACTAATTCTTCATAAGTTTTTGCAACAATATATGGTGCTACTGGGCAACTAGCCTTCACAATAGCGTCTTTCTCTGTTATACGGTTTTGTGTAATACGTACCAACTCTGCTCCTTGAGGAACATAAGCCATTTGTGATAAGCGCTTTAAGCCTTCATAATCAATATTTTCAAATTCATAAGTGATAACATCACTTACTTCTGCAAGTTCTTCTAAAGCAGCTTCATCATCATATGGAGCTACAATACGAATATCAGCTACCTGCCCACACGGCGAGTCCATTGCAGGTTCAAGAACAGCCACTTTAAAACCTGACTCCTTTGCAGCAAGCGCCATCATTCGACCAAGTTGTCCTCCGCCTATAATACCTATCGTTTGTCCAGGATAAATAATCTTCGTCACACTAAGTCACCTGTGCTTTCTAATACTTGCTGCTTCGTTGCTTCACGTCTAGCATCTAATTTATTAGCAAGTACAGCATCTGTTGTTGACAAAATTTGAGCTGCTAGTAATCCTGCGTTTGTTGCTCCCGCTTTGCCAATCGCTACAGTTGCTACAGGTACACCACCAGGCATTTGAACGATAGATAATAATGAATCGAGTCCGTTAAGTGCACGTGATTGAACTGGTACACCAATGACAGGTAATGTTGTTTTAGCTGCTACCATTCCAGGTAAATGTGCAGCTCCACCTGCCCCAGCGATAATTACTTGTAGTCCTCGCTCACGAGCTGTCTCTGCATAGTCAAACATTAAATCAGGTGTACGATGTGCAGATACAACCTTTTTTTCATACGGTACTTGTAATTCATCTAAAATATCACATGCATGTTTCATTGTTTCCCAGTCACTTGAACTACCCATAATGACACCGATTTTCGGATTCATAAATTGTCGCTCCTTTTAAACGATAGAAAAATGATCAATTATTGTGCAAGCCTCTATTATTAATAGCTCCTGCAATTTTTATCTATTTACAAAGAAAATCCCCAAATAAACTACTCTCTACTATTACACGTGAAAGCAGTTTACTTGAGGACTTAGTAAGACAAGAATATCTCCATGTACATAACTGCACAAGGATCTTCTCGTAATATGCCAAAAGTGCTTTCCCGCATAGTCCAGCATTTACGGTGCCGGGTAGAGACACTAGAGCCAATCCTCTAGCATATATGTGGGATTTATTTGTTTTTCCTTATCACATTTTAACAAGGGATTGCCTTATCGTCAATGCAAAAATGCGAACGTTTTTTATAAGTGTAAAAAAAACGTTCGGTTTTTGGTCAAATTTATTCAGTATCTTGAGTAGGTATAGCTTTAAATTGAATTTTTTGACGCAAAAAGGCTGGTTCACCATCTACTATATGAAAAAGCGGCTCTTCTTTTCGCCCTATGGCCATGAAACCATCCTGCTGCATTCTTGCTAAACAATCCTCGATCGACTCATTTTCTTGTACCTCATACCAAATTTGCTTTTTCCCCAACTTTTTCTTCCTCTCCACTTCACGTTTTACATATTTACTACTTGTATTACATTATACCTTTTGTTGCTTAAAGAAGTATGTAAGAACATATAATGAAGTTCTTTCAATAGAAAAAACTGCAGATTCATATCCGCAGTTTCAATTAAGGTTCATTAAATCCATAAAAAGCTTTAAAATAGATACCTAAAAATAATAATAGTAGGAATGAATGAAGGACAACAAGAACCGTGCGATAGCCTTTAATGCCTAAGAGAGCACTAACAATGCCTAAACCACCTAAAATAAAGGGCATAAACATATTGACTTGATAGAGAAATGTAAAAAAGCCTCCATACCATTTCGTTGAATCATAACCAAACAGAAAGAATATAAGTAGTAGACTCAAGATCGAAATAGCCGTAAAAAGGTTACGCCTCATTTTGATTCCTCCTGTGAATCAAGATCAATCAATATGTACATAATTTATTATAGCATTTTATGAATATTTCATAAAACAAAAAAAAGCCATGGGATATATCCATGACTTTTTAAATTGCCTAGCGACGTCCTACTCTCACAGGGGGAAGCCCCCAACTACCATCGGCGCTAAAGAGCTTAACTTCCGTGTTCGGTATGGGAACGGGTGTGACCTCTTTGCCATCATCACTAGACTATGATCGGCTTTCAATATACATCGCATTTCTTCGTCAGCTTCTGTCGTTCAGTCAGTCACGTACTTGAGTACGCTCCTTCCCTCTCTCCATTGCTTCCTCGAACTACTTGTATCTTGAAACCCTTCATAAAAGAAATTA
>NZ_PDFK01000006.1 GCF_002845985.1 Lysinibacillus fusiformis | reverse complement strand
CCAAAGCTAGTTACTGAAAACTTTATTGATTACGTTTTGCTTGTTCAGTTTTCAAGGTTCATATCATTGTCTCTTCGGACAACTTCTTTAGTCTATCAGACAACCGGAAAGTTGTCAACACTTTTTTGGAGCGGGTGATGAGAATCGAACTCACGACATCAGCTTGGAAGGCTGAGGTTTTACCATTAAACTACACCCGCATAATATGATTTATAAATTGGCGCGCCCGGCAGGAGTCGAACCCACAACCTTCTGATCCGTAGTCAGACGCTCTATCCAATTGAGCTACGGGCGCATATAAGAATATAAAATTAATTGACTTGGTGCGGCCGAGAGGACTTGAACCTCCACGGGGTTGCCCCCACTAGGCCCTCAACCTAGCGCGTCTGCCATTCCGCCACGACCGCATTCAATCAGTAACTTTCTCATTATACTACAAGGATCTGAGAAGTCAATGTTTTTTCCTAAAAAGATGAGCCATGAAGGACTCGAACCTTCGACCCTCTGATTAAAAGTCAGATGCTCTACCAACTGAGCTAATGGCTCAAATTAAGAAATGAATGGCTGGGGTACTAGGATTCGAACCTAGGCATGACGGAATCAAAATCCGTTGCCTTACCGCTTGGCTATACCCCAAAAAGTGGCGGTCCCGACCGGGATCGAACCGGCGATCTCCTGCGTGACAGGCAGGCATGTTAACCGCTACACCACGGGACCAATAAATAGTATTAATTAAATTATGAAGAAATGACCCCTACGGGATTCGAACCCGTGTTACCGCCGTGAAAGGGCGGTGTCTTAACCACTTGACCAAGGGGCCATGGCTCCGAAGGCAGGACTCGAACCTGCGACAACCTGATTAACAGTCAGGTGCTACTACCAACTGAGCTACTTCGGAATACTATGTTTTGCTGTCGTCGTTATCTTGTCGACTTTTATTATTATAGGGACAACTCAACAAAACGTCAACTATTTTTTTATAATTTTTTATTCCACTAGTATTAGCCTACCCAAACACTTACTACAGCAATACTTCTCAACATTCATTTTTATTTTCCGTACATATAGTTGTTGGCAATTGACACAAGTATAAGTATGACGATGATGTCTTTTAGTTGTAGCTTTAGGGGGTTGTAAAACTGAGCAAAATCGAGGTGCATTTACTTTTCTTAATAGCTCTCGAAAATCTTTATCTCGATGTTGATACCCTTTACCTTCAATATGTAAATGATAATGACATAATTCATGGAGTACAATACCTTCAATCTCTCTATAGCCATATAACTCATAGGCTTTCGGGTTTATCTCAATATTATGAGATTGTAAAAGATATCGTCCACCAGTTGAACGTAATCTAGCATTAAAGTAAGCCTGATGCTGAAAAGGTTTTTGAAAGCTTTCCAAGGATAAGCTGTGAACAAGTTGTTGTAACTCCTCATTGTTCATATATTAATCACCTCTAACAACAAGAATACCACACTGTGTAGTATAGACAGTGTGGTAAATATTTATTACTTAAATTATAATGTTTGATTTTTAGGCGGAAGCATTGTTAAAGAAATACGCCCTTTATTGACATCTATTTGTTCTACCCATACTGTGACAATATCACCTAGTGCAACAACTTCTAACGGATGTTTAATGCGTTTGTTTTGTAATTTAGATATATGCACCAACCCGTCTTGCTTTACGCCAATATCAACAAACGCTCCAAAGTCCACCACATTTCTCACTGTGCCCTGCAGTTCCATACCTACTTTTAAATCTTCCATTTTTAATACATCTGTTTTAAGCAAAGGCTGTGGGAAAGCATCACGTGGGTCACGACTTGGTTTCATTAAAGTATCCACAATATCTTGAATAGTCACAACACCTATGCCAAGCACGCTACTTAAATTTTGAATATCTAAAGCTGCAATAGCTTCTTCGGCTTTCGGCGTCCCTAGCTCTTTTTTATCAATTTGAGCTTCTGCTAATATTTGTTCAGCTAAATCATAGCTCTCTGGGTGAATACCTGTAGCATCGAACGGATTTTTTGCTTCAGGGACACGTAAGAAGCCGATAGCTTGTTCATACGTTTTAGCACCTAGCCTTGGAATCTTCTTTAATTGTGCACGTGTAGAAAATTGACCATTTTCTTCTCGCATCTTCACGATATTCTCTGCAACTGTTTTGGATAAACCAGAAACGTATTGTAAGAGTGAAGAAGAAGCCGTGTTTACATCAACCCCTACTTTGTTAACAGCAGTTTCTACTATAAAAGTTAGTGATTCATTTAATTTTTTTTGAGAAACATCATGCTGATACTGACCTACACCAACCGCTTTAGGTTCAATTTTCACTAACTCCGATAAAGGATCTTGTAAACGGCGTGCAATGGACACAGCACTACGCTGCTCAACCTGTAAATCGGGAAATTCAGCCCGTGCAATATCTGACGCTGAATAAACAGATGCTCCCGCTTCGTTGACAATAACATACGCAACATCAGTAGTAAGTTCATTTAGTACATCTGCAATAAATTGTTCTGTTTCACGCGATGCTGTACCATTACCAATTGCAATTATGCTTATTGGATATTTTTCTAAAATTCCTTTCACAGTAGCTTTCGCTTTTGCTACATCTGGTTTAGGAGGATGTGGATAAATAGCTGTAACCTCTAACATTTTCCCCGTTTCATCTACAACTGCTAACTTACAACCTGTGCGGTAAGCTGGGTCAACCCCCAATACATATTTCCCTTTCATAGGTGGCTGCAGTAATAAATTACGTAAATTCTCAGAGAAAATATGAATTGCTTGTGTTTCAGCTTTCTCTGTCAATTCGTTTCGTAATTCTCTTTCAATCGAAGGCTGAATTAAACGTTTGTACGAATCTTCAATTGCCAGTTTTACTTCTGCAATTGCAGGAGATGAGCCAATTGCAGGTATCCATTCCTTCCACATAATCATCAAAACTCTGTCTACTGGCACTTGGATTGAAACCTTTAAAACTTCCTCTTTTTCTCCACGGTTGATCGCTAAGATGCGATGCGGAACGATGCGATTAACAGGTTCTTCATACTCGTAATACATTTCAAAAACATTTTTTTCATCGATCTCAGCATTTTTTACAGTCGTTACAAGGACTCCATCTTTCCATGAATAGGCGCGGATTTTTTCACGAATCGCAGCATCATCCGCAAAACGTTCTGCTAAAATATCTCGTGCGCCCATTAGTGCTTCTTCTGTATTGGCAACCTGTTCATTATCCACAAAACCAACCGCTAGCTGCTCTAATGCGTCATTACTAAACGCCAAGAGAAGTTCTGCAAGAGGTTCTAATCCTTTTTCTTTGGCAATCGTCGCCTTTGTACGTCTTTTTTGCTTGTAAGGTCTATATAAATCCTCTACCCGCTGTAAGACGGTTGCAGCAAGTATGGCTTTTTCTAATTCTGGTGTAAGTTTTTCTTGCTCTCGGATTAATCGAATAACCTCTTCTTTCCGTTGTTCAAGTTGCTGTATGTAGTGATAACGATCCTCCACAGCTTTAATTTGCACCTCGTCGAGAGAGCCCGTTGCTTCCTTTCGATAACGTGCAATAAATGGTACCGTATTTCCCTCTTCTAATAACTTAATAACAGCATCTACTTGCCCTGGTTTGACTACAACATCCTTTGCAATGAGCTGTAACATTTGCTTTTGTTCCACATCATCACTACCTTTTTCTTTTCATTTTACCATTACACTTTACTAAAAATGCAAAAAGATAGTCTACTCAGACGAATATGAGTAGACTATCTTCATCCATTTATAAGTGTTTAACACATAAAACACCCAAAGAAAGATTAGAGCGAAACACCGCCACTTGCTAGAATAGCCTCTTGTAATTTCTTAATTGCTTTCCTTTGTATTCGAGATACATGCATTTGAGAAATTCCTAATCGTTCTCCAGCTTCTTTTTGACTAAGTTGCTCTAAATATGTAAGCTGAATAATTTGTTTTTCCCTTTCATTTAACACAACAAGCGCCTCTGAAACAATCATGCGTTTATTAGTCATTTCATAACCATCGTCTTCCCTACCCAAAATATCGAATAAGGTGACTGTACTGCCATCTGAATCTGACTCTATCGAATGATCCATAGAAAGAGCTTGATAGCTACGGCTCATTTCCATCGCTTCCAATACCTCTTCCTCGGCTACTTCTAATCGCTCAGCAATATCTTGAATAGAAGGAGAACGCTGCAATTCAATCGTCAGCGCCTCCACTGTTGATTTGATTCTCGGTCCTAATTCTTTTATTCGTCTAGGCACATGAACATCCCATGTTTTATCACGTAAAAAACGCTTGATTTCTCCAACAATCGTTGGCACAGCAAATGCTTCAAAACTACGACCAACATTCGGATCAAAACGTCTGATTGCACCTAACAATCCCAGCATCCCTACTTGAACAATATCATCATAATAAGATTTACCATTCGAATATTTACGAGCTATTGACTCAACTAGATATCGATAATGAATCACTAATTTTGTTTGCGCTTCATCATCCTCCGTTGACTGGTACAATTCAATCCACTTTAGTATATCTTCCTTGGATGAAGATTTATGTAGTGATTCTTTCGACATTTTTTTCCACCTGCTCTCTAGCGACATACTTTGTCATGAAGACAGTTACGCCACCATCGTTATTGATCATCACCTCATCCATCAAAGTTTCCATTAAATAAAGTCCTAAGCCACCTTCTCTTAGCCCTGCAATACTTTCCTCAGGATGATACGGTCCAATCTTAGACTTGATCTCTTCGAAATTAAAGCTGTTGCCATAATCCGCAATCATCATTTCCATTTTATTGTCATACAAAGCACACCCGATGACAATTTCACCTTCTTCTTCATCCTTATAAGCATGGTGAACAACATTTGTCACAGCCTCACTTGCAGCAATTTTTAAATCTTCGATATCATCATAACTAAAGCCAATCCTACTAGCTAAGCCCGAGACAGTTAATCGAATGACACTGACAAATTGCGGTTTAGCAGGAACTCTAATTTCAATATAGTCAAATTCCTTCATTATTTTAATTCCACCTTTTTATCAGTTTCAATATCCATCAAATCACTTAGACCCGTAATTTCAAACAATCTTTGCAATCTATTCGATAAACCAACTAGCTTCACTTTGCCATTTTCACGTAATGCTCTTTTATAAAAGGCAACAAATATCCCAAGACCTGTACTGTCCATGTAATTTACTTTTGATAAATCAAGTTCAATTTCTAATCCGTCTGTAATCTTTACCGCTTCTAATTCCTCTCTTAAACCAGACGCGGTAAATGTATCGATTTCCCCTTCAACAAAACCAAATAATTTATGATCAATCTCTTTAAAATATATTGTTACGTCCATATAGCACACCTCCACCATATTTGTTAGACTATTGTCTATTCCCTATTTTATTAATAATTAAACCTATTTTTTTAAAATAACGACAGTAAAATCATCCGATAGTTTAAAATTCTGAGCTTTCTCTATTTCCTTATAAAGAAGTTGGCACAACTGCTGGGCTGTTAAATGTCTATTTTGTTTTATTAAAGTTGTAATAACCTCTCTAGAATTCAAGTCTTCCTTTGCTCTAAATTCAGTCACACCATCGGTCATCATAATAATTAAATCATTGTCCTCTAAAACAATGTCATGAAACGAATATTTTGTTTCAGGTAAAACACCGAGTAATAAGCCTTTAGCCTCCAAAGAATAGAATCGATCGTCCTTGGCAATATAGTGTAACGCTGGCTCATGACCTGCCGAGGCATAAGAAAAGATATTGTGTTGTACATCTAAGCATCCATAAAACATAGAAACAAACATACTGTCGTCCACACCTTTTTCAATTACCCTGTTAATGACTTCTAAAACATAGGAAGGATCTTTATATGCATATCCTAATGTTTCAAGTCCATATTTCACCATCGACATACATAACGCAGCAGGAACTCCCTTGCCGACAACATCTGTCACTGCCACACTTAAATATTCTTCACCATCATGAAAAAAATGTACATAATCACCATTCATTCTACGAATAGGAACTGAAATCATTCCTATATCAATACTTTCTAGCTGCGGCACATATGTTTTCAATAGCGTTTTTTGAATGTTTGTCGCAATTTTCATTTCCATCTCGTATTCAGCTTGCTTTTGAAGTAAGCTTTGATGCTCTCTATGTGCCATCCCATAATGAACCATCACTTCAATAAGAAAATCATAGGCTGGCTGTGATTCACTCATTTGATCAGGAAATATTTGTTCAACAGCATTTTTATGAATACTAACAACATCCTCTGGGGATATATTTTTTTGAATTAACTGACGCGTGAAATTTTGAGCAATATATAAATTTCTTTCAGTTTGGCTGACCATATAATCTGATAATATTTTTTTATACTGAGCTTCTAATTGTTTCAATTTCTTCACGTCCTAACGCAACCATTTTTCCGCCCTTATTGTTGTACCCACTCCCATGACAGATTGAATATCTAAACTGTCCATCAATCGTTTAACACCTGGTAAACCAGCTCCTAACCCTCCTGAAGTAGAATAACCATCCTCCATTACTTTGCGAACATTTTGAATCCCAGGTCCTTTATCTGTTGCAATAACGACTATTTTCTTTTCATGATCTATCTCAACCCTTTCAATTTCAATCGTCCCTATATTCGCATATAAATATATATTTCGTGCTAATTCACTAATTGCTGTGGTTATACGAGCTTGATCAACAGTGCCAAATCCAAGTGCTCTTGCTTCATTACGCCCCAGTTGTCTTGCTGCCACAATATCCCACTCTGTAATAATTTCAACCGAAGACTTACATGTCACTGCTGTCCCTCCATTCCCTTACAGAGTTATACTCTTACACTATAGTTCGACCTGCTGGACTTAAATTAAACTTCATAACGTCTATTAATGGAATATTCTATGTAAATTTTCATATACCTTTTAAGAATTTTTTCAAAAATCTATTTTTATTAAAAATCTTGAATATATCTTAAAGCTTTTTGTACTATTTATCAATTACGCCTCAACGGAATTTAGCTCCGATTTATTGAAGCTGCTCGAAAAACTTTTCTTCAAAATTGTGACTTCTGCCAGAGGTTTTATCTAACAAAATTGAACTTTTATGGAGAGTTGGCCAGCTGAATCAAGATAAATAGTAAATTCAAACTATCGATAGAGAACAAAAAAAGCACCGAGATTTTATTATCTCGATGCTTCTATACACATATGTATATCAAAATTTAACTAGACCTAAACTAATCATCAACGCTCCATCAACTTTTTCCATCACAGCATGATCAAGTTGCGTAATACGATCCGTCAATCTTGACTTATCAATTGTCCGCACCTGTTCTAGCAAAATAACCGAATCACGTTCAAAACCATACTTTTCAGCATTGATTTCAACGTGTGTCGGTAACTTTGCCTTTTGAATCTGTGCAGTGATAGCTGCGATGATGACAGTCGGACTAAATCGATTGCCAATATCATTTTGAATAATCAGCACCGGTCTAGTGCCTCCTTGTTCAGAACCTATTACCGGTGATAAGTCTGCAAAAAAAACGTCACCACGTTTTACATTCAAAGTGTCATCCCCCGCTAACGAGACGCTCCACCATATGCTGTGCTTCATATTCTGCATGCAAGCATTCACTCGCAATCATTAAATTAATATGAGACATTTCAACATATCCTTTAATCATAGCTTCCCGTATTTGATTTGGTTGCTCCTGCATTAAATTTTTGCGCGCCAAAGTACGCACAAAAGATTCACCTTCAATTACTTCCTTTGTTTGTAGAAATAGTCTGTCTTGAACAGCAATTGTAGCTTCTCTTAACTTTTTCTCGTACACAGCAAGCACCTCCAACGGAACCATACACTTTTTCATTACTTCTCATTCTATCATTGAAAGATATTGTTGAAAAGACATGAAATGACAAAATATCTGACAATTTGAAGTACAAATTGTAAAAATATGTTGGTTGTCGAAGGTATATGCTGAATAATTATTATTGCAATGTTCTTCCAAATATGAGTTACTTTATGTTTGGAAAAGAAATAAGTTCTCCAGTGCTAATTTATTTACCAAATTCAACTTTTACATTGGAATGGTGCTCATTACATTACAGTGAATGCTATTGAGAGAATGTGTACTGTGTATCAGTAACTAATTCTAATGAAGGTTCATTAAAAGTATATTCTAGGAACTCTTGCTGTTATAATGCATGGTATTTCATAATTAATTGTTTCAAGCTTTGTAGCCCACTCATCGATGGAAATCACATGCTGTCCTTGTTGACCAATGAGTGTTACCTTCTCACCTATAGCATATGCTTTTGGTAGCGCAACCATACATTGGTCCATACAAATTCGTCCAACAATCGGCACTTTCTGTCCATCAACCAATACTTCTTGTCCACCTAACTTACGAATTACGCCATCTGCATAGCCAATCGGAATAGTTCCTATCCACGTCTCCGTCTGAGCAGTAAACGTAGCGCCATAGCCAACTGATTCACCTGCTTTGATTTGCTTCACATGAACAAGTTCACTCTCAAGCGAGAAGGCAGGTTTTAGTGGGAATGGTAAAATGCTTTCCACATAGGGAGAAGGAGATAATCCATACAGCGATATCCCATATCGAACAGCATCATACTGTAGGTGTGAATTTTTCACTAATGAAGCTGCCGTATTAGATGCATGAACAAGTCGCGGCTTTAAAGGCATGACTGATAAACACTTCTCAAAAAACTGTACTTGCTGATTAAAATGTGTCGAATTTTCTTCATCCGCTGTCGCAAAGTGAGTGAATATGCCATCTAGCTCCACATTAGCTGTAGACTGTATGGTTTCGTATAGTTCTACTAGCTCTTGCTCTGAGCGAATGCCTAGTCTCCCCATTCCACTATCTACTTTTATATGTAGACGCAAAGGAAGTTCTTCATTCACTAAAAGAGGAGCTGCTTGTTGAATCCAATCACTAGCAAATGCTGTAAGAATAATACGCTGTTGTGCTGCATAAGGAGCAAAGGAAACAGGAGATGCACCTAATATTAGTATGTCTGGTTCTTCAAAATGTGCTCGTATATGTAATGCTTCGTCGGGCGTTGCCACTGCAAGTATTGTGGCACCAGCCTCAAGTGCCGCCCGTGCAACGGCTACATCTCCATGGCCGTACGCATTTGCCTTTACTACAGCAATAATTTGAACATTAGGTTGTAAAAATTCTTTTAAATTTTTAACGTTCTGTTGGATTGCTTGCAAGTCTATCATTGCTTTGGTTGGTCGAAAATACTGCTGTGTCTTCATAAGAATACCCTCTTTATTTTTAATTAAAACACTATGTATGACATACATTTGTTCTAGTACGTCTATTTAGCTTGTCCACACAATGTTATTGTTCCATTCTCCAGAACTCTCACTTTAAAGGAAATAACTTAACATTTTCTAAACAGTGAGATCTTATTTCATATTGTCAATAAGCTACAGCTTTCATATTTCTGAAAGCTGTAGCTAGCAAAGTTACTTCATACTACTTATCGTCATAGATGTAGCAACTTCAATCATCTCTTCTCGCGTCAACTTGCTTGAAGCTACAAAGAATTCAACACCATCTTTTTCCCAACTAATCGATGTATCTGTAATAGCTCCTATTGTATAGCCTAAGTCAACTGGATCACCAGGTGACGATACTGGTAACATTGAATTTTCCTTTGTTACTGGTTGCTGCATAACTGTAAATGCCTTTTCACCATCGAAAGTTAGGATAACACGTTCCATACCATTTTCTTGCACAACTTTTTCATTCGCTAATTGTGCCCAATTTAGAACAGGATAATGTGTTTGGAATTCTTGATATTCAACTTCTGCACCAACTGCTTCTTTTTCATCTTTTCCTTCTTGCCCCTCTTTGTCAGCAGGTGTAGCTTGTTCACCTTTCGTGCTATCTTTATCAGTGAATTGTTCAACAGCATACTCTTTTGCAGCATGTTGCACACCTAATTTTATTTTCTTAAAGGTGATACGAATTTGCTCTTCCTTCACATCATTCATAATCGCTACAGAGGTTGGCAATAAAGTTTTCTTATCTACCGTAATGACTTGATGAGGCATACTATTTTTATAGCTATTTCTAGTAGCCGCTTCAAATATATATGCTTTTTCTTCTTCTTTCATGACAAGATTTTTATCTTCTGCTAAATCTTCTGCTAGCGCTCCAATTAAGTAAGCCTGACTATTTTTCTTTGGCCAGTCACTTTGGAATTTATACATTTTGTTTAATGTCGGTGTTACTACAAAAACGCCATCAGCATTACGCACAATCATTTGAGAAACATCTTTCCCACTTTCGACTACTTCTACTCGATAGAAATCAGGTTTTGTATGCCATACTGTCACATCATAATTTCTTGGCTCACCACCAGATTTAATCTCCATCGATGCATTTAACTCATAACCATTTGTTTCTGCCCATTTACCATTCACTTTCTTCAACACTTTTTCCTGTGAGGCTGCACCACATGCCGACAGAAGTAATATCGTACAAAGTAAGACGAGCCATTTAACTATACGGTTGCCCACGCTTTCACCCTTTCTTCTTTCAAATCCACTACGACAATATATGAACCGTATTTGTCAGTTATGTCATTTGAAGAAAGGGCAATATATTTAAATTTATAAGCCAACCTTTTAGACAAGTTAAGTACTATTCTAATAAGATTACTTGAGCAGCCGCATATTGTTTAGAATGCGTAATACTAACAAATCCATTGACAAGCTCTTCCTTAAAATATAAGACGGGATTGCCAGCCTCTCCTCTTAATATCTCCATATCATGAAGCTTACATTGTTCCCCAAGGCCTGTTCCTAGCGCTTTCGAAAATGCTTCTTTAGCAGCAAATCGCCCTGCCAAAAATTCTATTTTACGAGTTTCTGAATGACCGTCAAATAATTTTTTTTCCTTAACTGTTAAAATGCGATCTTTAAATTTATCTGTACGTTTCATGGCTTTTTCAATACGATCTATTTCTACAATATCAAGACCAATTCCCTTAATCATGTGACCTTCTCCTTTACCTATTTCCAACAAGGCATGTATAATAATTGTAAATTGAGGTGGAGCCATGTTTAGTAGAACAGAAAATTTTAAGCAATATACAAAGTATTACCCTATTGTTTCAACTTTAATAGCAATTAACTTAACGCTTTATGTATTGTCTCTTATACCCGGCGTCGGAACACTCTTGTGGAATTACGGAATCCAAGCAAATTTCCTGATTCAAAATGGTGAATGGTGGCGTGTCTTTTCCGCAATGTTTTTACATGCAGGATTTATGCATATGTTTTTTAATATGTTTTCCTTATATCTCTTTGGTCCAGAGCTTGAAAAAATCGCAGGTAAAGCACGCTTCATCACAATTTATTTGGTTTCAGGTATTGTAGGCAACATGGCAACCTATATCTTCTATGATAGTAGTTATGCGAGTCTTGGTGCAAGTGGGGCTATTTTTGGAATTTTTGGTGCTTTTGGGGCATTAGTTTACTATACACGTCGTACAATGCCAATGCTTCGTAAGCTCATCTTACCAATCATCATCATAAGTGTCATCATGACATTTCTTCAACCAAATGTGAATGTTTATGCACATTTAGGCGGTTTAGTAACAGGTTTCATTCTTGGACTTGTCTATTTACACCCAAAAAGAATTTTAAGCTGGCGTAAACAAAAGATGTCGGGTAGACCATAAAACTTAAAAGAGGAGCAGCTCAATCATGGAGTTGCTCCTTTTTCATTAGAACGAATACATGCTATAAAATCACAGTGGCCTCATTTGCCATCTTAACCTTTTTCCATTCAGCGGCGGTTAAGCCATAAACAACTTGGTCAACATGATGATCATAAAGCCACTCTGCATCCCTTAAACGCCCTTCTTCATGGAAGCCCAATACTTTGGGAATTGTACGACTGCGAATATTCCCTACCGCTACACGTACTTCAATACGATTTAACATTAAATAATTAAAAGCATAATCAATCAATGCTTTCATTGAATTTGTTACGAGCCCCTTCCCCACAAACTCATTTCCTAGCCAGTAGCCAATGCTTGTCCATTTATGCTGCCAGTTGATTTGATGATAGCCAATTACGCCTGCAAGCTCTCCATCATAGTAAATCCCTGCTTGTATACCATTATGATCAGCATATTGTTGCATAGCCTTTTTGACGAATTGCTCTGTATCTTCTACAGTTTTAACACTATCTACAAATGGCAGCCATTCACGTAATGTATCCCTTGAACGGTCAGTTAAAGCAAATAATTCATCTACATCACTCAAGTCTAATAGCTTTAAATAAGCGCTTTCATTAATATCATATTTAAACAAAGTCCCCCACCCCTTTTGTTCTATTTATTTTATTATAAACAGCATTCACATATATTTATAGTTAAAAAAGCTAATCCTTCCATAAAATTGAAAGGGTTAGCTTCATGTTGTTGAAAAAAGGTGATGTCAATGGCAGAAACAGCCATTTCGAAAGGCTAGGAGTTAATTTCCCTTCCGTTAGCGTTCTTTCCAGGGAGCGTCCGATGAGCCGTAGTAAATAAAATAGCTCATTATTTGTATGATTGGAGAAAGGATGGCCTCTTATGTTCGATGTGGAGAAGTGATGAGTGGCAACACCCCTCCATAAAGAGTAGTGAATACTTCACTTTATTAGAAAACCTTTCTAAAAAGGTACCATTTTCATGGATTGGAGTGGAAGGCTACTTGACTCCCGTGGGATAGCGAGACAGGCGAGCCCCTGCACGGAGGAAGCGGCTCGGCACTCGCCCACAGGAAAGCAAGTAGCCTGCAACAGTAATCCATTTTCACCTTTCGAAAAAATTCTATATAAATGTTTTTGTTTTTCAACACTATGAAGCTAATCCTCCCATAAAATTGAAAGGATTAGCTTTTTAGTTCATTAATGTTCATACCAAGTTAAGATTGTTTCTGCATCCTGTTGCTCTAAGCTTGATACACTTCCCGTTGTACCAGTTGCTCCAGACATGACTGTTGCTTTTATAGACATAACATTTTTTCTTTTTTGAAAGTAAGATTGTGTACTTTGAATGGATTGAATTCGCTTTTTCTCCACAATCAATGTAATACGACTAAATACTCGATACTGCATAGCCAGTTGCTTTCCATCAATTTGATAGCCTGCTGTTTTATGCTGCCATATTCCGATTAGGATTGTTAACGGAATTAACAGTAATGACAACAGTCCATACGGATAAAAGTAATAACTACATGCACCCATAATTGGAACTAGCCAAATAAAATCAATTCGATAGAAGAATGGTCTTGCTCTTTTTGGTGATCGAATAAACGAAGGATGCCAATTCATATCTGGGAAAAGCTGCTCTAATGTGTGCAAACAATCCTGCTTCTTAATGAGTGGAAACAAAGTAATCTTTTTATCATTCCCATCTTCACCGTTACCTCCAGCGCTTTCAACGACCACCGTTGCAAAGCCTGTTAATTGACGCAAAGGGTTTTCAACAATACGAATGGCTTGAATTCGATTCAGCGGTAAAGTAATACGCTTTTTCTCTAAAAGTCCCTTGGTGATAATCAATTTTTCTTCTTCAATTCGGACTGTATAATCATAGTAATTAATCAGTGTGATGACCACTGATACAACCCAAGCTACAATTAAAACGAACATCGCTGTTAAAGCGACTAAAAATGCACCGACTTTCACAAAATCAGCTAGTTCATGAAATACTGTTTCATAAGGAATAATATCGGAAAACTGTGAAGCAATTGCTGCAAGACCTGATAGTACGACACCGATCCCACCAGATGTTGTTGCTAAAACGAGTAAATCACGTATGGACATATGGTAAATCGTTGGAATGGAGACAGCTTCCTCTATCACTTGGATTTCTTCCTGATCTTGTTGTTGATCTACCCCATTTTTAGCCCGACGCATTTCTAATTCAATAACATCTGCTGCCGCTTTACGGATTGCTGTCAGTTCGACCTCAGGTTTACCTCCCTTACTACCTGCTGTTTCAACCTGAACTTTCACTAAACCAAAAATGCGATGAAAAATACCCTCGTTATAATTTAAGCTTTGTATACGTTCAAAAGGAATATAACGCTTCTTTTTAACAAACAATCCATACTTTATGCGTAACTCCCCGTCTTCAAACCAATAAACAAATGTCCGCCATTTTATGATGCCCCCAATAAGTGCAAGAAGTGCCGCACCTCCCCAGACACCAAAAAGTAAAATGGTATCAAAAAAATGATCGCTATGAAAATTCAAAGAAAAATTAAAGCCGTTTCCTATGATAATAATGGCAATTGGTAATATCATACTTTTTAATGCTTTAACGCTCGTAATAACTGCAGATACTGGATGTAAACGATTAATTTCTTTAGACATCATCTTCCGCCACCCTTGCTAAATCAGAGATGCGAGCACGAAGTATATCTGCTTCGTCCATAACAAGCGCAGGAATCGTATGTACAGTTGCTGCTGTTGAAATTGAAATATTACCTAAGTCGTATTTTTTCAAAATCGGTCCTTGTGTTGTATCAACATGTTGAACACGTACCATTGGTATTAATGTACGTTTCACAACAAATAAACCATGTTGTACTTCGATTTCATGCTCACGAACCTCATAACGCCATCGTTCCCATCTTATTTTCGGGAATACAAAAATGGATAGTATTGCACTTAGAACTACAATTGCCCCAGCTATGAAGTAAATAAATGACGGCCATTCAAAATAATATGTACCGTAGCTTACTAGCCCCGCTACAATGAATAACACCAATGTTTGTATGACACCATATAAACGCCACACAGTTAACCCTTTTCGGGATATTTGATGAATCGGCTGTGCTCTCAATATCGTTCCCCTCTCTTTCTTCATTAGGTGTATACGGATTTACTCACCTTTTTGTTTCAACTATAGCTGAAAAAAAACCTTACAGCCACTATGACTGTAAGGTTTATCATAAAGAATTAGTGTATTCGGTTAAAATTAACCTTCGTGACGTCGTGGAGAGCGAGAACGACCTTGTCCACCTTCTCTACGACCTCCCTCACGGCGTCCGCCTTCTCGACGGCTACTGCTACCGCTATTGCGACGTTCTCCACTGCGAGCGCCGTCACGACGTCCGCCACCAAAGCTACGGTTACCACGGCCACGATCACCGCCACTACGGTTACTGCTAGAACGCTCACGACGCATTGGTAATGGACGCTCTTCTGTGATTGTTACTGGTGTATCGTCTGGCTCTCTCGTTAATGAACGTAGAGCAGCTGCAACAACGTCAATTGCTTCATGATTATCTAGTACTTCCGCTGCAAGTGTGCGGTAATCACCTAAATTGTTATTAGCAATAAGATTTTCCAGTGTTTCCACAGCTAAACGTTGTTGACCCTCTAATGCTTCATCAGTTGTTGGTGGGCGAAGAGGTGTCATACGTTTTTTCGTTGTTTCTTCCACAATACGTAAGTAACCCATTTCACGAGGTGTTACAAATGTTATGGCAAGACCTGATTTACCCGCACGACCTGTACGTCCAATACGGTGAACATAAGATTCAGGATCTTGAGGAATATCAAAGTTATAAACGTGTGTTACACCAGAAATATCAAGTCCACGAGCGGCAACGTCCGTCGCAACAAGGATATCGATTTTATTTTCTTTAAACTGGCGTAATACGGAGATACGCTTCGCCTGGCTTAAATCACCATGAATACCCTCAGCTAAATAGCCACGAATAGATAGGGCCTGTGCAAGCTCATCTACACGACGTTTTGTACGACCAAAAATAATAGCAAGCTCTGGTTGGTGAACGTTTAATAAACGAGATAAAACATCAAATTTTTCACGTTCAGCAGACTTAACAAAATATTGATCGATATTATCAACTGTTAATTCTTTTGCTTTAATTTTCACAATTTCTGGATCACGCATAAATGTTTCTGCAATTTTACGGATTGCTGGTGGCATTGTTGCTGAGAACAGTAATGTTTGACGTTCAGAAGGCACGTTTTCTAAGATTGAATTAATATCATCGATAAAGCCCATGTTTAACATTTCATCTGCTTCATCCAATACTAATGTTTGAACATCTTCTAATTTTAACGTACGACGATTAATATGATCAATAATACGTCCTGGTGTACCAACAATGATTTGAGGTCTATTTTTCAGTGCACGAATTTGACGGCCAATTTCTTGACCTCCGTATACTGATAATAATTTTACGCGCTTGTCATAGCCAATTTTATATAGCTCTTCTGAAACTTGAATCGCTAACTCACGAGTTGGAGCAATAACTAACGCCTGAATATTAGGGTTTTTTGGATCAATTTTCTCAATTAGTGGAATCCCGAAAGCGGCAGTTTTACCAGTACCTGTTTGTGCTTGACCTAATACATCACGGCCTTCAATCGCAAAACGAATAGTACCTTCTTGGATTGGTGTTGCTTCTTCAAATCCCATACGCTTTACTGAGCGTAATGTAGATTCGCTAATATTTAATTCTGAAAAATTTGTCAAACTTCTCAATCTCCTTTTTTTCCTTTTAAGTTGACAAATGGTTACATTTTCAGATGAAGTTGTCGGCAAATTCGAGCCTGTGTAGTGGAACGTTTCCGTTACTTAAAAATTTTCTCTACATGATAGTCCATATAGAGCTCTCTTATATGAAAAGGAAAGCCCGGTCTTTACCGAGCGGTTCGATTCTGTCGTAATTATTCACTTTAGAATAAAACCGTTGTGTTCAAAAAAAAGTACCCTTCAACCAAATATGAAGAGTCTTCGCACAAAATGTATCCATTGCTTACACTAGTCTAACATGGCTTTAAATCCTATGCAACGATAACGCATGAGTCGTAATAATCTGACTACTTTATTTATCCCTTAAAAACGTTAAAACCCTTGGAAACCATTCAGAACAATCTTCCTCAAAACATATATGATGCTTGCCATTATCAGAAAAATACAAATTTTTATCTTTCGAGGCTAATTTATCAAAAAGGAATTGCGCCGTATGATAGGGCACTATTCCGTCCAATTTCCCTTGCACGATATAAACAGGAATTTGAATATGTTGATAATAAGGTTCCACCATTCTAACCAGCTTCATAAATTCTATTGTGGATGCTAAAGGCACATTGTTAAATTTATGATGGTATCGTAAAAAAAGTTCGTTATTCGTCAAATTACGGTGATAAGCCTCTGTAGCAAGCACTTTGAAATCATTGACTAACTGTTTGGGACTGACATACTTTGCAGCAGCACTTAATAATACGAGTTTTTTTACTTTATAACGTTTAGCTAAATATAATGCTATGATTCCCCCCATTGAAAAACCAACGACGATTACCTCATCTACTTTTTTAGCTAATGATCGATAGGCAAGCTCGGCATCCATTAACCAATGCTTCGCTGTAAAACCACTCATTTGTAATTCTTCTCCATGCCCTGACAACGTCGGCTCTACAATTAGCCAATTTGTCTGTGCCCGTAAGTATGTTGTGAATGGCTCCACTTCATAAGGTCCACCTGAAAATCCATGAATACATAGTACACCTACTGACAACGTCCTCACCTCGTTTAACAATGAATAAATCGGTGAGCCTAATCCCACCGATTCATTGGTTACTGTGACGTAAATGCATTTAAGATCGTCTCTAATTTCATACCACGCGAGCCTTTAAGTAAAACAATAGATGATTCATTCGCTAGTTTTAGCTTTTCAATAATAGCCGTATAATCATCTGCTACATACAGTAAACGTTCTTTCTCAAAGCGCTCTTTTAATACTTGATAAAGATATGCCATCCGAGGGCCAAATAAGCAGAGATAATCAATTTCATGCTCATTTATATATGCTGCTAGCCCTTCGTGAAAACTTTGCTCATTCGGTCCAAGCTCCAGCATATCTCCTAACACAAGCCATTTTTCAGGTCGAATTGTAGAGGAAGCCATAAATTGAATAGCAGCCTTCACCGAGGTTGGTGCTGCATTATAGGCATCGTTGATAAATAGTGCTCCATTTGTTCCTTGTACTTGTTGCATCCTCATATCTGTTAAGACTACATGCTCTAAGGATGTACGAATTTGTTCATTGTTTAAACCTAGCTTATGAGAAATTAACATCGCCACTAATGTATTTTTTACTTGATGCTTACCAAGAACTGAAATAAAGAAGTCGCCTTCAATGATTCCATGCGTAGTAAAGTGACTGCCATCCGCATTAGCATGAATATTTTCAGCGTATAAAAGATTACCTGGCTCTAATCCGAACGGCACTGCTTGTAAGTGCTGTTCCTTGGCCACCAATTCTTGGAGCAGCGGTTCATCACCATCATAGAATAATAGACCATCAGGCTGCATCCCTTGAATAATTTCAAATTTTGCTTTTGCTATACCTGCTCGTGACCCTAAATCCTGCATATGAGCCTCGCCGATATTTGTAATAACCGTCATATGTGGACGAGCAAGCTTCGTTAAAAATTCAATTTCACCAAAACCACTCATACCCATTTCAAGAACAGCAACATCTGTATTTTCATCAAGCTGTAAAATTGTAATAGGTAACCCTAATTGATTATTAAAGTTCCCAATAGTCTTTTGTACTTTAAAAAATGGCGCAAGTGTACCCGCTAAAATATCCTTTGTGGATGTCTTACCATTTGAACCTGTAATGCCGATAAATTTCGCCTTATGTTCATTACGGTAGGCTCTTGCCATTTCCTGTAAAGCCACTTCTGAGTCATCCACAAATAGTAAAGGATAACCTTCTGGAGGATTTGGTTCATCTTTTTGCCAGAGAGAAGCTCCCGCGCCTTTCTCAAATGCTTGAACAACAAACTGATGCCCATTTGTTTGCTCGCCACGAAATGGCACAAATAAATCTCCCTGTTGAATTGTTCTTGTATCGATAGAAATTCCTGATACAACGGTATCACCAAAAGCCGCCATATCCTCATTTAACCATGCAGCTAATTGTTTTAATGTTTTTTTCACAATAATCCCACTCAGTCTTTTTTATAGTGAAGCTGTTGTTTTTCTTCGTAACGTTCGATTGCTAGCTTAATGAGACGGTCAATCAGCTCTGGATAGCTCACATTTGTATGTTGCCATAATAATGGGTACATACTTACAGGCGTGAAACCAGGCATTGTATTCACTTCATTGATGTAAACGCTATTTTCAGCCGTTACAAAAAAGTCGGCACGAACTAAACCGCTACCATCTATTGCTTTAAATGCACGTTTTGCTAATTCCTTTAAGCTTGTCACAGTTTCCACTGGTAGCTCCGCTGGAATAATAAGGGCTGTAGAACCGTCCTTATACTTCGAGTCATAATCATAAAATTCAGTGACTGGTTTAATTTCGCCTGGTACCGAAACTTCAGGATAATCATTACCTAACACAGCTAGTTCAACTTCGCGAGCCATAATACCTTGTTCTACAACAATTTTACGATCATATTGCAGAGCAATCTCAATTGCTTTTATTAATTCCTCACGATTAGTTGCTTTGCTAATCCCAACGCTTGAACCTAAGTTTGCAGGCTTCACAAACATCGGCCAACTCAAGCCCTGTTCACATCGTTCAATGATGGTCTGTTGCTCGTTTTTCCACTCACTACGAATAAAGTACGTATAGGGCACTTGTGGTAAGCCTGCAATTTCAAATAATTGCTTCATCACCACTTTATCCATACCAGCTGAAGATGCTAATACACCGTTTCCTACATATGGTAAATTCAGTACTTCCAGTAATCCTTGCACAGTTCCATCCTCACCATTTGTTCCATGTAACAATGGGAAAATAACATCAAACTGCACCGCATTGCCTTTTTCATCGATTAAAAAATCAGTAATATTATTTTCTAAAATTGTGGCATTATCACCAAATTGTAATTCTTCTATTGCACTTACAGGTTTTTCCAAACGTTCTCCACGTCGCCATTCCCCGTCAGATGTAATGAAAATCGGATATACTTCATACTCCTCGAAATTCAAAGCTCCAGTAACTGCACGAGCTGTCGATAATGACACCTCATGCTCCGCTGACTTTCCGCCGTATAATAAACCGATTCTTTTTTTCATTTTTGTGCCCTCCACATACTTCTTGAGTACTATTAGTTTATCATGAAACGTCTTGACAAATGACATAAAAATCTCACCGTAATTTTTGACGGTGAGATTTTGACATTTCATCGATTATGCCTTAGTTGCATCTAATTTTTAAATTGTCTAGGCTCAATTCAAAATTCAGCATATCTGCCAACAACTGATCTTCATTTGATAGTCGCTTAATCGCAAAAATCGTTACTGATATGAAGATTAAATAATATAAATTAATTCATCATGTTCCGTTTTCAGGATCGTATTTAAGTCATCCCAAACTTCATCAGGAAATGAATACTCTGATAGGTTGCGAACTTCTATGCCATAGGCTACCTTTGGCTTTTCAATTCTGTACAAAGATAGTAACGCTCCGTCCTTAGCAAAGGATCGGTAAGATCGTAAAAAATCGGGCGATATAGATGGAATACTCGCCTTTACTTTTCGACGCCAAAAACCAGTACTCCGTTCCTTTTCACGAATTAGGCTATTAAATACATTGGCAACCAATAAATCCGAATCACTTAAATGACGAAAATAAATTTTTGTCATCTTCTCTTGATCTGAAGAATAATAGACAAATCTATTTTGTAATTTGTTAAAAAATGCAGACGTAATCGGTTCTTTTTTATGACTTATGTAAAGCAATTCTCCTTGTTCCATTGGTGTCAAATGATCTAGCCTCTTTTCGTCCATAAAATCAACCCAACACAATTCCTTTGACTCTGCTGATTTTTTCACAAAACGAGGAACTTCATCTTCCAAGACATATTCAAATTGTGTATGCATATTAAAAGAACCGTCTTCATAGGAATGTTTTAATAACAGTAAGTGATGCAGTGGTTCAAGTGCAGCCACAAATTGCGGGAATTTTAACCCGCTAAAAATGACAAATTTATCTACATCATTCATATGGACATAAATATGATACATAAAATCATCAGCTGACTTTAATTTTTTAGCCACAACCATCACCCCATTCTTCACTACATTATAAGTCTAAACATGATTTTTTTGAAACATTTTATGTTAATTGTCGTCCCAACTATATGCACAGGCATAAAAGTATTTTTTGCGTTATAATAGGAATGTTAAACATGCATTTGCATATTAATTTAAGATTACTCAATGAGTACAAGTATTGCTGAAAATTCCATTGACAATGTTCAAAGCAAGTTGCAAGCTTATCAATAGATATGAGTTATCTCATACACTCTACTGGTCAATAGCTCTCTTCTTTGAACAATTATAAACGAAATTGGAAGATTCGCATCATATTTACTCATATTGAGATACTATTTTAATTTAGGTGGCTTTTATGGAAAATAAACGAAATTTCGCAAACCGTTTTGACTGGACCCTCGCTTTTATTCTTTTCACTTTTCTAGTCATCAGTTTGTTAGCTATTGCATCTGCCCAGACATCGGGTCAATATGGCATTAACTACGTACCTAAACAAATGCAATGGTATGTTATTGGTGCAGTAATTATTGGCATCGTCATGTTTTTTGAGCCAGATCAATATAAAAAAATGTCATGGTATATGTATGGAGCAGGGATTGCCTTATTGGTACTGCTTATTTTTATGCCTGAAGGAGAAGGTCAAATCGGTGCACCCGTTAATGGTGCTAAAAGCTGGTATCATACGCCGATTGGAAATATTCAGCCTTCTGAGTTTATGAAAACTTTTTACATTTTAGCACTAGCACGACTAATCAGTAAGCATCATGAAGTTTATTCGTTAAAATCAGTAAAAACGGACTTCCTACTACTAGGGAAAATTGGTATCACACTCATCATACCATTGGCTATCATTATGAAGCAGCCTGACCTTGGTTCTGCTCTTGTATTCTTTGCGATTACTGCTGCTCTTATCATCGTAGCCGGAATTTCTTGGAAAATCATTCTACCGACCTTTTTAGGTGGAGTGGTAGCAGGTGGCACCCTACTGTGGATGGCACTTTATATGCAGGATTTCCTAGAAAAAACGTTCGGCTTAAAGGCTTATCAATTTGCTCGAATTTATTCTTGGCTAGACCCCTATTCCTATTCATCTAGCGAAGGCTATCATTTAATAACATCGTTAAATGCTATTGGGTCAGGAGAGATCTTTGGTAAGGGGTTCCGAAATCGAGAGGTATATGTAGCAGAAAACCATACCGATTTCATTTTTACTGTTATCGGTGAAGAATGGGGATTTATTGGCGCTAGTATTGTTATTTGTGTTTTCTTCTTATTAATTTATCACTTAACAAAGACAACGCTCTTATTGAAAGATCCATTCTCAACATATGTTTGTGCAGGTATCATTGCCATGATTACTTTCCACGTCTTCGAAAATATAGGCATGACTATTCAGTTATTACCAATTACAGGTATCCCGCTTCCGTTCATTAGTTACGGAGGAAGTTCTTTAATGGGCAATGCTTTAGCCATTGGGCTAGTCTTTAGTATGCGGTTCCATTATCGAACGTACATGTTTACGACACATGATGAAGATGAATAAATATAGAAAAAGGGAAGTCTCGCGCATTGAGACTTCCCTTTTCCTATTGTAAACGAGTTAAGCTTGAACTTGCGGAGTCTGCGTTGGTGGTGTTAGCACTTTTAAAAGTTCTAGTCGAGACTTTGTTACAGTGGCTGTTACACCCAACTTAGATAAATTCGAAACAATCTTTTTCAAATCTACTTCTTTCCTCATACATTCCACCTCAATCTTTCCTCGATTTTATATAACGTTTTAGGGAACAAAAAAGTTTCATTTTTCTACGAGTAAGATGTCTGACAAATTTATCATACCATTTAACTTACATATAAAATTTTTCATTTTTGTTACATTGTAAATTATTTATACCACCAAACACTTATAAAATAACCACAATCACTATATTTTATTCATCTTCAATTAATAACTATCTCCACCATGTTTCTCCATCCGAATTCTTGTCATCGTAAGAGCAAGAAGGGTAGAATGTACATAGTGAAATATTGTATGAAAGCAGGGAACTGTATGAAAAAGGCAATTTTATTATTGATGTCTGTTCAATTTCTCGTTTACCTAGGATTTGGCATTATTATTCCTGTCTTACCTGAGGTGATTGTGCAGCAAAATTGGAATGATCTCCACGTCGGTGGTTTACTAACCGTATATTCACTTGCAAGTTTCTTTACAGCACCATTTTGGGGCATGCTATCAGATAAGATAGGTCGTAAACAACTAATCTTAACAGGTCTGGTTGGTTTTAGCCTTAGTTTTGTTATTTTTTCATTATTTATAGATAACCTAGCTATTTTGTATGTCTCACGCATTGTAGGTGGTTTATTCTCAGGAGCATTGTATACAGCAGTAACAGGATTTATCGCAGATATGTCCAGTGAAGAGGATCGTAATAAATATATGGGCTTTATGGGCATGTCCATTGGTCTTGGTTTTATTTTTGGTCCAGCAATCGGTGGGGTGCTAGGCCATTATAGTTTGCAATTACCATTTATCGCATCCGCATCATTAATTGCACTATTATTTATTTATGCAAGTTTCGTCTTAAAAGAACCTGAAAAACGGAAAGATTCAACTAAACGTGCTATTGTACCAAAAGGCGCTAGCAAGATGCTACAGTACCGTGTGCGTTACTTATTTATGTTTTCATTTTTAGTAACCTTTATGCTAGCGGGTGTTGAGGCTACTTTCCAACTATTCCAAATCGAAAAGATTCATATTACACCATTACAAATTGGATATTTATTTATGTTTAGTGGTTTCGTTGATGCAGCCATTCAAGGTGGCGTTGTTCGACGTATAAAAAATGGCAGCGAAACAACATGGTTAATCGGTGCTCAAATTGTAACAGCAATCGGTATGCTATTATTCACACTCACAGCTAATCTTTTTATCGCTGGTCTAGCCCTATGTGTCTTTACAGCTGGTAATGCACTTGCTAGAACGTGTGTGGTATCGCTCTCCTCGAAAGAATCTGGAGGACAATATGGAACTGCCGCAGGTCTTTCCTATTCAATGGATAACTTAGGACGTATTCTTGGTCCACTATTTTTCACTTGGTTATTTACGATGCAAGCAAGTCTCGGGTACTATATATCGGCAGCAATAGCCATTCTTTCGATAAGTTTGATTTTTATCTATAAGGCTTCCAGTAAATCATTGCGTTTTGAATAGATTCTCACTATACCGTAACTTGTTATACTTTAAAGACCTAGAGAGATATTCGGAGGGTTTGCATGAACAAAGCAACCAATTTTTTACTTCCTAAAGAGCTAGAAGCTTTTCGCTCAGAAATCGAAGACACGCTACTTTCAACAATCATTATTCAGCCATACCAACGTTCAACTACGTTAACTGAAAGTAAATTTGCTGGCGAACCCTATCTCCCCTCTTTTCAAACCTATCCAAAAGATTTAACAGGGGAGCCAATGAGATTATTAGCTCAAATTAATTTTGCCGAAATCCCACCACTACTAGGTTTTCCTTCAAGGGGATTACTGCAGTTTTTTATTTCAGCCAATACTTTTAAAACTACTACTGTCAATTATTACGAAGACATTTTTCAGCAATTTTATAAAGTAAGATTTTATCCAACTGTTAATGACAGTGCAGCCCACTCTCAACAGGCACACTTTTCTATACCGACTACATTAGATGGCTTCCCTATTCGTCAGGAATTAGCTTTACAATTTCAGCTAACACAGGAACCCATTTCTGCACTAGATTATCGAGCACAACGTCACCTTCCCTTCCTCCTATCCTCCCAAATGGATGATGTGCAAGAGATTTATTTGCAACACTTCCTAGGAGCGGGAGCTAAAATTGGTGGCTATGCTTATTATTTAAATGAGGATATTCATCAAGAGTCCTTGCTACTTCAGCGCTATAATGTCTTATTATTACAAATTGACTCTCATGATGAATTAGGAATTATGTGGGCAGATTGCGGTGTTGGCAAGTTTTTTATTAACCGAGAAAAGCTTCTTCAAAAGGATTTTTCCGATATTTTATTTCAATGGGAAAATTACTAACGAAAACATGCGGATTATCCCTTACAAATCGAAGAGATAATCCTTTTCCTACCTAGCTAGATTTCATATCTTCTTTCTTCTTTTGAAGTAGGCTATACTTATGTATGTTGTTAACAATAGTAAAGGCAGGTGTAGGAATGAGCATTTTTACAGACATAGAATATTTAGTCCCTTTAACCTTGTTTTTTAATATTTTATTAGCCATGACCATCATTTTTTTAGAACGTAAAGATGCTACCTCTACATGGGCATGGATTCTTGTATTATTTTTCTTGCCATTAGTTGGATTTATTTTGTACTTATTACTTGGAAGGCAGTTACGAAGAAAGCATTTATTTCGTTGGGAAGGGCGTAAGGATATCGGGATAGATAACCTCATTAGCTATCAAATGGAAGCCATTCGCAGTGAAACATTTGAGTTTCGCATTGCAAACGCAGAAAATTATCAAGAAATGATTTATATGCACCTTAGAACAAACAATGCGGTATTAACACAAGACAACCATTTAGATATTTTCGATGATGGTGCCAATAAATTTGAACAACTCCTAAAAGATATTGAAGCAGCTAAAGATCATATCCACATTCAGTATTATATTTTCCGTCTAGATGACTTAGGTACACGTATCGTGAATGCACTGATTAAAAAAGCAAAACAAGGTGTCAAGGTACGTCTACTCTATGATGAGATGGGCTCACGTAATGTAAAAAAGCGTCATTTTAAAGAATTGCTGAATGCTGGAGGTGAAGTAGAAGTTTTCTTCCCATCCATTTTGCCACTTCTCAATCCCCGTCTAAATTTTAGGAATCACCGTAAAATTGTTGTCATTGATGGTCGAATTGGCTATATTGGTGGCTTTAATGTCGGTGATGAATATCTTGGGCTACAAAAAAAATTCGGTTATTGGAGAGACACTCACTTGCGAATTGAAGGAAGTGCGGTGCATCCACTGCAAACTCGCTTTTTACTCGATTGGAATCAAGCAAGTGCACAGCAGAAAATGGGCTACTCTGATCGCTACTTCCCTGCTATCCCGCAAAAGGGTGATGTTGGCTTACAGATTGTTTCAAGTGGACCAGACTCAGACTGGGAACAAATTAAGATTGGTTATTTAAAACTTATTAATATGGCGAAAAAATATATTTATATTCAAACACCTTATTTTATCCCAGATGTAAGCTTCTTAGACGCCATTAAAATCGCAACATTGTCGGGCATTGATGTGCGCATTATGATTCCTAACAAACCTGACCATATGTTCGTTTATTGGGCTACTTATTCCTATGCCGGTCAGTTATTACGTGCAGGAGCGAAAGTCTACATTTATGAAAAAGGCTTTATCCATGCCAAAACCATTATTATTGATGACGAGGCATCGACTGTCGGAACAGCTAATATCGATGTCCGAAGTTTCAGTCTGAATTTTGAAGTCAATGCCTTCATCTATGATGCAAACATATCGCACCAACTTGCAGAGCTATTTGAAAAGGATATTTTTGATTGTACGGAATTAACATGGGAAATGTATAAAAACCGCTCAGCACTTATTAAATTTAAAGAATCCATTTCACGTTTATTAACACCTATTTTATAAAAATAAAGAGGAAGAGAGCCTGTTCATAGTGAACCGCATCTCTTCCCTTTTTATTTCACTCCTAAATATTCTTCCAACGTAATATTTTGCTTTGTAATCTCTTTTGCAATATCTTTGCCTACATAACGATAATGCCAAGATTCATACATATAACCTGTAATATCTTCTTTATTTTGTGGGAAACGTAAAATAAAACCATACTCTTGAGCATGCGCAAATAGCCATTGTCCTGCTGGCGTTTCTCCAAATTCTGCTGTCAGCCATACATCCTCTTTTCCACGCTCTCCTATATCAAACGCTAAGCCTGTTTGGTGTTCGGAATAGCCTGGTCGAGCACTGTATCGATCTGCTGCTGCTTGTCCATCACGTTTTACATAGTTATCATAAAGTTTTGTTTGATATTCAAAAGAACGATACCCACTAAATGCAACTAAATCAAATCCTTGTTGCTTGGCGGCAGCTAACATCTGATTTAGAGCTTGTCGTGCCTCTGGATTTTCTTCAGGTGCAAAGGTAGAAGGAAGTGGATATATTTTATTTGCTAGCAAAATACCATTTATGTAGGTTGGTTCAGTAGGTAATGTTTGATTTGGTAGATAACCGTTTTCGTCAGGTTGCTGCTCTGATTCTGCAGGTGTTTCAGGTGTATTGTCTGGCTCCTCTGTTACAGAAGAGTCTTTCTCTGTAGAGTCGTTTGTTTCTGTTGTTTTTGGTTGCTCATCAGTCGCACTATTTACTTGATCATTTTTATAGTTATAGACTACAAAAATAGCTGCGATTAACGCGATAGAAATCAAAGCACCTATGATGAGCGGAAGACGATTGTTTTTCACTATTTATGCCCCTTTTAAAATATCAGGTACAACAAGGATATTGCTCTGAAAACATGCCATCCTGAAAATACCCATTTTTTTGTATTACTCGTTATAATCTTATTTTAGCACTGTTCACATTTTCAGGTGTGAATTTCCCATGTAAATATTTATTTAGTCTGTTAGAACAATGACAAATACTGCTATTGAAGCAATAGCAAAAAAGATTGCCATATACTTCATCCACTTTGCTTCTTTTACATAGCCCTGCTCTGCAAAACTTTTAGCTCTAAACCCATTTGATAAAGCGAACATAATCGTCATCGCAAGTACGGCAAAATTAAATTTCCCTATAATAATAAATACGAGTGCCGCAATACTAAAAATTGCAACAAGAATAGATACTAGCCACTTTCTGTTCATCTTGCTGACCTCCTAAAAAAGTCGAGGCAACAGAGGCGCCTCGACATTGTTTAATTTATTTTTTTGCTTTTTCGGGATGCTCCGAATAATATTTACGCCCAATATATGTTTGAATAATCAATAATGCACCACTGACAGACCAATACAGAGGTAGAGCTGCCATAGAAGACATTGAGATAAAGACAATCATAATTGGAGAAATATAAATAAACATTTTCATTTGAGCCTTTTGTTGCTCAGGTACAGTCCATAATGATACACGCGCTTGGACTAAGTAAACAATCCCTGCAATAATGGTCATAACGATATCAGGTGACCCTAAACTAAACCATAAAAACTCATGTGATTTTACATCCGCAGAATACAAAATCGAGAAATAAAGTCCCATAATAATTGGCATTTGAATTAACATCGGTAAGCAACCCATGTTAAGTGGATTAATGCCATGCTTTTGATAGAGAGCCATCATTTCTTGTTGATATTGTGTTTGCTCTTCTTTTGTCTTAGCTTCCTTCATTTTTTTCTGAACGGCTTCCATTTCAGGCTTGAACGCATCCATTTTCGTTTTCATCAATTGCTGCTGACGATAGTTTTTTAACATAATCGGCATTAAAACTAAACGAATTAGAACCGTGATCGCAATGATTGCTAAACCATAGCTTCCTGAAAAGATATCATTCCCGAAAAACTCCAGTAAAAATTCCATAGGTTTTACAAAGATACTATAGAAAAAACCTTCTTTGTTTTGCACTGCTTGACAGCCACTAAGCACAAAAACTGCTAGACCAAGCATTGAAAAGAGTTTCAAATTTTTCATTTTTCCACCTACTATAATTTATCAACTACTGTGAAGTATACCTTATAGGCTCTACCTTTATCAAATAGCAAGTGCTACTAATTTAGACCGCAGTTGTTCGTAAAAAAGGTGCGAGCTTTAGCCATGCTAAACGTTCGCACCTTTTCACATCTTATGCTCAAAATTTAAACATTCTGTAATTCAGTCTCTGCCATTTCAAAACGATAAAATTCATGATGAAGTTCATCTCTGAAATGCTTTGGTGTAACACCTGTATATTTTTTAAAAATACGAGTGAAATAACTTTGGTTACAGAAATGGAACTGATCTGAGATAGATGTAATACTTTTATTTGTATGTCGTAAGTAGTATTGTGATTCTTCTACACGTCGAACATTTAAATACTCAACTAATGTAATACCTACATGTTCTCTGAAAATACGTGATAAGTGACTAGTACTGATATGAAAGTTATTAGCGATACTTTCTACAGTTAAATCATTCTCAAGTTCATCATTTATATACATAATTACTTTGTTGACCGTCTGATGTCGGAAAGTCGGTTGTTTGCGATCTGCAATAAAGTAAACAAAGAAATCAATTAAATCATCCGCAAATTGTAAAAACTCTGCGTCTTTCATCTGATTTTCTATCATATCGTTACAAGCAATATTAAAAGCAAAGGCTTTTTTCGAAGGTACTTGATTGTCCAGCAGTTTACGGGCAACAATTGATGATAAAACGGAAAAATAACTTCGAACAATTTTAATAACCTGCTTACCAAAACGGATTGAAAGAATATCAATTAACTCATGCAAAGACTTTTTCGCTTTGGTAGATTCTAAATGGTAAATTTCAAATATTAATTTCGACTCAATATTAAAAAATTCTTCGACACCGATATATTGATTAATATTATCGATTTCTTGGAAGTATCTTTTGGATATCGTTTCTGACATAGAATGTTGATGTAGTTGCATAATCTTCCCCATCTTTCCTCAGAGTGCACGAATTGCATGACAAAATCTGACACCAATCCCAACGAATTAAAAATAAGAAAATAGTATTTGCTTATTCAATATAAGAACTGAGTCCTATTTCACAATTTTTTATTAAAAATAACTCAAAAATAACCCAACTAAAACACCAAATCTAAAAAAAATAGACTATACAGTGGATTTTACCATATTCTGCGATTTCCTTTCAACCACATTTTACTTGCTACTCTAGTTCTAATTTATCACATACGCATAGTAGAAACCTCGTAAACTTATTCCTAACAATTAGATTTTACCATATACCTATTAAAAAAAATTAGTCATTATATAAATTTATTTACAAATTATACAAGACATCTTACACCATTTTAATGAGTCAATCGACATTTTTCTATTTTATTCCTAAATCTTCTCTATATAATTTATATGGATATGTAGTAAAATAGATGATAATACTATTTTTAAAAGTTTAGACGAGGTGTTTAAAGTGGATCCAAAACAAATAGAAGAAATAATGGAGATAATTAAGGAGTTCTTCCCTGAGAATACATCCATTGCTATCTCTGATACAAATGAATATTTGTATTACCAGCCAAGCAAAAAAGTTGATTTAAAAATTAAGCCAGGTGATCCGATTAAAGAAGGTTCAGCCGCACACAAAGCACTTAGCTATGGTCAAAAAATCAGCTCATACATCGAACCTGATGTTTTTGGTGTCGCTTACTATGGAATGAGTATTCCTTTAATGGAGGAAGGCGAAACTAAAGGAGCTATTACTGCTATCTTCCCGCAAAAACCATCAGCATTCTTAACAAATTATATTACCATCAAAATTGATGATTGCTGGTACCCAATCAAACATGATCAAGTGATTTATTTAGAAACTCAACTCCGTAAAACATTTGTTAAAACAATGACTCGTGAAGGTTATCACCGTTTGAACCTAAGTGATCTAGAGCTATTTTTAGCACCTGACTCATTTATTCGTTGTCACCGCTCTTATATCGTTAACATTGACTTCATCGATGAAATTCAACCAGATTCACACTCAACGTTTTTATTAATTATGAAAGATGGTACGCGCATTCCTGTTAGCCAACGCTATGCAAGCTACTTCCGTCGTTCTCTAGGTTTTTAATATGGACAGACAGCGAGCAATTTTATGAATTGTTCGCTGTTCTTTTTTACGTTAAAAGAGACCACTTCTCTCCCCTCCATTAACAATTTTGACACAGTTTTTAATGTGGAAATTTTCTAATTTTATACAACTCTACAATAAAACGTTTTCTCTGTCGAAAAATCATCTTAATGCTCGATTTTCCTTTTTTTACTCAATTTAATGCTAATTCTAAAGTTTTTGTGACAATTTGGTGATAGTATTATTCAAATGGTTGGAGTCATACTACAACTGAATAAACAGAAAATTCTCAAATGTTTTTTCTAGTTTTGTAATCGGTTTCCATCAAAATTATTTAGGGGAGGATTTTTTTATGGATGCAAATGTTCAAAAACGCCTAGGTTTAAAAGAACTTGAGAGTAAAATTGTTACTGCTGAAGAAGCAGCAGCACTTATTTCTAACGGTGATGTAGTTGGGATGAGCGGTTTTACTCGTGCTGGGGACGCAAAAGTTGTGCCAATGGCATTAGTTGAGCGCGCGAAAAATGAAGAATTCAAGATTGATGTATATACAGGTGCATCATTAGGACCAGAAGTAGATAAGTACTTAGCAGAAGCTGGTGCAATTCGTAAACGTGGACCATTCCAGGGGGACGCAGGTATCCGTAATTTAATTAATTCTGGAGATGTCTTATATGTAGATGCTCATCTTTCTCATAACGCTGAGCTAGTACGTCAAGGAATTATTGGGCCAATTAAATATCTAATTCTTGAAGCTGTTGCAATTACTGAAGATGGATTAATCATTCCAACAAACTCTGTAGGTAACTCACCAATTTTTGCAGAATATGCAGAAAATATTATTATCGAGTTAAACATTTCTCACCCAGAAGCTTTAATTGGTATCCACGATATTTATGTTCCAGGTGAACAAGGTAATCGTGAAGCAATTCCAATGACCAATGCTATGCAACGCATTGGTGAAATTGGTATCAAAGTTGATCCAGCTAAAATTAAAGCAATTGTTATTTCTGAAGAGCCAGATGCCCCTTCATTAATCGTTCCACCAGATGAAGAAACACAAACAATGGCTAACATTTTATTAAACTTCTTCAGTGATGAAATTAAAGCAGGTCGTCTAACAAAACAATTAATGCCTTTACAATCTGGTGTCGGTTCTGTAGCAAACGCTGTACTAGATGGTTTCGCAGATTCTGAATTCGAAGATCTCATTGTGGCATCAGAAGTACTGCAAGATGCAGTATTTAACCTGATTGATGCAGGTAAAGTTAAATTTGCTGCTGCTACTTCCATTACACTGACTGAGGAATTACAGAAGAAAGTATACGGCAATTTAGAAAAATATGCCGATAAAATTTGCTTACGTTCACAAGAAATTTCTAACCACCCAGAACTTATACGTCGTTTGGGACTAATCTCAATTAATACGGCTTTAGAGTTAGATATCTATGGTAACGTTAACTCTACACATGTATCTGGAACACGTATGATGAACGGTATCGGTGGTTCAGGAGACTTTGCACGTAACGCACGTCTTGGTATTTTTGTTACAAAATCATATGCAAAAGGTGGAGCTATTTCATCGATTGTGCCAATGGTTTCTCATGTTGACCACACTGAGCATGATGTGGATGTAATTGTAACAGAGCAAGGTATTGCTGACTTACGTGGTCTTGCACCAAAAGAGCGTGTACCTTTAATTATTGAAAACTGTGCACATCCAGATTACAAAGAACAATTATGGGATTACTACAACCGTGCAGTTGAGGCAACAGGTAACCACCAAACGCCTCATCTTTTAGAGGAAGCACTTTCTTGGCATGTAAATCTTGCTAAAAACAAAACAATGAAAAAAGAAGTTGTAAAAGCTTAATTTTTTAATTTTTGGACGTCTAATAAGTCAAAACTTATTGGGCGTCCTTTTGTATTGGAAATGTTATAATAGAACTACGAATCTAACTTACTATAATGTTCTATTTCATCGGAGGAGCTATGAAGAAATTTATCTATGTAATTATTTTCTTTTCGTTTTTCGACCTTTTTACCCAGCTTCCTGTTATGAGTACATATGCTGAATCTTTAGGAGCATCAGCATTTCTAACTGGTCTAGCAGTGGGTATGTATTCACTTTCCAATACATTTGGTAATATCATTTCAGGCTTTTTAACAGATCGTAAAGGACCTTTTATCATACTAATTGTTGGTCTTTTCACAACAGGTTTATCGTTAACACTATATAATTTAATAGAGGAGCCAATCGCACTATTAATTGTACGTTTTATCCATGGACTTGTTGCAGGCTTCATTGTTCCTGCTGCCTTCACATTTTTAGCAAATGCTACTGAGCAAGAAAAAAGAGGTAAGGGCAGTGCTATTTCTGGTGCATTTGTTGGTATTGCTGCCATTATAGGCCCTGCTTTTAGTGGTATTTTAGCAAGTCGAACAAGTGTCCCATTTGTTTTCAATATCACGGCAAGCTTTATGCTGCTATTAGGCATTCTTGCGTTCTTTCTACTGAAAGCAAACCAAGTAAAAAAAGAGAAAGCAGAACCGAATACATATATTCCGATAAGGGTCTTTTTTAAGAACACGGGAACATTAAAAGCCTTTTTAGGAGCCTTCTTCTTAATGTTTTCTCAAGGTGTCATTGCTTATCTACTTCCGCTCAAAGTCCAATCTTTAGGCTATGACTCTCGTTTAAGCGGTACTTTAATGAGCACATTTGGTATAATTGCTGTTCTTGTTTTTCTTTTACCAACGAACCGCATTTTTGATAAGGTTGATCCTCTGAAAACATTGTCTGTTGGTATAGGGTTAATGGGCATAAGTCAATTATTAATTAGTCAAGCTGATTCTAACACTTTACTTTATATAGCGATGGCTTGTTATGGCGTCGGTTTCGGTTTCCTATTCCCTTCAGTCAATTCCTTACTAATTGACTCTACAACTGCTGAAGTACGAGGAAAAGCGTATGGTTATTTTTATGCATTTTTCTCTCTTGGCGTCGTTTTAGGCTCTTCTTTATTAGGCTGGCTGTCACTTGGTACAATTAGCGGCTTTATATTTACTGGAATCGTCCTTTTGCTCTTTGCAGGAGCGATCCTTATTTCACACAAAAGACCTTCTCATGCTTAAATGAGAAGGTTTTGTTTTTATTTTTCTTTTTCTTGAATTTCTTCGTTATAGAAATGGACACCTGTATGTCCTCCACCCTCTGCTACCATTTCATTCGAAGCAATTTTAGTTGGAGATGTGCCCGCCTCTGTTGCTACCTCTGTTGAAACTCGTTCTGTAATTCTGTCATCCATATTAGGTCCAGATGTGAGATACGTTTCGAATTTAGCTTTCATACTATTAAACATCGTTAGTGCTTTATCACGATTCTCTTTTTTACTTAAGTAAGATGCTGCTAATCCCGCTAAACCTGCAAGGACAACACCTGTTCCTTTTCGTTTTGCCATGATCTATGACCTCCTAAAAATATAAAAACTAGCTCTGTAATATAGTTTTTCCCTAATCTTAGAAGAATAAACATTATTTTTTTATAACTTCTAGCATATATATAAATGTAAGACTTATACTTGCTTTTTTATCTAGTAATGATACTGCTATTCAATACAATTCGTCTCGTTTTTATTGCGGACAATCACACTCCATCTCCTACCAAAACTCAACTTGAAAACCTTCTATTTTTTCATTCAACATAATTTTGTAACTATTTATGATTATAAAAGGCAAGTAAAGGGAATTAATGAATTAATACTAAAAATAGGAGAGTGGTTAGGATGAAAGAATTCGATTTAGCTTATGATTGGATAGATATGGCTGCATTACTAGGTGGAGCTAGCTTCTTAACGGTATTAATTTATAGTGTCACTCTACTGTAAGGAGCTGCTTACATGATTTGCTCTGGCAATTAAAAGGCAATCCGCTTAATCAAAAGCAGATTGCCTTATTTTTATTGTTTCACGTCATTATATGCATCTGATTTTTCAAATGCGGCTACAACATAGGAACAAACGGCCTCCATTTTATAACCCTTTTCACGTGCATACGATGCTGCTTGATCGAGTAATTGTTTGGCCACACCTTGACCACGGAGCTTATCTGATACATATGTGTGATCCATTACCATCACTGAGCCATTTTGCTGCCAAGTAATTTCTGCGAGTTTCTCCCCTTCTTGCTCATTCAAAAATGCATATTGATTTTCCGCTAGTTGCTGTAATTGGAATTCCATTTCTCACCACTCCTTTTTTTCATAGTACCATAGCTTTTTATATTTTCACAAAATTTGTGTACTCTTTGTGTTATGCAAAAAAAATCTGAACACCCACTCTAGCATACTGAGTAGGTATTACAGATTTTTTTTAACGACTATAAAACTTTAGTTAAACCATGAAGAAATGGTATCTTTTAGATTTGCGAAGAAACTTTTCACACTTTCCCAGAAACCTTTATCTTCCATGAGTGAGCCGAATTTTTCTTGGATTGTGTTACTAATATCATTTAACTGTTCAGACCATTTACTAAAATCAATGTCTAGCTTACTGATTTTATTCATTAAATCTACTAGCAATTGACGGTCCTTTTCACTTAAATTAATTTCAAGTTTGTTTAATTGCTCTTGTACAATTTTTTCTACTTCTTCACGTGTTGCTGGCTTCAATTCCGCAATTTGCTTTTTAATTTCTGTCAGTAATTCTGCAACCTTAGCATCATCTACCCCTGCAGATTCTGCAATAGATGTAGCCACTGATAATTCTTCGTTGGCAACATCGGTACGCTCAATATCAAGCGTTTCGCCTGTTGTAACTTCATATGCCTTGTAAATACCTACTAGCGCTGAATGTCCCGTAACAGCTTTTGGCGCAGCTACTTGTACCGTTGCATCTTGAATTCCTGCCGTAAGCATCGCATTCGCGTACATTTCAGAAGTTACCTGCGTAATATTAGATGGCGTTACAATCTCTATAACTAAACCTTTCCCCGTATCTCTACGTGTAATTTTCGCAGAAGAATACATACGAGAGCTTGAATTACTATCTTTAATGTATTTTACTAGATCCTCACCAGACACAGTAATTTCTTCGATTTCAGGTTCTTCACTTACTTTTAATGATTTTTTGACGGATTCTTTTTCAGCCTCAGATAAATTTGCTCCATATACGACGATAGGTACGCCCAATTTTTCATCAATTGCTTTTGGTGGCGTATTATCAGATGCAAACCCTGTTGCTGGTGCCATCACTCCAAATACCAACATTGTAGCTGTTAGTATTTTAATCCATGTTTTTTTCAAATCGTGTGACCCCTTTCGCTAAAACATCTATTAGCCTGTATAATGTATGCCACTATACAATTATTAGTACGAAAAAAAGACGAGAAGGTTTCAGATGTCTCTCGTCACTTTTTCTGTGGTAATGCAATTCTAGCAAGTGAATTTTCCACTAAACTTCTTCAGTCCAACCGTCTTGTTGCTTTATTTTACCGGCCTTCATGAGTGTTCCTAGTGCACGTTTAAATGCCCCTTTACTCATATTGAACATTTCTTGAACCTCTTCAGGGGATGATTTATCACCAAATGGCATTTTGCCGCCCACATCTTGTAGATAAGTCAATATTTGCTGTGCATCATTTGAAAGTCGTTCATGCTTTCTTGGTAAAAGGGAGCCATTCATCGAACCATCCTCTTTTACGTCGATAATCCGTACAACTACATCTTGCCCTAATCGAGGCTCTGCATTGCGCTCTGATTCATGAACAAAAATACGGTAAGGAGCTTCTACCCCTAGTAAAAATGTGCCAACTGGTAACAAACGATATGGACGTGCCTGAATGTTTTTATTGTGCATATCTTCTAGTGCACCTTCATATAGTTCTGTCACTTTTTCTTCCGTTGCCAAACGTCCAAATAAATCACCATTTCGATCCGTGCGCAATGTCATAAATACATGGTCACCTGGTTCTGGCCACAACTCTTTTACTGCTGGTAAATCCTCTGCTCTTACTAAAACCTCACGAGATGTACCAATATCTACAAAAGCACCTTCACGTTCAACCACTTTCAAGACACGAGCCCAGCCATATTCTCCTTGAGTAAAAGCTGGAATAGCCGTTGTAGCAGCCAAATCACCACGACGATCTACAAATAAAAATACTTCAAGGCGATCACCTACTGCTAGTGGCTCTGTTACCTCTGAAGCATTTAAAGGGAGTTCTTCCACTCCATTTGTTAAAATCCATTTCGATGCTTGTTGCTCTAATACCGTTAATGTAACAACTTCACCTGATTGTAATGCGTTCATATTGTCTTCCTTTCCTTCACACCATCATTTTAAAGATTATGCTGTGTCTTAGATGCCTCTAATTTTTTCACGATGTCTGGATTCTCTTCCATTACTTGCACAAGATCTGCAATACGATCGATTGAATTCCAACTTAAATGATGTTCAATTCCCTCAACATCATCATAAATACGCTCTTCATCCACACCAATCATTCGTAAAAACTGCTCGAGCAATTCATGGCGCTGCACAAGACGCTTGCCAAGCTTTTCTCCTTTAGGCGTCAATGTCAGTCCACGGTATTTTTCATAAACTAAATAACCATCTTTATCTAATTTTTGAACCATTTTTGTAACAGAAGAAGGAAGTACAGATAATGCTTCAGCAATGTCAGACACACGCGCATATCCTTTGTTGGCGATTAATAAATATATTTGTTCGATATGGTCTTCCATACTAGGTGTTGGCATATCCTTTTCCCTCTCTTTCCTTTTCTTACTCTCTAGTTTACTACAAGCTTGGCTTAAAAGTTAACTGAAAATACATATGTCAGAAAAACACTTCTTCTCCAACTTAAAAAGAGCCTCTTCTATTAAGAAGTAGGCTCTACTTTGTGTCGAGGATACTTATTTACCACATGTAACGCATGAATAATCTCTTTGTTGATGCGCTCAATACTTTCAGGAGTATTCATTTCTTTAAATGCCTCATCTCTGGCTTCCATAGATGTAACATACTTACTTGGCAATGCATTTAGTGTAAGTGCCACCGTGTCGAATTCACAGATTTCGCATTTACAAAATGTTTGATATTCTGGTCCTCGTAGTAAAAAGCTTACTAAACCACGCACAATCTCTTCTGTAACATTTACTAAAATAGGATCTGACATATTCAAACTTTCGCCTCATTTATATTTAATTGTTACATTACTCCTGAAACTATAATAGCCTTTTAAAAATGCTTTTTCAAGAATCCCTAGTAGCATCTATTCGCATAAAATTCATAGCGTTAGCGTGAGATTAATTTCCTACCTTATTTTACATAACTACACCTTACATACTATTTTTTTGCTCTAATTAGTCTTAAAGAATTAAATACAACTAATAGCGTAGCACCCATATCCGCAAAAATTGCTATCCATAATGTCAGCCATCCTGGAATGACAAGCAACAACGCAATTAATTTTAAAACTAGGGCAAATATAATATTCTCTTTAATGATGCGTAATGTTTTTCTGCTCAAGCCAATGGTATACGGAAGTTTGGTTAGATCGTCACCCATTAAGGCAATATCCGCCGTCTCAAGAGCTGCATCTGTTCCTGCTCCACCCATGGCAATTCCTACATTTGCAGTTGCTAATGCTGGTGCATCGTTTACCCCGTCCCCAACCATCGCTACAGCACCAAATTGTGCACGTAAATCCTTAATCGCCATTAATTTTTCCTCTGGTAATAAACCAGCGCGCACATCTGTCATCTTTAATGAAGTAGCAATAGCTTGTGCTGTGGGTTCTGCATCACCTGTTAACATCACCATATGCTTTACTTTCAAGGCATTTAATTTTTGTAATACGTCCTTACTTTCATGGCGCAATTGATCAGCAATTCCAATAAGCCCAATAAATTGGCTATTCGAAACAGCTGCTATTACTGTTTTACCCTGTTCTTGCAATTTTTTAACTTGATTTTCAATTTTTTTATCTACAGTAGTTAATGTCACTATCCATTTCATACTGCCTACATAAATAATCTGATTGTCTACTGTAGCATACGCACCCTTACCTGTTACTGATTGGAAATCTGTTGGTACTAACTCTGGTAAATTTTTATCATGCGATTTTTTTAAAATGGCTTTAGCCAAAGGATGCTGAGACTGCTTTTCTACTGCTGCCACTAGTTGTAATACATAGTCCTCTGAGCAATTATCTGTTGTCACAATATCCGTTACTGCTGGTCGTCCCTCAGTTAATGTACCTGTTTTATCAAAGGCTACAGCTTCAATATGTCCTAATTGTTCTAAATGAACACCGCCTTTAATAAGTACACCTTGCCTTGCAGCATTCCCAATTGCCGTTACAATGGCAACTGGTGTAGAGACAACAAGTGCACAAGGACATCCTACAACTAAAACAGCTAAACCTTGGTAAATCCAGTGCTGCCAGTCACCTACTAATAATGGTGGAATAACAGCTACTAGAAAAGCAATAATCATGATGGCTGGTGTGTAATATTTTGCAAAGCGATCAACAAATTGCTGAGAAGGTGCTTTTTCTGCCTGTGCTTCTTCTACCAGATGAATAATTTTGGCAATGGTTGTGTCTTCCACACGCTTTGTCACACGTACTTCGAGCGCACCCTCTTCATTAAGAGTCCCAGCAAATACTTCATCATTTACTGTTTTATTAACAGGAATCGATTCACCTGTAATGGCTGCTTGGTTGACTGCAGACAACCCGCTAATCACAATCCCATCCATCGCAATCTTTTGCCCTGGCTTGACAATTAAAATATCACCTATCTCAATGTCTTCTGTTGGTAGTTCCATCTCATGGAAGTGTTCTCCGTGAGCTCTTTTAATAATAGCTGTTGGTGGAGCTATATCCATTAACTGACGGATGGACTGACGAGCTTTATCCATTGAATACGCTTCAAGCGCCTCACTCACAGCGAATAAAAAGACGACAACAGCCGCTTCTTCCCATTCGCCAATAATAGCAGCGCCAATAATGGCAATCGTCATAAGCGTTTTCATATCAAATTCAAAGCGAGCTAGATTTCGGAAGCCTATTTTAAAAATGCCAACTCCACCCACAAGGATCGCTAATATGAACATCGCTATCGGTAGCGGATGTGATTCCTCTAGCATACTAACAAATAGATAGCCTAAAATAACAAAAAGCAAAGATATACCAGCTAGAACATTCTCTTTTTTACGGTAAAAAGGGGTAGCATTGTCAAGTGTTCTTGCTGCTGATTGGGTAACCTTAATGCCATCAAAGGCACCTGCTTCTTCAATTTGATCGACACTAATAGGGCCGATTACAGTAATTTTAGAAGCGCCAAAATTAACTTGTGCATCCTGTACAGCAGGTATAGCCTTTACATTCTTCTCAAATTTCGCCGCACAGCTGGCGCAGGATAGATTTTGTAGCCTGTATTCTTGTTTAGTTGGTGTCGCTGCCATTGGCAATCCCCTCTTTCGCATGTTCATAGGCAATTGTTACAATTTGGTATATATGCTCATCTGCTAAAGAATAATACATTTGCTTTCCTATACGGTGTGATCTGGCTAAATTATTTTCTTTTAAATATCGTAAATGATGGGATGCTGTCGCTACTGATGACCCAATAATAGTTGCAACATCACAAACACATAATTCATCTTCTACTGTTAAGGCATAGGCAATTTTAAGTCTTGTTTCATCAGATAATGCTTTTAAAAATTTTGCTACACCTGACAAATCAGGCATTTGTTGTTGTACCTTCGTGACCGCTTCTTCATGTACATGCGTCACCTCACATATTTCTTTTGGCATTTTCTCACCTCATTCAAATATTCGTTTGATTGTAATCAATATAACATATTATTCCATCATATTCAAACGAATATTTGAATGTTAATGATCTATATCATTGTAATTTTTAATAAAAAAAGTTAGCGCACTTATTATGTACGCTAACCTTTTATTACCGTGCCTTTAATTGTAATTTTTTTCCTTTTATATCTTCTTGTTTCACAAACGTTTGATGATAATCACCATTCGCCCAATCAAGCACTTGATCCTGGTACCAATCAGACTTTACGTGCCCGCTCTGACCAGGACCAACAATATGATAGGCTGAGCTTAAATCCCCTACATCTACCACAAAACGCCAAGATGCACCATGATTTACATTACCAGCTAAATCATTATCTGCTGCTTGTACAGTAACCTTCGATCCCCCGATTGGAACCTTTTCAGCATTAAAGTAAGCGGCAAGAATTGGTGAGGCACTACCCAATGTATGATCAAACGTAAGCTGATGGTAATCACCCCATTGCCACTTCGCTGCATTTTTGCCGAATTGATCTTGTAATTGTGCAATTGTCAGCTCAAATGCCTTATAAACTGTCTCATCCACACCACCCTGCTCCTCAATCCAAATGCTTTTCTCTCCTGCATACGCTGTACGTAAGAGTTGGTCTGTAATATTAAACTTCCCATACATGATGTCATACATATCTTCAGGCATTTGATCCTTAAACAACACTTCCTGTAACTTAATCATAAGTGTATGGAAGACAAGGGGTACACCTGATTCCTTTGCATCTACCATATCCCAATCCTCTAACATAGCAATAATCTCTGTGTACTGACCATCCTGCTCTTTCGCTTTTATAGATGTTAATAAATCGGGTAGAAACTCTCTTGCATAAAGATTATGCTGATCCATTTGCAAATCCATCATATCTTCTACTGTAATTTCATCATTTGCCTCTAGCACTTCTTTAATTCTCTCGAAACGATAAGGCTGCGCCCAGAAATCCGTGATGTGATAAGGATAGTCCTCTCCAATGACTTGGTTATTCGCCGTTGCAATAAAGCCTTCCTTTGGATTCACTACAGTCGGTAGTTTATCCCAAGGAATAAAATCTTCCCAGCCATAGTCACTAGAATCACCTGGCACTGGTAATTGTCCATCACCTTGCTTACGAATAGGTATTTGACCATTAGCTTTATAGGCAATTGTGCCATCCTTTGAGGCAAAAACAAAGTTTTGAGCTGGTGCCTTAAAATCTTCTAATGCTTTTTCAAAGTCCTCCCAAGATTTTGCCTTATTAAACCCAAGCACCGCTCTCAATTCCGCTGTAGGTTGAAGCGCTGTCCATTGCATCGAAAATTGTGCTGTGGGCTCAGTATCCTTAAAAGCTAAATCTGTCATAATAGGGCCGTGACGCGTGACAACGACGTCAAAATCTACCGTTTCACCATCCTTCACCTTGATTGGCTCATCACGTACCTCCGCTTGCTCCCACTGACCATCATAGCGGAATTGTGTTGGGTCATCCGGATTTGGTATTTCAATATATAGATCCTGTACATCAGGCCCCACATTCGTAACACCCCAGGCAATTTCATCATTATGACCTAAAATAATACCTGGAATTCCTGCAAAAATAACACCACTGACATTTTGTTGTGGGGATTGTAGGTGCATTTGATACCAAATAGAAGGTGTACTTAATCCTAAATGTGGGTCATCTGCTAAAATCGGTTTTCCAGATTTCGTTTTATCCCCAGAAACAACCCAGTTATTACTACCATTAAATTCATTTGGTAATAAATCTGCACTAAACTGCCCTGCCACTGCTACAGGAGTTTGGATATTGGCCTCGATAATGGACGAAGCATTTTCAGGATATTTAATAAATAATTCCTTCGCCTTTGCTTCATCAAAGTTTTGTAATGCCCAGTGACGGAAGGCTAATGTATTCCAATTTCCGCCCAAATCATAAGCCATATATTTACCTATCGTTAAGGAATCAACAACCGTCCATTCCTCAGGTTCATAGCCTAACAAAGCAAATTCATAGCTTAAGGTATTGTTTTCCTTCGCCTGTGCAATAAAAGCATTTACCCCTTCAGCATACCATTCTAGTACTTGCTTACTTTCTTCATCATAAGCTGCTAATGATTTCTCCGCCGCATCCCGTAAACTGAACGTACGGAAGTGCTTGTCCGTATTAATGGTTGCTTCCCCAATAATTTCAGATAATCGACCACTTGCCTGTCTTCGTGCTAAATCCATTTGAAACAGTCGATCTTGCGCTTGGACATAACCTTGTGCACGATACAGATCGGCATCTGTCTCAGCCAAAATATGCGGAACCCCTTTATCATCCCTTGTGACCGTCACATCCTGATCCAGAATACTAACAACTAACTCACCATCAATTACTGGCTTGGATTTATTCATAAACCATGTAAACCCAATAAAAGCCACAACAGCCAAAGCAGCTAATACCCCAGCAAAAACAATGAGCCACTTTTTCCACCTAAACTTTCTCTTTCCCATTGCATAACCCCCTCTTTGCACTATATTCTCGTTTTACCTTCCCAAACCCGTTTTAATAAGCAAATTTTTAGCGAATTTCCGTATGTTATGTATAAAAAATCTTCTTTAAATACGAAATTTCATATCAATCCGCTATTAAAATAGTATAAACAATAAGAATTTTGAAGGCTACTGAACCGTTTTAAAAAATCATATTTTCCTATAGAGGAAGATATGACTTTATGTGAGAAGGTTATCTTGTGTTGGTTTCATGTATTTGGCTTACGGTCTCCTATTTTATGAGCGCTTCGATGCTATCCTTTAGTGGTTCCCTCAACGCTTTGCTTTCACTTTTGAGCGAAGCAACCCCTATTAATTTTCTAGAACAACCATAAAAAAATCGTATTTTCTCCATGAAAATACGATTTTTTAGCACTAGACATGTAATTGTAATTCAATTGGGCAGTGATCGCTGCCCATAATGTGTGGGTGGATTGTTGCAATATCAATTTGATTCTTTAATAGATCAGAAACAACAAAGTAATCAATACGCCAACCAATATTGCGTTCACGTACTTTATTCATATAAGACCACCATGTGTAATGGTCAGTTTCATCAGGATGCTTATAGCGAAAAGAATCTACAAAACCACTTGCTAATAACTCTGAGAATTTCGCTCGCTCTTCATATGTAAATCCTGAATTTCCTATATTAGACTTTGCATTTTTTAAATCAATTTCAGTGTGTGCAACATTTAGGTCACCACAATAGACTACGGGCTTCTTACTATTCAGTTTTTGTAGATAGCTTGCTAAACGGTCCTCCCAATCTAAGCGGAGAGGTAATCTGGCTAAATCGCGCTGTGCATTCGGAGTATAGACATTCACTAAATAGAAGTTTTCATATTCTAATGTAATAATTCTACCTTCATCCTGAGTGTCTTCCTCCCCCACTCCATACTTAACAGACAACGGGGTATGCTTAGTGAATATAGCGGTTCCTGAATACCCTTTCTTCTGTGCATAATTCCAATACTGCTCATATCCTTCAAGAGCAAGCTCTACTTGTCCAGCCTGACATTTTGTTTCTTGGATACAAAAGAAATCTGCTTCCATTTGATGAAAGAATTCTAAAAAGCCTTTACCTAAGCATGCTCGTATTCCATTAACATTCCATGATATAAATTTCATTTCATCCTCACTCCTAAAAAAACGCCCTTCGACTTAAACGAAGGGCGTGATATTATAGATCGTCACCAACAATTTTAACTTCTGTCTCTAATTCAACACCAAATTTTTCCTTCACGACGCGTTGGACCATTCGGATTGTTTCAATATAGTCAGTAGCAGTGGCATTACCTTTATTGACAATAAAACCTGCATGCTTGGTAGAGACTTCTGCATCACCTACACCTTGGCCTTGCAAGCCACTATCTTGAATAAGTTTACCTGCAAAATGACCTGGTGGGCGTTTGAAGACACTTCCAGCAGATGGGTATTCTAAAGGCTGCTTTGATTCACGTTGGAACGTTAAATCAGCAATCTTCGCATCAATTTCTTCTTGCACCCCTACCGCCAATTGAAATTCAGAGGATAACACATAATAGCCTTTTTTGGCAATTATGCTTTGTCGATAGCCGAGCTCAAGCTCTTCTTTAGATAATACTAAAATGTTTCCTTCTCTCGTTAACACCTTAGATGAAACGATAATATCCTTAATCTCACCGCCATAAGCACCTGCATTCATAGCCATTGCTCCGCCAATTGATCCAGGAATACCACAAGCAAATTCGAAACCAGTTAAAGAGGCTTGCGCTGATAGCTTCGATACATCTTTGATTAGTGCACCACTTTGTGCATAAACATGCTCACCATTAATACGAATCTCATCCAGACTTGAGAATGTTACAACGATTCCTCTATGACCGCCATCACGAACAACCATATTTGAGCCGTTGCCTAACATTAATAAAGGAATATTATTTATATATGCATAGCGAATAACTGATGCTGCCTCTTCTTCTGTTTCAGGAAGAACAAAAACATCTGCTTTGCCACCTAATTTTGTCATTGTATATTGCTGTAAAGATTCATCTAACTTAATATTGGCAGGATTAATATTTTTTGCTAAATCCTTCGCCCATTGTTCTTTTGTCATGAGAGCTAATTCCTTTCTAACGTCCTTCTTACTCTACACCAGTATGGATTTAGAACCCCAATTTGACAAGTAAAATGAAGGGTATTTTTATCTCATATTATATGCCAGGTAAGACCTGTGCAGAGATGATGAATATTATAAAGAAAATTGACAGTCATTCCAAGTGTCGTTTTTGGCACAATATTAAAACCAGTTTATTTACTAGTAGAACAATCTGTTCATGTTAGAGCCAACTACTTGCCCATGTTTCTATATTGCGGATAGCGCCTTCTAATGCTCGACCTTTATCTGTTAAAGAATACTCTACGCGTACAGGAACTTCGGAATATACTTTGCGTTCAACAAGCCCTTCTTTCTCAAGTTCCTTTAAGCGTTCTGATAATAAGCGCCCACTGACAGGTAAGGCAGACTCGATTTCATTAAAACGCTGTGGTCCATCTAGTAATTGATATAATATTAACCCCGTCCATCGTTTTCCGATTAAATCCATTGCTTTTGCTAAACGAGGACATAAAGTTGTCTCATTCATAATTTTTCACCTCTATGTAACTATTGTAACGATTAATGTAGTAAATGTAAATTTGAAGTAACTTATTTACATAAAATAATCAATTAACTTTTTTATATTAAATTACTAAAAGTAACTTTAATCTCATTTTTTTCAATTTATAGAGGGAATTTTTTAGATCACCTGCTAACAATAAAATGCCCATCTTTATAAGAATATGACTAAGATGCTCACAGATTACACTTTTATAAAAGTGTCTACATTTCCACATTTATGAAAAACTCATTGAATAAGCAAATTATTTACTTTATCATTCGTTGTAGAATGCTGTTTTAGGGGGTTTTCAAATGAAAAAATACACTATTGATTTCAGTCATTCAACAATTGGCTTTTCTGTGCGACATATGATGATTTCCCGTATTCACGGAACATTCGAAGCGTACAATGCTGAGATAGTTGCAGCAGATATTGAACAAATGCAGAAGGCAAACATTTCATTTACTATTGCCGTGGCTAGTGTCTCTACCAAAAATCATGATCGTGATGTCCATCTCGTTTCTCCCGATTTTTTTGATGCAGACGTCTATCCAAAAATCATATTTACTTCTACATACATTGATCAACTTCATGAAAGAAAATTTGCAATTCATGGGGATTTAACTATCAAAAACATAACAAGGCCCATTGTATTTACAACAGTATATACAGGAAAAGGTGTCAATCCATGGGCACAAGAAGTATTTGGCTTTCAAGCAAAGACACAAATTGATCGTCGCGATTTTAATCTAGTCTATAATACGTTTCTAGAAACAGGCGGCGTTTTAATCAGTGATGAAATAGATATTGTTGTTGATCTAGAGTTAAATCTTCTGTAAGAATCACCTCAACACCAAAGGAAAGGAGTAATTTAGATGCTCTGGTTTGACGATCAATTTTTATTTGGTTCCGTTTTTATAACAATTATCTTTTTCATTGTTTTCGGCAGCATTGCCTTCATAGTTGTGAAAGGCATTATCAGCTGGTCTAAAAACAACAGTTCTCCCATTTTAACGGTACCCGCTAAGGTTGTGACAAAACGTACAAATATACGTGGAGGCTCTAATAATACTGGAGCATCTACGTCCTATTATGTAACGTTTGAAGAACTAAACGGAGAGCGTCATGAACTAAAAATGAATGGGCACGACTATGGACTGCTAGTAGACGGGGATTTCGGCATTTTAACTTATCAGGGCACACGGTACCATTCATTTAACAGACATAAAAAGGAGAGTAGCGATTAAATCGTACTCTCCTTTTCATAAACCGTTATTTAATTAAATATTTAGCGAATCCAGCTTCTGTTTCTGCTAAATATTCGATGCTACTACCTGCAGGAATGAACTTTTGTGCATCTTTTGCAGATAGGTAAATAACCTTTGTATTAGCTGGGAACGGCACAAATGACCAGTTATTATCCGCAGCAGGGTTAATTGTTTTATTCGCCATAATATAATCAACTACAGCTTGGCGATTTTCATACGCATAGTTAGTAATATTAGAGCCATCAGCATTTTTAAATGTTGCCCCATATGATCCACCAACACGATAATTGTTTGTAATAATGATGAATTCTTGTTTTAGATCGATTGGCTTACCATTATATTGTACATTTTTAATACGGTTTGCCTTCTCATCAACAAGGATACCACGGCGATCATATTTTGCTGGTGATGATACATCAATTTGATACGTTAAGCCATCCAACACGTCAAAATTATAAGAACGTGCTTCTGAATCGATAATATTTTGCTCTTCTGTTTTATTCGAATCAATTGTTGCAAAAATACCCGCAGCCATTTCTAACCATTCAATTGCTTGAGCACCTGTCACTTTAATAGTAGCAACAGTATTATCATAATGATAGATGTCCGCCATATTTTTAATGGCAAGTGGTCCCACAGGAATGTTTGTGTAATCTAGTGGGTTATTTCGAGAGCCTGCTTTGAAAGGTGCTCCAGCAGAAAGAAGAGGTGTCTTTTCATCAGCAGTACCTTTTAACTCCTGTTCAATAAACCATTTTTGTGCTTGTGTTACGATTTGAATAGAAGGATCATCTTGTACCATTGAGAAATAGCTATGGATTGGTGCAGTTGTTTCTCCAACAGGCTGACGGATATATGTTAATGTACCTTCATGTGCTTCTTTAATAGCCTTTAGCACTGTTGCAGATGGTTTTAAGCCTTCTTGCTTAATTGATTGCAATGAACCTTTACCGTCTACCACTACCCACTCTGATCCTTGTTGTTCCAATTTTAAATCAATGACACCAAGGTGACTACCATAGCTACCCGCCATAACAGTCGGTACACCGTGAATCGTACCCTTTTCTTGATCTACATCTTTCAAGTCCTTATAGTCACCAGGGAATGTTAAATGAGAATGCCCTGTAATTAAAGCATCGATGCCTTCAATTTCTGCTAGTTGGTAACCAACATTTTCAGCACCCTTCACATAAGTGTCCCCACCAATACCTGAATGCGAAAGAACAACAATTACATCTGCACCAGCTTTCTGCATGTCTGGTACTACCTCTTTTACTGCTTCAACAGGCTCCTGCATTTCCACTTTACCTGCTAAATGAATGGCATCCCATTCAACAATCTTTGTTGGAACGATTCCCGTTACACCAACTTTTAGTGTATGCTTTTTACCTGAGCTATCGACCACTTCTTTATCAAGAATGACATACGGTGTATACATACGCTTTTTCGTTTTTGCATCGTAAGTATTAGCATTTACGACTGGATATTTAGCATCGTTTAATACTTCATCTAAAAAGTCTAGGCCATAGTTGAATTCATGGTTTCCTAAAGTTCCACCATCATATTTTAATGCATTAAGTGCTGCGATAGCTGGATGCACTTCCCCTGGCTTTAATACACTTTCTAACGCTTTATAAGAGCCAAGTGGTGTACCTTGAATTAAATCCCCATTATCGAATAACAATGTATTTGGATTTTTAGCGCGCGCTTGTTCAATTAATGTAGCCGTATTAGCTAAACCAACCTCCGTTGAGGGAGCATCTAAATAGTAATTATAATTAGCTAAATTTGTATGGATATCTGTTGTCCCTAAAATCTGAAGGTCTACTGATGCTCCAGCTGAAGGTGCTTTATATTCTGCTACAAAGCGCTCCACAATACTTTCCATTTGCTCCTTCGTCACATAATCACGAGGGCGAATGGTATTATCCTCAAATGCTTGCAAAATGTTTGCAGCAACTGCGTTAGCTAAATCTTGTTTATATGCCTCTGCAATTTGGTCTGCATCTTTAAATTGCTCTAAAATAGAAAGGGAAGCGTTTTCACTAACTAGTCCACGAGCAGATATAACAAATGCTTGTTGACGTGTTAGTTTATCGTTTGGTCCAAATGTAGTTGCTGTTTTACCTTTAATAAGTTTTAATTCCACAGCCTTTTCTACATAAGGTGCTAAATCCTTAGAGACATCGGTAAAGGCAAGAGAAGAACCATCACCTATCTCTACATCTAAGCTCTTTACTAGTTCTTTTACATAATCTGCACGTGTTACATCATTGGAAGCAGCATCTGCAGAAAATCCAAATGGTATAAACGCGAATAGAACGAGTAACATTGCCAAGAAATTAGTTATTAATTTCTTATTCATACAACAACCTCCTTAATAATCTAGTATTTTCCTACAAATCCTATTATATTAAACTAATTCTATTTTTTACTGAATAAATAGTCCTGATTATATGTATTTTTAAAAGAATGGTTAATTACTTTTCTCCAAAATCATAGATTACTATCATTTTAATTCTTGCGTCGCAAACAGGATGTTAGTAAATGTAAATTCTAAATAATTAATTAATATCAATATATCCGACCTCCATACCACACCATACATCTGTTCACAAAATAAAAAAAATCCTCCCGAATTTGAGAGGACTTTTATTAAAAAATATTTTTTATGCATTCACAGTTTGAAGTGATTGAGCTACTTTTTTCACTTCTTCTAGGCCATTTGCAATAATTTCTTGTGCTTTATCAGGTGAAGCATTGTGACCTTCAATAATAACTTCTTCGATAATTTCCATACCGAATACGCCACCTGCTACATTTTTAATGTAATTTACTGACATTTCCATTGGTTGTGCTTCTTGTGATGAGTAGTAGCCACCACGAGCATTTAAAATGATTGCTTTTTTGTCAGTCATTAAGCTAATTAATTGACCATTTTCACCATACTTGAATGTAAATCCAGCTTGGTATACATAGTCGATAAATGTTTGTAAAGGTGCTGGAATTGTTAGGTTCCAAAGTGGGAATGCAAATACAACGATATCAGCTGCAGTTAATGCGTCCATTGCTTTTTGTTTTGCAGCTAAAAGACGTGATTCGATGTCTGTTAGCTCACCGCCATTTTGAACTTTACCAAATGCATTGAAAAGGTCTTGTCCAAAATAAGGCATATCTTCAGCAAATACGTCAAAAGTTATAACGTTGAGGCCTTGTACATTCTCCATGAATGTATCATACATTTTTGTTGAAATACCGTCTGGACGGTTGTTAGCTTTTACTACTAAAACGTTCATTATATAAATTCTCCCTTAAACATCATAATCTAATATCTCGAATTCAAGATATATATCAATCTTAAAAAATTTCACCTAAAATGTCAACGTTACTTTCCTCAGACTTTTGACTGAAATATTATGTTAAGATTCTTTCATTCATCTAACAAGAGGGGGTTTAAAGCTTTACTCCCCTCTGTGTAAACTACAATTTACAGTTATCATCTGTACATACACCCTCATCATCAGAGCCAGCCATCTTTAACTTTGGTTGCAAACCCTCTTCCTCAGCAACTTTACGTAGTGTATCTTCAAATACCTCCTGTGGCTGAGCACCTGAAATACCATATTTACGATTTAAGACAAAAAATGGTACCCCACGAACACCAAGTTGTAGACCTTCTTGAATATCTACTTCTACTTCGTTTTTATAATCGTCACTTGCAAGAACCTTTGCAACCGCTTCACGCTGTAGCCCTACTTGCTCAGCTATCTCTAATAAAATGTCTTCTTGGCCAATACGCTTTCCTTCAATAAAATGGCTGTGTAAAAGTAATTCCACAAGTGCTGTAACATCTCCCTGTTGTTCAGCCCATTTCACAAGTCGGTGTGCTTTTAGCGTATTTTCTTCCATCAAACTGCTAAAGTCGTAGTTTAAGCCCACTTCTTTTGCACGTGCCGTTACGCCCAATGTCATTTCCTTAGCCTTTTCTAAAGACATTCCATATTTCTTGGCTAATGATTCATATACAGTACTAGTCGATTCTACTGGTGTAGTTGGATCTAATTGATAGCTTTTATAAACAAACTCCACTTGCCCTCCAAAGCCAGTATCTTCAATCGCTTTCTCTAATTGCTTTTTACCAATATAACAAAATGGACATACATAGTCAGACCAAATTTCAATTTTCATTACACTCACTCCTTTTGCTTCATTGTAGCGATAGAACAAATCACAAGGCAATATTTATGCTTCACTGCATAAATTTTCAAGCCCTTCTACATACTGAACATAAAAACAATGTGAGGTTTCAATATGACACAATCTCTGTGGCTCGCATCAACCGAGTCAGTCTCGCTAGCTTCTCTTACTTCCTCAACAACTTGTGATGTATGTATTATCGGTGGGGGCTTAACAGGTTTGTATACAGCCTATACTTTAGCAAAAGCAGGTGTGGATGTAGTTCTACTTGAGGCGAATACCCATTTTGGTCACGGAACGACAGGGCATTCCACAGGAAAATTAACAGCACAGCATAGTATTGTCTATGCGAATCTGTTAGAAAAACTATCTATAGAAGAGGCGCAGCTTTATTATCAGCTCAACCAACAAGCCATCGAGAAAGCTAGGCAATTACTTCCGACACACAGTGTTCGATCAGTGGACTCACTGTTGTACTGTCAAACAAAAGAAGGCTATGCACAATTATTAAAAGAATGGAATGCCTATAAGGTTTTAAATATTAAATCTAAAATTACCTCTGAGACAGAGCTACCGTTTCCTATCACAAAAGCATTATGTATGTCACAGCAAGCTCAAATAAATCCTTTAGAGGTGAGTAATTTCCTTGTCAAAGAGGCACAGGCAATGGGGGCAAGACTTTACAGCAATACTCGTGTTCAGCAATTAAACATATCACAAAATAACTTACATACCGAAAAAAATATGTCGGTTCAATACAATAAGCTTATTTTGTGTTCGCATTATCCCATTGAGGCGTTTAAAGGACTCAAACTTTTTAAACTGTCCAATAGTCGCTCTTATATGATTGCTAGTAAGATTTCCGAAACGATGCAGGGGCAATATCTATCCGTTGATTTCCCTTCCCGTTCGATTCGGACTGCCACGATAGACAAGGAACATTATTTAGTAATGGGTGGAGCGAATCATATAGCTGGCGAAACCGTTCATACGGAGCCGTATTATGAAGCGATTTCCAATGAAATGAAGGAACACTTTGAACAACAGCCACTTTATCGATGGTCAGCTCAAGATATTGAAACACCTGACATTGTTCCTTACGTTGGAAGAATTACAAACTCCTTACCTAATGTACTGATTGCTACTGGCTACCGTAAATGGGGGATTTCCAATTCCTTTGTCGCTGGTGACATCTTGTCCACCCTGATTACAGGCGCACAGAGTGAGGATGGTGCCATTGCCCTTTATTCACCGTCACGTACAAAATTCGGCGCGCAATTCATGCAGATGCTTAAAGTAGGGGGCTTTGTTGCAAAGGAATATATAGCTGGTTATATGAAGAACGCCAAAGCACCGACTTGCACCCATTTAGGCTGTAAAACGAAATGGAATGAAGCAGATGAGACATGGGATTGTTCTTGCCACGGTTCACGCTTTAACGCTAAGGGTGAGGTACTTGAAGGCCCAGCAGTACAACCATTAAAACTCGATTAATATGAAAGCTGGATAATTTTCGAATGAACTAAGCAATTTAAACAGAAACCCCGAACTATTACGAAACATTAATGAACATTTCGTAGTTCGGGGTTTTCTTTGGCTAAAATTCTTTTGTCCCAGCCTCTGCCTATTATTTTAGTGCTTCCGTTAATACTGGTACAATTTGTTTTTTACGAGAAACAACACCTGGTAGTACAACACGGTTGTTAATGAGTTCCGCACCGAATCCTTTTGCTGCCGCTTCTGCTACTTGTCCAATTGCAACAGCAGTTGAATCATTATTTAAAATGTCTGTCACAACGAAGAAGAATAAATCTAAGCCGTTTTCTGCAACGTTTTTATTTAATAGGATTTCTAGTTCTTCTTGACGATTAAGTACATCATTAATATCAACTGCATTAACTTGGGCTACAACTGATTTGTACTCACCAAATTGGAATTCTTTCGCATCTAATGATAAAAGATCTTCTAGTGATTTATCAGATAGGTCAGCCCCTGCTTTTAGCATAGCTAATCCATAGTCTGCAACGTCCACACCTGCAATTTTTGCTAGCTCTTCACCAGCTTTTACGTCTTGCTCTGTACAAGTTGGTGATTTAAAAAGTAATGTATCAGAAACAATTGCTGATAACATTAAGCCAGCAATATTAGCTGGTATTGCTACACCATTTTCCTTAAAGATTTTGTTTAGAATTGTTGCTGTACAACCTACTGGCTCAGCACGATAGTATAGTGGATCTGCTGTTTGGAAGTTTGCAATACGATGGTGGTCGATTACCTCTGTAATTTGTACTTCCTCAATACCATCCGCTGATTGTTGGAATTCATTGTGGTCAACAAGAATTACCTTGTCCGCTTCCCCTACTACAGAAGAAATTAAACGAGGTGCTTCAAAACCAAATTTATCTAATGCAAACTGAGTTTCATTATTAATATCTCCAAGACGTACTGCCTCAGCTTCTTCACCAATTTGGTGTTTTAAATAGGCATATACAATAGCAGACGTGATTGTGTCTGTGTCTGGGTTTTTATGTCCAAAAACTAATACTTTACTCATTCAATCAATTCCTCCTAAAATAGCACTTACATTTGTATTTTATTTTATCATATCTTATAGCCTAATAAGTGATAAAGTGTAACTTTGAATCAACGAAGCCTCATCAAACTCACTCGAAAATTTGCTCCTAAAAGCATTTGCTGAATCCAGATAAAATCTTACTGCCTATCATTTATTATATAAAAGAATAATTAATCTTTAAATACATACTTTGCAAATAAGATATATATTATAACTACCTTATGTTGCTATATAACTTCTATTGGGTCTACACACTCCTATAATACTCTCTATTTTTACCAACCTATTTTTAACATTTAATAGTAAAAATGCATCTTTTTAAAAAAATAATTAGTTTATATAGATATTTAGTTGGGTTTTCATATTTAAGTCATCGTAATTTTATGCTATCATCAGATAGTCTATATTTTTGGATATTCAGGAAATGGGGATTACGATGACAAAGAAGATGGAAAAAAAGTACATTCCTTTAGCAAACTATTTTGAAGTAGCTTTACAACAAGAGATCACTTTATCCTTTAGTGAATTAGAAAACATTATGGGACAAGTATTACCAAACGCCGCCTACTTAAATAAGAGCTGGTGGAAAAAAACTAAGCCCCCTCTCTCACACTATTTATCTTGGACCAATGCAGGTTATTATGTTATTGATGTTAAATTAGGGACAAGCGTAACTTTCTCACGTTCGCAAATGAAGCCAACTGAAAGCAGTACTTCTAACAATGAGGAAAGCCCATCTGCATACATAATTCGAGGGATTGAAGCATCCGATGCTAGATCATTCATTCATTTACAAGAGGAAATCTTTCAGCAAACTGACTTCATGTATAATGTTCAAAATGAAGTAGATCTAACGGTCCAACAACTTCGTAAAAATTTAGCCTATTGGAAACAGCTAAAAAACCGCACAATACTACTCTGTGTATTAAATGGCATTTTTGCAGGCTATGCAGTCATTCATGGGTATAAACAATCGAAAGCTAGACATGTTGCTTCTGTTCGCTTAGCAGTAAAGGAAGAACATCAACAAAAGGGCATTGGCTCTGCACTGATGAACGCTGTTGAAAATTGGTCTAAACAGCGAGACATTTCTCGTCTAGAGTTAACGGTGATGGAACATAATAATGTAGCATTACACCTTTTTACAAAACTAGGGTTTCAACAAGAAGGCATCCGACAAAATGCCATTAAATTAAATGATACGTATGTGAATGAATATAGCTTAAGTAAAATTCTATAATTCATTTTTCCTAGATGTCTAAATCATATTTGGACATCTTTTTTTATAGTGAATTTCATAAAAACACGCATAGACCTGTGTATGAGTACACACCATCTATGCGTTGCCTACATTAAAAAACCTGCTTCTCTCTAGCAGCATCTAAGAATAACACATTACTTTCAACTTGCTCATAGGATTGCTGATATTTTTCATATTGTCCCTTATCTTGACTCATCATTTCCTCTAACAAGGCATGCAAAAAGGAAAATAAGACTGGTGCAATGTTTAGTGAAGAATGCTTTTTTGTGCCAAGAGCAAATAATGCACTGGCATATTCTCGGATAGGGGAAAATGTAGACCCTGTAATCGCAATAATCTTTACTTTCTTCATCTTGGCAATTTCAACAATCGTCTTCATATCCTTCATCTGTTTATCAAAGGATAGCACAATGAATGTCGTATGTTCGCCCATACTATTCATTTGATTAACGAGATCATCCGAGTCTAAGCGAAGCTGCTTAATATTAGAACGTAATGTTTTTAATGTGTTGGCTAACCAATTGGCGACATATGCATTGTGACGAGTACCAAGAATATAGATATGATCTGCCTCATGCATCCATTTCGAGCTTTTTTGAATTTGCTGATCGTTAATCAATTGAATCGTTTCTTGAATATTTTGGCTATCTTGTTGCATGATCTTACCAAAGCTAGAATTAGTTAATTTTTTTACTGTATATGTAGGTTGTAGATTTACCCCTTCATTTTGAGACATCATATATTCTCTAATTTCCTCTTGCAATTCTACATATCCTGATAAATCCATGGCATAACAAAAACGAATTACTGTAGATTCACTTACATTCGCCAGCCTGCCAACCTCTGCTGCTCCATTAGCAATAACTGTAGTGGGATTATCCATCACAAATTGTGCTACTTTACGCTGCCCCTTTGACAGCCTTACAAACCTTTTCTTTATATCCTCATGAATACTCATTCCTAACAACCTTTCTTTCAATGACCTTATCACGAACGGGAGATTGTTTCCTACTGACTCAAAATTCGATTAAAAATACAGTATCACGATTACAATTTGAATACAATGACTTTTCTGAAAAATCTTTAACACATTAACCTGCTAATAGAACAATTTGATTTACCTTTTTATATTGATTTGTCATTTTAACAAATAAATTCGTAAAATTGAATAAAAATTAATAAATACTTATTTTTATGTATTTCACTAGCGAATATAAACAAAAAAGTCCTGGATTCATTACTCTGATCCAGAACTTTTTATTTTTATTCTAATTCAAGCTGCTTTGTTTCCCTTCCAAGGAAGATGACACCCACCACGCCTATAATGATAGCACCACAGAAAATGGCAAAGATAAAGCCTATATCATAGCCTGCCGTTAATAAAAAACCAACGAGCAATGGACCAAAAATACCTCCGATTCGCCCAACAGCTGCCGCCATGCCAGCACCTGTGCCGCGAATAATAGCTGGATATTGCTCAGGTGTATAGGCATATAATGCACCCCATGCCCCTAAGTTAAAGAAGGATAAAAACATCCCTGAAATTAACAATACGGCAAGTGTATCTGCATTCCCAAAAACGAAAGCACTTCCAGCAGTACCAATTAGATAGGAAACAAGGACAAATTTACGGCCGAACTTTTCTATAAACCAAGCTGCTGTAAAATAACCTGGCAATTGAGCTAATGTCATGATTAGAACATATTTAAAGCTTGTAATCATATCAAAGCCCTTTCCAACCATTACACTTGGCAGCCATAAAAACATGCCATAATAGGAGAATACAACTGTAAACCATAATAGCCACAACATAAATGTAGAACGTGCGTACTTCTTCGACCAAACTTCTTTCATATTTTGGCCAATACTGCGTTTTTTGGATTCTTCCTTCACCGTAAATTGTGGTGAGTCTGGCAAATGCCAACGAAGATAAATAGCATAAAAGGCTGGAAGTGCTGTTAATATAAGGGCCACTCTCCATCCCCAAGTAGGGATAACGAAATATGAAATAAGTGCAGCAATTAACCATCCTGCCGCCCAAAAGCTTTCTAATAAGACAACTACACGCCCTCTTTCCTTGGCCGCTACACTTTCAGATACTAATGTTGAAGCTACAGGTAATTCTCCCCCTAGCCCCATACCTACTAAAAAGCGTAAAATTAAAAATGCAGTTAATGTAGTTGTAAAAGCGGATAGTCCACTTGCAATAGAAAATAGGACCAGAGTCCACATAAAAATTTGCTTTCGCCCTACTTTATCAGCAAAAACACCAAAGAAAAGTGCTCCTACAGCCATCCCGATTGAATTAACACTACCTATCCAGCCAGATTGACTTGGTGATAGTCCCCATTCAGCTGCCAATGCCGCAATGACAAAGGATAATATACCAACATCCATGGCATCGAAAAGCCAACCTACCCCCGCTACACCTAAAAGTTTATTTCTAGAAATGGATTGCTGAGGTTTATTTGTTACTACTGTATTTGTTGTCATCCCAACCACCTGTCTTTACACTTGACTTTACATTACAAGATTACTATACAGTTGTTTCAAGAAAGTGACAAGTAAAATTCAAATTACCGAATTGTTTCGACAATTAATGAAATGCTATTGAAATAATAGTACGATTTGCGTTAAAATGTCTTTTATACAAAAACAACTGTTCTTCCTATAAGAACAAAAGGAGATCGTATCGTTATGTGGAAAGGCCTTATTGAAGAATATAAACAATTTTTACCCGTAACTGAAAACACACCTGCTTTAACTTTAAACGAAGGCAATACGCCTCTTATACATTTAGTGAATTTATCTAAGAAACTAGGCATTGAGCTTTACGGAAAAATTGAAGGTGCAAACCCGACAGGCTCATTTAAAGACCGAGGGATGGTATTTGCCGTTGCAAAGGCTATTGAAGATGGGAGTCAATGCGTTATTTGTGCCTCTACAGGAAATACTTCTGCAGCTGCGGCAGCTTATGCAACACGCGCTGGTATTCAATCCATCGTTGTTATTCCGAAAGGAAAAGTCGCTCTTGGTAAACTTGCTCAAGCTACCATGTATGGTGCAAAAATCATCGAAATTGACGGTAACTTTGATGATGCCCTTAATATTGTTCGCCAAGTAAGTGAAACGACTCCTGTCGCACTTGTAAACTCTGTGAACCCATACCGTATTGAAGGTCAAAAAACGGCATCCTTTGAGATTGTAGATGGCTTAGGTACAGCACCTGATTATTTGTGTATTCCAGTAGGTAACGCAGGAAATATTACTGCATACTGGAAAGGCTTTAAAGAATACCATGCAGCGAAAAATTGCGGTCTACCAAAAATGTATGGCTTTGAGGCTGAAGGTGCCGCAGCTATCGTCAAAGGAGAACCTATTGCTAATCCTGAGACAGTGGCAACAGCCATCCGAATTGGTAACCCTGCTAGTTGGAAATTGGCAGAAGCAGCTCGTGATGAATCTGGCGGTATCATTGATTCTGTTACAGATGAAGAAATTGTAGCTGCCTATAAATTAATCGCAAGTACAGAAGGTATTTTCGTTGAGCCTGGCTCTGCTGCTTCTTTAGCAGGTGTTATTAAGTCAGTTGAAAACGGAAAAATACCACAGGGTGCAAAAGTTGTCACAATCTTCACTGGGAACGGACTAAAAGATCCTGATACAGCTATGAACGTTTCTACTGTAGAAGTAGTGTCCCTTAAAAATGATGAAGAAGAAATTCGTGCATATATCGAGGGTGTACTATGAGTAAAGTGTGGCAAATCTCAGTTCCTGGAAGCACGGCCAACCTAGGGCCAGGCTTTGATTCGATAGGACTCGGCTTGTCCCTTTACTTAAAGCTTACCGTTACTTTACAAGATCAATGGAATATTATCCATCTCGATGATAATGGTCCTAAAGAGTTTGAGCTTGAAGAACACTTACTATACGTCATTGCTAAAAAAATTGCAGATCAATATGATCAGCAACTACCTGCTTGTCGTGTCGAGATGACTAGTGAACTTCCATTAGCACGTGGCCTTGGAAGCAGTGCAGCTGTGATTGTGGCAGGTATTGAACTTGCTAACCAAGTATGTGAACTTGGTTTAACTGTTCAAGATAAGCTCAATCTCTCCTCACAGATTGAAGGACATCCAGACAATGCAACCGCTTCTGTTTTAGGGGGATTAACCATTTCCTCAATGGATGACAACGGAATTGTCGATACATTTCATATCAATGATATCGAGGCATCATTTGTGGTATACGTACCAGATGTTGAGCTCAAAACGAGCGAATCTCGTTCTGTTTTACCAGAACAACTAAATCGCGCCTATGCTGTTTGTGCTTCTGCAAATGCGAATATGTTGGCAGCTTCCTTAATGGCACGTGATTTCGAGCGTGCTGGTCATTATATGGAGGCTGATTTATTCCATGAACCGTTTCGTGCAAAGCTAATTCCTGCCTATGCAGAAATTCGTACTGCTGCAAAAGCTAACGGTGCATACGGTACCGCTCTAAGTGGCGCTGGGCCAACGTTGATTTCCATTATTCCTTCTGCTATTGCTACTGACTTTGTTCAGTTAATGACAAAGCAATTCCCAGAGCATCAAGTAATTTTAACAAAAGCGGATGAACATGGTGTGCAAGTCCATAAGCAATAAATGTTTGAAACGTCTACTACCCTAGTAGGCGTTTTTTTGAAAGCAAGTACTTATAAAACTAATATGATAGAAGTATAGAAAAGGATATTTTATACGTGCTTTTCTAAGGAGGGACTATCTTGAAACCAATTATATTCTGTGATTTCGATGGCACGATAACAGAAACTGATAATATCTTTTCATTAATGACTGAATTTGTACGAGAGGATTCTGAAAAAATTGCTAAAGCCATGATGGAACAAACCATTTCATTTAAAGATGGGCTTTCTGCTATGTTTCATCTACTTTCTACTCAACAAAAAGATGAAGTAATTCAATATCTTATGGATTCAGCAGTAATTCGTGAGGGCTTTGGGGATTTTGTTCGCTATGCTCAAGACCATAACATACCATTTTATATTGTAAGCGGTGGCGTTGATTTTTTCATTGAGCCTCTAGTTGAAAAATATGGTCCTTTTTCGGGCATCTACTGTAATAAAGCCGATTTTTCAGGTGAACAAATAGAACTAATCTATCCAAATAACTGTGACGAGGAATGTGTTAAATATAGCACACAAGGTTGCGGTTGCTGTAAACCTAGCGTGATGCGGAAGGTTGCAGAGGAGGATCATTTTAAAATTGTGATTGGTGACTCTCTTTCTGATTTTGAGGCAGCTAAACTAGCAAATATTGTTCTTGCTAGAGATCATCTTGTTCAGCGCTGTGAGGAGCTTCATATTCCATATAAACCTTTTACTACATTTCATGATTGTCTAAATAGTGTACAAGAGCTTGTGGAATAAAAAAAGGCTGTTCCTACAATATAGAAAAATAACAAGGGAGCCACTTTAAATGACTCCCTTTTCCTATTTTAATTATGCTAATAATACTAAGCTAATGGCCATGACAGCCATTCCCCCTACTAGACCATACATGGATAAATGTGTTTCATCGTATCTTTGCGCTGCAGGTAATAATTCATCTAATGAAATAAAAACCATAATGCCTGCAACACCAGCAAACACGATGCCAAACATTACATCTGTTAAAAAGGGCATAAGGAGCAAAAATGCTACTAGTGCACCGACAGGCTCTGCTAATCCTGATAAAAAAGATAACTTAAAAGCTTTTCGACGATTGCCCGTTGCAAAGAAAATAGGGACTGATACAGCAATGCCTTCTGGAATATTATGAATGGCTACTGCAATAGCAATAGCAATCCCCACATTTGGGTCATTAATAGCTGACATAAATGTAGCAATGCCCTCAGGAAAATTATGAATGCCAATAGCGAGAGCTGTAAAAATACCCATCTTCATCAAATGCTCTTCATTGACCTGAGGCTTCACTGCATTCACATCTTCAACTAGCTTTACTTCGTGAGGATTAGTAGCCTTAGGAATAAATTTATCTATTAAAGCAATAAATAACATCCCGCCAAAAAATCCGAGAATTGTCATCCAATAGCCATTTGTTGTGCCTAATGCGTCGGTTAAAGCATCTTTCGCTTTAACAAAAATTTCTACAAGGGATACATATATCATGACCCCTGCTGAAAAGCCCAATGCGAATGATAAAAATTTTGTATTTGTTCTTGATGTAAAAAAGGCGATTAAACTACCTACACCCGTTGCAAGTCCGGCAAAAAGAGTCAACCCTAGTGCCAGTAAAACATTTCCGTCCATTCCCTTCTTCCTTTTCTCTTTTTATTATTGTACTCATCTTAACTTAGAAGTTTCCTATACGCAATTCTTTTTTATAAGGTAAATATCATTCTTTACAATAGGGAAATCATGCTCATTCATTAGTATATAAAAAACCGTGAGCACATTCTTTCTGAGAGAGTCACTGCCTCCCGTTTCATCTACTTCTACATAGAAGATAATCAAATATAGCAAAGACAGAGACATTTTGCTTATCTTGCTGTCACGACTGTGATGTTGTGGGGAATTTAAAGAAATGCTTATAAAAAGGACCGAAACATGTAAAAAGGAATCGAGATTAAATTTCTCGATTCCTTTTGTAGACAGTATCAGTTCATCCTGATACTATTTATACTTTTTTATTTATGGTTTGATTGAAATGATTTTTTACGACGTTCATACCAGATGACACAGATGATAAACCAAGTATATCCCATACTCCAACCTGCAAGCACATCCGTAGCAAAGTGTCGAGCTCCTGCAATACGTGATAATCCAATGAGTACCATTAGAATTATTGCACCTAGCCACAGCACAATTTTACGACCTTTACTATTATTCTCGGCGAAAATATAAGCGATTGTGAATAAGTACAGAATACCCGTCATAGCATGTCCAGATGGAAAGCTAAAGGATGTCAGTTGGTTCTCCAATTCAGGACGTGGTCTTTGGATCCATTTTTTTAGTAATTGATTCAAAACATTGCCCGCTGCAAAAGTTAACACTACAAATAGCATGGCTCGATAATTTTTTACCTTCCAAGCTAAATACACCATTAAGACTACTGCGACAGCGACAACAAATTTAGGCTCTCCTATATAATGAAAGATCTCTATAAATCGATTACCAAAAAAGATCTCCGCCATCTTTGCGTCAAATGTATTCATGAACTCGCTTTGATAAGTAGCTCTTACTACGAAAAATACAATTAGCGTTAAAATTGCTAATGGATATGCCCATTTTTTCATTCTTTCACCTCAAAAACATTCATGCTATGATCTTCACATCATAACATAAATAAGTCTATTCTGAGCGAAATATAGACTCTCGTTTTAAGAAAGGTAAGCACGTTCGTATTCTTGATAAACATGGATGGATGCTTCTTCAGGTTTGTTAAAATAATCGGAAATAGCCAATGCAATAATAAACAAAATGGCTACTATAGGTAGTATTTTTCTAAACATCCTAAACACTCCCTTATCCTTTTTTGTTCCACTTCGTTTACTTGATTAACACAGGATCAAATAGCCAATCTTTTGGGCCAAAGTTTGAATCCTTTTCTCCTCTAACTTCACGAGAAATACCATTTTTTATAATCGTTTCTCTAAATCTTTTACTGAACAAAGTCTTTCTATAAAGATATCTTCCATCGTGACTACATTCAGCTGAGTAAAATACATCGCCTTTTAAGTGCTTTAAATCTTCATGCTCATAGGTATCAGGACCATTAATCACGCCATTTAAGCCGCAGCTACATGGAGGTTGTTCCGTTGCAAAATATAATTTTACTCTATCCTTGCTACATTCAGGCAGCACTTGCACAGGAATAATTTGATAAGCTAGTTGCTTTCCTTCTTCAGGTCCTTGATGGATAACCTCTAAAAGTTCAAAGCCTTCTAAATTTTCCTTTTTCATGAGTGATGCTAGTGCCTCAGAAGCAACCCAATAACCATTTACATGGACTAAATGGCGATCCTTCATTTGTGTAGTATCAATGACTATAGGTGATAACTGCTCTTTATCCATTAGACCACAGTATTTACAGTGTGTGCTTAAAGAAAATAATGTCCCTTTGTCCTCTAAGAACATTTCTGGTGAATTACCTGTTGAATTTAAAGTAAATAATGGTGCCCGTTCATATTCCATATCTGAAAATTCAAAGTAAAAACGTTCTCCTATTGAAACAATACCAAATTCGCGTTCTAATGATTTATATAAAGCTGTTACCTGTTCGTATGTTACATCTTCATTTAATGTAAAAATAGGATTAAACTTTGTTTTTAAATTTCTTTTTCTAATTTCAGGCGCACCAATCGCAATACCATGACGATTATAAACGTTAATAACTTGATCTTGACTAGTTTCATCTACGGAAAACAAATTTTCAAGTTCTACTTTCACAATACACGCCTACCTTTATAAAGTTTTATGGTGAAGTATATTGACTAGCTAGTAACATTCTACAATCTACTAACGCTACTTTATTCATAGATAGTCAGGCTGCTTATTCTAATAAAATCTATTGTCTATTACTCACTAAAGCAAATCTACTTAACCACCGTTAATTTAAGCGTACCAGTACTTACACCGTCTTTTCAACTTCGGGTTTACGCCAATTTTTTGGCGTGATTCAAGTGAAAATCTGGCGTGATTTGGCGGTCATAAAAAACACCGCCACTTTTTTGGCGGTGTTCCTAGTATTTTATAGGTTATTTCTCATATAAATATGGTTTTATTTTACTAAGGTAATATTTAGGATAGTAAACTCCCAGAAAGCTCCCTTTTTATTGAAAAATATACCAAGAGTATAGCATAGAAATAGTTTAGAGTAAATTCATTCTTTCAGCTAGATTTACAGCCTCTGTTCGTGAATCTACATTGAGCAGAGAAAAGAGTTGTGTCAAATATCTCTCAGTTGTTCGCTGAGGAATGTTTAATTCAATCGCGATGGCTTTATTTGTATGGCCCTCCGCAATCAATCTTAAAATTTTCTTTTCCTTTTCATTTAAATGAATATCTTTTGCATCTTGCAGTTTAAATTTATCATCCAAAAAATCCAAGAAATTTTTAGGTAAAACAATTTCTCCGTTTGCAATGGCTCTCACCGTTCGTAAAATTTGCTCTTTAGAGGCCGTTTTAGCTAAAATGCCTTCTATTTTTCTTTCCAAAATAAGCGGGTAATAATCCGTGATATCATCACCTGTATAGAGGATAACTGCAGCATTTGACTGAAAAGCTTTAATATTACGGGCTAAGTTAATGCCATTTTCGAGTGGCATATTGATATCAATCAAATAGATATCATATGGCTTATTTTTTATTCTTTGAATAACACAAGTAGCATCGCTTTCCGTATCAATGATAATATCATCATTCTCTTGAAATAAGTTTTTAGTTCCCTCTAATACTATTGGGTGATCATCCACTATGAGCATCGTAATCAAGTGTTTCACTCCCTTCTTTCACTATTATTCTAATAGACATCCCTTTGTTTATGTGAGCGTCAATATAAAATTGCCCATTAAATGCTTTTACACGCTCCTGCATACCTCGAATACCCATAGACTCTGCTACAATAATATCCTCCACGTTACAGCCTACACCATCATCATTATAAATGATTTCAAAGCCATCATTCATCTCATTTAAATGGATTTCAACGGATGCGGCATAGGAATGCTTTAACGCATTATTCAGTAGTTCTTGAAACAATCGATAAATCATTAAATTCATGCGCTCATCCTCTAAATAAAGACGATCGATTGTATAAATGAGCACAAAGTTAGCTCTTTCTTGAACTTTTCGAATTAACTTTTCTAATGCAGCATTTAAACCTAAAGTATCCAATAAAGGAGGCTTTAGATTTTCACAATAGCTCCGCAATTCATATAAAGAGATAAGCATTTGTTTATGAATTTTAGCAAGTTGCTCTTGAATATCCGATGTATTCTTTGCATTAACAAGGACATCCACTTCTCGTGCAATATGGAGTTGCTCTTGTAAATTGGTGTCATGTAACTCTTGAGCTAACTGGTATTTTTCTTCTTCAAACCTTAACCATAATAGCTTATTTAGCCATGGTAACTGACCATCGTCAGCCTGTTTCATATGCTTTAGTTCCTCTATCAGTTCTTCCACCATCTTTGTATTTTCAATAAAATTATTTACATACAATAGGAGCAATTCAAGCCATAAAAGCTCCTCATCTTTTAAATGGATCGTATTATTATGCCCCAACACTAATGCTCTTTTATAATGTGCGTCTTGATGGAGAAAGGCTACATAAACTTTGTCTATCTTTCTTATTTCTCCTAATCTCAACTCTTCCACAGTATCAGGATGAATCGTAAAACTTTCTCCAGCCATCGTTAAGAATTCATTCGTAACATAGTTATATGTTATGACAAAAACATCCTCTAACTCAAGATGCATAGAAACTTCATAAGCAAATTTCTCTAAAAGCTCGTCGATTTTAATGGTTTTACCAATTTTATCTACAGCAGTATATAGTTGATGAATATAGTCACCTTTTGTAGAAAATAGTATTTTCCGTTTTCGATAATCAACCTTTTCTTTTACGTAAAAGAGAATTACTAATGATGAAAATGTAAAAAGTGCTACTCCTGACATGACAGTCATAGTTAAATACTGTCCTGCAATAAAATACAGTCCCATAGTAATCCATAACGTAAAGCTTAAAGAGAATATGACATAATAGCGTAATCTTGTAATATGATACTCAATATCAAATAGCCTTTCCGTTAGTTGTGTAAAGATAAAGCTAAAAGGTATAAGCAATAAAAATAATGAGCAAATTTCAGCTGAAAGAATGTACGTATGAAAAAGAATTTGTGGAAGTGCATACAAAAAAAGAAATGGTAGAAACGGTATTAATATACTATTTAATAAAATTTTCAACTGTGGTGAGCTGTATTTGAAATAGCTTATTAGTAAAATACTAAGGATAATCACAAGGAGAAGAAGAAACATGGCTAATACTATATTGGAAAGAATATCGTTAGCAGCAGGATAAATAGTGCCTGTAAAACCTAGTATAAAAGCGATTATGGGGAAAACATAAAAGAGTTTGACATTATCCATAAATACCCAATTCGCTTTCACAAATAAAAAGTAATTTCTTAAAAAATGTAATAATAGGACTAAACATAACACCATACTACTACGATTGACGATAATACCGATCGCATCTAACCTACCAGAGACACCACTGCTCACATATGCTAATGAAACATTTAACATAAAAAGAATAAGTAAGTCTGCTAACTTTGAATTCCTTTGCTTGGAATGTAAATAAAACGCAATGAATAACGTCAAAAAATAATAACACGCCGGAACAAAAAATATATATAAAAATTGCTGAGGAATATCTAAGTGTCTAATATGTATGTTTATTAAACTTCCACTTGGCTTCATAACTGTTAAATCATTAGCTGATAATATTTTGGATTTATACTTCAGCTGATTTAAATGGTCAATTGGACGTTCATCTACCTTTACAATAACATCACCAATGGCTATATTTTGACTGTCCGCCCAGTCTTTATAATCAAGTTGAGTTACTACCCACTGACCATTTTCTTTTTCTACCTCAATATCAATATATGGCGCGCTATAATTCACATAATTTAAATAAAAGCCAATCATTAAATAGAGAATTATAGCTGGCCAAAATAATTTACTACGCAATGTTTTTAGTTCCAAACATCACTTTCTGCAATCATCTCTCCGCTAAATGCTTCTAGAATTGCTTTTTGTTCAACAGGTGAAACTCCAATTAATGAGGCTTTTTGTTCTTTTAATAGTCCAACTAGGCTAGGATTTTGTTCTAAATACTGGATTACATTAATCATACTAATCTCTCCTCATTTCATTAATTCTTGCAGATATATTTTACCTAATTCGTTTATCTCTACATTTTCAAGGTAATTCAAGGCTTTAAACTTGTAAACATTTTTTATTGTGATGGCATAGCGTATTGCCCCACTATTTGTCAACTCATTTTCTGTTGCATTTTGATCTAAAACTGTAACTATATCATCATTATAATAGCTGGCAACAGAATTTGAAATATCATTTTTCTTGGTTAAAAGGTATATAATAGGCAAAGAATATTTTTTGTTTAGCAGGTCATTTTTAGGGCCCCACACTTTCAAGCCTTGTATATCATTTTTAATTTGCTGGATAATACCTATGTATTTCCCATACTCCTCTACTTCTTTAGAAACTTCCCCTTTTGCAAGTACTTCGCCGATCAAACAACCCATTGCTGTTAAAGAGCCCGATTTCTGAGTTATCATTTGTACATAGGATTCTTCATCGCGGCAATTATTTAGTAAATCTAGTTGTTGACCATTTATACTTTGTAACGCGTATTTCTCAAGTAGCCTTATAGCAACTTGTTTATGCTCAAAGGAAGTGTCATCGATTGCTTTAGATGCCATGATCAGCATTGCTAAGGCAACGTTTAATGATAACTCAGGTGTTTTACTCCAAATATAATCTGAATCCTTATCCTGTATATCATCAATAATATCAAAGGAAAGTATTAAAAGTTCAATTGCTGCAGCTACTTTATAGATATCTTCATTTACTCCGTCAGAAAATGCTTCATAATGCCAAAAACATAACTTACCAAAGGAAAAACCTCTGGTTGTTTTTTCTTCTTTAAAGCTTTTTAACAGTAATTGTAGCTCATGTCCCAGTAATGTCTCATTTTCTATAAGAATGTCTAATGATTCATTAATACGTTCATCTAAACCGTTCAATAGTCCTCTCTCCTCTCTAGCATATTACTAGATATTATATAGATTAGTGGGAATTAATACTAGTAACATAATTAGGTAAGCCATATAAAAGCATTAATTCTTTTTTAGAGATAGAGACCGCCAAAAAATGGCGTTATTCATGCAAACCACGCCAGATTTTTGCTAATAATTACTAAAAAAATGGCGGTAGAGAACTAAGCACCGCCACTAAAGTGGCGTAAACTTACCCTTGAAATGGCGTTCTAACAGATGTTACGCTTATAGTAACTCGAGGATTAGTAATTTTAACTATAGCAAGATTTTTATCCTGCTCAATATACTACTGCTATGTAAAACAAATGAAAGTACTGGTAAATGACTATCTGTACTGTCTTATACATATTTAATTTACAAATAAGGGGATCAGGACTTACGGTTTGAAATAAATATTATTTTCTGTATGTTTATTTCTGTCCTAATTACCTAATATACCAATTAACGGAATTTGATATTACTACAATATCTGTATTATTAGAACAAAAGATTTTATAGCAATAAATTAAACATTAGTGAACAATAAATTCTTTTGTACTGGGAGTGATTTAATATTGAAAAATGCATTAAATGAAACTATTTTCATACTTACGGCTACTTTTTCATGTAATATCTCTGTCTCAGCTGAAGAAATTACAATTAAACAGCCTACAATTGATCAACATCGAATGGAGCAAGTCATTATTCAATCCGAGTTAAAAGCTTATCAAGAAACTTTAGCAGCATATCAAGGTATTTCAACCGTATCAAATCTTATTAGTGATATTCCTGGATTTGAGGATACATTCCAACAAAAAAGGGATCTTTATATGGAGCAGCATGGCATTATAAGAGTTTCGACCGAAAGTTTATCCAGTATGGCATCTGTCAATCCTTTTACCTTTGGATTAAACCTAGATTCACCTTCTGTCTATATGACACCACAATACACCATCATCAATGCTAGAGGGCTAGAAATGGAGACGACGACTCAAGATCATTTTGATGAGCAAGGAAATACAAGCATTTCAGGATTGTCCATCAATGAAAGCACGATATCCTTTAATATGGATTCAACATTTAGTGGGTGGCGAAAAACATCAATCAAACATTAAAATATAGTTAAGCAGGTCACCATCATCAACGTGACCTGCTTTTATATGTATTAAAAAAGGTGCCTCAATCTCTTGAGACACCTTAAGGCTATTAACCTTTTACATAATAAACTTCTTGTCCACTTTCAATGATATGATCAGGCTTTGGCTTTCCTGCGCTTGCCTTGTGGCCGGCAATATGCTCAGGGCTCTTCTCCCAATTTTTCCATGCTTCTTCTGATTCCCAGCGAACCATCACTAGCACTTCCTCATCACCGCGGCGAACTTTCTTTACAAGAACCTGTTTATCAATATAACCAGGTTGTTGTTCAAGTAATGATGGACTGTTTGGCTTAGCACCAAAGCGTTCCACAACCTTATCCGAATTACCTTCCGTCACAACGATACGTTTAATTTGTACAAACATATTAGTTAAACGCCTTTAACACATCTTCAGCTTTTTGTGTTTCTGATTGTAAACCGCCACCTGAAAGGTACCAAACTTCCGGATCCAAGTAGAATACTTTACTGTTTTTCACAGCATTTGTTGCACTTACGATTTCGTTTTCAATTGCTGCTTTTGTACCTGACTCACCGTTTTCATTTACAACAGCGTCACGGTCAATAACGAATAAAATATCTGGGTTTTTCTCACGTACGAACTCAAAGCTTGCATTATCACCATGAGACTCAATTTTAAATCCGCCAGCTTCAGCTACAGCTTTTACACCATATACATCATGAATCACACCGAAACGTGAACCAGGACCAAATACAGATAATGAACCTTCACTACCTAAAACGATTAATGCTTTTTCTTCTGTTGCAGTTGCTTTTGCTTTAACTTCTTCTACTTTTGCTTCATAGGCAGCAATTGCATCTGCTGCTTCTTTTTCTTTACCAAAGATTTTACCTGCTAATTCTGTATTAGCTTTGAATGACTCTAAGAAGTTATTGTTATCTACACCAACATATACAGTAGGTGCAATTTTAGATAATTCAGCATAAGCTGCTGATGCACGACCAGAGATGAAAATAATATCAGGGTTGATTTCAGATAGTTTTTCATAATCAGGCTCGAATAATGTACCTGCATTTACATAAGTGCTATCTTTATATTTGCTTAAGTAAGCTGGTAATGAATCTTGTACTACAGCAGTAGGATTAACACCTAAAGCATCTAATGTATCTAGGAAACCATTATCAAAAACGACAACTTTTTCTGGCATTTTATCAAGTTTTACTTCTTCAAATGTAGTAGTGCTATCACGACCTTCAACTGTGCTTCCAGGAATTGTTAGTGGGTATACTGATGATTCTTCATTTTGTTCTTCAGCCGGTTTGTCAGTTGAAGTCCCTTTATCTTCTTCTTTTGCTTCGTCTTTTGAACCGCAAGCAGCTAATACTAATAGCATCATTGCCATTAATACCGTAAGTAATTTCCATTTTTTCATTGTAAAATTCTCCTTTAAATAATTTATTTGATAGTCAATTGATGGTTGATCCATCGATAACTATTTTTACGAATTAAAATAAACACAAATTCGACAGCCATCCTGTTCTTGAACAGGGATATCCATATCATAGATTTCCTTCAATGCATCTGAGTTAATAATGTCATTTGTAGGACCGTTTTTAACTACACGGCCATCTTTCAATGCCACGATATTATCAGAATAAACAGAGGCAAAATTAATATCATGTAATACGATGACCACTGTTTTCCCTAACTCATCAACAAGTTTACGTAAAATCTTCATAATCTGGACAGAATGCTTCATATCTAAATTATTCAATGGCTCGTCCAGTAAGATATACTCTGTATCCTGCGCAATAACCATTGCAATAAAAGCACGCTGACGTTGACCGCCTGATAGTTCATCTAAATAACTTTGTTGCATATCTTCTAAATTCATGTAGCGAATAGCTTCGTCCACTTTTTCTTCATCTTCAGGCTTTAGGTTTCCTTTTGAATAAGGGAAACGACCAAAGGATACAAGCTCACGAATGGTTAGACGGACATTCATAAAGTTTGATTGCTTTAATATCGAGACACGCTTGGCAAAATCATCTGATTTCCAACGACGTACATCTGCTTTATCGAGTAGTACTTCGCCAGTATCTGCATTCAGTAAACGGCTTACCATTGAAAGTAGCGTGGACTTCCCTGCACCATTCGGTCCAATAAAAGATGTGATTTTTCCTGAAACAATGTCAACACTTACATCTTGAACGACAGGCTTTTTCCCAAAAAACTTCGTAATTTCTTTGACTTGAATCATCCTGCTGACCTACTTTCTCTTAATAATAAGTAGATGAAGTAAACCCCACCCACAAAATTAATAATGACACTAAGTGTAGTACTGAAACCAAATACACGTTCAACCATCCACTGTCCACCGATTAAAGCAATAATACTCATGACACAGGAGCCAGTAATCAAAATAGAATGCTTGTATGTTTTGAAATACTGATACGATAAATTTGCAACAATTAAACCAAAGAATGTGATCGGCCCAACGAGCGCCGTCGAAACGGCAATCAAGATCGAAGCTAAAATCAACATACGTTGTACCAACTTATCGTAAGGTACACCTAAATTAATCGCTGTATCTCGTCCCAAGGACATCACGTCTAATTGATTCATGTGGCGAGCACCATATGCAAACGTTATTAAAATGATAACACCTGCTAGCCAAACTAAATCTGAATTGACATTATTAAAGCTTGCAAACATTTTACTTTGTAAACCTAAAAACTCATTAGGATCGATTAATACTTGGAAGAACGTCGTAATACTTCCTAAAAACGTACCAACAATCATTCCGACAAGCAGTAAAAAATAAATCGGTCGCTTTCCTTCTTTAAATAATACTCGGTAAAAAATTAAAGCGAATATAATCATCACTACAATAGCAAGCGTGAAATTATAGTAAATATTAATGACTAATATAGATGTAGAGCCAAAGAAAAAGTAGATGAATGTTTGAATCAACATATATAAAGCATCTAATCCCATGACACTTGGCGTTAAAATACGATTATGGGTAATTGTCTGGAAAACTACTGTTGAATAGGCAATAGCTATACCTGTTAACGACATCGCTACTACCTTTATGACACGACGTGGAAAAGCATAATGATAGTTACCATTTAGTGCCCAAAATAAATACAATAAAATGGCTATTACGGCAAGACCTAGTAAAATGAACATCTTTGTACGATTACGCATATGCTCTCCCCCTAAACAACATGAATAGGAAGATGGCACTTCCAATTACACCAACAGTCATACTAATTGGTATTTCATAAGGGAAAATCAGTACACGTCCCAAAATATCGCAGAATAATAAAAATGACATACCAAGTAATGCTGTATGTGGCAAGGTTTTTGCCAAATTATCACCTTTAAACAGTGAAATTATGTTTGGAATGATCAAACCAAGGAAAGGAATGACACCGACTGTTAACACCACTGTTGTGGAGATAAGGGCTACCAACACTAAGCCTAAATTCACCACAAATTTATAGGATAGACCAAGGTTTTTTGCAAAATCCTCACCCATCCCAGCTACAGTAAAACGATTTGCGTAAATGTAAGCTAAAATAAGTACTGGCACACTTATGTATAACAGTTCATAACGGCCTTTCATGATTAATGAGAAATCTCCTTGTAACCATGCAGAAATGTTCTGGATAATATTCGCCTTGTACGCAAAGAATGTTGTAACGGAGGACAAAATATTTCCATACATTAAGCCAATAAGCGGTATAAAAATCGCATCTTTAAACTTAATTCGGTTTAATATTTGCATAAATAGTAATGTGCCGGCTAAAGCAAATATGAAAGCGAAGGAAATTTTTTGAAAATACGTGACATTCGTAAAGAACATCATGGAAATCAATACACCCAACCGCGTGGCATCTAATGTACCAGCTGTTGTTGGCGATACGAACTTATTCCTACTTAAGCTTTGCATAATTAAACCAGCAATACTCATACCTGCACCTGCTAGCAAAATAGCAACAAGTCTAGGTACACGACTAATTAAAAATAGTCTAGCTTCTTCTGATTGAAAGTCTAATAGGTCGCTAGGCTTAATATCTATTACTCCGATAAATAGCGACACAATAGACAGCACAATCGTTGCTGTTAAAAGATATCTTATTTTCATAGTAATCCCCGGTAGATTTCATTTTTGTGTGTAATTCACTTTCTAGTGAAAATGATTATCATTACTCACGTTTCCCATTATAAGCATGATTTTATTGTCAGTCAACCAACAATTGAGAATTATTCTCGTTTTATTGAGTATTAACTAAAAAACGTGTCTAATAAACAAAATATCAGTAAGTTCGCTAAACTCTACAACTGAAATAATTCACTATTTCTACAAATTTTTTATCCAAACAAAAAGGTAATTGAGAACAAAAGCTATCTCTCAATTACCATTTTTATATTAAATAATCTTCCTCGTACCTCTTAACCACGCAGAAACAATAAATATAATTAACACCAAACCTACATAGCCCATGACTGCATACAGCTTTGCCACTAGTGTCGTGAAGCCTACAAGACTCGCTAGAAATCCGAGACCACCTATAAAAATAACCGCTACTCTAAAGCTAGCTTTACTAGGCTCGAAAAATCTTACCATGAAAGAATAGAGCATTCCTACGGCCGTATTATAAATCATCCCCAAAAGGGAAATTGCCATTAAAAGGCCCACTATAGGATGAATTTCATTCGCTAAGGCTAGCATTGGAATATCTAGTCCAACAATGATATTCATTTTTGCTAGAAGGGAAAAATTAACAAGTAAAATTAAAGCACCTAACAAAATGCCACCAATTATGCCACCCATGCCAGCAACTTTGGCATTGCGTATAGAACCACACATAACCGTTAGTAAAGAAAAGCTAACCCCTACATTGAATGACATATACAGTAAGGCCGTCACCCACCAACTGTTTGCACTTACTTGAACCTGTTGGGCAATAACTGCCTGCTCTACAAAGGTAAGGTCCATCGTTGCTATAGCATAGATTGCGATAATAGAGACAATTGTTAGTAGATAGGGTGTGGCAAGGGCAATGATATTAATAATGCTTTTGACATCCATCATGACCGTAGCTACTGTAAGTAAGATCATACAAATACTCCCTAGCCAAATAGGTAGTCCAAACATTTGCTGAAATGTTGCACCCGCACCAGCAAACATAATTACGGCTACACCAAATAAAAAGAGAGATAATACAAAATCCAACACAAAGCCAATCGTATTCCCTGAAATTTGATAAATCAAATCCTTATGTGAGGCTGTGCGGAGTCTTGAGCTCACTTGAGCAATACACATGCCAACAATAGAGAAGCCAACCATGGCTAACAGCGCACCATATACGCCTTGAAAGCCATAGCTTGTAAAATAGAGGACAATTTCCTGTCCTGATGCAAATCCAGCTCCAACGATGATTCCTACATAGGCCCCACCGACTTGCAAGCTTTTTTTCAATCAGTTCTCTCCTCGTTTTTCCTTTATTGACTTACTAATGCTTTATTGATAGACCTCTGTACTAATCGTTAACTTATCAATAATAGTCATATTAGGCGCATACCCAATACCAACTGACTGCGACACCTCAATATAACCATCTTTCACTACTACTTCAGGATCAATTATATCTTCATACCAATAATGACTAGAACCTGCAGTATCACCAGGTAAAATAAAATGACTAAGCGATGTTAAGGCAATATTATGTGCTCGTCCGATCCCTGCTTCTAACATACCACCACACCAAACTGGAATTCGTTTCGCTTTACATAAATCATGGATTCGTTTCGCTTCTGTTAAACCACCTACTCGTCCAATCTTGATGTTAATGACACCACAGCTCCCAAGCTCAATCGCTCGTCTGGCATCCTCAAAAGATGTGATACTTTCATCTAAACAAATAGGCGTTTTTAACTTTTTCTGTAATGTTGCATGATCGACAATATCATCCGTAGCTAATGGTTGTTCAATCATTAATAAACGAAAGTCATCCAGCTGCTGAAGTATATTTATATCCTCTAATGTATAAGCAGAGTTTGCATCCACCATCAAAGGTAAGTCTGGTAGTTCCGCACGGATTGCTCGTACTACCTCAACATCATAGCCAGGCTTTATTTTTATTTTCACCCTTTTGTAACCCTTTTCAATATGACTTTTTATTACCTCTATTAATTGCGCAGTGGAAGGCTGGATACCTACACTGACTCCGACTTCAATACGCTGCTTTTGGCCACCTAATGCCTGTGCAAGTGATTGCTTCGTTAGTTGAGCATAGATGTCCCAGACAGCACCCTCTATCGAAGCCTTCGCCATACAATTTCGACGAATAGGGGCAAATAAGGAATTGACCTCATCTGGATGCCCAATCCCTTTATGTAACAAGATGGGTATCAAAAAATCCTGTAGCATATGCCATGTGGTCTTTAATGTCTCTTCTGTATACCAAGGTGCTACAAAAGCAACGGTTTCTCCCCATCCTGTAATTCCTGACTCATCTCTTGCTTCTACTAATAACAGCTCTTTTTCATCGACTGTGCCAAAGCTCGTTGTAAATGGTGTTTTCATGGGCATTTTTAAGTGCCTTAACGTTATCTTTTCTACTCTCACGATATTCACTCCTTATCCTTATTATAAGGCTAATAAGGAGCGTCTGACTAACAGATAGCTATGAACATATTCTGGGTGCTTCTTCATACGTACAATGGCATAATCTTGATTAAATAATGTAGTTAAGATTGTGCGTATTTTATAACGCCAATCCTCTGCAAGTTTTGGACTCTCTACTTTCATTTTCTGTAAAGATTGTGGAATTGGTAAGAGATAGGCATCCTTGTAAAAGGACTGCTCCATCTGAAATGCATTTTCCACATCAAGCGCAGGTAAGCCATCGACGGTTAATGTCCACGGTACAATCTCCCCCGCTATTTCTTCTAATTCATCAAGGCTATCTGTCATTTGGTCACGCTCGATCCACCATTCAACGACTAACCTATCTGAAGGTAGTCCTTCATTAAAATCATCCTGGAGCGGGCCATAGTAATCATTTTCATATTGATAGCTAGTGGCATTTAGTTTTAGAAACGCTAGATTAGCTAAACGTACTTCTAACGGTTCAATTAACCAACGGACAAGCTGAAAACCATGTTCTTTTGCATATTCTTGTTGCGCGTGCTTCAATAATTCAGCTACACCTTGTTCACGATATGCTTTTTCTACACCAATCATGTGCGAATGTAAGTACATTTCGCCATCTTGATAACCCACGAAGCAATAGTTAAAGCCAATTAGCTTTTCTCCTAAATATGCCCCTACTATTAACCCACCATTTTGTACAGCTGCTAGTAATTGATGGGAGGGAATTGCTTGGCTACCCCATATTTCTGCATTCAATTTTTGGACCTCTGCAATTTCTACCGGTGTCATTACTTTCTGTATACGCACTTGCTCTAACATTATGCTGACGCCTCCTTTGTCTGCCCTGAATCCAATGCTAGCAGTACTGCCCTCGTTAGAATTTCAACTCCCGTGACAAGTCTTGCTTGTTTAAATTTCATTTTTGGATGATGCAACCCCGGTGTAAGACCACAGCCCAAGCCAAGCATCGTTGTTTTTAAATGTGGTCGTTGCACAGCATAGTGATGAAAATCTTCTCCACCAGGTGTATGAACTGGCTTTCTTAAATTCGATAATCCCACAGCCTGTATAATGGCCTGCTCCATCATGTATTGTGCACTTGTGTCGACTTCAGCAGCTACAATATTCGCAACAGTGCGTAATTCAATCTGCACCTTATGCAAGATTTTAGAGGAATCTATAACGCGCTTTACCCCTTGTGCTAAATCATCCATTACATTATTTTGCTGGGCACGAATATCAATCGTAAACGATGCATTACCAGGAATAATATTGCCTGAATCTCCACCAGCATGAAATTTCGTCATCTTAACAGACACTGGCACCATAGGATCAGTATGAATAGTTCTTAAATCTTCAATGATCGTTGCGCCTACTTCAATGGCATTAATGCCTAGGTGAGGTCTTGCAGCATGGGCATCCTCCCCTATAATCTCCCCCTCAAGCAAGCGAGAGGCACCGTGATAGAGCGCAGCACAATACGTACCATCCTCTAGCTCATGGACAGGTCGTACATGAACACCAAATAAATAATCTAAGTCATCAATAACACCTTCCTCTAAAACAGATAACGCTCCAGTTCCCTTTTCTTCTGCCGGTTGGAAAATAACACGAATTGTACCATTAAATGATTGCTGTAAGTCTTTTAAAAGTAATAGCGTACCAATGGCCATCGTCATATGTCCGTCATGACCGCAGGAATGATTTGCACGGAAATGACCATCGACCTCCTGCCATAAGGCATCTATATCTGTTCTTAACCCCACTTTTGGATATCCATGGCCAACATCGACGTATAGACCTGTGGAATTTTTAAACCGTATAGGAGAAAATCCTTCCTGTGTTAATAGCTCAACTATATAATTGGTGGTTTCTACTTCATGCCAGCTAATTTCAGGATTTGCATGTAAATACGTAAAAATCTCCATTAACCTTGGCCTCAAATAATCTAACTCTTCTTTCATGGCTTCCAACCCCTTAAATTTTCATATTATTAAGACTATTATAACGAAAATGATTATTATCTACATAGAAACTTATACCCACATTCAATAAATTAACTACTTACGATAATATATTTCACTCTAAATTTCTTAGATAGACTTTTATTTAGATAGCAAAAAAAGATGCAAGTACAGTTACTAATCAAACTGTACTTGCATCTTTCTTTTAATTAATACCCTTCATCGCTTTTGAAATAATCGGTGAAAGTACTAATATAATAATTCCGACCACAATAGATAATGAACCTAAGAAGCCGAAGTATGTGAATTCGCTTACAACTTCATAAACCTTTACTAATTGCGCATTAATTGCTTGTGCTGCGGCACTTGTTAAAAACCATAATGACATAGTTTGTGCTGCAAAGGCTTGCGGTGCCAACTTTGTTGTAGCAGATAGACCAACTGGTGATAATAATAACTCACCAACCACTACTAGGAAGAATGACAGGACTAGCCATAAAGGGCTTACTAACGTTTCCCCACCAGATAAGTATGCTGGAATCATCATTACTAAGAATGAGAGACCTGCAAAAAACAATGCATATGAAAACTTACGTGGTGTAGTTGGTTGCTTGTCCCCCCATTTAAGCCATAGCATCGCAAATAATGGTGCCAATGTTATGACAAATAAAGGATTCAACGACTGGAACCATGAAGATTGAAGCTGAATGCCTCCAATACTTAACTGAGTACGCTCATCTGCATACGTAGCTAAAATTGTTGCCCCTTGTTCTTGTATAGCCCAGAACATTACCGCTGATAAAAATAATGGAATATAAGCAAGTAGGCGAGACTTCTCATCTTTCGTAGTTTTTTCACTGCGATACATATAAATGAAGAACACAGTTGGAATTAATACACCTAGTGCCGTAATAATAAAACTGAATACATTCATTGTTAATGTACCCGTTTTAATACCAATAGCACCTAAAATGATGATAAGTAAGGCTACAATTCCGAATTGTGTAAAGACTTTTTTACGTTCTTCAGGCTTTAATGGATTATTAACTTGTAATCCTGCTAAGCCTAAATACTTTTTCTCTGTTAATTTGTAAACAATTAAACCAACAAACATTCCAAGACCAGCTAAACCAAAGCCTAGATGGAAGCTATATTTTTGTCCAATTGTTCCGACAATAAATGGCGCAATGAATGCCCCCATATTAATACCCATATAGAAAATAGAAAAACCTGCATCACGGCGGCTATCTGTTTCAGCATAAATGTCCCCAACAATACTTGAAACGTTTGGCTTTAATAAACCTGTACCCATGACGATAAATGCCATTGAAGCAAATAACATAGTCACTCCGCCAGGCAATGCTAGCAGTAAGTGACCGATCATAATTAACACGCCACCATAAAAAATGGTTCTACGTGTTCCTAAAACTCGGTCGGCAATCCAGCCACCTATAATACCAGACATATAAACAAGTGAGCCATAGATGGCCATAATAGAGTTCGCTGTTCCGCGGTCTAGACCTAAGCCACCCTCATTCAATTCATAATACATAAAGAAGATGAGAATTGCTCGCATTCCATAATACGAGAAACGTTCCCAAAATTCCGTGAAAAACAAAGTAAAGAGCCCTTTAGGGTGTCCAACAAAGCCATTTTGAGGGACAGATTTTACAACTTCATCTTTACTAGACATACAATACCCTCTCCCAAATAAAAATTATTCTCCAAAAACATTACTACCCTAATTTAAGGATAAAAAAACTTTGTTTCATCATACTAAAGCGTTTTATTATCTTTAGCAAGAGTTTTAAAAAATGTTGAAAATTTGTCATTTTTCTATAAATTCTGATTGGTTATAGCACAAAATATTAAATCCTTTGATATATCTAAGTTTTCTCATTCTTTGTTTTCAGAAAACTGACATAAAAACTTTAAATTATTCTAAAATATTTAACATTCGGATTTTTTACTTATTATACAAATTCACACTATTTTGTCTATAAAATTTACGAAGTCCTGTCATGTAGTTCTAGATTCTACTATTCCCACTAATCGCAAAAAGCATGCCAAAAATCCTTTGGCATGCTTTGGGTGATCTACATTTTTTTAATTGACAACATATTGTTGGTACTTGGCATAATCTGCTGCCTTTACTTCAAGCGATAATAATGTACCGCCCTCTTCATAGGCTGTATTAAAAACAGAGGCATATTCATTTAAATAAGAAACAACGTTTCCTTGGTCATAAGGAATTAACATGTCACACGTCACATAATGAGAGAAGATATGCTGACGAATCAATTGTATTAATTCCTCTAAACCGATCCCTTGTTTTGCTGAAATCCACATATTATCACCGCTGACTACAGGGTAAGGAACATCTGCTATATCAGCCTTATTGTAAACATAGATTGTTGGAATGTCTTTTACTCCAACCGCCTTCAGCGTTTCATTTGTCACATCCATCATAAATCCATGCTCTGCATTTGAAACATCAACAACATGGAGTAAAAGATCAGCATCTCGCGCTTCTTCTAATGTGGATCGGAACGCTTTTACTAAATGGTGGGGTAATTTACTAACAAAACCAACTGTATCTGTCAGTAAAAATGTCTTTTTATCGGGTAGTTCAATTTGACGAACTGAAGTTTCAAGTGTAGCAAAAAGCATATCCTTTTCAAAAACCTGTTTATGTTCTTCTTGCCCTATTTGGGCAAGCAACTGATTCATAATGGTTGATTTACCCGCATTTGTATAGCCGACGATTGATACAACTGGGAGTGCATTTTTTCGACGCTGTTTACGTTGTGTTTCTCGTTGCTCTTTAACGTGCTCAAGATCCTTTTTAATTTTAGCAATTTGATCTTCAATTTTTCGTCGATCCAATTCAAGCTTCGTTTCACCAGCACCACGGTTTTTAAAGCCGCCTCCAGTACCACCGCCCTGACGACTTAGAGAGGCATGTAAGCCCACTAAGCGAGGTAGCATGTATTGTAACTGAGCTAATTCCACCTGCATTTGTGCTTCTCGTGTTTTTGCACGTCTTCCAAAAATATCTAAAATAAGCATTGTTCGATCAATAACCTTCGTTGCTAAATCACGCTCTAAATTACGAATTTGAGAAGGCGACAATTCATCATTAAAAATAACAAGATTTGCTTGCGCTTCTTCATAAAAATTTTTGATTTCTTCTATTTTACCTGTCCCCACATAATGAGACGGTGTAACACGCTCCAAATTTTGCGTGACAACGCCTACTACTTCCACATGCAAGGCCTCTGCTAAATTTTTTAGCTCTTCCATAGAATAATCAAAATGCTCATCATTTCGTAAATTTACGCCAACTAATATGGCCTTTTCAAGTAATACATCGACTTCCTTAATTCTATCCATTAGAAACCTCCCACCAAAGCTTGGTGTCTCTACGACAAATTTTCTTCATTTTACCATATATAACTCTTTTTCGTATCTCTTGATATTCAGCTATTTTTCTAAAAAATGCGCCTCTTAAGAAAAGGCGCATTTTAACTATTTTCTTTCTTCTTTTAGTAATATTTCTGAGCGAGTGAACTCTTCTTCGATTTCTTTATTTGGTCTATATGTCAGCATACTGACAACAACCGCAACAATTAAACAAACAAAGAAGCCAGGAACTATTTCATATAGTGCACTTGATAAGGCATCTACTTTACCCCAAATAAACGCAGTTGCAGCCCCTGTTACCATTCCGCTAAGTGCTCCATAATTCGTGAGCTTTCTCCAATATAAAGAGAGTAAAATAATAGGTCCAAACGCTGCACCAAATCCTGCCCAAGCAAAGCCAACTAAGCTTAAAATGGAACTATCAGGATTCCACGCTAGGATTGCTGCAATAATTGCAACAACTAATACAGCCATACGTCCAACAAAAACATAATGTTTATCATCTGCTGTTTTATTAAATAAAGCTTTATAAATATCCTCTACAAGCGCTGAGGAAGTTACAATAAGCTGTGAGGAAATGGTACTCATAACAGCTGCTAAAATAGCCGCCAGCATAATACCGGCTATAAATGGATGGAATAAAACTTGTCCTAGGACAATAAATACTGTTTCAGCGTCTTTCAGCTCACCAGCGTTTTGCTCATAATAGGCTACCCCTACCAAAGCTGTCCCAATAGCACCGAATAAACTTAACATCATCCAGCCAATACCAATACGTCGAGCCTGCTTTGTTTCTTTCACAGAGCTAATTGCCATAAAGCGAACAATGATATGTGGCTGTCCAAAATAACCTAATCCCCAAGCAACTGAAGAAATAATTCCTGCCGCTGTCGCAGTGGCTGGTAATAAATTTAGAAGATCTGGACTAACCGCTTTAATAGAGGTAATTGTATCTCCTATCCCACCTGTTACAAATAGCCCGAATAACGGTACCATAATAAGTGCTAAAAACATAATAAGCCCTTGTAAAAAATCTGTATAACTAACCGCTAAAAACCCACCGAATAGGGTATAGGCAACTGTTACGCCTGAAACGATTAATAACCCTGTGTGATAATCATAACCAAATGAACTCTCGAAAAACTTGCCTCCTGCTACCATTCCTGACGATACATAAAACGTGAAAAATAATAGGATGATAATACCTGAAGCAATCCTAATAAGCTTAGTATTATCACGTAATCGATTATCCAAATAACTTGGAATGGTAATGGAATCATTCGTAACCTGTGTGTAAACCCGTAAACGTGGTGCAACAAGCAGCCAGTTTAAATAAGCCCCTATTGTAAGTCCAATCGCAATCCAAGCTTCCACAAGACCTGATAAAAATATCGCACCTGGTAAGCCCATAAGGAGCCAGCCAGACATATCCGCAGCACCTGCACTTAGCGCAGTAACCGCTGGACCTAAGGAACGACCGCCAAGCATATAGTCTGTTAAATTGGATGTTTTCACAAATGCATACCAACCTATTGCTAGCATGGCGACCATGTAAATAATAATTGCTAATAATTGATACATGTTATCTGACATATTTTCTCCTCCTTTTTTCCTCTTTAGTATCTCCAATTCAAAAAGAATTACTATATTTAAGATACCATGAATATACAATTCCACCTATAAATACTCAGAATTTTTATTAAAATTTTTCCGAATGTCAAAGTAGCCATTGTCTATTATAAAATGTGTTAAACTAGTGCCATCTATTACACAATAAAGTAGGCGAAAATGTATGACATTTGAAGAAATGAAAGCTCTGCTCATTGAGCAAATTTTACAGCAACAGCTTGTGACTGCTACAATCAGTCAACCACGCATGAAATCGAACGAAATCAAACGTATAAAATTAAAGCCATTAATGTTAAAAAATCATTATCATATACAAATTGAATACCAATATGAACGCATTTTAAAACATGAAAATATTGAAGTGGCCGATTTCCCTTACAAGCTTGAAGCCATTTTTGAGGATTATCGTCAAGCACATATCGATTTTGTAGATGAAAAAGTACATGTGCAATTATCCAAAAAGAATAAGGTCCTTTGGAAATCTGATAAAGCGACCTCCCCTAAACAAGTCAATTTAGCCCATAATCGAAAAAAAAATTATTTACTATCTGATGACCAGCCCTATCCATTTTTAATTCGGCTTGGGGTACAAACAGAGGAAGGGAAAGTAAAGAAACAAAAATACGATAAGTTTAAGCAAATTAATCGTTTCATTGAATTTATTGATGATGCTTTAACTTACTTACCTCAGGATCGACAAGTGCGTATTTTAGATTTTGGTTCGGGTAAATCTTACTTAACCTTCGCTTTGTATCATTATTTAAAAATCGAAAAGGGCTTAGACATTCGTGTTACTGGTTTAGATTTAAAAAAAGAGGTTATTGAAGAATGTTCAAGAATCGCACAGGATCTAGGCTATGACCAGCTCGAATTTCTTGTAGGAGATATTAATGATTATAATGATGAATCTGCTGTGGACATGGTGGTAACACTACATGCATGTGATGTTGCGACAGACATGGCACTAGCTCGTGCTGTGAAATGGGGGGCCAGTGTAATATTAAGTGTCCCTTGTTGTCAGCATGAGTTAAATCGTCAATTAAATACGCCAGCTCTTGATATTATGTTGCAACACGGTCTTGTTCGAGAACGTTTTGCAGCACTAGCCACAGATGCTATTCGTGCTGAAATATTATCCTTGGTTGGCTATGAGGCACAGCTTTTAGAGTTTATTGATATGGAAAATACCCCTAAAAACATTTTAATCCGAGCATATCAAACAGGTAAAAAACCTAGTGAAGAGCAACGCGCCAGCTATGATGCCTTCTTAAAATTGCTCAATGCCACACCATTTTTAGCTAAAGAGTTAAAAGATTATTTATAATCTACGGGGTACTCCTTCCCTAATAGAAAGGCGATCCATCTTTGAAATGGACCGCCTTTTATTATAGCTCTTGTCGTAAAGCTTGAATCACATCTATTTTAGTCGCTTTGCGTGCTGGACGATAGCCTGAAATCATCGCTACTCCGATACTAATGGCGGCTGCAATAATGACTAATTGCCATGGTATAAGAGAGAATATTATATCATTTGTTGCAAAAGCCTCCTCTCCTGTCGCTGCCTTAAGAATCAATGGTAATGCTGCGTTAGCCGCAAAGCTGATGGCATACGAAATAACAACCGCAATAAACGTTCCAAAAATACCAATAAACGTGCTCTCCATTAAGAATAATCGTTGAATAAGCTTCGGACTTGCACCAATCGCCTTTAACACACCGATTTCACGTGTACGCTCTGTGACAGCCATTGTCATTGTATTAAAAATACCAATAGAAGCAATCAGCACCGCAATCGTCCCTACAAAGATTAAGCCAATTTTTAGTACAAGGAAAAATACATTCATTTGATCTAATTGTTCGGTCACTGAATAGACACTATAGCCTTTACCCTTTAACTTCTCCAAAATCGGCTTTACATTTTCTAAAGTATCCGCATAAATATTAAATTCTGAGTAAAATAGCTCATCTTCTTTGATATCACTATTGGCAGGTATATTTTCAGCTAACACTGACTTTTGTGCTTTATCCATGTGAATGGCGTTATCAACCATCCAATCATAAGAAGGCTTCTCCATCACACCAACAATTGTATAGGCCATTTTTTGCGTTTCATCATTTGTGCCAGTATGAGGCACTAAGGAAAGCTCTATATTTTTTCCAATTAATGATTCTTTATAGCCTTCTTCACTACCATCATAGTATGTTCCTTCTGCTTCAGCCTTTTTACTCTTTTCTTCAATAATATTGCGTTCTGCCGCATTCAATAATGTTTGACCAAAATGATAGCCTACAACAATTTCATTTGGCTTTGTTGGATAGTGTCCTTTTGCAAGCTTGCCGTTCACCTGCTCAAAGTCCTGCATATCCGACAAAATTAAATTAGAGGTTGTATCACGATCACCTAAAAAGGAATGTGCAGAAGCATTCACACTTATCGTTTCAAGCACCGTTTCTACATGGTTCAAATTTTTAATTTCTTGTACTTGCTCTTCTGTCAATTGCTTATCGCCATATACTTGAATTTTCGTAACTGTTTCATTCGAAAGAATTTCATTGCGTAAAGATTCCTGTAATCCAAAACCAACGGATGCTAGCACAATCAGAAAAGCACAGCCCATCGTTGCAGCTAATATCGTCATAAACACGCGCAGCTTATTTTTCTTAATATGTTGTGTTACAAAATCTAGTTGATCTTTAAATAACATGTTAAGCCTCCTCCTTTACAAGTTCGCCATCATACATGCGAAAACGTCTATGTGCTATCGTGGCCACTTCTTCATCATGCGTAATAATGACAAAGGTTAGCCCTAGCTCACGGTTTAGGCTCTGGATAAGCAATAAAATATCTTGCTCGGTTTCTGAATCAAGACTTCCTGTAGGCTCATCAGCAAGCAATATCGGAGGATTTGTGATAAGGGCACGCGCAATACTGACACGCTGTTGTTGTCCACCAGATAATTCATTAGGATAATGATCTGCCACTTCTGTCAGACCAACTTTGTCCATTAATTTCTTTACCCTTTCTTTCCGTACAGCCTTACGTAAGCCCTGTAGTTTTAAAGGTAATTCAATATTTTCGAAAGCCGTTAAACCCGGCATCAACTGAAAGTTTTGAAAAATAAAGCCAAATTGACGTAAGCGAAAAGCAGCACTTTCTGTTTCAGTCAGATGGGCTGTTTCCTTACCATTTACTTTAATAGACCCCTGTTCAGCTTTCATAAAACCAGCAAGAACTTGTAATAAGGTCGATTTGCCAGAGCCACTTTTTCCTACAATGGCCACAATCTCTCCTTTATTAACTTCAAAGTTCACACCTTTCAATACTGGAACCTGTTTTTCCTTCCCTCTTTTACCAATTAAAAATGTATGTTGTAAGTTTTCAACTTGAATCATTTGTTTATAAACGCTCCTTTCTCATTCATTTCCCATTGTAGAAAACAATTCTTAATAAAGAGGAAGGATAAAAATGAAGAAATTCTTAAGAATAAGAAGACTTCCTCATAGTACAAACGTATTTACATTAGCTTTACAATTCATCATGCTATTTCTCTTGTTATTCATCCTATTTTCCGTCGAAATCTGTACCAAACAGAAAAAACTATAAGATAATTCCTTATTAAATAAAGACTTTTCCTGTATCTATAAAAATAAATACAGTTTGTTCCCCTTTCATTTTGTGAACGAAATAAATATTACAGGAATGTAAATTTTCATGTCGAATATAAAGTTTTTATGTAGATAAATTAAAGATTTTGTTATGATAATAAAGTTTAGAGGTCGATTAATTTTATTTACATCCAGGAGGATTCGATTTACATGCTTAACTCAAAAAAACAAGACCCTTTCTTTATTGCATTGCATAAAATTGCTGAAAATATGAGAGAGGCTGTACATTACGCAAATGATTTTCGTATTAACAGTGTAGCTGACCTAAAAGAGATTAGCATTACAATGAAAAATTACGAAACTGCTGGCGATAAGCTCATTCATGAACTGATCGTAATGCTAAACAAATCATTTATGACACCTATTGAACGTGAGGATATTTTAGAGTTTGCCATTCGTATGGATGATATTTTAGATGGAACAGAACACTGTATTGCACACTTTGAAATGTTTTCCCTGACAGAAATCGATGAATCCATGCGTACGTTCTTAGGGTTTATTTCTAAAAGTGCTGATGAAATTGTTAAAGCGACTGAAGAGTTAAAGAAAAAGAATCTAATTGGCATGCGTCCACACGCAATTCTTATTAAAGACTATGAACGTGAATGTGATGAGGTACAGCGTTCTTCCATTAAGAAATTATTTTTAAATGAAAAAGATCCAATTCGCCTCATTAAATTTAAAGATATATATGAACAACTTGAAGATATCGCTGATCATTGTCAAAACGTAGCAAATACTATGGAAACAATTATCATGCGCAACGCATAATTAGGAGATGGGCACTTTACAATGAACACAATCATTATACTAACCGTACTGGTCGTCATCTTTGCCCTTACATTTGACTTTATCAATGGCTTCCATGATACAGCAAATGCTATCGCAACTTCGGTTTCCACTAGAGCATTGCCACCTCGAGTAGCAATCATCATGGCAGCAACCATGAACTTTATCGGTGCTATTACCTTTGTAGGGGTTGCAAAAGCTCTAACAAAAGATATTGTAGACCCTTTCTCTTTAAATGCTTTTGAAGGTGACACAACCGGTTCAGTCGTTATTTTAGCTGCATTAATTTCAGCTATAATTTGGAATTTATTGACATGGTATTTTGGTATTCCATCTAGTTCTTCTCACACATTGATTGGCTCTATTGCCGGCGCTGCTATCGCTTCTGCTGGCTTTAATGTACTAAACTATGGTGGCTTTACTAAAATTATTATGGCGTTAGTTTTTTCTCCAATACTTGCTATTTGCGCAGGTTTTATTATGATGACGCTATTTAAAATATGGTTTAAAAATTTAAACTTATATCGAACAAATAAAGGTTTCCGTACTATGCAAATTTTCACTGCGGCCATTCAATCATTTACCCACGGGACAAACGATGCACAAAAAGCAATGGGGATTATGACAATGGCGTTAATTGCTGGTGGTTTGCATACAGGAGATGAAATACCGTTCTGGGTGCGTGCAGCAGCAGCAGCAGCAATGGGTCTAGGTACATCGATAGGTGGTTATAAAATCATCAAAACCGTTGGCGGTAAAATTATGAAAATCCGCCCTGTTAACGGTGTAGCAGCAGATTTAGCTTCCGCTACTGTCATTTTTGGGGCTACGTTAGTCCACTTACCAGTATCAACCACACATGTTATTTCTTCATCTATAATGGGTGTTGGTTCTGCACAGCGTGTACGTGGTGTAAACTGGGGTATGGCCCGCAAGATTGTCACTACTTGGATTATTACAATGCCAATTTCAGCCGTTATGGCATCTGTTATTTATTTCCTCTTATCATTATTCTTTTAATAAAAGGCTCCTGTCCAATAGATGGACAGGAGTCTTTCATGTTGTTGAAAAAAGGTAATACACGTAAGGTTTAAGTACCTTTTTTATACAGGCTGATTTCGCCTCCAAGAAGGTCTCTAGGGGGGCGTCCGATGAGCTGCTTCACTCATCATGGCTCTCAGCCCCAGGTCCTACCCAGATGCTTAGATCCTCTAGGAGGATGCCCGGCCCCACTCCACCAACCATTCCTGCAAAAGGTCTCCCAGCCAAAAGAAATGGCTTATTTATAATATAAGAGATATTCTTACTCTGTGGATAGCTTGATGTGACAACACCCCTCCATAAAAGAGTAGTGAATACCTTCACTTTTTTATGGATTGGAGTGGAAGGCTACTTGACTCCCGTGGGAATAGCGAGACAGGCGAGCCTCTAAACGGAGCGGTAGCAGAGGAAGCGGCTCGGCGCTCGCCCACAGGAAAGCAAGTAGCCTGCAACGGAAATCCTTTTTCACCTTTCACATAAATTCTATGGATGGTTTTGTTTTTCAACACTATGAAAGACTCCTGTCCAATATCTTTACTTTGTCACACGACAAAATGTGACACATCCTTTACACTATTTGAGAAGGGGGATGCATTAACAACTATGAAAACTTTTTCGGCATTTATTACAGCACATGCAAAAGCAATCGTAGCGATATGGCTTATTATTTTTCTAGCAATGGCTTATTTTGCTCTACAGCTTCCAGGTAAACTTCAGGGTGATGGCTTTTTTGTTGAAGCCGACCATACCTATGTGACAAATGAGCTAGCAGAAAACTTTGATCTACCATCTGATACGATTTTAATTGTCTTTGATCCAGCTGAAGATCAACAAATGAAAGACACTTTAAAAAAACTAGATAGCATAAAAGACATACATTCAATCCAATCACCTTTAGAAGACTCCTCTTTACGTAAAGATGACATTGCCTATGCAATGGTTCATTTAAAAAATGATGTGGAGAATCTTTCTGACATTGTAGAAAATGTTCGATCATTAATTGAAGAAGACGGCGTTAGCATTACGGGAGGACCCGTTATTTCTGCTGACATTAATACAGCCAGTCAAAAAGATTTAGCTTCCGCTGAAGCCATTGGGTTACCCATTGCCATCGTTGTTCTCTTATTGGCTTTTGGTACAGTGATTGCTTCTATTTTGCCAATCATCATTGGTGTTGTAACAGTTGTTACTGCGTTCGGTATAATGACGCTCCTTAGTGGTAGTGTGAATCTATCCATTTTCGTCTTAAATATTGTCCCAATGCTCGGGCTTGCTTTAAGCATTGATTTTGCATTGTTGTTTATTAATCGTTACCGAGAAGAGCGTGCGCACACCTCTATAGTCCAAGCTATTCAAACTGCTATACAAACAGCAGGGCGTTCCATCATTTTCTCTGCTGTTTGTGTCATGATAGGCTTAGGCGCTATGATCGTTATTGATGTAGAGATTTTTCACAATATCGCTCTAGGAGGTACCATAGTCGTCCTGTTAGCCGTTCTTTCTGGCTTGACACTACTCCCTGCCACTATGATGCTATTAGGAGATAAACTCAATAAATGGCGTCTAATACGCATTAAACCAGGTGGTGCCAATCGTTGGCGTGGCTTTGCAGGCTTTGTCATGAAACATCCAATAGCCATTGTAATCTCTGCTTTATTATTACTTGGCATTGGTATGCTCCCATTAAAGGACATACAACTAACGATTCCACAGGTTGACTCCTTGCCAACTAAATATGATGCACGTGCAGCATATGATAAATTAGATGAAACGTTTGGACTGGGTGAATCATCTACGTTATATTTATTAGCTGAACGAAAAGAAGGCTGGGAGGATGCTGAAGGAAGAGAGCTCATTTATGCTATTCAAGAAAAGCTATTAAAGGACTCCCTAGTAACAAATGTTTCAACAGTCTATACAGCTGCTAACATTCAAACACCTGAGGAGCTTTCCACTTCTTTAGCAATTCCACAGATTGCGGAACAGTTAAAGTCTGTAATGAATACTTTTTCAAAAGATACTCAATTATTTATCCCTATTACCATCGATGCAGCGGGCTCTTCCACTACTGCTCAAAAATTTGCCCGATCTTGGATGGATCAAGATTTAGGTGTAGATTTCGCGCTTGGAGGACCCGCTAAATTCAACCAAGAGATTTTTGATGAAATTGCGAATAAAATAGTTTTGGCTATAGCCATTATCATCGTTTCCACATTCTTTATTTTAATGCTGGCATTCCGTTCGATTTTAATACCGTTAAAAGCGATTATTATGAACATTATTGGGCTTTCATCTGCGTTCGGTATACTCGTTTATATTTTCCAATATGGACATTTTGGTATTGAAGCAGGTCCGATTGTACTAATTATTCCAGTCATTGTTTTCTGTCTGGTGTTCGGCTTAAGTATGGACTACGAAGTCTTCTTAATCTCTCGTATCCAAGAAGAATATTTAAAAGGGGCAGATAATACACACGCAACAATTGATGGGTTAACATCCACTAGCCGTATTATTACATCGGCAGCGCTTATTATGATTGTTATTACAGGGGCATTTGCCTTCACAGACGTGATGCCTGTAAAACAAATTGGTGTTGGTATAGCCATTGCCGTTGCTATTGATGCGACGATTATTCGTCTTATGCTTGTGCCAAGTCTCATGAAATTATTTGGTGATTGGAACTGGTGGCTACCTTTTTCAAAGAAAAGTAAATAAAATCATTAAAATCCGCCTCCTTTAGGAAAAGAGGCGGATTTTTCAATTAAACATAGATACTGTTATACCATTCTTTTGCTGCTTGTACTTCCGGCATTGTTAGCTGATGACCAAAATTAAACCAAGCTGTCGTGACCATTGCACCTGAAGACGTTAAAAGCGCTTCTAAATCCTCAGACTCCTGTGCTGTACACATCGGATCATTCGTTCCAGCACCGATAAAAACAGGCGTAGAAGAAAGTTGAGGTAATTCTATTCCACGTCTTGGTACCATTGGATGATGTAAAATAGCTCCTGCTAATGCATCAGCATAGTGGAATAATAAGCTTGCTGCAATATTAGCGCCATTTGAATAGCCAATCGCTACAATTCGTTGGCGATCAAAGCCATATTGCTGTGCCGCCTCCTGTAAAAAGTCATGAAGCTCTTTAGTTCGAAAGATTAAATCCTCTATATCAAAGACACCTTCTGCTAATCGACGGAAAAATCGCGGCATCCCATGCTCAAGAACATTTCCACGTACACTTAAAATATTGGCTGTTTCATCTATTTCTTTTGCCAACCCAATTAAACTTTCTTCATTACCACCCGTGCCATGTAACAATAGCAACGTCGGTTTTGTTTCATCTGTACCTTTATAAAAAATGTGTTGCACTAACAATCACCTCTCGATTATCTTGAATTCGAGATAATTGTAGCCTGTGGCAAAATTAAATTCAAGCTCTTTGACTTATTAATTTCTCGATTTTCTCGATTCGGCTGTTCCTCATGGTTTTTATAAAAATTAGTAATGGTAAAAACTGAAAATAAACATGCCACGATTAAAACAACAATTACAATTCCCACTAATTTTTTTCCGTTCATTTATGATGATCCCCCGTATGTTTATTTCTTTGTACGAAAGCCTTCTTCTAGTAAATATTCCTTTGCCGCGTCATACGTACCAAATGCCTCTTCAAGATTTTCTCCATGATACACATTCCAAGAACGTTGCTCAAACGCTAGCTGTAATTTCACACCATCTCGGCTATGCCAAATCTCTACAATCGGCTCCTGCTCTTCTACTTCTTCTGATAAATACTGAATAGAATCCTCAATAATCTCACGTAGCTGTTGCTCATCGTAATCACGGATATTCACTAATCCTTTATCAGTAGCCTCTTGCTCATAGCGTAATAAATCCCCAACAAAGACAAAGCCATTGCCATTTGGGTGAAGCTTTTCCACTACAATTGTCTTTTCATAAAGACTATCCATATAGTGATAATTTAAGCGTTTTAATGAAATCTCCTTTTTTGTTAGTCCAGAAAACGATTCAATAATCGCTTGTTTTTGTTCAAATGTTAGCATATTAAAAATGCTCCTTTTCTTTACAATCTATCTTACAGTATAACGTATTTTTTACTGTTATATCGTGTAGTTTCTAAATCATTTTTGCCCAAAAAGTAGGACAAGCTTACATTGATAGCTTGTCCTACTTTCCCTCTTATGATGTTTGATTAAATATCTTTTCGCGTGTAAATTTTATCACTTGTGCTACATACAATTCTCGATAAGGAACAAATTGCGTGGTGCCAACTGGTCTGACAATTTTCACTCGTTGACCATCAGGGAAATACTCGTACCCTTCAATATTAAGTGTTGTTGTTTCTCCCAAGAAGAAAGCCTCAGCCTCATTTAGCCTTGCTCTCACTACACCTGATACTTCCTCGTACTGTAAATCAAAGGAATCCCAATCGTGCTCGAAAGGGTATATGTAGACATGGCAAAATTCATTGTCAATCATATTTTCGGAAACGATACTACAAGAGGTCATGCCCATTTTGACAACTTCATGGACATCTATCTGGAGGCCTAATTCTTCTTTTACTTCTCTGATACCTGACTCCACAGTCTCAATCGCTAAAAGATGTCCTGCTGCTGTAATATCGAGTAAGCCTGGATAATCCTTTTTCTGTGAGCTACGTATTTGAAAATAAATATAGTCTTCATTGACAAGCCAGCAATGAAAAGTCTCATGCCAAAGCCCTTTTTCATGTACTTCTGCTCTCGTAGCTGTCCCTATTTGCTCATGCTGCTCATTAAATACCTTTACAATTTCTTGTTCCATTGTTTCGACTCCTATACTGACTTCGTCGCTTTTTTCTTAATCGCATTACGTTGATCATAAATATTGGATACGATAACCTTTAATACTGCATAAAATGGTACAGCGATAATAATTCCAATAAAACCTGCTATATTACCTGCTGCTAGAATAATTGTAATCACGGTTAGTGGATGGATATCAAGGGATTTCCCCATAACATTAGGTGTGATAAAGTTGCTATCAATTTGCTGAGCAACAAGCGTCACAACGGATACCCACACAACTAAAATAGGATCCTGAATAACTGCTACGATCAGCGCTGGCGCAAAGGCGATCCAAGGTCCGATAAATGGAATCATGTTCATAAAGAACGCGAAGATTACTAGCAGCAACGAATAGTCTAATCCAATAATTAAATAGCCGACATACATAATAAGTGCTAATAAAAAACTAATTTGCAGTTGGCCCTGAATATAAGTACGTAATACATCATCAATTTCACTTAACGTTTTCTTTACCCATTGCTGACGTTCACCACTGAAATACTTATAGATGGATGGTGCAAATTTCTCATGATCCTTCAGCATAAAAATAAAGAAAAACGGAATTAATATAGCTAATAACGATACGGACACTATGGATTGTAAAAAAGACATAAATCCTTTACTCGCCACTACTGCAACATCTTGTACTGAATTCGCCATTTTTTCAATAACATCATTTAATTGCTGTGGGAAGTTATCTTTATTTTGCGTTACATAGTCTGTTAGTTGCTGAATGCTTGTGCTAATGCTTGTACTAATCATAGGGGCATTCTTCACTAATTTATTGATCTGCTCAGCAATCGGATTACCAATAATCCAACCAAAAATCCCTACAATGGCTATTAGCCCAAATACAATCGTCAAAATACTTCCCCATCTAGGAAATCTACGTTTTTCTAAAAATCTCTGGATCGGTTCTGTCACATAATAGAGGACACCGCCAAGTAGTAAAGGGACAAAAATAGCTTTTAATATGATGACTAATGGTGAAAAAATCCAATGAATCTCTATAAAATATTTAATGATTAGTAGTGTAATTAATATCCCTACACCTACTTGAAACCAAACTTTCCTCGTCACTTTTATTCACTTCCTTTTTTCACAGTTACTGAAAATACTACTGATATATTACCCATTTCGCAAGTATCCTAGTATTTTTAAACAAAATCAATGATACTACTGGACGACATTGCTACATGCGCACAGCTAAGCAATGCGTCCAGATTTTTCGAATTTGCTTGAAAAATCAACTTTGACAAACTAAAAAATTCGCTCACTTCCACAACGCTTAGCATGGAAGTGTAGCGAATTTACGTAATCAATTATAGTGAAGAATCGTCTACTGAATTTAAGTATTCCTCAATTTCCCCGATAACCGATTCAACACAGCCATCTTCAAATGGTGAAATTAAACCTGCCTCTTTTACCAGCTTTGTAAAGGACATAGAACCACCTAAGCCACATAGATGAATATAGTCTTTCCAAGCCGATTCAAATTCTTCACGTGAGCGTTTCCAGAACTGGAATGCACAAATTTGGGCTAACGTGTAATCAATATAATAAAATGGACTTGCATAAATATGGCCCTGACGTTGCCATATGCCTCCAGCCTCTAGGTAGCTGTTATGATCATAGTCGCGGTGTGGTAAATATGTTTCCTCAATTTTTTTCCATGCTGCTTTACGTTCAGCCGGCGTCATTGTTGGATTTTCATAAATAACATGTTGGAACTCATCTACTGCAACACCATATGGTAAGAATAAAAGACCACTACTTAAATGCGTAAATTTATATTTCTCTGTATCCTCTTTAAAGAACAACTCCATCCAAGGCCATGTGAAGAATTCCATACTCATCGAATGAATTTCACAAGATTCATAGGTCGGCCATAGATACTCAGGAATGCCAATGTTACGGCTTGAATAAACTTGGAAGGCATGTCCTGCTTCATGTGTTAATACATCGATATCACCTGACGTACCGTTAAAATTCGAGAAAATAAATGGAGAATGATAGTTTTCAATAAATGTACAATAACCACCACTCTCTTTCCCTTTCTTCGCTACTAGGTCCATTAAGTCATGGTCAATCATGAAATTGAAGAATTCTCCTGTTTCAGGTGATAATTCCTCATACATTTTCTTACCATTCGCCACGATCCACTCTGGATCTCCTTTTGGAGCAGCATTACCTGATAAGAAGTTGAATGCTTCATCATAGAATTTAAAATCTTCAATTCCAATACGCTTTGCCTGACGCTCATATAGCTTCGTTGCCACAGGTACAATTAAATCACGAACCTGATCACGGAATTTTTGAACCATTTCCGCATTATAATCAATACGATTCATACGAACATATCCTAGCTCAACATAGTTGTTATAGCCTAGTTTAATCGCAATTTCATGACGTACTTTTACAAGCTCATCATATAAACGATCGAAATCATCTTCATGCTTCGCAAAGAAACCGAAACGGGCATCAGTTGCTGCCTTACGTGTTTCTCGATCAGTTGATTCTGCAAACGGACCAAGCTGAGCAAGTGTTAATGTCTCCCCATTAAAGTCAATTTGTGCAGAAGCTACAAGCTTATTATACTCAGAAACAAGCTTGTTTTCTTTTTGCATTAAATCAATAACTGCTGGTGAAAAACCCTTAATTTGATAGCTTGCAAGGTCAAATAATTGTTGACCCCACTTCTCTTCTAATTGCTCACGGAATGGTGAATCAATTAATGCTTTATAATATTCAGTCGTTACTTCTTCTAGCTCTGGGCCTACTTCATCGAAATAATCGCGTTCTGCTTGATAAAATTCATCATTCGTATCGATTGAAGCGCGAATGTATACTAAGTTAGCCATTGTCGCAAAGTCATTACTGATGGCATTTAGCTTCTCAATTACACCACTTTGCTCATCTATTGATTGTGCATGTTTAAATTGCTCGATAAGTGCTAATTGCTGTTCTTTCATCGCTGCCACATTTGGACGGCTATACTGATAATCTTTAAACGTTGTCATTGAAGTCCCCTCTTTCTGTCCTATACCCCGTGATATTTCTATTATATGCCAAATGGAACCTATTAAGAAACAATTATCTATTTTTGTAGTGGTGTTTTTTACGAGAAAGCACTAGAAATGATTACGCCTCAATGAAAGTACTTTAATAGCCAACAATATACGTTTTTAATAAAGCGGCTCTTTCTCTCAATCTTAGTTTAGCTTCTACTGACTTTGGTGTTTCGGCTGCGACGACATCCACTTCGAAATCTAAAGTTTCTGCTAAATACTTGGCGCGTTTCAAATGAAAGTCATTTGAAACGATGGTGATTTTCTTTGTATCTTTCGGTAATAGTTCTTTGGAAAATACTAAATTTTCATAAGTGGACGTAGACTTGTCCTCGACGATAATCCTTGTAGCCTTGATACCGTTCTGTTCTAAATATTCTTGCATAACAGATGCCTCTGTTTGATCTTCATCAGGTCCTTGCCCCCCTGACACAATGACCTTAACATGAGGGTATTTTGTTAAGTATGGAACTGCCACCTCTAATCTACTCTTTAATGAAAGTGATGGTACACCACCCGCCTTTACTTTTGCCCCTAGTATAATCATATAGTCAGCAGAGCCTTTTGCACTTGGTTCAACACCCTGCTCTATTTGTTTTCCCAACCAAATATAAAGAACCATTCCAATGCTTACTAGAAGTACACTTCCTCCAATTACCCATTTTTTCACAAATCACCCCTCCTTTACCTTTTATTAACGCAGCTAAAGAAAAAAGGATGCTTGTTGACCAAGCATCCCATAGTGTTGAAAAACAAAACCATCCATAGAATTTATGTGAAAGGTGAAAAAGGATCTCCGTTGCAGGCTACTTGCTTTCCTGTGGGCGAGCGCCGAGCCGCTTCCTCCGCTACCACTCCGTTTAGAGGCTCGCCTGTCTCGCTATCCCACGGGAGTCAAGTAGCCTTCCACTCCAATCCATAAAAAAGTGAAGGTATTCACTACTCTTTTATGGAGGGGTGTTGTCACACATCACTTCTCCACATTGAAAGTAAGAGGCTATCCTCTCTTATAATATAAATAATGGGCTATTTTGTTCAGGAAAAGACACTTTTGCAGAATGGCTGATTGGAGTGGAGCCAGCGTCACTCCTAGGGGATTTAGCGTCACAGAGGAGACCCTGGAGCGAACGCAGTGAGTGAAGCGGCTCATCAGACGCCCCCTGGAAAGGACGCTGGCGGAACGGAAATCACCCCCTCGCCTTACAAAATTGCTTATTATGCCGTTGACATTACCTTTTTTCAACAACATGGGATGCTTGTTGACCAAGCATCCTGCATAATTATCTCAATATAAAGCGTTTAATAGACTCCTGTAAGGCTGATATTTCATCAGTTAGATCATTGGAAGACTCACTAACAAGCTGGATTGCTCGTTGCTGCTCATCTACAGACGCTGTTACCTCTTCAGATGCAGCAGCATTCTTTTCACTAATCATTGCAATGCTTTCAATCGACTGCATAATAACATTCTTGGAGCTATTTAAATATTCTACACCCTCTGCCATATCTCCTATAATGGCTATTATTTTTTCAACAGCCAATTTAATTTCTTTAAAAGATAACGCTGTCACCTGAACCGAATCATTTTGCTGATGCACAATAGCATGCGTTTTCTGCATCTCATCATTGACTAACTTCGTTTCACTTTCAATCCCCTTTATAGTGGTGCGGACGAGCTCTGTCGCGACTGATGTTTGATCCGCAAGCTTACGTACTTCTTCTGCAACAACTGCAAATCCTTTACCATGTTCTCCCGCTCTTGCGGCTTCAATAGAGGCATTAAGAGCCAGTAGGTTTGTTTGGTCGGAAATTTGCGTAATTGTCTCTACAATACCTTCAATTTCATGCACTTTGACTATTAAACTGCCAAAAACAGATTGAATGTTCTGAATAATATAGAAAGATTCCTGTGATGTCTCTTTTAAACTATCTAGATTAACGAGACCTTCTTCATTTGATTTTTTCATATGCTGTGATGCATCCAACATTAAATCATTTTTATCGTGCAATCCTTCAATTTGCTGAGCAAACTCAATAGCTGTTCGATTTGTATCCTCCGCATCTGATGCTTGCTTGACTGCACCTTTAGATACTTCATTGATGGCTTTGACGATTTCGTCACCATAGGCATCCGTCTCTTCAGCCACTGCTGTTAGGTTCGCTGATGTCGATTGTATTTCTACAATCGCTTCCTCCACATCTGAAATAAGCGTTTTGAGTTGATTTACCATTTCATTAAAGCCCTCATTTAATTGTCCAATTTCATCTGAACGCTGTAAATGCTCAATCTCTACAGTTAAATTCCCTTGCGCTACTTCTCGCACACGCATCGATAATTTTTTAACTGGTAATGCCAGATGTCTAGATACTAAAATGACTACGATTGTCCCGATAATAATCGCACCCACTAATGTCACACCAATCACTAACAATAAAGAATTTGCCCCTTCGTTAAAATCTTGCATATATGTACCTGATGCGATTACCCATCCCCAATGTGGATCTTTCTCCGAATAAATAATTTTATCTGCTAAGACATCCTGACCTGGTAGCTCAAATTCATATACTGTAAAACCACCACCAGCAAGAGCTTTTTCAGTCACTTCCCGAATAAAATAATTTCCGCTACTATCCTGGTCATTCCAAAGATTATCCCCTTCTCGCGTTGGATGTGTTGTTAATGTCCCCTTATCATCCAATACATAAATATAGCCATATTCTCCTAAATCACCAGGATAATTAATAGGGCGTTTCCCTTCGCTATCTTTAGGTCCAAGAAACGCCTCACGTACTCGCTCCTGTGCAACTTCTAAAGGAATGTCACCTTTTTCAACACTCTCATTGGCAAGCTCAATTATTTGCAAAGCTGATTCTACGCTATTGTAAAGTACTTGCTCACCAATTTCCTCCATGCCATTCTTAGCCTTACCGTAGCTAACTATACCAATTATTAAACTTGGAATAATCAGTATTGCTAATGAAATAATAATCAATTTCCCCTGTATTGAACGTAAAAACCTCATACTTTAGCCCCCCTATTTCGTTCAACAAATATTACTTTATATTATGTTATGGTTTGAAAGTTTTCACAATGGGTAAAACACAAATTATTTTCTAATTTCCCTTAATATGGTTTATTTAGACATTTACACACTACTATCTCCTATTAAAAAACTATTTTTCTACAAGACCTATGCTTATAGAAAAATAGTTTCAAGGTCATCATAATTTGAATGTATTAATCGTATCGATAACTTCTTTAGATGTCTGATCTAAAATGGTTACAACTTCATTTAATTCCGAAACCATTGCTACTTGTAAGTCAGAGGAAGTTGCAACTTCCTTTGTTCCTAGCACACTATGCTTCGCAATATCATTCATTTGCTCTATAGTAGCTAATATTTCCTCAGAGCCAGCTGACATTTCCTCGATCACAGCTGAATCATCTTGAATTTTGTTATTTACCTCAATGACTGATTGCAATATTTGCTCTAAGCTTACACCAATATATTGCACCGCTTTATTGCCTGCTTGTACGTCTACTGTACTGCTCGACATCTCTTGCAATGCTCGATCTGTTATTTTCTTAAAGCTTTCTAAATGCATGTGTATTTCGTCAGCTGATGATTTAGACATCTCTGCAAGTTTACGTACTTCGTCCGCCACAACCGCAAATCCTTTACCTGCTTCCCCAGCCCTCGCTGCTTCAATCGCCGCATTCAAAGCAAGTAAGTTTGTTTGATCGGCAATACTCGTAATGATCGTCACCATCTCTTCAATAGAACGGAACTTCTCGCCCATCTCCTCGACATGATTAGCTGTACGTAAAACGGAGGCTTCTACATTTTGAATTTGTGATACAACTTCTTGTGAATGACCAACACTTGTTTCAACTAGACCCGTCATAGCTGAAGATGACTCGGCAATTTCAGACGTAGTATCAGCTAGACGTTGAATACCAATCGACATTTCGTTCATCGTTAAGACAACCTCTTGATTGTTTTGCTGCTGCTGCTCACTCCCCGCAGCAATTTCGATAATACGATCCGCAATTTGAGCGTTTGATGTTTCCACATGATGAGTTGTCTCATCAATCTTTTGAACGACACTTTGTAAAGCTAATGTTCGTTGTTGAATCGTGTGGAATGTTTCTTTTAATCTTTGTAGAGACTCCTTAAAGGATTGAGCAAAAATAGTAATCTCATTTTCTCCTGTCAATTGAATTTCCTCTACTGCCATAGATGCCTTAGCAATATCTCCTTGTGCAAAGTTTTGTGCGGCAACACCTAAATTTGTTAAAGGCTTCAACGCTCGATTGATATAACGATACATAATAAACATAACAAGTCCTATTAAAGCTAATATAACGACAATTAAAGCAGGTAAAATGGCTGTTAGCACAGCATTTGTCACACCACTTACCTCTGTTGCCTCTATATCTACCCCTACAAAGGCAACAATATTTCCTGAGGCATCTTTCAATGGCACAGTACCTGATAAATAATCGCCAAAATCGCTATGTAAAATATCGGAGTAGTAGTTCCCCGTATCCATTACCTTTTTTAAATCTTTATAATAGGTGGAAGCAGATTCATCTCCTATAACGCCAGCATTTTCTTGATCATCTACTGGCATACCATCCACTAAAAATCGAACCTTTTTATCTTCCTTTGGGACTGCGAAAGTATAGGCATACAGAACCCCATTTATTTCACGCAATTCATTGAGTTCTTGCCTTAGCTGCCAATATAATTCAGATTCCTTTGGGTCCTGTGAGAGTTGTTCATATTCATCTGCGTTCAAACGTTTTGCAATATTCTCAGCAACTGCAACTGCCTGTGTTCCCATTGTTTTATTAACAGATGATTTCGCTGTATATATCGTTGTTACAATGAAAAAGGCTAACAAAGCTAATAGCATAACAAATGACATTAGCACAATTTTATTACTTAATTTACCTGTCGCTCGCATACTTTCCTCCTTTAATACGCTGATATATTAATATCTTACTATTACTTATTGTACTATTTATTTCACTATTTCGACAATATAACTATGCTATTATACTTATCCAAAAAACTAATGCTAGTAAAGTAGCGAGCAGTGTTGGAATTGTAAGAATGATGCCGATTCTAAAATACTGTCCCCAGCTAATTTTAATGCCCTTTTGAGCCAATATATGAAGCCATAATAATGTCGCAAGTGAGCCAATCGGTGTCATTTTCGGACCTAAATTTGTGCCAATAACATTTGCATAAATGAGCCCTTCCTTCATCATACCAGTTGCACTTGTTTCAGAAATGGCTAAGGCATCAATCATAACAGTAGGTAAATTATTCATCACTGCAGACAAAATTGCCGCAACAAATCCCATCGTCATGGTTGCCACTACAAAACCATGCTGTACCGCTTGCTCTAGTAAACTGGCTAGCAATCCTGTCATCCCTACATTTTTTAATCCATAGACCACCACATACATACCAATGGAAAAGAACACTATATTCCACGGCGCTCCTTTTATGACCCTCTTCGTATCTACAACCTTACTACGCTGTGCAAGCGATAAGAAAATAGAAGTAACACCGCATAAAACGAAGGATACAGGAATGTGTAGAACTTCACCGACCACGAACCCTACTAATAGGATGGCAATCACATACCAAGCTATCGAAAATAAGCGAGGATCTCGAATTGCCTGCTTTGGATGCTCAACCGCCTCAAGAGAATAATGCTGTGGAATGGACCGTCGAAAAACAATATACAGTACAACAATACTGGCCACTAAAGAAAAGAAATTCGGTACAACCATATGAATTGCATACTCTATAAAGCCGATTTCAAAAAAATCAGCTGATACAATATTAGTTAAATTACTTATTACAAATGGTAAGGAAGTTGTATCTGCTATAAAACCACTTGCCATGATAAACGGAAAAATCATTTTTTCAGTTAAATTCAGTTTTCTTACCATTGCTAACACAATGGGAGTGAGTATTAAAGCCGCTCCATCATTAGCAAATAGGGCCGACACAACTGCCCCTAGGCAAGCAATATAAACAAATAACCGAATTCCGCTTCCCTTCGCAAGTCGTGCCATGTGCAGAGCTGCCCATTCGAAAAAACCAATTTCATCTAAGATTAGCGAAATTAAAATAATGCCAATAAATGATAACGTCGCATTCCAAACAATTCCAGTTACTGCTAACACATCATGCCAGGTAACTACACCCATTAGTAAGGCAATCGCCGCCCCTATACAGGCTGACCAGCCGATAGATAGTTTACGTGGTTGTACTATGACAAAAAATAATGTGACTAAAAATAAACTAATGGCTAAAATACTCTGCATCGTTTTCCTCCCTAATTAAAAACCAGTAGCTAATTTGCTACTGGTTTACTCACTTCATTTATCGATTTATTCGCCCAAATCTGCATTGTGGAAGACATTTTGTACATCCTCTAAATCTTCTAATGCATCGATTAGTTTTTCAAACTTAGCTACATCATCGCCAGTTAAGGCAACTTCTGTTTGAGGTAGCATAGAAAGCTCTGCTACTGTAAATTCTGCAACCCCTGCAGCCTTTAACGCTTCTTGTGTCGCAAAGAATTGATCTGGCTCCGCATAAATAATAACCGCGTCATCCTCTTCTAAAATATCGCGAGCATCAAGATCTGCTTCCATTAAAATTTCAAGTACTTCATCAGCCGTTTTACCTTCTAAGCCAATAACTGCAGTTGAATCGAACATATAAGCGACAGATCCACTGACACCCATGTTCCCGTTATTTTTACCAAATGCCGCACGAACATCTGATGCTGTACGATTCACATTGTTTGTTAAAGCATCCACAATAATCATTGTGCCGGCTGGTCCAAAGCCTTCATAACGTAATTCATCAAAGTTTTCATCGCCGCCACCTTTTGCTTTATCGATGGCTTTTTCTATAATATGTTTTGGAACACTGTATGTTTTCGCGCGTTCGAGCACTACTTTAAGTGCACGGTTTGACTCTGGATCTGGTTCGCCTGATTTAGCTGCCACATAAATTTCTCGCCCGAATTTTGCATTAATACGGCTTGTGCTTTGATCTTTAGACGCTTTCTTTTCTTTAATGTTGTTCCACTTACGACCCATTGTTTCCACTCTCTTTCAAATATAAGTTTATAAAAATGATAGATACGCAGTTGCACATCTGTAAATGGTAATTAAATACTTATCGTATCTTTACTCTGCAAATAATAACACAATGATGCTTACAAAGCTATATATACCAATGTTTAAGCTAATATTTTCTGAAGAAATAGCTGTTAAAATTTTCGTTTTTTAGTGTCACTTTACAACAGCTCTTGTTTTATTTTTGCTAGTAATGCCTGACAGCCTTCTTGCACTAAATCATAGGTTTCTTGAAAATCACCCGTATAATATGGATCAGGGACGTCTTTGCGATGTTCCGTTAAATCTAGAAAACGAAAAATCTTTGGTGAGCGCGGATCGCCTAGCATCGTTCGGATATTGCGAATATTGCTTTCATCCATACCGATAATATAAGCGAATTTTTCAAAATCAGCCCGTTGTAATTGTCGACCTTGCATGCCTGTTGTGGAAATACCATTTTCTCTAAGCTTATCCAATGTACCTTGATGTGGAGGTTCACCAATATGCCATGAACTTGTGGCAGCAGAATCCACTTCAATTTTATCTCCTAAATGCTCTTTTTCTACTAACTCTCGCATGACGGCTTCTGCCATGGGAGAGCGACAAATATTACCTAAGCAAACGAAAAGTACTCGAATCATGTTTCTCCTCCTACAACAAAGCACTCAAAATCTATGTGACTCTGAGTGCCGCTTCTCTTTATTTGACTGCAATACGTTTTTGTAATTCTTCCGTTAAAGAAATTAGCTCATGTTCAAGATGTTGTGTAAATTGCTCACGACCTTCTTTCCCTTTCCCTGTTACATAAAATGGCTCACCATAGATTAAGTAGCCTTTGCCACGCTTCATTACATCGCCAGCATTACGCGCGCCAACATATGCAGCTGGAACAATTTGCGCCTTTGCTAGCTGTGCAATCGTAATCGCTCCTTGCTTCAAATCCGTTCCTTCTGAGCTACGAGTACCAGAGGGAAAAATCCCTACAATTTTACCTTCTTTCAATAACTGTGAAGGAATTTTAATCACGCTTGGTCCAGGATTATCACGATCCACCGGAAAGGCATTTAAACGCTCAATAAGCCAGCCAAGCCCTTTCATTTCAAATAATTGCTTCTTCGCCATAAAGTGAATTTCACGAGGGTACATGGCTACACCAAGGTTTAAAATATCGACGTAGCCTGTATGTGTACAAGCTATAATATACCCACCATCTTTTGGCAAGTTTTCTTCTCCATATACACGAGCCTTTGAACCCATTAATTTTAATATTACTTTGACAACATTAGCTGCTAATTTATACACTGTTACATTCCTACCTTATTCAATAGTTATTCCCATTGTAATCGAAAAGACCAGTATACTGCAATTGCAGGTGGCCCTCTTAAACTTTCCCTACTAATAGATCTACATCAATCGTAATTTCATTTAATACAATGGCCGTTTCCTCTTTTTTATGCCAGCCCATCGGTGTCATCTCTAATAACGCCGGCACAAGCTCTTCTGCAAGCGGTAAAGTATAGGTTACACGTTCTACTATAACTTCACTAAAGCTATCTTTAAAACGGGCAACAATTTGTTCATTAGAGTATGTTTCCTTGCTCGAATCTGCATATAATTGGGCACGCAGTTCCTGTAAATAGCCGCTTTGTGGTACAACCTTTACAAGACAGCCATCTGGGGCAAGAAGACGCTTAAATTCCTCATAATTTGCGGGCGATAAAATATTTAATATTGCATCAAAGCTTTCTTGCGCAAATGGACTTTTGGCTAAATCACCTACACACCAAATTTGTTGTGGATAATGACGTGTTGCTGCCAATATGCCCTCTTTTGCTATATCGATACCAACACCGATGCCATTGTCTATGTCTGTCATAATACGAGCTAAATGTGATCCTTCTCCACAGCCAGTATCAAGCACTGTTTTTGCAGAGGCTATAAGCTTACTAATTTTTTCTTCTACAGCATCATAAATCCCACTATCAATCACTGCCTTACGAGATTCAAAAAGACTTTTGCTATATTTAGAAGCAGCGCTATGTGTCAGCATGTTGACATAGCCCTGCTTAGCTATATCAAAAGAATGGTTAGCAGGACAAACCAATCTTCCCTGCTCATAGACATGCATCGATTGCTGACATACAGGACAAGCAAAAAGTGTGATAGATTGCTCCATTAATGCTGCCGCTATCGCACGTTTAGATAATGCTCCCATTTCTATGCCTCCTTCTGTTCATTCGGTGAAACGAGGGCAAATCGCTCCCATTTACGGCTTTTCCATCTAAAGTATACGATAATTGCACGTACCCATTCATCTGCTGAAATAGCTAGCCATATTCCAACCAAGCCCCAATCCAATATAAATACAAATAAATAACCAAGCGGAAGACTCATACAAACCATCGATAGAAAACCAATCTTCACAGGAAATCTGGCATCTCCAGAAGCACGTAAAGAGTTAATGACAACGATATTCATTGTACGGCCAGTCTCTAGCAAAATACTGAGGGCTAACACGGATGCTCCAATAGTGATGACATCTGGATTATCGGTAAAAACATGCATGAGTGGTTTGCGGAAAATCGTAACGACTGCAACCATAATAATCGTAAAAACAAATGCCGCACGGACACTTATCCATAGTTGATGGTATGCCTCATCCTTCTTCCCTGCCCCCACATGACGTCCGATAATAATAGCTGTTCCTGTACCAATGGCAATCGCAAATAAATACGTAAACATCGAAATATTCATAGCATATTGTCGTGCTGCCAGTGTTTCTGCTCCTAAATATGTCGCATAATATAAAAAGACAATCTGACAAAACTGATAAAGTACCTGTTCAAAGGCAGAAGGTAAACCAATGTTTAATATTTTCCTTACATATTCCTTAGAATAATCAAAATAATAGTGTAGCTTCACGCGTACTTCCATCACTTGATAGAGCAACCAGAAAAACACTAGTACAGCTAATCCTCGACTAATGACCGAAGAAATAGCCGCTCCTTTTACACCAAGCTCTGGTAAACCTAAATTCCCAAAAATCAGACCATAGTTTAGCACAACATGCAAGATATTCATGCCAAGTGATACATACATCGTTTGCTTCGTCCAACCATGTACACGAATAATTGCAGCAAGTGCATTAATAATAGCCTGTAGAAAAATAAAACTCCCGATGATAACTAAATAACTTTGTGCATAGTGAAGTACTTCTCCCTGCAAGTTCATCATAGTCATTAAATGTTTTGCAAAGAAGAAAAATAGAATACTCATTAACAGTCCAACAACCAAATTCATTGTGACAGCTAAAGCCGATATTTTCGCTGCTTCAAAAAAACGTCTTGAACCTAAATACTGTGAAACGACAATGGATGCACCATTCCCTACCACTTCAAGAATCAAGATCGCAATATGGATATATTGATTGGCTGCACCTACTCCGGATACAGCATTATCTGATAAAGCACTGAGCATAAAAGTATCGGCTAATCCCATTAACATAAATAGAAATACTTCTAAGAAAATAGGCCATGTTAAATGGAATAGACTTAACTTATTTGTCTCTTTCATTGTCTCTGCCAATACTTTCACTTCTCCTATATTTTTCTTAAAAATCTATTGTATCTTATCATAAATTTTCAGACTGTAAAGAGGTTTATAGGAAGACAGCGCTTCCACATAAAAAATCCCTCTCACACAGATATGTGAAAGGGGTCATTGTTATGTTAAGCAATAAGCTTGCAATTGCTCTCGTCTAGCAATAGTTAGGCCAAACTCCTGCTCTAAAAACTTAGTCTTTGAGCCATAATGGTAATCCATAGCATCCAATGCTGCTTGTAAATAGTCTTCTCGAGCAGACATTAATGCATAGAATTGCTGTAATTCTTGCTCATTATATTGATGTTGAATAGCCTGTGCCATTCTGTCTACCATTGGACGTAAATGGATATTCGTGTTTAAATAGTCTTCCATAATCGTCTCCTCTGGTACATCTAAGGCTAGCAAAATAAGAGCTCCCCCTATACCTGTGCGATCCTTACCAACTGCACAATGGTGGACAAGACCCAAATTGTCAGGATTTTGTATGGTTTTCATTAACTCTTTAAAAGAAGGATTATTAAACGGCATCTGTGCATAAAAATCTCGGAACATTTCGGGGCTTACTGCTTTATAAAAATCTCTACCACCAGCATTTGTAGGCATTTCAAATGTATGATTGCCCTTCGCTGGTATTTGAATATATTGAGCGTGTGAGAACATAGGGTTAGGATTATGGTGTGCCTCATTATTATCACGATAATCAAAAATGGTTTTAATCCCTAATGTTTCAAATAGCTCTTTATCCGCCAACGTCATTTTCCCAAGAGCCGCTGAGCGGTAAAATAAACCGTTCTTGACAATGCGCCCATCCCTTGTCCTATATCCCCCCATATCTCGAAAATTATAAACTGCCTCAAATGGAATTATCTTTGTCTCTAACTGTTCCAATTACTACACCTCCTAAAATTATCGAGCACTCTTACTTTTATTTTATAGAACTAACTCAATTAATTCCAATTTTCACACTAGGAAATAACAACCCACATAAAAATGGCTAGCTGTCAGTATACAGCTAGCCTTGAATGGTTTCTTATTTAAATAACTCTGGATAGACAGCCTTTGCTACTAGTTCTACGGCTTCCCCAATACGTGGGCCAGGTCGATTAGAGATATCTGTATCAAGAGTCTGTACTGCTTTATTTTGAACTGCTGTCACTGTATTCCATCCATCACGTGCAAGTATTTCACCTATTGGATCCTCTGTGTAGTTTACTGTCGTTAAAATAACATCTGGGTTTTTCACTATGACATCTTCCTCAGAAACTTGTGCCCAGCTGCTCAAGTCAGAAAAAACATTCTTAACATTGGCTGCATCTAGTATTTCTTGCTGGAAAGTACCAGAGCCTGCTGTATAAATATCGGGCTTAGGACTAATTTCTAAATAAACATTTTTCGGTGCTTTTACTTCCTTCACCTTTGCTTTAACGTCAGCTAATTTCGCTTTAATCTCTTCGTTTACTTCATTTCCTTTATCTGCAACACCCATTACAGCTGCGATCTGTTCGATGTCACCATAAACATCATCGAATGTAGCTGCTGATTGAATAACAAACACTTTGATCCCAGCATCTTCAAGTGGTTTCATTGCTTCCTTATCACCAATCGTATAAGCTATAACAACATCTGGCTTCAACGCTATGATTCGTTCACTGTTAAAATTCACAGAATCAGAAACCCGTTCAATTTTCTGTGCTTCCTCTGGGTAAGTATCATACTCAGTTGCTCCTACGATTTTATCACCAACACCTAGAGCAAATAAAATTTCTGTATTACTTGGTTGCAATGATACAACTGTTTTTGGTACTTCTTTAAACTCTATTTCTACACCGCGATCATCTGTCACTTTGTAGTTTGTTTGCTCTGTTTGTTGTGTATCCTGTGAAGCGTCTTTATTTTTAGTATCTACCGAAGTACCACAACCTGCTAAAATCATTGCAAGGAAGAGTACTGTTAGCCATTGAACATTAAATAATTTCTTCATTATTATTCTCCTTTTTCTTTTTCATCGGATATGATTTACTAATAAATGGTATTTCAGCTATCCCTGCTTGTTGATTCATAAAGACAGCCATAACGAAGCACACATTGGCTAATAGGCCTAAATAATCAAAAAGAATAGCTGGAACCTCTCGTTCATCCGATACTTTGTGTAATGTACGATATGATTTTTTTGCTTCACTACGGCAAAGATGTAGAGCAGCGGCAGCCTCTGTACCTTGAGGTAAGACAAAGTTTTGTATCTCTTCCTTCACATGACGAACATAAAAATCATAGCGCTCACTTAGCCAAGCAAGATCCTCTTCTGTTACCGCTAGTTTTCCACGAACCGAGCCATTGACATGGTAGGCCATAGGTAAAATAATCATTAAATCTTCTACAACAGCTTGTACATCCTCTTTCTTAACTGCAGCTAAAGCAACTCCCAAATGCGTAGTCAGACTGTCTGTTCGAATCTCAAAATCAACCGTCGAAGCTTTTTCACGCATAAATGGATAACAAGAATAACGTGCATCTTTTTTCACTTGCGATCCCCCCACTTTTCATTATGAAAATTCTTGCATAAAAAAACGCCGCTCCTTTACGCAAAGGAACGACGAAAATAACATAATAATGGCCAAATTAACATGACATAGCCTATGTATTTGCCGTATATCCTCCTAGCTTCCGAGAAGTTTTTATACGTTCAAACAAAGGTCGGTCTCCTGGCTTGTACAGTTCATTACATAAAAAACGAATGTGTGATAAAGTACCTTCCCATCTCTGTTAAGACAGTGGTAAACCTTTATACTAGCTGTACTTACAGTTGCGGAAACAGCTTCGGTTTTTCACCGAATTCCCGATTATGCTTGTTAGCACCTTTATTCTGCAAGAATAATTCACTTGTAAAGCAGTTTATCATATATTAATAGGAAAAAATAGCTGTGCTTTGAATGGATCGTCACCATTTCTAAAGAATAAGATAAACAAAACTGTTTTATAGTATAGTTTCAATTGCCTGTTCAATATCAAGTTGTGAATCTGTTGGTTCAAAGCGTGCAACGGTCTTGCCGTTAGCATCTACTAAAAACTTTGTAAAGTTCCAGCGAATATTACGACCATCTAAAAAGTTAGGGGCAAGTTGAACAATTGCCTCAGCAAGCATTTTTTCCTGCATGCTCGCCTTGCCAAACTCTCGAAAATCCACTTCATGTTTTAAATAATTGAATAATGGGTGGGTAGTCTCTCCATTTACTTGTACAAGCTCAAAAATTGGGAAGGTAACGCCATAATTCACTTTACAAAGATGCGTAGTCTCCTCGCCATCTTCAGGATTTTGATGACCAAATTGATCGCAAGGAAATCCTAGAACGACAAAATTATCTTTCCCATATTTATCATACATTTTTTGTAAGTCATCAAATTGATATGTAAATCGGCATTGATTCGCCGTATTGACAATTAGCATCGTTTTTCCACGATATGTTTCCATCGATAAAATTTCACCATTAGGTTTTCGTACTAAATAATTATAAATGCTCATGTCTTAACCCCTTTTATTTTTTCATTTATTATAGTTGACTATTCAATAATTTACCAAATAATTTGCACAAAAAACACCATCTCGTTACGTTGAACGGATGGCTGACTTATACTTCTGTTTAGATTTAACGTCCTGCTCTTCATTAATTAAACGATGGGCAATGTCTAATAACTTTATGTCACTTGTCTCGTCATATAGCTTTTTAAAAGATACAATAATATCATGGCGAATGTGAGTCGGATGCTTCTCATCTAAACAAGTTTGAAATCTCTTTGCTAAATAAGACACCACTAAGTCACTTTGTACTTGACCTGCTAGCCCAATTTTCCAAATAGCTTGTAATGCATTTCGAGCTGTAACGGATCGTTCATCATAAGTCACAGCCCAAATCTTTAAAAAATCCTCCAATACCCTTTCTTCTGGGTCACTTTTTGCGGCTAAGGCGCATAAAATTTGTGCAGCACGTGCACGTGCATGACCATCTTTGTATGTAAGTGCTTGTACAAGCTGTTCCCAGACTGCATATGTCCAATCTACGGGTTCCTGCAGAATTTTTATTAGTTCCTCGTAAGATTCAATATCGCGGTCATGCTCTGTTAGATTATTAAAAAGTTGCAAAATCTCTTTCTCCATAATTTATCCCTACCTTTATTGTTTCAGAACGTAATAAAATTTGATTTATGGTACACTTAACTTAATTTTTTTCTCAAAGAAGGTGAGTTTATGAATAAATTTAATGCTAGGAAAATGATTTTCCGATTGATTGTGATTCTTTCTCTACTTGTAGCTGCCTATTTTGTAATCCCTGTATCCATGCCTATAATACTTGCTGGTGTCAGTGCATTTTTCTTAGAACCCATTGTTATGTTCTTTAAAAGGCGATGGAAAATGTCAAGGAAAATTGTAGTTGCTTTTATATACATAGTGAGTGTTATTGTTATCTCTATTATTTGCTATATATCCATTACACAAATTATGTCGCAAATAATTATATTATCAAAGCAAGCTCCCTATTATATTTCCAAGCTATCAGATATGTGGCTTCATATGCAAGAAAATATTTCTAAATACACAGAGGACTTTCCACCTGAAGTAAGTGCTTCGCTTCAAAAAACCACTATGGATTTCATAAAGAAAGTTGAAGAATCCTTTTTAAGCTTCTTTAATTATAACAAAGTTTCAGCATTCTTTTCAGAGATTCCAAGCCTATTTATCAGTCTTCTCGTTTATATGATTGCTTTATTCCTATTTATGCTTGATTTGCCCAAATTAAAGGAAATCACTTATAAATATTTAAAGCCTAACACAGCAAAGAAAATAAAAATCATCTTAAATCGTTTAAAAGATGCAACATTCGGTTATATGAAGGCACACTTATTTGTAAGCTTTATCATAGGTGGCGTCACACTTATTGGATTACTATTAATCCAACCGAAATATGCAGTTACGATGACCATTATTATTTGGTTAATAGATATCGTTCCTTTCCTAGGGTCCATTATTATATTAGCCCCATGGGGACTATACCATCTATTAATGGGAAACACAGCTATCGCTGTAAAATTATTCATCTTAGCTGCTATTTTACTTATTATTCGTCGTGTCGTCGAGCCTAAACTAATGGGCGACCACATTGGCTTATCCACTTTGCCAACATTAATTGCCATGTTCATTGGTCTACAGTTATTTGGTATCATCGGTTTACTCGTTGGCCCATTTGTTATCATTTTCTTTATTGCCTTAAAAGAGACAGGTGTCATTAAGCTAAATTTTAAAATTTAATGCAAAGTCATTACGCTTCGAGCTTACCTCTAATGCTCCTCTTAAACCACTGGAAATGCAAAATAAGTGTTCATCTCTCCTCGACAAAGGAGGTAGATGAACACTAAAGCAAAATAAAAAAGGTCATCTTTGTATATTTTTTCTCTACAAAGATGACCTTTTCATCATGTCAATCGTCTATTAAATATAGAGGCTTATTGAATACGACCAAAGCCTACTAAGTATTGATTCCACCAATCAAGTGATTCAATTACGATACCATTGTTTTGAGCATCGATCATTGTGTTGTTCCCTAAGTAAATACCTACGTGAGCTACACCAGAACCATAGCTGAAGAATACTAAGTCTCCAACACGCGCTTCACTTGCTGAGATACGTTGAGTTGCTAAATACTGCTGTGATGCTGTACGTGGTAAAGAAACACCTGCTTGTTTGTATGACCACTGTACAAGACCTGAACAGTCAAAGCCTGTCGATGGGTTACTACCACCCCAGACATATGGACGTCCTAGGAATTGTTTAGCTGTTGAAATAGCATCTCCTGAAGAAGCCGTACCAGCTCCTGAGCCCATAACAATTTTTTGTGGCACGCCGCCATCATTATTTTGAGTTGCTTGTACAACTGGAGTTGCTGCTTGTAGTGCACGTAAACGGGCTGCTTCTTCTTCAGCTGCTTTACGCTCTGCCTCTAAACGTTCTTCTTCTTGTTTCGTTGCAATTTGAGCTTTTAATGCAAGTGATTTCGCTTCATTTTCAGCCTTTTTCACTTCCATTTCGCTTTCCTTTTGTTGAAGCTCTTGGAACTGCTTTTGAAGCTCTTTTTGTTTTTCATCTAGTATAGCTTTTTGTTGCTCTAAGCTTGCTTTATCTGCTTCCTGTTGATCTACCAATTCTTGGTCAGCATCCATTAATGTTTTGACCGCTACGACACGATCCATTAAATCGGCAAAGCTTTTTGCTTCAAGAACGACATTTAAATAAACGCCTACAGTATTATCTTGTGCTTGGTATGCAGCCATACGCTCACTTAAAATTTTAGAACGTTGCTCGATACGTTTTTGTGTTTCAACAATACTAGCATCCACTTCTTTAATATCAGCTTGCACCTGTTTAAATATTTTCACCTTTGCGTCGATCTCTTGTTGTAACTTTGTTAATTCTTCTTGTAATTTTTTAACTTGTGCATCAATTTCAGCCTTTTTCTCAATCATTTGTTGAGAAGTTTCTTCGGCATGTACTTCTGTTGGTTGAATTGTATTAAATAATAAGCCGCCAGCTAGTGCTAATGCTAGCACCATCGACTTACGCCATTTATTGCGCTTACCCACTGATCTTCATTCCCCTTCATCTGTCAATTTCGCTCTAGATATTCTATGTAATCACTTGAACGATTCTATTTTAATCAAATGTTCTTATATTTATTTTAGCCTTTTAAAGTTTAGCATTTTCAGCATAACTTTTATACTATTTCATGTCTATTTAATACATTAGTAAAACTCGAAATATTTCTGTAATATTTGCAAGAAAACTACTTTATTCTACAAAACGCCACTTTATTCTGCCTATCGCTACTATTAGCTGATTCGACATTAGACCTACACATCACTTTGTAATGTTTTTGTAATATTTTATTCAAATATTTCAATGAAAAAGGTAGGGAATCAATCCCTACCTACTGCTTCATCGATCTCAGTGCTTGTATAGATAATCTCACTAACAAAATTGCACATAAAAATAAACCTAAATAAGCGGCTGTGTTTAAATATACCGCATACGAATCATGAATAAATTGTGAGATGGCTAAAAGAGCGACAGATATAATGCCAAATGTTATCCCTACTAGAAGCAGAACAAATCGAGAAAACAGATGTGTGATAAAACGTGCATTATGTTCATCCGAGAATATATCATGATGTAAAATGATTTTCCCACTTTCAACCCGTTGAATGAGTTGATCTACCCTTCTTGGCATTTTTCGCAAAGTGGGAATCAGCATGGATAGTTCCTCCTGCAGTCGCTCTTTTGTTGCCATCGGTTCTTTAAATGGCTTTAGGAAAGACGCACGCATATATGTAGCAGAAAAATCCTTTGCCTCTGTAAATATATCGAAACGTTGATCAATGACCCGTAATGTGCCATCTAGCGTCACCAAGGACCGGAGAGCCAATCCTACAGCAGGATAAAATGCAAGTCCAAAATCTCTTACCACTGTAAAGAGCGCATGGATCAATTCTTCAGTTGGTATTCGATCAACATAGGAGATTTTTAATAAAATTTGATCGATGGCCTGCTCCATTCTTGCGCGTTCTGCATGATCAGCATTTTCCACTAATAATGTTAGGCCATCATATAACACGCTTGAATCATTAAGCTGAATGCCCATCAAAAATAGCTTTAAGCCTTCTTGCTGTGTAGCTCCTAATCGTCCAACGGCTCCAAAATCGAGCAAAACGGGTGTGCCATCCGATTCATCGATATGAATATTACCTGGATGTGGGTCTGCATGAAAAATACCTGAGAATAGCATTTGCTCAAAGAAAGAATATAATACCGTTTTGGCAAAGTGCCTACGATCAATAGATAAACGTTTGAATTCTGATGCCCCATCCGCCACACTTTGTCCACGAATATATTCCATCACAATGATATTCTCATTACTATACGCTGTATAAATTTTAGGAATTCGCACCTTATAATCACTTTTGGCTAGCGCATTCTTTACCTGTAATGTGTTACGCACTTCAATATCTAAATGAATTTCCTCACGTAGTCCATCGGCAAACCCACCCGCTAACTCCCGAAAGCCTAATGACTCTGCCCAAGTCGATTTTGTTGAAAGCCAATTAGCAAATTCCTCTAAAATTTCAAGATCATCACGCATAATCCCTTTTACTTCTGGGCGCAATAGCTTGACGACAACCTCTTCATAATTTTTGAGTCGTGCCTTATGCACTTGGCCAATTGACGCTGCTGCAATGGGCTCCATTTGAAAATGACTAAAGATTTCATCCATAGGTTGTGGAAGTGAACTCTCTAAAATTTGTGTAACTTGCTCTGCTGGTAAAGGCTTCACACTATGTTGCAATCTTTCTAACTCATCAATAAAAATAGGTGAAAATAATTCTTTACGTGTAGAGAGGACCTGTCCAAATTTAATAAAAATCCCACCACACTGCTCTAAAGTTGCTCGTAGTGCAATCGCAAGCTCTTTTTCATTTTCCCGCTGCCTTGCATATTTAATTGTTTGCACAACACCGTTTGTAACAGCAATTTTTAACACCTGTCGCAAACGTTTCTGCTGTCGCCAATAGCTTCGCAGACGCAATAGCAAGGACTTTTGACCGTTACGACGATCTCCAGCCGTAATACCGCTTGGATCAAATAACTCAAAAACCAAATAAAGCAACATCGAGATAAGTAGCATACTACCAATCCAAATAAGTGTGCTAACCTCTGTCACTGTCTGCATCATCGTTTCAGACAAAAAATCTGTATGGCGTAAATAAGAATACCAGTAAACAAAAGAGGTTAGTGTCACACTAATGACGACCGATAGCACTCTGCGAACAAAATTAATATTTGAACCAATTAATCGTCCGCTCACAATATAAATCAAACCCGATACAATGAGGATTTGAATTAAAAATTTCAAAAAAATCAACAGTGTCACCCCCTGTGTCATTTCCAATTCCTACTACCGCTAGTATAGCAAATTTATGCCCTAACTTTCTTTTACAAGGAATATCTCTGAAATTTTATAATATGTACTGCTTGATAATATACCCTTATAGGTATATTATTGATTTATAGTATTCATCCTATATAAATTATCAATCATTAGAAATTAAACCCTTATTTAATAGTATCCAAATACCCTAATATGTATTTTGAAAAGGAGTGTTTACTTTGAGTAAAAAATTTATAGTAGTTGGTGGCGTTGCAGGTGGTGCATCAACAGCGGCACGTATACGTCGTCTTGATGAAAAAGCAGAAATTATTATGTTTGAGAAAGGTCCGAATGTTTCTTTCTCTAATTGTTCCCTACCGTTCCATTTGAGCGGGATTGTTGACAATAGCGATAAATTAATCTTAATGACACCTCAAGCCTTTCAAACAAAATACAATATTGAAGCTCGTGTTCAACAAGAAGTTATACGTATTAACCGCATGCAAAAAACCGTCACGATTACGGATTTGAAAACTGGTGCTGATTATGAGGAAAGTTACGATACGTTAGTTCTGTCGCCTGGTGCAAGTCCTATCGTTCCAAACTTAGAAGGTATTCATTCTGAACATGTCTTTACTATTCGAAATGTGGTGGATATTGACCGTTTAAACCGTTATCTACAAACGGATAATGTGCAAGATATTGCTGTAATTGGCGGAGGCTTCATTGGTGTAGAGGTAGCAGAAAATCTAAAGCTTGCAGGCTTTAATGTATCACTAGTCGAATTCGGTCAACAAATTATGGCACCGTTCGATTATGACATGGCTCAAATATTACACAAGGAAATGGCTGACAAAGGGGTTCAAGTCATTGTGAACGACGGCCTCGCACAAGTTGCACCCGATTATGTGGTATTAAATTCAGGCAAGCAATTAAAAGCACAAGCAGTTGTATTAGCCATTGGTGTTCGCCCTGAAACCAAATTAGCTAAAGAAGCTGGGCTAGCTATTGGTGAACTAGGGGGTATCCGAGTGGACGCTAATTATGTGACATCTGACCCTTCCATCTATGCTGTAGGAGATGCTATTGAAGTATTCCATCAGCTTACTCATAAACAAACGCGTCTAGCTTTAGCTGGTCCTGCTCAACGACAAGCACGCGCCGCAGCTAACCATATGTATAGTATCCCACAGCATAACAAAGGGGTTATTGGTTCTTCGAGCGTACAAATCTTCGACCTTGTATGTGCTGCAACAGGTTTGAACGAAAAAACAGCTCTAGCAAATGGCTTTCAAGCAAAAAGTGTTTATTTAATTGCACCAGACAAAGTAGGATTAATGCCAAATAGTAATCCGCTTCACTTTAAACTCATTTACGAAACACCAACTGGAAAGGTTCTTGGTGCACAGGCGGTTGGTAAAGGGAATGCAGATAAACGAATAGACGTTATAGCCACTCTTATCACAATGGGCGGTACTTTAGAAGATTTGAAGGAACTAGAATTATCCTATTCTCCAATGTTTAGCACTGCACGTGATATTGTAAATTTGGCAGCACTTGTAGCACAAAACCAATTACACGGGAACTTCAAACAAATAAAAGTGGATGAAGTTAGGCCACTCATTGAAAAGCAAGCCTTTTTCTTAGATGTACGTGAAAAGAACGAATTCGAATCTGGTCATCTCATTGGCGCCCACCATATACCTTTAAGCGAACTTCGAGAACGAATGAATGAGATACCAAAGGATCAGCCTGTTTATGTACATTGCCGATCTGGTCAACGAAGTTATAACGCGGTTATGACTCTACAAAATAATGGCTATTCTAATGTCATGAATGTCAGTGGATCATTCCTTGGTATTTGCTTATATGAATACTTTACAGATATAACAACTAACAGGGAAAAAATTGTAACTACCTATAACTTTAACTAATCTAAAAGGGATGCGGTGATGTCAATGGGAGAAGCAGCTATTTTGAAAGGTAAGGGGTTGATTTCCGTTCCGTCAGTGTCCTTTCCAAGGGGGGCGTCCGATGAGCCGCTTCACTCACTGCATTCGCTCCAAGGTCTCATCTGTGACGCTGGCTCCACTCCAATCAACCATGTGCAAAAGTGTCTTTTCCTTATCTTTCATACGAGCCGTAGTGAACAAATTAACCCATTATTTGTCTGATTAGAGAAAGGAAAGACTCCTATTTTCAATATAGAGAAGTGATGAGTGACAACACCTCTCCATAAAGAGTAGTGAATACCCTTCACTTTATTGGAAAACCTTTACTAAATTTATGGGTTGGAGTGGAAGGCTACTTGACTCCCGTGGGATAGCGAGACAGGCGAGCCTCTAAAAGAGGAAGCGGCTCGGCGCTCGCCCACAGGAAAGCAAGTAGCCTGCAACGGAAATCCATTTTCACCTTTCGCAAAAATTCTATGGATGGTTTTGTTTTACAACACAATAAGGGATGCTGTTTAACAGCATCCCTTATTGTTAATTTGTTGACAGTACTTTTTCCCAATCAATCGTACCGTTTTTAATTTGTTCACGTTTTTCTTTATCCATAATGTCATTTGGACGTCCGCCTTTTGGCCAGTCTTTATCATGGTTTGCCCATTCTGGACGATCTTGCGACAAAATAAAGGCAGCTAAATCAGAAGCTTCCTGGTCAGTTAAAGTACCCGCCGCACCTATCGGCATATTATTTTGAATATAACCTGCCATCTTCGACATACGCGCCATGCCAGCTCCATCATTAAAGGAATTTCCCCCCCATAACGCTGGACCAGTATTGGCATCAGTACCAGATCCGTCAGCAGCATGACAAGCAATACAAGACTGTGCATAAAGCTCCTCGCCATCAGCAACATTTGGAATCGGAACATTCTTCATATCACTAGTGCCTGCCCATTCACGTTTTGCACCGATAGGTACACCTTCAGAAATATAAGCAAAATACGCCACCATAGCCTCTAGCTCATCACTATTCATTTCAAATTTTTTACCATTCATACTACGAACCATACAACCATTAATACGTTCTTCAATCGTAACTATACTACCTGAGCGCCCGATATATTGTGGATAATTTGCCATTACTCCCACTAACGACGATGTTTGCTCATCATAGCCTGCACCTGCGTGGCAACTTGTGCAAGATAATTGGTTTCCTACATATTCATCTGCCGCTACATGCGTGTTATTGACAAGCTCATAACCGTATAAGATTGCCTCTTTCATAGGTCCATCTGGTACTTCTTCAATACTTGGCGGAGCATAGACCACTGACTGAGCAGCTGCTGTTGTTGGTAATTGCGTCTGCACTGTCGCTTCTTGCTCGCCAACATTCGAATCAACTGATATTTTATCGCTGACAATTGTTCCAACAAAAATTGCGCCTGCTAACAGTACTGTCCCTGCTACTCCTGCTACTATAGGTTTCATCTATAATACCCCCCTTTGTATCCTCTCTTATATTTTAGCAACATAGCAATTAATTGGATGTGATTTTTCTCACATCTCTTTAAAATAGCACCGTTAAGATGATAAAAATGGATATATTATACATTTATTTTTGTTCTATAACACAAAAAACTAGACTTAATACCTCTTGTAGTATATTGCTCATTCTGAATAAAAAAATGTCGAGCACCCAAGTACTCGACACTTTTTTATAGTTTACATACGTCATCATTACAGGCAGCTCCATCATTTCCCACCAACTTTATCGTCGGTTGATTTCCTGCTAATGCTGCCGCCTGATGTAAAGTTCGCACAAACACTTCATTTGGCTCTGCCCCTTTAATGCCATAACGGTTTTCAAACACGAAGAACGGGACACTTTGCACACCAAGTTGCTGTGCATCATAACGATCTCGATCTAAGGCCTCGCTAAAATCATTCGTTGCTAAAATAACCTTTGCCTCTTCTATATCTAAATCTAATTGTGCTATCACTTTTAATAAAAAAGCATCTTCGTTGACATCTTCTCCAGCTGTAAAATACCCTGCCATGAGAGCTTCAGTATAAGCCGCCGCCTTGCCAAACTGCTGAGTCCACTTCGCTAAACGATGAGCCTTTTCTGTATGGGCTGTTGTCATCTTATCAAAATCATAATGCAATCCAATCTCTGCTGCTCTCACGGCGATGCCCTTCGTCATGTCTTTCGCAGCTTCTAGCGAGATATCATATTTTTTAGCCATCCCCTCGTAAAAAGAGGGGGCATTCACTTTCGGCGTATCTGGCCCTATTTGGTATGCTTTATATTCTATTTCTACTTGCTCTGTATAGCCCGCAACATCAATAGCTCGCTCCAATTCACGCTTACCAATATAACAAAATGGACATGTGAAATCAGAAAAAACTTCAATTTTCATCGCTACACTCCCCCTATTATATCCGCCCAAATTTTAATAGCCGTTGCAACGATCAGCACCGCTAAAATGGCTTGTAACACTTTTGTATTCAATTTTTTCCCCGCTCTTGCACCAAGAGGAGCCGCTAGCAGACTAGCTACAATTAAGATGAAAGCTGGATAATATTCAACTTGTCCCGTTATTAATTTCCCAATGGTGCCTCCTATTGAAGAGAGAAAAGTAATGGCAAGGCTTGTCGCTATGGTCATACGTGTTGGAATTCCTAAGACAACTAGCATAATCGGTACTAATAAAAAGCCACCTGCTGCCCCCACAATTCCTGAACCAATACCAACAATCCAGGCCAAAATGATCGCCAGTGGTTTACGAAATGTCACTTCCTCCATCGGCTTATCATCAATTTGCTTTTTCGGGATAAACATCATGACAGCTGCAATCAATGCCAGGATACCATAGACAATGTTAATGCCTGATTCTGATAAGAACTTTGAACCGAAGCTCCCTACAAAGCTACCGATTAAAATAGCACTACCCATGTAGATAATAAGTGATTTATTTAAATACCCACCTTTCCGATATACCCATACACCAGCAAAGGAAGCAAAAAGCACTTGAATTGCGCTAATTCCTGAAACTGCATGCGCTGAAAAAGCCACAAAGCCTAATAATGACGGAACATACAGTAGCATCGGGAAATTAATAATAGCACCACCAATGCCGAGCATCCCCGAAACAAACGAACCGACAAAACCAATCAAAAATATGGTGAAAATCCATGCAATATCCATTTATTTTTCCTTCTTTCTAGCTCCCATCTATCAAGATAAAGAGAAAGAAGGTTGTGCTACGTTAATAGACAACCCTCAATAAGCTCTATGCTTTCTGAATTAAAAATGTAATGACACCAGCAACCTCGGATTGATCTAAAATCACATGCCCTCCCGCTTTAGCCCAAGCAGGAATATCCGCTAAAGCTCCTTTATCTGTTACTTGAACTTCTAAGATTTCCCCCGTAACTAATGTATCCATTGCCTTCTTTGTTTTCACAATAGGCATGGGACATGACAAGCCTTTTGCATCTAGTTGTAAATTTGACATCATAGTAATCTCCTTTGATCCGACAAAGGGTGTAAGCGATTTTGCCGGTTCCACTTTATTAACTTCAGGAAGGAAGAGTGCCTTCCATTCACGGAATTTACACGCTACAAGCATGCATGCGTACTCATTGCACTTTAGCATACGCTATCGGACAGCACAGCGATTTGGTCCAATTTCCATTTCTGTCTGTTCATCTGGTGCAGGTGTTATTTTCCCCATATTTACCTGACGAATCTCTTGATATGCATTTGGCTGTGGAGGTAATTGATCCGTGACAACACGTCTAAATTCCTCGTCACTTTGAATATTTAAACCATGGTTCTGCGCCAATAACTCTCCTAATCGTTTCGCAACCGTTCCATCTGCATTAAGCTCATCAATAATCATGAAATGTGCTGGTAGCACTATTAATTCTTCAGACAATTTGCGATAACGCTTATAAAGTGTTTCTCGTAAATCTCCAACCCAATCTTCAGCAAGTCCAGCTAAATCAGGTCGACCAATTGAATCAATAAATAAAATATCACCCGTTAATAAATAGCTGCCGTCGATGACAAAAGATGTAGAGCCAATTGTATGACCAGGTGAATAGATAGCACCTACATCTATTTTAGAAGCACCGATTTGAACAGTGGCTCCATCAACTAGAGGTGTATAAGGAAAGACAACCTCTTCAGCATCTTTTGGTGGTAAGTAGTAAGCTGCACCAGTTTCTTCTGCTATATGGCGTCCACCTGAAATATGGTCGGCATGTAAATGTGTATCAAAAACATATTTAATTGTAACGTTCTTCTGTTCAGCGAAGCTTGTAAATACATCTGTAAATCTCACAGCATCAATAATCGCTGCCTCACCTTCAGAAATGACCATATATGAAAGGCAGCCCTTTCCTAAACGGACGAATTGATACAGCTCTCCACCACCTGTTAAATCACCAACTTTAATCGGCTCTAAATATTCACTCCAAGATTTCATGCCTCCTGCTAAATAGGCAACATCACGACCTGCCTCAGACAACATTTCAGCGACCATCAATGATGAGCCTTCTTTGGCACAGACAACTAATACTGTTTGTTCAGCCGGAATTTTAGGTAAAATATCTTCAATCCCATCTAACAACTCAAAGTACGGGATATTTAGGTACTCAAATCGATGTCCCTCCATTTTCCAATCTTCAAATGCCTCTGCATTACGAACATCTAAAATAAACAGCGCTTCATTATTAATGACCTTTTTAGCAACTTGTGATGCACTCCACTTTTGAATAGACATACATTTTACCCCCATAGGTATGATTTCAATGTTTTTTATAGCGGAGAGCTATAGTCACTCCCCACTCTCAAGAACAAATTACTAGAAAGTTAGTGATGGCGCTGCATCTTTGGCAAACTCAAGGAAAGTTACAGCTCCACCTACTTCAATACCGTCAATAAAATCATCTGTTGATAAACCCATGACATCCATAGTCATTTGACAAGCAATAAATTTCACCCCTAGTTCTTGTGCCATTTCCACCAGTTGTGGGATGGCTGGTACATTTGCTTTTGAAAAACCTTTTGCATAATGCTCCGCGCCAGCAGGCATCGGTAGTACATGCATCCCTTGTTTATGAATGAGATTCAGCCCTTCAAACGTAAAGAAGATGGCTACCTCCTTCTCAGAAGCTGCCGCAGCCGTTGCGATATTAAACACTTTATATGCATCAAATAAACCACCATTACTTGCAATGATTGCTACCTTGTTTGACATCTTAAATTCCTCCTAATTAAATGCTTTTTGTTAAATTGCCCGTCCAGGATGTCATCCCCGGCAAGACATTAAATACCTTTGTAAAACCATGTGAAGCAAGCTTTTGTGCAGCCATATCACTGCGTGTTCCTGTACGACAGATGACATAAATCTCCTGCTCTTTATCAAGCTCCGTAAGTCGTGCCATTAGTTCACCCATCGGAATAGATTTTGCTCCCTCAATATGTCCAAAAGCGAATTCTGCCTCCTCACGTACATCAAGAATCAATCCCTCACGATTGGTAATCTGCTCTAGATCAATTATTTGACCAAATGTCATCTCTACTATTTGTTCATTTGTACATTTGCGAATATAATGCTTTAGCACACCATCTGCCTCTAACGTACCAATGTATTGATGACCGACCGTTTCAGCCCATGCAGCAATATCCGCTTTTGATCCTTTATCTGTCGCAGAAACTTCTAAAATTTGACCATCCAGTAAATCAGCCATCATCTTCTTCGTTTTCACTATCGGCATTGGACAAGATAGTCCTTTAGCATCTAGCTGAAAATCAGACTTCATACACCTAACAACCTCCATATACCTACATGGGTATTATTTTTACTAAAAAAATATATCTATGCTCTATATTTTTACTGCACCCTCCCAAGCAAGCATACCACCAGCCATGTTGGATACAATAAAGCCATTACTTTCTAGTATTTGAGTAGCACGACCACTACGTCCACCTGATCGACAAACCATAATATACGGCTCATTCTTATTTAATTCATGTAGTCGAAACTCTAATAATCCGAGCGGGATATGAATAACACCTGGAATATGACCAGTCTCTACCTCATCTACCTCTCGTACATCAATAAGATTCAACTTGCTTCCCTGCTCCATAGCTTGTTGAACTTCTTTTGCTGTAATTTCCTTCATTTTTCCTCCTCCTAGTATGCACTCATTCCGCCACGAACATTGGTAACATGCTTAAAGCCTTGTTTTTTTAGTTTCTTACAAGCCTGGCTACTTCGCATTCCACTTTGACAAATGACAATAATTTCTTTGTCCTTTGGTAGTTTGTCAAAGCTTGATCCAAGCGGAACATTTTTAAATTGCGGAATGTTACGTCCCTTATACTCAGCTGGTGTACGCACATCAATAAATACCTTATCTTTATCATTAAGCATATTTTTTAATTGTGCAGCAGAAATTGAATGAACACCTTTAGTAGGCTTCATTCGCCAAATGAAAAACGCTGCGATAAGCGCAATAACAATCCATGTTTCCATGTGATCACTCTCCTTCTTTATACATTTTGGGGTATATCAAAACTATCGACTTTTCACAACTAAATCCATTGCCTCTTGAATAGCGAAATTCATTTTTTCTGTATCACCTTTAGCTGTTGATACACATTCCAATAAATTTTCACTAACAATAACACCTATCGTCTTATCAACCGCGGAACGTACGGCAGATAGCTGCGTTATCACATCCTTACAGTTTTGACCGTCTTCCATCATACGTAAAATACCCCGTAATTGGCCTTCCATACGTTTCACACGATTTGCTGTGTTAGAACCATAAGCCATGCTGTTTGCGCCCCCCTCCATAACGATTGATTGAACTTGCTTACGTGATTTATAATATACCCCATAAGGTATATTGTCAACGGGAAAGTCCCTACTTTTTTTCATAGTTTCGCTCTTTCCGTCATACCGCTTCACTCATCTCGTTTCAGATTTAATCCATCTCTCAGGATTGTCCGCAAAAAATCCCTGTTACGAGTTGTAACTCATAACAGGGACCTACACATTATATTATTTAGCTAATTGCATGGCTGGTCCGAAGAATTCATAGTGAATTTTTTCATCTTTCACGCCAATTTCCTGTAAGTTTTTAATAACAGCTTCCATAAAGCCTACAGGCCCACATACATAAACATCTGCATTATTAGCAACTTTTTCTGCTAATAACTCTTTTGTAATAAGCTTATCTTCTTCAGAGAATAAAGCTGTATAGGATGCATTCGGTAGTACCTTTACTTTCTCCTGAATGTCATCGCTGAACGCTACAACTTTCTCATTACGAGCACATTGGATAAAGTTTACTTCATTCACTGCATCATCATGTAAAGATTGCAACATACTGTTTAAAGGTGTTACACCGATACCACCACTTACAAATGTAATTGGTGCAGCCGTTTCTTCTAAAACAAATAACCCAGCTGGAGCACTTACATCAACTAAATCTCCTACTTGTAAGTCATCATGAATATAGTTTGAAACTTTACCATTTGGCGTATGATCGCTTTCTCGTTTTACAGAAATACGATAGCCGTCTTCTGCATTCGCTTGTGAAAGTGTGTATTGACGGTTCATCAAATACTCTTCGCCTGGCACTTTCACACGGATGCTAATATATTGACCTGGTTCATAAGCTGGCAGTGGTGAGCCATCTTCATTCACAAAGTAAACGGATGTAACTAAGTCACTTTCAACTACTTTCTTCGCCACTTTTAATGGTTTAAATAAACGCCATCCACCGTTATTCTCAGTTTTCTGGTATAACTCTTCTTCTACTTGAATGAAAATATCTGCTATAACGCCATATGCCTCAGCCCATGCATTAATAATGTCATCGGTTGCTGCGTCACCAAGTACTTCCTTAATAGCTTTTAATAAGTTTTCCCCAACGATTGGGTAATGTTCAGGTAAAATACCTAAACTACGGTGTTTATGTGCTATAAGCATTACTGCTGGTAAAATTGCTTCTAAATTTTCAATATGAACTGCAGCAGCATAAACAGTGTTAGCTAATGCTGTTTGCTGACGACCTTGTTCTTGGTTCGTGTGATTAAAAATATTTAATAATTCTGGATGAGCTTGAAACATATTTTTGTAAAACGTCTTCGTGATCTCAACACCGTGAACTTCTAATACAGGTACTGTTGCTTTAATAATTTGAATTGTTTCTTGTTTTAACATATCGCTTACCATCCTTTCGTGATTACAATATAACCCTTTCATTTTCTTAAAGCAATATTTTAAATACATCTTTAACAAAATGGACATAATTAATGTATTTTAAATACATCTTTAAAAATGGTTTGAAAATATTATACTTCAATGTAAAAATGCTATAATTATTTTGAATTATAGAAAGTAGGGTGTTCTGATGCGCTTAACTTTATACACAGACTACTCTCTGCGTACTCTTATTTATCTAGGTGCGAAGGAAGATGGTCAATTATCAACTATTCAAGAGATTTCAGATGCTTATAATATATCGAAAAACCATTTAATGAAGGTGACACATCAGCTTGGATTATTAGGGTATATCGAAACGATTCGTGGACGTGGTGGTGGCATTCGCTTAGCCATCGATCCAAAAACCATTACTATCGGTGAAATTGTTCGTCATACAGAAGAAGATTTTCATCTTGTAGAATGTTTCGATAAAGAAAATAATCTATGTAAAATAGCCCCAGAATGTCAGCTGAAAGGTGTTCTGTATGAAGCTTTACAAGCCTATTTGAACGTATTAGATCGCTATACATTAGACGATTTCTTACATTCCAAAGAAAAGTTAATGGCTCTTCTGCTTGGGAAATAAAAATACCCGCTCAACCTTTGTTGAACGGGTATTTCTTTATGAAGATACTTATAATGCCTTTGAAAAGAAAATCATATCTAATGCGCGAATGCCGTTTTCATAAATAGGCTCTGGATAATGGCGGAAGAAATCTTTTTCAATAGCCTCCATGCGAAAGCCTGCTTTTTGATAAAAGGCAATATTATCAATACTTGAGTTGGCTGTTCCAACAAGCACTGTTTGATAGCCTTCCTTCTGGCATATTTCAGTGAGTTGTCGTAATACCTCTTTGCCCATTCCCTTCCCTTGGTACTTTGGCACAATAGCAATATTCTTCAACTCGATCGTTGTATCAGATTGCGCAATGACTAACGCCACCCCCACCAGCAGCTCCCCACACTTAATTTCAAATAAAGTGCCTTTATCTAAGTATTCTCGAACTACCATTTCACTTTCATCAGCTAGCATTAATTGTGGTAAAAAATCTTCACGATTGCCATCTACCTTCTGTAGGGATATTCGATAACGGACAAAATCTTCACGTTCAAAGACATTTAACACACACGGTTGTTTTTCCTTCACCTCCAACCATGAATGCTCCTCTGGATATTTACTTTCCACACCTAATCGAATAAAAGGCAGTTTTTCTTGTGCTTTTTGTGATCGGATATTTACCTTCCGAGCCCCAGCAAAAACCCGTGCTAGTCCTAGCTCGAAAAATGCAATGTCTAAGATAGCTGTTTTGGCTTCAAGATTATAGTCTTTCCCCCAAAATTGGTGACCTAGCCAAGAGCCAATATGACAGCTCTTTTTATCATGATCTATAAACATTAGGGATGTTACACCAATCAGTTGCCCTTCCTCATTCAAAACTACACGAGGAACCGTCTTCCCCTCTTCCTCGTCCACACATTCACGTTTGATAAAATTAATGGTATCTTCTACCTTACCAGCAGGTAACCCGAGGGCATCTCGCACCTGCGGCATAGAAGATAACTCATGCATCGCCTCAGCATATTTAATATCATGCTTCACTAAAGTTACCGCCATCCTCAATTCCCCTTTTACTACTATTTTTTGTTTTCTTTTCATTATTTATATTCCTAATTCATCAATCATACGATAATTGCCAGGACATGCCAAAACGATCTTGAATCCATGCAAACTGTTTAGAAAAACCATAATGATTAAGTGGCATTAATGCTTGGCCGCCTTCTAGCATTTGGGCAACAAAACGGTTTATTTCCTCCTCCGAATCACACTCTATAAAGACTGATGTTGATGGAGTAAACGTAAACTCGTGTTGAATGGCACTATCATTCACCAGCAATTTTAATCCCTTTAAATGGAGGACTGCCATTGCTACCTGTTGTGAATTATCCATATACGCTAAGCTAACAACTTCTAAATCTGGAAACCACTTCTTATATTGTTCAATCGCCTCATTGGCCTGCCCTTGAAACATTAAAAATGGAGTCGCGCTTTTCATCTATTTTTTCACTCCTTCATAATGTGAAATCCATTGCGCAGGGGTTATTTTTGACACAAGCTCACCGATTAAATCAAATGGAATATTTTTGGCATTTGTAAATCGAATACAGCTTTTCCCCATATTTAATTTTGTGGGCACTCGCTTTGCATACTCCTCTTGGAACCAAGAAAGCAATGCTGGATCTGCATAAATACCCATGTGGTAGAGTGCAATATGACGCTTCTGTACAGCTAGGCTAATAAAAGGTAATGGCGTATTCGGTGTCACATGGTAACCCTCAGGATAGGATGTTAATGGTACCACATAACTGACCATTCCATATTGCATTGTTTGTTCAAATCCATCTGGTACATTCGTTTCTACGGCAGCAACAAGCTCACTAAAAGCATCACGCCATTTTTCTTCGACTTGCTCCATATATACATTTTTCATATTTTGCCTCACTTTTATCATGTAGTTTACTACCTTCACTCCTAGCGTAGTCCTCTTTAACACTTTTTGTAAATAATTTACCATCTCATCACTAGAGAACACAAATGAAATAATTCGATTAAATGGTGCTTTACCAGAACTTCTAACTAACAAATCACGAGGTTTATTGATTATAACAACTGCTAATTCAGCCTTCAGTTTAAATTCCTTTTGCCTAGCTTTAACACCATTTTACTGTACCTTTATCTCCTTTTTGGCAGCTAATAATGTACTGATACATTTTCATCTTAGTTTTGTTAGTATACTGAATTATTGAAAACTTGGGTATAAAAAATAAACGCCTGAAAAATTTCAAGCGTTTACGTTATTACCTATTATTTTATTTTGGCAGTCGCAATTATCCCTTTAATAATCGGAATAGCAGTTCCTAATAGGATGACAGGTAAGACCCACCAACCTAACGAATTTGTTTCACCAAGACCAATACGAACCATTTGGAATGATATAAATGCGAAGAAAATAAGACAGAGGTTTTTCACTTCATTTAGTATTTTTCTGCTATTTAAATAGAATGCTTCTACATTGTTTTCATTCAAGCGTGCTGGATAGTTATGCATATGTGGGGCCCTTTCTAGTAGTCCCATGACAATCCATAAAAATAAACCAATGAATGGAAGAATAAATAACTCTACCTTTGAGCCCCATCGATCTACCTCGCCTACACCATTAAAGTGCGCAGGAATTTCATTAGGTAATTCGAACCATGCAAATATAATATAGATGATGGATACAACAAATATACCTCCGCCAATAATTCCATATTTTCTCTGATTTTGTTTTGGGTAATTTTAAAATTGGTCTATACATTTCCTTCACCCCTATTCATTTCCATTACTCCTTCTACGTAACTACTATAAATAAAGTTTCAAAATTTATGAAAATTGGCTTAATATTCAATAGATATCATTAACCATCTCTATTATTATTAATATTTTATCTATAAAATCTCCTTTTTTTATCACATCACATATAAATTGATATTATCTTCAAACTATTAATTACAGTAAAAATACTCATAATACTTTGTAAAATCCGTATAATCTGATATAAATGATATATATACATATTTCATTATTTTGTAACATTTCTACTAATTACTGAGAAAGGACATTTCAACTATGCGATTTACTATCTACAAGAAATTATTACTCGGTTTTTTTATAGTGATTTTAGTGCTTGTTACGACAATTGGTTTAAATATAAAACAGCTAGATTCTGTAAATAAGACCTATCGTACATTACTGGAGGAACAAACAACTAAATCAATCAGTATTCAGGAATTACGAGTTATTGCAAAACAAGAAATTGTTAGTATGCGTGGCTATTTACTGCTTGGAGACAAGCAAAATTATCAAAGCAATCAGGACTCTCGCGAGGAATTTAAGCAAAAATCTGAAGAGTTGATGGCTACTTTAGATTCTGATGAATCAATAAAATTCTTAGAGGCTATTAACAAAAGTGAGCAAAGTGTCCAACAATTCGCTGACCGTATGTTTGCGTTAAAGGCTGAAGGAGAAACTGAAAAGTATGAAAAACTTGATAGTACTCAAGGACGCCTAATCATTAAACAGTTTGATGAACGCGTTGAAAACCTTTCAAATTATCAAAGTGACTATATTGATAAAAAAATGGCTGCTACATCAAAACAAATTCAAGATATTAAACTCCAAATGCTTCTACTTGGGGTCTTTGCTGTTGTCATAAGTCTGATAATTGCAATGGTTGTAGGAAGCCTAATGTCCCGCCCTATTAATGGCATGGCTAAAGCTGCTAAAAAAATAGCGGAAGGCGACTTAACAGCCGAACAAATTCGTATTAAAAACCGTGATGAGGTGGGTGACTTAGCCCTTGCCTTTAATCAAATGGCTGCAAATTTAAAGGATTTAATTACAAATGTCCGTCAAAACACAGTGCAAGTTAGTGGCTCTGCTGCTGAGTTAACAGCAAGTGCAGACCAAACTATACAGGCTACAGAACAAATCACTTCTTCTATTCAAGAGGTTGCTAGTGGCTCTGAAGCCCAAGGAAAAAATGCCTCAGAAAGCTCTGAAGCGATGAAAAATATGACAAAGGGCATACAGCAATTAGCTTCTACGACGGCTGCGGTTTCTGAACTGGCAATCGAAACGAATTCAGAAGCTAAGAAAGGCAATGATTCATTACATCGTGTCATTTCTCAGATGACAACAATTAATACAGCCGTCTTAGAGTCGGCAAGTGTTGTGAAAAATTTAGATGAACATTCTATTGAAATTGGCAATATTATTGGGATTATTACGGATATTGCTGAACAAACAAATTTATTAGCACTTAATGCTGCAATTGAAGCGGCTCGTGCAGGCGATCATGGGCGTGGTTTTGCCGTTGTTGCTGATGAAGTGAAAAAGTTAGCAGAGCAATCGAAAAAATCCGCGGAGCAAATTGCTACTTTAATTTCTGAAATTCAGCAAGATACAAATCGTGCTGTGACCGTGATGGATACCGGTACGCAAGAGGTTCAAATTGGTATGAAAGTTGTAAAAGTAGCAGAAGAAGGCTTCTCTAAAATTGTCGAGCTTATTGAACAAGTTTCCATGCAAATCCAAGAAGCTACAACCGTGTCGGAGGAGATGTCATCTAGTGCAGAGCAAATTTATGCTTCCTTTGATGAAATAGCAACGATTGCACAAATGTCCTCATCTAATTTACAAAATGTCGCTTCTGCCTCAGAAGAACAATTGGCTACTATTGAAGAAGTGGCAGCTTCAGCAGCTACCCTTTCAAATATGGCAGAAGAGCTTCACACGCAAGTTTCTCGTTTTAAATTAGATTAAATAAAAACTGCTCATTTTCTGAAGGTTTATTGCCTCTAGAAAATGAGCAGTTTTTTAGTTATATATTTCTATGTACTGTACTTTACACTTAGCATAAGAAGCATTTCAATGACGGCAGCTTCCTCGCTAGGAACTTGTAATGTAGCCATTTCACGTACCTGGTGCTCTCCTACACAGATACTTTCCTTCGCCTTCAAAAACATAGAAGCATCATTTGCATCATTTCCAAATGCAATAAACTCTCCTGCAGCAACACCCAATTTAGATAAGCCGTTCCATTTATCAATACCATTAGGACTTATATCCACAATATTTTCTGAAGCATGCTCATACAGACTCACCGGAAGCTTTTGTAGTTCAGACAATACAGCTTCTCGCTGTTCCCCTGGAAATAACACTACCTTTACAATGTCATGAATATCCTGCAATGCTACTTTTTTTGCCGCTTTTAAAGGATCTAGATTTCGATAAATTGGATGATCCTCACTTCCTGTATAAGCATAATCCCAATGACTATCTACTAGATATGGTAATTGAAAAGCGGTAATAATCTGCCGAATACCCTCCACTATTTTTGAAGCAAAAGCTGTCACCTCAATTGTTTCTCCATCACGAGCAACAAATGCCCCGTTACCACCTACCATTGGATATACTCTCATTGATTCTGGTAATACCGGTAATAGATCACGTATTGGTCTTGCAGAGGCAAACATCACTTCATGTCCATGCCGTCTACATGCTTCTAAAGCATTGATGATTCCTTCACTTAACGGTTTCCCTTTAAAACAAATAGTCCCATCTAAATCAAAGACAAATTTCATGGTGTTTCCTTCCTTTCATGGTGTTCAATTACTCCATTATTATCTCACAGAAATTACTATTTTTAGTGGTTTCCTATACATTTCACTAAATATCAAATGATTAATAAGATACACATCGTTTAAGACAGAATTAAAAAAATTTTTAGAATATTATTGACAGGAAGTTAATATCCAAGTATTATTGCTTTCAACAACACATTGCAGGCCAAGATTGGAAATAGTAAAAGTGATTGTGTACTTGTAGAGAGCCGATGGTTGGTGTAAATCGGTAGACACACATTTTGAACTCGTCCATGAGCTACTCCCTGAACATAGTAGTAAGGGATGTCGGTTTCCCCCGTTAACAGGATAGACAGTGATAGCTGTCGATAAGTGGACTTTTTCTGTAATGAGAAGGTCAATTAGAGTGGTACCGCGAGCATAAACTCGTCTCTATTTTTATATAGAGATGGGTTTTTTTATTTTTTTAATGACTTTGGCCTACGTGTAGATTTTAGATACTAATTACGACAAAAGGAGTGTTTGAGAATGGGAAGAAAAATTTGGGTGTTTGATACAACTTTACGTGATGGCGAGCAAGTGCCTGGTGCAAAGCTAAATCTATATGAAAAAGTAGAGATTGCACAGCAACTGAAAAAACTAGGGGTCGATATTATCGAAGCTGGATTCCCCGCTTCATCACAAGGTGATTTTGATGCTGTCAGGGCCGTAGCTGAAAAGGTCGGCAACACGAACGACATCATGATTACAGCATTAGCACGTGCAGTGAAGGCAGATATTGATGCCGTCTATAACGCTGTAAAATATGCAGAAAATCCAATGATTCACATGGTACTTGGAACATCCGACATTCATGTGGAGAAAAAATTCAGCAAATCAAAGGATCAAATTCTACAAATTGGTGTAGATGCTGTGAAGTACGCTAAATCATTATTGCCGCAAGTTCAATATTCCACAGAGGATGCGTCTCGTTCAGATTTTGAATATCTTTGGAAAACAATCGAAGCTGTTATGAAAGCTGGCGCAACTATGATTAATGTTCCTGATACGGTTGGCTTTGCAGAACCAGAAGAATTTGGAGAGATGATTTTTAAATTAAATGACCGTATGAAAAATTTAAACGATAGCGTTCTTCTAAGCGTTCATTGTCACAATGACCTAGGGATGGCAACGGCTAATACACTTGCTGCCATTAAAAATGGGGCGGATAAAGTGGAATGTACAATCAATGGTATCGGTGAACGTGCAGGTAATGCTGCATTAGAGGAAGTTGTCATGGCGCTAAAAACTCGTAGCTCTGTCTACAACGCTGAGACACGTATCAATACAAAAGAGATTATGAATACTTCACGCCTTGTTTCTAGCTTTATGGGCCTAGATGTCCAGGTCAATAAAGCTATTACGGGAGATAATGCGTTTGCGCATTCTTCTGGTATTCATCAGGATGGTTTGCTAAAATCCCGTGATGCTTATGAAATTGTTCACCCTGAAGATGTAGGTCTTGATGATATGGAGCTAGTACTAACAGCTCGCTCTGGTCGCCATGCAGTAAAAAATGCCCTTGAAAAATTAGGATTTACTAATCTTTCTACAGATGAATTTGAAGGCATTTTTGAAGGCTTCTTAAAGCTAGCGGATGCGAAAAAGGAAGTATATGATCACGACTTATACGTTATTGTGGAAAGCTATTATGAAAAACATGATGCCAATAATAAAAATGCCACACATTATAGTGACCAATTCTTTGATATCGACGATCTACAAGTCGTCAGCAATACTAGCTTCCCTTCTGCAAGTGTGAAAGTTCGTAAAGGCGGCGAAGTCTTTAAAGCAAGTGCAGTAGGCTCTGGCCCAATCGATGCCTTATATTCAGCCATTGCAGAAATTACAAACATAGATATAAAACTAGTGGAATACAATATCAATAGTGTTTCACGAGGCAAAGAGGCTTTAGGTAAGGTGAAAATTACGATTGAGTATGATGGCGAAAAGTATATTGCCAAAGCAGCTGATACTGATATTCTAAAGGCAAGTGCCTTAGCCTATATTAATGCTATCAATAGCATTGTTGTAGCAAAATTAACACCTGTGATGAATTAAATTGAATTGAAAAAAGCAGTATGTCGTATGTGAACTACCCCGTAAAAATTAGACATCAATCTATCTTTTTGGGGTCAGATCATATGAGTCATACTGCTTTTTCAAATCTAACGACTGTCCCTCACTAATTTTTGATACTCTTCTTCAATTCGTTCAATGTCAAGACGTTCAAACAAAGGAGCTACTGCTTGAATCATTTGAGGCAATTCTACTTGTTCATGCCACATCATTTCCTGTATGCCTAACATATTCCTTACCTTCTCTGCTGAAAATGGTAAGAAAGGATGCAGTAGCTGTCCTAAATTAGCAATAATATAGACACAGGTTGCTAGTGTACGATTACTAGCCTCCACATTTTCTTTTACTTGTTGCCATGGCTGTTGTACGTCAAAATAGCGATTAGCCCCTCGAATATACTCAAAAATGGCTTCTAACGCTTGTTTAAAATGCCCTCCTTCAATCAGCCTGCCCGCTTCATTAAACAGCTGAACGGTTTGTTTACGAATATTGCTATCTACTTCAGCCTGTGGCACCTGGCTGGCAAAGGATTTCTCAATAAACTTCAATGTACGATTGACAAAATTACCATAGGCACCGAGTAATTCACTATTATGACTGTAAATAAATTCTCGCCATGAAAAATCAGTATCACGGTTTTCTGGCGCATTCATCGTTAAGAAGTAGCGAATGGCGTCTGCGTCATAACGACTTAAAATATACGGAACCCACACAGCCCAATTTTGACTAGTTGATAATTTTCGTTTTTCTAATGTTAAATATTCGTTCGATACGATATGTGTTGGTAATGCTTGCGCCCCAATTCCCATTAAAATAGCTGGCCAAATAACCGTATGGAAAGGAATATTATCCTTCCCATGGACATAATACGAAATGGTCTCTTCATTCCATAAATCCTCAATCGCTATTTGATGCTCTTTTGCCCACTCTAGACTTGCTGATAGATAACCAGCTACTGCTTCAATCCATACATATATTTTTTTCCCTTCAAAGCCTGGCACTGGGACATCTATGCCGTTTGGTAAATCTCTTGTTACTGCTCGGTCAGGAACCCCTTCTGCCAAGTAACGCTCCGTTAAACCTAAAGCATTATCTCGCCAACGTTTATGGGCCTTCGCTTCTGCCACATAAGACTCCAATCTACCTTGAAATTGACTAAAGGTAAAATAAAAATGCTCTGTCTCACGAATAACAGGCTCATTGCCACATATTTTGCAACGTTTATCTATTAAATCCAGTGGGTCTAAGATTTCTGAGCAGTTATCACATTGATCTCCCCTTGCCTTTGCACCACAATTTGGGCAAATTCCTTCAACAAATCGATCGGGTAGAAATTGTTGATCTGTCTCACAGTAAGCCTGTTCAATTTTCTTTTTGTATAAAAAATTGTTAGCTAGTAGCTGTAAAAATAGGCCCTTTACGGATTCATGATGGTGTTCTGCATCTGTTCTAGTGTATAAATCATAGGTAAATCCTAAATCACGAAAGCACTGCGTAAATTCAGCATGATAGTGATTGGCAATGGCCTCTGTTGTTGTATTTTCTTGTGCTGCACGAATAGAAATAGGTGTACCATTACAATCACTGCCTGATACATATAAAACCTGCTCACCTTTTTGTCGGTAATATCTAGCCAAAATATCACCTGGTAATAGTGCGGCAACATGCCCTAAATGCAAAGAACCATTTGCATATGGCCAAGCGCCTCCAATAACAATTGTCATTCTAGTTTGCTCCCCTCACTAAAAAAGTGGTAAAAAAAAATCGTCCTAATCAAATCTGATTAGGACGAGTATACCCGTGTTACCACCTATATTTACAAATAGCTCACACTATTTGTCTCCATCAGTACGTCTCCATTCAAAATGAGAGATACTGCCGCTGTTGTAACGAGTGCCCATCTCGTCGTAATCTACTTGCTAAAAAGCTTTCGGTACGAAGCTCAAAGGTCATTTTCAAAAGGGTTCATTTACCTCATTTCCACCAACAGAGGCTCTCTACAAAATGCTGCTCCAATTTACTTTTCCTTTTCAATGCTTTTCCTATAGGATTGGCACTATTTTACGCTTTCTAGTGATGAAATGCAATCATTGTCGTTAAATCAACTCTATTTTTCGATAAAGATTAAAATTTAAGCAATTAATTGAATGTGATGTTTAATAACGCTGTTAAATCATCTATTATAATTTCTGCCTTTTGCAATTCATTATCCTGTGCAAAGCCAAAACGAACGCCTATCGACTGTAGTTGATTGTCATGTGCAGCCTGAATATCCGACGAACGATCTCCCACCACTACCCCGTTCTGGATTTCATTTTCTTCTACAACTCGTTTTACTAGATCTGATTTATGCCCACTTACAATAGATTGAATGCTGTAGATTCCCTTTATAAAACGCTCTAATTGATAGGTTTCAACAATCGCCTGTAAATAGTCAACCTGTCCATTACTCGCTATGTATAACGGATAATTCTCTGATAATGCTGCAAGAGTTTGTTCAGCATATGGATATAAAGCTCCCTGATGATTGCGTATTTGCTCAATCAGCTTTACATGGAATAAAACATTGCTCTCTTCACGTATCTCTATTGCATGCATAGGACATAATGTTTCCCACACAACAGGTAAAGGAACGCCCATTATTTCTCTGTATTTTTCTATCGGTGTTTCTCCTTGCCACAAGCCACTTGTCCGTAGCACATCAAATGTTGCGTCGAGCGCAGGCTCTAATATAAGATTTGTTTGAAATAACGTGCCATCCATATCAAAAATAAAAGCTTTATTCATAGAATCACTCCCTGATTAATTATCAAAAAACGTCATGTGAGGCTTTTCCTGCTGATAATAAGCCAAACGATCTTGCAAAGTTCCTGTATGAAATTCAAATTTATGACCATCTGGGTCTGTAAAGTAAATCGATTTTTTGTCCTTCTCATCTCTTTGACGCCCTGTTAAAATATTGACCTTTAATTGTAGCAATTTATCATACATTTTGTCATAGTCATCCTCACAAATAGTAAAGGCGATGTGGGTATAGGAATGATGGATTTCATTCCGTGGTATATCCCTCTCTACATTCAGGGCGAGCCACAGCCCATTTACATCAAAATAGGCTGTGCTTTTCCCCTTTACTAGCAATTTAGCATCGAAAACATTTTCATAGAATGCGATGGATTCCTCTAAATTGGATACGGAAAATAGTAAATGATTAATATGTTGAATGGTCATAACTAAGCTCCTAATGCTTATTTTTTACCTTTTTTTATTCCTTTAGAAATCTGCTTCCATTTACGTTGCTCCTCAAGTTTCGCCTGTGCATTGGTTTTGCGTTCCATATAAGCTAATTCTCTTTGGAGCTTAAAGTAGCTTTGGAGGCGATATTGATCCAACTCTCCATCAACAATAGCTTGCTGGACAGCACAATAAGGCTCTTTTTGATGAGTACAATCACGATAACGACAAGCTGTTGCTAGTTCCTCAATATCTTGAAAGCTGGAAGCTAAACTATCACCTTGATCCCATAATTGAAGCTCACGCATCCCTGGTGTATCGATTAAACAGCCCCCATCTGGTAATATGACTAACTCTCGATGAGTAGTTGTATGACGACCCTTAGCATCTTCCTCACGAATACCAGCAACCTTCATCAGCATCTCCCCACACAAAGCATTTGTTAAGGTCGACTTCCCTGCCCCTGAAGAGCCTAGCAATGCCCCTGTCACTCCCTCCGTGAACAATGTCTTAATTTCCATTAAGCCTTCGCCCGATAAAGCACTCGTCACAAAAATATCTACACCAAATGCTACAGACTCAACTTCTTGTACCAAGCTTGCAGTATCCTCACATAAATCTGCCTTCGTCAGGACAATCACTGGCCTTGCCCCTGAATCCCAGGCAGCTACTAAATATCGCTCCAAACGTCGAATATTAAAATCAGCGTTCAAGCTCATAACAAGTAACACAATATCCACATTCGATGCCACAATTTGTTCTTGAATTTCCAGACCTGCAACTTTGCGTGAAAAGACAGATTTCCGTTGAAATAATTGATGAATAATGGCACGTTCCTCACCAGGCATTTTCTCTACTAGCACCCAGTCACCTACTGCTGGATAATCCTCTCTTGCTAAAGATGTGTAAGCATAATGACCAGCAATTGTCGCAAGCCATTCGCCCTCTTCAGCTAACACTCGGTAAGAATGCTTATGCTCCAATGTAACCCTCGCTGGCACACAATTCTTCAATTTAGGCTGTTTTTTCATTTCCATCATTTGCTCTTCAAAATACGTTGTAAAACCTACTGTTGTTAAATTCAATTTATTTTCCTCCTAAACGTACATATCCTTGACGCCTCAGCGCAATGTCTGTAATATCCGCCAGAGACTCTATCGTCATTCAGCATTTTTTGAACCACGAAAAAAACCTTGTAGCTGCAATTCGGCAGTTACAAGGTTTCACAGGCACGTTTAAAAGATACACAAATACCCCGAGTTATAGCACGGCGTCACTTTGTATATTTTAGGCGTGTGAAATGGAACAAACCGAATTGCAGTTCGCTAAAAATAGATCTATTCATCATGTCACATCACCTTCTTTCCATTTAGTTGTTATCAATATAGCTAAATTTTCAGAAATTGTCAATTATAATCTTATAAGCATTTATTCTAATCCTTGACGCATAGAATAAACAAGACCACTAAATGCGAGGAGATGTTGAATTGCCTAAAATCATTTCTATTAGCACACATCAACCACCTTACACATTACAGCAATCAAATGCAGAGGAACTAACGAAAGAGCTTTTCTATGCAAAAATCCCAAAACTAGAGCGCTACTTAAAGGTTTTTGAAAATGGTGGCATCGACACCCGCCATTTTTGTGTTCCATCAGAATGGCATCGTACGAATCACTCCTTTGAGGAACGCAATGATTTATATATTGAATTAGCTACACAATACAGCGTGAACGTCATCCAGGCATGTTTAGAAAATGATGCTTTTTTATCTTCACCCATTTCTCCCGAAGAGATTGATGCCATCATTTTTGTCAGTAGTACTGGCATTTCAACACCAAGCATTGATGCGCGTGTGATGAATAAACTTCCCTTTTCAGATCGACTGAAACGTATTCCACTATGGGGGTTAGGATGTGCTGGCGGAGCAGCAGGTGTAAGTAGAGCCTTTGATTTTTGTAAAGCCCATCCACACGCGAAGGTGCTTGTCGTTTGTGTCGAGTTATGTAGCCTCACTTTTCAGCCAAATGATTTTTCTAAAAGTAATTTAATCGGTGCTTCTCTTTTTGCAGATGGTGCTGCTTGTATTCTCGTTTGCGGAGACGACTTAACCATCGATACAAAAAAAACAACACCTTCTATTTTGGCAACAGGCTCTAAATGGATGCCAGATTCAGAAAATGTGATGGGTTGGAATGTAAAAAACAATGGACTTCATGTTATTTTTCAAAAAAGTATTCCTGCCATTATTACTAATTGGCTTGGACCATTCATTGAAAAATTTTTAATGGAACAAGGACTATATAGTGAGCAACTTACTCATTTCATCGCTCATCCTGGAGGGAAAAAGGTTTTAAAAGCTTATGAAGATACACTTTATTTGTCTCCCCAAAAAACCGACATTTCTCGGGAAATATTGCGCCAACATGGCAATATGTCATCACCAACTGTGTTGTATGTATTAGAGCAATTTATGCTACATGAAGGACAAGTGGAGGATACAGGTTTACTCGTCGCTCTTGGCCCTGGTTTTTGTGCAGAAGCTGTATTATTAAACTGGAGGGAGTAACATGATCTTCTATCTTATTTTAACTATTGTCATTCTACAAAGACTGACAGAGGTTGTCATTGCCAAACGCAATGAGAAATGGATGTTTTCACAAGGAGCCTATGAAGTAGGTGCCTCTCATTATCCCTATATGGTCACAATGCATGTTAGTTTTTTTCTGTTTTTAATTGTAGAAATCGTCACAAATAACAATGGTATCTCGCCCTTATTCCCATTATTTTTTCTATTATTTATAGCTGTGCAAGCCTTAAGGATTTGGTGTATTCGCTCTTTGGGCTCCTTTTGGAATACAAAAATTCTTATATTACCTGATGCTCAAGTTGTCCGTAAAGGGCCATATGAATATATGCGTCATCCCAATTATGCGGTAGTTTGTTTGGAAATCCTTTTACTACCTCTCATGTTTCAGGCTTACTTTACAGCATTTTGTTTTACATTATTAAATATTACAATGCTTTCTGTACGAATTCCTATAGAAGAAAAAGCATTACGAGATGCTACTAATTATAATCGTGTATTTCAAAAGAAGATTTCGGAGTCTTAACCGAAATCTTCTTTTTTTCTTAATGCCATTCCCAGTTGAATGGGTCCTGTAGACGCTCCCAAGGATTATGGAACTCTTCATCCGTTAATAAACAGTTGTCCAATTGTTTGATTATATCTTCTCGATTTAAATCAATCCCAATAATAACAAGCTGTGTCATTCGATCTCCAAATTCCTCATCCCAATCCTCCAATACTTCAGGACTTTGCTGAAATACATCCTGCTGCTGTGCTTTAGGTAGGGCTGCTATCCAATAAGAAACAGGTTCAATTTTTGCAGATGACCCAGCCTGAGATAATAATAGTGCAACATCCTGATGTCTTGCACTCCAAACAATTCCCTTTGCTCGTACAATCGATTCTGGCATTTGATCACACCACTCAACAAAACGCATCGGATGGAAGGGTCTTTTGCTTTTATAGGTGAATGAAGATATTCCATACTCTTCTGTCTCTGGTGTATGATTTTCATGACCAAGCTCTAATTCCTTTAGCCAACCAGCCGACTCTGAAACCCGTTCAAAGTCAAAGCGACCTGTATTTAAAATATCTGCTGGATCAATGACACCGTTTGTTGTACGAATAAGTTTCGCTTCTGGTTGCAATGCACGCAAAATACGTTCTAACCGTTCAAGCTCCTCTGCCGATACTAAATCACACTTATTTAAGACCAGGACGTCACAAAATTCAATTTGATCAATGAGCAGATCCGCAACATCACGTTCATCTAATTCACCAACCGCTTCCTTACGTTCTAATAAGCTTTCTCCCGACTGAAAATCATGCCAAAAGCGATGTGCATCCACGACAGTAACCATTGTATCTAATTGGCAAAACTTCGTTAAATCGATGCCAAGCTCCTCATCTAAATAACTAAATGTTTGTGCAACTGGAATTGGCTCACTAATCCCCGTCGATTCAATCAAAATATAATCAATATTGCCAAGCTTCGCAAGACGTTCCACCTCCTGCAATAAATCCTCTCTTAATGTACAACAAATACAGCCATTGGATAGCTCTACAAATTTTTCCTCTGTACGCGATATACCGCTGCCATTAGCAATCAGCTCCGCATCAATATTAATTTCACTCATATCATTCACAATAACCGCGACACGTAAATCCTTGTTGTTTTGCAATACATGATTCATCATAGTTGTTTTACCAGAACCTAAATAACCACTCAATACTGTAACGGGAATTCTCTTTGTCATTATTACAACTCCTTAAATCGTAATCATTACTATTTACAATTTGTAATTAAATCATACAATATTGGAAAATGCAAAGCTTTTTATTACTTACAAAAATAAACTTGACAATATTCGGTGAGAAATATATCGTTTAAATCGTAACGATTACTATTTAAAAGGAGGGTCATACATGCGTGTTCAAATAACACTAGCCTGCACTGAAACAGGTGATAAAAACTATATAACGACTAAAAATAAACGCAATCACCCAGAAAGATTGGAGCTTAAAAAATACTCCCCTCGCCTGAAACGCGTAACAGTCCATAGAGAAACAAAATAATTTTGCAATGGGATAAATTTGGAGTAGTGCTGATGCATTTATTGAGTGGATTTCTCTATTGTTGGAGCAGGGGCAACATCGTATGTGCGAGGTTATCTAATCTTGGAGCAGATGGGGCTTTCTTTAACACCAGTTTCCACACTTTGAGAGCGCTGTTGGCAAACCTTTGAGCGACATACTCTATTTTGAGAACGAAGTTTAGCTCTTCTCGAGCGGAGCTCAAGCAGCTTTCCCTTCCATCAAACGTAGCACCTCCAACATCCCTTCCAATCGAGCAACTAAAAAATGACTGTTTCAAAGGTATACATTTTGAAACAGTCATTATAAAATTTTCAGCTATACTTGCTTTCTATTGATTTCTAAAGCTAGCTCGTTCAATTTTTGATCTAATTCATCGAGCACCCTTAATCTGAAATTTATTTGTTCATCTATCTGGACTTGTTGCTTTATCGATGAGCTACTATCATCAGTTTGATTTTTGAATTCAACTAATTCATGGGTTAATCTTTCAATTTCTAAATTTTTCATCTCCAACTCTCTTAATAGTTGCTGTTGAAGGCTGTCCGCTTCTACTTTATCCCTATGATATGTTTCTAGCGCCTCTATAATATGCTTCATTTGTTTACCTGTTACTGTTGTATAGTCGCTTATTTTTTTATCTAGACCTTCAATAATAGCTTTATCATTTGTCTCAATCGAAGCTTTATGTGAGACTTGAACACTGTTCTTCAATGACTTATTTTCAGCTCGCAATTCGGCAACTTCCTTTAATAATGCTTCTATGGATGCAATTTGTTTTTTTCTTTGTCCTTCTCGTTTTTGAATTTCTTCATCGTAGGCTTGAAGCTCTTTGTCAAAGTCTCTTTTCAACTTTAATAGCTCCATCGAAAGATCTTTTCTTAGTCTTGTTAATTGTATATTTTCTCGTTCGAGCCGCAGAACTAAAGCATAATAATCACTATCTCTAAGCCTTTTCACTTCATTTTTATACTTGGCTAATTCGGCCCTTAAAAAAATAATCATTTGTTGGAGCTGTATCGGATCATTGTTTTTTACAATATCATTGTCCATCATCACACCCCCTAGCCAGAATACCTTTTTAGTAAATCAACCACCTCTTCAAACTGCATTCTACTTTCCTCTAGTATTTCATCCAACTGCTTTATCCACTCCGCTTCTTGTTGTGGATGTTGTGATTGTTCAGCATCACTCTTTTCGCCTAAGACAAGAGAGGCGATTAATAAATGTAATGTACTTTTTTCAAGAAATGCAAAGCTATTATCCTGTTCATTACGGCGACTTAGTTGCTCCTTCAATAATTGATGGAGCACACTACCAAACTCTTGTTTTTCATTTTCACTCATTGTCTTCCTCCTGTGTTTGGCCCATTCCATTGAGATTAATCGGATTTAAAACGACAATACCATCTGTAAGCTGATCGCAATATGTAAAACCCATAATAGTGCCTGAATATGGTAAATTATGTGACCATTTTATTTGAAAATTAGTAAATGAAATGGTTTCATTCGGTTCGATTATTGATTTTCCTACGGGTTTCAGCCAGTACTCCTCTTTGCTTAATTTATCGTTAAAACGTTCCCAGTTGCTCTGTCCCTGTGTCTTAAAATTTGGCGTAAAATTTTCATGAACATATCTCCCAGAAAAGTAAAATGGCGATTCCTTCGGTAATGTTATACACAGATAGGGGTTTGTAATGGCTGTACTACCGATATTGTGAATATGATAGGAGCCTAAACATAAACTTTCTTGTTCAGGGTCATAAGAAATATTGAACGAGGTTGTAAAATAACTAATGAGGTTGACTCTGTTTGGAATGGTCAGCCCCTCGACCAGCTGTTTAATTTCATAAACATAAGCGTTTGTTTGTTCTTTTAATTCCTGTATCTTGTCTTCTACACGATTTTTCACTCCGTACCTCCTTACTATTTTCCATCATTTGTGCCTAGGCGTAATGGTATCCAGATTATTTTGGAAATCTGCGACATCCGCTGACTTAAAATAAAAAAAAGAGAGGATTATCCTCTCTTCATGATATGACTTTCCTCTATTTGTTAGCACCGTTAACCTAAAGTTGGGAAAATAATAGGGCACTGTTGTGGACGAACTGCAGTTGGACATGAGAATGGTAAGTCTGCTCTTGGTTCGCAGAAAGTTGCTAAGAATTCCACAGTAACTGGGAATGTAGACTGAATGCTTTGACAAACGGCAACAGTAATTGTTAACGCAGAAAACGTAATTGTACCTGTTCCAGCTGCAAGTGTTCCAGTTGTACATACGAAGCAATCTAAATCTGTGTATAAGATTTCAACATCTGTACCTTTAGGAGCACATAATGTCACTTGCTCACAGCGAGAAACTGGAATTTCAGCACTTGTGAAAACAGTACCATTAGGTAAAGTAACGACAATCGTTAGAATGAAGTTCTTTTGAATATTTAAATGTTGCAGACAAACAGTTGATCCATCAATAGAGAATTGACGATTCTCACGGTTCAGGATCACAATTGGGTTTGTAGCAGCTGGAATTACTCTACATGTAACAATTGCACCAGTTAAGTCAGTCGTTGGTGTTACGCCTGGGAATGTAATTGCTCCAGTAGGAGAAATATCAAATGACATTTCTTTTACAATCCAGTCATATACCTTATCGACATTTATACAAATTAGTTCCTGCGCCTGGGATGGCATATGCTCTTGCATCCTTTTGACACCTCCATAAAATTTTTATCTTTCGTTTGTAGCATATGTTTTTCAGCTATAAGTGCATGGGCTAACAAATAGTTCCTTATGATATTTGTTAAAATCAGCAAAGGATCATTTTTTCACACACTTTCTTCTTTATAGGAAGACTAAAATGTTGAAAGGACCGGTATATTTGTAACAGAAAGTCAATATTTTTAATAAACTAATAATGGACTGAAAGGGGTGAACTACAATGGAAGAGTCAAAATTGTATACCACTCAAGAAATTGAAAAATTAAAGCAAAAAATTGAAACCTACAGAGAATCGTTAACTTCATTAAAGATGGGAACGTCAATTGAAGATTTCCTTTATATGCAGCAGGAGTTTGATGGACTGAAAACACAAATGGCCCATTTAGAAGGGATCACAGAGACATTAGATAGTAAACAAAATTCGTATATAAAAGGCTATGATGACCAAATAAAGCTTCTTTCAACACAGATTGAATCTTTGAATCAAACCATTGAAGGGATGAATCAAGAGATTTTAGCGGTTTTAAACAAATTATTAACAGTTGAAGAAAATGATACAACAACCATTCCTTCCTCCATTGAATTGCCTTCTCAAACTTCGGCTACTCTTTTACCTAGACAACCTAGAATGGCTCAGACAACAGATCAAACGACGATTACATCAGCACAGCCCTCTTATAGACTACTGCAAAGTTTGGCAGGTAAAGCTACAAACCACCAACTAAATGTAAATAATAGCGCTCCTTCTCCTGGCAATGATCTACAGGCAACTAAGCCTGAAGAGCGACATTTTAATCAACAATATTTTCAATCAATTAATACGCACCCAAGCCAAATATACAATGGTTTATACAGAAACACGACAGTTGAATCCACCTTCCATTTTAAAAATGCCACGGATGCAAAGGAAGTTCCAGTAAGTATTTATGACCCATCTGCTGTACAGCCTACTTCAAGTGATGAAAACATCGAGAATAATTCTTCTATTGTTCATGAATCGGTTAGCATTGGAACGGAAATAGTAGACGATCCTAGCGAGGTTATGCATTCTGAAAAAGAGGATAACAATCTTGAGTTTTCCCAAATATCTAAAGAATCGTTTGAACAAGTTATTTCGGAATTGCCTAGCGAGCCTGTTAGTCAAGATATTACAGCAATAGTTAGCGAACCTCTCGACCAAGTCATTTCAGAAACAATAGCTGACCCTGTTGACATTTATCATTCTCCTTCTTTAGAAACAGAGGAGTTTGTTGAAGTGTATCAAACCGGAGCAGCTTATGAGGTTCATTCGTCCCTTGAAGAGGAGAATACGCATCCTGAATCTGTAAATAAGCCGATTGAAGAAAATAAGAAGGGAAAGAACTCATTTTTCGATTTCTTTAAAAGATGGAGTTAACTTATTTATTTTTTACATCCACTATGTATTTACACACATAGTGGATGTCTTTTTGTTTCCAATAAAAACTGTCTTTTAAGAATTCATCGAATTTGTAGGTTTAGAAGATAATTGCCCTTAACCCCCAATCTGAACTGAATAGAATAATGAAGAAAGGGGGTGTAAAAATGTGTTTTAATAACTCAATGTGTGGCTGTTCAGGTAACGGTCATGGAAATGGTGAATGTAGTGCACTTGGACCTTTTGTAGCGATTGATGCAGCATGTATTACTCCACCAGTAGCAACAGGCTCACTCATCCCATTCGCTTCTGGAACAGTTCCGGTTATACTAGTATCACTTGCTACAGGTTTAGTGGATACAGTAAGCCTTGTGGGATTCGGTACATCTATTCCAGGCGTATCCCTTGCAGGTACTAATATCGATTTATCAGCATTAGTTGGAACAGAAGCTTTTTCTGTTTCTAGAGCAGGTTCCATTACATCTATTTCAGCTACATTCTCTGCAACTATTGGTGTAACTATAATAGGCTCGGCAACAGTTAGAGCACAAGTTTATCACGCGGTAGCAGGAAGCAATGTCTTCACTCCTACAACAGCATTTGTTGACTTAGCACCAGCTCTTTCAACAGTAGTTCTAGGTACTCTAGCAAGTGGTACAGCAAATGTTACTCCAGTACCAGTATCTGCAGGTGACCGTTTATTAATGGTGTTCTCCGCTACTTCGACAGGAGTAATTGCAACTCTTACTGGTAACGCTAGTGCAGGCATTACTATCGTATAAAATATACTATAAAGTTAAGCAAGCAAATAAGTGATTTCCAGTAACTAGGAAATCACTTATTTCTTTCACAAAATACTATTCTTTAGTTCGTCAAAGCATGCTGAATATGAGCCAAATGATGCTTACCGTGCCATGCATAGAGACCAATTGCATGTTCCAATGTTGTTAGCCCTGAATCAGGATGATGAAAGGCTCTTTGTAATTGTTCCTCCGTTAAGCTTGTCAGTAAATAAACCCAACGTTCATGTAAATTTTCAATTAAATTAAAAGAAGTTGCTACTGGCATTTCAGAATCTGGTAATTGTGCCCATTCCGCTTCATTATATGGCTTAATGGTTGGGACATCCTCTGTTAGCGCTAGCTTAAAACGGATATAGCTATTCATATGACTATCGGCAATATGATGGACTAGCTGTGTAACTGTCCAGCCATTTTCACGATAGGATTTAGCCAATGCATGCTCGCTTGCACCACTTAATGCTTCCGCCAGTTGTTTTGGTAATAAACGAATGTCTACAATCCATTCCTGTACTCGCTGTGGAGTCATTTCTTTTGGGAATTGAAATTGTCCAATAGGGTATCGTAGATCTGTCATAGTGCTATCTCCTCCGTTTCTATTCTCTTACTTTTCCATGGTACCATTAACAGTATTGCCTATTAAAATAGAAATTGTTTTATAACGTTACTTCCATTTGCTTCTTTACGACCTCAACCAAAGCCCTTAGTGGATGAATAATTGTTTGAGCGGTCTGCTCTTCAAATTGTCTTGCCGCATCCATCATTGAGAGCTGAGCTACGGAGATGGCCTTTTGCTCACTCATTAACTTATGTAGAGCTTGTGAAATAGCATCATTATAAGCTTTCTTTTTCCCTTGCATAATGAGATCAAATGTCCCCTTGATGATTTTTGCCTCAACATTTACTGATTTCCCATGCTGCCTAGCATATTGGTGAAGTCTTGCCATCGTTCCTTCTACTGTCGCAGGATTTGTAAAAAGAATAATTTGAGGCTGTTGCACATTACATATGCTTTCAAAAAAAGGCTCGTCAATCTTTATAATGGGTATCGAGGCATTGAACACAGCCTCATTCTCTAATAAAGCAATATAATTTGTACACGTTATTAACATCGCATCCACATCACAGCTAATAATCCATTCTATTTGCTCCTTAACCTTATATGCTACACCATCACTACCTTTCGACACATGCTGTAAAACGCCAGGATCTACAAAATGAAGCAACTCTAAATCTTCCTCACTTTGAAAAGCTTGCTCTATGTACTCTATATTTGAATGATGAGCATGCAAGCAGCCAAGTTTTTTCATCAATTGTCCCCCCTCTTTCCATTGCAGCTATAGCTAGCTGCTCTCCCATTTCTTCATTCGTTACAACATTACCCAACGAGCAGTATAATTCAATATTTCGTAGAACACTTATACATACTTTACACTAAATTCTTTTTTTGATTATATTAGTGCATATTCAATTGACTCTGTCGTTGCACTCAGTGTACTAGAGCTTTTTCGTACTCTTGCAAAGCCTGTAGCATCAACTTATATATTCATTGGTGCATCCTTTATCTCTGCTAAAATTACCTTCATAGCTCAACAACTCTTCAATCACCTTTCTTCATATATTTAAACAAAAAGAAACCGTATTATGCACGAATACGGTTTACTGCTTTAATTTTTTTCTTTATTTTTTTGTTTCCTTTTCAATATGCTTTCTTGCTATTTTTAAACGTTGAATGTCCTTTTTCTTCAGAGGAATAACTTCATCCTTCATCATTTTAATGTATGAAAACATGAGTAACAGTAAAATCACGGTAAAGGGCAATGCGGCAATTAACGAGGCGGTTTGCAATGCTTCAAGCCCTCCTGTGTACAATAAAACACCTGAAATTGCAGCCATTAAAATACCCCATACTAGCTTCGATAATATTGTCGGATTTAAAGAACCTTTTGTTGTCATACTTGCCATAATGAATGTGGCGGAATCGGCAGAGGTAATTAAAAATATAACGATTAACAGTATTCCAATTACAGAGGCAAGCGTTGAAACTGGCAAGTGTTCTAACAACTGGAATAGGGCAACAGTTACATCATTATGAACAGATTGAGCGATTTCTGCATCTTGATGTAAATCAAACCACATAGCTGTTCCACCGAATGTGGCAATCCAAAAGCAAGCAATAATAGGCGGAATAATTAATACCCCTATAATGAATTCTCGAATGGTTCTCCCCTTGGATACACGAGCAATAAAGGAGCCAACAAAGGGTGACCAAGCGATTGCCCATGCCCAGTAAAAGATTGTCCAATCCTTCACCCAAGTTCCCCCAACATATGGCTGCATTCTTAAACTGTATTGAATAAAGTTAGAAATGTAATCACCTATCGCTAATGTAAACGTCTCAAGTATGAAAATCGTTGGACCTGTAATAAAAACGAATAACAGTAAGACAATCGCTAAGGTCATATTGACATTACTCAGAATCTTCATGCCCTTTTGAAGTCCTGTCGTTGCAGACAACATATAGCCAATAAACATGATAAGAATAATGGCTACTTGCAAGATAAATGTATCCGGCAAACCAAAGACGAAAGTCAAACCTCCGTTCGTTTGTAGCACGCCAAGCCCTATGGATGTGGCTACCCCCATAACTGTAGCAATGACCGCAAGAATATCGATCGTTCCTTTAACGACTCGATTTGTTCCCGTTATAGGCTCTAAAGCGGTAGAGATGAGCATATTTCTTTTTTTATTGAATTGAACATAGGCCATAACAAGCCCCAATATGGCATAAACAGACCACTGGCTTAATCCCCAATGAAAGAAGGAATAACCCATTGCCAATCTGGCTGCATCCGTTGAAAGAGGTTCTGTGTCACTAAAGGGTGGTGAAAAGTAATGACTCATAGGCTCAGCCACGCCCCAAAAAACCAGTCCGACACCTAGTCCAGCTGAAAAGAGCATGGAAATCCATGTTAGAAAACTAAATTCTGGACGACCATCTTCAGATCCTAAGCGAATGGTGCCATATTTGCTAATCGCCAAGCCAAATAGAAAAATAACGATAATAAAGACTGCCATTAAATAAAACCAACCAAAATAATCCGTTGTCATATGAAATACGCTGTTTGCTACGTTCTTAAATTTTTCCGGTATCGTTGCTCCGATAATGACTAAGAGTAAAATTGCCCCACTAGAAATAAGAAATACTGGGTTCTTTAAAATTTTATTTTGCATACAGCGCCTCCATTTATCCCAGACAGATGACCAAATTTCCTTTATTATGCGTACAATTCAAGTATTTTATTAATGAAAAAAGAAACCGCATTATCAAAAGACAATGCGGTCTACCTATTATTGTGTTTTCTGCATAAAACGAATTGCTCTACTCATAACAGTTGGTACGATAGAGGCATGATTTTCATCTAAGGCCTCATAAAAATCAACTTCCATTATTTTTTCTAACACCGTTGCCATTTGTCGTGCATCATCCACCATAAAGGTTTCAAGTTCACCTGCGCTAATAAACAATGTTTCATTCATATCTTGATGCTCGTTCAAAAATACTGACGCACATTGTACTAATTCGTGCTCATTCCACCAAATAGAAGGGCTAATAGCTAGATAGCGTTGGAAGCTAGATTGATGGTGAAATAGTTGCCAAAGCGTAAAATAACCGCCTAAGGAGTGACCAAATAATGCTTGCTGAGTTTTATTTACTGGATAATGAGCCTCAATTATTGGCTTTAACTCTTCCTCTATAAAGCGGCTAAAATCTACTGCTCCTCCAAGCTTTTCATGACCTTTTCCTTTAAATCGTGCGGGATAGATATACGTCTCTGCTGGCGCTGTAAAATCGTAAAACCTTCTTTCACGCATATCATCACCATGTTCAATGCCCACAACAATGGCTGGTTGAACTCCTGTTTTCGGTGCATTACGACTTTGTAGACGCACGGCTTCCTTTACAAGATTAAAATAAGATGAGCCATCTAGTACATACAACACTGGAAAACCTTCTTCTGGTGCTTCCTCATTTGGTACAAAGATATTAATCGTATACGTATAATCTGTCAATTTTGAAGTTATTTGTTGTGTAGCATACTCTATTTTAGCTGTACTCATTTGTTGTCCTCCTTCAAAATGTCATAGCCATAGCACACAGGTGTATTCGTTACAGGATCTTCCATAATGCGAGCATCAATATTAAATACTTTGCGCATCACCTCTGCACTTAAAATTTCCTGTGGCGTTCCAGATTGCATAATAACACCTTTGCGCATCGCAATAAGATGATCTGAATATCTGGCAGCGTGGTTAATATCATGTAGAACCATCACAATTGTACAGTTGTGCTGCTCATTTAAACTTTTGACAATATCCAATACTTCTAACTGATGTGCCATATCTAAATAAGTAGTAGGTTCGTCCAACAACAAAATATTTGTTTCTTGTGCTAATGCCATCGCTAGCCATACACGCTGACGCTGTCCCCCAGAAAGCTGTGCAAGCTCCCGATTGCGATACTCCATCGTATTCGTGACCGTTAACGCCCACTCAATCATTTCCTCATCCTTATTCGTTAAACGATTGACGTTGTTTCGATGTGGATAGCGACCATACGCAATTAACTCCTCCACTTTTAACTGACCTGGAGCAACAGGTGTTTGAGATAATATGGCTAATTTCTTGGCTATATCTTTCGTCGATAAATTTTGCATGTTTTGCTCCTGCAAATAAACCGTCCCTTGTTGCTTTTTTAAAATACGTCCAATCGTCTTAAGGAGGGTTGATTTACCGCAGCCATTCGGGCCAATGATTGTTGTCACTTTGCCCTCCTCTATCGTTAAATTTAATCCCTCAAAGACACGAACCTGCTCATAACCAGAAGCCAAGTTTTCCATTCTAAATGCAGTTTGCACATCTTTTCCTCCTATGCCTTAGATTTCACCAGTAAATACAAGAAATATGGAATCCCAATAATTGAAACAACAATTCCAACAGCTAGCTCCGATGGTGCAAATACGGTTTTGCCGATAAAATCAGCTAAAATTAACAAACCTGCACCAATTAACGCACTCACGGGCATGACATAACGATGCTGAATACCAACAAGTTGCTTCGCAATATGTGGTGCCATTAAACCGATGAAACCAATACTTCCTGATACGGATACACAAGCACTAACAAGACCGACACTGGCTAATAAAAGCTTCATTTTCTCCTTTTCAACCGCAATCCCTAAACTCGTGATGCTATCCTCTTCAAGCTGAAAATAATCCAGTAAATACGATTTCCTATGCACATAAATGCCTAAGATGACAAGCCAAGGAATCATCGTTAGTACAAAAATCCAATTCGCATTATAAATTGAACCTGCCATCCAAATGGCTGCTGATTCAAAATCTTGTGCACTCATTTTTAAGGATAAGAACAGGGATAAAGCTCCGAACCCACTGTTAATGGCTATACCCGTTAATATTAATCGTTGCATATCGAGATGACCATTTTTCAAAGCAAAAGAAAAAATCAGGATAGCCGCAATCGTTCCACCGATAAAACCGAACAATGGCATCATTAAAATAGACAGCCAGCTGCTCATATCTGCACTCACTAGCTTTAATTGAAAGAAGAACATAAATATGACGACTGCCGCACCTGCTCCTGCATTTATCCCTAAAATACCTGGGTCTGCTAGTCCATTACGTGTAATACCTTGTAAAACTACTCCTGCCATTCCTAAGCCAATGCCAACGAGTCCGGCAATGACGATTCGAGGTAAGCGAAATTCAAAAATAACAAGGTCAAATTTAGAATTTGGCTCAATACGCAATAGTGTTTTGATAACATCCATTACAGACATATCGAAAACACCATTTGTAATATGTAGATAGCTCGCAACTAAAATCAGTAAAACAAGCATCGACATAGTCAAAAAGAATACACTTGAGGTATTTTTACGCACGTTTTTCACCTCCGTGCTTACGAACTAGATATAAGAAGAATGGTACACCAACCAATGCTGTTAGGACACCAATTGGCGTTTCAAATGGATAATTGACAACACGACTTAAAACGTCACAGAGCGCTAAGAAAAAGGCACCAATGACAGCCGCGCAAGGAATAATATAGCGATAATCAACACCAACAAGGAAGCGTGTAATATGTGGTATGACTAACCCTACAAAGGCAATTTTTCCTACTAGGGCTACTGCTGTCCCTGTCAAACATACTACAGCTAGCATGCTAATAATACGCACTGCTTTTGTTTTCTGCCCTAGTCCCATGGCAATATCTTCACCTAGTGAAGTAATGGTAATTGCTTTTGCAGATAATAGAGCCAAGACTAATCCTGTCAAACCAAACGGAATAGAAAGGACGAGCATATCCATATCTACCATATGTACCTTTGTGTTATACCAAGCACTTACTGTTTGTGATACTTGGAAATACATAGCAATCGCTGTAGCAATACTACTTAAAAATGTACCAATGACCGTTCCTATAATGGCTAGCCTTACTGGTGATAGACCATTGCGAATTAACGAGCCAAAACCAAAGACAATCCCTGCCCCTAATGCAGAGCCTAGCATTGACAATAAAATCATTTGATAATTTGGTAGCCCTGGAAAAAAGACGATAGCTAATGTGATGACAAATGCAGAGCCATCATTGACCCCCATTAACGAAGGAGATGCTAAATAATTTCGTGTAATCCCCTGCATGACTGCTCCAGCTACTGCTAAAAATCCTCCAACTAGCAATACAGCGGCTACTCTAGGAATACGTCCTGTCCGTATAATTTGATGATCAACATTAGATGGATCGAATGCTGTCATTGACTGCCACACTGTCATTGCACTAATATCTTTAGTTCCATACAGAACGGAAACGAGTGCTATAAGGGCAATCAGGAAAGGAGATACCGCTAATATTGAAAATGACACGATGTTTGTTTTTTTCAACTTTCACACCTTTTTCTTTATCCATTTCGCGAAACACAATGTCGATTACTCAGGTGATATACCCTTTGGAAAACAACTACCTTCAATGAAAAAATACGATATCTTACAAAAGGCTGGTAATAGCCCGGTGATATCACCAAATCTACTACCAGCCTGTTTATCTTATTTAAGTAATTTTTCAGCTGCGGCATCTAAAAATTTCACCTTAGACCAAGCAGTACCACCTTGTGCTAATGGCTCAATTGTGTTGACGAAAACTTGATTATTTTGTGCTGCCTTTAAGCTAGTGAAAATTGGATTCTTTTGTAACTCCTCTAACGCTTTTGGAGAATCCGTATTTTCTGATTCCTCAAATTGAAGGAAAATGGCATCTGGGTTTACTTGCGCTAATGTTTCAAGTGATAATTCAGCTTGTGCTTTTGCAGTTGTTAAAATTTCTGGAACTGGTGCTCCTAAATCTTCATATAGTACAGGGTTTAAATACACACCTGCTGGATAGATGTACATTACGCCACCGCGAACACGAATGATTAACACTTGCTTATCTGCTAATTGCTCTTTGGATTTCACTTGTGCATCAGCAACTTTTGCTTCATAGTCTGAGATGATTTTCTTAGCATCCTCTTCTTTATCAGCTAACTGTGCAAGCAATGTTAAATTTTCCTTCCAGTTTGTTGAAATATGTGAGTATGGAATCATTGTTTGAATTTTATTCAACTTTTCAGCCGTTTCTTCAGGGAATTTCGAAGTACCCACGATTACATCAGGGTCCAGATTAAGAATGGCTTCTGCATTTGGCTCCATTTTATTTCCTACAAGTGTAGCACCTTCAAAATCTGATGCTAGATAAGCAGGAATTTTGCCACCAACTTCAAGTACACCGGCTGGCTTAATACCAAGCATTGCAGCATCTTCCATAGATTCAAGACTTGCAGCGATAATATTGTTCACTTCTGCTGGAAGCTCATATTTCTCACCTAAGTACGTGATTGTCTGTGTTTTAGATTGTTCAGTTTGTGATTCCGTTGCACTTGTTTCTGCTGTATTAGTAGTTGACGTAGACTCCTCTGCCTTATCTGTTCCACATGCAGCCAAAGATAATGCTAAAAGTGCTGGAGCACACATTTTAAAATATTTATTCATAGATATTCTCTCCTAACGAGCTCATATTGATAATGATAATCGTTTTCATATGTATGTCAATACATAATTGATACTCATTATCATTTACGGATACTATCCTAACAAAGTGAAAAAAGATTGTGAATGGACGATTTCGAAAATGACATGGATTTTTGCCGATTTCATCAAAAAAAAACTGCTTCTTTTTTATGAAGAAACAGTTTTTATATATAGTTAGCTTCCTCCATTTTTTCCTTTCGGTATGCTGAAGGTGACAAGCCCGTACATTTTTTAAAAACTCGGCTGAAATAAAAACAATCTACATATCCGACACATTCAGCTACTTCTGCTACAGGAATCACATCATACTCGAGCAATTCCTTTGCACGTCGTATACGATATTCTGTTATATATGTGCTCGGATTCATGCCTGTATGCTGCTCAAACAAATAAGCAAAGCGGCGACGCTCAATACCAAATTCCTTAGAAATATTTGATACGGAAAGTTGCTCCACATAATTTTCATGTATATACTGTAATGCCTGTTCCATTAACTCACTGGCACTATCTAGAACCTTCATTTTTGCCGCTAAAAGAATATTCTCCAGCAAATTCATAAATAAAGTCTTAGACTTAAATATAGCCATATTCCCCGGAAAGGAATAGCTTTCTATCAATTGCTGAACATGACTAATAATTTGCGTATTAAACCCTGTATTAATTAAAAAATGTTGCTCTGAAAGTGGAAAAAGAGCTACTTCCTCTGTTGGTAGACTGTAGTGAACGACTGCATACTCCCAACCCTTGTGGCCCGTCGCTTTCACTTCGATTGGCATTTGAGGCCCTGCGTGGACAATCATTCCAGGCTCCATCACATAGGGAGTTCCATTAAAGCTAAAGATTGCACTACCTGCAAGGGGAACAACTAATCCACACTTTTCTGGTGCTGTTGTTCTGCCTCTATCAACTTCACCAGGTTCCATTTTTTTAGTAAACACATCTGTAAATTTTACAGAAGCATGTGCAAAATAATCAATTAAATATTTGATATCCATAGGCAAACTCCTATACCTGTATAGCTTTCTGAAGCTGTGAAAAATGATGTACATCGTGATTGATTAATCCTACAAAATAGTCCACAATTGTCAGCTCCGACTGCCCAATTGTAAACGACTGCTGCCATTGCTCATCTGTCAATTGTTGTATGGCCTGAAGTAAAGGACTCCTCGTGGAAAATAAAATCTGTCAATGTTGCAAGCATAGGCTGTTCACGACTTTTTTTAGCTGCCATCTTATTCAACTGTGCTGCATCAGGTCCTGTTGGTAAAGGTTCCTCTGTAAAAAGAAAAGGAAGTCGATGATTCAAGACAAATTCATCCCATGACGGAAGATGTCCGATGACCTCAGCAACTGACCATTTTTCAGGTTCGATCGCCATACGCCATTGATTCTCCGATAGTCTCCTCAAATCATTTATCCAGTCAATTGATCTTTCATCATGTTTGATGATATAGATTTTATCTCGTTGCAATGGACTCCCCTCCTTTTTTTACTGAAGATTAATTTCTAATTTTGGCCAACTTACATGCCATTTCTTTTGAAGAATTCTTTGGCGATAAATTGTATAACAATCCTTATTTTCGAGGAAGAATGGTGTCGGCTCTACAATGACAGCTCCTAAATGCCTAATGCCATATGGTGCAGCAATTTCTAGTGAATCATCTATTAATTTTATCCCAATTGCCGTTGGGATTTCAGGAAAATGAGCGATTCCATCGACAGCAGATTGATACGGCTTACTACCATTTAGCACATGCATTCTTGCCTGATTTTTCACAGACCACGGCTCATTTGGAGATATCTTTCTAAGTTTCTGTTCATACTGTTTTTCTATGTCTTCTGCTAAATTGATTTTATCAAAATATATCACATCAATATCAGCAATTGGTGTTCTTTCTTCTTTTTCATGAAGATAATCCCATACCATGGAACGAATGACCCCAGCACATACCCACCAATCGGGGAGTTGCAATGTATTGATTGTTGATAAAATATTCATCATCCAATCATCTGCTACTATTAAATTTCTTAGTTCTTCCTCCGTTTGTAGTAATCTCACTTCATTAGCCTCCAATTTATATACCACAGTTATATAAGGGCTGTTCAGCTCACATGTGTCCTCATCTTTGGAAGCTGTACAGGTGCATTTATTGGCTCCCAGTTAGGTTTCCTAGCACTGCCAAATATTCCGTTAAAAGTAGCTAAAATACTACTAACACTCATTATTTCATTGTTGTTTGTCCAAGTCGCATTGAAAATAATTTAATAGGCACCACTCAAATGTTCATGAATTAACTTCCATTCATCGTTCACCCAAGTAAAAATATTTGTTGCTCTACCACTACCTGATACAAATTTTTCGTTATGATAACCTTCATAGTGATATGTATAAAGACAGGTAGCCGTCTTTTCATCAATTGTTAACCATTTTACATTACTAGCCGAGTAAACCTCTTCTTTAATGACATGCCACGCATGCTTGAAGTATGCCTCAATCTCTTCTATAGTTGTGCATGTTTTATCAGAAAACCAATAAACCGCTTGTGGATGCAAAATTGCCTTTACTTCTTTAAAATCATGCGTATTTGTTGCTTGTATATAACGTTCTAATGCCTGTTGATGTGTCATTATTTCTCCCCTTTTTTAACAATATTATCCTAAAATTTCATGATTGTCGTGTGATTTTTTGCTCTAACAGCCTATAATGAAGATAAAACTCTAAAGGCGAAGAATTGAGGAGGAAGCTGATGTTAGCAACTATTGAAAAACAATCTAATCGTCATGTCGTAAAGTACAAACGACCGTTACCACATTCAGTAAACGCCGTTTGGGAAGTGATTACTACCAATGAAAAATTGCAAAAATGGATGAGTAATCTTGAAATCATTGATCTACGTAAGAATGGTAAAATGCGTTTTAATATGAACGATGGAACAAATACCTATGAGGAAATAGCTATAACAGATTATATAGAGAAAAAGGTACTCGAATTTGATTGGGGAACAGATTCAGTGAGATTTGAATTGTCTTCTACAGACAATGGCTCATTATTGCTTTTTGCAGAGACTTTGCACGAGCTAACGCAGCACACTTCAAGGGATTTAGCAGGGTGGCATATATGTCTTGATCTGTTAACAGATTTGTTGGATGGCATTGAACATCATAGCTTTCCAATGGAGGAGTGGCAACAACGATTCAACGAATACAAAGAACTGCTGGATAGCTATAAAAAATCCTAGAGTAACCATTACTCTAGGATCACTATTATGGATAAAAGGCAGTGGCTATTTCCAATGCTTTTAAAGGATCTTTGATCGAATCGAGTGTGTAGACAAGCTTTTCATCCTGCCACACGATTAAATTGCCTGATTGATAAACATCCAGCTGAGCCATGCCATATTGCTTAGGAATAGGCAGCATATGACTCTCTAAATATTCTACTGCCTGCTTAGCAAGTTTTACTCCTGCTTCAGGATTATCAGTTCGTGTATGCGAGGCAATGGACCATCGTCCCTCATTCCAACCAGTCCATAATGAGCCAGCACCCGCATCTTGATAACCTTTTATATTATACCCAAGGTCAATTTCTTGCCCACCATTTTGACTAAAGTTATCAAATGCAATCTGTGTGCTTGCCCCTTCTGCGCTTTTATATTGTTTGACCAACAATCTTCCAATGACAGTCGCTGAATTCTTTAATCGAATATCATTAATTGGCATATTCTCTTTGCTTTCATAAAAGATAATTTCAACTAGGTCATCATCAGTCCTTGTTGTAGCTGTTAAAAAGCTTCCTTTAGCAATGGGTAAAGCGGTTGGCATTTTTATTGGTACATTCACATGTATTTGCTCCTTTATTTGTTGAAGAGCCTCAGTCTGTGTCATCGATGTATCAGTATTAGATTGTCTTACAGATGTATCGTTCTTATTGTCATGTGCTTGATGATTAGTAGCTTGATCAGCACAAGCACCTGCTATAGTCATACTTAACAACAAAAAGAGAAATATTATTTTTTTCATCGCTTAAACCTCCATTTACCAGTTTACCTATAATCCATATTTTTCCCTGGCAACAGTTTATTTAAACGCTTAGCTATTTAAGCTCATTGATTTGCTTCGTCAGCTCGTTAAACTTTTGGTCAAGCATTGGGTAATCCTTATCCTTAGCTGTCAAAAAGCTCAGTTTACCTAATATCTCTTGTCGTTCTGTTTCAAGCTTTAAACGAAGTGCGACTGTGTCGTCTACTTGCTTCGGAGCATCTTTTCTCCATTTTTTCTTGATGTGCTGATTGTCAATCTCCCAAACGCTATTCGTTACTTTTTCTAGAAAGTATCGATCATGAGAGACGACAAGTAATGTCCCATTATATTGCGCAAGTGTTCGCTCTAACTGTTCACGCGAAGGTAGGTCAAGATGATTCGTTGGTTCATCTAAAAGAAGAACGTTTTTGTCCTCTAAAATATAAGCCATCAGTTTACACTTGACACGCTCGCCCATGCTCATCTTGCCTATAGCAGATGTCCAATGTGTTGGTGTAAATCCTAGATTCTTCATCAGATTGCGGACTTTCCCACGCTCTTCAAATGTTTCTTGATAAAAATATTGCTCTGGTGTCTGATCTAGTGGTAAATCAAATACTTCCTGTGTTAAATAACCTATGGTTGCTGCAGGGGATAGCCACACCTCTCCCTCAGCTTCTAGCTTCCCTAAAAGAACTTTTAAAAAGCTTGTTTTTCCGCTACCATTCTTTCCTGTAATAGCAATTTTATCTCCAAATTGAGCAGTGATGCTGACATCTTTCAATAACGTACGATCACCAAAAGATAAAGATAAATGCTTGCTCTCCAATAATCGCTTGCCAACACGTTGATTCGTGTTTAAAGAAAAACGAATGTCTGCTTCAGGCTCCACCGCTTCCACCCTTGCCTTCGCAAGCTCTGCCTCTAATCGCCTCTTCTTAGATTTCACTTGTGCGTCTAGCCGCTTTGCCTTCACACGATGATACTCCTTAAAGCCTTCTAGTTTTGTTGACTGTGCATGACCCTTTTGTGACCAAGATGTGAGTTCCTGCATTTGGGCCTCAATCCGATCAATGTTTTTTTGCTGTTTCTCATAGGCACGTTGCTGCGTCAATCTTCGGTGCTCTCTTTCAGCCATATAGCTTGTATAATTGCCATAATGTTCAATTAAGCTCTGTTCCTCAATAGACCAAATTTTTGTAGCAACCCTATCTAAAAAATAACGGTCATGTGAGACCACAATAATCGTTCCCTTATAGTTTTGTACTTGTTTTATAAGAAAAGCGGTACTTTGCTCATCTAAATGATTCGTCGGTTCATCAAGCAATAGAATTTGAGCATTCTGAGCAAAACCTTCTGCAAGACGCATTTTAAGTTTCTCTCCACCGCTTAAAGCTGCAAATGATCTATTGGGTACCTGCCATTTTGCCAGCAAATCAGCCTCTCTTGCAGATATTGCTGGTTTGTCAAAATGAGCTAGCTCCTGTTCAACGATTGTGATTTTTACAGCTGATAACCCTTGTATTACTCCCGCAGTTGGCAATAATGCACCTTGAATCAACTGTAACAATGTCGATTTCCCAGCACCATTTCTTCCAATAATGCCGATAACCTCACCTTGTTTTACGGTGCCTGTCACATGTTCAAATAGTAAAGTATCCTTTATTTCATAACGTACATCCTGTAATTTTAAAAGTTCCTTCATACTATCCACCCTCTCCAGTTGGAGGGACAAAAAAAATCCCTCCAATTATTTTGGAAGGATTAGTCGCTACAATATCATGCACAAATAAGCTATTGTAATAGCTATATTTATCACTCCAAAAGCAAGTTTTGGATGAGCTAAATATTAGCAACTATGGGCCAATATTTAGCTATTATTATGGAAAATGGGCAGACTAATCCTATTTTTGTTTTTCGTGAAATATAAATTTCATGTGCAAAAAATAAGATTAGTTATTCATTAGCCACCCATCTTCCCTTCATTTTTAGTTACCGTCATTGTAACACCTTTTATTAAAAAATAAAAATCTCTACTCTAGAGTAGGTTTATCTAAAACATTCATAGGAGCGAATTTGATTTCTTGAAATGGTACGGAAATACCAGCCATATCTGCGGCTCCAGCGGAAACCCGCAATGATTTCCCTTCCTATAGCAGTTGGGAAAAACCAAAAACTCCGACCAGTGTTCATCCAAATATACGTATTTCTAAACAAACAAGAACGTATACCACTTGATCCTACTCGCCATGCAGGAATCGGTGGCGAAAAACCTGGTGGTGTGCTCATGGGCATTTGTCCTGCCGGAGGAGGTCCGAAATGAGTTGGCCCAAATGACGTTGTTTCAAAATCATCATAATCTCCCCAGCCAGGTCTTCTAAAATTATCTTCTCTAAATGGATTATTGTACACACAAACCCTCCTTTTACATTACTCAATATATGTAAAAGGGCGATTAACCGTTGAGCCATTGCCCATCTATCGAAGGTAATCCGTTACCTATTAATGTATAATGAAAGGGATATTTTTCTAAAAGGAGTCCTTATGAGAAAATTACTGTTACTCTTACTAGCCATTCTTATCGCAGGAAGTATGTGGTTGCTACTTGCTCAAAATCCAGTATCTTCTTCCACTAGTATCCAAGCAAAAATTGCTGACGTGAAAGATTACAAATACTACTTAGATAAAGGCAATGCTGCCATTGGTAAGGACATGACTAAGCTTGATCTAGTGATTGTAGAACCTATTGAAATGCAGCAGAAGTATATTGACAGTGCCCAAAAAAGCGGTACTTTAGTGTATGGCTATATTAATGCAATGGAGGCAGATAAATGGAACAAAGCCCTCTACCATCAATTAAACGAAGAAGACTTTTATCGAAATAAACAAGGTGAAAAAGTGTATTTTGCTGAATGGGATTCCTATTTAATGGATATGACTTCGAGTCATTATCAAGAACTTTTACTAACGGAAATCCAGAAGCAAATTGTACAGAAAGGCTTAGACGGTGTGTTTTTAGATACGGTTGGTAATATTAATTCTTATTTACCCCAAGACGAGCAAACATGGCAAAATGAAGCCATGTTATCATTTCTCCAACAAATTAAAAAACACAATCCTGAACTATCTGTTGCTCAGAATTGGGGGTTTCAAACACTAGCTGATTATACAGCACCCTATGTTGACTTTATTATGTGGGAAGACTTTTCTTACCCAGTGGTAGGAAAAGACGAATGGTCACTCGATATGATGCAAAAACTCGTCCATATACGAGATGAATTTGGTACACAGGTTATGGCAATTAGTTTTGAAGATGCAACAAAAAGTCGTGCATTAGCTGAGAAGTTTGATTTTAAATTCTTTTATAGCCCTGCTGGTTCATACTATAACACCTGGCAGTGACGATATCCCCCACAAAAACACTACTGTTTTTGTGGGGGATTTTGTTTAAGTGCTCACCTCATGGGTAGACTAAAAGAAATTCAGCTTGAGGTGATATGATTGGGTATGACAAAGATGTACGAGGAACAAAATCATAAACACGAAAACCGCTTTCAATATAAACAACGTAATATGTGGACAGGCATATTATTCGGCCTTGGGGTTGTGGCATTTATAGATGAGGTCATTTTCCATCAATTATTACATTGGCATCATTTTTATGATAAATCTACAGCTGCTATTGGGTTAGTGTCAGATGGTTTATTTCATGCATTCAGCTTTTTCGCGACGATTGGTTCTGCTTTTTTATTGGCTGACCTACATAGAAAGCATGGATTTTGGCTAAAAAGATGGCTTGGTGGTATTTTTCTAGGAGCTGGCATATTTCAATTATACGACGGGATTATTCAACATAAATTCATGAAACTGCATCAAATTCGTTATCATGTTGATATTCTCCCATATGATGTGATTTGGAACATATTAGCGGCTCTATTAATTGTTATTGGTGTGGTCTTGTTACTCCAAACCAATCAAAAGGGACGTTAGGAGGTTGCCCGTTTTGCATTCTGCTCATGCTCAAAGCTTTCCCATTATAGTACAGCTACTAATAGCTTTACCATTTTTTATAGCCATTATTTTTTATATCGTAGCTGTCATTGTTTCGAATCAACATAAAAAACAATGGCCGCATTTTCGTACTATCTGTTGGCTTGTGGGAAATGTAAGTGCCATCGTGACACTAATCGGTCCATTGGCTTCTCTTAGTCATGTCCACTTCGCAGCACATATGATAGGGCATCTATTGCTTGGCATGCTTGCCCCCCTACTTATGGCATTAGCAGCTCCCATGGCACTCCTTTTAAGGACATTATCAGTGAATACGGCTCGTACTCTTTCTCGTACAATGAGGAATCCTTATGTTCGTTTTATTTCTCACCCAATTAATGCGTCTATTTTAAATGTAGGTGGCTTATGGTTACTCTATACGACATCACTTTTCAATCTTATGCATGAACATATACTTCTATATATTTTCATTCACCTTCACATTTTTCTAGCAGGCTATGTGTTTACCATTGCCTTTATTTATATTGATCCTACACCCCATCCATACCCTTATGTCTTTCGATCACTTATATTAGTAGTAGCACTAGCAGCTCATTCTATATTGGCAAAATATATTTATGCAAATCCTCCTCAGCATGTCCCTGTCACACAGGCAGAGCTAGGTGCCAAGATCATGTACTATGGTGGCGATGCAATTGAAATCATCCTTGTTTATATCCTTTTTTATCAATGGTTTAAAAGCACAAGAAATGCTATTCACACAAAGACAACCATTTCATCACGCTAATTCTACCTCTGACTTAAGAGGATAAATAGGATTGAATAATCCGCCAGTCCTCTAGCTTTTCAGCAAAAGATTTTATATTTTTTCCTGGGATCGGACTGGTTGATGGCATTTTTTTATAAGCTCGTTCTTCTAAAAGCTCTAGACCTATATGCTTTTTAAAAACCTCAAATGCTTTCGCTCCATTAAAGAGTACTAACTGGATATTAGGATATTCTTCAAATAAGGTTTGAAAATCATTTGGTTTTTCATTGCGAATTGCTGCGTCTAAGCTTCCTTCACGCTCACAAGTTTCAATCGTGTCCCAAAGACCGATTGCATTGTGTTTTAACAATGCGATTCTCTTTACATAATCGTCAGGAACCTCCGTCTCTAACAGCTCACTCATAATGGGCCAAAAGTGATTGCGTGGATTGCCATAATACTGTTGCTTTTCTAATGATTGCTTTCCTGGCATTGAGCCTACAATGAGCACCTTTGTTGCTGAATCTACGACTGGTAATAATACATTTTTTATTTCACTGGACACAACAATCACTCCTTTCCTCTATTGTAGCGGAAAATCTGAACCAGCAAGTATATCTTTGCTTGACGTAAATAGGAGATGTCGGGATGAATGCTTCTTCCTATACGACTGAACAATTTTATAGCCTATACAGTAGCCTATCCAAGGTGGCAGCTCACCACCGTATAAAAACGGCCTATGCTTTTCTACTCCTTCAACCTGTAAATTCTGCAAAAAATGACTTTTCCATAAAACTAAAAGCTCTGTAGCTGAATATTTTTTTAACCATGGTGCAAGCCACTTTTCTCCGTATAAATCTTTCACTGCACTTTCTGCTAAGCCCTCTAAAATAAGAGCATCCAACAAAGTCATCTCATCGAGGGATTTTTTTAAATTGTGTAAACGGCAGACATGATTATATTCATGTGCGAACAATGCTTGCAGTTCCTGTGTCTCTACTTCTCCAATAAATAAAAAAAGAGCCTGAGGATAAGCCACACCGTTTTTATTGGTCATCGTTTGCTGTTGGGTAATTGGGAAAATATAAATCGGTATAGTCGGACCATTCCATTTCTTTTGCAAGTATATAAATTCTTGCTGTACGCAATCCCACACATTATGCTGCTTTAAATGCTCTACATCGACTGTCTCATCTGGTAGAAAAAGTCCCTGTTGCTGTAAAGAATAGTGTATTTCTTCTGACAAGCCATCTTGAAATAATTCGACTAAATGATCACAAAGAATGGAGCATTGCAAACTATGTAACTCATCTTTTTTTGTGGATTTTCTGGCATAAACAAATTCATCTAACCACTTATCTGTTGGCACAACTGCCATGTCATCACCTCTTCTCAGCATATGTCGTGAATAGACAATCGGCTAGTGATAAATGCTTCGGATCGCATATATTAGCTTGTAATGACATCGAAAGGAGGGATAATATTGAATCCAGCTGATGCTTATAATCTTTGCTGTAAATATCATGGCAAACGCGTTCGAATCTCGGATTCATCTGGTAGGGTACATGTTGGGGAAATCACTAAGGTAGACAGAAGACAGGTATGGATTCTACCTGATAGAAGACATAGTGGTTATGGTTTAGGTTTTTGGGGATTTGGAGGATTTGGTGGGGAAGGTTTTGGCTATGGAATTGCTTTAGGAACAATCTTAGGGATTGCACTAGCTCCAATCATATTCTTCTAACTCAAACTTTTAATATATGTGAAAAATAAGCCATTTCAAACCTTGTTGAGATGGCTCATTTTTCATTATTGAACTTGCTCCTGTTGCTGTTGTTTACTTTCAATCATCTCGGATATTGTGACAAATGTGTAGCCCTGTTTTTTTAATGCAGGGAGGATTTCTTCTAATGCCTTAATGGTTTGTGTACGATTCCCACCACCATCATGAAATAAAATGACATCTCCAGGCCTCGTTCCCTTCATCACCTTTTGCACAATTTTCTTTACACCAGGCTCTTTCCAATCTTGCGTATCCTGATGCCAAGACCACATCACAACCTTGTAGCCATCCTTTACAGCAGCATTAATCATAGCATCCGTATAATTTCCACCTACAGGACGGAATAAAACTGGGGAAAAACCAGTAATACTATAAATCGTGTCATTTGTCTTTTGAAGCTCCTCTTGCAATTTTTTGATGGAAACTTTAAACGGATGTGTATACGTATGATTGGCTAATTCATGGCCTTCTGTATAAGAACGTAAAACAAGCTCTGGATATTTTTCTGCATTCTTTCCAATAATAAAAAAGGTTGCTTTGGCATCATATTTTGCTAATAAATCAAGCACTGCCGCAGTGTACTTGGGATGTGGGCCATCATCAAAGGTGAGGGCGACAATTTTATCCTCTGTGTTGATATCCCATACCACTTCTCCTGTTTCCTCATAATAAGGGCGACCCTTATCAGCATAGCCTTTCTCTCCTAAAAATCCCGAGATGATTAAAAAGCAAACTGTAAAAACCAATACATGTATACGTGTCATAGCATCACCTCCCAAGTCCGAATTCACAGAACTCCGTCAACTTACTATTTACGAATTGCAATGAAATATACTTGTGAAGGATTGTCTGTTTTCTCCTTTTAATTATTTCATAACAATTTTGAACGATATGTGAAAAACAAGGGATAGTGCTTTATTTTTTTCTTTATTGATGTAAAATAAAATTATAAATGATATATAACAACTCGATAAATAGACACAATGTTATGTAACACAATGGAAGGGATGACATATATGTGGGTTATTACAGTATTTGAAGAAAACACTTATCGAATGTTTGAATATCGTTCTAAAAGTGAGGCAACAACTGCATTACATAAATTTAAACAAACTGCTCTGCTTTCTTATACAAGGTAAAGAGATACAAGGAATCTATTCATCAGGAGTAGATTCCCTTTTTAATTGCCTCCATTAACTTCATCCATCATCTCATTCGTTTTCAGCATTATTCATCTGATGACTTTTTTCAAGGAAATGTTGAACACCTTGCTAGTCATCACCATATGTATATAGAGAAAAGGAGTGATTTCGATGGTGACAATTGAACCTATTATGATTAAAGGGCATTTCTTCACTGCAGTAGTTGTTCAATTACCTAAAACAACGCTACTGACCATTTCTAATACGACAGGCTACATTATGTGTGGAGCTTTAGATGTTGGCCTATTAAATAGTCGCTTAGTTGATCGGAAAATCGTTGCTGGTCGTGCAGTAGGTGTTAAAACAATTGATGAGCTATTAACAGCCCCATTAGAATCGGTAACGTATGAAGCAGAACAACTTGGTATTACTGAAGGAATGACTGGCGTAGAGGCACTTTTAAAAATGATCTAATTGGCTATAAAAAAGCGTCAACTAGACGCTTTTCTTTTTTGTTTGCCAACCGATAGTTGAATAAGCAAATATCCCCTTCCACATACTGTGGGACAAAGGGAGTTGTTGTTATGAATAATGGTCAACATTTTAAGATACATCTAACCTTACTTGCTATCGTCTTAATTGTATTTACCTGGTCAGTCATTAAACCATCCTCCTATTTAGATTGGCTGGCTGAGGTTAGCCCAGGGGTTGTGGCAATAACAGTCGTAGTTTGTATCTATCATAAATTTCGCTTCACCACATTTTCTTATATCATCATTGCCCTATTGTCGATCCTTACTTTTATAGGTGGACATTATACCTATTCAGAGGTTCCTCTTTTTAATTGGCTAAAAGAAGAATTTCATTTCCAACGCAATCACTATGATCGTTTCGGTCATTTTTTAAAAGGTTTATTAGCCATCGTGATAAGGGAAATATTACTTCGAAAGACGCAGCTTACTAAAGGAGCTTGGCTAACAGGTATTACAATTAGTATTTTGCTCGCAATTGCTGCTTTTTATGAAATCATCGAATGGTTAAGTACAAGAATCTCGAAGGGCAGTAAAGGGACGAAAGATTTTTTAGGCATGCAGGGAGATCGCTGGGATGCACAATGGGACATGTTTTTAGCCTTGTTGGGAACTATTTTAACTTTACTTTTCTTCACAAAGCTTCATGATAAATATTTAAAAAGACTAAACAAGGAATAAATTTCTTTGCATAGCATTATTATATACCTTACGAAAGGTGGTTTTGTATGTACTATGCACAAGTCAATCAACAAGTACCCCATCTATCACGCGTTATTACGGTAACTGGCAATGGCCAGGTAATGGCTACTCCAAGCTCTGTACAAATACAAATAGAAGTCCAAACACAAGGCAATAATGTACAAGGCCCTCAGCAGGAAAATGCAAGGATCATGAATCAAGTCATTCAATCACTAGTAGCCCTCGGTATTCCAAGAGAACAAATACAAACAGCTAGTTATACGGTTACACCACAGTATCATTTTGAAGAGGGCAAACAAATTTTTAATGGCTATGAAGTGGTCAATGCCATTACCGTCAATGTATCAAACATCGATAATTTGGGCTTAGTCATTGATACAGCCATAGAAAATGGAGCAAATCGTATTGCCAACATTCAGTTCAAATTGGACCATACAGACGCTTACTATCAGCAAGCATTAAATTTTGCTCTTCAGAATGCACAGCTGAAGGCGAAAACAATAGCAGAAACCATGCACCTTCCTTTACAGCCACTCCCTATAGAAATTGTGGAAGAGCAAGCTAACACACCGATCCTTTACCGCTCTATGGCTGTTTCCTCAGGAGTTACGCCTATAGAACAGGGACAAATTGCTATTGATGCTACTGTCCGCGTAAAATTCCAATACTAAAGACAGGCGCCTTCCACTAATTGATTAGTAGAAGGCTCTCATTTATTTTACAAGTGTATTTTTTTCAATAAGGATTTCATCATCCTCTGTTTTAATAACCATATCAAAATGTTGGCAATATGGATGCATAAATAATTCATATTGAATACGTCGTTCATCATGTGATTGTTTTAAATAATTTATATCTGTCCCTCTATCAAGTACATCACGATCTGATCTTCGCTTAAGCTCTGTAGCCCCATCTGTATAAAAATAAATTTTGAAATCCAATAACTCTGGATCTATAAATGCTACACTCATTCCTTCTACTATCGTGATCTGTTTTTTTGAAGAAATTAATGTGCTTTTCATATAATGTGTACCGATTGTCAATAAATCCAGCCCTGCTCTTATCATCTGAACATCTCTTTCCAATGAAGGAAGGTGATGGGCAGCGGGATGACAAGCGGTCATTTTAAAACGATGATTTACATTTTGATATGTATAATTAATCATTGTCTGTTTGCGAATATCTGAACTAACAATATAAGGATCAGTATTCAAATAATTCACTTCAGCTTGATTTAAAACTTTTAAAAGCTTTTCAGCAAATGTTGTTTTTCCTGCAGCTCCATGACCTGAAATGCCAATAATAATCCTTTTATCAGCAAATCTGATCGATTCCAATATTTCTTGAAAAATCTTCTCCATAGTATTGTTGTCCTCCCTAATTAAAAAGGTATGATGGAAAATTTGCACCATACTCGCTGTACTTTAAAAATAATAACAAACAGTTACAATACATAGAAGTTCATTTTCCAAATTTTTATGCGTTAACTCCATATCATTTCTAGCTTCGATCTAATAAAAACAATTTGACAGGTTGTCAGTCAATAATTATAATAAAAGCATCTTAATTGATATTGATTATCATTTAAGATGCTTTCACTCAATAATTAAATTTAACTTTCACAGTTTGTCTTAGGAGGGATAAATCAAATTTTCCATGAGGGACTCCGAATAAATGTTCGAACGTAGATTGAATGGCTTTAATTCTAGCAATACGTTCATCTTTATTCCATTTAAATAACGATGAATCTACCCAATGGTGGATTGTCGATAGGAAAAATTCTGCCACTAGCGTTGGATTTTCAATGTGAAAGAGCCCCTCTTTATTGCCTTGTATATTTAAATCTGTTAGCAGTGGCGTAAACTGACAAATGGTTTGTACATGTAATATTTGACGCAGAGTAGCATTACTATCATGTTGTAAATATTTAAAGATTTCGACATGGCCTGTTGGATCATCAAGCTCATAAACAAAAATCCATGCAATTTTCTCATACGCCGTAAGTGTCTCATTATAGATGACTTCTGTAAATTCTTGCTTTATTCCTTTAAGTTGCCTATCAATTAATGCATTTGCCAATGCTTCTTTGGATTTAAAGTAATAGTACAGCGTTCCCTGTGCTACTCCCATCCTTTTAGTTATATCAGTAGTTGAGGTTTTTTCATAACCTTTTTCACTAAAAAGAGACTCTGCTGTATCTAAAATCTCATTTCGTCGTTCTGATGCACTTTTTGTTACTCTAATCATTTTCTGAACTACCCCCTTTTTTCATTTAAGCATTTGACTAATAACTAGTCAAATGATCAGAGTGAGAAGAAATATTGTGAAACATTATTGAGTGACTGTCAGTCAAATACTAATTTTTAGGAGGATTTAAATGTTAAAAAAAACCCTTTCTCTATTAGGTTTCACACTTATATTGCTGATTTTAGGTTGTGCACAATCACAGGAAACTATTTCTGAGAAAAAAGACAATACAACTATTAATGGAAACTATCCATTAACACTAGATACCTACACTTATGAAGGACAGAAAATCTCTCAGACTATCCCCAATGCTCCCGAGAAAGTGATGGTCATCGGTTCAGCTGTAGCAGAGTTAATAGTTAAGTTTGGACAGCAAGAAAAAGTCGTTGGATTTGCATATAGTGATTTAACAAATTCAGACTACAAAGATGACATTGACAAACTACCTTTAGTTAGTGAAATGTGGCCAGCTAAGGAGGCTATCATGGCTCTAGAACCTGATTTAATCTACTCTATTGCTTCTGCATTTAGAGAAGAATTAATTGGAAGTATCCCTTCTTGGAACAACCGTGGACTGCCTGTTGTTTCTTCCACCAACTTTACAATAGGACGTAGCATAGATATTTACTTTGAGGAAATTCAAACATTTGGGAAGGTTTTTAATATAGAAGATAAAACGAACAAATATCTAACTGAACAACAAACACGCATAGATGCCATTACTTCTAAAGTTAAGGATTCTAAAGAAAAGCCTACTGTCCTATTGATAAGTGGCGCTAGAGGTAAGTATTTCTACTTCTCACCAAAATGGGCCATGATTGACGAGATGATTGAAGGTGCAGGCGCTACATATTTAGAACTTTCGAAAGAAGACTATATTGAGCTTTCAACAGAGGCAATTATTGCAGCAAATCCAGATAAAATTATCATCACAGAATTCCAAGAGCCTGATCAAGAAAAAACAAAAAATAATTTAATGAATGATAAAAAGCTTCGAACTGTAAAAGCCATTCAAAATAATGAAGTTATGGCCGTAGAATATACAGGAGCTATAAATGGTGGTATTGAGATTGCTGATTTATATGAGGAAGTAGCTGCATTTATCAACCCTGAAATAGTTAATGGAGTGAAAAAAAATGCTCAAAAGTAAATTTTCTTTTTTTACCCTACTTCTATTTTTGATAGTGCTAGTTTTCATTTCTATAATTGCTTCTGTTTCCATAGGACAAGTCAGTATACCATTTCTTGATTCTTGCAAAATTGTTTTATATCAAATTACAGGAATAAACATAGGTCATATAGATACAACTATTTCTAACATGACACTTGAAATCATATGGCAAATTCGTTTTCCCAGAGTTTTATTAGCACTATTCGTCGGGAGTGGTTTGGCACTTTGCGGTAGTGTGATGCAAGCAACCATTCAGAATCCACTTGCAGATCCTTATTTACTTGGTATCTCCTCAGGTGCTTCACTAGGTGCAACATTCTCTATCATATTAGGGTATCAGCTCAGCCTTTTTGGAGAATCAAATTTAATGATTTGGGCGTTTCTAGGTGCGTTATTGGCAACATTTCTAGTATTGCTGCTATCAAGTATTGGGGAAAAAATGTCTGTTATTAAACTTATTCTAGCCGGAACTGTTGTCAATGCACTATTTACAGCTCTATCTAATCTATTTATATATTTTGCTAAAGATGCGGAAGGTGTACGTTCAGTATCATTTTGGACAATGGGGAGTTTGTCCACTGCTGATTGGGATGACCTGCCTTTAATCGCTACTACTATTATTATTATAGCTGTATTTTTCCTCTCCCAATGGCGCATTATGAATGCAATGCTTATGGGAGATGATGCTGCTATGACATTAGGTATTAATATAAATACTTATCGAAAAGTATTTTTAGTTATTTCTGCCGCTTTGACAGGCATTATAGTTTCAACATGTGGAATCATTGGCTTTGTTGGGCTTATCATTCCACATATTGTACGCATCTTTACAGGGTCAAATCATCAACAACTACTACCTATTGTTATTTTAGTAGGGGCTATCTTTTTAATCTGGACAGATTTATTAGCAAGGTCAATCATTCCTAACAGCGAATTACCAATTGGCATCGTAACCTCATTATTAGGTGCCCCAGTATTTATGCACATGTTAATAAAAAAGAAATATGGTTTTGGGGGTAACTAATATGGAATTAGATGTAGAAAATGTTTCATTCGCAGTATCAGATGTTGAAATTATCAAAAGTATTTCGCTAAAGGTGAAAGAAGGACAATTTGTTGGCATTATTGGACCGAATGGTTGTGGAAAATCAACACTATTAAAAAACATTTATAAAGTCATAAAACCCACTAGTGGCAAGATTTTTTTAGATGATATAGATATTGTTAAATCCTCTGCCAAAGAAATCGCGAAAAAAATGGGGGTTGTTGGACAATTTAACAACTCGAATTTTGACTTTACTGTACGTGATATGGTGATGATGGGAAGAACACCACATAAAAGAATGTTAGAATCAGATACAAAAAATGATATTGAACTTGTGGATAACATATTACGAAAAGTAAACTTAGAGCATTATGCTTCAAAACATTTCTCTTATCTTTCTGGTGGTGAAAAGCAACGTGTCATTCTCGCACGTGCCTTAGCTCAAGAACCACAGTTTTTAATTTTAGATGAACCTACAAATCACCTAGATATTAAATATCAAATTCAAATTTTATCACTAGTGCAATCATTACAGATTGGTACACTAGCCGCATTGCATGATCTATCTATTGCTGCCATGTATTGTGAATATTTATATGTACTAAAAAATGGTCGCATACTAACACATGGCAAGCCTGAGAAGCTACTAACACCTTCATTAGTAAAAGAGGTTTATGAAGTTGACTGTTGTATCTATCAAAATAATGATACGAATAATATAGTCGTTGCGTATCATCCAGCTTTACCTAATCACTAAAGCTATTTTTGACTGACAACCAATCAATATAAGGAGGAGTATCTATGAATCCAATTTCATCAGAAAAATCAAGTACGTTCTATTCATATAGATGGTTGGCATTAGCGGTGATATTACTTCCAACATTATTAATCTCCTTAAATACTTACATGATACAAATTGCATTACCTTCCATTCAAAACGACTTGCATATATCCTTTTCTCACGCTCAATTACTATTTTCAGGATATTCGGTTGGGCTTGCAACTGCTCTAATAATTGGAGGTAAACTAGGCGATATTTACGGTAGAAAAAAAATATTATGGATTGGCGTATTGTTCTTTACCCTTACTGCTTTCTTAGGAGGAATACTTTCAAGCCCATTGTTATTAGTTGGGATTCGATTTGTTCAAGGCTTAGCCGCAGCCCTTATTCAGCCTCAAGTTTTATCAACAATCCAGGAAATTTTTCCGCCTAGAGAAAAAAATTTAGCTTTCGGCTTGTATGGTGCTGTCATTGGAGTAGCCTTTACCTTTGGCTTAATATTAGGGGGATTATTAGTTCAATGGAATATATTTAACGGCGGTTGGCGAACTGTATTTTTTTTCAATGTTCCAATTGGCATGCTAGTACTCCTTTTGCTCCCTTTTATACCGGAGTCAACGGATAAGAAATCCAATCATATTGATTGGATGGGTTCAATTTTATTAATGGTTAGTATATTTCTACTTATTTATCCTTTATCCGAAGTCCAACAACAAGGATGGCAAACATGGATTTTTAGCTGTCTACTGCTTTCATTTGTTGTACTTATTCTGTTCATTTATCTTGAGCGATTTAAGCAAAAACTTCAACAATCACCTCTCGTAGACCTAAGTTTATTTAAGCATCGCCCTTTTGTATTTGGCATTTGTTCTGTGCTAGCTATTTACTTAAGTATGTTTGCCTTTTTCTTTATCCTTAGTTACTTTTTACAATATGGCCTAAAGTATGATACAGGAGAAACGAGTTTAGTTTTTCTACCAATAGGAATTGGATTTTTTGTAACGTCTATTATTTCTTCAAAAATTATTAATAAGTATGGTTTTATTGTTTTAAAAATGGGTGCATTATGTATGAGTATGTGTACTTTTTTACTTGTCTTCTTTTTATGGATGGAGCAATATAATTTACTCAGAACTGATGCAATAATCCTTTTATTCGTCTATGGCCTTGGACTTGGTCTTGCTACAACACCTTTAGCAAATGCCATATTGGGTAACATTCCAAAGATTCATATGGGGGTTGCTGCTGGTCTATTTACAACCTTTATGTACTTAGCAAATTCCTTAGCAGTCGCAGGTATTAGTATACTATTTTCTTATTATTTAGGAACAAGTTTAGAGAGCGCTTCTTTGTTAAATTATATACATGCTTTTACTATAAGTTTAATTGTCATTGGACTGTTTTCTATGATAGCCTATATGATTTTGTCACTTTATCATAAAATGATTTTAAGAATAAAAATAAAGCAACAATAAATTACTATTTTGATTTATAGATTTTTCAAATAATGTATGACAAGCTCTTCATTATTTCGAGCTTGTCTACAGTCTGAAATCACCTCGTACACTATCGAGGTGATTTTTTATAACCAACGTTCACTTCTTGTTTCTTTTCGACAACAAAAGAGCACAAAGAATAATACATATCCCTATGAAATGTTTGATTAATAACGGTTCTTTCAATATCAAATATCCAAGTAGAACACCTACTACAGGAACGATATAATTACTAAAAGAGGCAAATAAAGCACCCTCACTTTTAATTAAAAGATTATAAAGCATATACACAATCCCTGCGTGGAAAATGCCTAATATAACAATGGAGACGACCTGAATCCCATTTATGCTTAATCGTAATGGTTGTTCAAGGATAAATGCCATTGGTAATAAAATCACAGTGGCAATTCCTAAAACATTTCTCATATGAACGATTGGTGAACCACCCTCTAACTTCTCCATTAAAATTAACGAAAATGCAAAGCTCAGTGCTGCTAATAGTAGCAGCACATTCCCTAATACTGTCCCTGAACCACTCACCCCTTGTATTGGCCAAGAAAGAATGATGATCCCCAAAAAGCCTAATAGAATGCTAATCGTTTGAAACGAACTAACTTTTTTATTAAAGAAAAAAACAAAGAGAACTGACGTGATAATCGGGACAATTGCTATGAGCATAGACGCAATACTACTGGATACATATTTTTGACCTTGCGCAATGAGGACGAAGGGAATCACTACTTCAAAAATGGCAATCCCAATGTATAATTTACTATTTGCTAAGTAGTTTTCTTTTTTCAAAAATAAGCTCATAATACTTAAGCAGATTGCACCGATTAAAGCTTTTAACAAAGATAAAGTGACAGCTCCCACATCATTCGTAACTAATGCTACGAAGAAAAACTGAGAGCCCCATATACAACTTATTAATAGCAAAAGGCTGTATTTTCTCATTACACTACCTGCCTCTGCCCAAAATAATTTGTTCCTATGACGCCAATAATGATGATGATTCCACCAATAAAGTGATAAAGGTGAAAGACTTCCTGTAAAAACAAAACGCCTGCAAGTATTGTAATGAGCGTAGCAAAGTTACTAAAAACACTCATTTTAGAAGCCTCTAATTTAGATAACGCATAATTGGATAAATAGGACGTACCGAGCGAGGATAATAGCCCTAAATATAAAATCGCGATGACAAAATCAACATGTGTTAATGGCTGAAAAAATTCATCGATTGTACCATTCATCAGATGATTTCCAAGAGCCACCCCATTAAAAATGACAAATCCACATAATGTCATTACATACGTTAAAATCAGTAATGAATATTGCTTTGTAAGCCTTCGTGCAAACACGTTATAAAGCGACGCAGCAAGGGCTGAAAGTAAAATAAGTCCACTGCCGATGACATTTCCTGTAGTTGCATTGGCCCCATTCATAATTAGCATGTAGATAACTCCAAGTACAGATAAACTAATGAAGACGAGCTGTCCACGAGTAGCTTTTTCCTTTAATAATAAACCTGCTAGTGCTAATGTAAAAATAGGAATCGTTGCTTGAATAATTCCAGCCTCTGAAGAGGAAATTTTAGCAAGCCCAAGCACTTGAAAAGTGAAAAAAACAATGGGATACAATATGGCTAACGGTAAAATTTTTAGTAAATCATATTTTTTTATTGTTAGCTTATTTTTCGTAAATACCATTAAAATAACAATACCGATGAAGGCAAACGTAAAGCGATGGGCTAAAATATCAGTTGGACTCGCCACCGTTAATGTAACTTTCACAAACATGAATGAAAGGCCAATGATAAATGCATACGAAATCGCTGCTATATAGGCTTTTCTTTTTTCTGACATACGATAATGCTCCTTCTCAAATCATTCCGGCCGGTATAGTTATCGTATTAAAAAGAGAACCTATAGACGATATGAAAAAAACACATCTGTACCGATACAGATGTGCTGGAGGCTGTCTATGCTTAAATATGAATGGATTTATTCTCAGCTGCTGACTCAAATACAAGCAGGTACTCTTCAATCAGGGGCAAAACTACCTTCTATCCGCCAGTTATCACAGCAATTTTCCTGTAGTAAAAGTACTATTTTAACTGCTTTAAAAAAACTTGAGGATCAGCATCTTATCTATGTATTACCGAAAAGCGGCTACTATGTTGTTGACCATCAGTTACCCTTACAACCACAGGAAAGAGATCACATAGATTTTGCTACATCTTCACCCAGTTGGAATGCTTTCCCATATCAGGATTTTCAACATTGTATAAACAAAGCTATTGATACATACCAAACAGATCTATTTAGATATGGAACACCAAAAGGCTTACCATCTTTAATAACAGAAGCGAAAAAATTATTAGCAAACTATCAAGTATTCGCAAAAGAAGAAAATATTTTTATTACTTCTGGCGTCCAGCAATCCCTGACTTTGCTAAGTATTATGCCATTTCCAAATGGTCGTTCAACCATTTTAGTGGAACAACCTAGTTACCATTTATATATGGATTATTTAAAAACCTATGGAGTTTCGGCAATCGGCATCAAAAGAACAATGGATGGCATTGATTTACATGAATTAGAAAGCATTTTTAGTAAACATGACATAAAGTTTTTTTACACGATGCCACGTCTGCACAATCCTCTAGGTACTTCTTATAGTAAAAAGACAAAAGATCTAATCCGTAAACTTGCTTATCAATATAATGTTTACATTGTTGAAGATGATTATTTGGCAGATTTCGAGCAAAATTCGAAAATAGATCCCATTTATACAGATGATACACAGCAATATGTTATCTATTTAAAAAGCTTTTCTAAAATCATGTTTCCTGGCTTACGTATTGGACTTGCCGTTTTACCAGATGTCTTTACTGACACATTTCAGCAGTACAAAAATACCACTGATATTGATAGCTCCATGATTTCACAGGCTGCCTTAGAGCTTTACTTGAAAAGTGGTATGTTTGAACGTTATCAAAAGAAAGTCACCGAAGCTTATGCAAGCCGAGCGAATAGCCTTCAGCAATCCATAGCAACGCATTTAGCCCAATATCAGGCATCAATAGAAGTCTGTATGCATAGCCATATCGTTCTACCAAGACAGGTCAATACTCAAAAGCTTATTCAGCATTTGATGCAACACAAAATTTATCTAGATACGATTAACCGCAATTATTTAGATGCATTTGATCATGAGCGAATATTAAAGCTAAATGTGTCCAATGTGGAGGAATCTAAAATCAACGTTGGCATAAGGGAAATTGCATCAGCCCTTCAAAGTCCTAGCAATTACTTCTAAAGAAAAAAATTCATGAAACCTTATTGTAGCTCATATAATGAGACATCTTAAATTGCTTAATAAGGAGGATTCAATGCAATCTGAAAAATTGCGATTAAGGAAAATTCAGCGTCTTGCATATGAAATCATGGATGAGATGCACAAAGACAAAGACCGTACTGAATTACACAAACTCATTCCAATTATCGATAATTTATCTCGGGCCATTGGTGATTTAACAGATTCCGTTGGTAAATACTCGTTAGATTATGTGGAAGAAAAAGTGAGCAATGCACATGCACTTTTATTTAGTAAAGAAAAGGTGGATATTTTTTATTAATAAAGACAGGGAAAAAGGGTAACCATATACATGGCTACCCTTTTGGCATTAATGCGTTTCAGGTTCGAATGTTTTACAGTCTGTTTCCTCGCTGTTGGAAGCATGTTGTCCCTTTTGGCTGACAACATAAATTTTTTCGGCTGTACATTTGTTACCAGAATCCCAAAATGTGCAGTTATTGACTTCACAAAGAATTTCTTGTGCCATTGTCTCACACCTCCTCTTTGTTAGTTTTAACAAATTAGAGGTAAACAATACGTTGTTAAACAAAGTCAATCGATGATTACATTGCCTCCATTAAGCCATACTAAAGTCTAGATTAGCTGGATGGGTTGGTAAATGCTCCTGTGAAAGCATATTCGTTGTTGGAACTTTGTCATCTACCTCTTCAAATCGGAAACCATCTGCCCATACTTTCCCAGAACCAATTAATAACACACCAAAATAAATGGAGTCACCTTCTTCAGGTACGTCTAAGACAATAGAATAATGATTCCATTCAGTAGAACCTGTCACAGAACGCTGATCCATATTATCAAATTGAATAGTATCACCCGTACCATTGTCAATACGCATCCATGCACCACACTTTGTGGCATCTGCCGTCTTTAAATAGCAAGACATTTTCAAGCGCTTTCCTTTATAGTCAGTAGCCTGAAAGCCCTGCATCATCGTAGCAAATTGTCCCTGATTTGCTGATGCAGCTGTGGAATACAATACGCCTGAACGCTTCCCTGAATGAAACACCTTGTCATCTGTATGAAATTTATATAATTCTGGATTCGCTCCACTCAACATCCAACCTTTAACCTGTTCAACTGTTTCCATGTAATTTTCCTCCTCCAACATATTAAGTGATTGCATCAATTTTCGATACTTCCCTGGTGGTAATGCATAAACTTCTTTAAAGGCTCTTGTAAAAGCTTCTTGTGATTGAAACTGAAGTGTAAATGCAATGGTTAATATCGATACATTAGAGTACATCAAATAACTCGCAGCCATGGCTAGTCGACGTATACGAATATATTCACCAATCGTAATCCCCGTTTCCTGCTTAAAAATACGACTTAGATGGAACTTCGAGTAGCCAGCATTATTAGGAAGACGTTCAAGTGAAATTTCTTCCATCAATTGCTCCTCGATATAGGCAATCGTTCTTTGTGTTGCCTGACTATACTCCATGTTACTCACCTCATCTTTATTATATTGAAGAAGGAAAGAGATTTTTTGATGGAAGTTGCTAAATTTAACTTAATCAATTATTTTTGTTGGTGTTGCTTCTTGCACAACAATGAGACCATCATAAGCCTCTTCAGGTGTCATTTTAATGGTATACAGCATTTGTGTTAGCTTATACCACGGACGGAAATCATCACCGATATTGCCCATTCTTTGCTTTTGGGAAAGGATATCTGCCAGCTCCTTCGATTGTTTGGCAGTTTCAAAATCCACATAAAAGATGTTGCTATCGATGTCACTAAAAGCATCCACTAACACATTATGATGTTCAATTGAATATTCCTTTCGTTCACCAGAGCCGTTTTGTGCTTGAAATGTATTATTGACAAAGTCTGTGCCAATCGCAAAATAGTGTTCTTTATATTGCTCATTTAAGTATTGTCCCATTGATTGATAGCCTGCCATCGAAGCAGAGGTTTTCTCAATATGACCGTTATGAGCAGACATTAACACTTTATCATGCCCTTGCGTTGCTTCGTACTCCACAATCCATTGTAAATTTTCAGCCAAATATTCATCCCGTAAATTCATATAGTTTCCATCATTTACAAATAATTGCGTACGTTGCTTCATAATTTGTGCATATTGAGCAGCAAAGGAGAAGGCATCCTTTGATGATTTTTTCTCATATATCGCCTTGTTTGATTGTAAATCGTTGATGATTGTATCAATCGTTTTATCAAGCTCTATTAGCTGATTATTCGATAAATCTCTCATCGTTTTGTTGGAAACATGCTCTAGCTCAGTCGTAAATTTCTTAGCATTGTCAGCATGTACCTGTGCATAATAATCAAGCAATCCCTTTTTGCTATAATCATAGCGTTGCATATCATTTCCGTAAAAATAAATTTTATCTTGTTCATCGACTGTTAAGTTATAATCATGCATCCATTGAACAAGTTCAATCATTTGTTCTGTTTTATAAATGCCATAATCAAGAGCCTTTATAGCTTCCTCCGCCGTTCCAACACCGTTTAAAATAAATTGATTAATCTGCTGGGCTCCACCAAAATCTCCTTCTAAGACAAAAACATGGACATTTTCATTCTTAATCATCGCTTTAAATAGGTCTTTTTTTAATGTTTGAAATTCGATATTGCCATGTGTTGCTTCTCCAAACCCAATAATTTTTACATCATCAGGGATATTGATATCTTTTATTTCACTAGTATACTGCGAGACATCTTTTATAGACTCCCCCTGCCCACATCCAGCTAAAGCTACTAATAGCATTGATGCAGTTAAAAATCGGAAGCTTCGTTTCATTATTCTCATGTCAATTCTCCTTTAAGGTGTTAAATGGCTTTTCGTTGGAAATAGTAATATCCTCCGAGGAAAAATAGGATGAACCCACCACCTACTACTGTTAATAATTGCTCCCATGGCACAAAGAATACATCGTCTGTCTTGCCACCTATGTACATCATTGAAAAAGGCTGTGCCCAGGGATAATATGGACCAATTCGTTCAGAGTTCACCGCTAAAATTGATGGCAACGTAAATATGACATTGACAGCAAATGGAGCAGCAAAGCTTTTAAACATTATGGATAACCATAATTGAAGGGCCACTAAAGGCAATGTTGCTACCCATCCTCCAACAATACTTTTCCATACGATTCCCATTGGAAAAGGATCTGTATAGCCCTTCAGCATACCTACAGCAAAGATGGAGCCTAAATACAAGAGCTGCATCGCTAGAACAAGCAGCATAATTAACACATATTTTGCTACAAATACTTTCCCTCTCGTTACCGGTAATGCTAAAAGCTGCTTCCATCCGCCAGACTGATGTTCATATCTACAGATGAGACTCGCAAAAACGCCCGTAATAAGAGGTAAAAATAATAATGCGTATGTTAAATTCATTGAAAATAAGGCAATATACCATTCATTTATTTCCAGTCCCTGCATATTGTCCTCTAAATTTGCTGATAGTCCAATGAAAAGCCCAATCATGGGCCCCGCCAAAATAATAGGTACCATTTTTGATTTACGCAATTTAAACCATTCAGCTTGCAGTAAAGCGTTCATTATTTCACGTCCCTTCTTGCAAAATCGACCATGCCAGCAATATAGAGTAAAATACCAATCCCTACACCTAGCATGACATTGATTATCGGCTCATCCCAGTGGTTCATCAATGATGGCCATTTCCATATCATCCAGTCAGGTAGAACATAGGAGGAATAAGCAAATATCACCCCAAAAATGCCTACTGTAATAGGAATTCCTTGATTATGGCTTACACTCGCAATCCACAATTGAAGTGCCAAAATAGGCAATGCTGCAAGCGCAGGGAAGTAACTAAATTTAACTAACTCCATATAAGGAATAGATTCACCTAGATTTAAAAACAGCCCATAACTCAGCGTAAAAATCATGAGTAGTGTTGAAGACAAAAATAGTAGAATAGCTAACACAGTATATTTAGATAAATACACAGTTAATTTGGATACAGGTAATGCGATAAGCTGCTTCCAAGCGTTAGTCTCGTTTTCAATACTCGCCATGAAGGACGTTAAAATGGCAATGCCCAACACAATGGCAAGCGGTGTAAATGAATGAACATTTAGTAAATAATAGCCCCAATCATCTTCACTTTGCTGTAAGAGGTAATCCTTTCTTACTCCATAATTGACCATTTGTAGAGCGACAACACCTAAGGGACCTAAGAGCGTTAAAAACCATAATCCTTTGCGTTTGATTTTTAAAAAATCAGCAGTTAACAGCTTGCCCATCATATCGCCTGCTCTCCCATCGTCATTTGCAGGAATATATCCTCCAATGAGCGTTTCTCTTCCTCCACTCGGAATACTGAAATACCCTCCTGAACAAGAACATGGACAATATGAGCAACTTTTTCATCTGAGCATTCCTCTAATAAAATAACCCCATCTTGATAATCTGCTTTAATGCCATGGGCTAATAGAGAGCGCCATCCTTTTTCACCATTGTTCACTTTAAATAGAATCTTTGGTTGAGCAAACCTACGCATCGCCTCAATAGAATCTTGGAAAATCAATTTCCCCTTAGAAACAATCCCTACTTGAGTCGCCATTTGATCGATCTCTGATAATAAATGGCTGGAAATAATAATAGTCATGCCGTATTCCTTTGGTAGCCTTTTAATTAAATTACGAATTTCAATAATTCCTGAAGGATCCAGACCATTCGTTGGTTCATCTAAAATAAGTAATTCAGGATTATGCAGTAGAGAAGCAGCAATACCTAGACGTTGCTTCATCCCTAACGAAAAGCCCTTTACCTTTTTATTAGCAGCTTCCTTCAAACGGACAATTTCGAGAACTTCATCGATTCGAGATTTCGGTACACCTACTATTTTTCTTAGTGCCTCCAAATTCTCATATGCTGTTAAGTGTGGGTAGTAGGAAGGATTCTCTACTAATGAACCTACATTGGCTAAGATTTGAATACGCTCCTTCGTAATGTCTTTTTGAAAAATTTTAATGGTACCTGTGGAAGGCTTCATTAAACCAAGAAGCATACGAATGGTAGTCGTTTTCCCTGCTCCATTTGGCCCTAAAAATCCGTATATTTCACCTTTTTGTATTTGTAAATTCATATTTGATACAGCTTGCTCTTTCCCAAAGTGTTTTGATAAGTTTTGTGTTTGTACGATATATTCCAATGTTCTCACCTCATTTACTATCATAAGAAGAAAAGGTTAAAAACAGGTATGGACCAAGTTTAAATTTTGTTTAAAAAACTTCTACTCTTTTTATAAGAGCCTTTCTTTTTCTGCCGCAACGCTTTCGATACAAAAAAATTGTTGCATCAACATAAAAAAATCTGCGAGCTTTTACTTCCCAAGCTTCGCAGATTGAATCACATTTTTTATAATAATTTTTGTGCCCAAGTGATTGGAGTTTATGTCCCATTCTAAGCACATACCCTTTACCATTACATCGACAATGGATAAACCAATTCCTGCCCCCTTAGCATTCGATTCATTTTTCATCCCTTGACCATGGTCCTCAATCAGAAATGCTCTGTAGCTCTCCGTTGATTCCGTTGTCACCTTTATATACTTCCCACTGTTAGCGTGACGCAATACATTTTGGAATATATTATCAAATATTCGTCCTAACCATAATGGATCAACACGCCATTCATTAGGTTCAAATGCTTGCAGTTCAATGTCGATCGTAAAACTTTCTCGCTCAAAAACTGGATACCAGGTTGTTAGATGTTCCCGCACAAACCGAATAACATTGATGTTTTTCGGTTCGAAATTATATTTACTTGCCATTAACAATGTATAGGACATTAGATTTTCGATTAAAGCATCAATATTCACTATCGATGTTTCCATTGCCTTCAAAGCTTGTTTGCCTTCCTCTGACAAGGTTTCTTTGCTAATCGTATAGGACTGAGCTCTTACTTTTGTTAACGGTGTCCGTAAATCATGTGATAAATTGGCAATCAGTTCCCGTCTTAGCTGTTCTTCCTTCTGTTGACGCTGTTTACTATCTCTCAGCTCGCAAACCATTCTGTTAAAGCTATGCTCTAATTGCCCAATTTCATCCCGCTTTTTCACATGAATCTCAATAGGTAGACCGTCTACATCACGTATCTCCATGGCCTCTTGGAGATGTAATAATCTTTTTCGGATTCCTTTGAAAAATAAAAGCGAAACGACAATAAAAAATAAAATAACGGCAATTACACCAAAAAGTAAGAAGCTACCATAGTTATCATAGACCTTAATAAGCGGTGGATTAAAGGCTTCCCTTGAAATCTCTAATACAATAAAGCCATTTGATACATCACCGCCTAAGAAAGCCATAACAGTAAATGGATTACCTCCATAGCGTTCCTTTATAAATTGAGTTGTATAGGCTGGTGTCCATTTTGTTGGTAACTGCTCCTTCACATTGACAGAAGTCAGGAGATTGCCCTCTTCACTTACCCAAAACATAGAGGCTGTAGGATATTGCTCTTGCCATTTTTGAAAAAACTCGGCAATAGTATTATCTGAAGCTTGTTTTATGCTGTTGGCCTCTGTATGCCATTGCTCCTCGATTTCACTTTCCAGAAGAACATCACTTGAAAATTCTCCGGATGCTGTTTTTGTAATGCCTAACACGAAAATCGCAACACCCAGATAGGATATTTGCACAATTGATATGGCTAATAAAATAATTAGCATATATTTTGCTAATAGTGATCGGAAAAATTTCATAGCTTCACCCTATAGCCTATACCTCGAATTGTTTCGATAATCAGAGGCTTTGCAGGATTTACTTCAATCTTTTCTCTTAAGTAACGGATATGTACCATCAATGTTTTATCACCTTCTATATAACTCTCACCCCAAACACCCTCATAGAGTTGTTCCTTGGTTAAAATTTGATTGAGGTGACGTATAAAATACTGCAATAAATAAAATTGTTTACCAGTCAAAAGAATTTCTTCTTCATCCAATGTATTGATAATTCGCATATCTTTCGTATAAATTTTTAGGTGCTGCAATGCTAGGACATCATCATTTTTTTGATATCTTCTCAGTAATACTTCAAGCCTTGCTACTAGTTCATCGGGGTGGAATGGCTTTGTTACATAATCATCAGCGAAGTGGAGCCCTTCAATTTTATCCTCAATAGCCGTTCGAGCTGATAACATTAATATTGGTAAGTCCTTATTTTCTCGTTTAATTCTTTTACCAATGGAAAAACCATCTAAGCCAGGTAGCATCACATCCAATATAGCAATATCCTTTGAGGCAATATGTTGCTCAAGACCTTCTCCAGACTCTAACCAGGTTACTTCATAGCCTCTTTCAGTTAATTCCTTACTGACCCATTGCCCTATTTCTTTTTCATCTTCTATGTACAATATACGAATCAATGGTCACCCTCCTTATTTACTAATTAAAAATTATATTAAAATACCATATTTTGCATTATACATTTAATTAGAAATTAAAAACAATATAAATCCCATACATGGTTATTATAGGGTAAAATCTTATTAATTGTGGGAATAGGCAGGTATACATACAAAATCCTACTGCCCTGTGGATGAAAAGATTCTTTACTTGTCTAAAGCTGCTCAAAACTTAGGATATTTAACAGTTCATGCAAAAGAGAGCAAACTAATGTTTCTAGTTTGCTCTCTTTTTGGATTATTATTGAATAATCAGCATATCATTTTCATCAAACTGCCACATGTCACCATAGGCTACTTCCCAGTAGTAGCCATTTGGATCTTGGAAATAGCCACTATAGCCTCCCCAAAACACAGTTTCTGGCTCTTTCACAATTGTCGCTCCAGCCTCTTTTGCTAATGCAAATACACGATCCACTTCTTCTTTTGTTTTACCATTATAGGCAAGTGTAATTCCGCCAAAGCCACGGCCAATTTCTGGTGGGTTGGCTTCATTGATGTCTTTGACTAAGCGTTCAATTGGAAAAAGCGATATTTTCGTTCCTCCATTATTAAAGAACATCACATCTGGATTCGTTTCATCCCCGTACACGACTATCTCAAAGCCAAGCCCCTCTCGATAAAATGCTAGTGATTCCACCATATCTATAACACCTAATGTGATTAAATTTAACCGATTCATCTTCCAATTCCCCTTTATAAAGTTTTACTATTTTTAATTTAAATTCGCTATCCAACAAAAATTCCCTTTATTACAGAAAAAAAGTCATTCATTTACTTCAGTCCAAATACTCTTTGTACAGGCAATTGTCATTCCATAGCGCCCCATATTTTTCTGATTAGAAGATGCGTGACCAATTAGGGGCTTACCATTTTGTTTAATAGCAAAATTTTTTATTCCTCTAACCATTGTCAACTCACAAAAGTTACCTCGACGTTTCTATGAAACAAAAATGTGCGTACTTTTTTTCACCTTATCGAAACATCATAATGAAAAAGCAATCAAGCAAACTCACATATTGGAGGAATAAAAATGATTACTCATTTACAAGATACAATCACATTAAATAATGGCTTACAAATGCCTGGTATGGGTTTAGGTGTTTTCCAAGTAGCGAATGGCGCTACTGCAGAAATGGTCAAAAACGCCATCGAGGTCGGCTATCGAAGCATCGATACAGCTGCTATTTATGGCAATGAAGAAGGTGTAGGAGAAGGTATTAAACAGGCACTAACATCCACTAGTTTACAACGTGAAGACCTGTTTATTACATCAAAAGTGTGGAACGATGGATTAAGCTATGAGGAAACTATTACAGCCTATGAAAAGAGTTTAGAAAAACTGGGTTTAGATTATCTAGATCTTTATCTTATTCATTGGCCAGGTAAAGATAAATATACTGACTCTTGGAAGGCTCTAGAAGACTTATATGATCAAGGTAAGATAAAAGCAATTGGCGTATGTAATTTCACAGCCTCACACTTGCAAAACTTACTATCATTTGCTCGCATTAAGCCTGTTATCAATCAAGTGGAATTTCATCCACGCTTACAGCAAGCTGAGCTTCATTCATTCTGTAATAACCACCAAATTCAACTGGAGGCTTGGGCACCTTTAATGCAAGGTGGGCTTCTTGAAGATGAAACGATTTCGAAAATCGCAATAAAATATGGAAAATCTAATGCTCAAGTTATTTTGCGCTGGGATGTACAAAACGGCATTATTGCGATTCCAAAATCTGTGCGTCGAGAACGCATGCTACAAAATGCTGATATCTTCGACTTCCTTCTAACAGACGAAGAAATGGCTACAATCAATGCGATGAATCTTGAACAGCGTGTCGGACCGAATCCAAATGAATTCGACTTTGCTCTATAAGCATAAAAAGAGGAAAAGAGACTGTCTTACATGTGACAGTCTCTTTCTCCCCTCATTACGATGTTTGCTGCATTGCGATATCTTCATCACGTTGTTTTAACAGTACATCTTCACCTTTATCCTGTAATAATTCAACATGCTTTTCGCCCCAAGTGCAAAGCATGTTCAGAATAGGTTCCATCCCTTGTCCATAGGTCGTTAATGAATATTCGACTTTTGGTGGTACTTGATTGAAGACCTTTCGATGAATTAATCCAGCCTGCTCTAACTCTCTTAATTGACTTGTAAGCATTTTTTGAGAAATACCCGGAATTAATCGGCGAAACTCATTTGTTCGAATTTTACCATGGTGGTTTAAATGACAAAGAATGACTGGTTTCCATTTACCGCCGATAACTTCAAGCGTAGCTTCAACACCAATATTATAAACTTTTTGCATTGTGACCCCCTGTAATATTCAAAAGTAACTAAAAGTACCGTACATATCTTTTAGGTATGTATGAATAGTACTACACACAATAAAAAAAATCAAAGGAGATTTTAATAGTATGTCAAAATCAAAAGAGTCAAGTGCTAAATTAACCTTACTAGCTCTTGCAATCAGTGCATTCGGTATAGGTTCCACTGAATTTATCAGCGTTGGACTTCTACCATTAATTACAGATGACTTTGGTATCTCTCTAAGCACAGCTGGCTTAACCGTTTCTATATATGCACTAGGGGTAACTGTTGGAGCTCCATTATTAACAGCCTTAACATCACGCCTTAGTCGAAAAACCGTATTATTGCTTGTCATGACCATCTTTATAGTAGGTAACTTAGCAGTCGCTTTAGCACCTAATTTCTCTTTATTATTAATCGGACGTATTATTTCAGCATTAGCACACGGTGTGTTTATGTCCATCGCTTCCGTCATAGCGGCTGATGTAGTGGAACCAAATAAACGAGCCAGTGCTATTGCCTTTATGTTTACAGGCTTAACTTTGGCTACTGTAACAGGTGTTCCACTTGGTACATTTATTGGTCAAGTAACAGACTGGCGGATGTCGTTCATCTTTATCGTCGTCATTGGGATTATCGGTTTAATTAGTAATGCGATCTTAGTACCTAACCAATTGTCGAAAAGCAATCCTATCTCTATTCGTGATATTGGCAAAGTATTAGGCAATATTCGCATGATTTTAATATTGTTCATTACCGCAATTGGATACGGTGGTGCCTTTGTTGTCTACACATATATTTCACCTATTTTAGAGCAATATATGGGGTATTCTCCTCATGCAGTAGTCATTATTTTAGTGGTCTATGGTATTTGCGTTGCGATCGGTAATACATTAGGTGGTCATTTTGCTAATCATAATCCGCTACGTTCTATCTTTATTATTTTTGTAGGACTTGCCTTGGCGTTGCTCGGCATTGGCTTCATGCTCGAATCACCTATTATCGGATTAATCATGGTATTAGTAATGGGCTTATTTATGTTTATGAATGTCCCAGGATTGCAGCTATATGCTGTTCTACTGTCTGAAAAATATGTACCATCAGCTATTTCTATGGCCTCAGCATTAAATATTTCTGCCTTCAACATTGGTATATTTTTAGGGTCCTATATTGGGGGCTTTATTATTCACCATCAATCATTAGCGCATACTCCCTTGTATGGATTTTTAATGGTTATGCTTGCAGCAATTGTTACATTAGTCTGGTACATTTTCGATAATAAAAAACAATAGGAAGTCAAATTTCATTTTGTATAAAAAAGAAGTAGAGAATGTGTATTGTTTGTTGATATGTTGTGTCCTATAATTTACTTGAATCAAACGAGAATGATTATCATTCTAGGTTAAGATGACATTCTTACTGTTTTAGTAAATTAATAGGAGTGAATAGCAATGCGTAGAGGTCGATATTTTTCATTTGTCCTTTTACTTGCACTAATGTTCGTGTTAGGTGCCTGTGGCTCAAATGAAGTAAAAGAGGATACAGCGAAAGAAGATCAATCAACTAAAGATACAAGAATTGTAGAAGATGAGTTTGGAAAAGTAGAAATTCCTACAAACCCACAGCGTGTAGCTGCTATCTATATGGAGGATTATTTAACTGCCTTGGATGTAAAACCTATTGTGCAATGGTATCACCCATCATGGGGTAAACAGGACTATTTAGGATTAGATGTTCCTGAGTTCGACATTACTGGTAGTATGGAAACATTACTACAAGCTAAGCCTGATTTAATCATTGTGGATGGCGCCGCGGATAAGGCAAAATATGAAGAATACTCAAAGATTGCACCTACTTACCGCTTAAAAGAAGATATTCTACAAAATCCACGTGAAATTGTAAAAACAATAGCTGATGTTTTAAATATTCCTGATAAAGCAAAGGAAATCGTTGACAAATATGAGCAACGTGTATTCGATTTAAAAGCAAAATTAGATGAATCAATTGGAGACGAAACAGTTGCTGTTGTACGTCTAAATGTCGCAGATAATACATTAGCTTTATTTGGCATTAAAAATCGCTACACTGGCTATATTTACACAGAAACGGGCTTGACACCACATCCGTTAGCACGTGATATGACAGAGTTTCATGAAGTCTTATCTGAAGAGGCTATTCCAGAGCTAGATGCGGATCATATCATCCTTTTCCCTTCAAATGGCACTTGGGATTCTGAAGAAAATCAAGAAGCGATTAAATGGTTAGATAGTACACTATGGAAAACAGTACCTGCTGTTAAAAATGGGCATGTCTATATTGCGGATCGAACATATTGGCAGTCTGGAGCTATCACAGCTAACCTGCTGAAATATGATGATCTTGAAAAATGGTTCGTGAAATAATTTTCAAAAGAAAGCTCTATGAGGGCTTTCTTTGCATAGCGTTGAAAAACAAAACCATCCATAAAATTTTTGTGAAAGATGAAAATGGATTTCCGTTGCAGGCTACTTGCTTTCCTGTGGGCGAGCGCTGAGCCACTTCCTCCGTGCATGGGCTCGCCTGTCTCGCTATCCCATGGGAGTCAAGTAGCCTTCCACTCCAACCCACAAAAATGGTACCTTTTTAGCAAAGGTTTTCAAATAAAGTGAAGGTGTTTGCTACTTATTTTATGGAGGATGATTGTCATTCATCACTTCTCCATATC
>NZ_PDFK01000005.1 GCF_002845985.1 Lysinibacillus fusiformis | reverse complement strand
TTTTTATTTCACTGTCACCTCTTGGCGACTTATACATAATAACATCGATTATTCATGAAAGTCAACACTAAATCATAAGTTTTTTTAAAGAGATTCATTTTTTATTTAAAATCTTAGAAATGAGGTTATTATTATGGTCCGCAAAACGTTGATTTCACTGCTTTTGATTGTAATCCTTTTTGCTTTTCTAAAGCCTATAAACTCAACGATGATTTCTGTATTTAATATTGCGAATGCACCAGTAGTGGTCACGAAAGGACATTATGGCACATCTCTTATTGTAGAGATTTCTTTCTCTGATGACTCTCTATTAGAATGGCTTCAAACGGTGAAAGAGCCTTATCCTCTTCTGCTTTTAGATACCGACTGGATTAAACGTTCACCCGAACATTTGAAAATTATACAACAACGAAAATTGCCTACAGGACTACTTGGTCCAGATGATTCAATAGAAGAACCCGTTGACATTACGCTCATCCAAAAAGATATTAATACCTATGAAAAGTATTTAAAGGAAAAACCTTTATGGTTTGCTACCCGAAATCATCAATATTCGCAGGATTTACAGAAATCTTTATTCCAACAACAAATGAATTTACTGTCGCCTTCTCTTATTTGGCAGGGTGAGAAAACGCCTAAATTACAAAAAGGTGATTTTGTATTTTTTCCACTCCATCAAAATAATCAAATATCCTTTAAAGAGCTTAACGCTCTAATACAACAACATAAGTTTATGTCAATTGAAGAAAATATATTTGGTTATAAAGTTCAAACTAAAAAAGCCCCATAAAAAAATTGCCTCCACTAAAGTGAGGCAATTTTTTCTTATGCATTTTTAGCCTGTTCACGACGAGCTTTGCGGCGTGCTTCTAATTTTTGACGATCTTCATCGGATTTTGCATTATATTTAGGCAATACTAATAGTTGATACGCATTAACAGCCAATAATGGGAATAATAAAAGCGCAACATATTCATTAATATTTTCATCACGACCCATTAATGCAATTGTCCATTCCAGCGTTGTAATGACAATCATAAAGAATAGAGCCGAAATCATTACATGCTTTTTCCCCGTTAATTTTACTTTTTGAACAGCTGTTGCTATTGCACCAAATATTAGAACAATTAATAATCCAACGTAGAACAACCAGCTTTGTCCATCCTTCACACCAGGAATAAAGCGGAAGAATATAATATCGAAAATCGTTATGGCAATTAATAATAGCTGTACCCAATTCCATAATGTCAGTGTTCTAAAAATATTAACACCTACTTGATGAAGTGTTAAATAAGCAAAAAAACCAGCTTGTGCTATAACACTCATGGTAAACCCTAAGAAAACCATCCATAAAAGTCCAGCGAAAAATTCGCCCCATTGACCATTTGCTATGTATGGTTGGAAAAATTCCCAGCGAATAAATAAACTAAAAACTCCGTTGACTGCACCACCAACGAGCATTGCAAAGAAGAAAAACTTTGCCCAATTTCGTATCGTCACAACTAAAAATCCCCCAATTTCTCAATATATCTGTCCTTATTTTATCAATGCCTTGTTAAAAAAGCTATTTCTCATCCTAACCAATACATAAAGTCCCGAGAAATGTGAACAATAATTGAAAGAGTCTATCTAGAGAAAGGACTGATTGTCGATGCGAAAATTCACCTTATTATTGATTCTAATGCTTTTTCTTTCTGCCTGTTCACAAGATAAAACCTCTACCATGTCCTATGATGAAATAAAAAAAATCATGATTGACTCTTTGCAAACAGAGGATGGTAAAAAGGCATTGCGACAGCTTTTGGAGGAGCCAAGTTTCCGTGAGCTTTTGATTTTAGAGCATGATGAAGTGAAAAAGGCTACTGAGGAAACATTACTTTCCAAGGAAGCAGAAGACTTTTGGAAGAAAACCTTTGAAGATCCAAAATTTAAAGAAACTGTTGCAAAAAGCATGCAAAAACAGCAACAGGATATTATGAAGGACTTAATAAAAGATCCGACTTTCCAAAAGGATATGGAGGCCTTTTTTGGGCAACCCGATATGCAAAAGCAGCTAGAGACCATCCTAAAATCATCCAATATGCGCAAGCAAATGGAGCAAGTGGTAAAGGAAACGATCGAAAGCCCTTTAATGCAATCTAAATGGCAGGAACTTATTAAAAAGAGTGGCGAAACGGGTTCATCAGGAAGTGGCGATAAGAAAGAAGCTAGTGGTGAAAGTGATGGCGGATCGGATAAGGAGCAAAAAAGTACTGAGTAACCATAGCAATTTAAAAACGGATTTCCCCATAAAAGGTGGAAATCCGTTTTTTATTTATTTACTTAATTTATCAATGATTTTCGTCGCGATGTCTAAATAAATTTGTCCTGTCGTATGTTTCTCAGCATAAACAGACGGAGCAAAATCTTCTTCTGTCCAATCGGGTTGACCAAGCGGAATCTGCCCAAGCAGCTCTGTACGTAATTCATCAGCTAGCTTAGGTCCGCCTCCTTGTCCAAAGACAAATTCTCGATCACCTGATTTAGATTCAAACCAAGCCATATTTTCGATAACACCTAAAATTTCATGGTCTGTTTGAAGAGCCATTGCTCCTGCACGAGCTGCAACAAATGCTGCTGTCGGATGCGGTGTTGTGACAACAATTTCTTTTGATGATGGTAGCATTTGATGGATATCTAATGCTACGTCACCTGTGCCTGGAGGTAAATCTAATAGTAGATAGTCTAGCTCTCCCCATTCAACATCACGGAAAAACTGATCTAATACTTTACCTAGCATTGGACCACGCCATACAATCGGTGCGTTGTTTTCCACAAAGAAGCCCATTGAAATCATTTTTACACCCAAGCGATCTACGGGGAAAATACGATTGTCAACTACTTTAGGCATATCCGTCACACCCATCATATCGGGCACACTAAAGCCATAAATATCGGCGTCGATTAATCCGACCTTCTTTCCTAGACGAGCTAAAGCAACAGCTAAGTTAACTGATACTGTAGATTTACCTACTCCCCCTTTACCAGAAGCAATTGAAATCACTTGTACTGTGCTTAGTGGAGATAAAATATCTTGTGCTTCTGACTCTGTTGCAGTGCCACGGAAGCTTTGTAATTTTTCTGTTGATAGTTCTTCAAAACGAATGCCAACCGTATTTGCACCCGCTTCTTTCAACACCTCAACAACCTTCATTTGTAGCTGTAGCTGTTCAGGTGTATTTAATTTAGCGATCGCAATTTTTACACTAACATGATTTTTTTCTTCTTTTATTGCTACGTTTGTAATACCATCTGTTTCTGCAAGCGATTTATGTAAAAATGGATCTTGTAGTTGTCCTAGTATTTCTCGTACTTGTTGTTCAGTAATCACGACGAACACTCCCCTTATATTGTCTCAATGTTAGTATATCATACTGATATGGTTTACGTTGTAGATGTTGCTCTACTCAATCTTAGCTAATAAATACTCTTCTATACCTTCAACTATGGCATCTGCCATTTTTTCCTGGTAGTTCTTATCGATTAATAATGCTCGTTCTTCATCATTACTGATAAAACCAGTCTCTACTAATGCTGCAGGGACTTCTACTTTCTTCAGTAAATAAATTTGCTTAATAGACAAAGCTTCTCGGTCTGTATTTTTTAGATTAGTGCGAATGGATTGTTGAATACTCTTGGCAAGAATTTCGCCATCGGCATGTCCTTCCTTATGATAAAACACCTGTGCACCACGCCATTTTGTTTCGGGTATAGCATTTGCATGAATTGTAATAAATACATCAGGCTTTTCTTTTTCAACGATATCCTTTCTTAAGAAAATATCCTGCTTTTTCCGCTCTCTTAAAGTTCCATACTTTTCCGACGGCGCATGCTCATCAATCACATCCCCGTTTTTTGTTCGCGTCATTACGACTGTTGCGCCTTTTTTCTTTAATTTCTTCTCCACATGCTGAGCAATTGCAAGTGTAATTTCCTTTTCAATTACTTCGCCCTTTGAAGCTCCTCCGTCCTCACCACCATGCCCTGCATCAATGACAATTTTGATGCCACCAAGTGGGTCTGGTAAGAAGAAGTTACGGTCCGAAGCATTTGTTTCATATGCCACGACCACTATACTCATAAGCATAATTACTCCTAGTGCAAGCCAGCGCTTCACCCATATCCACCACCCTTTTACATTTAGTGTACGAAATTAGTAGATGAACTATGCCAGAAAGTAAAAAAAACTCCCAAGTAATAAACTTAGGAGTTTTGATTTTCTTCTATAATAAAGGAGGAAGTATCATTTTATTGCATTGTAAATACAGGATTTAATCCACCTTCATAAGGTTCATGCTCAACAAATACAGTTATATTATTACCGTCTTTGTCTTTACCTGTACGTTTATACGTGAATTTCTTCTCATTGATTTCAGTAATTTCAAGGGCAACGCCATACTTATTATCACCGATTGAAACATGAGCTCTTATTTTATTGCCATGAATGACATTAAAATAACCATAGTCGCCACGACTCTCACCTGTTTCAGGGTTGAAGAACTCATATTTATTTGTATTTGCGTCATATTTTGCAATGCTGATAAAATTTGAATTAAACTCTGTTAAATCATTACCTGCTTCATCTAATACAACAGTTCCGTGCCATAATGTATCAGCTAAAATCTTATCTCCGTCAACGTCTGTAACAATATTACCTGTTGAAGCATTCAGCGTTTTATTTGAATCGGTAAATGCCAGTTCATTTTCTTTATATGGAATATGCTCAACGAACACTTCTACCTCATTGCCAGCAGCATCTTTGCCCATTCTTTTATAAGTAAAGATACTATCGTTTAGCTCTGTAATTTCTACAATAGCTTGATAATCCTTGGATTCAGAAATTAAAATTCTTTGTGTCCCATCATTTGTGATAAAGAACGTCCCTTTATCATCACGGCTTTCACCAGTAGCAGCGTCAAAGAATTCATAATGACCTGCCTCAGCATCATATTTTGCTAAGCCAATAAAGTTAGAATTCTCCGCAGTTAAATCATTGTTGTCTTTATCATATACTTTTGTGCCTTGCCAATTCGTACTACTTAATATATTGGCCATTTCTTCACCCTTCGTTAATTGCTCCTTTGCTTGATCCTTCGTTGTAGCAGCACTTTCTGTTTTTATTTCCTCACTATTGCCTTTCTCAGGCTCCTTATCTTGACATGCTGCAAGTAGTGCCATTGCCGCAACCGATACTATCAATAATTTTTTCATACCTACTTACCTCCATCGTTACATTCTATTTTTGAGTTACGCCAAACCCATAATGACAATTTCAAGAAAATGCATGGTTTGTAGTACCTTCAAGAACTATATTAAAGTGGAATGTTAAACTCCCTCTAAATAATTTCTTAAAAAAACATAAACTTATGCGAAAATATTTTTAATATATCTTAAATCTGTGCGGAAATAGTAATGATTATGTAAAAAGGGACAGCTACATACTGGTTCACACTAGTCATTGGCAGTGTTACATCGCATCTAGAATTTGCAATCATCCGCTTTATAAGAAATAAGAGTAAGCAACCTTTAGTCTAATGACTAAATAACAAAAAAGACTCTTTCCACAAAAGTAGAAAGAGTCTTGATATAGAACGCTGATATTAACGTTTTGAGAACTGAGGTGCACGACGAGCGCCGCGTAGACCTGGTTTTTTACGTTCTTTCATGCGTGAATCACGAGTAAGTAATCCAGCTGATTTTAATGCAGCACGGAAATCTGGGTCTACTTGAAGTAGAGCACGAGCGATACCGTGACGAACAGCACCAGCTTGACCAGTGTATCCACCACCGTTAACGTTTACGTGGATATCATAGCTTCCTGTAGTTTCAGTAGCTACTAATGGTTGTTTAATTACTTCGCGTAATGCAGCGAATGGTACGTATTCTTCGATTTCACGTTTATTGATAACAATTTTACCTGTACCTGGTACTAAACGTACGCGAGCTACAGAGCTTTTACGGCGACCAGTGCCGATGTATTGAACTTGTGCCAAAGTAATATCCTCCTCTTAATTTATATTATCCGCGAAGCTCGTATGCTTCTGGTTTTTGTGCAGCATGTGGATGCTCTGTTCCAGTATAAACGTTAAGTTTAGTGAACATTTTGCGACCTAAAGAGTTTTTAGGAAGCATTCCTTTAACTGCTAATTCGATCATTCTTGTTGGGTACTTATCTAGCATTTCACCAGCAGTACGCGTTTTTAAACCACCTGCAAATTGAGTATGGTGACGGTAAAGTTTACCCTCTAATTTGTTACCAGTTAAATGGATTTTGTCAGCGTTGATGATGATTACGTGATCACCTGTGTCAACGTTTGGTGTGAATGTTGGTTTATGTTTACCACGTAAGATTGCAGCTACTTCAGAAGCTAAACGTCCAAGAGTTTGGCCTTCTGCATCAACTACTAACCATTTACGGTCTACTTCGTGACCTTTAGCCATGAATGTTGTACGCATGTATATATCCTCCTAATCGATTCGATTACCGTTATTTTTCATTAGACTACACTATAAGTTTCGGGGCTTATTTGTGGTGGTAATGAAAATACCATCTGTTATCATATAATGAATGACTTTTAAAGTCAAGCAATTTCATTAAACGCCTGGTAAAGTTGTTCAGAATTCTAAAACATCACTAATAGAACACTTTTTCTAAGTATAACCCTTGTGGTGGCGCGGTTTTTCCCGCTTTATCGCGATCTTCAGAGGCGACTACAAGTGCCACATTATCAATCGTGCGGCGACCTAAGCCAACCTCCCAAAGTGTACCTGCAATAATACGCACCATATTATATAAGAAACCATTGCCTTCAATCACCATATGAAGTTCTTCTCCATGCCATTCAAATTGCAGTGTCGTGACAGTACGTACTTTATCCTTCACACTTGTATTCGCTGCACAAAAGCATGAAAAGTCATGTGTACCAACGATAGCCTTAGCTGCCTCTTGCATCGCCTCTACATTAGGTTTGACGCCACTTGTCTCGACTGTGTAATATCTGCGAAATGGGCTTTGGATAGGCTCACAAGACCAAATATAGCGATAGCGCTTCCCTGTCACACTATAGCGTGCATGAAAGTCATGTGCCACTTCCTCTACCGATAGTACGCGAATATCTCTTGGTAGTTGCACATTCAAAGCCTTGCTATACTTGTCAACTGGAATGGCAAGAGGTGTATCGAAATGCAATGTTTGTCCTGTAGCATGAACTCTTGCATCTGTACGTCCACTTGCAGTTACCTTAATCTTTTCTCCTTTATGCATAATGGACAGTACACGCTCAAGCTCAGCCTGTACTGTGCGCTCTCCAGGCTGTACTTGATAGCCAGAAAAAAGCGTTCCATCATAGCTTATAATTACTTTTAATCGTCGCATCAAGCCTACTCCTTTTAACTTCTATAAAAGAATAGCAATACGCCTATTGCTACTAGTAACACAAGTGCAAATGTGTCACCCATATCCCATTTTAGCCTACGGTACCTTGTACGACCTTCACCACCACGATAGCCTCTTACTTCCATCGCAGTTGCTAGATCCTCAGCTCTCTTAAATGCACTGACAAAAAGTGGTACTAACAATGGCACTACTGCCTTTATACGATCTTTTATTGGTCCAGAGGATAAATCTGAGCCTCGGGCCATTTGTGCCTTCATAATCTTATCTGTTTCATCCATTAAAGTTGGTATGAAACGTAAGGAAATGGACATCATCAAAGCCAATTCATGAACTGGTACTTTTATTGCTTTTAATGGATTTAAAAGAACCTCAATACCATCTGTAATGGAGATCGGTGATGTTGTTAACGTTAAGATAGATGTCATAAATACTAATACTAGAAAACGTACCGAAATAAATATTCCTCGTCTAATTCCTTCATCGTATATCGTGATAAACTTTGACTCGAAAACAGGGACGCCTTCCTTCGTCATAAATATATGAAGAAGAAATGTGAAAGCCATTAAAAAGAGAACCGGTTTGAGACCATTAATTAAAAAATACAGACGAATACGTGATACTAATACAATCAAGAGCGTAAATGCTAGCAGCATAGCATAGGTCACTGTATTGTTGGCCAAAAACACAATAATAATAAAGGCAAACACAAAGATTAGTTTTGATCGTGGATCTAGTTTATGCACAGGTGAGTCACCTGGTAGGAAGCGTCCAAAGATCATTTTTTCCATCATGGCTCTGCACGCTCCTCTCTAAGCATTTGAGCAATTTCAGCAGCGAGTTCCTCTTCCGTCAAGCAAACCTTTGACAAGGACCGACCCATCATGTGCTCAATCTTCTGTTGAAAGCGGACAATACGTGGTGGCTCTAAGCGGAAACTCTTTAATGTTTCACCATCTTTAAAAATAGTTTGTGGTGGTCCACTTAAGACATTTTTTCCTTCATGCATGATTACAATATTATCTGCATATCGAGCCGCATCCTCCATACTATGTGTGACAAGAATCGTTGTAAGGCGACGATCTTGATGGAGTTGATAAAACATATCCATGATCTCTTTTTGACCTCGTGGATCAAGTCCAGCTGTTGGTTCATCCAACACAATTACCTCTGGATCCATCGCCAAAACACCCGCAATTGCCACTCGGCGCATTTGACCACCCGATAAATCAAACGGAGACTTCTCAAGCACGTTGTTCGGTAATCCAACTAAGCTGACAAGTTCTCTTGCACGTGCTTCAGCCTCCTTCTCTGATACACCAAAGTTCATTGGCCCAAACATAATATCCTTTAACACTGTTTCTTCAAATAGTTGATGCTCAGGGAATTGAAAGACAATACCGACCTTTTGTCTTACAGCTTTTAAATCCTTTGCTTTTTTCCCAGCTACAATCAGGCGATCCCCTATATGTACTTCTCCTGAAGTAGGTCTTAGAAGTGCATTAAAATGCTGAAGAATGGTTGATTTCCCAGAACCCGTATGACCTATAATTGCCTGATAAGTATGGGATGGAATGTCAAAGTCTACATCGAATAATGCCCGTTTTTCAAAAGGTGTCCCCTGTGCATAGGCATAGCTTATTTGTTGAAGTTTGATGTCCATAAATCATTCACCAACTCTTCTTCTGTCATATGTTGTCCCATTAATGGAACACCTTCCTTTTGCAATAGCTTTGATAACTTCAAGGCAAATGGTAAATCTAGTCCAAACTCAACTAGCTTGTCCCCAAGTGCAAAGATTTCAGCAGGTGTACCTTCTGCAAACTTCTTGCCATCATTCATAAAAAGAACTCGATCTGCTAACATGGCTTCTTCTAAATCATGTGTTATGGATATTACTGTTAATCCCGTTTCTGCACGTAATGTTTGGACAGTTTGTAACACCTCTGCACGGCCCTGAGGATCCAACATCGATGTAGCCTCATCTAAAATGAGAAGCTTTGGCTTTAGTGCAAGTGCACCAGCAATGGCAACGCGTTGTTTCTGTCCTCCAGATAAGTGATGTGGCTCATGATCTAAAAACGTGTCCATTTTTACTTGCTCTAGTGCCGCGTGTACACGTTTCACCATTTCTTCAAAAGGCACACCATTGTTTTCTAAGGCAAATGCAACATCATCCTGTACAGTGGCACCTACAAACTGATTATCAGGGTTTTGAAAAACCATACCCATTAAGGAGCGAGATTCCCAAAGGTTTTCTTCACTTAAGGGTTCTCGTAATATTCGCACATCCCCCTGCTGAGGGAATAACAAGCCGTTCATCAGCTTGGCAATAGTGGATTTACCTGAACCATTATGTCCAACTATGGCAATCCATTCGCCTTCTTCAACAGCGAAACTAACATGTTCTACAGCATTACGACTGTCTTGAATTTCTGGTGTATATGAAAAAGTCACATTATTTAAAGATAAAATTTCAGGCATTTCTAGAACTCCTCTCTACATGCTCAGCTCTACTAACTAACTTACACTTTTTTATGTATGAATTCTACTACAATCCGTATGTCGATAAAAGAAAAATACTACTATAACAACTCAATTTGATGGTGCACTTTTGAGCGTCTAAAGAAAACCCATATATTAAAAAAAGCACCACAAATTGGCGCTATCCCACATAATAAAAAAGCGCGCACCTCATTCGATAGAAATGCGCTTGTCGTTACATTTACAAGAAATACGGGTGCTCAAGCCCTTATTTCTCCTGAATGAGGTGCGGAGAGCTAAACGAGACGCCACACCCTAAAGTGCCCGCTCATCATAACGCTCAGCTTAATTATTTGTCGTATAAATCATTTATAAAGAAAGAGGGTGGTGATTCCCACCCTCTTCACCACAAGTCTTCTCTTATGATTAAACTAGTTCAATCACAACAACAGGTGCACCGTCACCACGACGAGGACCTACTTTAAGAATACGAGTGTAACCACCTTGACGCTCTGCATAACGTGGTGCAACATCATCAAATAACTTTTGAAGTGCAAATGATGTTGTTTCGTTACCTTCAGCATCAGTCGTTGTTACTAGTTCGCGACGGATGAATGCAGCAGCTTGACGGCGTGCGTGTAAATCTCCGCGTTTACCTAAAGTAATCATTTTTTCAACAGCTTTACGTACTTCTTTAGCGCGAGCCTCAGTAGTTTCGATACGCTCGTTGATGATTAAATCAGTAGCTAAGTCACGTAACATCGCTTTACGTTGAGAACTTGTACGACCAAGTTTTCTGTAACCCATGGATGTTTCCCTCCTTTATAGAAAAAATCTGATCTTATTAGTGTTGTTTAAATCGCTTAGTCTTCTTTGCGTAATCCTAAACCAAGCTCTTCTAACTTCGCTTTTACTTCTTCTAGTGACTTACGTCCAAGGTTACGAACTTTCATCATATCGTCTTCTGATTTATTCGCAAGTTCTAGTACTGTATTAATACCAGCGCGTTTTAAACAGTTATAAGAACGAACAGAAAGATCAAGTTCTTCGATAGTCATCTCTAAAACTTTTTCTTTTTGATCTTCTTCTTTTTCGACCATGATTTCAGCAGTCTGTGCCTCATCCGTCATGCCAACGAAGATGTTAAGATGCTCGGTTAAAATTTTTGCTCCGAGCGAAATCGCCTCTTTCGGACCGATGCTACCATCTGTCCACACATCAAGAGAAAGTTTGTCGTAGTCAGAAGACTGACCTACACGAGTATTTTCCACTTGGAAATTGACGCGTGATACTGGAGTGTAAATAGAGTCGATCGGGATCACGCCGATAGGAAGATCCTCACGTTTGTTTTGATCAGCAGGAGTGTAACCACGGCCGCGTTGTGCATACATACGCATACGTAAATGACCGTTTTTAGCGATTGTTGCAATATATAGATCTGGGTTTAAAATTTCTACGTCACTGTCATGTGTAATGTCAGCAGCCGTAACTGTACCATCGCCTTTTACATCAATCTCAATAACTTTTTCTTCGTCAGAGTAGATTTTAAGAGCTAGTTTTTTCACGTTCAAAATGATTGAAGCTACATCTTCTACTACGCCTTCTACAGTCGAGAATTCGTGAAGAACACCATCAATTTGAATTGAAGTGACAGCAGCTCCTGGTAATGAAGACAGAAGGATACGACGTAAAGAATTACCCAAAGTGTTTCCATATCCGCGTTCAAGCGGTTCTACAACAAACTTTCCATATTTGGAATCTTCGCTGATCTCCACCGTTTCAATCTTTGGTTTTTCAATTTCGATCATTTTATTTACCCTCCTTCAAAACATCGAATGTATAGGTTCTTTCCATCATAGATTCGATCGTCAATGACGTATCGTTTATTATCTGCACAAGACAGTCTGTACAAAAAATGATGTTCTCATACAATATGAGACGCACCCATTACACGCGACGACGTTTTGGCGGACGGCAACCATTATGAGGAACTGGAGTAACGTCTTTAATAGCAGTTACTTCTAAACCAGCAGCTTGAAGTGCACGAATAGCAGCTTCACGACCAGCACCAGGACCTTTAACAGTTACTTCCAACGTTTTCAGACCATGTTCAAGGGATGTTTTAGCAGCAGTTTCTGCAGCCATTTGAGCAGCGAATGGTGTAGATTTACGTGAACCACGGAAACCAAGAGCACCAGCACTTGACCAAGATACAGCGTTACCTTGCATATCTGTAATCGTTACAATTGTATTGTTAAATGTAGAACGAATGTGTGCAATACCAGATTCGATATTCTTTTTCACACGACGTTTACGAGTTTGTTGTTTACGAGCCATGTTAAGAAGGAACCTCCTTTACCAATTATTTTTTCTTGTTCGCAACAGTTTTACGAGGACCTTTACGCGTACGCGCATTGTTCTTCGTATTTTGACCACGAACAGGTAAGCCACGACGGTGACGGATACCACGGAATGAACCGATTTCCATCAGACGTTTAATATTTAATGAAGTTTCGCGACGTAAGTCACCTTCAAGTTTGTATGAATCTAATTGTTCACGGATTTTGTTTAACTCATCTTCAGTTAAGTCGCGTACGCGTGTATCTTCTGAAATACCTGCATCAGCTAGTACTTTCTGAGCTGTAGTTTTACCAATACCGAAAATGTACGTTAATGAAATTACCACGCGTTTGTCGCGAGGAATATCAACACCAGCAATACGTGCCATGTACGTTGTGCACCTCCTTTAGAATTAACCTTGTTTTTGTTTATGTTTAGGATTTTCACAGATTACCATTACTTTACCGCGTCGGCGAATTACTTTACATTTTTCGCAGATCGGTTTCACAGATGGTCTCACTTTCATCTAACCTAACCTCCTTAGTAGTCCGGAGCGCAAAAGATTATTTAAAACGGTATGTGATACGACCGCGAGTTAAATCATAAGGAGATAACTCGATAGTAACCTTATCTCCAGGTAGAATACGGATAAAGTGCATACGAATCTTACCAGATACGTGTGCTAGAATCACATGTCCATTTTCTAATTCTACCTTAAACATCGCGTTTGGCAAAGTCTCAACAACTGTCCCTTCGACTTCAATTACATCATCTTTCGCCATCTACTCTGTCTCCTCTCTATATGCAAATTAAAGTTCTCATCGTTACATCAAACGGATATCTGCTGCAACTTTAGAAGCAACCTCGTTTCAACATATGTTTGGATTGTATGAGAGATGTTTGAAAGACGCTCGTCTGGTTTCGCTTCACACAATCCACGGAATTTACAGAACCAATAAGGGCACTGAACCTCCCATGTTTACACGAATACCGGAATGTCTTTGATGAGATATTCATACCCGTTACACAGATGCTTCCACGAAACCCATTATACTCCTCCAAAAGGTATGTTGCACTCTTTAGAAGAAATATATACCGGGCACAATATGCTTTTGCAACTCTCAAAAAAATTATGTTTCGTTGTTGCTCCCGCATGCCTCCCGCGGAAGCAGTACTCTGCGCCCGGAGCCGGGTATCAGCTGCGGCTGCCCTGTAATAGAGCATCAAGATCAGCAAACACTTTGTTAATATCTTGCTGTCCATCAATGTTAGTTAACACACCTTTAGCTTGATAGAAATCAAGTAGAGGTTGTGCTTGATTCATATTTACTTCCAGACGGTTTGCAACCGTTTCAGGATTATCATCTGCACGTGTATAAAGCTCGCCACCATCTTTATCACATTTTCCTTCCACCTTAGGAGGATTGAAAATTAAATGATATGATGTACCACAAGTTTTACAAATACGTCGACCTGAAAGACGAGCAATTAACTCATCCTTTTCAACTTGAATGTTTAATGTATGCTCAATCGCTTTACCTAGATCAGCAAGAATGCTATCCAATGCTTCAGCTTGAGGAACAGTACGTGGGAATCCATCTAATAAGAAGCCCTTTTCACAATCAGGTTTAGCCAGTCGCTCACGAACAATACCAATCGTTACTTCATCAGATACTAGTGCACCTTGATCCATAAACGATTTCGCTTGTAAGCCTAGTTCAGTACCTTCTTTAATTGCAGCACGGAACATATCGCCTGTAGAAATATGAGGAATCGCGTACTTCTCAACAATTTTATCTGCCTGAGTACCTTTACCAGCACCTGGCAGACCCATTAAAACGATATTCATTAGGAAATATTCCTCCCACAAAAGGTTTGCTGATTTAAGGAAACGACGGAACGTTCCCTAAAAACCAACATTATTTCATAAAGCCTTTGTAGTGACGTTTAACAAGTTGAGATTCTAGCTGCTTCATCGTTTCCAGCGCTACACCGACTACGATAATAATACTAGTACCACCGATCTGCACTGAGGCAGGTAAATTCATAAAATTAATGAATAAAATCGGCATTACAGCAATAACAGTTAAGAATATCGCACCAACAAAAGTTAGACGATATAACACGCTTGTTAAATACGTTTGAGTGTTTTCTCCAGGACGAATACCTGGAATGTAAGCACCTTGTTTTTTCAAGTTGTCTGCCACATTTTCTGGATTCACTTGAACGAATGCATAGAAATATGTGAACGCGACGATCAAAATAATATAAATTGTCATACCGATAGGCTGCGTATACTGCAGATTTTTCGTAATCCAATTTGTAACACTATTTTCACCAAAGAACACAGCAAGCGTTTGAGGTGTTACAAGAAACGCTACTGAAAAGATTACCGGAATAACCCCTGCAGCATTTACTTTTAACGGTAGATGCGTTTGTTGACCACCAGTTTGCTGACTACGTCCAGTAACTCGTTTCGCATATTGAATTGGAATTTTACGAAGTGCTTGTTGCACGTATATAACCCCAACTACAACTGCTAATAAAATTAATACAAGCAATGCAAGGACAATGATGTTGATAAATAATTTATCTCCAGCACCCTCGATTTGCTGTGCAAAAATTTGGTTGATCCCTGTAGGCAATGCTGCAACGATACCTGCGAAAATGACAACAGAAATACCATTACCAACACCGTGAGCAGTAATTTGCTCAGCAAGCCATACTAGGAATGCTGTTCCCGCTGTCAATACTATAGCAATTGTAACATAAGTTAGAACGCCCTCTTCTTTAATCAAAGATCCACCATACATTCTATTAAAACCGAATGACATTGCGAATGATTGGATAAAAGCAAGAATAATAGTAAAGTAGCGAGTAAATTGTGCAAGTTTACGTCTTCCGACTTCACCTTGCTTTGCCCACTCAGCAAATTTCGGTACTACGTCCATTTGCAATAACTGAACAATGATTGAGGCTGTGATGTAAGGCATAATTCCCATCGCGAAGATGGAGAAGTTCTTTAAAGCACCACCGCCAAAAGTATTCAGGAAACCAACGAGGTTAAACTCATCAGTTGCCTTTAATACATCAGCGTCAACGTTTGGTACTGGAATGAAAGTTCCAATACGAAAAACGATTAACATTAAAAGTGTGAAAATGATTTTATTTCTTATATCTCGAACACGCATAAAGTTAGAGATTGTCTGAAACATTAAATCACCTCAGTAGTTCCGCCGGCATTCTCGATTGCTTCTTTCGCTGAAGCTGAGAATTTATGAGCTTTAACAGTAAGCTTTTTATTAAGAGCTCCGTTGCCAAGAACTTTAATTCCAGCTTTCTCGTTGCTCACTATACCAGTTTCAAGTAATAATGCAGCAGTAACTTCTGCACCGTCTTCGAAACGGTTTAAAGCATCAAGGTTAACAATCGCGTATTCTTTACGATTAATGTTCGTAAATCCACGTTTTGGTAAACGACGGAATAATGGGTTTTGACCGCCCTCAAATCCTGGGCGTACACCGCCACCAGAACGAGCGTTTTGACCTTTATGACCTTTACCTGCTGTTTTACCGTTACCAGAACCGATACCACGACCAACGCGATTGCGTTGCTTACGAGAACCTTCTGCTGGTTTTAACTCATGCAGTTTCATAGTGGGTGGCACCTCCTTGTTCAATTATTGAAAATTAAATTTCTTTTACAGTAACTAAGTGTGCTACTTTATCAAGCATACCGCGAGTAGCTGCATTATCAGCTTTCTCTACAGTTTGGTGTAATTTACGTAAACCTAAAGCTTCAACAGTTTTGCGTTGTGCAGGTTTAGTACCAATCACAGATTTAGTAAGGGTGATTTCTAATTTGTTAGCCATTATCTTTCCCCCCTTATCCTAATATTTCTTCCACTGATTTACCACGTAATTTAGCTACGTCCTCTACGCGTTTTAATTCAGTTAAACCTTGAACAGTTGCACGCACCATGTTGATTGGTGTGTTAGATCCAAGAGATTTTGAAAGAATATCAGTAATACCAGCAAGTTCTAGTACAGCACGTACTGGACCACCAGCGATAACTCCTGTACCAGGAGCAGCAGGTTTAATTAAGATTTCTCCTGCACCGAAGCGACCAAGCACTAAGTGTGGAGTTGTTCCACCAACACGTGGCACTTCTACTAAGTTTTTCTTCGCATCTTCAACAGCTTTACGGATAGCATCTGGAACCTCTTGAGCTTTACCAGTACCGAAACCTACATGACCGTTTCTATCGCCAACAACAACTAGTGCTGTGAAGCGGAAGCGACGTCCACCTTTAACAACTTTAGCAACACGGTTAATAGTAACTACGCGTTCTTCAAGTTCTCCAAGTTTGTTTGCGTCAATTCGACTCATGAAATGTGTCCCTCCTTCTTATTAAAATTCTAAACCACTCTCACGTGCAGCTTCAGCTAAAGCTTTCACGCGTCCATGATATAAGTAACCACCACGGTCAAAAACTACAGCAGTAATATTTTTTTCCGCAGCGCGTTTCGCGATTGTTTCACCGATTTTTGATGCAGTTGCAACATTGCTACCAGTGCCTTCAAAATCTTTTTCTTGAGAAGATGCGCTAACAATTGTTACGCCTGCTACGTCATCGATAAGTTGAGCGTAGATGTTCTTGTTAGAACGGAATACATTTAAGCGTGGACGCTCAGCAGTACCCGAAATTTTAGAACGAACTCGCGCATGACGTTTTTTACGAACTTGATTTTTATCCTGTTTCGTAATCACAAGGGTCACTCCTTTCTAATGCTTAGGCAGCATTATTTACCTGTTTTACCTTCTTTACGACGAACGTATTCGCCTTCGTAACGGATACCTTTACCTTTATATGGCTCTGGTGGACGAACGTCACGGATGTTAGATGCAAGAGCACCAACGCGCTCTTTGCTAATACCTTTAATGATGATTTTAGTGTTAGAAGGAACTTCAATTTCAAGACCATCTTCAGGTGTGAACTCTACTGGATGAGAGTAACCTACGTTAAGTACAAGTTTTTTGCCTTGTAATTGCGCACGGTAACCAACACCGATAAGTTCTAAAGCTTTTTCGAAACCTGCAGAAACACCAGTAACCATGTTCGCTAGAAGCGCACGAGTAGTACCGTGGTTTGTGCGGTGTTCTTTTGATTCAGAAGGACGTGATACAGAGATTACGTTACCCTCTTGCTCAATTTTCATATCTTGGTGGAAAGAACGAACAAGTTCGCCTTTAGGACCTTTAACAGTAACAGTGTTGTCAGCTGCAACAGTAACAGTTACGTTAGCTGGTACCTCGATAATTTTTTTACCTACACGAGACATTTAGTTGCACCTCCATTCATTTATTGCTAATTACCAAACGTATGCTAGAACTTCGCCGCCAACTTGTTTAGCGCGAGCTTCTTTATCTGTTAATAAACCTTGTGAAGTTGACACTAAAGCGATACCAAGACCGTTCAGTACTTTAGGCACTTCATTTGTTTTAGCATATACACGTAGACCAGGTTTAGAAATACGTTTTAAGCCAGTGATAACACGCTCGTTATCTTTACCGTATTTTAAGAAGATACGGATAATACCTTGCTTGTTGTCTTCCACGTATTCTACGTCACGTACGAAACCTTCACGCTTTAAAATTTCAGCGATTTCTTTTTTCACGTTGGAAGCTGGTACTTCTAACTTCTCGTGACGAACCATGTTCGCATTACGAATGCGAGTAAGCATATCTGCAATCGGATCAGTCATTGTCATTACATTTACCTCCTTCCCAAATTAGGGGATTACCAGCTGGCTTTTTTCACGCCAGGAATTTGTCCCTTATATGCAAGTTCTCGGAAACAAATACGGCAAAGTTTGAATTTGCGATATACAGAGTGTGGACGGCCACAGCGTTCACAACGTGTATATTCTTGCACTTTAAACTTTTGCTTACGTTGTTGTTTAACGATCATAGATTTTTTAGCCACGTTTTCGCCCTCCTTGTTTAAATTACTTTTGGAACGGCATACCGAATTGTGTCAATAACTCGCGAGCTTCTTCGTCAGAGTTCGCTGTCGTTACGATCACGATGTCCATACCGCGTACTTTTGAAACTTTATCGTAATCGATTTCTGGGAAAATTAGTTGCTCTTTAACACCTAGAGTGTAGTTACCGCGACCATCGAATGCTTTTTTAGAAACACCACGGAAGTCACGTACACGAGGAAGTGAGATTGAGATTAATTTGTCCAAGAATTCATACATACGCTCACCGCGTAATGTAACTTTAGCACCGATTGGCATACCTTCACGTAAACGGAAACCTGCGATCGATTTTTTCGCTTTAGTTACAACTGGTTTTTGACCAGTGATAATTGTTAATTCTTCTACAGCTGCATCTAATGCTTTAGAGTTTTGAACAGCATCACCAACACCCATGTTGATAACGATTTTGTCAACTTTCGGCAACTGCATAACTGATTTATATCCAAACTTGCTCATAAGAGCAGGAGAAACTTCATTTAAATATTTTTCTTTTAGGCGGCTCATGTGTGTACCTCCCTTCTTTTATTTACTAGTTAGTCGATTACTGCACCTGATTTTTTTGCAACACGAACTTTTTTACCGTTTTCGATTTTATAACCTACACGAGTCGGCTCGCCAGATTTAGGATCGATTAGCATTACGTTCGAAACGTGAATTGCAGCCTCTTGGCTTACAATCCCACCTTGTGGATTCAATTGGTTAGGTTTAACGTGCTTTTTCACGATATTAACGCCTTCAACAAGAACGCGGTCTTGTTTAGGGAAAGCAGCTAGGATTACTCCTTCTTTGCCTTTGTCCTTACCAGTGATAACCTTAACCTTGTCACCTTTTTTTACATGCATGCTGTCGCACCTCCTTGATTGGCACTATCATGAAATTAAAGAACTTCTGGAGCTAGAGAAACGATTTTCATGAAGTTGCTGTCACGTAATTCACGTGCAACAGGTCCGAAAATACGAGTTCCGCGTGGTGATTTATCATCACGAATAATTACACAAGCATTTTCATCAAATTTGATGTACGTACCGTCTTTACGACGTACGCCTGATTTAGTACGAACGATAACAGCTTTAACAACGTCACCCTTCTTGACAACGCCACCTGGTGTTGCTTTCTTAACTGTACAAACAACGATATCACCGATGTTAGCAGTTTTACGGCCAGAGCCACCAAGCACTTTAATTGTAAGAACTTCACGTGCACCTGAGTTGTCAGCAACTTTCATACGACTTTCTTGTTGGATCACTTAGGTTACCTCCCTTCGGAAATGGTTGTTCCGAAATAGTTATTAAATAATAACCGCTTTTTCTACAACTTCAACTAGACGGAAACGTTTAGTAGCTGATAGCGGGCGAGTCTCCATGATACGTACGATATCACCGATTTTCGCTTGGTTTTGCTCATCATGAGCTTTAAACTTTTTAGAGTATTTTACACGTTTACCGTAAAGCTTGTGCTTTTTGTGAGTTTCAACTAAAACAGTAACAGTTTTGTCCATTTTATCTGAAACAACGCGGCCCGTGTAAACTTTGCGTTGATTACGCTCAGTCATACTTGAAAACCTCCTTTATCAGTTATTTGCACTGATTTCTCTTTCACGAATAACAGTTTTCATACGCGCGATTGCTTTACGCACTTCACGAATACGAGCTGTGTTTTCTAATTGACCAGTCGCCAATTGGAAGCGAAGGTTGAAAAGCTCTTCTTTCAGTGATTTCACTTTTAATTCAATTTCAGAAGTGGCAAGGTCACGGATTTCATTAGCTTTCATTAGATTCACCACCAGTTTCTTGACGTTTTACGATCTTACATTTAACAGGAAGCTTATGTGATGCTAAACGAAGTGCTTCACGTGCAATCTCTTCAGATACACCAGCAATTTCGAACATAATTTTTCCTGGTTTTACTACTGCTACCCAACCTTCAGGAGAACCTTTACCAGAACCCATGCGGACTTCTAGAGGTTTTTTAGTGTAAGGTTTGTGTGGGAAGATTTTAATCCAAACTTTACCGCCACGTTTCATGTAACGAGTCATCGCGATACGTGCAGATTCGATTTGACGGTTAGTAATCCAGCTAGCAGTTTGAGCTTGTAAGCCCCACTCGCCGAATGATACTTCTTTGCCGCCCTTCGCTTCGCCACGCATGTTGCCGCGGTGTTCACGACGGTATTTTACGCGTTTAGGCAATAACATATTATTTGCCTCCTTCCACAGATTTCTTCGTAGGAAGAACTTCACCACGGTAGATCCATACTTTAACGCCTAATTTACCGTAAGTAGTGTCAGCTTCTGCGTGTGCATAGTCAATGTCAGCACGTAGAGTATGAAGTGGAACAGTTCCTTCACTATAGTGTTCAGCACGCGCGATATCAGCGCCACCTAAACGACCAGATACTTGTGTTTTAATTCCTTTTGCACCAGCACGGATTGTGCGTTGGATCGCTTGCTTTTGCGCACGACGGAATGATACACGGTTTTCTAATTGACGAGCGATGTTTTCAGCTACTAGACGAGCGTCAAGATCTGCACGTTTAATTTCAATGATGTTGATGTGTACGCGTTTACCAGTTAACTCGCTAAGGTATTTACGAAGGTTTTCAACTTCAGTACCACCTTTACCGATTACCATACCTGGTTTCGCAGTGTGAATTGTAATGTTTACACGGTTTGCAGCACGTTCGATTTCTACTTTAGAAACAGAAGCGTCTTTAAGAGCCGTTTCAATATATTTACGCACTTTGATGTCTTCGTGAAGTAGAGTTGCATAGTCTTTTTCAGCGTACCATTTTGACTCCCAGTCACGAATAATACCAACGCGCAGTCCTATTGGATGTACTTTTTGACCCACGGATTAACCCTCCTTCTTCTCAGATACCACTAGAGTGATGTGGCTTGTGCGTTTGTTAATTGCGCTTGCACGTCCTTGCGCACGTGGACGGAAACGTTTTAAAGTTGGACCTTCATCAACGAACACTTCAGAAACTACTAAAGAGTTGATGTCAAGATCGTAGTTGTGCTCAGCATTAGCAACTGCAGATTTTAATACTTTCTCAACGACTGGAGACGCCGCTTTTGGAGTATGACGTAAAATTGCAACTGCTTCACCAACTTGCTTACCTCGGATTAAGTCTACAACTAGACGTACTTTACGAGGAGCAATACGTACTGTGCGAGCGATAGCTTTAGCTTGTGTCATTAGGATTTACCTCCTCTCAAAATTAGCGTCTTGTTTTCTTGTCGTCTGCACCGTGACCTTTGTAAGTACGTGTCGGTGCGAACTCACCAAGTTTATGGCCTACCATATCTTCTGTTACGTATACAGGAACATGTTTACGTCCATCATATACAGCAATCGTTAAACCGATGAAGTTCGGGAAGATTGTAGAACGGCGTGACCAAGTTTTGATAACTTGTTTTTTCTCAGAAGCCTCTTGTACTTCCACTTTTTTCATTAAGTGGTCATCAACAAAAGGTCCTTTTTTCAAGCTGCGACCCATGTAGGAACCTCCCTCCGTGATTCCACCACGGCTCTCACATAGAACCGTAGTTTAACCACTTTATTTTTTACGACTACGGATGATAAATTTATCCGATTTGTTTTTCTTCTTACGAGTTTTGTAACCAAGTGCTGGTTTACCCCAAGGAGTCATTGGTGATTTACGTCCGATTGGAGAACGTCCTTCACCACCACCGTGTGGGTGATCGTTAGGGTTCATTACAGAACCACGAACTTCTGGGCGTTTACCTAACCAACGGCTACGACCTGCTTTACCGATGTGTACAAGTTCGTGTTGTTCGTTACCAACTTGACCGATTGTAGCGCGGCAAGTAGCTAACACTAAACGTACTTCACCAGATTGAAGACGAACGATTACGTACTTATCTTCACGACCAAGTACTTGAGCAGAAGTACCAGCAGAACGTACTAATTGTCCACCTTTTCCAGGTTTTAACTCGATGTTATGGATTGTAGTACCCATTGGAATGTTTGCTAATGGTAATGCATTACCTACTTTAATATCAGCATCTGGACCAGAAACGATTGTTTGACCAACCTCTAGACCTTTTGGTGCTAAGATGTAAGCTTTTGCTCCATCAGCGTAGTTGATTAATGCGATATTCGCAGAACGGTTTGGATCATATTCAATAGTAGCAACTTTTGCCGGAATGCCATCTTTAACACGTTTGAAATCGATAACACGGTATTGCTTCTTATGACCACCACCATGATGACGAACAGTGATTTTACCTTGGTTGTTACGACCAGCTTTGCGTTTAGTTGGTTCAAGCAATGATTTCTCAGGCTTGTTAGTTGTAATTTCCGCAAAGTCTAATGACGTCATGTTACGACGACCATTAGAGGTAGGTTTATACTTTTTAATCGCCATTGTGTTTTCCCTCCTTCTTGAGTGTTCAAATCATAAATCCATTAAGGATTACACTTCGAATAATTCAATTTCTTTGCTATCAGCAGTTAATTTAACAATCGCTTTACGACGTTTGTTAGTGTAACCACCATAACGGCCAACACGCTTGAATTTACCTTTGTAGTTAAGAACGTTTACTTTCTCAACTTTTACGCCAAAGATTTCTTCTACAGCGTCTTTTACTTGAGTTTTGTTAGCGCGAGTGTCTACTTCGAAAGTATACTTTTTCTCTGCCATAAGTTCTGAAGAACGCTCAGTAATGACCGGACGTTTTAAAATATCACGTGCTTCCATTATCCAAGCACCTCCTCAACTTTTTCTACTGCAGATTTAGTGAATACAACTTTGTCGTGACCTAATAGATCAAGAACGTTGATTCCATTTGCAGTTAAAACTGTTACACCTGGGATGTTACGAGCAGATAATGCTACGTTTTCATCTAGGTCAGCAGTTACGAATAAAGATTTTTTCTCTAAAGAAAGATCTTTAAGAATTTTTGTGAATTCTTTTGTTTTTGGTGCTGCTAGAGTTAGAGCATCAAGAACTAAGAAGTTTTGTTCTACTACTTTAGCTGATAAAGCAGATTTAAGAGCTAAGCGGCGAACTTTTTTAGGTAATTTATAAGAATAGCTACGTGGAGTAGGACCGAATACGATACCACCGCCGCGCCATTGTGGAGAACGGATAGAACCTTGACGAGCACGACCAGTTCCTTTTTGACGCCATGGTTTACGACCACCACCAGCAACCTCAGAACGGTTTTTAACCTTGTGATTACCTTGACGAAGAGAAGCACGTTGAGCTACTACTGCGTCGAATAATACTGCTTCATTTGGCTCGATTCCGAAGATCGCATCGTTTAATTCGATTTCACCAACTGAAGCACCTGTTTGACTAAGTACAGATACTTTTGTCATTCCTGTTTCCTCCTTTCTTGAAGTGATTACTTAGCTTTAATTGCAGTTTTTACTGTAACTAGAGCTTTTTTAGAACCAGGAACATTACCTTTAACAAGTAGTAAGTTACGATCAGCATCAACTTTCACGATTTCTAAGTTTTGGATTGTAACTACATTGCCACCCATTTGACCAGGTAATTTCTTTTGTTTAAATACGCGGTTCGGAGCAACTGGACCCATTGAACCAGGACGACGGTGGTAACGAGAACCGTGGGCCATAGGACCACGAGATTGTCCGTGGCGTTTAATAACACCTTGGAAACCTTTACCTTTAGTAACACCTGTCACATCAATTACATCGCCTTCTGCGAAAATTTCTACTTTGACTTCTTGACCAACTTCGTATTCTCCAACGTTCACGTTGCGGAATTCACGAATGAAGCGCTTAGGAGCAGTGTTCGCTTTTGCTACGTGACCTTGTTCAGGTTTGTTAGAAAGCTTAACGCGCTTGTCTTCGAAACCAACTTGAATTGCTTCGTAGCCGTCTGTTTCAACAGTTTTCTTTTGAAGAACTACGTTTGGCGCAGCTTCGATAACTGTTACCGGGATTAAATCGCCGTTTTCAGCGAAAACTTGTGTCATACCAATTTTTCTACCTAAGATTCCTTTAGCCATTTGTCACACCTCCTGTAAGTTTTGAAAAGTTATATTATTTTTACCATTAAAGTTTGATTTCGATATCAACGCCAGATGGTAAATCAAGTTTCATTAACGCATCAACAGTTTGTGGTGTTGGGTTAACGATATCGATCAGACGTTTATGCGTACGCATCTCGAATTGTTCACGAGAATCTTTGTACTTGTGAACCGCACGAAGAATTGTGTACACAGACTTCTCAGTTGGAAGTGGAATCGGACCTGATACACTTGCACCTGAACGTTTTGCAGTTTCCACAATTTTCTCAGCAGACTGATCTAAAATACGGTGATCATACGCTTTTAAACGAATACGAATCTTTTGTTTTGCCATTATTTTCCCTCCTTCTCGCCTATTTTCTAGACATTCTCCACGAAAATTTTCCCACACACCGCCATGGCAAAGCGGCCGGGTGTGTCGGCAACCTCTCGCTTCATCGCAGTCAAAGACCAACATTCAACATTATATACAATAAAAAAAGAATAAGCAAGTCTTTTCGCTAAATTCTTTTAAATGTTGTAGATATTCTTAGTACTACTACTTCTTCGCTTTATTAAGCCGTTTATTAGTATATAAAATTTTATTACATATTGCAATAGTTAAGGTTGTCATATCAACATTTCCGTACTTTTCAAACAATTCTTTAAGAAAGTAGTTTCTATAGATAAGAAACTACTTCTTATTTTATAGAAAGAATACACATGCCATCCAACCAAACAGGATCAAAGGGATATTAATAAAAACAAATGTCGGTACACAAGTATCCCAAATATGATGATGTTGTCCATCTACATTTAAGCCTGCTGTTGGTCCTAACGTAGAATCTGAAGCTGGAGAGCCTGCATCGCCTAAAGCACCTGCTGTACCAATTAAACAAAGAATCGCTAATGGACTCAATCCCAACCCTTGTGCAAGAGGAACAAATAACGTAGCAATAATAGGTACTGTAGCAAAAGATGAACCAATACCCATCGTCACAACTAATCCAATGACTAGCATGATAAAGACAGCGAGACTTCTATTACCTTTCAGCACAGCGATTGAGCTTGTAATTAAGCTATCCACATCCCCAGTAGCATTAATAACGGCTGCGAAGCCATTGGCCGCAATCATGACAAAGCCAATAAAGGCCATCATCTTCATCCCTTCAGAGAGAATGTCATCTGCCTCTTTCCATTTAAGCGCACCTGTAAAATACATCAACATAATCCCTGTAAACGATCCGACAATCATTGAATCTGTTAATACTTGAGCACAAAGTGATGCGACTAATGCAAGAGCTGTAGAAAACATCACAAACTTACTGACGTTCACGTTTAAAGATTCCGTCTCTACTTCATTGTGCTTATACTGTCTTGGCTTACGGTATACAACAAAGGCGACAAGCAGCCCAATCAGCATTCCTAGCACCGGAATCGCCATTGCTGCCGGTACATCACGTGAAGATACAGCCATTCCAGCCTCTGACACTTGTGTAGCAACGATATCTTGAAAAATGGCTCCGAAACCAGCTGGCACGAAACTATAAGTACCGATTAAGCCTACTGCAATTAGGACCGCAATGATACGTCGATCAACCTCCAACATATTTAATATTTTTAAAATAGGAGGAATCAATAATGGAATGAAGGCAATATGAATAGGAATAACATTTTGAGATAAAATAGACATCACGAAAATAAGGAAAAAAATTAAAACCTTCACTAAGCCTTTTCTATTACTTTTGCCATTTAAAATTTTTAACATCCCTGCAATCATCAATTCTGGTATTCCAGTTTTGGCAATAGCAATAGCAAAGCCACCAAGGAGACCATAACTCAATGCAATAGTGGCCCCTGCGCCTAACCCTTCTGTAAATGATTGTACTGTTGCCTCAATGCCCATTCCACTTGTAAGACCACCTACAAAAGCTCCTAGTACTAAGGAAAGAACGACATTGATGCGAAGCAAGCTTAATATCAACATAACGGCTACCGCCGTAATTACTGCATTCATTGTTACACTTCACTTTCATACACTAAATTACTAACATGTTAAACTTTATTATTCTGATATTTGAAAGTCAATAGTTTTCACAATTTCAATATGTTTATATAAAAAAACAGTGTAAAGGATTAATCATTACACTGTTTTTGAGTTTCTTCATATTTAATTGTTACAACGATTCACGAACAACTTTTTTATAATAGCCAACCGAAAGTATGCCAAAGATCGTATATAACGCTACGTAACAGCACATCGCAATCCACAAGGGAGCCGTTAACTCTGTACCAAATAAGAACCATCCTGACTTAACAGCAAAGTAGCTATGCAATAATCCAATAACTAATGGGACACCAAAATTAAAGGCCTGTTTCATATAAATGCCTTTCATGATGTCTTTCTCGGCAAAACCAATTTTTCTGAGTATTGTATAGGAACTTCTTTCTTCCTCTGCCTCAGACATTTGTTTAAAGTATAGAATACTACCAGTTGTCATTAGAAATGCTAATCCTAAAAATGCTGTTGTAAAAATCGTAAGACCTAATGTTTCAATATTATCTTTACGTTTTTCTTCAAAGGAAGATTGTGTATATTGCTGTGTCTTACCATCACCTTCTACAGCCGTAATAACTCCTGCATTTGTTTGAATATATAATTTCTCTGCTGTTTCTAATTCTTCTTTTGCTGTTATTGTAATGGTCGTTTGTTGATGCCAAGGATAAAGCGCTGCTTGCGTAGTTAAACTTGTAAACATGTCATCTGTCACAACAAAGATAGGTCCGCCACCTCCAGCCGTGACAATACCACTTATAACACTTTTATCATGAACATCTACTACATGGAAAGTTTCTTCAAGCTCTCCTGCAGATACCACTACATCACGATCTTTTTCTAATGGAAACATTTCAGCCATATAACCGCCATAGTTGGTTAAGATAACATCGTTGCCTGATAGCGATGCTTCAGGAACGCTTTGCTGATAATCAGAAAGCGGGATAGTATAGATTGTTCCTTCCATATCATATAAAGGATTGTCCTGCTGCTTTTTAGACATTAATTGACCTACAGAGGCTGTTACTCCTTGTAAACGATAATCTACTTTATCATACGTAATGTTATTTTTCTCTAACTCCTCTAAGAAGGTCTGACCCTGCTCTTCTAGCAATATGAAATCACCAGGTACTTGGCTATAAGCCGATGCCTCTGAGGAATAGTAGGCGATATAGGATAGCGTCGTTACACCTAGAGACACACCTGTTAATACAGTGATAAGTGTTAATGACTTTGCGTTGCTCTTCATGCGATGCATAATCGGTGTTAATGCTAATACATCCTTGATAGATAAATGCCCTTTTTTCTTCAAGCGAATAGTATTCATAATAAAGGCTACGGAGAAACGAAAGACAAGAAATGTACCACCAATAGTCGTAGCTAAAATTATCATCATATTGATAAATAAATGACCAGCTGAATCAATATCAAATAGCTTTGTTGACGCATAGTAGCCGTAAGCAATCAGCACAAGACCCATAAAGCCAATTGCCATTTGTAATGCACTAAAACGTCTCACACGCTCGTCTGCTTGTTTTGCCGCGCTAAACAGTGATAATAATGAAACACGATGAATCATCCAAGCCATCTGTACAAGAACAATAACCAAAAGAATAGCAAACACGATCATCGACTGCTGTAATGCCTGTGTACTAAATGTCATGGTTACAAGAGCTTCTTTTTCAAGGACACGTAGTAAAATCATAGCAAATACGCGTGAGCTAAAGAAACCTACCAGCATCCCTAGAATAACAGCACCAATAAATAAGAGAATGTTTTCAATCGCTAGTAAACGCACGATTAGCCCCTTTGTCATGCCTATCAATTGGTACAATCCTATTTCCTTACTACGACGTTTCATAAATAAATGATTTGCATATAGGACGAAGAATAAAACGATAAAATAGAGAATATAAGTGGCTGCTTTAAATCCTGCCGTAGCCGTTCCACTCATTTGAACAGCATCCCATACCTCAGAATTATTTTGCAATGTAACAAAGGAAAAATACAAAGTAACACTAAAAATAAGAGCAAAGAAATATAGATAGTAGTGCTTCATATTTTTCTTCATGCTTCTAATCACTAGCTTACTAAGACTCATACCCGTCACCGCCTAGCACACTTTGCGTATGCATGATTTCTTGGAAAAATGCCTGCCTTGTTTTATCACCCTTATAAAGTTCACTATAGATCAGGCCATCCTTTAAAAATAAAACACGTGTGCAGAAGCTTGCAGCTACTGCATCATGTGTAACCATCATTATTGTCGCTTCTTTCGTCTCATTAATGTTTTGGAGATTTTGGAGCAAGGCTGTAGCCGATTTAGAATCCAATGCACCAGTAGGCTCATCTGCAAATACCAACGATGGGGTCGTAATAAGTGCACGTGCAGCAGAGGTACGCTGCTTTTGTCCACCAGATATTTCATTGGGATATTTATTTAAAATTTCTGTAATACCCAATAGGGATGTTAGCTCTTTCACTCGGCTTTCCGCAACAGCTTTTGGTAACTTACTGATAGCTAATGGCAGAAGGATATTTTCCTTTACTGTGAGGGTATCCAGTAAATTATAATCTTGAAATATGAATCCTAGCTGCTCTCGTCGAAAATTCGCTAATGCCTTTTCTTTCATATCACGCAAATTATGACCGTTTATTTCAATTACACCTTCTGTTGCGAAATCTATAGAACACAAGACATTTAAAAGTGTTGTTTTACCTGAACCTGAAGGTCCCATAATGCCTACAAACTCACCTTTATTTACTTCTAAATCAATACCCTTTAGCACTTCTTGAGCCGTTGATTTTTTGCCATATACTTTCTTTATTTTACGACCAATTAAAACTGTCACGTGATAACGCCCCTTTCTATAATCCAAGTGTACCCTGTCATAGCTATTCATTCGTGCGTTTTACATGACAATATAAAAAGGTAGGTGACAATTTCGTCATCTACCTGTTAGTTTGACATATTCATTTTGTAAGGGAAAACGCAGTGTAAATAATGAGCCGTCTCCAACATTCGATTGAACATAGATGCGAATCCCGATTTTTCGGGCTGCATTGGATGCCAAATAAAGACCCATTCCTGTAGATTGTGAGGATTCTCTTCCCGCTGTTCCCGTATACGATTTTTGAAAAATTCGAGGTAAATCCTCTAAAGGAATACCTATACCTACATCTTTTATATGTAATAATGTCGCACCTGTTGGGTCATGTTCAGTAAAAATTGTGACCTCAGAATTTACTGGACTATATTTTATGGCATTTGAGAGAATTTGCCGAACAATAAACGCCAGCCACTTGCCATCAGTCAGAACCGTATCTGTAAGCTCAGCGACTTCAAAGCCAATACCTTTTTCAATACACCAAGCCTGCATACCCCTGATTTCTTTATAGACAATCGGTTTCAGCTCGACCTCATTTAAATAGTTGTCCTTTTCAATAGAGGCTAATCTTGTTTGATGTAGCTGTTGATCGACTAAAAGATGTAGTCTCAGCCATTCATTCTCTAATTTTCGGCGCAGTGATACATCCTCAATATGCTCTAACAATAAATTAATCGTTGTTAAAGGGGCCTTTACTTCATGAACCCAAGCCAACAGCTCATCTGAATACTCTTGTAGTTGCACTTTAGCTTGATTTAACTCCATGTTCTTCTCATAAAAGACACTTTCTATTTTTTGAAAGCATGCTTCCTGAAAAGGAGTTAAAACTAGTCTGTTTTTATGTGCTTCATCAAGGTAGCCGTCCATATTTCCCAGGAAATCTTTTAATTTCCCAACTTCATTGACATAACGCCACACAAAAAAGAGTGTAAAACTAACAAGCAAACTAATGTTTACATACCATATTGAAATACTATTTAAACCAACATCTAAAGAAAATAGCACATTTAGAAGTGTAAAAATGAAAATAAAAAAACCAATCCATGCAAAGCGTTCTCTTATAAATAATAATAGCATGTTTTTCACGTCCTCTGGCTGACTGCCATATATCCAAGTCCTTTTTTAGTTAGAATCACTTCTGGTAAACCAATATCCTCTAGCTTTGTACGTAATCGATTAACATTTACCGACAAAGTATTATCATTGACAAAACGTTCATCATCCCAAAGCTTTCTCATTAATTCGTCTCTTGAAACAATCTGATTAACCTGTTCCACTAAAATTCGTAAAATGAAGAGCTCGTTTTTCGTTAAGGAAGCAGTAGCCCCATTAAATACAATCTCACTCCTTGTATAATCAATAACGGCATTATTAAAACGAGTAACGTCCATTTTCTCCTCAACATAGTCATAGGTTCTTCGTAAAATCGCCTGTGTTTTCGCGAGTAGCACTTCCATATGGAATGGCTTTTGTATAAAATCATCTGCTCCCATTTGCATAGCCATCACCATATCCATTGGATGATCTCGAGACGAAAGAAAAAGGATGGGTACTTTGGATAAATGACGTATTTCTCGACACCAATGAAAGCCATCATAGGCAGGTAATTGAATATCAATCAGCACAAGATGTGGTTTCTCCTCTATAAAATTGTCCATCACCTTTTGAAAATTTTTAGGACCAACCACTTGTAATGACCAATGTGCAAAACGTTCTTGAATCATGTTAAAAATGGATGGATCATCTTCAATGAGCAAGATTTTCATGTCCATGTTCAATTCCCCTTTTCTTTATTTCTCCTAGATGACATGCTAGCTGTTATGTATACATACACTAATTAAAATCATTTGATTTCCCTTATTTTAACACAAAAAACCAATCTGTAAGCGTCCCTACAGATTGGTTTGATAATTAGCGAAAGCTAAAATTATTTTTGGATAGAAGCAACTACGCCAGCGCCTACAGTACGGCCACCCTCACGGATAGAGAATTTAGTACCTTCTTCAAGAGCGATTGGAGCGATAAGTTCAACTGTCATTTCGATGTTATCACCAGGCATTACCATTTCAACGCCTTCTGGTAAGTTACAGATACCTGTTACGTCAGTTGTACGGAAGTAGAACTGAGGACGGTAGTTAGAGAAGAATGGAGTATGACGGCCACCCTCTTCTTTTGATAAAACGTAAACTTCAGCTTTGAAGTTTGTGTGTGGAGTGATTGAACCTGGTTTAGCTAATACTTGACCACGTTGGATTTCTTCACGAGCAACACCACGTAGTAAAGCACCGATGTTGTCACCAGCTTCAGCATAGTCTAATAATTTACGGAACATTTCTACACCAGTTACAGTAGTAGATTTAGCTTCTTCAGCGATACCGATGATTTCAATTACGTCACCAACTTTAACTTGACCACGTTCAACACGGCCAGTTGCAACTGTACCACGACCAGTGATAGAGAATACGTCCTCTACTGGCATCATGAATGGTTTGTCAGTTTGACGTTCTGGAGTTGGGATGTAAGAATCTACAGCGTCCATTAATTCAACGATTTTTTCTTCCCATTCTGGTTCACCTTCAAGAGCTTTAAGAGCAGAACCTTTGATTACAGGAATATCGTCACCTGGGAAGTCATATTCAGATAGTAGATCACGGATTTCCATTTCTACTAATTCTAATAATTCTTCGTCATCAACCATATCACATTTGTTCATGAATACTACTAAGTATGGAACACCTACTTGACGAGATAAAAGGATGTGTTCACGAGTTTGTGGCATTGGGCCATCAGCAGCAGATACTACTAAGATACCGCCGTCCATTTGTGCAGCACCAGTGATCATGTTTTTAACATAGTCAGCGTGTCCTGGGCAGTCAACGTGTGCATAGTGACGAGTTTCTGTTTCATATTCTACGTGAGAAGTGTTGATTGTGATACCACGCTCTTTTTCTTCTGGAGCGTTATCGATGTCAGCGTATGATTTAGCTGTACCACCCATTTTTTTAGAAAGAACTGTAGCGATTGCAGCAGTTAAAGTAGTTTTACCATGGTCAACGTGTCCGATTGTACCAATGTTAGCATGCGTTTTAGAACGGTCAAATTTTTCTTTAGCCATTAGAGATTGCCTCCTCAAAATTATATGTTTTATTTTTGAAATTTATAGAATGAATGCCGATAGAGAACGGGCCCATCCCCTATCCTGCAATCATAGCTTACAAATTAGTTATACTTTATGCAAGATGAAAATTCAATTATTCACCTTTATTTTTTTTGATGATTTCAGCAGCAATTGATTTTGGTACTTCTTCATAATGATCGAATGTCATTGAGAATACACCACGACCTTGTGTTGCAGAACGAAGTGTTGTTGCATAACCAAACATTTCTGCTAAAGGAACCATCGCACGAACAACTTGTGAGTTACCACGAGCATCCATACCCTCAACGCGTCCGCGACGAGAAGTAATGTTACCCATGATATCGCCAAGGTATTCTTCTGGAATTACAACTTCTACTTTCATCATTGGTTCTAAGATAACAGCGTCACATTGTTTCGAAGCTTCTTTAAGAGCCATAGATGCAGCAATTTTGAACGCCATCTCATTCGAGTCAACGTCATGGTAAGAACCGAATACTAATTTCGCTTTAATGTCGATTAGAGGGTAACCAGCTACTACACCGCGGTCAAGAGAGTCACGAAGACCTGCTTCAACTGCAGGAATGTATTCACGAGGAATTACACCACCAACGATAGCGTTTTCGAATTCAAATCCTTTACCTTCTTCATTTGGAGAGAACTCAATCGTTACATCTCCGTATTGTCCACGACCACCAGATTGGCGAGTGAATTTACCTTGAACTTTTGCAGAGCTACGGAATGTTTCACGGTAAGATACCATTGGAGCACCTACGTTAGCTTCTACTTTAAATTCACGGCGCATACGGTCAACTAAGATATCAAGGTGAAGTTCACCCATACCTGAGATGATTGTTTGTCCAGTTTCTGTGTCAGTATGAGCACGGAAAGTTGGATCCTCTTCTTGAAGTTTTTGTAAAGCTTGACCCATTTTATCTTGGTCAGCTTTTGATTTTGGTTCTACAGAAAGAGAAATTACTGGCTCAGGGAACTCCATTGATTCAAGAATAACTAGGTTCTTCTCGTCACAAAGAGTATCACCAGTAGTAGTGTCTTTAAGACCTACTGCTGCCGCGATGTCTCCAGCAAATACTTTTGAGATCTCTTCACGAGAGTTAGCGTGCATTTGTAGGATACGACCTACACGCTCACGTTTACCTTTAGAAGAGTTTTGCACGTATGAACCTGAATCTAATGTTCCAGAGTACACACGGAAGAAAGTTAATTTACCTACGAATGGGTCAGTCATAACTTTGAATGCAAGAGCTGAGAATGGCTCTGCATCAGAAGATTTACGTTCTAACTCTTCGTCACCATCTACTGAAGTACCTTTGATTGCTGGTACATCAACTGGAGATGGTAAGTAATCGATAACGGCATTTAACATTGGACGTACGCCTTTGTGTTTGAATGCTGTACCACAGATTACTGGGTAGAATTCTACTGCGATTGTAGCACGACGGATCGCCGCTTTAAGTTCCGCAACAGTAATTTCTTCGCCTTCTAAATATTTTTCCATGATTTCTTCATCAACACTTGCAACAGCGTCGATTAGTTTTTCACGGTATTCTTCAGCTTGTGCGCGGTATTCTTCAGGAATTTCTCCTTCAGTTACTGCTGTACCTTTTTCGTCGCCATAGAAAGTAGCTTTCATCTCAACTAGGTCGATGATTGCTGAGAATTGATCTTCAGCTCCGATAGGTAATTGGATAGGGTGAGCGTTTGCTTGTAAACGATCATGTAGAGTTCCTACAGAATATAAGAAATCTGCTCCTGTTTTATCCATTTTGTTAATGAATACAATACGTGGAACACCATAAGTTGTAGCTTGACGCCATACAGTTTCAGTTTGAGGCTCAACACCAGATTGAGCATCTAGTACTGTAACAGCACCGTCAAGTACACGTAATGAACGTTCTACTTCTACAGTGAAGTCTACGTGTCCAGGAGTATCGATGATGTTTACACGATGGCCTGCCCATTGGGCTGTTGTTGCAGCAGAAGTGATTGTAATACCACGCTCTTGCTCTTGCTCCATCCAGTCCATTTGAGAAGCGCCTTCATGAGTTTCACCGATTTTGTGAATCTTACCAGTGTAATAAAGGATACGCTCAGTTGTTGTTGTTTTACCAGCATCAATGTGAGCCATGATCCCAATATTACGAGTATTCTCAAGTGAGAATTCGCGTTTCATAGGAAATTTCTCCTTCCATATTGGGGTAAAGACTGTATAAGAGACCTTGTGTTAGCTAACTGGCTAACACATAGGTTAAATTACCAACGGTAGTGAGCGAATGCTTTGTTCGCTTCTGCCATTTTGTGCATGTCTTCACGTTTCTTAACTGATGCACCAGTGTTGTTAGAAGCATCAAGAATTTCGTTAGCTAAACGTTCTTCCATAGTTTTTTCACCACGAAGACGAGCATAGTTAACTAGGTAACGAAGACCTAAAGTTGTACGACGTTCTGGACGTACTTCAACCGGTACTTGGTAGTTTGAACCACCAACACGGCGAGCACGAACTTCAAGAACTGGCATTACGTTGTTTAGAGCGGCTTCGAATACTTCAATTGGATTTTCACCAGAACGTTCTTTAACAAGTTCGAACGCACCGTATAAAATCTTTTGAGAAGTACCTCTTTTACCATCAACCATCATTTTATTGATTAAACGAGTTACTAGTTTTGAACTATAAATTGGATCTGGTAACACGTCACGTTTGGAAACAGGACCTTTACGAGGCATGTGTTTTCCTCCTTTCGAATAGTTATCGATTATTTTATAAAGTTGGCCTTTTCGTATTTGTCGATCAAATATCAAATCTGCTAGCAAGATTCGATATTTGTGACAATTAGTATGAGGCTCAGTATTAAATAACGTTATTTAACGTTAAATTATTTTTTTTCTTTAGGGCGTTTTGTTCCGTATTTAGAACGTGATTGTAAACGACCGTTTACACCAGCTGTATCAAGAGCTCCACGTACGATATGGTAACGAACACCCGCTAAGTCTTTTACGCGTCCGCCACGGATAAGAACAACACTGTGCTCTTGTAAGTTGTGGCCTTCACCTGGGATATAAGCTGTAACCTCAATTTGGTTAGTTAAACGTACACGAGCGTATTTACGTAACGCTGAGTTCGGTTTACGAGGTGTCATTGTACCAACACGAGTACAAACACCGCGTTTTTGTGGTGATTTAACATCAGTTAAAGATTTTTTAAATGAGTTATATCCTTTGTTTAACGCTGGTGATTTTGATTTCGTGATTTTAGATTGACGAGGCTTACGTACTAATTGGTTAATTGTAGGCATCGATATTTCCTCCCTTCATTTATTCCTTGTTAATACCACACATCCAGGTGGTTCATTTTTTGGGTAAAAACAAAGTCTTTGTGTTTAATACACAAAAACTACTCTACAGTAATCGCAACTACCGCAGCTCCAACATGGATTCCACAGGCCTTGCCCAGTTCCTTTTTCGACTCAACAAGAATAACTGGTATACCGATTTCTCTCGCGAAAGATATGGCCGAATCGGTTACCCAATTGTCTGCATCAAGTGCCACAAGAAGTTCTTTCACTGAACCGGCTCGCATTGCTTTTACTGCTTGCTTTGTACCTATGATTGTTTGACTAGCCCTTACTTTATCATAAGACATTTTCATATCCTCCGAAGTACAGACAGTTAACTATCAACCTTCAATATATTATCATTACCAATTTACACTGTCAACTAATATCTTTAAAAAGTCCGAAGAGACGGTGAAATTCCATCTCTTCGGTCCTATTTTAATGTCTATTCGGCAGAAACAACTTCTGTGTCAAGCTCATCTTTTTCGATGCGGATTTGACGGTAACGTTGCATACCAGTACCTGCAGGAACAAGTTTACCGATAATTACGTTCTCTTTTAATCCAAGAAGCTCGTCACGTTTACCCTTAATTGCTGCATCTGTTAACACACGTGTTGTTTCTTGGAACGATGCTGCAGATAAGAATGATTCTGTTTCAAGAGAAGCTTTTGTAATACCCAGGATAACAGGACGACAAGTTGCAGGATTTTTGCCATTCATAACAGCATCTGCATTTGCCTCTGCAAATTGGTGGATATCTAGTAATGAACCTGGTAATAAATCTGTATCTCCAGCTTCAATTACACGTACTTTACGAAGCATTTGGCGAACCATTACCTCGATATGTTTATCACCAATTTCTACCCCTTGCATACGGTATACTTTTTGAACTTCTTTTAATAAATATTCTTGAACAGTTGAAACATCTTTGACTTTTAACAATTGTTTTGGATCGATAGAACCCTCTGTTAAAACTTGACCACGCTCTACATTATCACCTTCGATAACTTTTAAACGTGCATTATAAGGTGCTTGATACTTACGCGTTTCTACGTCACCTTGAATAGTAATTTCTTTTAAGCCTTCACGAATTTCTGTGATATCTGAAACAGTACCTGTGATTTCTGAAATAACAGATTGACCTTTTGGATTACGTGCTTCAAAGATCTCTTGGATACGTGGAAGACCTTGTGTAATATCATCTCCGGCAACCCCACCTGTATGGAATGTACGCATTGTTAATTGTGTACCTGGTTCACCGATTGATTGAGCTGCAATAATACCAACTGCCTCTCCAACCTCAACCTTTTCACCTGTTGCCAAGTTCATGCCGTAACATTTTTTACATACGCCATGTTTTGTATTACATGTAAATGCTGAACGGATTGTCACTTCCTCGATACCTGCTTCAATAATTGCACGAGCAACATCTTGGTCGATTAAACCATCTCTTCCTAAAATAACTTCACCCGTTTCAGGATGTACGATTGTTTTCTTCGTATGACGACCAACAATACGTTCATCTAGAGCTTCAATCAGTTCTGTGCCTTCCATTAATGCACCAATTGTTAAGCCACGGTCAGTACCACAGTCATCTTCACGTACAATAACATCCTGTGCAACGTCAACAAGACGACGTGTTAAGTAACCTGAATCGGCAGTTTTAAGGGCTGTATCGGCAAGACCTTTACGAGCACCGTGAGTAGAGATGAAGTACTCTAATACTGTTAAACCTTCACGGAATGAAGATTTAATTGGAAGTTCAATAATACGACCAGCCGGGTTGGCCATCAGACCACGCATACCAGCTAACTGCGTAAAGTTAGATGCGTTACCACGGGCACCTGAATCAGACATCATGAAAATTGGGTTTGTTTTCTCAAGTGACTTCATCAGTTTCGCTTGAATTTCGTCTTTCGCAGCACTCCAGCTTGAGATAACACGATCATAACGTTCATCCTCTGTAATGAAACCACGACGGAATTGCGCTTGAACTTTATCCACTTTTTCTTGAGCTACAGCTAAAATTTCACCTTTATCAGGTAATACCACGATGTCAGATACACCTACAGTAATACCAGCACGTGTTGAATATTTAAATCCTAGGTTTTTCATGCGGTCAAGCATTTTAGATGTTTCAGTAATGTGGAAACGTTTAAACACTTCAGCAATGATATTTCCTAAGAATTTTTTACGGAATGGATTTACAACTGGTACTGATGCAAAATATTTACGCAATACAGCTGTACGTTGTGCATCAATTTTCCCTTTTTCATCTAAATTATTATAAGCGCTATCTGATTCAAGCTCTTTCAGAGTATCTTCGTCAATTACTAAATTAGCGAAGTATTTCTCTGGTGTTACTTGCTCTAAGTTGAAATCAGTTGGCTCATTAATATAAGGGAATGATTTTGGCAAGATTTCGTTAAAGATTACTTTACCAACAGTTGTCAATAGGAACATATTATTTTGTTCTTCTGTGAATGTTGGGTTATTTAACGAACTTGCTTTAATCGCGATACGTGTATGCAAATGTACATGACCTGTATCATATGCAATTAAGACTTCATTTGGACCATAGAAAACAGTACCTTCACCACGAGCATCTTCACGTTCAAGTGTTAGGTAGTAGTTTCCTAATACCATATCTTGAGAAGGTGTTACAACAGGTTTACCATCTTTTGGATTCAAGATGTTTTGTGCTGCAAGCATTAGAAGACGAGCTTCTGCTTGAGCTTCTGCTGATAACGGTACGTGAACCGCCATTTGGTCACCATCGAAGTCAGCGTTATACGCTGTACATACTAATGGGTGAAGACGAATAGCACGACCTTCAACTAGTGTTGGTTCAAATGCTTGAATACCAAGACGGTGAAGCGTTGGTGCACGGTTTAGTAATACCGGATGCTCACGAATAACATCTTCTAAAACGTCCCAAACGTCATTGTTTAAACGTTCAATTTTACGCTTAGCAGATTTAATGTTATGAGCAAGACCACGCTCTACTAACTCTTTCATTACGAATGGCTTGAATAATTCGATAGCCATTTCTTTTGGTAAACCACATTGGTACATTTTTAAGTTTGGACCTACTACGATAACGGAACGACCAGAATAGTCAACACGTTTACCAAGTAAGTTTTGACGGAAACGACCTTGTTTACCTTTCAGCATATGTGAAAGTGATTTTAGTGGACGGTTACCAGGACCTGTTACAGGACGTCCGCGACGACCATTATCAATTAATGCGTCAACAGCTTCTTGTAGCATACGCTTTTCGTTTTGTACGATGATGCTTGGCGCACCTAAATCTAATAAACGTTTTAAACGATTATTACGGTTAATTACACGACGGTATAAATCGTTTAAATCGGAAGTTGCAAAACGACCACCATCTAATTGCACCATTGGACGAAGCTCTGGTGGAATAACAGGTAGAACATCTAGAATCATCCATTCAGGTGAGTTACCTGAGTTACGGAAAGATTCAACAACTTCTAGACGTTTGATAGCACGAGTACGTCTTTGACCTTGTGCAGATTTTAACTCTTCTTTTAAAGAATGTGTTTCATCCTCTAAGTCAATTTTGCTTAATAGTTTTTTGATTGCTTCTGCACCCATTGCAGCTTCGAATGTGTTGCCGAATTTTTCACGGTATGCACGGTACTCTTTTTCAGAAAGTAATTGTTTGCTTTCTAAATTAGTAGCACCCGCATCAATCACAACATATGAAGCAAAATAAATAACTTCTTCTAATGCACGTGGTGACATATCTAGGATTAGACCCATACGGCTTGGAATACCTTTGAAGTACCAGATATGAGAAACTGGTGCTGCTAATTCGATGTGTCCCATACGTTCACGACGAACTTTAGCGCGTGTTACTTCAACGCCACAACGGTCACAAACTACGCCTTTATAGCGTACACGTTTATATTTACCACAATGACATTCCCAATCTTTAGTTGGACCAAAGATACGTTCACAGAATAAACCATCTTTTTCTGGTTTTAATGTACGGTAGTTAATTGTTTCAGGCTTTTTAACCTCACCATATGACCAAGAACGAATCTTGTCAGGGGATGCTAAACCGATTTTCATATATTCAAATTCATTAACGTCTATCAAGGAGCCTACCTCCCTCTAGTATAGGTCTTTATAAAGACTCTTTTACGCAGCTCGATAATCGCTTGCAAAGAATTGCCTCTTTGGCAAAGGATTAGAAATAGAATGATTTATTAAAAGAAAAAGCCAGGCAGGGCGTTAAATCCTGCCCGGCTAATTTGAAAAATAAGTTTGACCTTATTCACCATTGTGAATTTGGGTTTCCATTATTCAAAAGACTCTACTGGCTCTTCTTCTGTATCTGGCTGTGGTGCAATGTTAAGTGCATCAGCTGGTTGAAGATCTTCTTCTTCGTCTAAATCGCGAAGCTCTACTTCTTCATCATTAACTGTTAACATCTTAACATCCATACCAAGAGATTGAAGTTCTTTAATCAATACTTTGAATGATTCAGGAACACCTGGCTCTGGTACACTTTCACCTTTAACGATGGCTTCATATGTTTTCACACGACCAACAACGTCATCGGATTTAACCGTTAAGATTTCTTGAAGTGTATATGCAGCACCGTATGCTTCAAGTGCCCATACCTCCATCTCACCAAAACGTTGTCCACCAAATTGCGCTTTACCACCAAGTGGTTGCTGCGTAACAAGTGAATAAGGACCAGTTGAACGTGCGTGAAGTTTATCATCAACCATGTGAGCAAGTTTGATCATGTACATGATCCCAACAGATACACGGTTATCAAATGGTTCACCAGAACGTCCATCATACAGGATTGTTTTACCGTCACGGTTCATCCCTGCTTCTTCCATTGTTTCCCAAACGTCTTCTTCATTAGCACCATCAAATACTGGTGTTGCCATGTGGACGCCTAGGTAGCGGGAAGCCATACCTAAGTGTAACTCTAAAACTTGTCCGATATTCATACGAGAAGGTACACCAAGTGGATTTAACATGATATCAACAGGCGTGCCATCTGGCATGAACGGCATATCTTCTTCCGGTAAGATACGAGAGATAACCCCTTTGTTACCATGACGTCCGGCCATTTTGTCCCCAACGCGAATTTTACGTTTTTGAACAATATAAGCACGAACTAATTGGTTAACGCCTGGTGGTAATTCATCGCCATCTTCACGGTTAAATACTTTAACGTCAAGAATGATACCGCCAGCACCGTGTGGTACACGTAATGAAGTATCACGAACCTCACGAGCCTTTTCACCGAAGATTGCATGTAATAAACGCTCTTCCGCAGTTAATTCTGTAACCCCTTTAGGTGTTACTTTCCCTACCAGAATATCGCCATCACGTACTTCCGCACCAATACGGATAATACCACGTTCGTCTAGGTTACGAAGTGCATCTTCCCCAACGTTCGGAATATCGCGAGTGATTTCTTCAGGCCCAAGCTTTGTATCACGAGATTCTGATTCATATTCTTCAATATGAACAGATGTATAGACATCGTCTTTTACAAGGCGCTCGCTCATAATAACAGCATCCTCATAGTTAAAGCCGTTCCAAGTCATGAATGCAACAAGTACGTTACGTCCAAGAGCCAGTTCGCCTCTTTCCATTGATGGACCGTCTGCTAAAATATCACGAGGTTTCACACGCTCGCCAACTTTTACAAGTGGACGTTGGTTATATGAAGTACCTTGGTTTGAACGAATGAATTTTTGTAATTTATATTTTGTTAAATCGCCTTTAACCTCTTTGCCGTCTACAACTTCAATGCGACGAACATGGATAGAGCGAGCCTCTACGTGCTCAACAATACCATCGTATTTCGCTACAACAGCTGCACCTGAATCACGCGCATCAACATGTTCCATACCCGTACCAACGAATGGTGCTTCTGGGTTAAGAAGTGGAACTGCTTGACGTTGCATGTTGGCACCCATAAGTGCACGGTTAGAGTCATCGTTTTCTAAGAACGGGATACAGGCAGTCGCAGCAGAAACTACTTGTTTAGGAGATACGTCCATGTAGTCCATTTGAGCTTTATTGAATACTGTGTTATCCCCACGGAAACGACCTACTACTTCTTCATTAGTAAATGTACCATCTGGATTTAATAGCGAGTTTGCTTGTGCTACATAGTAGTTATCTTCTTCATCAGCTGTTAAATAATCAATTTGATCCGTTACTCGGCCTGTTTCGTGATCAATACGACGATAAGGCGTTTCGATGAATCCAAATTTATTGACTTTGGCAAATGAAGATAATGAGTTGATTAAACCAATGTTTGGACCCTCAGGTGTCTCGATTGGACACATACGACCGTAGTGAGAGTAGTGAACGTCACGCACTTCAAAACCAGCACGCTCACGTGTTAAACCACCAGGCCCTAATGCAGATAAACGACGTTTATGTGTTAACTCTGCTAGAGGGTTTGTTTGGTCCATGAATTGAGATAATTGAGAGCTACCGAAGAACTCTTTAATAGACGCAATTACAGGGCGAATATTAATTAATTGTTGCGGTACGATTGCAGCTGTGTCGTTAATGGACATACGCTCACGTACTACACGTTCCATACGAGATAAACCGATACGGAATTGGTTTTGTAGTAACTCACCTACTGAACGTAGACGACGGTTACCTAAATGGTCAATATCATCTGTTGCGCCTACTTGGTAAAGTAAGTTGAAGAAATAGCTTACTGAAGATAAAACGTCAGCTGGTGTAATATTCTTCACTTCTTCATCAATGTACGCATTACTGATGATATTAATTTCTTTTTGTGCTTCATCTTTCGGTGCATAAATCTTAATAGATTGGATTGTTACATCGTCCTCAAGCACGCCACCAACTTGCGATAAAGTACGGTAACCAATACCTTTTGATGAATCTTCTAGGTAAGGTAGAATTTTATCTAAAGTACGACGGTCAAGCACTGTACCCTTTTCTACTAAAATTTCGCCTGTTTCAGGATCTACAAGCGTTTCAGCAATCGTTTGGTTAAATAAACGATTTTTAATATGAAGCTTTTTATTCATTTTGTAGCGACCAACATTCGCTAAATCATAACGTTTTGCATCGAAGAAACGAGAGTACAATAAACTCTTCGCACTTTCTACTGTTGGAGGCTCACCTGGACGTAAACGTTCATAGATTTCTAAAAGTGCTTTTTCTGTACTTTCAGAGTTATCTTTTTCTAACGTATTACGTAAATACTCGTTATCACCGATAATATCGATAATTTCTTGGTCTGAACCGAAACCTAGTGCACGTAGTAACACTGTTACTGGTAGCTTACGAGTACGATCGATACGCACATAAACTACGTCTTTTGCATCAGTTTCATACTCTAACCATGCACCACGGTTTGGAATCACCGTTGCGCCGAAACCTTTTTTACCGTTTTTATCAGTTTTATCATGGAAATACACACTTGGTGAACGAACTAATTGTGAAACGATAACACGTTCAGCACCATTGATAATGAACGTACCTGTTTCTGTCATTAATGGGAAGTCACCCATGAAGACATCTTGTTCTTTCACTTCGTCTGTTTCTTTGTTGTAAAGACGTACTTTCACACGTAATGGAGCTGCGTAAGTAACATCTCGCTCTTTACATTCATCAACATCATACTTAGGCTCACCTAATGAATAATCGATGAATTCTAATGAAAGATTACCTGTAAAGTCCTCGATCGGCGAAATGTCACGGAACATTTCACGTAAACCTTCTTCAAGGAACCACTCGTAAGACGCCGTTTGAATCTCAATCAGATTTGGAAGCTCAAGCACCTCTTTAATACGCGCAAAGCTTCTACGCTGGCGGTGTTGTCCGTACTGAACTAGTTGACCTGTCAACTCATTCACCCCTCAATAAAGCGATATTAGGTCTTTGCAAAATCATACAAATAGTGTATGATTTCGAAAGACAAAAAGAAAACGAGTCTTCAAAAAGATCTCATTTTCGGTTAACTAAACTTATCTTGGCAAGTATACCCATATAAAAACATTTCTATACAAAAGGGCATACGACCTCAAAATAATATTTTTGCATTGTATCATATTATCATAGCCGATTTGTCAAGTCAATAAATTATACATATTTCATTTATTTTTTTGCGCGTACTATCCAGTACCCTTTTTTCTTCTCTACAATATCGACTTCTGAAAATTTTTCTTCTAGGTAACTTACTGTCGATGGTGCTCCTTGTTTCTTCTGGATGACTACCCAAAGCTCACCCGAAGGCACTAGTCGATCATAAGCTCCATCGTAAAAGCGGAAAATCGTTTCCTTCCCTGCACGAATTGGTGGATTCGTTAAGATAGCTGCAGCTTCTACATCTGTATCAACCATCGATAGGCCGTCACTCACAAATATTCGCACATTTTGAACACCGTTCACTTGCGCATTTTTTTGCGAAAGTGTAACTGCGCGTTCATTTATATCCATCATATAAACGGTACGGTCTGGATTCGCTTTGGCAATCGATAATCCTATCGGCCCATATCCACAACCTACATCCAATATCGCACCATTAATATTAGGCATTTTAAAAGCGTCTATTAAAACACGGGATCCAAAATCTACTTCGCTTTTACTAAATACACCTGCATCCGTTTCAAACGAAAACGAATGCCCTAGTAACTTGAATGTCCAGTGACGAGGTTTACTCTCAGTTTGAGGCTTACTTGTATAATAATGATCTGACATTTTCATGCCTCCTCAGAATGAAGAAAAAAGCTCGCCAAAATGACGAGCTTTCCTTTTGTTAAAAAGTAATACGAGATTACTTAACTTCTACAGATGCGCCAACTTCTTCAAGTTTAGCTTTGATTTCTTCAGCTTCATCTTTAGAAACGCCTTCTTTAAGAGCTTTAGGAGCGTTATCTACTACTTCTTTAGCTTCTTTAAGACCTAAACCAGTGATTTCACGAACCACTTTGATTACTTTGATTTTTTCTGCACCAGCAGATGCTAATACTACGTCAAATTCAGTTTTTTCTTCAGCTGCAGCAGCACCGCCAGCAACTACTGCTACAGGAGCAGCAGCTGTTACACCGAATTCTTCTTCGATTGCTTTTACTAAATCGTTTAATTCAAGAACTGTCATAGCTTTGATAGCTTCTAAGATTTGCTCTTTATTCATTATAATTTCCTCCTAATTGGATAATGTTTTATTTTTTTGCGATCAGGCCGCAGAAGTTTGAGTGCGTATTAAATTACGCGCCTTGTTCTTCTTTTTGTTCTGCAACAGCTTTTGTTGCAAGTGCGAAGTTACGCACTGGAGCTTGAAGTACAGATAAAAGCATAGAAAGTAGACCTTCGCGTGATGGAAGTTCTGCAAGTGCTTTAACATCTTCAACAGAAGAGATTGTACCTTCAATAATACCCGCTTTAATTTCTAAAGCTTCGTTTTTCTTAGCGAACTCGTTGATGATTTTAGCAGGCGCTACAACATCTTCATTTGAGAACGCAATTGCGTTAGGACCAACTAATACGTCGTTGATTCCTTCAAGACCAGCAGCCTCAGCAGCACGACGAGTTAAAGTATTTTTGTAAACTTTGAACTCAACGCCAGCTTCACGAAGTTGTTTACGAAGCTCAGTTACTTGTGCAACATTAAGACCACGGTAATCCACAACTACTACAGAAGCAGCGCCTTGGAATTTTTCAGTAATCTCTTGAACTTGTACTTGTTTGTTTTCGATTGCTTTGCTCATGATGACACCTCCTATTAGAATGGGTCATTTATACCGACAAAAGAAAAGCCTCTGGGTCAAATAGACGCAGAGGCTGAAAGTCATCATCTTTAAAATAAGAATCTGAATTCCGATGTCCTCGGTAGGATCATTAAGTGACAAGTCACCCCTACTGTCTACGGTACAAATGGATAATTCACAACAGCAACTATAATATCATGTATACTCACTGTCGTCAACACATATATATAAATTATTTTACTACTACGTTAGAAGCGTCAACTTTAATAGCTGGGCCCATTGTAGTTGTAACATTTACAGATTTCATGTAAGTACCTTTAGCTGCAGCAGGTTTTGCTTTTTGCACTACATCAAAAACAGCTAAGAAGTTTTCTACTAATTTTTCTGCTGAGAAAGAAACTTTACCGATAGGAGCGTGGATGATACCAGCTTTATCAGCACGGTATTCTACTTTACCAGCTTTGATTTCTTCGATCGCTTTTGTTACATCGAAAGTAACTGTACCAGTTTTAGGGTTTGGCATTAAACCTTTAGGTCCTAATACACGACCAAGTTTACCAACTTCGCCCATCATGTCAGGAGTTGCTACGATTACATCGAAATCAAACCAACCTTGTTGGATTTTTTGGATGTATTCTGCATCGCCTACATAGTCAGCACCAGCTGCTTCAGCTTCTTTAAGTTTCTCACCTTTTGCGAATACTAATACACGTTGAGTTTTACCAGTACCGTTTGGTAGCACTACTGCACCACGGATTTGTTGGTCGTTTTTACGAGTATCAATACCTAGACGGAAAGCAACTTCTACAGTAGCGTCGAAGTTAACTGTGCTAGTTTTTTGAGCAAGTTCGATTGCTTCTTGTGCACTATATAGTGAGTTACGATCAATTAATTTTACTGCATCTTGCAGTTTTTTACCTTTTTTAGCCATTATATATTTCCTCCTTGATTGTGGTTATAGCGGATTTTACCTCCCACGAATAAAGGTTGCGTGTTCACAAAGAAACTTCGCAACCTTCCAAAAAACAAAACATCAAGTAAATGGGATTAGTCTTCGATAACAATACCCATGCTTCGTGCAGTACCTTCAACCATTAACATAGCAGCTTCCACTGAAGCAGCGTTAAGGTCTGGCATTTTAGTTTCAGCGATTTCGCGAACTTTATCACGCTTAACCGTTGCCACTTTTTTACGATTTGGTTCACCAGATCCTGATTGGATACCAGCTGCTACTTTAAGTAACACTGCTGCAGGTGGAGTTTTTGTAATGAAAGTGAAAGAACGGTCCTCGAATACTGAAATTTCAACTGGAATAATAAGACCAGCTTGATCAGCAGTACGCGCATTGAATTCTTTACAGAATCCCATGATGTTCACACCCGCTTGACCTAATGCAGGACCAACCGGTGGAGCTGGGTTAGCTTTACCAGCAGGGATTTGAAGTTTTACAACTTTAATAACTTTTTTAGCCACGAGACACACCTCCTTAAGTCCGTGATGTGGTAATTGGGTTGCCCCTCCCACTCAATATCTGTCTGTCAGCTAAGTGCCGATAACATTAAAATTATCAATACAGACGTCAACTAAAAGTATGACAGTCTGACCTATGAAATGATACCACTTTTAATTTTTTTAAGCAAGTAGTAATTAACAAAATCTGCGAAACATCTACCAATTGACATGTCATAGATCAATTACTGGAACTATAATTTTTGAATTTGTTCGAAATCTAGCTCCATAATTGTTTCGCGACCAAACATATCAACCGACACTTTTATTTTTCCTTTTTCCGTGTCAATTTCCTCAACACGCCCTTGGAAATGAGCGAACGGCCCTTCTAATACTTCAACAGCCTCACCAACAGTTATATCAACTTCTACAACCTTATCAGTCATACCCATTTGTTGTAGTAGACGATCTGCTTCCTCTGGTAGTAAAGGTGTTGGTTTTGCTCCTCCACCTGATGAGCCGATAAAGCCAGTAACGCCTGGCGTATTTCGTACTACATACCAAGAATCGTCTGTCATAATTAACTCAACTAACACATAACCAGGGAAAACTTTACGCATCATCGTGCGCTTTTTCCCATCTTTCATTTCTGTTTCCTCGTGCTCAGGAACAATTACACGGAAGATTTTATCTTGCATTCCCATTGTTTCTACACGTTTTTCTAGGTTTGCTTTTACACGGTTTTCATACCCTGAATACGTATGAACAACATACCAATTTTTCTCCATAACTACTAGGACTCCTCGTCCGTCCCTCCCTTACAAATAAAAGTGAAAATGAATCGCGATATGCTAAACGCATTCTTACTCTTTTCACAAACATCTCATTAGAAAAATATAGCTTTCGCTAATAGCCAGCGAAAGCCCGATGATATATACCGAAACTAGCATAGTCATCAATCACTACTATCATACTCTCCTAGTAGCATCCTTATCATCATGAGCGTATTTTACTGACCTTCACTTCACCATGTCGTCAAACCAATAGATAAAGTTTTCTGCTGAATGAAGATAAAACAAACGAAAAAACCCGTTATTACAATGGACGGGCTATTTCAAAAATATGCTATTTACTAAATTATAAATCTAAGTACCAGCGGAATAATGATGAAACACCTAAGTCAACTAATACAAAAAATAAAGCCATAATGACAACAGTTGAAATTACAACGACTGTATATTTCGTTAGTTCTTTACTTTTTGGCCAGCTTGTTTTGCGCATTTCAGACATTACATCACTTAAAAAGCCTTTGATCTTGCCCATTCTAGCTTAACCTCCGAATCAATCATATCTGTCTATTTACATATCATTTTATAGCGTTTGTTTATGCATTGTATGTTCATTGCAATGCGAGCAAAATTTCTTTAATTCGAGACGTACAGTTGAACCTTCTTTAGCTGGGAACGTGTAATTTCTCGACCCGCATTTCTCGCAATTTAGCACGACTTTTTTTGCCATATACTCACCTTTTTCGGCACTTTGTCTTTTTAAGACTAACACCTATATTTGTCAATGTCAATAAAGGCCTATATGGACTAAGACATTTCCTCAAGGACCAAATGTCGCTCTAATTTACGCTTGACCCGCTGCAATGCATTATCAATCGATTTCACATGGCGATTTAATTTCTCAGAAATTTCATGATAAGACTGACCATCTAAATATAAAGCTAAAACTTGTAGTTCTAATTCACTTAAAATCTCACTCATTTTTTCTTCTAAATAGCCGAACTCTTCTCTATGAATCATCAATTCTTCTGGATCGTCCATAATAGCACCTGTTAGCACATCCATTAGCGTTCGGTCTGACTCTTCATCAAATATAGGCTTGTCCAAAGAGATATAGGAGTTTAGTGGAATATGCTTTTGCCTAGTAGCTGTTTTAATCGCCGTGATGATCTGCCTTGTAATACACAGCTCTGCAAAAGCCCTAAAAGAAGCCAGTTTATCGCCTTTAAAATCACGAATCGCTTTATATAAACCGATCATACCCTCTTGCACGATGTCTTCCTTATCTGCTCCAATTAAGAAATAGGACCTTGCCTTTGCTCTTACTAACAAACGGTATTTCGTAATTAAGTAATCCAACGCATCTGTATTACCTTGATGCACCATTTCAATAAGTTCTTCATCATTGAATCGTTCAAAATCTTGTGTCACTTGTACAATGCTATTTTTAAACATGGTATCACCTCAGCCACAACAGATAATTAGGAACAGTATAACGGAATTGGAAAATATGCGTCAATCTATCATTTCAATCCTCGTCGCCATTTTTCAAAAGCAAGTGCAACATCTGGCTTTAATTCTATACGAGAAGGCGGCTTGCTTTCTTGTTTGCGCCTCACGTCATGTGAAATTTTATGTTGGATAATGCTTGTATCAATTTCTAGCTCTCTAGCCGATTTCCTTAGAGCACCATTACCAAAGATAACGCTTTGCTCTGCCATATCGGACGTTGCTACATGTATCTGTACATTTCTAGCCTTTAGTTCACGCGTCATTTTTTCTATTCGTTCATCTGCCGTTTCATTTTTACGGGTATAAATGACTTCTACACCATTTTCTATATAAGATTGCTCAACTCCTGGTACAAGATGTGCGTCAAAAACAATAATTACGCGCCAGTCCATAGCCGCTTTATATTCAGCCATAACTTCTATCAGCTTTCTGCGCGCATCCTCAAAATTTGTATCACGCAATGGCCGCAGCTCTTTCCAAGATCCAATCATATTATAGCCATCAACAAGCAAAATGTTTTTCATTGTTACTCATTCGCTTCTTGACGTTTACGATACACTTCATACATTAAAAGCGCTGCAGCAACTGATGCGTTTAATGATGTAACATGCCCAACCATTGGTAAGTGATATAAAAAATCGCATTTTTCTTTTAATAAACGACCCATTCCCTTGCCCTCACTGCCAATAATGATGGCTAACGGTAATGTGGCATCCATTTTTCGATAATCCACTGAGCCCTTCGCATCTGTACCAGCGATCCATACACCTCGTTCTTTTAGTTCATCAACCGTTTGAGCAAGATTGTTCACACGTACAACTGGAACATGTTCAATAGCACCTGTGGATGCTTTTGCCACTACAGCTGTTAAACTAACAGATCGACGCTTTGGAATAATAATACCATGTGCTCCGATAGCATCAGCCGTTCGCATAATAGACCCTAGATTATGAGGATCCTCTAGCTCGTCTAAAATTAGGAAAAAAGGATCTTCCTGTTTATTGGCTGCAGCTGCAAATAAATCCTCAAGTTCAGCATACTTATAAGCGGCAACAGATGCAACAATTCCTTGATGATTAGCACTCGATAATTGATCGACTTTCTTTTTTGGGACAAACTGAACTATTACACCACGTTCTCGGGCTAAATCTAGCAATTCATTCACACCAGATTTTTTGACACCTTCTGCAATCCATACTTTATTCATATCGCGGCCTGAACGAAGTGCTTCTAACACTGGGTTTTTACCGGCAATAATTTCACCATTTTGTTCTGCCATTATTTAGACACTCCCTTTGATTCCTCGATTATTTGAATAGCATATGCAATGATTTCATACACGCGTTCTAGTTCATTTAATAAATATAAACTACCAAGCACTGCCTCAAAGCCTGAGCTATTACGATAGGTTTGGACATCTGTATTTTTTGGTACAGAGCCGGATTTGGCATTGCGTCCACGACGGAACACAGCCAATTCCTCCTCTGTTAAATAATTTTCATCCATCATGCGATGAACGATCTTAGATTGCGCTTTTGCTGAAACATAACGAGTTGCCTCTCGATGCAGCGTATTCGGCTTAACACGGCCAGAACGTAGCAAATGCTCACGTATTTTTTGTTCTAATACGGCATCCCCCATATAGGCTAATGCCAGCGCATTTAATTGCTTAACATCTTCATTGCGAAGTTTATCCAACTTTATTACCCTCGTTTCCATCTAGTTCCTTGTCGTGTATCTTCTAAAATGATACCCTGGGCTTGCAAATGGTCACGGATCTCATCAGAACGAGCAAAGTCACGGTTTTTACGTGCCTCTACGCGCTCTTGTAGCAATGCTTCAATTTCTTCGTCTAATAGCTCTTCTTCTTTTACAAATTCAATACCTAAGACGTCGCCTACTACTTCAAAAGTTTCCATAAATGTTTCTAAAACTTTTTTGCAAGTATTTGCTTCATTTAAGTAAATATTAGCAATACGTGCTACCTCGAATAATACTGAAATAGCGTTTGCAGTATTAAAGTCATCATCCATTGCCTCTTCAAACTGTGCTTTTTGTTCAGCAATTTTGCTCAGCCATTCTTCCGAGTGATCACCTAAGCTTGCTGTAGTTGTAAGACGATGCTTCACATTATTGTAAGCTGTACGAATGCGTTCTAAGCCCGTTGCAGCAGCTTCTACTAAATCTTTAGCAAAGTTAATTGGGTGACGATAATGAACCGATAGCATAAAGAAACGTAGTATCTGTGGATCAATTTGTTTACGAATATCATTAACAAGAATGAAATTGCCAAGAGATTTAGACATCTTTTCATTATCGATATTAATATACCCGTTATGCATCCAATAACGTGCAAATGTTTTATCGTTATGTGCTTCTGATTGAGCAATTTCATTTTCATGGTGAGGGAAAGTTAAATCTTGCCCACCAGCATGAATATCAATAGTATCTCCTAAATGCTCACGAGCCATTACAGAACATTCAATATGCCAGCCTGGACGACCATCTCCCCATGGACTTTCCCAGAATATCTCACCCGGCTTCGCAGCTTTCCATAAAGCAAAATCTAATGCATCATCTTTTTTCTCGCCTGCTTCAATACGAGCACCGATTTTTAAATCGTCTACTGATTGATGCGATAATTTACCATAGCCATCAAACTTACGTGTGCGATAATACACATCCCCAGCAGATTCATAAGCATAGCCTTTATCAATTAATACTTGAATAAATTGAATGATATCGTCCATATGCTCTGTTACACGTGGATGAACATCCGCTTTTTTGCACCCTAGTGCTGTAACATCCTCGAAGTACGCAGCAATAAAGCGCTCTGTTAATTCATGCACTTCTTCGCCTAACTCATTTGCTGCCTTAATGATTTTATCGTCTACATCCGTAAAATTGGATACGAATTTTACATCATAGCCTTTATATTGAAAATAACGGCGAACTGTATCATACACAATGACAGGACGTGAATTTCCAATATGGATATAGTTATAAACAGTCGGACCGCAGACATACATTTTAACTTTTCCTTCTTCTAGCGGTACGAAGGTTTCCTTTTGTCTTGTTAATGAGTTAAATATTTGAATACTCATTGTGTTTCTCTCTCCTTTTGTAAGCGTTCGATTTCCTGCTGCAATTCAGTGATTTGCTTCTCGAAAACTTGACAACGTTCTTCCACAGGATCAGGTATATTTTGATGATCTAGTTTTTTCTCTAGACGAACTCCATCCTTAATTACTATTTTACCAGGAATACCGACAACTGTAGCGTTTGGCGGTACTTCTTTTAAAACAACTGATCCCGCACCAATTTTACTATTCTCACCAATTGTGATAGAGCCTAATACTTTCGCGCCCGTTGCAACAAGCACATTGTCCTCTAACGTAGGGTGTCGTTTTCCTTTTTCTTTCCCTGTACCACCTAATGTTACACCTTGATATAAAGTAACATTATTACCAATTTCACATGTTTCACCAATGACAACACCCATACCATGGTCTATAAAGAAACGACGACCAATTTTTGCACCTGGGTGAATTTCAATCCCCGTAAAGAAACGGCTAATTTGCGAAATGGCACGAGCTATAAAATAAAAACGTCTTTTAAAGAACCAATGCGCCACTCGATGCGCCCATGTCGCATGCAAACCAGAATAGGTTAACACCACTTCAAATACACTACGCGCTGCTGGATCATTCTCAAAAATTGTTTCCACATCTTCCTTCATTCTTTTAAACACAAAAACTCCCCCTTTTCATGTTGGTCTTGCTCAAATCCTTTGAAATCCTACACACTAAAACGATAGCAATTGCCAATTTCCTTCAGATTCCCTGCGTAGATGATGTGGTATTGACGCCTCCTTGTAAATTAATGAAGCCTGCATCATTGCCTTTTTCTAAAAAATAAAAAGCGCCCCTATCATCCCCAAAAGGGAATGACAGAGACGCTTAAAATGCGTGGTTCCACTCTGTTTGAAGGCAAAGATGCCTTCCACTCTGGACGTTCTTTAACGGGAACGACTCGATAAAGCCTACTATAGTTCAGCTCTATGCTCAAAGGTGCATTTCAGTTTTGCCTGGGCTCAGACCACTTTCAGCCGGTGATGGTCCTCTCTTAAGAGCATGCGCCACTTACTTCTCCTTATCAACGCTTTTTCAATGTAAATACATTTTACAACGAAAGAATGGATTGTCAATAAATTTCTCTTTATTGGGCAAATTTTTCTACGCGGTCAATTGTTTTCTCTTTACCAATTAAACAAATCGCATTTGGTAACTCTGGTCCATGCGTTTCACCTGTTGTTACAACACGAATTGGCATAAATAGATTTTTACCTTTATGACCTGTTGCTTTTTGCACAGCTTTAATAGCAGCTTTTACTGCATCTGGTGTAAATTCTTCTAATTGCTCAAGCTCTGCTTTAAATGCTGCCATTACTTCAGGCACTTGCTCTCCCGCTAAAACCTCTTTTGCTTCTTCATCATATTCAATATGGTCGTTAAAGAATAGGCTAGATAACTCCACAATCTCTGCCCCAAAGCTCATTTGATCGTGATAAAGTGCGATTAAATCCGTCGCCCATGCATATTGCTCTGCCGTAAGTTCTTCAGGTAATAGCTCTGCTTTTTGCAAGTGTGGTAAAGACAATGCTACGACTTCTTCTAAAGATAGTTTTTTAATATATTGATTATTCATCCATGTCAGCTTTTGCTTATCGAACATAGATGGTGATTTAGAAAGACGTTTTTCATCAAAGATTTTAATAAACTCTTCTTTCGAGAAGATCTCTTCTTCCCCTTCTGGAGACCATCCAAGTAGCGCAAAGAAGTTGAACATTGCTTCAGGAAGATATCCTAAATCTTTATATTGCGTGACAAATTGAATAATTGATTCATCACGTTTAGATAGCTTTTTACGATTTTCATTAATAATTAATGTCATATGACCGAAGCGTGGATATTCCCAGCCAAATGCATCAAAAATCATCATTTGTTTTGGCGTATTCGATAAATGCTCTTCTCCACGGAAAACATGCGAGATTTCCATAAAGTGATCGTCTAGCACAACCGCATAGTTATATGTTGGAATACCATTTGCTTTTACAAGTACCCAATCACCAATGTCTTTAGATTCAAATGTAACTGGTCCACGAACTAAATCTTCAAACTCATAAGTTACATTTTCAGGAACACGCATACGGATTGTATATGGCTCGCCCGCTGCTTCTTTAGCTGCGACTTCCTCTGCTGATAAGTGACGACATGTCCCATCATAAGTAGGGGCCGCTACACCCCTTGCTTTTTGTTCTTCACGTGATGCTTCAAGCTTTTCTGATGAGCAGAAACATTTGTAAGCGACACCTTGTTCTAATAATTTCTCAGCGTGCTCTTTATAAATATCAAGACGTTCCATTTGACGATAAGGCGCATAAGGTCCACCAATATCAATGGACTCATCATATTCAATACCTAACCATTTTAGGTTATCTAGCTGAGATGCTTCTCCGCCCTCTACATTACGTTCAATATCCGTATCTTCAATACGTACAATGAATTTACCGTTATGATGTTTTGCATATAAATAATTGAATAATGCTGTACGCGCTCCACCTATATGTAAAAAACCTGTTGGAGATGGCGCGTATCGAACGCGAACTTCTTTCGTCATATTAAAAGCCTCCTAAATTTTCGATCAAAAAATTGACTTTGTTCATTTTACCACTCTGTTACAGGAAATAAAAGCGGAGTTCATCCGCATTTATTTCTTCACCAATAGAATTGTGGCCATAGCCGCTATACCTTCCTCACGACCTGTAAAACCTAAACGTTCAGTTGTCGTTGCCTTTACATTGACTTGAGACGGCTCTGCATGAAGCAATTCAGCGATGCGATTTTGCATCTGTTCAATATAAGGCGCCATTTTGGGACGCTGTGCCATAATTGTACAATCTACATTCCCTAGCACATAGCCTTTGTCCTCAACAATTTTCCAAATATACGCTAATAGTTTTGCTGAATCAGCGTCTTTAAAGGCTGGGTCCGTATCTGGAAAATGGCGGCCGATATCTCCTTCTCCAATTGCCCCTAGAGCTGCATCCGTAACCGTGTGTAAAAGAACATCTGCATCAGAATGCCCTACTAGCCCTTTTTCATGCGGAATCGTGATACCGCCAATAATTAATGGACGACCTTCTTCAAATGCATGTACGTCAAAACCTTGTCCAATTCGAAACATATGATAGAGAGACTACTTTAGCAAAACATGTGGATCAAACCAGCTCCTTGCCTGCTGTAAGCGCAGTCTCATTCACCTTCTTTCACTTTTATATTTACTCACTATTATACCCTCACATTTTAACATATTTCCTAGGAAATTGAGCTGATAGCAAATAGTGAGCATTTCCCTTACTTACATCTCAGCATAAGTTTGTGTCTTGCTCTATAAACATTGGTTAAATCAAGATAAAATCCCATTAGCAACAATCGCCAATGAGATTTTTAGATTACTATTCGTTTATTTGCAATGCTCGTTTACGTAAAATAGCCTCACCAAATATTAAATCGTCCTGTGTCGTCATTTTGACATTTTCATAGCTACTTTCTACAATATGCACTGCATGTCCTAAGCGTTCGACTAGCATGGCTTCATCTGTACCAAGAAAGCCCACCTTCTCAGCAACATCCTCTGCCTCCACAATTAAATCAAATTGGAAGGCTTGTGGCGTTTGAATCATCCATAAGCTATCACGATCGACTGTTTCTTCGATAATACCATTGCGAACCTTTTTCATTGTATCCTTCGCTCGAACCCCTGCAATAGCTGCACCTGACTCATGAGCACTTTGTACAAGGCTGGCGATAATATCATGTGTAATAAAAGGTCGAGCTGCATCGTGAACAAGCACAATATCTACCTGCTGCATCTCTTTCATACATGAATGGACTGAATGCTGTCGCTCAGCACCGCCAGCAGGTAAGCCCTTCACTTTTGTAATTTCAAATTGCTCTAGCAATTCTTGAATATAAGTACGTTCTTCTGGTTTTACAGCCAGCCAAATACCAGTGCAAAAAGGATCTTGTTGAAACACTTCTAACGTGTGGATCAGAATAGGTTTCTCCAAAAGTTTTAAAAACAATTTATTTTGTCCCGCACCCATGCGTTTTCCGCTTCCTGCCGCAGGTAGTACTACTTCATACTGCATTTTCCCACATCCTAATCGTCCTTCGGCTTGGCAAATATCATTCGACCCGCTGATGTTTGCAGCACACTCGTTACTGTCACAGTAATGGCCTGTCCGATATAACTACGGCCACCTTCAACAACAATCATTGTTCCATCATCTAAATAGGCAACCCCTTGATTATGCTCTTTACCATCCTTGATGACCACAACCTGCATATCTTCACCTGGGATTACAACAGGCTTCACCGCATTCGCTAAATCATTAATATTTAATACTTTCACATGATGGAGCTCACAGACTTTATTCAAGTTAAAATCATTTGTGACAATCTGTGTGTCATTCCCCATTTTCTTTGCAAGACGTACAAGCTTTAAATCCACCTCTTGCACATCCTCAAAATCCTCATCCGTAATTTCCACTTTTGTCTTACGTTCATCTTGTAATTTTCTTAAAATATCTAATCCACGACGTCCTCTTGTACGTTTTAACGTATCGGAAGAATCGGCAATATGCTGCAGCTCTGTAAGGACAAATTGAGGTACGACTAAGACTCCTTCTATGAAGCCAGTTCCAGAAATATCAGCAATACGACCATCGATAATAACGCTCGTATCTAACAGCTTATAACTCCCTCGTATTTCTTGAATTTCAGCACCTTCAGCAGCCTTTTTCTTTGTATTATTACTACGTAAAGTAAAAAGCTGTATTAATTCATCTCTTTTTCTAAAACCTAAACGGAACCCTAAATAACCTAATACAAATGACAGAATAATAGGGAGTACTTCTGTAATTACAGGGAATTGCACACTATCGATGGCGAAGCCTAAAAAATAAGCTACAATCAGTCCCATGATTAAACCAAGCGTACCAAAAAATAAATCACCGATAGGCACCTTAAACAGGACCTCTTCCATCCAGCTAATGAGCTTCACAAAATAATCGGAAAATGCAAAAGACAGTGTAAATAGTAAAAGCGCGCCTAATGCTACTGATACATAAGGATTATCTAGCCAAGGATTAGATGATAAATGAAGCAATTCGTATAATGGCGGTAAGAAAACAAGGCCCAATGCTCCTCCAATCAGTAAAAAGGCAATTTGAACAAATTTTTTCACAAGCTGTCACCTCCTATTGTTAGTTAAGATTATACATAGTTTACTGTAGAAAATCCTTCATGAGCTCATCAAATTATCATTATTTTTGATGTTCATTCACAGGGATAAATCATTTAGACATCATTCTTTCCAACCTCTATCTTACTGTGTTTTCGATGACACTCTTGCATGACTTTATCCTGCTATTATCTAGGACGCCTATCCCCTTACTTGAGTTTCCGATTTTAACGTTAAAAATGACGGAAAATGCATGTCAGAATGGTATCCAACATGCACAATTTCCCTTTACAACTCTCTAAAGCATGCATTTAATGCATCTTTGATCGTTTCTACTCCAACTATTTCTATTCCCTGTGGAAAATCCCAACCACCAATATTGGAGGCAGGTATGAAAGCTCTTTTAAACCCAAGCTTTGCCGCTTCAATAACACGCTGTTCAATCCGTGATACTCGACGTACCTCACCTGTCAGCCCTACTTCACCAATAAAGCAGTCCGTTGCTCGCACAGCTTGATCTTTAAAGCTTGAGACAATACTTGTCAACACCGCTAAATCAATTGCTGGCTCATCCAATTTGACACCACCAGCCACTTTAATATATGCGTCCTGAGCTTGTAGCATGAGGCCCATCCGTTTTTCTAGCACTGCCATTAGCAATTGCACTCGGTTTTGATCGACACCAGTTGCCATACGTTTAGGGTAATTAAAGCTTGTAGGTGTTACTAAAGATTGAATTTCAACAAGGATGGGTCTTGTCCCCTCCATGGATGCAACAATAGTGGATCCCGCTGCTCCTTGTGACCGCTCCTGCAAAAATAATTCAGAAGGATTCAGCACTTCCTTTAATCCCCCTTGAAGCATTTCAAATATCGCAATTTCATTGGTAGAGCCGAAGCGGTTTTTTTGGCTGCGTAGAATACGATGATTATGATGTCTTTCTCCTTCAAAATATAACACTGTATCAACCATATGCTCTAAAATACGAGGTCCGGCAATTTGCCCCTCTTTTGTTACATGCCCGACCAAGAAAATAGCAATGCCTTTTGTCTTGGCGATTCGCATCAGTTCTGCCGTACATTCACGAACTTGCGATACACTACCTGGTGCACTTGTTACTTCTGGATGAAAGACGGTTTGTATGGAATCGACAATGACAAATTTCGGTTGTACTTCATCAATGGTTTGGTTTAAAAATTCGAGATTCGTCTCGGAATATATGTAAAGCTCTTGAGAAACCACTCCTAGACGCTCTGCTCGTAATTTTGTTTGACGAATGGACTCCTCTCCAGAAATATAAAGCACACGATGCCCTTTATTCGAAAGTAATGCTGAAACTTGTAGTAATAGTGTAGATTTCCCAATCCCCGGATCTCCCCCGATTAATACGAGCGAACCGGGTACAATACCACCACCCAATACGCGATTCAGTTCGCCCATTTCCGTCGCTACACGGGATTCTTCAGTCGCTTCGACCTGAATAATTGGGAGAGCCTTTTGGGTAACTGTAGCAGAATGCTGGAATGCTCCTCGTGGTCCCTTTGCGACCATCTCAACTTCTTCCACCATCTTATTCCATTCTCCACACCCTGGACATCTTCCCATCCATTTTGCAGTTTCATAGCCACAGCCTGAACATACAAACTTTGTTTTTTTCTTTGCCAAATTGCTTTCACCTCGAATATTTGTTCTTATCATTAATTGTACAGAAAAAAAGACAGCTTGGCACTTAAAGCCTCGCTGTCTTTGCATAAAATTATTTAGAGATGGATACTCCCTCTTTTTTCTTTACAATAAACTCACCGTCTACATAATCAATGATTACCTGATTACCTTTCTCTACATTACCTTTCAGCAATTCTTCTGATAATCGATCCTCTACTTGTTTTTGTAATGCACGGCGTAACGGACGAGCACCATATTGAGGGTCATAGCCTTCCTCAGCAATTTTCTCAAGTGCTGCATCAGTTAGCTCCAACGAAATATCTTGCTCTTTTAAGCGTTTTGTTAGTGCATTGCCCATCATTGCAATGATTTCTTTTAAATGCTCTTTATCTAATGCGTGGAAGACAATCATTTCATCGATACGGTTTAAGAACTCTGGACGGAATGCCTTTTTCAATTCTTCTAGCATCGTACCCTTCATATCTTTATGCTTAGATTCTGCTCCACCTACATTGAAACCAAGGCTCTTTTGATATTTTAAAGCATCGGCACCAACGTTTGAAGTCATAATGACTACTGTATTACGGAAGTCTACTACACGGCCCTTAGAATCTGTTAAACGGCCATCTTCAAGAACTTGCAGTAGAATATTGAAAACATCTGGATGTGCTTTTTCAATTTCATCTAATAATACAACCGAGTATGGTTTACGGCGAACCTTTTCAGTCAATTGACCACCATCATCAAAGCCCACATAGCCTGGAGGTGAACCTACTAAACGAGAAGTCGAATGCTTCTCCATGTACTCAGACATATCGACACGAATCATCGCATCTTCATCGCCAAACATCACTTCAGCAAGTGCTCTTGCCAACTCTGTTTTACCTACACCTGTAGGTCCTAAGAAAATGAATGAGCCGATTGGTCGTTTTGGATCTTTTAAGCCTGCTCTTGCACGACGGATCGCACGAGAAATCGCTTCTACCGCTTCTCCTTGCCCTACTACACGTTTGTGTAACTCTTCTTCAAGTTGTAATAACTTCGAAGATTCCTCGGAAGCAATTTTAGCTACTGGGATTCCTGTCCACATTGATACAACTGCTGCAACATCATCCACAGTCACTTTAGATTCCGCTTTGCCTTGCTCTTCTTTCCAATTTTTTCGTGTAGCTTCAATTTCATCTTTCAGCTTTTGCTCTGTGTCTCTTAGAGAGGCTGCCTTTTCAAATTCTTGGCCTGATACGGCTGCATTTTTTTCAGAGCGCACATTTTCAAGTTTATCTTCAAGTGCCTTTAAGTTTGGTGGCACTGCAAATGAACGTAAGCGGACTTTAGAACCTGCCTCGTCGATTAAGTCAATTGCTTTATCTGGTAAGAATCGGTCTGAAATATATCTGTCACTCATTTTAGCCGCTGCTTCAATCGCTTCATCTGTAATTTTTACACGGTGATGCGCTTCATAACGGTCACGTAAGCCTTGAATAATTAGAATCGCTTCTTCCACTGTTGGTTCATCCACTTGGATTGGTTGGAAGCGACGCTCTAATGCTGCATCCTTTTCAATATATTTGCGGTACTCGTCTAATGTTGTTGCACCAATACATTGAAGCTCACCGCGTGCTAAAGATGGTTTTAAAATATTGGAGGCATCAATCGCACCTTCTGCACCACCTGCACCGATTAATGTATGCAATTCATCGATGAATAAAATGATGTTGCCGGCTTGGCGAATTTCATCCATCACCTTTTTCAAACGATCTTCAAATTCACCACGATATTTAGTACCTGCAACAACCGTCCCCATATCTAAAGTCATGACACGTTTGTCACGTAGGATTTCTGGTACTTCATTATGGATAATTTGCTGTGCTAACCCTTCAGCAATCGCTGTTTTACCAACACCTGGCTCACCAATCAATACAGGGTTATTTTTCGTACGACGCGATAACACTTCAATCACACGTGTAATTTCCTTGCTTCGACCAATAACAGGGTCCAATGTGCCTTCACGTGCAATTTGTGTTAAATCACGCGCTAGGCTATCTAAAGTTGGGGTATTGGCAGCTTGAGCTGCTTGTTGCCCAGATTGTGCATTATCGTTGTTACCTAATAGCAATAATACTTGCTGACGTGCTTTATTTAAGCCGACACCCGCATTGTTTAAGACGCGAGCTGCCACGCCTTCACCTTCACGAATAAGCGCTAATAATAAGTGCTCTGTGCCGATATACGAGTGACCTAATTTACGTGATTCATCCACAGATAGTTCAATTACTTTCTTAGCTCTTGGCGTATAGTGAACAATTGGGCCGACATCTTCTTTACCTTTACCAACTAATTCCTCAATACCAGCTTCAATCATTTGAGGACTAATATCAATGGCTTCTAACGCTTTCGCAGCAATACCGCCGCCTTCACGTATAAGCCCTAATAGAATGTGCTCTGTTCCAATAGATTCGTGCTTCCAACGAATAGCCTCTTCCTGAGCAAGCTGTAATACTTTTTGCGCGCGTTGTGTAAAACGATTAAACATCATATAAATCCTCTCCTTTTTCCCCATTTATAGGCTTATTCGCATATTCTTGAGATAATGCCTCACGGAGCATTTCCGCTCGGACACGATCCCGTTCAGCAGGGGGCAGTGCCTCACCTGCATAGTGCTGTAAAAAACCTGGTTGCATACTAACAACACATTCATTTAAGGTTGTTGCTTGAATCCCATCAATTAACTGTAGATCTACTCCTAAACGAACATTAGATAGACAGGTAGCGGCTTCCTCACTTGTTAGAATTCTCGCATGTGTAAGGGTACCTAAAGCCCGATATACTCTATCTTCTAGAGCAAGCTCTGCCTTTTCCATCAACTTCCCTCTTGCGTGTCGCTCTTTTTGGATAATCTTTTCAGCGACACTTTGTATGTCTGCTAAAATGTCTTCTTCTGTCTTCCCAAGTGTAATTTGATTCGACACTTGATAAACATTTCCTAAATTTTCGCTGCCTTCCCCATATATACCTCTTACAGTCATTCCTAAGCGAGTCATGGCATTAATAATTTGATTCATTTGCCCGGTTAATGTCAGTGCGGGTAGATGCATCATGACCGATGCGCGAAGACCCGTGCCAATATTTGTCGGACAACTTGTTAAATAGCCAAAAGTATCTCGAAAGGCATACGGTAATACTTTCTCTAGGATACGATCAATTTTATTTGCTTGTTCATAGGCACTTTGAAGTTGAAAGCTTGCTGTCATACATTGAATGCGTAAATGATCCTCTTCATTCACCATAATGCTAACGGATTCATCTTCAGAAAGAAGTATGGAGCCTACTTGCTCTTTTTTAGCAAGCTGTGGACTAATCAAATGCTTTTCTACAAGAATTTGACGCTGTAGAGGCGTTAAATCCTTAATAGCAAAATAAGCATAATCATTTTGAAGCGTTGGGCTATCACTTAGTGCATGTGTAACTGCCTGTTCCACCTGCAGTGCCTCATTCTCTGAGAAAGCTAATGGAAATCGATAGCCATCTAAATTTCGAGCAAGGCGAATACGTGTACTAATGACAATATCTGAATAATCATCCTTGATATGCATCCACGTTGGGGTCGCACGCTCTAAAAATGAATCAATCATCATGACACATCACCACCTTCAAATTGTAGATGCTTCTCTAGCTCTTTAACTTCATCACGGAGCTTCGCCGCCTCCTCAAATTGTTCTTCTGCTACAGCGGCCTTCATACGCTTGCGGATATCCTCTATTTGCTTTTTAATGACATACACATTACTGCGAGCACCAGGCATTTTACCAATGTGTTGAGGGCCTGCCTGTATGCGATTAAAGAGCTTAGGCAAATGCTCACTAAAGGTGTCATAACAGCTCGGGCATCCAAATTTACCTTCTTTTAAAAATTGTTTATACGAAAATCCACATTGTGGGCATGTTTGCTGTTGTGGTTGAACTTGTTGTTTTTCCCCCACCTTTTGCCATGTAGGCGAGCCGAACCAGTTCGACAATAGCTGTTGAATAGACACTGGCTCTTGTTTAAACTCTGCATGAAATGGATGGAACTGTGAGGCGCAGACGTCACAATAATGGTGCTCCACCTTTTGCCCATTTTGAACTTGTGTTACTGTAACTGTCGCATTACGTTGTTTACAATGTTCGCATATCATTTCCATCACCTCACTATTTTTGCTGTTCATATTTGATTGTTGTCAGCATTGCTCGCAAGATCTTTGCTCGAATAGTATCTCTTAAAGGGAGATGTAAATCGATTGTGGAGCGATCAATTGCTGCTAACATTAATTTCGCTTCTCGTTTTGAAATTACCTGCTCATCGATGAGCCGATATACTAAATCTTCTGCCATCGTTTGAGATGCTCCACCTTCTATTTGTCTGAGAACATCGTCGATTAAATCAATCTGTGAATGCGCGCGGACACGTAAAATTCGTATGTACCCACCACCACCACGTTTGCTCTCAACAAGGTAACCTCGCTCGGCAGTAAATCTTGTATTAATTACATAATTTATTTGTGATGGCACACATTGAAATTTATCAGCAATCTCACTCCGTTTAATTTCAATATGCCCTTCTCCACCTAATTCAAGTACTTGCTTTAAGTAACCTTCTATGATGTCTGATATATTACGCATTTTAGGAATACACCTCGCTTGCTTCACTGACTTTGACTATCTTTGACTTTCTTTTAGTATATTATACAAAACGCTTCAAAAAAATTGCAATGATTTCGCCCATAGAAAAGTGAAAAGTCTTAAAGTGCCTATTTTAGTACAAAAAACAGTACTTTTTCAGTCAAATCTGCGCGGGTTATAATTTGCTCATATACCTAATGTACCCTTATTAGTCATAGAAAAAACGCAAGCATATGCAACTAGCATATACTTGCGTCTATGAAAATTATACCCAACGACCAACAATTGGATAACGCCAAGGCTCATCAGACAATGCTTTTACGATACCGATAATTGGTACAACAAATAACATGATGCCGAAAATGATTAAAAACGGTAACCCAATAAGCACAAAACTTAAAACAACTGAGATAGCGATTAAAATACCCATAACAATTTGGAAGAGCAATGCTTGAATAGAAATCGCCTTCACTTCCTCATCCGAACTAATTAAGAAGAAAATAATAGGTACTAACCATGGCGCAAAAAATGCACTTGCGTGTATGATTACTTTAGACCATTTAGTCTCCATATATATCAACCCTTTCTTTGTACTTTGTCTATGTTTTATGTACTACTATTTACGGAACTATACCCGTAATAGTTTCACATTAAATAAGATTTATTAAAATTTTTTTGGAAGGCTGTGATGAGAGATGGAATTTAACAACACATTAGCAAACGAATATGAAAAGGGTATTCGTCGTACATTGCCAAGCTATGATCCCATGCTACGTTTAATACAAACCTTTTATCATTCCACACTCCCAGATAAAGCTGATATGTTAATTGTGGGTGCAGGAAGCGGCAATGAAATTTTACAGCTTGCAGATGGAAGGCCCGACTGGTCATTCACAGGTATTGATCCATCAGAGTCCATGCTCAGCATAGCAAAGGAACGTCTACACACTCTACCCAATACGCTGTCTTTCCACCAAGGAACAATACTAGATACTCAATTACCCTCCATAAAATACGATGCAGCAAGTTGTGTTCTCGTTCTGCATTTTATTCTGGGTTATGAAGAAAAGCTATCTACATTAGAAGAAATCGCAAGACATTTAAAGCCTGGAGCACCGTTTGTCCTTGTCTCAAAATATGGTCAGCCCGGCTCTTTAGAAACTGAACTACAATTTGATTTATGGCGTTCCTATTGGCTACAACATACAAAGCTTTCTGCATCTGATGTAGCAGAGATGGAAAAATCCATTCGCTCCCTTTCGTTTATGCGTGAAGAGGATATTTTAACACTGCTACAAAAGGCGGGCTTTACAAAACCTTCTAGATTTTTTGCCACTACTTTATTTGCTGGTTGGGTATGCTTTAAAGAGGGGCACTAAATAAATATTTTGTAGTAAATAATTTGAGGTGAAAACCGTGATAAGCACCATTGGTATTACAAAACAACAACAATTACTAAGAGATTTTCCATTGGAAGTTATACATCAGCAAGAATTTGAATGGTATTGGGTTGATTTTAATTGCCCTACAGCCGAAGAAGAATCATTATTAGATACATTTTTCCATTTCCATCCGCTTGCTATTGAAGATTGCTTAATGCGATTACAGCGCCCAAAGCTCGATTTCTATGATGATTTTCATTTCTTTGTTATTCATCGAGTAAACGAAGAGAACCTTGCTGCAGAAGAGGTTAATATTTTTGCCTCCAATAAATTTATTGTGACGTTCCATAAAAACCCTGTTCCTGAAATAGATAAGGTACAAAAGATACTAGCAAGCCAACCAAAGAATTGGGAACGGGGGACGGTTTATTTAACATATCAAACAATTGATAAAATCGTGGATAGCTATTTCCCTCTTGTTTATAAAATTGAAGATCATCTTAATGCACTTGAAGGCGAACTTACATACCAAAGCAACGTAAATGCCATGAAGATTGTCTTCGAATTCCGTAGCGATTTGCTTGACCTTAGACGCACTATTTTACCGATGCGAGATCTTTTATATCGAATTCTTAATTCTTACCGTTTTTCTTTAAACAAATCAGAAAGAGCTTATTTCGGGGATATATACGACCATCTCATTAAACTAACTGAAATGGTTGAATCCAATCGAGAATTGACAGCGGATATGCGCGATAGCTATATGGCTATGAGCTCAAGTCGCATGAACGGCATTATGATGACTTTAACCATTGTATCAACTATCTTTATTCCCCTTACTTTTATTGCTGGTGTATATGGCATGAACTTTGATAACATGCCTGAGCTTCATGGCCATTACAGCTATTTTATTGTACTAGGCTCCATGATTATTATTGCGATCTTTATGCTAGCCATCTTTAAACATAAAGGCTGGTTTAAATTATTTAAACCATAAAAAAAGCTGCTCGTTTTGTCATGAAACGAGCAGTCTCCTTTTTCAAGAAGTTAATAGGGTCCCCTATCATCAATTTTATTATCACCTTGCTGCGGAAATAAAAAGTATGCTAATACGCCTGATCCCAAAGTTGCACAGATTGTAATTAATAATCGCTCAACAGAGGGTACCTCAGCATAATAGTTTCGTAACATATAAACAGAGCCAATTGCGACAATAACCATGACTGGGATGACAAATTTAAAACGCTTTTTCTCCATATAATACCTCCTCTAATCCTTTTTTACGTACAATCTCTATCTTGCTAAACAGTTCGTATTTTACAGGTTTCCTATTTTAAATACAAATTTACTTCGCTTCACTAATTGAACTGACAATAAAGTAAAAAAATAAAGAAATAGCCAAATTTTCAACCAAATATTCAGCAAATAATAGTAAAATAGATTTAATACCAATTATTTATCAAATTTACAAACCTAACAAATTTCAAAAGGCTTTTTTACTTACAATTTATTATAGATATTAGGAATGGAGCAAATAATAATGAGTTGGTTTTCCAAAAACAGTAGTGCTAACTATTCAATTACATTAACACCTGAAAATTTTAAGAATGATGTACGACTAGATGTATCGAACTACCCAAATCTTCAAAAACAATTGCAACTTTTAAATTTAACAGTAGACGATTTAGCAATCATTAAACAACTACAACCGCTTGCAAAGGATCTCATCCCTGCAATGGTGGAGCAATTTTATGCTGCCATTAGTTTGAGCCAAGATCTAATCGATATTATTAATAGAACATCACATATTGACCGTTTGAAAATTACATTACATAAACATTTAAGTGATATTTTTGAGAGTCATATAAATGATGCCTACATTGCCGAAAGAAAGGCAATTGCTGAGACTCACGTGCGAATTGGTTTACAATCCAAATGGTATATTGCCTCATTCCAATCACTCACTTCTACATTTACAAATTTTGTGAGCGAGGTGGACATCTCAAAACAAGATGCCATTCGTGCCATAAATGCTTTTTGTAAAATCATTAATTTCGAGCAACAGCTTGTGATTGAGGCCTATGAAAATGAAGAAGAACGTATTCGCTCAGTGGCTGATGCAACAAAAAACTCTCTTGTTACAACCATTCAGAGTACAGCAGAGGAGCTCAACTCTATTAGTGAAGAAACAGCAGCATCACTATTGGTTATTTCCTCGCAGACAGATGATATTGCTGTGGCGACAAAGCAAGGATTAAGCTTCGTAGCAGATACCCAAGAAAAATCAAGACGTGGTCAACTGCAGCTTAAAGAACAAAATGATTTAATCCAAGTCATTTTACAAAGTGTCAACAGTCTGGAGGTAACGATGAATCAGCTACGTACCTCTTCTCAGAAAATTTCTGAGATTGTTGGACTTGTTACAGGTATTGCTGATCAAACCAATTTATTAGCCTTAAATGCTTCCATCGAGGCTGCTCGAGCTGGAGAACATGGGAAAGGTTTCGCGGTGGTGGCTGAGGAAGTACGCAAGCTTGCTGAGGAAACAAAAAATGCCGTACAAAATGTTTCACACCTCATTAAAGAAACAGAAAGCAATATTACAACGATGGCCAATTCCGTTCTTAATGTGGATCAAAAAATTCAGCACAGTGTCAATACACAAGAGAATTTATCCAAGTCATTTAATGATATTGCCGATGCTGTTTCTGGCATTCAACAGCAATATGTCAACACATCAAGAGATATTTCAGCCATCTCTAATCTAATTACTGAATTATCACAGGGAGCTACGCTCGTTTCTTCTTCTTCTGACTCTCTTATTAATGTAGTTAATGAACTAAATATGTAAAATGAAAGGGAAATTCACTTTTAAAAGCGAATTCCCCTTTTCCTTAATGTGGTAATGCACGTTTTTGCTTACGGTGCTCTCGTCTTGCTGGCCCTGTTTCAAACAAACGTTTTTCTTCATCTGTTTCAGGATAAATCGCAGGAACTGGTACTGGTTTCCCTTCCTCATTTACTGCAACCATCGTAACAAAGGATTCTGTCGTTAATTTTTCCTCGCCAGTCTCAATATTACGAGAAACAACACGAACGTAAACTTCCATAGAAGAACGTCCTGTAGACGAAACAATACTCTCGATTTCAAGAATATCCCCTACATGTGCAGCCGATAAAAAATCAACTGAATCGATAGAGGCTGTAACTACGAGTCCCTTCGCATGTTTCATTGCTGTAATAGCAGCGATTTCATCAATATAAGCTAACACTCTTCCACCAAAAATAGAATTGTGATTATTTGTGTCTGGGGGTAATACGAGACGCGATTGAACCGTACGTGATTGGCTCATTGGTACAGCGTTGTTTGGCATAATACTTGCAACTTCCCTTCATGTAATGTTCTTTCGTCATCGTATCGCAGAAAAAGAGCTGATGCAAATTTAGAACGATTTTTTCATCGAAATAAATTTCATATCGCTCATTTCCTCAATGGCCCACTTAATTCCTTCTCGTCCATAACCACTCATCTTCACACCACCATATGGCATGTTATCTACCCTGAATGTCGGAATATCATTAATAATGACAGCACCAGCCTGTAATTCGTCTGCAGCATATAAGGCATCTGACAATATATTCGTGTAAATACCCGCATTTAGACCAAGGTCCGACTCGTTCACAAGTCGAATCGCGTCGTCTAATGTTTCATATGAAACAATTGAGACGATTGGTGCGAATGTTTCCTGACAAACAATTTTCATGTCAGCTGTTACATTCGTCATAACTGTTGGTGTTAGAGTACGTTCTGTAAATTCGCCACCTGTTGCAATAACAGCCCCTTGTTCCCGTGCTTCCTCAACCCACGCTCGGATACGTTCTACCTCATTTGGATTAATCATGGCACTGACATCTGTCTTTGTATCTAACGGATCTCCTACTATAAGTTTTTTCGTTTCTTCAACGAATGCTTCAGTAAATTCATCAATGATGGACGAATGCACATAAACACGCTGTAACGAAATACATACTTGTCCAGCAAAGTTGAAAGCACCGCTTACGCAACGACTGACAATTTCATGAATTGGCGTCGATGGTTCGACAATCACGGCTGCATTAGAACCTAGCTCTAACGTTACTTTACGCAAACCGACCTTTTCTTTAATGCTCAAACCAACTTTACTACTGCCTGTAAAGGTTACTTTTTTGACGTATGGATGCGTAACAAGTGTATCACTAAGCTCGCCACCACTTCCTGTTACGATCTGTAACGCGCCATCAGGTAATCCTGCTTCACGGAAAATTTCAGCCATCACAATAGCACTTAACGGCGTTTGTGTTGCTGGCTTTAATACAACCGTATTACCTACTGCAAATGCTGGGCCTAATTTATGTGCCACTAAATTGAACGGAAAATTAAACGGCGTAATGGCTGAGATTACACCCAATGGTTCTCGTTTTGTCCAGCCTATACGATCTCCAGCTCCAGGTGCTGCATCCATCGGAACAGTCTCACCTTTAGACTGTTTAGCTCCCTCTGCCGCAAATTGATAGGTTGCGATTGTACGGTCAATTTCGGCTAATCCTGCCACTATAGGCTTCCCTGCCTCTAATGCTAAAATTTCGGCAAATTCTTCTTTACGTTGTCGCATAATCTCAACAACTTTATATAATATTTCGGCACGTTCGTAGGCTGTAGTCTTTTTAAACGATTGGAATGCCTGCTGTGCACCTTCGATTGCTCTCTCTACATCTTGTATCGATGCTTTTGCTACCTGAGCAATAACCTCACCACTATACGGAGATGTTAGCTCATAGCTTTCCTTGGCATCTTGCCACTGACCATTCATCCATAGTTTTGTTTCCTTCATCCTTCAAATGCACCTCCAAATAATCAAGTTCTCCTTTATTCTATCATGAAGAACTTGAACTTGATGCAATAGCAGCTGCACTAACCGCAGCTATCATCGCTGCTTGCTGTGCTTGGATTAATAATTCAATGGAAGACATAATGGTCATGGACAAAGATTTTTGCACCTTCGCCATATCATAAATAGCGATTTGTACAGCCATAAAAAGAACAAATTCACGGTGCCATTTTAATAATTTCAAGTCCTTTAATTCTTGATATAAATCAATAATATCTTGAAGCTGTGCTTTAGTAAGACTTAGTATGGCTAAAAAGCCGAGTAAAGGATAATGCATAGCCTTGACCTTTACATTTTGGTTTTTGAGTGTATCACGGAGTGCCACAATATTTGGTACTAGGTTAACATCAAATTGTGGGGATAAAAATGTTAATACCTGTGATAGCCACTGTAGTTCATTACCAGCATTAAAATTATATGTTCGTAGTTCTTTATAATATCGATTCATTGTTTCTGCCCGTAGCTCAACATCATCAGATGGACTACTCAATAACACTGCATAAGGAATGTCCTCATAAGATGTTAAAAATGGATGATGTTTACGAATAGCATCGAATAAAGCTCTAGCTGCCTGTGCATGTGCTTTTTTATTTTGTTCATCCTCAGTCAAAAACTGTGCTCCGATATAGCTGAAATTGCCGCTTCTAAATTTTGCTTCCTTCAAGATACTCACATTTGTAAGTAAATCCTTGACTGCCTTTTCAGTATCTTCTTGCTCCAATAAATTGGCGGCAATACTATATCCAACTGTTGTTCGTAAAGGGGACATCCACGAGGATTGCTTCTTCATCTCTTGCAAAACATTTTTATATCTTATTGCATCAAAAGTTTTTCCTGACGCTACAAATTTACTAGCAATTGCTAAAACAATTTTACGATCGACTGTCCAACCGGCAGCCTTTGATACATCCTCAACTGTATTTATAAGTTCATTTTCAATCAGCGCGTAATCCATATTTAGCACACTCCTTTACCCATTTTACGTGACAATCTGTGCGAAAGATTCAATCCTCTTTGTAACAATTAACATAAAAAGTAAACTTAATTTAATGTATGTTACTTCATTTATCTGATTTAATAGGAAATATTAACAACTATCAAAAGGAGGTCTTGAGGATGATAGCAAAAACCACAAGAAAACTATTATTTACCGTCACCTTAAAGGATCGATTACATTTATTCCTATTTTTAAGAAATTCATCAACCAATATCGCTTTACATACTCTATTCCACAAAAATTAATATAAAAAACAGCGGCAAATTTTTCTGCCGCTGTACTATCCTTCATTTAAATTAACCCTAGTTCTCGTAACTCCTCAGATGTGAAGGCTCTTGACCTTGTTAGGAAACGTTTTCCCTCTACGCCCTCTAATGAGAACATGCCTCCTCTGCCCGCAACAACATCCAATATGATTTGTGTATGCTTCCAGTAATCATATTGATTTTTGTGCATGTAGAAAAGCGCACCACCAATCTCTCCAAGGCACACATCCTGATCTCCTAATAACAAATCACCTTCTGGATAGCACATTGGCGAGGAGCCATCACAGCATCCGCCGGACTGATGAAACATCACAGGTCCATGTTTATCTTTTAATAGATTGATTAGTGCCAGCGCTTCTTCTGTAGCTAGTACACGTTCAACCACGCTCATGCACCTCCCTACAAATTAGAAGAAACCAAGTTTGTTTTCGCTGTAGCTAACTAATAGGTTTTTCGTTTGTTGGTAATGCGCTAACATCATTTTGTGATTTTCACGACCAACACCTGACATTTTATAGCCGCCAAATGCAGCATGTGCCGGATAAGCATGGTAACAGTTTGTCCAAACACGACCTGCTTGAATTTCACGACCGAAGCGATAAGCTGTATTAATATCTCTCGTCCAAACGCCAGAACCTAAGCCATATAATGTATCATTAGCAATTTCTAGTGCTTCCTCTTTTGTTTTAAACGTTGTTACAGCAACAATTGGTCCGAAAATTTCCTCTTGGAAAATACGCATTTTATTATTTCCCTTGAAGACTGTCGGTTTAATGTAGTAGCCATTTTCGAAGCCCTCGCCTACATTATTTTTCTCGCCACCAATTAGGCATTGTGCACCCTCTTGCTTACCAATATCTAAATAAGAAAGAATTTTTTCCATTTGCTCACTTGAAGCCTGCGCACCCATCATTGTGTTTGGATCAAGCGGATTGCCCACTTTAATGGCTTCTACACGCTGTAGTACACGCTCCATAAATTTATCGTATATAGATTCCTGGATCAGTGCACGTGAAGGACATGTACATACTTCTCCTTGATTGAGAGCAAATAGTACGAAGCCCTCTACTGCTTTATCTAAAAAGGCATCATCTTTATCCATAATATCTTCAAAGAAGATATTTGGTGATTTACCGCCCAATTCTAATGTAACGGGAATAAGATTTTGAGAAGCATATTGCATAATTAAACGACCTGTCGTCGTCTCACCTGTGAAGGCAATTTTACCAATGCGAGGATTGGATGCAAGCGGTTTCCCTGCTTCTAAGCCAAATCCATTCACAATATTAATGACTCCTGGTGGTAATAAATCTTCTATTAATTCCACAAGCACCATAATAGATGCTGGTGTTTGCTCTGCAGGTTTTAATACGACACAGTTCCCAGCTGCAAGTGCTGGTGCGAGCTTCCATACTGCCATTAATAGTGGGAAGTTCCAAGGGATGATTTGACCCACTACACCAATCGGCTCATGGAAGTGATAAGCAACTGTATCGTTATCAATTTGGCTAACGGAACCTTCTTGAGCACGTAAGACTCCAGCAAAATAACGGAAATGATCAATTGCAAGAGGGATATCTGCATTTAATGTTTCGCGCACCGCTTTACCGTTATCCCATGTTTCAGCAACGGCTAGCTTTTCTAGATTTTCCTCAATACGGTCCGCAATTTTAAGTAAAATGTTTGCACGTTCTGTTGGTGATGTTTTGCCCCATGCATCTTTAGCAGCATGTGCTGCATCGAGTGCATGTTCAATATCCTCAGCTGTGGAACGTGCTACTTGTGTAAAAACTTGTCCAGTAACAGGAGTGACGTTATCAAAGTATTGACCTTTCACTGGGGGTGTCCATTCGCCACCAATATAATTATCATATTTCTGTTTGAATTGAACTACCGATCCTTCAGTGTTTGGAAATGCATAAACCATTTTACTTCTCCCCTTTACACAATTTAATGAGAACTATCTAGAAAAAACGTTATTTTATATCGGAATAACACTATTTTCATAGAAACCCTCTCAACTACTATATTGTCAGAAACATAAAATAATTTCAACTTTTTAAAAAACTTTTCCATTTAATTTATTTTTGCTAGAAAAGCTTCTAGAATTCACGGCATGTACACGTTAAGGTATACTTAAAAATAATATAAAATATAGGAGAACAATATGCGTATTAATAAATATTTAAGTGAAACAGGCATCATATCCCGTCGTGGTGCTGATAAATGGGTTGCTGAAGGAAAAGTAACCATTAATGGTCAGTTGGCGACTGTCGGTAGTCAGGTTGAAACAGGTGATATAGTTTGCGTTGATGGAAAAGAGGTAAAGAAAGAACAACAGCTTGTCTATATTGCTCTGAATAAACCTGTCGGCATTACAAGTACAACAGAGCGTCATATAAAAGGCAATGTCGTTGATTTCGTCAATCATCCCTTACGTATTTTTCATATCGGACGTCTCGATAAGGAATCAGAGGGATTATTGTTATTAACTAATGATGGCGATATCGTCAATAAAATTCTGCGTGCAGAAAACCATCATGAAAAAGAATACATCGTTCAAGTTGATCAGCCTATAACAGCGCAATTTATTAAAAAAATGGGAGCCGGTGTTGATATTCTAGATACAACAACCTTACCTTGTCGTGTAGAAAAGATTTCGGACAAAGTTTTTAAAATCATTTTAGAGCAAGGCTTAAATCGTCAAATCCGCCGAATGTGCTCAGCGCTAGGTTATTCCGTTAAGCGCCTACAGCGTATTCGTATTATGAATATTAAGCTTGGTAATTTAAAAGTGGGCCAATGGCGTGATTTAACAGATAAGGAACGAACAGAACTATTCAAACTACTCAACTATACACCTAAATAAGCACTTAAAGGAGGGCGAGGACTATGATATCTATTCAAAGCACAGAGCAACTAACAGGGGTACGGGTTAGCGGGGATTATTGGGATTTAGATGAACTAATCAATGCGATCTATAAAGTAACTGGTGATGAAAATAAATACTATGATTATCAAGGTCCTCGACTACGTATTTTAAGCGTATGCTATAAACTAAGACATGCTATGCTCGGGGAACATCACCTTGATTTTGTGAGTAACGGACTTAATAAAAATGTCCTGACACAACATGAACTGATCTTTCCTAATAAAAATGTTTATTTTGCCACAGAAATTCTTTGGCCAGAAATAATATTTAGTGCGATTGCTTTAAATGATTTTATTGATTTGCATCAGCAGTTAAACAATGCGTCCATGTGGAATTATGAAATTGCCATTTTACGCAAGTTTCAAGCGGCTATTGCCGATTGTTTGGAACAGGAGATTGATGAGGAGGATTATGTTATGTTTGTCCGAATGCTACATGCTAAAAATCCATTCACTTTCCGTTTTGCTACGCAATATGTTGATGTTCTGAATCTAGAATATATTCAATTAAGTAAAGAGGAGCGAAAAGCACATTTAGCGGCATTTGCGGTGCGATTAATGGTAGAGGATCATGAATATTTGGCATTAAAATCAACTCTAATGGAAGCAGCCATTACGACTAAGCAAGCATTACATGATATCCAAATACAACTGAATTATCCTGAAGAAATACTATGGTGAACAAATCATGCCGTCTCAAAAACTTTGAGACGGCTACTTTTCTATTTAATGGTTTTGTAAGTCATTTTACGAATAACTCCCTCGTGCTGAGGATAGTCTGCTAAAAGCTCTTCCTGTGTAAACAATTCAAAATCTGCAAAGTCAAATCCTGGTGCAACCATACACCCGACTAGACTAAACGACTCGGAATCCTCCACCGATGAGCCGAAAATGGTATTTTTCGGAACTGCAATTTGTGGTACCTCACCAGCTTCTACATTCAAACCAAGCTTTTTCGCCTCATAAGTACCATCGGGGAAAATCATATGAACTGTTAGTGGACTTCCCGCATGGTAATACCATAGCTCATCTGATTGCAATCGATGTAAATGTGAGATATCTTGTGAGCGTAATAAGAAATAAATACTCGTATAAATAGGTCTCTGAACATCTCTCACTGCTAGCTCGTCTGTGGCACGAAATGATGAAATGTAATAGCCTCCTTCTGGATGTTCGGCTAAATTTAATTGTTTAATAAAATATTGTGCTGAAAACTTCAACATGTATCACTCCTTTTTTCCACCTTACCAAAAAATAAAGTAAAAAGGCTACCTTTGATTTTTCAAGGGATCAGCTTTATCAAGAGGTAATCTTGATATATCGAAGATCAACTGAAAGGGCATCTCTTTGTTGAGATGCCCTTCAAATTCTATAATCCGCCTAAATAAGCTGCTTTTACTTGCTCGCTCTCTTGAAGCTCTTTTGCTGAACCAGCTAAAACAATACGTCCTGTTTCAAGTACATACGCACGATTAGCAACAGATAAAGCCATATTAGCATTTTGCTCAACAAGCAATACAGTTGTACCTTCTTTATTGACCTGTTCAATAATATTAAAGATGTTTTTAACCATTAGCGGTGCAAGACCCATCGAAGGTTCATCCATTAATAACAGTTTTGGTTTTGCCATTAAGGCACGGCCCATCGCAAGCATCTGCTGTTCCCCACCAGATAATGTGCCTGACTGCTGCTTGCGACGCTCTAATAAGCGCGGAAATAACTCGAAAACATGATCCATATCTTTTTTAATACCAGCTTTATCATTACGTAGGTAGGCACCAAGCTCTAAGTTTTCTTCTACTGACATATTGGCAAAAACACGACGACCCTCGGGAACGTGGGAGATCCCCGATTTAACAATAGTTTGTGCTGCCTTCCCAGCAATAGAGAAGCCCTCGTATTCAATAATGCCACCTTTTGGCTTCAGTAAACCTGATAATGTCTTTAACAATGTACTTTTTCCAGCACCATTTGCACCGATTAACGTTACAATTTCACCCTCGTTTACTTCTAAAGAGAGGCCCTTTAATGCTTGGATGTTGCCATAATAAACATCGATATTTTGTACTTTTAGCATTAGCCGATAACCTCCTCACCAAGGTACGCTTCAATTACCTTAGGATTGTTGCGAATTTCTTCTGGTGTCCCGTCAGCGATTAATTGTCCATGATCGAGTACATAAATGCGTTCACAAATACCCATAACTAAGCTCATATCATGCTCAATTAACAAAATGGTTAAGCCAAATTCTTTACGAATAAATGCAATTAACTCCATTAAATCATGTGTTTCCTGTGGGTTCATCCCTGCTGCTGGCTCATCCAATAATAGTAGCTTGGGATTCGCTGCTAAAGCACGAGCAATTTCTAAACGACGCTGCATTCCATATGGTAAATTTTTCGCTAGTTCATCCTTATAGACATCTAAGCCAAAGATTTTTAAGAATTCAATTGATTGATGCTCCATTGCTGCCTCACCCTTGAAATGAGTTGGCAAACGGAAAATAGAAGACCACATGGAATGCTTAGCAAGAGAATGATTGGCTACCTTAACATTGTCTAGAACAGATAGCTCTTTAAATAAGCGAATATTTTGGAACGTACGGCTAATACCCTTTTGCGTCACCTGATATGGTGCAAGTCCATTTAATCTCATACCATCAAAAGTAATTATACCTTCCGTTGGGGTATAAACCCCTGTCAGCATATTAAAGCTGGTTGTTTTCCCAGCACCATTAGGTCCAATTAGCCCTACTAATTCACCTTGATTAAGGTACATATTCACACCCTGTACCGCCTTTAAACCACCGAATTGAATCCCCATGTTTTCAACTTTTATAAGAAGGTTTCCAGTCATTATTTTGTACCTCCTTTTTTACCAAACTTAAATAACTGCGTAATTTCCTTTGTTCCCATTAAGCCGGTTGGACGATAAAGCATGACAATAATTAATACTAAACTATAAATAATCATACGAGTTTCAGGGAAGTTTGCTAGATAAGTTGATACAAAAGTTAAGAAAATCGCTGCAATCACTGAACCAGAAAGACTCCCTAAGCCACCGAGTACAACATAAATTAAAATATCAAATGATTTTAAGAAACCAAATGTTGTCGGTTGGATAATATAAAAGTTATGTGCGAAAATAGCTCCAGCTAGACCTGCAAAGAAAGACCCAATCGCGAATGCAACAACTTTATAATAGGTCGTATTAATACCCATAGCATCCGCTGCAATTTCATCCTCACGAATGGAAATACACGCACGACCATGACGAGAATTTGTAAAGTTCGAGATAACGAGAATCGTTAACACAACACCAAAAAATGCATATGTCCAGTTAGATAAATATTTAACCTGCATCCCCGCTGCGCCACCAACATAATCCGTATTTAAAAAGATAATACGAATAATTTCAGCAAAGCCTAGTGTCGCAATTGCTAAATAATCTCCTTTTAAACGCAGAGTGGGAATCCCTACTATTAGACCAGCAACCGCTGCTGCGACTGCCCCTAAAAGGATAGCCAATGGGAATGGCAGCATTAATTTTGTGGTAATGATAGCGGACACATATGCACCAACTGCTAGGAACCCAGCATGCCCAATTGAGAATTGTCCAGTAACCCCAATAACAATATGCAAGCTGACAGCCAGCATGATGTTAATACACATTGTGATTAACATATTTTTGTAGTACAAATCAATTACTTCTGTTGTAATCAATAATTGCACAACTGCATAGATGACTAGCGCTATTACGGCATAGCCCCAAAAAATTTTAGACTTTTTCATAAAACCGCTCACCTACACTTTCTCACGGGCATTTTTACCAAAGATACCCGATGGTCTGAAGATTAAAATTAAAATTAAAATTACGAATGCCGCTGCATCACGCCATAATGAGAAGCCAAGCGCACTTACTAAGGACTCTACAACGCCTAGTAACATACCACCAACCATAGCGCCCGGAATGATACCAATACCACCAAGAACAGCTGCGATAAATGCTTTAACGCCAGGAATAACACCCATTAAAGGATCAATCTTTGTATAATAAACACCGAAGATAACACCCGCTGCACCAGCTAAAGCTGAACCAATAGCAAATGTTGCAGAGATTGTATTATCAACGTTTATACCCATTAAGCGAGCTGCATCTGCATCGTGAGAAACGGCACGCATCGCTTTACCGATTTTTGTTTTATGTACGATGAATTGTAAAAGAATCATCAGTACAACTGCGACTGATAAAATTAAAATGGATGTACTGCTAATTTGTACACCAAAAATATCAAATGATTTATTTTTGAAAACTTCAGGATAAGCTGCTGGTTGAGCACCTCTGAAGAAAATAGTAGTGTATTCAATTAACAATGACACACCAATCGCTGTAATTAATGCTGCGATACGTGTTGCATTTCGTAAACGTTTATAGGCAATACGTTCAATTAAAACACCAAAGATCGCACAAACGGTCATTGCCAATAATAGAGCCGGGAAGAAACCAAGCTCCCATTTAGCAATTGCGTAAAAGCCAATAAATGACCCGATCATGAAAACATCACCATGAGCAAAGTTAATCAGCTTGATAATACCGTATACCATCGTATACCCTAACGCTATTAACGCGTAGATACTTCCAAGTGAAATACCGTTCACAAGTTGCTGTATCCATTCCATGCGCATTCACTCCTTTGAATTTTCTGAAAAATGAGAAATCTGTACATGCATCTATACTAGAAAGTTATGAATTACGTTAGCATTCTAGTTATCTAAAACATAAAAAGGAAGGCGTGTTTACCCGCCTCCCCCTTGCTTACAAAACATTAAGGATTAACTTTAGAGTTGAACACTTGTTTACCGTCTTTGAATTCAAGAACTGTTGCTGTTTTAATTGGGTTATGGTTTTCGTCAACTGAGAAAGTACCTGTTACTAAAGAAAGATCTTTTGTTGCAGCTAATTCATTTTTAATTGCTTCACCATCCGTAGAGCCTGCACGTTTAATCGCATCTGCAATGTAGTAAATTGAGTCATAACCAAGTGCATTAAATGCGTCAGGTGCTTTGTCACCATTTGCCGCTTTAAATGCCTTTACGAAATCTTGAATTTTTTGGTCTGGGTCTTCAGCAGAATAGTGGTTTGTGATGTATGTGTTATTCAATGCATCCGCACCAGCTAAATCTATTAAAGTTGGAGAATCCCAACCATCAGCACCCATTAAAGGTACATCAATACCCATTTCACGTGCTTGTTTAACGATTAAACCAACTTCTTCATAGTATCCTGGGATAAAGATGAAATCTGGATTTGATGCTTTAATATTTGTTAACTGTGTACGGAAGTCTGTATCCTTCGCTACATAAGCTTCTTCTTTCACAACTTTTCCGCCACTCTTAGTAATTGTTTCTTTAAAGGATTTTGCCAAACCTTTTGCATAGTCTGATGCATTATCTGCGAAAATAGCTACATTTTTCGCATCTAGCTCGCCTGAGGCAAAGTTAGCCGCTACAATTCCTTGGAATGGATCGATAAAGCATGTACGGAATGCATATTCATTCACACTGCCATCTTCGTTTACTGTAATATTTGGCGCTGTACCAGAACCAGTTACAATTGGAATTTTATTATCATTGGCTATTTGAACCGTTGCTACTGTATTTCCTGAAGTTGCAGGCGCTAGCATTGCTACTACTTTATCTTGCGTTGCTAGTTTAATAGCAGCTGAGGTTGCCTCAGAGTTCTCTGATTTATTATCTACTTTAATCAGTTCAATTTTCTTGCCGTCAATACCGCCAGCATCATTAATTTCTTTTACAGCCAGTTCTGCACCTAGCCCAATAGAGGAACCATAAGATGCTACATTCCCCGAAAGCTCTAAGTTGGCACCAATTTTAATTGTATCGCCATCAGATGAACCTCCGCCTGATGATGAGCCTCCGCCAGAACTTGAATCGTCTCCGTTACCACAACCTGCAAGAACACCAGCAAGTAATGAAGATGCTACTAAAAGTGAACCGAACTTCTTAAGCTTTTTGCTCTCTCTCATAATTAAATTCCCCCTGAAAATTTCTAAAATATTAGATATTTCTGATAATTATAAACAATTAAATTCATTTACTCAATAGCAAAAATAATTATTTATAACTATCCTAAAACGAATGAAAAATATTATTCATATAAGCCTTTTACATTGTAAAACATTCTTTATATTTAGTCTAGAGTGATTTTTCAGTATAATTAGTTATTTGTGAATTATCTTTTAATTTTACATAAAGACTAGTACAAAACTATTAGATGAAATTACTTTTTTACAATAAAGTCTAAGTAAGAGCGTTCATTTTCTCATATCATTATTTCCCTGAAAATAATTACTGCGATGTTACTTTATTTAAATTAGAAAAGCTTAGAGTTGGTTTCCCAAGCTCTAAGCTCTTTTTAAGACAAACACACAAAGACGTTCATTAATATTGGTTTCATTTTCTAAATGAACCTCATGAAGTAATTCAAATGATGTTCCGTGATGTAAAAATTGTAAATAATCATAAGGCGGATAATATAAAATTAAATGAATATCTCGCATTCGCTGTTCATAGGATTTCCAAATATTATGAATGACTGTACGAAAAATATGAATCGAAAAAGGGTTGAAGAAGAAGAACACATTATCACGTGACTTTATTTCATAAGCCTCAGCTATTGTATGAATAAACGAAATGGGTGCATGTGCTTTCATTTTTTGGAGATAACTACGTTTATTTTCTTCAGCCTCTGCATAAAATCCTGCATCCATTTCTATCCCAATAGTCGGAATACGGAACTTATGATGCACATAAATGGGTACTCTTCCTTTTCCACATCCCATATCAATGAATACTGGATTGTCCGGCATCTCGTACGCTTCAAACAATTGTTCCAACCCCCTATATGGTGTTGGCTCATATCGGTGATAGTGTGCGAGTTTTGGGAAACCGTATTGTTCTCCCACTGTGTTAATATGCAAATATTTATCAAACTGCTGTTCATTCATATGAAAAGACTCCTCAGAAAAGAATGCTTTATTTTAACACGATAAAATGCAAAAACCATACCCAAACATGTTGGATATGGTTATTTTTCAACGACCTCTGCGTTTAAATTTAACAACAAAGAGAAGTGCTAAGAGAAGCAATACAAGGCAGGCTGCGGCTGTAAACACTGTATTTTTATCAATTACAGTTGCTTGATTAGACGCTCCATCATTTTCACCTGGCATACTGATTGGGCCTCCGCTTCCATCAGGACGTTGCATTGATTCGCCATTTTGTCCTTCTCGTGGGCCATTGCCTTCTCTATTAAACGGTGGGCTCTGTGATGGATCAAAATCCTCTGGTAGCTGACTCGGGTCAAAATTCTCTGGCATTGAATTCATCTCACCATTTTCATTTGGAGTTGGTACGCCCATATTTCCTTGTGATGTCGTAGACGCTTCTACAACCAGCTCTCCAGATAGCTGCTTTAAAATAGATTGGGAGCGCTGTTTAGCGAATTCAGGTAAGCTATTTTCACCTTCAACTGCCTCTAAGAATTGCTCTGTAGTAGAGAATTTTGTGGGATCTGCCTCCACATAGGTCGTTATTAATAGTGCTAAGTTTTTAGTAATAGCTTGTACATAATCCTCTGTTAAATAGGTTGTCGCTAGCTCTTCTAGATAACCTTCATATTTAGCACGGTACTCTTCATTAGTAAGCAAGGCATTCAGCAGTGGCCGCTCCTCTAACGTTGTGCCAGAAACAGGGGTTTTCACACTAAAATTAATAGCACTCTCGGCTAACAGGTTGCTTGACATCCCCATTTCCATTCCCCTATTGAAGCCTCCATCTGGCTGTTGTAACCTCCCCCCACCTGCCTGATTAAGTTGTTCATTGTTTTGTGCTCCTGATTCTTCTAAAGTTGTCGGAGCATCAGCTGGATTTTGACTGTTTTCTCCACCCATTCTACCGCCTCCACCGCCAACACCAAAGCCGCCGAAGGACATATTGTAATCCCATGGAATAATTGAAAACACACCATTCTGTTCATACAAATAATAGTTATGTTTCATATTCCCCTGGTAACTATCTAAATTGACAAGTGCTGTATTGACAGCGAAATAACGTAACATTTCATCGACATCAAGGTATTTTTCGATGTCTCCACCGTTATTAATAGCATTTAGCATCTCCACAAGCTTGGATTGATCCATATGACCTTCATTTGTTTTTAATCCCATGCCTGTATAGTCTGCAATATCATCACTAATATATTTCAAATCACTGCCAGTTCCGTCTGGCTTAAATAAAAAGCCATCATTAGAACCATAGTTATTGGCTAGGAATGTCTCATCTACTGCTTCCACTCCTAAAAACAAGCCCCGTTCCTCACCATTTACTGTGACATACATATAGGAGTGTGCTGGTGTTGGTAAGCCCATTTGCTCCATCATTTCATAGGAGATATATTCCCGCATCAATGTAGCATCACTATAATTATTATTTAAATTTAATTTTTTCAAACCATATAAGCTTTGAGTATCATCATAGTAATCAAAATCGATTTTTAAACTATAACGATCCGAGTCACTATTGACAACTGATCGTAATGATAAATTGCCTTTTGTGCGAATAGCAACATTCTCAATTTTCTTGCCGTTTACTGTAATATCCGCCTGTTTTAATTCCTCGTCCGCTGCATTTTCAAGCATGTCAGTCCAATCTTCCTCAGCAATCTCGATATCGACAGTGGTTACTTTATTGCTATTAAATACCATATCCTCATAGGAGAACTCGGAATTTTTCGTTTCAATTCCTGCATTTGGAAGTACAGCATATATCACGACAAAGAGAAGGAGTAAAATTGCCATGCACAGGTAGACAATTCGTGTTTTAATCATAGCCATCACCTCTCATCGTAGTCCTTTTTGTTAATGAGGTCATTACGCTGTGAAATTCCCATCGTAGCTAAGCATAATGGCTGATTTAACACCAGCAACTTTTGTTAGTTCATCCATCAGCTTCGCATCATTTTGCTTTACACGAATTTCGTAAGTTGTTTCAATTTCATCATTATGCATAATGGATTTTGATTTGAGTGCGAATTTTTTTGTTTGTGCAGCAATAATTCGCTCCACCTCAGCATTTGCTAGCTCTTCTTCAAACTTTACAATCAATAAATAAGGATTCTCTACCGTAATTTTATTCACGAACACTAGTAGTACAAGACCGATTAACACAGCACCGATAATTACTAATGGAATAAACCCTGCTCCACATAAAATACCAGAAACAATTGCCCAGAAAATATAGACTAAATCCATTGGATCTTTAATAGGTGTTCTGAAACGTACGATGGATAAAGCACCAACCATACCAAGTGATAACAGAACATTTGAACTAATCCCCATAATTACAAGTGCAGTTGCCATTGTCATAATAAGTAATGAGATATTGAATGAATGAGAGTAAATGACACCATTAAAAGTTTTCTTATAAACGGCGTAAATGAAAAGCCCTATAAAAAATGCCACTACTAAGCCAATAATAGAATCGATTAATGAAAATGATGTTGTTTTTTCTAAAAAGTTGGATTTAAATATATCGCTAAATTTAATTGTATCCATTTGTTCATTCTCCTTTGTATTTAGCCGTACATACGACTAAGCTGATATTTGGAATAGGCCTCTGCACGTGTATCTACAGATTGTAGTAAATACTTGATAATGTCTGGTAAATATTCATCATACTTTACCTCTAAAATCACAAGGTTCGGCTCCAGTACATCTACCATCGGCAGGTTTTGATTAAACATATCTGTGTTGCGTAGACTCGATTGGACCTTACTATCAAACGTAACGCGGACATTTCCAAACGGATAAATGTATGCCTCTCGCTCATAATCTACTACTGTTGTAGGTCTAAGCTGGCTATAATTCATTTCTTGATATAAGTCTCGAATTAGCGCTCGGTCGTCATTCTCCATCCAGGATATATCCCCGACACGCATTTGTTCATACTCAGCCTGAGATATCTTACACTTCGATTTAAAAGTGACATTGTTACGCTTACTTTTTCGCTCTAAATTAATAATGGCACTAGATTTCCCGTATATGCGTACCCGATATTTATCCCGATTGATATAGCCCTCTTTTTTCTCATTTAGCACTTTATTGGCCAAATTATCGAAATACGTACTACGGATCAAATATTTACCGTCCTTGCCCGCATGCTGGTCTAGCTGCATAACATGCTGAAGCTTAGCTTTTAATAAAGCATAATCTGGGTAGGATATCGCTTGTTTAATTTCTTGGCGACCATTTGGATTAAATGAAGTTACTATCGGCATCTCATCACGCTCCCTTGTCTTAGTGTTATACTGACAGCTACTTTCCCATTTGAATGGTTTACCAACTAGTACATGAAGATGACAAAACCTTCATAAGGCTCGTACTCGTCGTCTACACCATTTACTATAAAGAGCTTTTGTGTCAGGCAGATGTCGGCTTTACATATTCTTCAACTATTTTTTACAATTCAATGCTCACCACCATCTCTATGAGACATGCAAAAAAATAACTATCGTCTTCCTCTACTCTCGGTACAATGATTGGCTGCATCAACATAAAAAAGCTACCACGCTCTTACAGCGTAGTAGCCTTTTGTAATACTAATTCAAAGGATGTACCAGAGGTCTTGCTTTCGATTAATCGTAAATCCCCCCCGACAGATTGTGCCATCATTTTACTAAGTGGTAGTCCTAAACCCAAGCCTCGAACTGTATATTTTTTATTTTCTCCTCTATAAAAACGCTCAAAAATAAATGCCTGTTCCTCCTGAGGGATACCGCGCCCTGTATCTTTGACTATCATCGATAACGTATCCCCTTGATCTGTCAGCGTTAAGGTGATTGTTCCTTTGTCCATCGCCTGTTTGGCATTCGTTAAAAGGTTTGTCATGATTTGTTGGATACGAACAATATCAGCCTCTACCAGTACAGGTTGATCTAATAAGTGCAAATTCACACTTACAAGCTCATCATCCTGCATGACTTCCCACTGAGCCACTGCATCACGCAATAACTGATTAACATCTACAGATTCGATCTTCACGGGGATAGCATCCACAGCAAAGTGGTTAAAGGCAAGTAAATCACCAACCATTGTTTTCATTTTTGTTGTTTCAACCATCGCCATTTCAATGAACTCTATCGCATCCTGCCCTGTTACAACGCCATCTTTTACAGCTTGTAATAGACCACTTATCGAGGTAACAGGTGTTTTCAACTCATGAGTGACACCTGCTAATAATTCCGTTCGCGTTTTCTCCAGTTGTTCTAGCTTACTCGCCATATTTTTAAAGGATGTAACAAGCTCATAGACCTCTTTTTCTTTACTATCTTGAGGTAAATCAACAGCATAATGACCTTCCTGGACATGCTTGGCTGCCTCTGCTACTTGCTTGATTGGACGGGCTAAACGCTTTGATAAAAAGTAAATGGCTATCCAGCCTAATAAAGCCAATGCTCCAATCAATAAGGCGAGCTGACCATATGCTTGGTTAACCCTTGTTAAATTTACCTTCTTCTCCATCACGAGAACCCAGCCCAATAACTGATCATTATTTTCTATCTTTCTTATAACCACATATTCGGGCTCTCTTTCCCCAGTTACTTCCTTCGTTCCTTCTTCTCCATCCAACAAACCAGTCACATTTTTGGCACTGCCAGGAGGCACAGGGCGGTTACTCGTCAGTATATTGCCTTCTGTGTCAACAACATACAAAATCGGATCAATCTCTCTCATATTGAAGCGCTCACGATCCCCAATAAAGCCTGGAATACCATTTATCGGCCCATTATTAGGATTTGTTGTATCAGTTAAACGATAGACCGTCTCGTCTGCTAAAAACGCCATCAATTCTAATCGATTTTCAAATGTTGTATGACGAATCCACGCAGCCGAGATGAAGGAAATTATAGCTAAGCCAATAAAAAGTGTTAATAAATAACGGCTCGTCCAATATTGGAGTAAAGATATTCGCTTATTTTTTTTGAACACTTAGCTGATACCCCAATCCACGTAGTGTCTTTATTTCTCCTTCTGCCCCATCCCATTCCTTTAATGCCCTTCTAAGCCTCTTTATAGCTAAATCTACTGCTCGATCACTACCTTCATACTCCCAACCCCAAACTTGATCTATGAGCTGATCACGGGTAAATGTTTGATTGGGATGGTCTGCTAAAAACATAAGCACCGATAAATCTCTTGGCGTTAATACAATCTCTTCTTCACCAAGAAATACCCTATGTGCTTTACTATCAATGGTTAAAGAACCATAACGTTTTATAACGGATGAATCTGTGCTTCCTTCAGCACGTCTTAAAACAGCCCTCACCCTTGCAACAACTTCATCTGCAATAAAAGGCTTAGCAATATAATCGTCTGCCCCATGGTCAAACCCTTCTAAGCGGTAGTTTACTTCACCTAATGCTGTCAACATAATAACAGGGCAAGTACTTAGCTCTCTAATTTCCTTTAAAATGGACCAGCCGTTTTTCTCTGGCAACATAATATCTAGTAACACTAGGTCTGGCTGTATTTCCCGAAACATGTCCAAGGCTTCACCACCCTTGAAACATTGTGTCACATCATAACCCACTTTTTGTAAATATACCTTTAACACCTGACTTATTGCATATTCATCTTCTACTACTAAAATATTTGCCATAGGCATTCACCTCGATACTAGTTCGCTCTTACATTCATTATAGCACCAGATTATGTCAGTTAAATGTCAGCCTATATACAGCCCATAAACTGCTATGAGATAATATATAGAGGGGCATCTATTGACAATGTCTTCCTAAGCCACTTATCATTGATTGCGAATGATAATCAATGATAATTCATTCAAAATTTAAGTAAATGAAATTAAGGGGGGTAAAAGCATGATTATTGTAACTAATCGTATTCAAGTGAAACCTGGTTTTGCTGCGAAAATGGCACCTAACTTTACAAAGCCAGGTCCACTACAACAATTTGAAGGCTTCCATAAAGTAGAGGTGTTAATTTCGACCGACGATCCTACTTATGACGAGATGAGTGTTAATATGTATTGGGAATCCAAAGAGCATTTCCAAGCATGGCGTAATAGCGATGCATTCGCAGCAGCCCATCAGCGTCCAAGTTCGGGTTCTGAGGGAGAAAAAGCGGACAGCCCAATGATTGGCAGCAAAATTGTGGTGGCTGAATTAGCATCTTCCATCGAAGCTTTACGTTAATGAACGACAATTAAATTATTTATACATTATCTTCTGATTCTATCTAAAAAGCCCTGCATGTTGAACGACTATGCAGGGTCTTTTTTTAAGATAAAATAATGACTAGTATATAACCCAAAACGGATAAACAAACAGAGCCAATTAAACCAGCAATAAATGCCTTTACACCAAGCTCCTTAAAGGTTTTAATCTCCACATTTAACCCAAGGCCAGCCATGGCCATAGCGATTAAAATATACGCAATATTGACAAATGCTTGTGCTACATTAGCTGGTATAATCCCCAATGAATTAATAGCACTCATCGCTAAAAACCCTAAAATAAACCACGGAATGATGGAGAAGGAAAATGCCTTTTTCTCTTTATTTTTGTCTATTCTTCGATAGAAAATACCGATCATAATTGCTACTGGTACAAGTAGGGCAACACGTGTTAATTTCACAATAACCGCTATATCAATGGCTTCATTTCCACCAGCAGACGCTGCTGCAATAACATGGGCAATTTCATGTAATGTACCACCTGCAAAAATACCGTACTCTGTTGGCGTTAAGTCGATGATGGAATAGATAACCGTATAAATAAGCGTAAATATAGTCCCTAATAAGGCAACAATTGCTGCCCCTACTGCCGTTTCTTTTTCATTTGCTTTTATTTGAGGTGCGATTGCCACTACAGCAGCAGCCCCACAAATTGCTGTCCCACAAGCCGTTAATATCCCTAGCTTCTGTTCCACTTTAAACATTTTTGTTAATCCGTACACAACTAGTAAAGCAAATACTAAATTAATGACTGCAATCAAAAAAACATTTGCCCCTGCATGATAAATGTCTGCCAAATTTAAGCGCATGCCCAATAAAATAATGCCAAGCCGTAATAGCTTCTTACTAGAGAAGGCAATACCCACTTGCCATGAATCTTGTACTTTAAAAGCTGCTCTCCAAGCCATTCCTAATATAATGGCAATAACCAACTGACCTAATATTGAAAAGAAAGGAAATGTGGCAATATATTTCGCTACTAAAGCAATAAGGAGTGTTAACAATACTCCCTTCAAGAAATTAGGATTAAGGGTGGATTTCACTTTATTCTGTCTATTAACCATGTTGTTCACTTCTTTCTCCCTTGTTGATTATTACTTTAATAAAAAGCGAACTATTAGTAAAATACATATATATAATCATTATCATTAACATTTCTAATAATAGAGGTGAAACTATGCAATACGAAGCTTTAAAAACGTTCGTCACACTAGTTGAGGTCAATAATTTTACGAAAACCTCTGAAATACTTCATATTTCACAGCCAAGTGTTAGCTTACACATTAAAAACCTAGAGCAAGAATTACAAACAACCTTGTTTATTCGTTCACCAAAATCCGTACAAATTACACCAACTGGCGAAATTCTTTATAAACGAGGGAAGCAAATCATGGCTATAACTGAAGCGGCGAAAGAGGATATTGCGGCCTATCATCAAGAGGTACAAGGTACATTAGTCATTGGAGCAAGCTTTACGATTGGCGAATATATATTGCCCCCCATCATAGCAAGCTTGCAGCAACAGTTCCCACAACTTGAGCTTCAAATTATTATTGGCAATACAAAAGAAATCATTCAATATACAAAATTATTGCAAGTTGATATTGGTCTGATAGAAGGGCAAGCACAGGATAATGAACTGGTAATTAAGCCATTTATGCAGGATGAACTATTTATTGTCAGTGCCAGTAATCATCCACTGACAAAGCAACAACCCATTACCCCTGATAAACTTCAACAGCAAAACTGGGTTGCCCGTGAAGAAGGCTCTGGGACACGTTATTATTTAGATCATTTATTCAGAGCTAACGGTCTACAAATCCAATCACTTTTGACGATTAGTAGTAATCAGGGGGTCAAAGAGAGCGTTATGCAGGGACTTGGTCTTTCCTTACTATCCGCTTGTGTTATTGAACGTGAATTAAAAAATGAAGATATGACCATTTTGCCCCTTGAAGGACAGCATTTTCTGCGGACATTTTCTTATCTTTGCTCACCAACGATGAAAAATAAGCGCAATGTCGACATACTCATAGATATATTAATAAAGAAAGCTTAGCTGACTTTTTCTCGTCGCTAAGCTTTCTTTATGGTTCTTCTCGTATTCAAACGCTTAGTTTCAATGATTTCCACAAATTTTGTCGCTGCTCTAGAAAGAGGTACTGTTTTCAAATAACACATACCAATACTCCTTGTTGGAATACTTTCCATTAAGGTTAATTCATAGAGAAGACCTCGCTGGAGATAGTCCTTTGAAAATTCCTTGGTTACACACGCAATACCGAGATTACTACGAGCAAACTCTAACACCAAATCATGTGAACCTAGCTCAAATTCGGGTTCAATATGGATACCTCTTGCAAAGAGATAGTCTTCCACATACTTTCGTGAATTCGATTTTTTCTCTAGAAAGATAAGTGGAAATTTCAAAAGATCCTCATAGCTTAAACTTTTAGACGCAAGTGTCTTGTATTTCTCCCCACACACGAAGATATCTTGAATATTCGTGCATACGGTTAACTGTAATGTTGAATCCTCTATTGGAAAATTGCAAAATCCGATATCGACCTCACCCGATTTAATAAAATTACATATTTCAGATGTTGTACCATTCAACATTTGTAATTTGATATTCGGATACATTGTATGGAATGCTTCTAAATAAGGCATTAAAAAGAAGCGTGAAATGGTATCCCCTACTCCTAGTTTTAATTGCCCTGTTGTTAAATTTTTAAACTCTAGCAACTTTTCTTCACCAGCATCTAAAAGCCCTAAAGCTGAATTCGTATATTCAAAGAGAAGACTACCCTCTGTTGTCAGCGTCACACCTTTTGGAGTTCGATTAAAAAGACGTGTTCCAAGCTCCTTCTCCAATTGCATCATTGCCTGACTAACAGCAGGCTGTGTCATATATAAATCCTTAGCCGCACTCGAAAAGCTATTATTTTTTGCTACAACACTAAAAATACGATATAAATCTAATTTCCCTATCATATAAGCACCTCTTATAGCTATTATATGAACTATTAATTTTACTTATATCATTACTGGAGCGTATAGTAAAATCATATGGATTTTATTTCACTTTACGATTGATAGAATGAGGAGAGATTAAGTTGGAACGTGTAATCGGTACAGTTGTAAGAGGTCTTCGTGGTCCTATTATTAACGAAGGCGATAATATTGAACAAATCGTTGTAGATACAGTGTTAAATGCTGCGACAATTGAAGGCTATGCAATCGAGGATCGTGATATTGTCACAGTAACTGAATCTGTTGTAGCACGTGCACAAGGTAACTATGCATCAATAGATGATATCGCTGTAGATGTGGCAGCTAAGTTCGGCGATGATACTGTCGGCGTTATTTTCCCGATTTTAAGTCGAAACCGCTTTGCCAACTGTTTACGTGGTATTGCCAAAGGTGTTAAAAAGGTTGTACTAATGCTAAGCTACCCATCCGATGAAGTAGGTAATCACCTTGTAGATATTGATGAGTTAGATGTAAAAGGCATTAACCCTTGGACAGATACATTAAATGAGGTTGAATTCCGTGAACATTTTGGCTACCAAAAACATACATTCACGGGTGTAGATTATATCGAATACTATAAAGAGTTAATTGAAGCAGAAGGCGCTAAATGTGAAGTCATCTTCTCTAATAACCCAAAAACAATTTTAAATTATACAAAGAGTGTATTAACATGTGATATTCATACACGCTTCCGTACAAAGCGCATTTTAACAGCAAATGGTGCTGAAAAAGTTTACAGCCTTGATAATATTTTAGCTGAGTCTATTAATGGGTCTGGCTTCAATGCAGAATATGGTCTTCTTGGCTCTAACAAAGCGACAGAGGATAGTGTAAAACTATTCCCCCATACTTGTCAGCCAATTGTTGATGGAATCCAAGCAAAAATTAAAGAGGCAACAGGCAAAACGGTAGAAGTCATGATTTATGGTGACGGTGCATTTAAAGATCCAGTGGGTAAAATTTGGGAGCTTGCAGACCCTGTTGTTTCACCAGCGTTTACGGCTGGATTGCATGGAACACCAAACGAGGTTAAATTGAAATACTTAGCAGATAACGACTTTGCTAACCTTCGAGGTGAAGAATTAAAAGCCGCTATTTCTGAATACATTCAAAATAAAGATGAAGATTTAACGGGTCAAATGGCTGCACAAGGAACAACACCTCGTCGCTTAACAGACCTAATCGGTTCGCTATCTGATCTAACATCTGGCTCAGGTGACAAAGGAACACCTATGATTTATATTCAAGGTTACTTCGATAACTATACTAAATAAAAAAAATGAACTCTCGTGTAGAAATGAGAGTTCATTTTTATTTACCTTTGCGTGAGGATGACAGGAATCGAACCTGTAAGCCCTTTTCAAAAGGGATATGCATTCCTTGCACACTTCCTCATATTATATATTTTTGGAGTAATTGATTTAGTATTACATTTTTCTCAGTCCTTTTTATTTAATCTTTAATCAAAGTAATTTTGTTAGATCCATTTTATTTTAAGCCATTTGGAATCATTTCTTCCTGTAGCCAATGATCGCTTGTTTGAACATGTTGCGGTCTCACAAATTTCCCTAAATTATAGCGAAAATCATCATAATGGAATGAGGCAGCGTTTCTAATCACATACCCCTCTTGTTCACCATCAAAAATGGATTTACCAGTAAATGTCCGTTTTATTTGTTCTTCATCAAAAATACCCCGATATAAAACGGGTACTGTTTCAATACCTAACTCAGCTGCAAAAGCGACCGTTTCATCCCAACTTAAACAAATATTATCTTCATTCCAAATACTAAATAAATAAAAATAACTTGTTAAGGCTTGATAATAAATGGAATGCTTCGCATACATATTTTCTCCACATAAGCGCCAATCATTAGGAATTCGATACGCAAAACTTGCATGAAATGTTTTTATCCAATGTCTAGAAGGATGATTGGCTGAATGGATGCTTCTGGCATGCATATAGTCTTTGTAAAGCGTAGTGCCTTCCCCATCTAGTTTTTCAGTGACCACCACTTCTTTTCCTATAAAATGATTCACATTTTTAGCAACTTTATCATCATGGGTATAGCCCCTGCTCCAGGGTAAATGAAAGCTTCTTGGGTATTTCATTAATTTCGTCATAGTTCCACTTCCTTTCCTTTTTATTTAGCAAATTGATCTGCCTCTCGGAAGAAATAAAGTCTTGTTAATAAATCACCATCTAATAAGTGATAAATTTGGCTTCCGCCTTTATCGCCCCCATACTGGATTAACATATGAAATTGCACTAAATGAACAACCTTCAACACAAAATCCTCTTCAAAGCCCAACTCTACGAGAAAATGACAAACCAATTGGGCAGATACATTTTCATGCCCATAATAGCCATATCGTTGTTGCAATGGTTTATATTTTTTGCAAAATGGTTTGCCGACATCATGGAACAATGCAGCCAATTGTAGTGCCAGTTTATCGCTTTCCAAGTAGTATTCATTGATATAGGCAAACACGAAATACGTATGCTGACATAGTAAAAATTGATGGTATGGATTTTCTTGATTGAAATGATAAATTTCTTTAAAAAGTGGGACTGATCGAAGTGTTTGAAACAGTTCTTCATAAGTGGGTTGGCTTTGTATAAGTGAGACAAATTGCTGTCGAGAGATATCATAGGGACTTGATTCATGTACAATATGCACTTCATCAAACCCTTCTCCTGCTGTAGGAAACTCTAGATGCTTTCTCATTTTTTCCATCACCAATAATGGTACATGCCGCTTCCGCCGTTGGTTTCTGGCTACACAGATTGAATAAGGGGTATCAAAGTAATAGCATTCCTTCTTAACCGCACTCGACAATTTGCGGAGTGCAAACATTCTGCGCTCCCGCTCTATATTGGTGGCATCTACAATGACAGAATAACCTTTTGCCACTAAATCATTCAGACGCTCATATAACGTGCGAAAGACTACTCGTGATTTTTGCTTGGTGGCATCACCAAACAATTCTTGACGTATTGCATCACTGGAAAGAATAATCGCATTTTCACTTTTCGCTAGCTGTTTCACAAATGTACTTTTTCCACTTCCAGGCAACCCCACTGTAAAGATTACCTTCATCCTCTGCACCTCCCTTCAAGTTTCTATATCGTATTAAAAGAACAATCCTTTAGTTTTCAATACATACTGTAAGCAATTTAAAAGGCATGAGCCATTACCACACCAATACTCATGCCTTCATTATTTTTTAGCTTACGTCACTTATGGGCAAAGTGTCCGTGCTATATTTTCAAAGTAACGAACACCATATATAAGAGCTTCTTCATCTACTTTAAAACGAGGATGGTGCAATGGGTACGCTTCACCAAACTCTACGTTATGTACCCCGATAAATTGCATAGATGAGGGAACAACTTCTGAAAAATCGGCAAAATCCTCTGTGCCAAATATAGGTTCAGGCAATACCTTCACACCTGTAGCACCAACAATCTCTCCAGCTATACGACGAGATAATGCCGTTAATTCCTTATCATTTGTGACGGAAGGGCAACCTAGCTCCCAATTAATGTCTACTTTTGCACCGTGCATAGTTGCAATACCTGTCACTATCTTTTCTAAATGTTCTCGTGTATCCACACGAATTTTCGCATCTAGGGAACGGATTGTTCCTCCAAGCTCTGCTGTATCTGCAATAATATTTAATGCCGTTCCACAGTGAAATTTTGCAACAGTTAAAACAGGTGCATGTGTACTTGGCACTTTACGTGACACTATTGTTTGTAAAGCTACAACTATTTCAGAACCAATTATTAAAGGATCTATAGCGACCTCTGGTGTTGATGCATGACCGCCACGACCATAAATTTTAATTTCAAAATCATCTGCTGCTGCAGTAAATTTACCATCTTTCATAGCAAATTGCCCTACTTCATAATCAGGGCTCACGTGTAAAGCGAAAGCATAATCGACATTCTCTACTATTCCTAGTGCAACTAGTTGAGCAGCCCCCCCTGGTGTCACCTCTTCAGCATGCTGAAAAACAAAACGAATTTCTCCATTAAAATTGGTCCCACGCTCAGCCAATGCCTTTGCTGCACCAAGTAACATGGCTGGATGAGCATCATGTCCACACGCATGCATGACCCCTGGATTTATTGATTTGAATGGTAGATCCGTTTCTTCTTCAATCGGCAATGCGTCAATATCAGCTCGTAGTAAAATGGTATGTCCTTTATCTTCTGTTTTTGTACCTCTTAAAAAGGCACATACACTTGTTTCTGTTAAACGTCTTACTTCTAAATGAGGAAACGTTATTAATTGATCATAAATATATTGAGCTGTCTTATGCTCTTGATGTGATAATTCAGGATGCATATGCAAATGCCGACACCATTCAACAACCTTTTGTTTTAAATTAGCCGTTTCTATCAATCTAATCACTCCTAATTTATTATTTATTTTATTAAAATGGTCCATAATTTATGAGATGCGCAATGACTAATAAGACAATCGCTAAGCCTGTCTGTATAAGGAAGTAAGGAAATACCCATCTGAACCATTTTGAAAATGGAATACCTGCTATTGCTAGTCCCGCTAATAAAACACCACTTGTTGGAATGACCATATTTGAAATACCATCACCAAACTGGAAAGCCAGTACGGCTGTTTGCCTAGTTACACCAATTAAATCGGCTAAAGGCGTCATGATCGGCATCGTTAACGCAGCTTGTCCACTTCCAGAAGGTACTAAGAAATTTAAGCAGAGCTGAAGCAAAAACATTCCTATCGCATTGATAGAAGCAGGTAATACACTTACAGTATTTGAAACAAAATGAAGAATAGTATCAATTAATCCTCCATTTGTAGTAATAACTAAAATGGTTTGGGCAAATCCGATAATTAATGCCCCTTCTACCATATCCCGGGCACCAGAAATAAACCCTTCAGCCATTTTATTTGGTCCAATCTTACAAATAATAGACATAATAATGCTGCTTAATAGAAAGACACCGGCAATTTCACTTATATACCATTGATACTTTATTACCCCTACAATCAATGCAACAAAATTTCCCAATAATACGAATAGTGCTATCAAATGACGTGGGCTCATCTTAAAGTCTAAATCAATTTTGATGCTCTCTTCTCTTTTAAACTTTCCGTAAATCCCTTTCGATGGGTCACTCTTCACTTTTTTTGCATGCCTATATATATAAAGTACTGTCAAACTATAAAAAACGATGAACACAATGATTCGATATGACATTCCTGAATACATTGGAAGCTCTGCAATAGTTTGAGCTACACCAATGTTAAATGGGTTCGTAATGCCTGAAGTAAAGCCAGTTGCTAATGTACCTAGCATGACGATCGCAAAGCCTGTAATCGCATCCATTCCGAGTGCCATCGTTAACGGGATAATAATCGCTATATAGACAAGCGTATCCTCTGCTGAGCCAATTAGTGTCCCTAAACTAGCAAATATTAAAACTAGAATAGGGATTAATACGTACTCTTGTTTTCCAAATTTCGAGGCCATAACTTTAATAAAGGAATCAATAGCTCCAGTCTTTTGCATTACCCCTAAAGCGCCTCCAAATAAAAAGACAAATAAAATAATAGAAGCACCCTCAAGCATTCCCAGATGCACACTATTGAATATTTCTAGAAAGCCAATAGGATTTGACTTGATATACTGAAAGGATTCTGGATCTACTATCATTCTGCCATTACTCTCAACTCTTTCATATTGTCCAGCTGGTAAAATATAGGTCAGTAACGACATGACTAAAATAATAATAAACATTAATACAAATGCATTAATTCCCTTTATCCGTGGTTCATCTTCTTTTTTATCTTGCTGTAGGTTTACCATAACCGTCTCCCCCTAATAATTTTTTCTTTAGCTTTGAACTGAGGCACAGACAACGTATCCATTAAGCATTTCTTACACACCTACAAGTTTCCACCAAACGGAAAAACATTCCGATTAACGGAAACTTTATACACAAGAATAAAAAACAGAAGATGAAATGTCAATATATTTCGACAATTCAGTAAAATTTATTTTTACTTCTAGGACAAATAAAAACTAAATATTAATAACAAATTCTTAAAAAACAGGCATAATGTTAGACTTTCCTACATATAAAAAAGACTGCTCCACTTATTTGTGGAACAGCCTTTATCGTTAAACGCAGGTTTCTTTATAATTTTATTATAGCATAAATTTACAATAATTATTAGACTATACTTCATTGCGGAGTAGATGTATGATAAATTTCCTGATTCAATCACCCTACATTTCCTCTTAGGTTATATACGTTTATATACTAAAAAAGGTGTTTGGACAACCATTTAAAGGAGAATCACAATTATTTTCTTTTCACCATATTTATAGGTGAGGATTACTACTAACAGAAGAGAAAAATATGGAGAGGAATGTGAGTAAACGTTGGAAAATCAAAATGACTGGCTAGAAGAAAAACATCATCTTGAGCAAAGTTTAAACCTCATTGATTACAAAAAGAACGAATTATTGCTAAAAGAAAAGAGCTTCAAGGAAAATGCTGTCGCTCTGAAGAAAACTTTTTGGAACGATGTCAGAGTCAATTTAGACACTGCTGAAGATGTTGACGAAACCTTTTTCGCGATTAAGCAACAGGTAGAGCTTCTCTCTGACTCAGAGCTTGCACAGCAGCGTGCAATTCAGAATGTAAAGGTATACGAACGTTTACAACAGTCACCCTATTTTGCTCGTATTGACTTTTTACAAGATGGGCAGCAAGATCCATTAAAAATTTATATAGGTGTTGCCACTTTATTGGACGAACAAGATGAAAATATAGTTATTTATGATTGGCGTGCACCTATATCAAGTATGTACTATGATTGCACACCAGGTAAAGCCTCCTACGACACAACAGCAGAAGAGATTCATGGTGAAATGCTACTGAAACGGCAATTTATTATTAAAAACGGGCAGCTACAATCGATGTTTAATACTGGTCTTACCATTGGGGATGATTTATTACTTGATATCCTTGCACAAAATGCAAACGAGCATATTCGTAGTATCGTTGCAACGATTCAAGCTGAGCAAAATAAAATTATTCGCCATGTTCAATCACGCTATCTTATTGTAGAGGGTGTTGCGGGTAGTGGTAAAACAGCTGTGGCTTTACAACGAGTCGCTTATCTATTGTATCGCTATCGCAATGAAATGACGGCCGATCAAATTTTACTGATTACACCTAATCAACTTTTTAACCAATATGTCCATACGGTCTTACCTGATTTAGGCGAGGACAATATGCAGCAATTAACGTTTATAGAGTATGTAGAAAAACGATTAGGTCGACAGTTTAAATTGGAATATCCGTACGAGCAATTAGAGGGCCTTTTAACAGAAAAAGATGAAGCTCATTATCAAACAAAATTAAGTAGTATATCTTATAAAGCGAGCCTTGCTTACAAGCATTTGATGGATCAATATGTAAGCTATTTATCCAATAAGGGCTTATTATTTAAAAATATCGTATTTCGTGGGGAACGAATTATTACAGCACAGGAAATTACTGAATACTTCTATTCTTTCCCTTCCACTATGTCGATACCAAATCGCCTACAATTCGTAAAAGAATGGTTATTGCAGCAACTGACGAAATTTGAAAAGGCTGAGCGTACAAAAGAATGGGTAGAAGAAGCGACTGAACTATTAGATAAAGAGGACTACTCCAAGTCTTACAGTGAGCTTTTATACGAAGGGCGCTATACTGAAAATTCATTCGATGATTTAGATCAAGAACGACAAAAATTAGCGAGACAAATTGTTAAAAAATACTTTAAACCGTTACGCAATTCCGTTCACCAATTAAAGTTTGTGCATATGTTAGGTACGTATCGCCAACTCTTTGATTTGAATAATCCCATTACTAAAGATTTACAGCATCTTATGCCAAACGATTGGGAGGATATTTGCCAGCAGACACTTCCAAATTTAGCAAAACGTTTTATAGCTTATGAAGATGCAGCACCATTTTTATATTTACAGGACAAAATTGAAGGGCAGCAGACTAATACGATGATCCATCATGTATTGATTGATGAAGCGCAAGATTATTCTCCATTCCAACTAACTGTATTACAGCAGTTATTCCCAAAAGCACGTATGACTATTTTAGGAGATGGACATCAAACGATTCATCCACATACCTTCGATAACCCTTCCCTGCTCGACCCTCAATTATATGGTGAGCAGGCTGAAAAAATGATTTTAACGAAAAGCTATCGTTCGACAAAACAAATCATTCAACTTACTGCAAAAATTTTAAATGATGGTAGCGAAGTTGAGGCATTTAACCGAACTGGTCCAGAACCATCAATTACTGTCGTTCCTAATGAATTGGAACTGATAGATGAAATTACCCAAAACATCCATCACCTCTCTGCTAAATTTGAAACCATTGCTGTCATTTGTAAAACTGCTGCTGAATGCTCCGCAGTATATGGGCAATTAAGTAATCAAGTAGATATTCAATTAATTAACCATAATACGAAGCAGTTTAAAAAGGGTATTTTATTACTTCCAGCTTATATGGCGAAAGGTATCGAATTTGATGCTGTGCTTATTTATAATGCATCTGCTGCTAATTACGCAAAGGAAAACGAACGGTACTATTTTTATACAGCCTGCACGAGGGCTATGCATGAGCTACACATTTATTCCATCAACAAATTAACGCATTTCCTTCAATGATAGCTAACAGATCCTCCTGTCATAGTGCTGAAAAACAAAACTATCAATAGAATTCTTGTGAAAGGTGAAAATGGATTTCCGTTGCAGGCTACTTGCTTTCCTGTGGGCGAGCGCCGAGCCCACTACGTCTAGTATGAAAGAGAAGGAAAAGACACTTTTGCACATGGTTGGTTGGAGTGGAGCCAGCATCACAGCTGAGACCCTAGAGCGAACGGAATGCGTGAAGCGGCTCATCGGACGTGCCCTGAGAAGGATGCTGGCGGAACGGAAATCAACCTCTCGCCTTGCCAAAAAGTCTTTTTCTGCTATTTACTTCGTCTTTCTTCAACAACATAACAGGAGGATCTGTTACTGACAGATCCTCCTGTGTTTTTATATATAGAAAGTGTAATCTTCTGGAATGACACGTTTTAAAAATTTCTTTGTGCGATCCTCTTTTGGGCTTACGAAAATATCATGAGGGCTACCCTCTTCTACGACAACGCCTCCATCCATGAAAATCACACGTTTAGCAACATCTTTGGCGAATCCCATTTCATGTGTCACCACAAGCATTGTTGTGCCTTCAGCTGCAATATTTTTCATGACCTGTAGGACCTCACCTACTAATTCAGGATCAAGTGCGGACGTTGGTTCGTCAAATAAAATAATATCTGGGTTCAATGCTACTGCACGTGCAATTCCTACTCGCTGCTGCTGACCGCCTGACAGTTGACTTGGATAGGCATCATACTTTTCCGATAAACCTACTTTATCAAGTGCCTTTTTACCAATGTCCACAGCCTGTGCTTTAGGAATTTTACGTCCAATGATTAAACCTTCCGTCACATTTTCTAATGCCGTTTTATTAGTGAAAAGATTATAATTTTGGAAGACAAATGCGACACGTTGGCGAATTGCATGTACGTCTTTTTTCTTCACATGTTGAAAATCCACTTGAATATCTCCAAATGTCGCATGTCCTTGATCCGCTTTTTCTAAAAAATTGATGCAACGTAATAATGTTGTTTTTCCCGAGCCACTAGGGCCTAAAATAACAACAACATCGCCTTTATCAATCGCTAAATCAACACCCTTTAAAATTTCATTGCCACCAAATGATTTATGAATATTTTTAATTTCTAACATGCTCATTCACCCCTTAGGCATTTGCCACTTTGTATTTGCTTAAATATTTTTCATAGCGCTTAAACAAGTACTCCACCGTACTACATAATATTAAGTACACGATAAAGATATCCAGATAGGCTTCCACGTAATTGTAGCCAACATTTGCAGCTACTTTTGCCTTTAGTGTAATTTCAGGAAGTGACATTGCGTAGCCTAACGAGGTAGCTTTAATAAGATTGACGGTAGCTGTACAAATATTCGGTAGCGCAACTACTAATGCTTGTGGAATGATAATTCGAGTATAAGCTTGGAATGTTGTCAAACCTACTGAGTGTGCAGCCTCTAATTGCCCCTTTTCAATAGTGCTTAACGCAGAACGAAAGACCTCTATTAAAATGGCTGTTGAGCTGAATGCAAACACGATAAACGCATACCAAATTGGATTGATTTTATAAATATCATACGCAATATTATATTTTTCAAAAATAATTTTTAACATTAACGGGATACTACTATAGATAATAAAGATTTGTATAATGATTGGCGTTCCTCGCACGAATGAAACGTAAATTTTTGCTAGATGATGAATAACTGGAATTTTATTAATTCTAGTGAGTGCCAACAAAAAACCAAGTGGCAGAGCTATCAATAAAGCAACAACTGTGACAAGGAGTGCAATGGGAACACCAGATAATGCAATGAAAAATGTTTCAAGTAAAAATGGATAATTCACGTTCACGCCTCCTCCTTAAGTTGTTTCTAAAGTTTTCTTACCCTTCCCAAATATCTTTTCTAATATAGTAAATATTTTTTCTATAATAATTGATAACACCCAATAAATAATGGCTAATGCAATATAAATTTCTAAGGCATGAGCATTGATGTTACTGGCAATAATTAAATTTGCCTTGCCCACAATGTCAATTAGACCAATTGTATAAGCTAGTGCACCTTCTTGTAGCAAAGCAATCATACCATTCCCAAAGTTCGGCAAAGCAACGACAAGTGCCTGTGGGAAAATAATTCGACAGTATGCCTGAAATGGTGTTAAGCCCACACTAACCGCTGCTTCAAACTGACCTTTTGGAATAGCTAAATAGGCTGATCTTATCACCTCAGACATGATTGCAGCAAATTGTAAGGTGAATGTTACGACAACGAATATAGCTGTTTCAATTGAATGGAGGTTAAGACCAACATTTTCTGCTAATGCTGGCACACCATAATAGACAAGAAATAACAAAACGATGGATGGCGTACAACGCATAATCGTTGTATATAAATTTGCGAATTTTTGTAACCACTTTATTGAAGATAGCTTAGCTGCCGCCAACAATAAACCAAATAGTGTGCCTAAGATAATCGAGGACCCTGCAACTAAGAACGTCATTTTTAAAAATGGTAATAACATTGGGATTGCGTTCCAAATGTAGGTTGCATCAAAATATTTATCCATTTCCTCACCAACTTTTCCTTTTATGAATAAAGACTGCTGAGCATTAAAGACTCAACAGCCTTATTATTCGTTCCGTTTCAAACTAACGATTAACATTTTCTAGCACTTCAAATAAATCGCGACCATAGAACTTGGTGCTTAATTCATTTGGTTTTTTCTGCTCTTTAATTTGAGCTATCGCTTTATCGTAGGCATTGGCAAATTCTTGCTCTTTTTTATTGAACAGAGGCCATGTTTTAATGACAGCAAATTCGTTATAGACAACCTCATCTTTTAAGTTGTAATAAGGGCCATCCTCAGCAAGCACTTGTTGTTTAAATGGTCCCTCAATCATGACGCCACCATCAACACGACCTTCATTTACCCACTGCACAACGTCTACGGTAAATGCATCACCAGCTTGAAGTTGTACTTTATTATCTGGATTTGCCGTATTATACTCATCGATAATTGTATATTGCGCGTTATTAGCAGCAATCGGTGCTAAAGAATAACCTTTTTTTGCAAAATCGGCTAATGTTTTCACACCTTCATCCTCTTTACGTAAAACGAGCCCCGCACTACTTAACCCTAAAAATTCCTTCGGAAAAATAAATTTCTCTGTACGCTCCTGTGTAAAGAAGGCATTTTTAACCCCTACTTGATATTTCCCTTGCTCAACACCAATCAACAAATCATCACTTGTTGTACCTACGTATTCAAATTGATAGTCAGGTAATAATTCATCTACTAATTTCATTACTTCTACATCATACCCTGTTGGATTTCCATTATCGTCGATATAGCTAATAGGCTTGGAGGCTTGATCGTAGGCAACCTTTACTGTACGAACCTGTTCACCATCACCTGAATCCTTATCTGCTGATTCCCCTGAATTACACCCCGTCAAAAGTGCTATAGAAGCCAAACCAATTGCGGCAAATTGAAATAATCTATTCTTTTTCATCTGTCATTTCTCCTTATTTCCATGTAATCATTATGAATTTCCATTTAATCTTTGTTGTTCAATAGCGGCAGTCGCTAACTTTATAATCGTCATATCATCCATGGGCGGATTATGAAGTCCTGCACGGACGTTACGATAATAGCGTTGTAATGGATTGGATAGCTGCAAGCTTTTCGCTCCCACTACACGCATTGCCTTATCGACTATATCTATTGCCATGTTTGTTACTGTATGTTTAGCAACAGCCATTTCATTTGTTAATAAACTACGTCTAGCTGGATCATCATAAGCCTCAGCCACTCCATACAAGACAAAACGTGCTTGATGAAGCTTTAATTCAATATCTCCTAAAAGCTGTTGTACATTTGGCAACGTACTAATCGGAGCATTCAAGCTATTCGGTTGATGATGATTGGCAAAATGGATCGCATAGTCACGGGCAGCCTGTGCAATACCTAAGTATGTTGCTGGGATATGGAGTATCCAGCCATTTATCTTGCCACCACTAGGATGACTTGGTAACTCTACTAAATGCTCTGTTGCCACTATGACATCTTTTAACACAAGATCATGGCTACTAGTACCTCGCATCGCAGACATTTCCCAATTTTCTTCAATCGTTAGCCCTACAGAATCTTTATGAATGAGGAAAAAACCAATTTGTTGCTTTTCTTCAATCCAAGCTGAGGTAAGGAAATAATCGAGCACCGGTGACGCAGTCGTAAAGATTTTGCGTCCATTTAATAGCCAGCCCTCTTTTGTCGAAACAGCATATGTTCCAGGTCGACCACCACGTGTTGGACTACCCGTTGCTGCCTCACTAACTGCTCTATTAATGATGGCACCGCTCTTTATTTCTTGAGCGAATGCTGTTAATACATCTTCAGTCCATAAGTGGGTTTCATATATTTCACCAACAACGCCTAATGTCCAGCCAAGAGAAAGAGATGCATTTTCGTCATAGCTTGCTAATGTTTCTTGCACAAGGACCATATCATAGACCGATAAACCCTCTCCGCCATATTGTTTCGGTAAAGTTAGTTGTGGATAGCCAATTTGCAAAAGCAATTGATGTGCTTCAAACGGGAAACGAGATTGTTCGTCTACCTCAACAGCCTCAGCCTTAATTGGCTCTGCAATAGCTGCTAGCTGATCTAACCAAAACCGTTGTCGCTCTGTTTTTACAAATAAATCCTTCAAGTAAATCTCCTTCTTCCTAATATATATAAATCATATAAAATTACTAAGAATTAATAGTGAAAAAAAATCTCTGCCTACATATTGTAGTGAGACACTATTCGGTACTGAATTTTCTGATTCGTTGACATTTATAATACTTTTCACATTTGAAAATGTCAATGGGTGAAACTCAAGTTTTTTTGTTAGTTTAATATGAATTACAATGTTTCAATTTTACCTTTTAATTTATGCACCATGCTTTGTTTACAACATATGCTAAGACTAATGAAAGAGGTGTATACATGACTAATCATTTTAATTCGCCACAAAGTGCTGGCACCTTATCCTATTTGGCTCCACAAGTAATTCAAACTAAGTTTGGAGATATTAATGCCGATGGTTTTTTGGAAACAATTTTTTTAGTGGGCGTTCAACAACCGGATAGCCCTCTGTGGAAAAATATCACACTCACTATTTTTTATGTGCAAACACAACAAATGCAACAATTTCCCTTGAAACAGAATTTGGGCTATAATCCGACTATTTTTCTAGGCGATTTTACTGGTAATCATATTGAGGATATACTGGTTGTCTCTGATACTGGGGGTAGCGGAGGAATTATAAACGGTGAAATATTTTCATCCATCAACAATCAAGTTCGTTCTATTTTTGACGCAGAGTCTTTTAATAATAAACTCAAATATAGCGTTAATTATGTAGATCACTACAAGGCTGTAGTTCAAAGTTCGAATCCCGCTAAAAGATACACAATCGATTTACAGTATAAAGGAGCGGACTACTTAGCAGAAATTTATAATCCGGACGGTACATTAAAGCAACCTATAGAAGGCTGGGTAGACCCTTTTAGCGGACTATATCCCATTGATTATGATCGAGATGGAACCTATGAAATTTTAGGGTATCAAGGAATTGCAGGTAGGTATCATGCCGATGGACTAGGCTATGTAGAAAATGTTTTAAAATGGAATGGTCATGAATTTATGATAGATCGACAAACGGTTAGTATTTTTGGAGAGGATTTATCATAGAAGACTCTCTCTATTAAATAAGATGAAAAAACAGGAATCTGTTCATTTTTGCTTAAAAACAAAGCAAAATACGAGCAGATTCCATCATTTATATTTGTTTTTCAACCAAGGCAAAATAGTTATTTTCAGGGTCAGCAAAATTAAATACCCTACCCATTGGCATCATAACTAAATCGCCCACTTTAATGCCCTTTGCCTGAAAATCTTGGTACATTTCTTCAATTTTATCAGCATAAAACATGATAGACGGAGTTCCTAAGTTTAGCTCCGGCTGCATTTTAGCTATGATCTCTTTATTGTGCAACACAAATGATGTTTGTGCATCCTTCGTTGGCGCAATTTCAATCCAGCGCATCCCTGCTTCTTCCTGATCAGCAACGACAACAAACCCCACTTTTTCTCTCCAAAACTTTACTGCTACCTCTTGGTCATTAACATATAGCATTACCTGCCCAATTTGATGAATCATAACCTATTTCCCTCCTCTTTTGAGCATTAGTATATATCAAACTGTAGCTTTATATAGCTTCTAACGATTTCAATTTAGCGAAATTTCGAATAATTGACCATAATATATATAACTTGTAAATTATTATTCCAAAGTACTTAACTTTTATTTTATTTCTGATAGAATGAGAATTATTTACCTTCTAGGGAAAAGTTTAGACTAAAAAAATTATGTGAGGATAATACAAGTGAAACAACTAAGTTTAAGAAAAAAGCTTATTTTTTCGTTTTTAGCAATGCTTCTCATCCCAACCCTGTTGATTGGAATTGTTTCCTACCAAAGTGCAGAAAAGCAAATTTCCGAAGAACAACATGCAAGTGCAACTGAAAGTGTACGTATTCTTAATACTAATATTACGAATACCATTGAACCCAAACTAAAAGATGTGCAATATTTTTCAAAAAAATTTAGTAAAACCTACTTTCAAGATCATAACATTCCGAAACTTCAATCATTACTAAGCGAATACATTAATATGCACCCTGAAGTAGAGCTGATTTATATTGGTACTGCCGATGGCAAACTACTTGACGAGCCTGCTCAAGACTATCCTGATGGCTTCGATCCTCGTACAAGACCTTGGTATAAGCAAGCTTTAGATAATAATGGAGAGGTCTCCATCACTGCCCCTTATGTTACACAATCAACGGGTGACATTGTCATTACAATTACGCAGGCTTTACCAGATGGTTCTGGAGTCATAGGATTAGATCTTAACATTTCTACATTAAGTGATATTACGAATAATATCCGCATTGGAGAGACTGGTTTTGCCTCTCTTCTAGATAGCAATAAGCTCTATATCGCACAGCCTGAAAAAGAAAGTGGTACTGAGGCAACAGAAAACTATATCACTAAAATTTATGAGCAAGAAAGCGGCACAATTATTGAAAGAGACCGTCATTTACAGTTTGCTACAAATGAACTTACTGGCTGGAAGATAATAGGCACAATGTTTACTGCAGAAGCTGCAAAGGCTGCTGCCTCCACTTTAAATATCAACTTGATCATTATTGTTGTGTCCATTCTAGTTGGTATTATGTTTATGCTCTTCATGATTAAGTCTGTAGTTAATCCAATTAATCGACTTAAGCAAAGCGCGTTGAAAATTAGTGAAGGTAATTTAACAGAGTTTATTGAAATTCATTCTAAAGATGAAATTGGACAACTTGGGGAAGCTTTTATCTCCATGAAGGTTAGCTTGAAAAAACTAATTCGCAACGTGGACCAAAGCTCCCAGCATGTTCAAAAGTCTGCTCAAGATTTATCTGCCAATGCAGAACAAAATATTGCTGCCTCTGAACAGGTTGCGGATGCTATGCAACAAATGGCAGTCAGCACGGAAAAGCAAACAACAGGTATTGACCAAAATGCTATCTCCATTGAGGAAATTGCTAAAGGGGTTGTTGAGGTCGCAGACAGCTCTATGCAGGTATTAGACCTTTCTAGCCATGCTATCCAACTGGCAGATGAAGGTGGACAAGCAGTCGAGCAAACTGTACAACAAATGAACTCTATTCATGAATCTGTTACACAATCAGATACAATGATTAAAACTCTATATGATCGCACGAAAGAAATCGGTTCCATTTTAGAGATGATTAGTGCCATTTCTGACCAAACAAATTTACTAGCCCTCAATGCTGCTATCGAGGCAGCAAGAGCTGGAGAACATGGCAAAGGCTTTGCCGTAGTAGCCGATGAAGTACGAAAATTAGCAGAGCAATCTCACCAATCAGCAGAGCAAATTGCTGCGCTCATTACGAGTATTCAGCAGGATACGGCTAAATCTGTGCAGACTATGGTCAAGGCTTCAGCAGATGTTCAGGATGGCTTACAATTGACAGAATCAACAAGTAAGAAATTCGCCAGCATTATTGAAAGTCTACGAAACATTGCGCCAAAGATGGAGGATATCTCTGCCTCTGCACAAGAAATGTCTGCAGTCGTGGAAGAAGTCTCCGCTACAGCTATTGAATTATCAGATCACGCCAAATTAAATGCTGCAGCTACAGAGGAAGTTGCTGCTTCTACTGAGCAAACTTTATCCTCTATGCAGGACATGGCATCCTCTGCCAAAACGTTACTTGATATGGCGGATGAATTGCAAGGTTACGTAAATCGTTTTGAATATTAAATTATCCTTTCAGAATCTGAGTTCTATTATGGAGCTCAGATTTTTTCTGTACTAATTTGACATATAAAAACAGGGGAAATTACAAAATAAAATATTTTTCTACAAAAAGTACTATAGTATAACTTTATTTTCCAGATTTTTCAGAAAATTATGTTGATTATTATTCATTTTCCTCTTAGAATCAGATTAAACATTGGAATGACTTGTCTATTGAACCAGTTATCAAATTATGACAATTAACTAATGTCATTTTAAGGAGGAATACTATATGAAACAGATTAGCTTAAGAAAGAAACTCATTTTTGCATTTTTAATGATACTCCTCATTCCCGCACTTTTAATCGGGTATACCTCCTTTAAAAGTACTAAAAATCAGATTTTAGAAGAGCAACAAGCAAGCGCTAAGGAAAGTGTGCGTATGCTTAACAGCAATATTACAAATACAATTGCGCCAAAAGTTCATGACATTGGATATTTTTCCAAAAAAATAAATCAATCTTATTTACAAGAAGATAAAAAAATTGAATTAAAAAAACTTTTTCAAGAATATATTAATACTCATCCTGAGGTAGAGCTGTTATATATTGGAACAGCAGATGGTCAAATAATTGATGAACCCGTCCATGATTATGCAAGTGATTATGATCCACGTAAACGACCTTGGTACGTAGAAGCAATTGAGAACAAAGGGCAAGTATCCATTACTTCACCATATATCTCAAAATCAACAAATAATGTAGTAGTGACTGTCATGCAAGCTCTTCCAGATAATTCTGGTGTGATGGCCTTAGATGTAAATATCTCGGTTCTTAGTGCACTGACAGACAAAACACGTATAGGAGAAACTGGGTTTGCATCCTTACTAGATCGTAATCAGCTATATATTGCGCAAAAAGATAAAGAAAGCGGCTCACAAGCAACAGAAGAATATATGGCAAAAGTTTACGAACAACAGGAAGGTATGATTACGGAAGATGATCGCCAGTTACGTTTTGAAACCAATGAACTTACAGGGTGGAAAATAGTTGGTACAATGTTCATCGCAGAGGCTACAGAGGCAGCTACTGCTTCATTTACTATCACATTGCTCATCATTGGTATTTCTATTATTGTAGGAATTATTTTTATGCTCTCTATGATTAAATCTATTGTGAACCCTATTAAACGACTTCAACAAAGTGCATTAAAAATTAGTGATGGCGATTTAACGGAGTTTATTGATATTCATACAAAGGATGAAATTGGACAGCTTGGTGAGGCATTTGTCTCGATGAAAGTTAGCTTAAAAAAACTGATACGCAATGTTGACCAAAGCTCTCAGCATGTTCAAACCTCTGCCCAAGGACTTTCAGCTAATGCTGAACAAAACATAGCTGCATCTGAACAGGTAACAGAGGCTATGCAGCAGGTAGCTATCAGCACCGAAAAACAAACAACTGGAATCGATCAAAATGCTGTTTCCATTGAGGAAATTGCTAAAGGTGTTGTAGAAGTGGCAGATAGTGCCCTACAAGTTTCAGACCTGTCCAGTCAGGCTATCCAATTAGCAGAGGAAGGCGGACAATCTGTTGAACAAACTGTGAATCAAATGGTTTCCATCCATGAATCTGTGACACAGTCCGACACAATGATTAAATCACTGTTTGATCGAACAAAAGAAATTGGTTCCATTATAGAAATTATTAGTGCCATTTCTGACCAAACGAACCTTCTTGCTCTGAATGCCGCTATTGAAGCAGCCCGAGCTGGTGAACAAGGCAAAGGCTTTGCGGTTGTAGCAGATGAAGTACGTAAATTAGCGGAACAATCCCATCAATCAGCAGAACAAATTTCTACGCTTATTACAGGCATACAACAGGACACGGCTAAATCTGTGCAAACGATGATGAAAGCTTCATCAGATGTCCAAGAAGGGTTACAGCAATCTGAGGATACGAAAAAGAAATTTACAAGTATCGTTGAAAGTCTTCGAGAGATTGCACCGAAAATGGAAGATATATCAGCTTCGGCACAAGAAATGTCTGCCGTTGTAGAAGAAGTATCCGCAACAGCAATTGAGCTATCAGACCATGCAAAACTAAATGCAGCAGCCTCTGAAGAAGTTGCCGCTTCAACGGAACAAACATTGTCCTCCATGCAGGAAATCGCTTCTTCGGCTAAAACTTTACTTGATATGGCGGACGAATTACAAGGCTATGTAGACCGATTTAATTACTAATTATCCATAACGCTTGGCTTTCGACAAAAGACATGGATGAATTAAAATAAAGCACGATGATCTTTGGACTTTCCAAGATCATCGTGCTTTTAATTAGCTATTTATTCATTTGCCTCATGGCTAAATTGCCATTCAATACCGAATTTATCTGTCAGCGAACCGTAACATTTACTCCAAAATGTTTCTTGTAACTCCATCGTTACTTTTCCGCCGTCTTTCAGCTTATCAAATGCTGCTCGCATTTGCTCTTCGTCATCGGAAACAACCGCTAATGTAACATTATTCCCAACGGAGAACGGTGAGCCTGGAAATGTATCTGAGAACATAATTCTACTACCAAATACAGAAAGTCTTGTATGCATCACAAGATCTTTCGCTTCCTCTGGTAGTGGGTAATCAGGATTTTGAGGTGAATCTCCAAACGTCATAATTTCAGCCTTGTCCGTATTAAAAGCATTTTCGTAAAACGCAACAGCCTCTCGACAATTTCCATTAAAGATCAAATACACTTCTACTGCCATTTCCAACACTCCCTTGTCATTTTTTGAAACAATTCTATTGTACATGGATTACAAAACATAGCACAAATTATAAATGGAATCATTCATCTACAAATAAATTTATTCCCCCTTATTTTTAAATTTTTCATTTATTTTCGTAAAAGCTTTGACATTTACTCAAAAATCATGTAAATTACCAAATGGCGAACAATTTAAAATAAATCTTTAAAAATATTCGTATTTTAGGAGTGTATATAATGGATAACGTATTTGACTATGAGGATATTCAACTAATTCCCGCAAAATGTATTGTAGAAAGTCGTTCAGAGTGTGATACTTCGGTTACTTTAGGTGGGCATACTTTTAAGCTTCCTGTAGTACCTGCAAATATGCAAACAATTATTGACGAAAATCTTGCTAAGAAACTTGCTGAAAACGGTTACTTTTATATTATGCACCGTTTCCAACCAGAAACTCGTATAAACTTCATTCAAGAAATGCAAGGAAAGGGCTTAATTGCCTCGATCAGTGTTGGTGTAAAAGAAGATGAATATGCGTTTATTGAAGAATTAGCAGCTGCTAATTTAGTACCTGAATTTATTACAATTGATATTGCACATGGTCATTCAAATGCTGTTATTCGTATGATTCAGCATATTAAAAAGCACTTACCAAACAGCTTTGTCATTGCTGGAAACGTTGGAACACCTGAAGCCGTACGTGAACTAGAAAATGCTGGCGCAGATGCTACGAAAGTAGGCATTGGACCAGGTAAAGTTTGTATTACTAAAATCAAAACAGGCTTTGGTACAGGAGGCTGGCAGCTAGCTGCACTACGTTGGTGTGCAAAGGCTGCTACAAAGCCAATTATTGCTGACGGTGGTATTCGTACACATGGCGATATCGCTAAATCTGTACGTTTCGGCGCTTCAATGGTGATGATTGGTTCTTTATTTGCTGGTCATGAAGAATCACCAGGTGAAACAATTGAGGTTGATGGTAAAACGGTGAAGGAATACTTCGGCTCTGCCTCTGAATTCCAAAAAGGTGAACGCAAAAATGTCGAAGGAAAGAAAATGTATGTTGAGCATAAAGGTAGCATCAAAGATACATTAATCGAGATGCAGCAAGACTTACAATCATCTATTTCTTATGCTGGTGGCACAAAACTAGAGGCTATTCGAAATGTTGATTATGTTATCGTAAAAAATTCTATCTTCAATGGAGATAAAGTATACTAATCCATAGTAACCCCGATAAAGAACTACTTGTTCTTTATTGGGGTTCTCTTATGAGACCTTCCCCATCAATTGTTCTATAAGCATCATGAATACATAGTATATTAAAATATGACATTTATTATCAGAATTTTCTATTTTATTAGAAAACTATATATTATAATATAACTATATTGGAGGAACGGAGGTTTTGTTTCATGAAATCAGTACGTAATAAACTTGTTAGTCTTGCCATTATAGTTATTCTAATATCAACAGTACTAGTTGGAACCGTCAATTACATCGTAGTGAAAGGTGAACTAGATCAAGTAGGTCGACAAAGTCTTAAAAATGGCACACTAGGTATTCTTGAATTAATTGCACAATTAGATGCTCAAGTTCAAAAGGGAAATATAACGTTAGAGGAAGCTCAGGAAAGTGCAAGAACACAAATTGTTGGTAAAAGAGTTGAAGACAATAAACGATCCATCGATAATCCTGTTAAATATGGGGATAATTTTTATTTCTATGCCTTTCAAGATAGCGGCATAGTCGAAACGCATCCATCTCTTGAAGGGCAAAATATTGCTGATTTACAAACAGAGGATGGACGCTATTTTGTACGCGAAATGATTGAAGCAGCTAAGGCTGGGGGAGGATATGTCCGTTATGATTGGGCACTACCCTCCACCCCTGAAATCGTTGCTCCTAAAATTACTTATGTAGAAATGGACGAACATTGGGGGTGGATCATTGCAGCTGGTACATACGAAATGGACTTCAATGCAGGCACTAAAAATGTTTTCTATTACACACTTGGTATGACAATCCTTGCAACGATTATTGGTGTGGCACTCTTCTGGTTCTTCTCTGGACGAATGACTACCTATATACGCAAAATCATGGTGATTACTTCAGATATTGCTAAAGGTAAGCTAACTGGCGATGACATACCTGTTACCACAAAAGATGAACTAGGTATACTGGCTAATAACGTGAATAATATGAAACATAGCTTATATGAAATGGTCAACAATACGAAGGATAGCGCCTCTCAGATGAGAGTTTCTTCAGAGATGCTTAGTGCTATTACAGAGGAAACAACCGCTTCTGCTGACGAAATTCATCAAGCAATCAATGACATCTCTAAAGGGGCTGTTGTGCAAGCAGAAGAAGCTGAGATGGCCATTAGTAAGGTTGAAACACTATCTTCACTTATTTCACTTGCTACAAATAAATATAGTGAGATCACTGAAAATATGAATATCATCAATTCATCACAAGAAAATGGTAGACAAAAAGTAGAAGGTTTACTGCAAAATTCAAGTGAATTCACACAGGTGATTGAGGAGTTAAGAACTAATTTCTCCAGTTTGACGAATCAAATGAAAGAGATTCATCAAGTGGTACAAACAATTACATCTATATCTGAACAAACAAACCTCTTGGCACTCAATGCTAGCATAGAGGCAGCGCGTGCTGGTGAACACGGTAAAGGTTTTGCCATTGTGGCAGAGGAAGTCCGGCATTTATCGGAGGATACAAACGAAGCTACTACGCGTGTCAGAAATCTATTACAACGTATTGAGGTGGGTACTGCAAACTCTGATGCAAAGATGATACACACGCTCCAACTTTCACAAAATCAAGCCATATCGATTACTGAAGTAAAAGGAGCTTTTACATTCCTAGCAGACTCCATTCAGGATATTACAAAGCATCTCGTTTCACTAGATGAGGGAATGAACGACATGGCGGAAAATCGCATAGTGGTGATGAATGCTATCAAAGAAATAGCCAGTGTAGCTACTCAATCTGCCGCAGCTACGGAACAAATTAATGCTTCCATAGACGAACAAAAGTCAGCAGTGAACTCGATTATGCACTCCTCTATGGAACTTCATACAGAGGCAGAGCGCATGTACGACTTAGTAGAACGCTTTACATGACAAGAAAAAAGAATGCTACGGTTTAGGCGTAGCATTCTTCTTAACATTATAGTTTGTTAATTACTGCGTGGATTGTTTCCTTAAGCTCTGCATCATGATCAGCAAGTTCTACAAGGTTTCCTAGACGTTCACGTAATACAGGGCGCTCAATTACTAATTTTTCATCAAGTACTTGTACCAGTAGCTCGATAATAAGACGATCACGAACGTTTAACGCTTCTTCTAAACGTTCTGGTGTAATTTTCGCATCAGTTTTTGCAGCTTTTGCCATTTTAAAAACCCCTTTTATATTTTATATTCATGCACATCTATTTTAGCATACCACTAAATTATTTTGAAAACTTTCTTTCATGAAAATATACCAAAACTTTACAAAAAATAAAGACAAGATTTACGGCAAATTGTTATATTTATATCATAATAAGCCACTGCTCAGCCATATGATGATGTATTTAACAAACCTAATACTAACACTCGATTGGAGGAAATGTATGAATCAAAAAAATTTTACTTATTCGCAGCTCATTAAAGCTGTGCCGAAATCTCTACAGCTATTTCTCAACGTTTGCCTTGTGCTACTAGCTCTTATCCTATCATTTTTGCTTTTTAAGGAGCTAATCGAATTTCTTAAAATATTAATCTTCGCCAAGGAAGGTGGCGATTATAAATTATTCCTTGCCAATATTCTTATTTTCTTCTTATATTTTGAGTTCATCACAATGATTATTAAATATTTTAAAGAGGATTATCATTTTCCACTGCGCTACTTTATATATATAGGTATCACAGCGATGATTCGTTTAATTATTGTGGAGCATGATCACCCTCTAAACACTTTAATTTATTCATTGATTATCCTGATATTAATCATAAGCTATTTTATTATTAATATCACACCACTTGAAAGACCAACGCGATCTTCTATTTTTATAAAAAAGGAGCACTGACCGGTAGTAAGAGCTATTCCTATTCTAAAATGTCGAAATACATGTAGGCTTTTCAAACACATAGAAAAACTGCAATAAGTCTTATAAATATAGCTCTTGGATCGTTACTACACCCATCACCAGCGAAGAAAGCTCGGTCCAGAGCCAAAACCCATTTTCTTATAAAAATAAACGGAAACAAAACAACAAAATGAATGTTTTTTGCTAAAAAAATTTGAAAGAGATGTTAGATGAGTTCTTTAGCAACCTTCTCTTTTTATGTAATAAAACAACTGCAACAAGCCCTACCCACCAATTACTAGAAAACAGGTTCAATTGAAAGTCATGTAGTTGCATACCACCAATGAGTTTGTCATTTTCCCAAAGTCCATAATACTGAAAAAAATTATCAAGCGATTTTTCAGCTGCTCTTTTGTCCCATTCTTCCTGGATAGTCTTTTACAACGATATTCAGAAAGTCTAAAACATCTTGTTCTTTTAATAACTTCTCTATTACTCTCATCATATCCCCTCCATTTTCAAAGTGTTGCATGTTGTTTGTGCATTTTTCATATTAATTTTTATATCCCACAAATAACCTATACACCGAAATAATGAACAATGAAAATGATTAAAGGAGGAAAATAAATGTCTTTAATTGATTCGTATATTCACGAAGTGTCTAAAAGGCTACATAAGAATAAGCGTGAAGACATAAAGCTTGAACTAAAAGCTACGATTGAGGATATGCTGCCTGAGTCCTATTCTGAATCCGATGTTAAGGATGTACTCCAAAAACTTGGAAGTCCTACCGAAGTTGCGGCAAGCTTTCAGGATACACCTCGTTTTTTAATTGGCCCAGAGATTTTTGATCAATATACAAGAACAATCAAGCTAGTTATGCCTTGGGCTATTTTCATTACGGTTATTATTCATGTAATCCAAAAAATTGTGCTCTATTCAGGTGAAGAAGCGCTTCTTTCAACCATTATTTCGGCATTTGCCATGATTATTGTGGCGATTATTGCTGTAATATTTCACGTATTGTTTTGGATTACCGTTGTTTTCATCATCATCGAGCGCTCTGGTTCTGAAAAGATTCATTTACCCTTTTTGAAAAACGCCAAGCAATGGTCTCCTGATGATTTAGTTAAAATGAAACCCATTCCCAAAGTTAAAGTCATTACTTTAAGTGATACGATTTTTAGCCTAGCTGGAATTCTAATATTTTCTTTTGTCTATTGGAATGCTTATCGTCTTTTAGGGATTTATACAACGAATGACAATGGTAGCTTGAAATTTGTTATGCCAATCTTTAATCAAAATGTTTTACAATCATTTGCTCCTATCGTCTTATTATGTATTGTTCTTAGTCTCGCATTAACCTTTATAAAATGGCGTGCTGGTCAGTGGACAATGCTCATCGCCATCACGAATGCACTACTTCAAAGTGTAGGAACGATCGTCTTTATTTTAATGGCGATACACCAAGATTTTATTCATAGTGCCTCGATTCCCTACATGGCTGCTATCCTAGAAACAACATCCGCTAAGGTTGCCTATACTATAGATAAAATCTTACTCGTCAGTATAATTATTGCTGTTTTAGCAAATGCATTTGATATTTATCAAGGATTTAAAAAAGCGAAAGTATAAAATCCCCCTCTTCAAATCGCTAAAATACCTTTATTCTCTGATGTTTTGTATAATGATAAAGTTGAAAGTATTTTATATACATGAATAATCTGCACAATTCAATCAGAGTAAGGGGAATTAACTATGACCATTCTTCTAGTAGATGACAATCAAGTCAATCTATTTGTCATTGAAAAAATACTAAAAAATGCAGGTTATGATAACTGTGTTTCTCTTTCATCTGCTTATGAGCTATTTGATTATTTACAATTAGATGCACCAAATCCAACAGGAAATTCTGTAGATTTAATATTGTTAGACATTATGATGCCGGAAGTAGATGGTATTGAGGCCTGCAAACGCATTAAGCAAAATGAAAGATTGAAAGATATTCAAATCATATTTGTCACAGCACTGGAAGATAAAAACAAACTAGCAGAAGCACTAGACATTGGTGGCGTAGATTATATTACAAAACCAATTAATAAAACGGAGCTGCTTGCAAGAATTCGTGTTGCCTTACGCTTAAAAGCTGAATTAGACTGGCACACCCAGCATGACAAGAAAATTCAATATGAACTAGATCTAGCCACTCATGTACAACGAAGCCTGCTCAGTCCACCATTAAACGAGAAGGATATCCGGATAGAAGTTTCTTATCTACCATCCTCTAATTTAGCAGGCGATATGTATTATTGGTACAAAATAGACGATCATCGCTATGCTATCATTTTATTGGATATGATGGGTCACGGTATATCTGCAGCGCTTGTTTGTATGTTTATCTCCTCTGTTTTAAGAGAGGCCGTTAAACAACTAAACGACCCAGAGCTTGTCATCAAAGAACTGAATCGTTATATGACTCTTTTACAAGATGGAAAAGATAATAATCTTTATTATTTTACAGCGATTTATTTCATCATTGATACAGAGCAAAAAACAGTCGAATACATAAACGCTGGTCACCCTCCTGGATACGCACTAATAGATGAAAAAACATGTATTCCATTAAATCAAGGTAGCTGTGCGGTCGGCTTTTTCGATGAAATGAAAGTTCAAAAGCAATGTATTCAATATGAACAAGATATTCAAATTGTGTTATTTACAGATGGTGTTTTAGAGGCAATGGGCCCCTGTGAAATCGAATCAGAAAAGCATTTGCAAACGCTAACATCCACTAAGTGGGATTATTCACAATGCCTCATTGACAACCTATTACCTAAAGATAAACAAGAAAACCAGCCTGATGATATGTGTGTATTAATGATTCAAGCTAGCACTACTTCCATATAAATAAAAAGCAGAGGCTATCACATGAAGATAGCCTCTTACTCATTAATACATTTTTTGATAAATTCTTTCGTAGCCTACGATTTCTCGATATTTTGAAATAATCTCTTCAAACCGCAATGTTTCTTTATCCCCTAAGCATAAAAATCCCTTGTCACTTAGACTCTCATAAAACAAGTGGTGTACCTGGCTCTGTAGCTTAGGTGAAAAATAAATCAGGACATTTCTGCACAAGACAACATGAAACTCATTAAAGGAATGATCCGTTACTAAATTATGCTGAGCAAAAATAATATTTTTCAATAGTGTTGGATGGAAGTAAGCATATTGATAATCTGTTTGATAGTATTCTGAAAACGCATGGGCTCCTCCAGCAAGCATATAGTTTTTCGTATATGCCTGCATTTTATGAATAGGGAAAGCCCCTTTCTTCGCTTTTTCTAATACTTGCTCATTCATATCTGTTGCATAAATAATAGACCTCTCTATAAGCCCCTCTTCCTGAAGTAAAATAGCCATAGAATATACTTCCTCACCTGTCGCACACCCAGCATGCCAAATACGTATTTCTGGATACTCTCTTAAAATGGGGATTACTTTTTCACGAAAAGCTTTAAAAAAGCTAGGATTACGAAACATCTCGGTTACATTTATCGAAAAATCATTCAACATCTGCTCTAAAAATTCTTGATCATGAATGACCTTTTCTAGTACCCGGGAAATCGTTGGAATGTTATTGATCCCCATCCTATTATAAATTCTACGTGAAATGGATGAACGATTGTATTGACGAAAATCATAGCCTGATAAACGATAAATAGCCTCTAGTAATAAATCAATTTCTAAATTTGTTTGTTTATTTAATTGTATTTTTTGCTCCAAAGGCTGAAATTGCTCCATGTTCATTAACTCCCTTTAGAAACGAGCCAGACTCTTAAGACCGATAGTAATTGATCTAAATTTAATGGCTTGCTAATATAATCAGATGCGCCAGCCTGCAATGATTTATCACGGTCATTTTTCATAGCCTTTGCCGTCAATGCAATGATCGGTAAGTCTATTCTTTTCATTTGTTGTCGAATAATAGTCATCGCTTCATAGCCATCCATATTCGGCATCATTATATCCATCAGAACGAGGTCGATGTCAGGATGAGCATGCATTACCTCTAAGCATTCAAGCCCATCTTTAGCAACTAGAATGCTCATACCTCTTTTTTCTAATGCCGTTTTTAATGCATAAATATTACGGTTATCATCATCTACTATTAAAATATTTTTCCCTTGGAAAACCTCTACCTCTTGTTGAAGGGCTCCCTCTATTTCCTTTGACTGCTCTGCAATTGGCTCCTCTACCAATGTAACGGCCACTTCGTTCATGGCAAGCTTTTGACAATGCTCCTCTTCGATTCCATTTGGTAAGCTTGGAATCGTTAACGTAAAGCTACTCCCCTGTCCTTCAGCACTTTGCAGCGTAATCCAACCACCAAGCAATTTAGCAAACTCCTTACAAATAGAAAGACCAAGTCCAGTCCCACCATATTTTCGAACCGTAGCGCCATCGGCTTGCTGGAATGATTCAAAAATAAGCTGATGCTTGTCTTTTGGAATACCTATCCCCGTATCTGATACAGTAATTTCAAGCCAATCTGTACTTATATCCTGCATATTATTTGTTAACTGCTGTGGTGTAAGCTGATGAATAGCTAAATTTACCGAACCATGTTCCGTAAATTTAAAGGCATTGGATAATAAATTCTTTATGATTTGATGGAATCTCTTTTCATCTGTATAGAATACATCTACAACATGATCTGCCTTTGAAATATGGAATGCTAAATTCTTCTTCATCGCAACAGGTGCAAAGGTATGTTCAATTTGTACAGGTACTTCGCTCATGTTCACTTCATTAAAAATAATATCAAGCTTTCCTGCCTCGACTTTTGATAAATCTAAAATATCATTAATTAAAGCAAGTAAGTCCTCTCCAGAAGAATGAATGACTTGAGCATACTCTATTTCCTCGTCTGTTAGATTTTGTTGACTATTTTCTGCTAGCATCTCCGATAAAATTAATATGCTGTTTAAAGGTGTTCTTAATTCATGTGACATGTTTGCTAAAAACTCGGATTTGTAGTTTGAATTCAAGATAAGCTGCTCGGCACTTTCTTCTAATTCCTTTTTCGCCTTTTCTAGCTCTCTTGATTTAGACTCTGCCTCTTTTGTACGTTCTTCAAGCTGCTCATTAATCATTGTCAGCTCTTCGGTCTGCATTTGTAATTCTTCTGATTGTGTCTGCAGCTCTTCTGATTGAACTTGTAACTCCTCAGTCATTGCTCTAGATTCATTCAATAGACGAACAATTTCCATGCGTCCTAAAACACTATTCACTGTTAGCCCAAAAGTTTCTGTGACCTGCTTTACTAATTCTTGCTGTAGCTTACTAAATTTAGTCATTGTCGCTATTTCTGCAACTGCTATCACTTCATTTTCAAAAATGACAGGAATTAATAAAATATTATGCGGTCTTACCTCGCCTAATCCTGTTCTGATTAAACGATAGTCTTGCGGAATATTATCATAAAATAACATTCGTTTTTCTAATGCACATTGGCCAATTAATCCTTGTCCTATTTTAAAGCTTTCCATACCGACGCGATCATCTCCGTCAGCAAATGCAGCCTTTTTCACAAATTGTACTTGGTCCTCTGTTACTTCACGAACATAAAATGCACCAAGGGATGCCTCTGTTTTCTGCGCGATTTCTGACAGGAAGGTCTCGGCCAATTTTGTGATGGCTGAAACTCCTTGATATTTTGTCACAATTTCCGCAATATTGCTTTGTAGCCATTCTCTCTTTTCGACTGACTCTAGCAGTATATTCGTTGCATTAGCAAGATCATTCACTTCATCATTGGTATTCACATAGATTCTTCTTGTAAAATCACCTTTTGTAGCTGCGATTTCTTGTATGGTTTGTGTAACTTCTGTTATCGTTTTTACAATAGAACGTGAAATGCCACTAGCTATGACAATTGCTATAATAGAAACTAAAATTAAAATCCCAAATAAACCACTAGTTAATTTATTATTTTGTTTATCTAATTGACTTGCCTTCGCCTGTGTATAAACATTTTCAGTTGAACGGAACGAATCAAATAACTTACGCATTTTCTCCAAATCTTGGCGCCCAGTATCTACTTTAAAAAACTCATTTAACGCTTCTATATTATTATCTTTTTTATATTGAATCGTTGGCTCTCCCGAAGTGGCAATCCAATGTTCAATCGTTTCCTCTATCTCTTTTAGTTTTTCCTGCTGTGATGGTTTATCTGTCATTCGCTGATAGAGATCATTAAAATCTATTTTCCAATTATCAGCTGCCTTATTATAAGGCTCAAGATAGCTTTGCTTGCCTGTAATAATGAAAGCTCGCTGACTCGATTCCATATCCAATATATATTTTTCAATTTCATTGGTTAGTGTTTGAACATTGGAATCGTACTTAATAATATAATTTCTTTCCTTTTGCAAAGAATTAATTTGATTATTTAATATGACAACGGCTGCAAGTAAGCAAAGAATGATTACGATATAACCTAATGTAATCTTAGAGCGTATACCCAATTTCAATCTATTTAACATTTGGTTTTCCTACCTTTACCTTTCTTTCACTCTATTTTATTACTAGTATACATGTAAAAATAACTGATTATCTCTTCTTTTGACATGAGCAACAAAGAAATTTTGCTGTTTCGTATTAATAAGTCTATGCATTTTTCATATACATTTTATATTGAGTTATTTCTAAATTAAGGAGAGAATACATGTGGACATAATCGTAAGACCAGGAGATTCACTTTGGCATTTCAGTGAAGTGTTTAAAATACCGCTTCAACTAATTTTAGATTCCAATGAAAATATAAATCCCCAATTTTTAAGAGTTGGACAAAGCATTCGTATTCCTGGTTTTGTGACCATCGACTATCAATTGAAACAAGGGGACTCTTTTTGGCAAATTGCACAGAGTCAAAACCTCCCCCTAGTCGCCCTATTACTCGTTAATCCAGGTCTCAATCCAAATCGCTTACAAATTGGTCAGATGATTCGTATACCACAACGTATTACGTGGCGTTTAGTTGATGGTAAGCAAAATTATACGTATACCCGTATGGTGAATGATCTTAATAAACTAATTGATGCTTATCCTTTTCTTCACAATTCAACTATTGGCAGTTCCGTTTTAGGGAAAGGTCTACCTGAGTTGTTGATTGGCAATGGAGCTAAACGTGTTCACTATAACGGCTCCTTCCATGCAAATGAATGGATTACTACACCTATTATTCTAACATTTTTAAACGACTATTTGCTCGCCCTCACCAACCAAAGTAGCATTCGTGGCATCTCTCCATTCTCTCTTTACCAGCAAACCTCTCTTTCTATCGTACCCATGGTGAATCCTGATGGAGTGGATTTAGTAATACAAGGTCCCCCAAATGATACAACATTAAGAAATCAACTAATTACATGGAATAATGATAGCTCTGATTTTTCTGGCTGGAAAGCAAACATCCATGGCATCGATTTAAATGATCAATTTCCTGCACAATGGGAGTTAGAAAGTGCCCGTAACCCTAAGACACCAGGGCCTAGAGATTATGGTGGTGACAGACCTTTATCTGAACCTGAAGCTATTGCGATGGCTGACTTGACTAAACTACGTGATTTTTCAAGAGTACTAGCCTTTCATACACAGGGGCGTGTTATTTATTGGGGCTTTGAAAATCTTGAGCCTCCAGAATCAGAGGTACTTGTGAATGAATTTAGTAGAGTTAGCGGCTATGAACCCATTCAATCTGCAGGAAGCTATGCAGGCTATAAAGATTGGTTCATCCAAGATTGGCGTAGACCTGGCTTTACCGTTGAGCTAGGAAGCGGTACGAATCCTTTGCCAATCAGTCAGTTTGACGAAATTTATGAGGAAGCCCTCGGAATTTTTCTTGCAGCATTATATATGTAAAAGTATTGTTTGAGCTCTATTCGCTATGAAATTGTCCTTTGCGGCATTTCAGTGAATGGAGTTTTTTCATGAAGAGGAATTGGACATAATTGCCAAAAAGGAAAAATAAATTACTTTGACAGGTAGAGTAATGTTTGCTACTATTACTCTGACAGATAGAGCAATAAATAAAGTAGGTGACTTATGGTTCGCAGTGATATTATCCGAGGACATTTGGATTCGATTATTTTACGGCTAATTTCAGAAAAAGATCGTTATGGCTATGAAATTTCTCAGGAAATAAGTCTCCGTACAAACAATCGATTTCAAATCAAGGAAGCAACTTTGTATGCCGTTTTTCAACGTCTGGAGAAAAAGGAAATTATTGAAGCCTATTATGGCGATGTTTCACATGGAGGCAAAAGAAAGTATTACCGTATTACCTCATTAGGTAAAGCCTATTTAAATGAGTTAGTGAAAGAATGGTCAGAAGTAAAGGAAATAATCGATTTATTTATGGAGGGCTTTGAATGAAAAGAATAAAAAACCATATTGATGAGCTTTTTAAGGATATTCCTCGTAATAACGAGACTGAAATGGTCAAACAAGAAATCATTGAAAATCTTGAAGAAAAAGTATTTTACTTGATGGATCAAGGAAAGGAACAAGAAGATGCCATCAATAAGGCGATTGTAGAATTCGGAGATATTGAAGATTTGAAAAAGGAATTGGGTGTTAAGGAGCCTGCTAAGAAAAACATGGAAAAACTAAATTTAGAGTTTTCCATCTGGGGGAGTGGCTTAATCATTGCATTTTTTATCTTTATTAATCTTTATTACACTCCACATACAGTTTGGGCCATCTATCCAATCTTCGCAATACTTTGGTGGCCTTTATCAATGTACTTTGTATGGTCACGTAAGAAATGGGGTGAATGAACATGAGGAACTTTATTAACTTTTCTTTAGCCGGGAGCCTGATGACCATGATTTTTTTAGGGATCGTCAATTACACGACATCACCGCAAACAATGTGGTTTATATATCCTTGCCTGCTGCTCTTGCTATGGCCAATTACGCTATTTTTTATGTCTAATAAAATGTATAAACAATACTCTATCGTTTGTAGTGCAATGATTATCGCATTTCTTATCGTTGAAAATTATTTATATGCACCAAATCATTTATGGTTTATCTATGCTATTTATCCAATTATCTGGTGGCCGATTCTTATGTACTTAGGTGAAAAAGCAAAAACTTTAAAAACAGCACTCATCGGCTGTGCTTCCACAATTATTTATTATGCATTCCTGAATATCATGCTGTCTCCTCAATATCCTTGGGCGATTTATCCCGCGTTTTTAATTATGTGGTGGCCTCTAGCTTTATATCATGCTCAACGGAAAACGTTTGTAGCATTCTCCGTGACAGCTTCATTGCTAATTAGTATCTTTTTCATTATTGTTAACGTCGTTTCTTCACCTACGGTTATATGGGCGATCTACCCTATTTTTGTTACGCTATGGTGGCCGCTAAGTATGTATTTTTATGTGTATAAAAGAAAAATGTATCAAGCTACCTTTACGAAACGCATGTAAAGAAGGGATTCTATGAAAGCTATTAAAAAATTCGTCAAATATCTTGTCATTATCATGAGCTCCTTACTTTTACTAGCACTTCTATTCCCAACATGGACATCATCTATAAAGGGAACTAATAGCATTAGTACATTAGAGCAGGTAGCAATTAACGACAGTGACCATGAAATTATGATACGTGGGCAAAACAAAGATAATCCTGTGATCATCTTTGTCCACGGTGGACCTGGCTGTTCTGAAATCCCCTATGCCAAAAAATATCAAGATTTGCTGGAAACCGAATTTACCGTGGTCCATTACGATCAACGGGCTAGCGGGAAATCCTATCATTTTTTCGAGGACTATTCTAATCTTTCATCTGACCTGCTTGTGGAGGATTTATTAGCACTGACTGATTATATAGCTAATCGCCTAGACAAAGAAAAAATCATCTTAATCGGTCATTCCTATGGTACATATATTGCCACACAAGCAGCTGCTAAAGCTCCTGAAAAATATGAAGCCTACATTGGTATTGGTCAAATGAGTAATACCATTGAAAGTGAAATGGATAGTTTACAGTACACCATCCTACAGGCTCAACTCAAAGGGAACACAGAAGATGTTGTATATTTACAAAGGTTAACGGAAGACATTAATAAGGGTAAGACATTTACACCCCGCCATTACGTAAATAAATATGGAGGAGCCACAAGAAACATTGATAACCCTGACGGCAATATGTTAGGAATGCTATTCAGTGCAGAATATAATTTATTGGATATGATCCGCTACAACAAAGGCCTATCATTATCTCAAGAAGCATTATTAAAAGAGGTCATGCAACATCCATTACCTACTAAAGTTAATAGACTAGACCTCCCCTTCTATTTTGTAATGGGTGACTACGACTATCAAACATCATCGAATACCGCTAAAAAATACTTCGACCAAATAGATGCCGAGAAAAAAGAATTTATAGCATACGAACACTCTGCACACTACCCACAGTTCGAAGAAAAAGATAGATTTTTTGAATGGATGCGTGTGACTTTTAAACAATAAATTTTTTAAGAGCTATTCTATGCTTGGAAAGATTTATTTAATTGCTATATAATTTAATTATTAAATATTTTAATGGACGTGATTATATGGCAGATAGTCTACACAATGTAGAAATCATTATGAAAGAAATGCTGGACATTCAGCAAAAATCAAAAATGTTTGTGGAACTTTTAACTAAAGGGGAAGCATTGTCACAAAACCAATTGATTTTACTTCTGCAACTAAAAATAAATAATGGAATGAAGGCAACAGAAATCGCTGACTTCTTTAGTGTAACACCTGGAGCTGTAACTTCCATGTGTGATAAGCTGGAAAAGCTAGAGCTGATTCAACGAATTAGAGAAAATAATGATCGTCGTGTTGTCAAAATGGCTTTAACCAATAATGGTGATCAGAAGGTCCAAGAAATTTTCTTAAAGTTTTCTCAGGATAAACTGGCAGACATGGCTAACATCTTACGTGAAGTAAATCAATTAATGAATAATATTTTTTAGGATTTCAACAAATTGAAATCCTTTTTTTATTGCTCAAATTTTAGGGAATTCTTTTGTTCTTGACAAAAGGGAGATGCATATAATTTAATTAATATATATTTTAATAATTAAAATATATATTAATTAAATTAAAATGAGGTGATTTTTTATGTTTCAAAAACTTCGTACGCTAACACTAACGAATGGTCGCATTAAACATCTGGATACTGGGTATGAGCAATTAAATATTCGAGGAGCTGTAGCTTTACATCAAGAAGTACACTTAAAAAAGGTGTCCACTCATGGTCATAGCTCCTTTTATTGCTCTGTTACTGCCCAGGTATTTAACAGTTCAGGCTCATGCACATTAAAGGATTATTGTGAGATCGAAGAACTAACAAACGCTGGAAACATTCAAATACGTAATGGATGTGTCCACAAGATCAATAGTTCTGGGAAATTCATAATTGAGGAGAAATTACAGAGCAGACGGTTCGACGCTATTGGTGTAGTAAAAGCTGAAGAAATAGTGGCTAATCATTTTCAGTTGAAATTATCGGGGGAAAGTGAAATTAGCAAGCTACTAGCGGACAATGTAGTGATAGAAAAAGATCGAGTGACACTTCTTCCATTATTTAAGAAAAGGTTAAGTTGCCATACAATCAAAGGAAAACAACTGCAACTATCGTATACAGATGCACACATTGTTGACGGCGAAGTAGTTAGAGTGGGAGAAAACTGTCTAATTGAGACGCTTTACTATACAGATGATTATACGATTGCTTCAAACGCAAAGGTATACCACATTATACGGAGGGAAAAAGAATGACATTCCTAAAAATGCTACAAGCCTTTTTTTGCTCATTAGCCCTAGTTGTCTTATCCGTTCTTTACATTGGCTTACTTGTAAGTGCTGTTCTATCTATACTCGCTGGCATGTTACGAACATTCGGACTAGATCAAATTAAAATGAGCATCTGGTATGATGTAGACCTCCCAATTCTATTCAGCATCCCCCTAGCACTGCTAGTAGCTGTACTACTATTCCTTTGTGCCACCTATATCAAACGCTCTATGGTATTTTGTTTATCAAAGCTTCGAATTTAGATAACATGATTAAACAATCTTCCATTTTCGTTAATCTAGTGTATTCAGGCACAATTGGAACTCCGAGGATTGACAATAAAAGTCATGAATTAATATTTGTTACTAGTTTTAGAAAAAGGCGTATTCTTAATGGAATATGCCTTTTTACATTTTTAATAGAAGACATAGTAAATAGAGAAAAATAGCAAAACTTGTAAGTAGTAACTTAGGAGATGCAATCCAGCGAAAACAGCACCAATGGGCAAAATCACAAATATGATACTGACAACCACAAGATGAACCTATATAAAAGCCATACATCGTATTTTCTTGATTAGGTACAATTGGGAATATGACATTCATTATAAAAATGAAAAGAGATACTCCAAAATCGTTTATTTTGCCCTCACATATAAATAATGAACAGTATGATAATACATGTGAAAATTATCTTTCCTGTCCTATCCCCATTCAGAAAGTAACCATGGACGCAATATTACTAAAGTTCCCCTTCAAGAAATTGGATAAGATAGAACTCAGGCTTAGCTAGGAACTCTGTGAAATTGCATAAATCTGCATATTCCTCATGCTCCACATCATAGCATCCAACTTGTCCCTCACCTTCCGGGTTCCAAACTACTTGTAAATCAGAATAATTGTCGACATTGGCTGAAAGAAGAAGCAGCTTTTGTTGACCAAACTTCATCTCAATTGTATCCGTTAGGTTAAAAAAATCGATATAGTGAATGTCATAATCATTTGGTGCAAGTTTGAGATGCAATTGATCACCTGTCAGAAAATCAAGCAATTCCTTTGGTAATTTATATTTTTGTAACGCACACCTTTTATTCTCTATCGAATGAAGCTCTATAGGTTCGAGTGCTTTTAAATAATTGGCAAGCTCCTTATTTTTCATACCTAGTGCAATAGTATAAGGGCGTTGCCCATCTTTCTCCGTTAAAGTGATACTTGCACCTCGTTCAATTAAATATTTCACCATAGTGATATTGCCCATTCGTGTTGCAACTGTTAATGGTGTTGCTCCATAGGGATAGACCATGTCAGGCTTTTGGTAATTAATATCTACTCCTTGTTCAAGTAAATAATTGACTGTTTTCTTATCAAAATCAGATACAGCTTGTCGTAATACTGCCCCTCCATACTCTTTCACATCAAGTCCGAGTTCATGAATAAGCGGGATATTTCTTTTATTTCCATAGTATGCCTGTAAATAAGCTCCAGAGCCAACTTGATTATGTCCATCTAGTTTTGCGCCTTGTTCAACAAGGTAACGCACTATTTCCTCCTTACAATAACGAACAGCTCGTAAAAAAGCTGGATTCTTTTTAACATTTAAATTTACGTTATACGCAACTAATAGTTTTACTACATCAAATTGCTGTGCAATTAATGCTAAATCCAATGGGCTTAATGATGTATGCTTACTTAAATGGATTTCCTCTTCAATATTCCAGCCTTTATCCTTGGCTTCTTGCAACGCAGTTAAATCTCCAGCATAGATATGCATTGCAAGCTCCGGTATTTCCCTAAATGTTCCAATGTCTTGTAGCTTAATCATCTTTAGATTGGCCTCCTTCATACATTTATAAAGAGTATAGAAAACAACTACTTACAAAACAACAGGAAATAGGACTACAGTTTAATCAATAACAACTGATATTTATATTCATTTTCAAGGTTCATTTATTAAAAAAGCAACTAGGTTAGACATTTCCCAGGAAAAGATATTTGCAAAATAAAAGGAGCCCTCAATCCTGAATAGATTGAGGGCCTGTCTTAAACGCTTATATGAATTGCCTTTATTTTAAACAAAGAGCTTTATCTGTTGTTGCATTAATTTCTTTTAGAAGCTCTGGGTTTTCTGCTAATGATAAACCATAAGATGGAATCATTTCTTTAATTTTTGTTTCCCACTCTTTAATATGTTGAGGGAAACATTTATTAAGAACTTCAAGCATAACATGCACAGCCGTAGACGCACCTGGTGAAGCTCCAAGTAAAGCTGCAATCGATCCATCAGCAGCACTTACAACTTCTGTACCAAATTGGAGTGTTCCTTTGCCGCCAGCTTCTGTATCTTTAATAACTTGTACACGTTGACCAGCTACGATAATATCCCAGTCATCGCTCTTCGCATTTGGAATGAAATCACGTAACTCTTCCATACGTTGTTCTTTTGAAAGCATAAGCTGTTGGATTAAATATTTTGTTAATCCCATCTCTTTCACGCCTGCCGCTAATAATGTTGTAATATTATGCGGTTTTACAGAAGCAAATAAATCCATATTGGAACCCGTTTTTAAAAACTTAGGTGAGAAACCTGCGAATGGTCCAAATAGTAATGATTTCTTATTATCAATATAACGTGTATCAAGATGCGGAACTGACATTGGTGGAGCACCAACTTTTGCTTTTCCGTAAACTTTTGCATGATGTTGTTCAGCCACTTCTGGATTATTACATGCTAAGAATAGACCGCTAATTGGGAACCCACCAATATGTTTCCCTTCAGGAATACCTGATTTTTGTAATAATTCTAGGCTTCCTCCACCAGCTCCAAGGAAGACAAATTTTGCTGAATGATATTCCATTTTACAGCCGTCTAAATCATGCACACGTACTTCCCATGAACCATCACTAGCTTGTTTTAAACTTTCAACACTATGGTTGTAGTTAACATCCACATCTTTGGATTTTAAGTGGTCAATTAACATACGTGTTAAAGCACCAAAGTTAACATCCGTACCCGTGTCAATTTTTGTTGCAGCAATGTCTTCACCCGCTGGACGATTCTCCATAATAAGTGGAATCCATTTTTTTAGTGTTTCAGGGTCATTAGAAAATTCCATTCCTTCAAATAAAGGATTTTTTATCATCGTTTCATGACGTTTCTTTAGAAACTCAACATTTTCTTTCCCTTGTACTAAACTCATATGTGGTAAAGGCATAATGAAGTCTTGTGGATTATTGATCAGCTTATTGTTTACAAGATACGACCAAAATTGTCTTGAAACTTGGAACTGTTCATTAACATTAATCGCTTTTTTGATATCGATTGATCCGTCTTTTTTCTCTGAAGTGTAGTTCAGCTCACATAATGCAGCATGTCCAGTTCCCGCATTGTTCAATTCGTGAGAACTTTCTTCGCCTGCTTTCTCAAGCTTTTCAAACACTGTAATTTTCCAATCTGGTGCTAATTCTTTGAGCAATGTTCCCAAAGTTGCACTCATGATTCCGGCACCAATTAAGATAACATCTGATTTAATTTGTCTGTTACTCATTTTTACCTTCCTTATATGTTAAGATTTGCAGAAAGGATGTTAGCACTCCCGCTTTAGAAGTACTGTAAGCCATGGAGCAACCTTGGAGCACACCATTTCTGTATCAATTATTACCTTATTGCAGTTTATCACAATTAGTTCAAGAATAAAATATCAACTATTTATATGAGAGTTATCAGCTTTTTTCGAGCCTTTCCATTCATAACTCAAGCAAAAAAACAACTTTTTATTCTAGTTAAAACTTGGTTTTTTTAAGCTTTATGGAATATTCGCCCTAAAAATGGTTGACATTTTCATAAAAAATAGATTCTTTTTATTATTATATCTCTATAATAACATAGCGATAGGCCGCCCGTCTTGTTTTTGAACTAGCTCCCTATTCTTCAAGATACACTGTCGATTGGGCTTTCAATATGCCAACCATCACTATGAAAACCACTCATTTGCAGTAACACATAATCGACTAATGCTTCATATAATGTCATCATCTGTTGTGCATTGTCCTCCTGCATTGCATGGACAAACATGTTTTTAAAAGCCACATCTAGAAATGCTAGCTTACTATATTTTTGAAAATAGATTGGATCTTCAAGATAGGGCATAGATTTGACAAGAAGGAACTATTTCTACATTCAAAAACTGACAGTACTCCATAAACAAATTTGCTAATTCGTTATGATAGGTAAAGTTAAAGTCTTTTCTCTCTTGCTCATAACAGTCCTTTAAATTATCCAGTGCATTCCATACTCCATATTTTTTTATTTCTATTACTGTTTTATTCATTACTTTATATTTTTTTGAGCCACTCTTCTGCTTCAAATTTTTAGTTTTTTTATTATTCTAGTATAATTAAATACTATTCTACTTGTTTTAAATTGCAACATCGACATGGTTCTCCGTCTATTAAAATCTCTTGGTAATACTTTCGAATTTGAGCTGGTGGATTCGCAAAGTATTCAATTAAAAAGCCATTCACTACTCGATTGCTTCTTTCTTTTCACTCCACATGATCTGCCAAAATAATATGTATATCGATATCAGAGCGTTTTGAGGGTTACCCTGTAACATAACTCCCACAAACTAGTGCTCCTACGACATCCCCTCGATCTTTCCAATCTTTCAAGAATGTTTCAAGTGCTAATGTCCATTTGTCCATTGATCATGGACTTCCTTTTTGCTATGTCATTTTTTATTCTACACTATTCAAACAACAGAAAATCCATAATGACGTTTTCTGTTTTAATTAATTGGTTGCATGTGGGGCAAAAATTATCCTAATGAAAAAACCGCACTCTTTTAGGTACGGTTCTCAACATGCTAGAATAAATCAGCTAAAAATGTTTGTATTGATGTAGGTAATAGCTGAAAGAATAATCCCTCATATTTAATATCGAGTACACCAGCAATAACAATGACAGCAAAAATTAAAAACAGAAAGATTTTCTTATTTTTAGAAATCCACTTCAATAGATTCCACTCCTCTAGCTTTATAGTAAACATTTTCAGTATAGATGGGTTCATAAAAAATAGTAATCCCTAGTTACTGCCTGTCACCTAAATTTCCTATACTACATACATTAAAATGATACGGTACAATTTAGAATTATGTAAGAAGGGAATGACTATGGTCAATTTTAAATCTTTTCGTGGTGTCGTCACACAAATCAGTGATTTTCCAGTAGGGCAAAACGGGGATAAGGAAGGTTGTTATAAAATGATGACCTTAGAAGATGGAGCTGGCGGGGTCGTCAACTTTGTTATTTCTCCTTCTACTTATTTTGTTCATCATGAAATCGTTACGACAGGGGAATGGGTCACAGGCTATTATGATGGGGATGCACCTGTACCAATGATTTATCCACCCCAATATCGTGCTTTAATTATTGTTAAAGATAGCAACTATCAAAATGTAAAGGTAGATTTTTTTAATCATCAATTGCTAAGTAGTGATGGCCTATTGCAATTAAACCTTTCTCCTACTACTGTTATCTCGCTTAAAAATGGGCAGCCCTTTTCTAAAAGCCCTGCCAATCGAAACCTCATTGTCTTTTATGGACCTACCACTCGGAGCATTCCTGCCCAAACCACACCATACGAAATCATTGTTTGGTGTTAACCTCATCATTGAAATAAGCAACGGCTTAAACCTCATTACGAGAATTTAAGCCGCTTTCCTCTGTGATTACCTATTCATATCATCTTTCATTTCATGTAATTGCTGTTTAATCTGCTCTAGGCTTTCTTTATTTTGCTGCACAATATCTAAATGTTCACCATATTGCTCTGCATTGAAACGTGCATTTTCGGCATGCTTTATTTGATTGAAAGCATGCTCTAACGCTATTTCCTCTGGATGTAATTTAGCATGCTTCAACAAACGATCTGCCTTTAGCACTGAGTTACTAAACAATGTACTAGGATGATCTTGCTTCCAACTTGTATCGGAATGTTTAGCCAATGTATACATCTTCCCTTCTTAAAAAATTTCATTGTTCTAGATGTAGTATTATGAATTGATTCGAAAATATGTATGGTAAATAATCCTCCCAACACAATATTTCCCAGGCGATATTTAAAGAACTAAGGCATCCGCTGCCTTAGTTCTTTTCCCAATGTCATGAATAGTTGTCAAATATCAATTAGTGCCATGCAGTCCGTTCACTGACAGGTTGCTTGATGCCTGTTTTCCCTTGTGTTTCAGCAAAATTATTGACCTGTGCTGAAGACGCATCAAGCTCAAATTCAGCTCCAAACTCTTCCTGATGGAGTTTTTGACGCTGTTTATTTGATTTGTTTGCACTACTCGTTCCAGTTGCTTTTGCATTGTTACGATTTGTTTTCATATTTGACATAACCATCCTCCATCGAGTATTTGAAAAGCTCTAACATCGACTAAATGTTTTATGAACTTTTCATTCTCAAGTTTGTCCATAGAGCAAGAAAACAATGTGCATTAAATTTTTTATTTAGCTAAGTATAGTGTTGAGGCTTTTTTCCATTTCTAATTGTTAGTAAGTCGCTTGCAATCTTATTTTCTTTCTGACTATAATACTTGTATACAAGTATACTCAAAATCAAAAAGGGTGATTTTATGAGCCAATCTAAGGACTATTTATACCCACAAAAATGGCTTTCTAAAGCTTCAACAGGCGATCGTGTAGCCTATGAACTTAGAATGCGCATTATTTCAGGCTTAATTGAAAGCGGTACCATTCTTTCTGAAAACAAACTAGCAGCTGATTTTGAAGTAAGTCGTTCACCTATTCGTGAAGCCTTAAGAATACTAGCGTCTGAAAATATCATTCGATTAGAGAAAATGGGCGCTGTTGTCATTGGTTTATCAGAAAAAGAAATTGAAGAAATTTATGATGTTCGTCTGTTGATTGAAACATTCGTGTTTGAACGTCTCATAAAAATGGATACAACTAGCTTAGCAATAGAGCTGAGCAAAACATTAGAAATGATGAAGGTTGCCATTAAATATAACGATGCCGACGAATTTTCTTATCAGGATGTTATGTTCCACGAGGCAATTATTCGTTCCATCGATCATTCTTATATGACGATGATTTGGAATAATTTAAAGCCAGTAATGGAAGGCCTTATTTTGTTATCTATGCGCATGCGCTTCCAAGAAAAATATGAGGATTTCACTCGTATTGTGAAAAACCATGAGCTGTATATTGATGCGATCAGAGCAAAAGATCGAGAGCTCATGATTAAATCCTTACATGAAAATTTTGATGATGTTCAAGGCAAGGTAGAAGATCTATGGCGGTCACAGCAAATGCTATCTAAAGGGGTTGAGCCACAAAATGACTAACTATATGTTAGGTGTTGATATAGGGACTACTAGCACCAAAGCCGTATTATTTAGTGAACAAGGCAAGGTTATTCAACAAGAGAATATTGGGTATCCATTATATACACCTGATATTTCAACAGCTGAGCAAAATCCAGAAGAGATTTTTCAAGCTGTGCTGCAAGCCATTACCCACATTATGAAAGTCCATTCTGACAAATCATTATTATTTGTTTCCTTTAGTAGTGCTATGCATAGTGTTATTGCTGTAGACAAGGATGATCAACCCTTAACACCTGTTATCACTTGGGCGGATAATCGTAGTGAGGCATGGGCACATAAAATTAAAGATGAATGGAATGGACATGAGGTTTATAAAAGAACTGGTACACCTATTCATCCAATGTCTCCATTAAGCAAAATTACTTGGCTTGTAAACGAGCATCCTGAAATCGCTCAAAAAACAAAGAAATACATTGGCATTAAAGAATATATTTTTAAGAAGTTTTTCGATCAATACGTTGTGGATTATTCTTTAGCTTCATGTATGGGTATGATGAATCTCCATACATTAGATTGGGACGAAGAAGCTTTAGCCATTGCAGGTATTACGAAAGCACAATTATCGACTCTTGTACCTACAACGCAATCGTTTTCTAACTGTAATGTCCGTTTAGCTAAACAAATTGGTATTGATCCTCAAACACCGTTTATCATTGGTGCAAGTGATGGCGTACTGTCCAATTTAGGTGTTAACGCAATTAGAGAAGGTGAAATTGCTGTCACAATTGGGACAAGTGGTGCTATCCGTACTATTATCGATAAGCCCAAAACAGATGTGAAAGGTAGAATTTTCTGTTATGCCTTAACAGAAAATCATTGGGTTATCGGCGGACCCGTAAACAATGGTGGTATGGTATTACGCTGGATTCGTGATGAGTTTGCTTCTTCTGAGATCGAAACAGCCAAAAGACTAGGTATTGATCCATATGAAGTGTTAACAAAAATTGCAGAACGTGTAAGACCTGGTGCTGATGGACTGCTATTCCATCCTTATTTATCAGGTGAACGTGCACCTTTATGGAATCCAGATGTACGTGGTTCATTTTTCGGTTTAACAATGTCACATAAAAAAGAACATATGATACGAGCCGCTCTCGAAGGGGTTATCTACAATTTATATACGGTCTATTTAGCATTACTCGAGTGTATGGAAAGCCCTGTCACACGTATCCAAGCAACAGGTGGTTTTTCACGCTCTGAGATTTGGAGACAAATGATGGCTGATATTTTTGAATCGGAAGTAGTAGTACCTGAAAGCTATGAAAGTTCCTGTCTCGGTGCTTGTATTTTAGGCTTATATGCGATTGGAAAAATTGATTCCTTTGATGTTGTCGCTGATATGGTTGGTGACACTTATAAACATACCCCAATCGAAGAGGCGGCCAAAGAATATAGACAATTGCTCCCCATTTTCATTCGTTTATCTAGAGTGTTAGCAGATGATTATGCGTCAATTGCTCATTATCAAAGGAGCTTAATTAAGCCCGACTAAAGAGGAGGAGAATACATGCCATTAGTTATTGTAGGTATTGGTATTATTGCGCTATTAATTTTAATCATGGGCTTTAAATTAAATACATTTATCTCATTAATCATTGTTTCATTTGGTGTGGCATTGGCTCTCGACATGCCTTTAGATGTCATCGTGAAAACGATTGAAGCAGGATTAGGTGGTACGCTAGGTCACTTAGCATTAATATTTGGACTTGGAGCTATGCTTGGCAAGTTAATTGCGGATTCAGGCGGTGCCCAGCGCATTGCCATGACCCTTGTAAACAAATTCGGTGAAAAGAACATCCAATGGGCTGTTGTAGCCGCATCCTTTATTATCGGTATCGCTCTTTTCTTTGAAGTAGGGCTTGTGCTATTAATCCCTATTGTCTTCGCCATTTCAAGACAATTAAAAGTTTCTATTTTATATTTAGGAATTCCTATGACAGCAGCCTTATCCGTCACACATGGATTTTTGCCACCACATCCAGGACCAACCGTCATCGCTGGTGAATTCGGGGCAAATATTGGTGAGGTCTTGCTTTATGGCTTTATCATCGCCATTCCAACCGTTATTTTAGCAGGGCCATTATTTACAAAGTTGGCGAAAAGATTAGTGCCTGAATCATTCAACAAAACTGGGAATATTGCTTCTTTAGGTGAACAAAAAACATTTGAATTAGAGGATACCCCTAGCTTTGGCATAAGTGTCTTCACTGCACTATTACCTGTGATTTTAATGTCCCTTGCCACTATTATTACACTGCTACAAAAAACAATGGGCTTTGAAGATAATGGCCTCTTAGCAGGTATCCGCTTCATCGGTGAAGCTGGTACGTCCATGCTAATCTCCTTATTAGTAGCTGTTTATACAATGGGAATAGCCAGAAAAATTCCGATTAAGCAGGTAATGGAATCCTGTACAACAGCCATTTCACATATCGGTATGATGCTTTTAATCATTGGGGGCGGTGGCGCCTTTAAACAGGTATTAATCGATGGGGGTGTTGGGGATTACGTTGCCGAGCTATTCCATGGAACTACCTTATCACCGATTTTACTTGCGTGGATAATTGCCGCTATTTTACGTATTTCATTGGGGTCTGCTACAGTGGCTGCTTTAACAACAGCAGGGCTAGTCATTCCAATGTTAGGTCAAAGTGACGTGAATCTCGCTTTGGTTGTGCTGGCAACGGGTGCAGGAAGCTTAATTGCTTCACATGTCAATGATGCTGGTTTCTGGATGTTTAAAGAATATTTTGGGTTAAGCATGAAGGAAACGTTTGCTACATGGACGTTGCTAGAAACAATTGTATCTGTAGCTGGTTTAGGATTTATTTTATTACTTAGTTTATTCGTTTAAGAAATGTAAAAAAGGAGCGAGCACAATGTTAAATACAATAGGCGTTATTGGTTTAGGTGTTATGGGCAGTAATATTGCTTTAAACATGGCTAATAAGGGCGAGCAAGTGGCCGTTTATAATTACACACGAGATTTAACCGACAAACTACTACAAAAGGTCGAAGGACAAGCGCTTACTCCTTACTATGATATCGAAGAGTTCGTACAATCTTTAGAAAAACCAAGAAAGATATTTTTGATGGTGACAGCTGGGAAGGCTATTGATTCCGTTATTCAATCTGTAGTGCCATTCCTTGAAAAAGGCGATATTATTATGGACGGTGGTAACTCTCACTATCAAGATACAGAGCGTCGATATGATGAATTAAAAGCACAAGAAATCGGTTATTTAGGAATTGGGATTTCAGGCGGTGAAGTGGGCGCATTGACAGGGCCATCTATCATGCCTGGTGGTGATCAGGAGGTCTATGACAAAGTAGCACCTATACTTACAAAAATCGCAGCACAAGTGGATGTTACACCATGCTGTACGTATATAGGTCCTAAAGGTGCAGGCCACTTTGTTAAAATGGTGCATAACGGGATCGAGTATGCAGATATGCAGCTAATTGCTGAGGCCTATACGTTTTTAAGAAAAAATGTAGGATTATCTGTTGAGGAAATTGCTGATACTTTTGAAACATGGAATCAAGGCGAATTAAAAAGCTATTTGATTGAAATTACAGCTGAAATTTTAAGAAAAAAGGATGAAGTAACAGGTTTACCACTAATCGATATGATTCTTGATAAAGCAGGTCAAAAAGGTACTGGAAAATGGACTAGTATGCAATCCATTGATAACGGTATCCCTACATCGATTATTACAGAAGCCTTATTCGCTCGCTATATTTCATCATTAAAAGAGGAGCGGGTTCGAGCTGAAGCTATACTGTCAGGGCCGAACTACAATCCACAAAATCAAGATAAAGATGTGTGGATAGAAAACGTACGTCAAGCCTTATATATGGGTAAAATCTGTGCATATGCACAAGGCTTCACACAATATAAAATGACATCTGAGCTTTACAACTGGAACTTGCCATTAAAGGATATTGCCTTAATTTTCCGCAGTGGCTGTATTATTCGTGCAGAATTTTTAAATGTGATTAGTGAAGCCTACCAACAGCAACCTACACTTGATAATTTACTAATTGACTCTTACTTTGCAGAAAAGACAAAGGACTATCAAAACGGCTTAAGAAAAATAGTTTGTGAAGGCATTCAAGCAGGTAATGCGTTCCCATGTCTAAGTGCTTCTCTCACATATTACGATAGTTATCGAACAGGCTCATCTAATGCGAACATGTTACAAGCACAACGTGATTATTTTGGCGCCCATACGTATGAACGTACTGATGCAGAAGGTGTTTTCCATACAAATTGGTAATTAAAAAGCTAAAATATACATCATTCCTTCCATGAATGATCGTATATTTTAGCCTTTTTTATTCTAAATAAACATGTACTCGATTACGCCCTGCTTGCTTTGCTCCATACAGTGCCTTATCCGCTTTATTTAAAAGCTGATACAATGTATCTTCTTCATTTGTTCCTTCAGCCACTCCACAGCTAATAGTAGCGTAAATAGCCCCCTCAATAGTCATAAGAGGTTGTGTTTCTACACAGTGACAGAGCTGCTTAGCTAATGCTTCCCCCTTAGACAATGAATAGCCCTTGAGTGCAAGAACAAATTCCTCACCACCATATCTTGCAAAAAGCTCGCCTTTTTTCAGTTGACTCTGACAAACCTGTACAACATGAACAAGTAGCTGATCGCCGACAGCATGACCATACGTATCATTGACACTTTTAAAATAATCAATGTCCATTAATACTACTGTAAATGCTGTTGATGATGCTCTTATCTCGCTGAAGGCTTGATTACATTGTTGAAAAAATGCTCGACGATTATAGATTTGTGTCAGTTCATCATAATAAGCCTGTTGTTCTAACATCCGTTGTAGCTTCTTTAACTCTGTAATGTCGGTAAAAATGAGTAAATGCCCATTACCATGATTAACATGCCGTAGCGCTGATATGCGTACCTGGTAAGTATGACTCATAAGATCAAGCTCTATTTCTTGCGTATTCATCGTCGTCTCTAATGTAAATGGCATCGTTTGCCCAGTTACTTCAAGCCATAGCTTCCTAAAATCCACACCAAACATAGACCGAGTTAGTTGAGGGAACACCTTGCTACATGCTTGATTAAACTCTATTAATCGAAACGACTCATCTAACACAATGACCCCATCATTGATACTTTGGAATATAGCATCTTTGGCAACAGGCATTACACTAAATAAACGGGAGGAATTAATAGACCATAAATACAACAGAGAAGAAATCCATAAGACCATTGGAACAGGATCAACCCCTTGAGGTGTTAGACCCAATAAGTATATAAAAGCAGTGATCATAGGAATTAACTGACCACACATTAAGGCAATCAGTTGTTGGCGATAAGTTTTACTTGTTTCTTTCCAATACTTTACTATTAGTAAAAAGGATACAAACATACAGCCAAACGTAAATATACCATGAATGATGTACCATATACCGATTTCCTGATAAACATAAGGAGCCCCTAACACGGGATCAACTTCAAATATCTTATAATGAAAATGGTGCATATCATTTGTAGCAACCATTATTAAACTAATAAAAGGGATAGCTAGAAGGGCCATTATCTTTTTCCTTGACAAATGAAAGCCCAAATATTGCATGATAAACAATAAACCGAGCGGTGTTGAAAAAGCCATGCCTACATATTGAATGGCTGTCCAAAACTTTATTGCGTCCAGTGTTGTAGCTATTAAACCAAAAGCAGAGGCAAAACAATATACCGTAATTAACGCCGTATACCCTATAAACAATTGCGCAATTTTTGCGTAATTGTAGCGTTGTAGAAATACGTATAAACATAAATACAAATTTAGAAAACCCGATGTACAGCTAAGAGTAATAAAAGCAGTCAATTGCGAATTCATGTGTATGTACCTCTTTAAATTTTTTATTTTTAATGTAGCATACATGCAAAATTTTGTGGATTTATTTATTATCTAAAATGAAAAGAGAATGTTAAGGAGTACCCATATGACGAATAAGGACAACCTAGAAATCATTTTCCACCCTGATTCAGCCGAAAGCCTAACACACCCCTTTTATAAAAAACAAATCGTTTTTACAGGGGCTCTTTCTACAATGACCCGTTCAGAGGCTGCCAAACAAGTAAAAGCCTGTGGAGGGTCCTTGCAGGGAGCTGTTACACAGCAAACGGATTTCGTCATTCTTGGAGATAAACGTCGTGGCATCAGTAGCAAACAGCATAAGGCTGAACAGCTAGTTACTCAAGGGCACGACATCCAAATACTGATAGAGGACGATTTTTTATGGCTTATTTCAATACCAAAGGAAATTGACAAGTAAAAAGAGTATGTAAGATTTCACCTCTTACATACTCTTTTATGTCTATATTATTGTTTTTATCAATAAATTCTAGATTAACTATTTATTGACCTTAGGCGCTGGATAATCAAAGCCTTTTGTATCCACTTCTACCTTTTTCATTTGCTGATCTTCTAGCGGCTTATCTGTGGCATCTCGCTCAACCGCAACAATGGCATCGACTGTTTCCATACCCTCGATCACTTTCCCAAAAGCAGCATAATCCCCATCAAGATGTGATGCTTCCTTTACCATAATGAAAAATTGTGAACCTGCAGAATTAGGATCTTGCGAACGAGCCATCGAAATAACACCACGTTCATGCTTCATATTATTGTCAAATCCATTTGATGAAAACTCACCATCAATTGAATAATCAGGTCCACCAGTACCATTCCCTAAAGGATCTCCACCTTGAATCATAAAATCAGGAATTACACGTTGGAAAATAAGACCATCATAAAATCCTTCTTTCACTAAGGAAATAAAATTAGCGACTGTATTCGGGGCGACAGTAGGTTCTAATTCAATGACAATTTTTTCATCATTGCTCATCGTAATCGTCACAATTGGATTTTCCTTCACTTCCGCCGCATAATCCACTGTGTCTCCTTCAGATTTTGCTTTGTCTTTAGCGGTACCACAGCCTGTTAAAACAAAAGTGATTGCTAGTAATGATAACACTAAATAAACACCTTTATTACGTGCGAACATATTTTTCAGCTCCTCTACTTAACCATCTATTCATTATAAAACTATCCGATTGCTTAAGACAAATAAATCCAATACTCCTATCGTTTCTTCCTTATCGACCCGATATTTAGTTTGTAATACTATACTCATCTCGAGCCTTATTCTATTAAAAACAAGTACCAGCCTCCTTTATGACTGGTACCTAATTTGATTACTAAGTGAGTTCATGTTAAAAATACACCTGACTTTAATAAATGAGAATTCCTTTGTCTAAAACAGATTGATTTTGAACCTGATTTCCTAAAATATATAGCCTTTTTAGGTTAGGCATATTCACTAAAGGCTCTACATCTGAAATAGCGTTATTTTCTAAATGAAGCACCTCGATTTGTTGCCAATTTTTCATGAAATGTAACGATTGAAGTGAACTATCCTGTAATGTGAACGAACGTAAAGCTGAAAGACCAGCAAAGTAAGGCATGATCTTATCAACCTCATCTATCCAATCACTATTACCTATTTGAATCGATACATCATTCAAAGTTAAATGTTCCAGCACGTTGTTTGTTAATGGTTGTTGACTATTAAATTGAAAATTGCATTCAGAACAATTTAATGTCTTTACGTGCTGTAAATTGAATAAGTCACCTGTTTCTTCATAAAAAATGGTCTCGTTAAAATGAATTGTTTGCAAACTAGGTAGGTCATTTAAGGAACGAACGCCCGTGAAAACCCCATACTCCTTGACTGTAAGCTTTTCTAGCTGTGGGTATTTCAGAAATGCTGCACCATTCAATTGCGATTCCGATCCACTTATATAAACAGTCAAATCTTTTAAAGTGGGTGCCTCTAACTTTTGTATAAAAGAACCCTTTAGCTCCGCCTTCTTCAAATTGGGTGCTGTAATCGGCGATGTATCGCCATAATAACCAGCTAATGATAACTCAGTGAGTGATGTCAGACTGTTCACAATATCAAGCAATTCAAATTGACCTGGAGAAGATAAACGTAGCTTTGTCAAAGATGATTTATTTCTAAGCTTTTCTAAATTGGCAATGTTCATATTTTCGAGATCAAGCGATTGTAGGTTAGGCATATTTTGTAAAAAATCAAGCGTTTTTAAATTTCTTACCGATGTAAGCTTCAATTCTTGTAATTGATTCAGTGAATAGAAGGAGCTAAAATCGGTCGCTTCACTATTGTCTATCGCTAACGACTCTAAATCAGTTAATGTAGACAACCACTTCAAATCATTGGAAAATTTTAAAGACAATGATTTTAGTGACAATTTATTAAGAAGCTCAAAATCCTTAACTTCTTCAGTCACATAAGATATTTCAAGTGATTGGAGATTCGGAAACTCTAATAATAAAGCAAGTTCCTCATTACTTCGAATTTGGATAGAGAGCTCTACAATATTAGACTTATCGCTAAAATATTCCGCAATTTTACTAAATGATTCATTAAAGCTACCTGTATAGCTTTTTAAGTTTTTCAGATGTCGAAAGCTTACCTTTTCACTTTGTGCTATTTCATAATCATTCATGAGCTTCAATACAGTTAGTCCAGTAAAGGCTTCAAAGTCCTTTTGTTCGATTTCTTGCGTATTTAATAACTTATCCATCATGATATAGGTAGAAATTTCAGCTTCCTTATTTGTAAATGGATCGTCTAGACTGTAATCAAAATGCCATTGATCATCAGAATAGTAGGGGGCCAAATATCGAATACTTGCAATCTCTTCTTTAGTTGGCATTGCTCCACCCTTATCAAAAATGTCCCTTAAAAAGAATAGAAGCACTTCACTTTCAGGCATTGTTCGAACAGCTATTTCTTCACGGTTTCCATGCTCTGTTTGATTACTACTAAAAAGAAAATACCCAAGAATGGCACACAAGAAGACAAACGGTACAATAAGAAGTGCCTTTAAATTCGTTTTGGGACGTGTAGCTGTATTAGGAGCAGCTGTACCATAATAATGATTAATCGTTTGATCTACATAATAGACTTTATTTTCTTTCAGCATTATTTCAGTTTCACAAAAAGGACATTTAAATGATTGCCCTTCTTTATATTCAATTTTCCCATTACAATTCGGACAATTTAGTTGAATTAATTCCACTGGCAGTCCCTCCCCAGCTCTATTTTTCATTAAGCTTAGTTGTCTGAAAAATAAATGTCAATATTTCTATGAAATACTAATTATATCTTTTACCATGTTCAAGACCCTAAACGGCAGCGAGGATCTATCAAGGTTTTTCCCCTTTTCCTTCTCATCAAATTTCCCACTTTCAAATAAGATACCGTTTCTTGTATCAAGCTAAGCCCCTAGCTATGTAGAAGGACAGTAAATATGGTATCTTTTTGCAAAGGTATTATTTTCGAAAGTGAGGATTTTCATCAATGCATCAACATAATTTTTGGCTTGATTTACCACGGCCATTTTTCATTTTAGCACCAATGGAGGATGTGACAGATGTTGTATTTCGTCATGTCATTAGTGAAGCGGGGAGGCCTGATGTATTTTTTACAGAATTCACCAATACAACAAGCTATTGTCAACCTGGCGGCTTCGAAAATGTACGTAACCGCTTAGCCTTCACTGAAGATGAGCAGCCAATTGTGGCCCATATTTGGGGAGACACCCCTGAGCATTTTCGTCAAATGAGCATCGGTATGAAAGAGCTAGGCTTTAAAGGTATCGATATTAATATGGGGTGCCCGGCCGATAATGTGGCTGAGAGAGGTAAAGGAGCCGGCTTAATTCTTCACCCTGAACTAGCCTCAGAAATAATTCAAGCAGCAAAAGCAGGTGGCTTACCTGTTAGTGTAAAAACAAGACTTGGCTTTACAGATGTAGCAGAGTGGCGTGCGTGGCTCAGTCATATTTTTAAACAGGATATAGCTAATCTTTCTATCCATCTTCGGACACGAGAAGAGATGAGCAAGGTCGCAGCACACTGGGAACTAATTGCAGACATCAAAAAGCTACGCGATGAAATTGCTCCTAAAACGTTGCTGACAATCAATGGAGATATCCCTGACCGTTTAACAGGTCTAAAACTAGTGGAGCAATACGGCATCGATGGAGTCATGATTGGCCGAGGCGTATTTTCAAACCCATTTGCTTTTGAAAAAGAGCCGTCAGAGCATAACGCCAAAGAATACCTTAACTTACTATACTTGCACCTCAACCTTCATGATCACTACTCTAAGGAATTCGAAATGCGTTCATTTAAAGCATTGCAACGTTTCTTTAAAATATATGTGCGCGGCTTTAAAGGCGCTAGTCAATTACGAGTTCAATTACTAAATGCAAATTCCACCGATGAAGTACGTGATCTTCTAGCAGCCTACACTGCTGAGTAAATCTTCAGATAAGATACGACATACGCTAAAGGAGACTGGCTATAAGCCAATCTCCTTTTTACTTTACTTGTAATACATATTAAACCTTAAAAGGGAGTGAAAACTAAATTATAAGGTATATTCCATAATTTCTATTTATGTTATATACTAAACGCTATAATAATAAAGGGGTTTACAAATTTGGTAAATAATATTAATTTCATACTGCGGGTATTTTTCTTTTGCCATCAAAGACCGGACCGTTCTTTCCATTATAAGGGGCGGAAACTCCCTCTATGTGCAAGATGTACTGGTATGGCAGTAGGTTACCTCTTATCCATCATATTAGTCATACTCTTAGGCATATTTGATTTATGGATAATAGCCTTATTAATTTTACCAATGGCTATTGATGGTACAGGTCAATTATTTGGTAAATGGACAAGTAATAATAATAGACGGTTCCTTACTGGATTAATTGGTGGAATCGGCATTATTTATATTTTCTACACTATTGGTTACCAATTTTTTTTATTTGGTCAATATGTTGGAAGAAGACTATAACAAAATATCGGAGGTACAATTATGTATTGTAGAAACTGTGGTGAACATATTTCCGAATACGCAGAAATTTGTGTCCACTGTGGTGTCCGCGTAAAAAATGCAAGTGGAGAAGACACACCAAACTGGGCTGTTAATATAATTACACTTTGCTGTGTGCCACTTGTTGGGTTAATTATGTACTTTGTTTGGAAAAACGAAAAACCAGTTGCGGCTAAATCAGCCTTAATGTTCTTCTTTATTAACATAGGAATTACCATATTATTCTATATTATAATGTTCATTATTGGATTATCGAGTTATTAAATCAGGTATACATATGACAAAATTCTGTCTCTTATTAGGCTTTAATCAAGCAATGTGTATTAGCAGTAATATTATACTTAAAGGAAAAATTAGTATAAGCTACAGATTCTAATAACGTTGCAATTAGAGGAGTTGTAAGTTTTTCCTAGTTGTTTAAGCCAATGATAATGGGAAATATGTCAAAAGAGCTTATCTACTTTAATTATTACGCCTATTAATGTCATTAAACGAAGAAAAAACAGCAAGGCAAGTTGATTAATAAATAAGAAATTTTTAGTATGTAAGGGGTTCTAATATGTTTTGTCCTAATTGTGGTTCTAGCGTTGACGAAAATGCCGAAATATGTCTACATTGTGGTGTCAACGTATTAAAATTTAACAACCAAGTAAATGTAGCAAAAAATGATAACCCAAATATTTGGGTTAATGTCCTCAGCTTATGCTGCTTCCCTCTACTTGGCATTATCCTCTATTTTATATGGAAAGACACACAACCAAAAGCAGCAAAGTCTGCTTTAATCTTTGCATTATGTGGGCTAGCTCTTTCAGTTATTATGATGATTATTGCATTTGTAATAGGCGTTGTAGCAGAAATGATGAATGATAGCTATTATTATTAAATAATTCTGCCACAGTGGTCTGGTATGGTAATCTGCTTATTCCACCATAAACAATAAAGAAGGGTAGACATTTATATGTCTCCCTTCTTTTTATCGTATGGCTATAAATAAAAGCAACAAGCTTAAAAGTATGTATGTATGAGCCAGCCGTTTTTTATTTCAATCATTTTAACTATTAAGATTTTATAAGATGACCATCTTTATCAGTAAATTTACCAACGATAATCATAATCAAATCGATTAATGTCCAAATACCCAATCCACCTAATGTGAAAAACATTAAAATACCTGTACCAATTTTACCAACATAAAAACGATGAGCCCCTAGACTTCCTAAAAAGAAACAAAGTAATACTGTTGCTACAAAATTTCTGTCTGACATATAAGCACCTCCAATCAATTCATAAATACTATATTAAACCCTATTAAATGATTATATTACAAATAAAGTATTTTTCAACATTTTTTCCTTTTAATTATAAAAATAAGGATATTTATTTGTTGATATACATATCAAAATTTTCTAAAACGTATGGACTAGCTTTACAATAAAAAAATAGGCATATTCATATAATCTGAATATGCCTAACTATTAAAAATGTATTACTTGCTTCAGAAGATGATGATGCCAATAAAATTTGTGTTTAGCATCCTTAGTTTTTATTTAAACTTAATTTTCTCTTCCGAAGCTCCTTTAGTATATGTTATGTTCGCTCCAACAGGTAAATTTCGAATTTCTTTTACATTTTCCCCTTCAATAATAATTTCACCCATTTTCGTTCCTTTAAAGTCAATAATCGCATTTCCTTTTTTGGGACTAATCGTTACCGTTTTGTCCGCAAATCCTTCACCATGGAATTCAGCATATTGACTAAATACCGCAATCCCATTTTTAATATTTGTATTTTTCCCTAACGTTAACGAAACACTTGGGCGATTCACTATTAATTTACCTGTTTTGTAGTTATTAAAGCTATATACATTTTCAGGTAATATTGGTGTTGGTATTTCTTCTTTCCCTGCCTTCAAATCAATTTGAACTAATACTGGGTCATGATCCGATGCTCGACCTTGTGCCTCTGTAAAGTTCGCATTAATATGAATCAAGTCAATTTCGGTAACATCAGCAAGATTATTCGAAACTAAAATATGATCCAACACTTGATTATTCCCTTGGAAGAAGTACGTAAAACGGTCTTTTTCTGGGGCTTTATCTACCATATTCGTTAAAACATCACCTTTTAACGTTTCAAGTGCTGGTGTGAATTCAAAGTCATTCATGTCCCCTGCTACAATGATATTTAAATTCGGATTCATTGCAAGACCTTTATCGATAAAGTCATTGATGGCTTGAGCTAGCTGAAGACGTTTCGTTACTGATTCTAACACTGGCGGCTGTGTTGGCCCCCAAAGTGAACCATCCCCACCTTTAGAATTTAAGTGAGCTCCAATAATGACTACACGCTCTTCCTGGAATTCAAATTCTGCTGCAATTGGTTTACGTGTATCTACAAATTTTGATGGATCAACAAAGCCAGGATTTAAGGCAAGACCTCCATCTGCTGTCCACGTATTCGCTTGGTCACCTACTCCCTTTATACCTGTCACTAATGAAACACGCGTCGGGTTATATAAGTAACCTACACGAATATTACCACCAGGTGCACCACCTACTGTATTGTTAATTGGCATGACATCAATCCAATCATAGGCAGGACCACCCGCAGCTTTAATTGCATGAATTAATCGCATGTAGCTTTCCGATGCATCAGCATTTCCTGAATCAATTTGCCCATCATTATCTTGTACTTCGACTAATGTAATGATATCTGGTGACTTCATGTTTTTCACAAATGTCGCTGCAATTCTGTCCACTTTTTCATTAGATGTATTGGCAGGATTATTCGAAAAGTTTTCGATATTATAAGAAGCGACATTTAACTTGTCCACAACTGGTTCAAGATGTGTGACTTCTTGCTGAAGGTTTGCTTTTATCACATCAGGAAAGACTTTATTCGTGTTCAGTCGATAGCCATCTGTAAAATTTTCTACAAATCCGATAAGCGCTTCATTAAAACGGTCACCTGAATCATAATTTTTCCCTGAAACCCCTTCAAGCATAATTTTTTCAGGGTTATAATCGTCGGCAGCAATATTTAAACCACCATTCACATTAAATGTATTATTTGTTGTACTCGGTACAACAATTGGTGAATCATTATTATAAATCGGTCCAATTACTCTCGCATCCGGGAATGATACCCGCATATACTCGATGGATTCCCAAAAGTCGATGCCATCTTCTTGTGGGTCAAAAATGGCAAAGCCATCATTATCGATAATTTTATTAGGTGGGAAAAGGTCCTCCCCTATCACAAGAGCTTCTGGAATTACTGCCGTACCCGTTTTTGTCATAGTTGTTGCTGAAATTTGCGTATCTGTCAATCGAGAGTTTCCACCTGCTTCTATTACATTTCCTGCTACTTTAATAACTTCCCCTACTTTTACATTATGTGCCGACTTATTTACCTTGATTGCTGTTGATTTTACGCCATCGAACGTCGGCCCATTTTCTTGCATAATAAAGCTAGTTGAATTGATAACGAATGTAACAATTCCCTCTACATCATTTACTGTTAAATCGACATATGGTGATTTATGGCTTGCCCCTTGAATATCGCTAATTTTTGCATTTTTAGTATCAATAATTTCATAAACAAATGTAGCAATCGCACTGTTCGTTAAACCTTCTTTCACCGCAATCGCTTTAATCGTCATTGGTTTATTAACAAGAATTTCTCCTGTATACTTTGTACTGGCTGTAGTTGGTGTTGAGCCATCCACTGTGTAATAAATGGTTGCTCCTTCTGTCATTGTAGAAAGTGAGACTTTCGTGCCCGCTGTTACGCCCCCAACGTGAGATGCTTTGATATCCTGAACCTTTGTTACATCTTCAATAATGCGTATCGGAAGCAGTTGGTGGTTTGTATATTGACCAATAATTCCTGTAATTTCCCCATACGTTTTTCCACTCACTAAACCTGAGTCACGTGTTTTATCGTAAATAGCAAATGTACCTACATCATCTGTTCCGGTAAAGTTTTGACCTGAACCAGTAATGGCAACATTTTTAATCGTTACTAATTTCGATTCATTATCCTCTGCAACCTCAATACTTTTAATAATGTGTGGCTCTGGTATTGTAGAAGGAACGGGCTTGCCAACAAGCGAAATATTCGTTAATTGCTTTAGTCCGCTATATTCAGCTACTTGACCTTGCACCGTCACCCGATCACCGATATTAGCAGTAAGACTATCTACAGGATAAATGGCTATCGCCGCACCATCTTCATCTTGAATGTGCGCTGTAGCAGTTTCTAATTTTGCTGTTACAATACCTGATACGATGACAGTTTGTCCGATTTCTTTATGACGAGCTTCCGTAATTGAAATAGTGGATGGCGCATCTTTAACTGTAAAATTTAAGGATGTAATTACGCTATCGTTTAAGCCAGTTGCTGTAGCAAATGCTTTGATCGTCATTGCTTCATTGACAACAATGCCAGCTGCCGCATCATAAACCATACTAGCTGTAGACGGTTCAGAACCATCTATCGTGTAATAGATTGTTGCATTTGGCGTATCTGTAGACAATGTTACTTTTGTTCCTGCATAGACTTCGCCTGTTGCTGGAACAGCTTTAATATTCGCTACTTGTGTTGGCTCATAATTTAATACTAATTGGAAGCTTTTCGAGCTTAACGTTTTTAATTGATAAGTTCCGTTAAAAATTGAAGCAATCCCTGTCACGGTAATCACATCATTGTTATTGAACCCATCTGCTTCAAATTGAGAGAACTGATAGCCTGTACGGTTATCATGGCGAATTAACAGCTCGTTATATGCTGCATCGACTGCTTTAAATTCAAATGTACCAGACGTACCAGATGGCTTTAAATCTTTAATCTTCATATTTTGAAGTGTAATTAATTCACCTTGCATACTGTCATCAATCGGTAGATTCACTGTTTGTGGCGCTGGTGCTGTCCCAGTTGAAATTCGTTCAATTATCGGTGAATTAAATTGAACCTCTCCGCTATATAAACTCGTTTTCCCTGTGATTTTGACAATATCTCCAACAGCTAAGCTCCCTGCTTCTGGAGAACTGGAGAAAACATATACTCCTGCTGAATCATCCTGTACATAGAAGGCCTTACTTCCCCAGCTACCAGGTGTTGTCGTAACCGTCCCTTGAATTTGGACTGTGCGGTCCGTTCCAACCGCTGCACGAGCTTCAGCAATTGTTAATTCAGAAGTTGGATCCAATTGACTGACCGATTCCCCCACTCCAATAGCTTCTGTCGTTTCCGCCTTTGCAATTGTTAAGTAAGGCAAAATCATAGAAATTACAAGTAAAAATGATAAAGCTATCTTGGAAACGACATTCCATTCATATTTCTTCATTCGTTTAGCTCCTTATGATTTTTTATCTATACAATCAACTTTTTCCCTATCTTACAAAGGAATTTACTAGAAGTTATTATTCAATTATTGTGTTCCCTTCAACGGTTAACCCATCTAAACTGATATTCACATTTGGTGCAGCAATGATTAAATCCCCTGCAATAGTACCAGTACTACCAGATGGCATTAAAGAGTACCTCCCTGAAGCTGTAGGTGCTGTTAGCGTTACATTCCCATGCAAGGTTTGACCATTCAAATCAATCATTACTAAATCTGTTAGCGTTACATCTGCAGTCATTGGAGCTGTTAACCTAATCAAGTCTCCTGCTTTAGCTTTATTTAATGCTTGTTTTAATTCCTCCGCATTCTTTACATTAAATTCACTCACTTTTTCTGGTGGAATAACCGGATCGGGTGCCACATTTCCTCCACCTGTATTTGGAACCCCTGTACTTGGCGAAGAACCTCCAATAATGGCTTTAATTTGGGAAGCAACCGAGGCATAGTTTGTTATAATTTTTGTTACCGTTGAACCTGCTGGAATCGACAAGTCATTTATTAGTAAACCTGAACCGATTGTAATTCGAGCATCAGCGTTTAGAACCGTTAAATATTTCACTAAACCAATAGCATTCAATTCTAACTCCACTGCCGTAGGAAGCAACAATCGTTCAAACTTTACATTCCCAGTCATATTCAGTTTTGCCGTAGATTCAATTGTTACCTTCGTTGCTGATCCATCAATATTTATAGCAGCAATGGGAGCTGCTATGATAATTTCAGGAATCACCGTGTCCGTCACAATCGAAATATTTTGACGCTTGACTTGTACTTTTTCTGTGTGCGAATTTTTGATTTTCAATACAAGTGTACTTTGACCATCTATTGCATCAGCTATAATTAAATCGCCAGTAATTGTAGTACCATCAAATTCCATTTTCCTCTTAACATTTGAGGTAATGGTTACATTTCCTGTAACTGATACATTTTTAACAGTCACACCATCTGCGTTAATTGTTATCGAATCGAGCGTTGCATTTGTATTGAATACAACGCCCATCTCTGCTGAACCTGCCTTATTTAAAACAACGTTATTTACTTTTGTTATAATCCCATTTTCAATAGTTGCTGTAATTTTTGCTCCTGTTAGTGCGGTTTTATTTTTAGTTGTAAAAATTGACTTTACTGAATCACCAAATAAATAAGTTTTACCATTAATAGCAATTTCATTCGCTGTATATTTTTCAACTTTAAACGTTACACTTTGAGAAGGTTGAGTAGTCGGATTACTAACAGCTTCTGAACGAGTAATAAATGCAGCCAGTTGTCCTCGTGTTACATTGGAAGAACCATCAAATAATGTAGCTGTCTTACCAGCCGTTACGTTGTTTTCATATAAAGCAGCAATCGCTTCTTTATAATCTGCACGCACATCAGTGAACGGTAATGAATTCGTATTTGAAGCTTTTAAATTAAAAGCGTTCGCTAAAATTTTTGCTACATGGTTACGTTGAATAAATTCATCCTGACGGAATGTTCCATCCTCATAACCATTAATAATCCCCTTTTCCTTTAATGCAGCAATTGCACCAAAATATACATGATTAGTAGGAATATCTTTAAAGTTTGGATTGCTAACATTCGATGTATCCAGTCCTAATACACCCGCAATAATTTTAGCAGCTTGTCCACGTGTTACGTTTTGCTCAGATTTAAATGTCCCATCTTGGAACCCATTAATAATGCCACGATCATTTAAATTTTTAATCTCGTCATAAAATGGATGCGTTCGTTGTACATCCTTGAAACTACTAGCTTCAGATGCAATCGGTGCTACTACTACCGCTGAAGCCGTTAATGCCATTGCTGTTATTGCTTTTAAATACTTCGATTTTCCCCATTTACGCATACTTAGAGTAATACCTCCCCATTCCTATTTAATAAGGATGATTTTGAATCCAATCAATACAATTAATTGTAATTATTAAACATTGCCAAAATATTGTTTAACATAGTAATTTTAACAGAAAAATAATAAATATATTGTTATTTAATATTAATATTCTAAATTTTTTGTAAAATGTTTATATTAAACTTTTACAATATTATTTAGAATAGTAGTTTTATAATAAAACCTCATTTTCTGTAATTACATTTTCACATGAACTAAAGCGCAATTGTGCCCCTCACCTCTATTAGACATTGAAAGGCCCGACACAAAAGTAAAACCTCTACAACTTTTGTACGAGAGGGCTGAAATATACGAGGAGTTGGCACATTTGCCTGAACGTAGATAATACTCAGAAAAAAAGACAATGCGTATCCATCTCGCACTGACCTAAAAATAAGAGACAAATAAAAACACCTTTCGTTGAAAAACGGGTATTAAATACAAAACATTCAACGTGGAGGTGTTTTTTCTATGGGTACTAAACCAATCTCCTTTTTGTTTTACTTGTAATACATCTCAAAAGATTATTGACTACAGATTCTCTTCTGAACATTCTTTATTGACCATCTTTTTATTGTCAATATGAATGCTTTTCATTCCTTCAAAAAACGAATACTCTTCCCTTAAACATTTCTCTAACGCTTCGTTATCCTGCGGAAGCTGTGCTAAGTAATGTTTAGAAAAATGAATCCTTTTTTGGATTTCTTGTTGGTTCTGTGTTGTCGTTCCGTGTCCTGGTATATGGGTTGTTATTTGATGATGCAGTAAAATATCTTCAGCTTTACGAATAGTATTGACATAGTCTTTATAACTGCTAAAAATGAAAGGAAACTCAATATCTGACAAGTAATCTCCCGAAAGAAATAGCCCATACGGCTCTATCACTGTAAATAAACCATCATCCGTATGACCAGGTGCTTGATAAAATGTCATAGTTATCGAATCTAACTCTAATGTTTGCCCATCCTCTGAAACGACAATATCTACTGTTGGATATACAGGGGAATAGCTCCTCTGTATATAATAACTTTGATCAAATTGTTGGATTTTTTGAATGCTTTTTGCTTTGTTCGGATTTTTATCAAATTGTTTAGATGCAATTACCTTTGTTCCTGGAAAGGCCCCTGAACCAATAATATGGTCAAAATCGCTATGAGTGTAAATAATATATAGTTGCTTATCACCTTCCATGTTGTTTATGTAAGCCTGAATCTCTTCAATTTCGCTAGGTAACCAATTAGGATCTGTCATAATTATCGCTTCATTCGTTTGAATGATAGCCGAAGTAGTCATATACAATGCACTTTGAAAAACAGTAATATTATCTTTTTGGAATTGAATCATCATAAACCTTCCTTTTCCCCTTTTAAAAGGGAGCATCTTTAAGTGAGTATTTTAGATTTTGAACAGGAATTTCTTATTTATAGAGTTCGAGCAAAATCAGTAAATTCCTTCTTTAAGGAAAAGTGGAAGGTACTAGGAATTATTCTTTATGTACATATTTAATACAAAAGCATCTTTATTGATATCCTTTTAGGATTAGCAACAGAATGCGATTTCTCTGTAGTTTTGTCGATTTTGGGAATCCATTCATTCCGATTTAATCTAGAAAGATTTTTTCTCGCTAAAATATTTTATGATATGATGTTTAGGTTGTTTATCTACTACACATTTATATTCATCTTAGAAAGAGGTATCTATGCACAACTCACAATTATCCAAGCGACATTGGTTACTCATTTTAACACTTACGTTATTGACATTTGTACTAGGGACAAGCGAATTTGTTATAGTCGGAATCTTAACTGATATTTCCTCAAGCCTTCAAATGACTAATGCAAAAGCAGGCACACTCGTTTCTGCATTTGCCATTACATTTGCTATTGCCACACCACTAGTGATGTCAGCAACAAGTCATTTTCCAAAGCGTAAATGGATGTTGTTTTTGATCCTTGCTTTCATCGTCCTCAATGCTTTTTGCGTCATTTCAACGAGCTACATCATGCTCCTTGTACTTCGTATTATGACAGCGATTGTAACAGGAGTATTAATCTCTCTAGCCATGATTGTTGCAAGCGAAACCATGCCGATAAACAAACGCGGACTTGCTATATCATTCGTTTTTGGTGGTTTCACACTAGCAAATGTCGTTGGAGTGCCAATTGGTATTGTAATCGCAGACTGGTATGGTTGGAATGCCACTTTCATGTTAACAACCTTTCTAGGTGGTTTGGCTTTTTTGGCATCCTTTTTTGTCTTACCTAATCAACTCAGCCAAGTACGTAGCTCGATACGGGATCAGTTTTCTTTAATGATCAAGCCGCGTATTTTAATGGCTTTTTTCATTCCTGCTCTAGGATTTGGGGCCACTTACGCTGTCTTTACGTACCTTGTTCCTATTTTGAAGGGAATGGGAGCACCAAATAATTCTATTAGTCTAATCTTATTTGGTTATGGGTTTATTTCCATTTTCAGCAATATCCTCGCCAGTAAAATTGCCAGTCATAATGCTATCGGTCGCCTTCGCTTTGTTTTTCTTGTGCAGGCTATTGTTCTGACAAGTTTATTTTGGACTACAAATCATTTTATTTTAGGGCTGGTCAATATTGGCTTAATGTCATTAATGGCTATCCTCTTAACAACATCTACTCAGCTTTATTTAATAGACCTCGCTGAAATTTACCAACCCAGTGCGAAAGGATTGGCTGCTTCACTTATGCCCGTAGCAAGTAACGTAGGTATCGCTTTTGGTTCTGCATTAGGGGGAATTGTCTATCATCAGGGAAATTTAATGAATGTTACATGGGTCGGTGGGATTGTTGCCGTCTGTGCAAGTTTCCTAACTTTTCTTAGTCATCATTTAGATCAAAAACTAGAGAAATCAGCATAAAAATGATAGAAACAATTGAAAATGCATTAAGACCTTTAAAATTAAACTAGGCAGATTCGCATTATAAAGCGAATCTGCCTGTTTTACTTATAGCTCTGTCTCGTCAAAATGAACGGCATCTCTTGTGGAATATGCCTAATCAATGTTTTCAACGAGTTATCCTGTAGTTAGATGTTTTTCTTTCATTGTACCAACTTGATTTAAAATCATTGCGCCAAACATTTGAATAATTGTCTTCACAACAATTTGTCCGAAAATGGCGGCTGGTACGGCTTCCCAAGGTAATATATTAGCTCCAAGTGGACTCAAGCCGATTACTACGAAAATTGCAGAATCCAAAAATCCTCCAACAAGACCACTGTAGAACACACGCCAAGCCATTGGTAATTTTAATCGAGTATAGATTTCTGTATCAGCTGTTTCAGCGACAACAAATGATAGTGCTGACGCTACCACAATCAAAAGTGTATCCCCCAGTAGGAATGACACTACTGCTGATAAAATTAAAGCTGTAATAATAAATAAATACGTCTTTGCTCTACCATATTTATTTTGTACAAGGTCCCGAAAAATAAAGGTTGCCCCAATTAAAAACGTCCCCATTGGAACAATAAACATACCGAAGTGCAATGGCGCAAATGCTGCCGTTACTACATTAGCGATGACAATAGATAATAAATAAAACAATATTCTCATACTACTACTCCTCAATTTAAAAACATTTTTGTAATGGCACACTATACGCCTCTTTTATTTCCCCAAACAAGGGCATGTAACTGTGGTAGTACTTTAACATCTCTTAATTCTTCATCCTTCATCACTCTATCAATCAGTGCATGATATTTATCCAATAAATGCATAATTAATTGTGAATTGTCCGTTGTCATGAGATCATCATTACCGACTTGAAGATAAAAAGGAATCATTGGATATCGATGGTGAATTTGTTTAGCATAATCGTAATCCTCTTGATTAAAAACGACTATTTTAAGAGATATATGGTGATTGCTGTTTTGATTTTTAAGTTTTTCGAAGATATATGAGAGCACTGAATAGTCCGTGGTCATTCCAGAACTAGGTGGCTTTGGAGAAATGGTCAGTTCATCAATCTCATGCATCCATTTTTGCCACCTACTTCCCTGTGTTTCCACCCCAATTCTTATGTTGTTTTCTTTTAAAATGGCAATGAGCTCAGCTAAATGTGGGGTGAGTGCAGGATTGCCGCCTGAAATCGTGACAAATGAGAAGCCATTGCCTCCAAGACGTTTCAACTCAGTCCAAATCTCTTCCGCTGTCATTTGGACAATCAGATGCTTTCCACTGCCATCCCAAGTAAACAATGAATCACACCAAGAACAGGAATAATCACAACCTGCAGTTCTCACAAACATTGTCTTCTGACCAACGACCATTCCCTCACCTTGAATTGTTGGTCCAAAGATTTCGATAACAGGTACCTTACTCACCTTCCATCCACTCCCGTCTCGCCTCTGCATAGCTTGTCGGAGTTTCATATAACCTAATAAACTCTACACATGCACCGCTATAGCTTGGTTCATCAAGCAATGCCTCTGCCAACTTTTCATAAATCCAAACTACAATGTTTTCTGCCGTCGTATTCATGGGTGGAAGCGTTTCATTTAAATAACGATGATCCAAATGAATCTCTATTTTTCGTTTCCATATTTTTTTTATATCGCCAAAATCAATCATCAAACCGCGTTCATCTGTGTAGCCACTCAATCCCAATACTACACGATAGGTATGACCATGTAGGTTTTTACATTTTCCCTCATAATGATGTAAATGATGAGCAGCATCAAAGGTAAATTCTTTGCTTACAAGAACGCGCTTTGCATGATAGTTCAATTGATTTCTTTGAATATCGACATCTATTTTTTGGAGCCTCTCGACGATTCTAAAATCTGACATACCTTAAGACTCCTTCCTATAACGCAAATACTCATCAAGCCCTTTGTTTCGCAGTTTACATGCTGGGCATTCACCGCAACCATCAGCTATGACACCGTTATAGCAAGTCAACGTTCGTTCTCGAACAAAGTCCAATGCCCCAAAACGATCAGCAAGCTCCCAAGTCTGCGCCTTATTCAGCCACATTAACGGTGTATCAATTACAAAGGAATCATCCATCGATAAATTTAACGTTACATTCAAGGATTTAATAAAAACGTCTCGGCAATCTGGATATCCGCTAAAATCTGTTTCACAAACACCCGTCACGATATGCTTAGCTCCTACTTGACTCGCTAAAACACCAGCAAATGAAAGAAAGAGAAGATTACGACCAGGCACAAAAGTCGATGGCAGCTCACCATTATCTCCGTCTTCTACTGTAATATCTTGTCGTGTCAAAGCATTCGGAGCAAGTTGGTTTAGGAGTGACATATCAAGAGTATGATGCTTGATTCCAAGTTCACTCGCTATCTCTTTTGCACATTCAATTTCAAGACGATGCCTTTGACCATAATCAAAAGTGACTGCCTCAACCTCTTTAAAACGTTCCCTTGCCCAAAACAAACAAGTTGTACTGTCCTGACCTCCACTAAATACAACAATTGCTTTTTCCTGCTTCATCTATAAAACTCCCTTATATCGAAAAAACAGCACTCTAAGAAAAAGTGCTGCTTTCTTCTTAGTTTTTTTAAGAGGGTAGCTAAAAACCTCTTTCTTGATATAACTATTCAAATCTTCATTTATCGATTATCAATTTTTTCTGGATTAAGATCATGATTCATTAAACGATAATTGGCAATTTCCTCGTATTTCGTTCCTGGCTTCCCATAGTTACACCATGGATCGATCGAAATACCCCCACGTGGCGTAAACTTCCCCCAAACCTCAATATATCGTGGATCAAGCAATGCAATTAAGTCATTCATAATGATATTAACGCAATCTTCATGGAAATCACCGTGATTTCTAAAACTGAATAAATACAACTTTAGTGATTTACTTTCAACAATTTTTTTATCTGGGATATACGAAATGTACATCGTAGCAAAATCAGGCTGATGTGTAAGCGGGCATAAACTAGTAAACTCTGGACAATTAAATTTAACGAAATAATCTCGATTGGCATGCAGATTATCTACAGCCTCCAATACCTCAGGTGCATAATCATAGGAATACTTTGTACCTTGATTACCTAATAGGGTTAAATCCTTTAATCCTTCTTCATGACTTCGGCCAGACATAAAAAAACCTCCTTGTAAAATGTTTCCCAACACTTTTCAAGAGAGGCATCACCAAGCATTCTATTTAAAACATAAGTAAACACATAAAAAAAAGCCACGTCCAATATGGACATGGCATTATTGTCATGTTTCCATAGTTTTTTATAGAGGGTATCCGCTATGAACCTCTCCCGTTCTAGTCCGGGCATTCTTTTCTTCAATATCGTACAAAAAATAATACAGAACGTCAAATAGATTTTTTTAAAAAATCTTTCTGTATGGAGTGTGGTTTGAAAGCATTACTAAAGAGTTGACTCAAAGGATTTAGAATCGGATTTTTATATTTTCTTTAGAACCGTCGCACTTATTTATGGTACGGTTCTCCGTGATGTGGGTAAGTGAGGTTTTAATTATCAAAAACATACTTTCCTAATAGCTCAGCTCTTACAACTCTAGCTTGTCTACTATTAGTTCCAGAATACATATAGGAGTAATATCTGCCATAATCATTAGTATCCTTACCAGCATTTTTATTTTTCAAAATATCATTTTCAAACTTTAATAATCTTCCTTTTAGAGAATCTATATCTAATGATTCATATCGATTGTACAATTCAATAAATAATGTAAAATAATTAGATTTTCTTAACCAAATTGAATCAATATCTAAAGATAAATTTTGAATAAAACTAAATACTAAATTAATTTTTTCTTGATACTCTTCTTTATTTGGAAATTCATTATTAAATTCGATGATGCATTTTTCTACCTCAACATCTCTGCTAAAATATCCTCCTCTTACAAGAGTAGATAAAATCAATAATAGATAATGTAAATCTTCCATACGAGTTAATTTTGAATCTGTTAAAAAAGGTAGGTCTTGAATTGTTATAGTTTCTAATATTTCTTTTGCAGCCGAAATAAATTCTCCATTATATATCGCATTTTGTAATTCAATATCCGTCAGTGAGTATCTAGTTAAGTTTATTCTTTTAAATATTTCTATAATTTCTTCTGGATTAATATCTCCTAAATCTCTAATTACTACATTATAGTTAAGAAAATCTCTTCGTTCAGTTTCTGCATTTAATTCTTTGAATTTTTTAACAATATTACCAAAAACTTTAGAATCTTCCTTTTCATTAATATACTGAAGTATTGTACTTAATCTTTGTTGACCATCAACAACTACTTCTTGAGTTTCAATTTTTTCTACATCTATGCCCGATTGAGCAATATAAATTTCAGGTATAGGCATACCTTTTAATAACGTTTCAATAAATTTTTCTTTATGCTCATCATTCCATACAAATTTTCTTTGAAATTCAGGTTGTAGTATTAAGGTCGGATTTTCACCAGATAATCTAGTGTATAATTCAGATATCTTTTTTGTGCTTGGTGAGGCTAAAATTTGTTTTACCAATATTTTTTCTCCTTTTACATAGTTAATTTGGAATAATAGTTTTCCATCCCTATCTTGTAATATTTTTCTAAATATTTATAATTTCTATATAAACCACCAGCTACTTTATAATTCCCCACTTCAGATTTCCCATAAGATATTGAAGAAAAAAATTCAAACCAATCATTCTTTAACAAATCAACTTGAAAAGATATTGGTAATAAATCTGGTCGCATCCATCCTTTAACCATATATTGTAGAAATCGCTCATACTTATTTTTTTCATTTAGAGTTATCGATTTATTATTTCTATCAATCTCGTATTGATAATCACATATCTTTTCAAAATAATAATCAAATAATTTTTCATTAACCAATACAACATCAATATCTGATTCATAGCTAAACTCTGTCTTCTTTATATAACTAAAACCAAACTTGGCTGAACCTACAATAAAAACTTCATGAAAATTTATATTAAACTGCTTTGAAATTTTATTTCTAAAATCAAAATACTCATTTTCTTTATTTTTAAAAACATATGGTGTTCCATGAAAAAAATATTTTCTGATAAATTCAATTCTGTCTTGTGGTAATTGCATAGAAAGCAAAATTTCATCAAACTCCTTTACAGTATTCACTTATTCACCTTCTTTATTCTCACATATATGATGCTAGTCTTTATTTATTATAATACATTTTAATTTATTTACCTTGTACGCTTAAATTTTCTAGTTTATTTGATTCTATAATTCCCATTTTAAAACATCTTTTTCTTTTAAAAACCGCCTTTACTTATGGCGTGATGTGACTAAGTGAGGTTTCGAGGACATTCTATAGATTCTTGAAGTATTCTTTCGTAAACATAGGGTCTAATGAATTGCAGAACTTTATAGCCAAGTCCATTTTCCCATAATTTAGAGCACGTTCATCTCTTATAATCTACATATCCTCTCATAAAATACTATCGTTAAAACATTAAATCTACTCGCCAAATCCAAAAAATCTTTATTTTACTTTTTTGTTTAAAAACACCTATTCGTCTAACGAATTTTTTTTACAAATTTAGCGCTCTTAATAGAACAGTTCCAGAGATATCATCTCTTAATATTTCTCTTGAAGAACTCATTTCTCGATTAAGGCTAAATAAATGAAGTTCTATACGATTAAATCTATTCTTATTTTTTTTCATTATAAAATCCACTAAATCAGGAGTAATATCTATAGGAAATTGTATAATTTGATGCAATTCTCCATTAATCAAAGCTGCTATTTTTAATATCAATGTATTATGATTTTTTAATACTTCGGGTCCAACAGACACTAAATTTGCACTTTTATAAAGGGTTAATAGTTCTTCTGGAACCTCTGCGAATAAAGATAATGCACTTAGTCCTGTAGGATATTTCTCCAAATATACACCCGTACTTATCTCTATTCCTCCAGTTTTGTTTTGTATATAATCTTGTAATATATCTTCAATCAGCATGAAGACTGATGAAAATGCCGCTACATTTGCCCCCTTAAATTCTCCATTTTCAATATGTTTAATAAAATTAGTTTTACTTAATGCAATATTTTTTCCGTCTTTAGCTACTTTGGATAAGTCTGCATCTTGTTTTTCATACTTCATAATTTTATAATCTAAGATACCTATATCACTAGAATCTTTATTTATTTTAAGTGCATATAAATGAGGGATTAGTAGATGTTTTTTTGTAATTTTATCAAATTCTTTTACCATATATAGTCTTCTTCCATTACTATCTTCTCTAAATAAATCCTTATCGAAATAATAATGTTCGATACTAATATGTGGTGTATCTTTACGATGCTCTGGTATTGGCAATAACATAGAATATACATTATTCCCATGACATAGCCACTCCGCATCTCCAAATTCCCTATTAATATCATCAGCATCTCTATCGAAAATAAATATTTTACAATACTCATTCTCTAATAAGGCATGATAATCACGAACTGTTTTTAATTTATTGTTATTTATCTCAGTTTTTTTATCAGGTTCAAAAAATCCAATATCTAAACTTTCAAACATTCCCTTTGTTTTTAGTTTTTTTAAAGCATATTTTAAGTGTCTCCAATCTGTGTGCCCTTCTGTAATAATTATATTTTTTCTCGAATTAGTTAACTCATCTAATCTAACATTTAAGATAGGGAGGTATTTTTTTATAAATACCTCTATAATTCCATCGGAGGACGTTATTTTAAAAAGAATTTCATCTTCTTCAGGGGAACATTCAGTTTGAACAATTCCACTTTTGTTTAAATACAGCCTATCCTCATCTTCATTTCCATGAAAGAATATATCATCATCTAAAAGTATGAAATCTTTCAGTTTAAATTTAAAATAGGCACAATTACTCGAATTTTTAGAAGTATGTGAAACCATCTTTATATAAATCCAATTATCTTCAAATTTCTTTAGTATTTTAAAACCCAGATTCAAATCTATAATTTTTAAACGTATATCACGTTCCATATTCATCCCCCTCGTAACAAGAACTCTATTAGCCATCATCCCATGTTTTTACATATTTCTACAAAAACCTCACTTACTTATGATACGGTTCACCCTTCATAATCCTAAAACTACGATAAACCTGCTCGACTAGCACGAGCTTCATGAGCTGGTGAGGGAGCGTCATTTTACCGAAAGATTGTTGTTCATCAGAACGTTTTAGCACGTCATCATGTAGGCCGAGGGAGCCGCCGATGACGAAGGTGATTTTGCTTTTGCCGTAGGTCATGAGGGATTCGATATCGGCTGCCATTTGTTCGGAGGTTTTCATTTTGCCGTTGATGGCTAGGGCGATGACGTAGGCATCTGGGCTTATTTTGGCTAGTATGCGTTCGCCCTCCTTTTTCTTGACGATGTCCATTTCGGCTTCACTTAGTTGTTCAGGTGCCTTTTCGTCTGGTACTTCAATCAAATCCATTTTTGCATAGCCGCCAAGTCGCTTTACGTACTCATCGATGCCCATTTTTAAGTACTTTTCTTTTAGTTTGCCGACTGATACAATCGTTATATTCACACGTTATCCACCTTTACAATTCATTTACAAACAAATTATCCACAAAAGTTATCAACATATCCACAAGTCACTTCTATATATTGTGTAAAGTTATTTACTTGATACAATATATTCTGCTGGCTGTTCACAGTAGCTACACTTTGTGGATAACTTTTTATCCTCTTTGATTTTATCCATAATTGGGAACACTTTTTGCTCTGCTACAAACATGTCTAAAGCGTGTTCTATATGGCTTTCACAGCTGTATTTTTCCATTTTTTTACGTCTCCTTATTTTCCGAAATTTCCACAAACTTATTCACAAATCAGTCTATGTTATCCACAACCTATTGTAACAAAGGAATGGCATGTATGGAAGAAGTGCCTTCTTCTCACGTTTACTTGTACAGAAATAGTATTCACAATTTTCTAGTTATCCACAATATTTCATAAAAGCCTTTCTTCATCCTCGCAAAAAAAACGATGGAGAATTGTTAGATCTCCATCGCTCTTCATATTCTTTACAATGTATTACCGTTTGTTAATGTTAGTGATAGCTCGACTAATTTACCTTGACGGTAAACTTTTAATGTTAGTTTATCACCAATTTTTTTCTCATTATATAAATGCTTGCGTAAATCAATAGTTGTTTCGATCTTTTGACCATCCATTTCCACAATAACATCATATTGTTGAACACCTGCTTTTGATGCAGCTGAGTTATTCATGACATCTGTTACAACAACACCTGTTGTCACCTCTGCAGGTAATTTTAATGTTTGTTGCTGATAGAATGATGGGACATCTGTTAGATCTGCTAGTGACACTCCCATTGTTGGACGTTTCATTTCACCATTTTTCTCTAATTCCTCGATAATTGGAATAGCTGAATTAATGGGAATAGAGAATCCTAAACCTTCCACGGAGGATTGAGCGATTTTCATGGAGTTAATCCCTACTAATTCTCCAGCTAAGTTGACAAGGGCTCCACCACTATTTCCTGGGTTAATCGCAGCATCTGTTTGTAATACTTCTTGTTGCCAATCTTCCGTACCATCACCATTTAAGTCTACTGGTACAGAACGGTCTTTCCCAGAAACTACACCTGTTGTAACTGAGCCGTAGAAATCTAAGCCAAGGGGATTCCCAATTGCAATAACTGTTTCGCCTTGTTTTAATACATCAGAATTACCGAATGTCGCAACTGTTTTTACATTTTTAGCGCTAATAGAAATAACAGCAAGGTCTGTCCAAACATCATGACCTACTAATTGAGCTGGTTCTTTCGTTCCGTCTGGCATTGTGACCTCTAACTGTTTTGCACCTTCAATCACATGGTTGTTTGTGACGATAAAGGCTTTATCTCCTTCAATTTTATAAACAACACCTGAACCGCTTCCTGCTTCTTTTGTCGTTGTTGATGGTGGACTCCAAAAACCTCCACTCGTTATTTCTTGAATATTCGTAATACCCACAACGGCTGCTGAAGCTTTATCTACTGCGGATGTCACATCGGTTGTTATCTCTGTCGCAACTTGGTTAATCGTTGTGTTATTTTTTCCTGTACCACTTGATGTTGTCCCAGGCATTTGATTGACTAGTCCAGGTAACATAAGCCATACAAGTAAAGCACCTATAATCACACCGATAAGACCACTAAAGAAATAGCCTCCCTTTCCTCCGGCACCGCCTTTCTTTTTATGCCGCTTGGCTTGCATTTCTTGCTCCTCACGCTCTAATCTTTCTTGAAGAGGTGATTTCGGTACTTCATCATTTTTTAAGAAATCACTGTTTTTATCATCATCTTGGAAATAACTCAAGTTCCTCATCCTTTCCTTTAGTGCTATTTGTTAATTGTTACCCTAATCTTACAATTCAAACATTAAAATCAGATGAAAAACAAATAAAATGGGCATAAAAATAGCTGCCCAAAGCATTTTTTTAAATGCCTTGAACAGCTCCAAGTTTTGCCTAAATAGCTTATGATTAAACCGTGACTAATTTTGTTGGTTCTTCTGCATCTGTATCAAAGAGATGAACATGCTCACCGACAAGGATGCCACAAGATTGCAAAGTTTGAGAGACACTCATGCGTGCCAACTCTTTCATATTATTATCTTTACTTAAATGCGAAAGATAAATATTGGTCGTCTTATCAAATACAACTTCACTCATTGCGATAGCTGCATCCTCATTAGACACATGTCCTACATCACTTAATATACGACGTTTAATGGACCAAGGATAACGTCCCATTTGAAGCATGTTGACATCATGATTACTTTCAAAAACAAAGGAATCTGCTCCACGGATAATCCCTTTCATACGATCACTGACATAGCCGGTATCTGTAATAATGACCAGCTTGCGATCATTCTCATGGAAAGTGTAGAACATTGGATCTGCTGCATCATGTGAAACGGCAAAGGACTCAACAGCTAAAGAACCAAAATACTTCACTGTATCCATTTCAAATTCAAAACGCTGTTCTACAGGAATATCACCAACTAGCCCATCCATTGCCTGCCATGTTTTGGCGTTTGCATAAATTGGTACACTATATTTTCGTGCCAGTACACCAATTCCCTTAATATGATCACTATGCTCATGTGTAACAAAAATGCCACTAAGCTGCTTCATATTACGGTCGATTTTTGTAAAGAGCTGCTCCATCTTTTTCCCACTAAGTCCCGCATCGACAATAAAAGCATGGTCGTCATTCTCTACATAAATCGAATTTCCTGTACTGCCACTTGCTAAAACACTAAATCGCATTATTCAACTCCCCAGTCTTCTTCTCCGCTCTCCTGCTTGTCCTCCTGGATTTCAATGACTTTACCTTCTACTGCATTGACAAAGTACTCCTCTTTTCCTCCATCAGGTAATTTCACTTGAACCTCCCACGTTGGCACCAGTACCTGTGTACGCGTTAATTTAACGAGCGTGGAGTAACCTAACTTCATTTGTGTAATGCGCGAGTCTGGTTTGAGCGGTCCTTTTGCATACAATGTTTGAATAATTTGAAGTGGTGGAATAACCGTTTCCTGCTGCTCCATTTCTTCAATATTATCAATCATTGTTTGTTCATACATTATTACTTCGTCATTTGTATTCCATTTTATTTTTAATGAACCATTATAATAGAACATTCGATTATTCGTCTTTTGGAAAAAAACAGCGACGCGTTCTTCTCGATCTATTTTCCATAAAGCATACGATGCTCCTTCATTGACATTGGCTAGAACAAAATCTGTAAAGCTTGCATCATCATTCACATTACGTAATTTAACAGGCTTCATGAAAATAGCACGAGCCTTTGTATTGTCATCCGTAGGGGTGACCTGTTGATTAGTATCTTTAAATTCAGCCTTTGTGAATTTATGTACTTGGGCTGTAATATAAGAGGCCGATTCAATATTATTTGGTAATGAGCCATACGTAATATTATCATCTTTTAAACGAGCTTCGATCGTTTTTTCACCAGGTACTTCAATATCTTTTGCTTCATTATAGCGATTTACATAAAGTGTATATAAGAAGATGTTGAGAATTAAAAAAACGAATATAAAAATAGATTTTGTTCTATTCCAATCCATTTTTAACACCTCCTAAAACTTCAGGCGTCAGTTTAATCCATGTACCATTACGAATAACAAACCAACAAGGTTCAAATGTAAAGATATTCAGTTCTTGATTTTGCGTTAAATAATAGCCCAATACAAGTTCCTCAATATCTGATAAGGCAATGTTATTAGCATTTTTTAATCTCTCAGCAATCTCTGTACCAGAAGGTAGTTCTTTAATTTCCTTCTCTGCTTCAATATCCATATCTAATGAAAAGTATGGACGCTTATAATGGAAAATCCGGCTATCTCCCCAAATTGTCGTCATTCGAGTAATGACATGATTGCTATAGACAGGTAAACCTTGTAAGTATAATTGATAATCCATTTGATTTTTATTGATGCTCGTTGAAGCATAACGAAAATCTGCTGTAAATCCTCCATGTTCATTGATAAATTCAAAGCTATCTTTAAGAAGCTTCGATGGCTCAATTCGTATACTGCTTTCTGCCGCTGGATAAACATAGTTTAATGATTTGAGATTTGTATCTAATGTCATTAAGGACATACCATCTGTATATTTTTCAGAGGATGCACTTTCAACATTACGCTGGACAATATTTGGTTCTGGGAATAACACATTTTTAAATAATTCTGGTGTGATTTCTTCAATATAGTACGTAAATTTTACAGATTCCATTTTATTACTAGCTACATAAAGAGATGTCTGGCCTTCGCGCTCAACTTCTTTAAAAGCTTCATATTTTTTCGCAGGCTCTATGACTTCTTTGATAAACTGATTTACGTTTGGCACACTGACATGTGAACGGAATAATGATTGGTTATTGCTGCTAATATAATAAAGCATTAGATCCTTGCTATTATAATTACTCCAATCGATAATCATACGATTGAACGTTGTTTCGGGTAATTCCTTGTCCGTAAACTGAAAGATCGTATTAAAGGCTGAAAACGGAATTTCACCAGTAAAGAAGATGGTCATCCGATTATCTGCACTAATAATTTGATTCACATAGTTTGGAGATAGATTATTGTTAACAGGTACTAGGTCAAGAATATTCCAGCCTTTAAAAGTCTTCATCATATCTTTCATTGCAGCATTAGATACTGTACCTGTAAATTCTTCATCGGAACGGAAAATAGCCTTATACGGACGAATAATATCCTCCATATCCTTTTGTGGCTTAATGAGAATTTCCTCTCCTGTTGTTTTTTCAATAAATTTATAATCAGGTGTGTAGGTCCAAATCAAAAAAGTTAAGACCACACTTAACATGACAAGTAGAAATAATACAACAGATTTAACTGGCTCTATATATTTCATTCCCACTCACCTGCCTCACCAAATTCATCTGCATCATATGGTAATGTGAAGAAAATCGTTGTACCGTGTCCTTCCTCACTTTCAGCCCAAATCTTCCCACCGTGAGCTTCAATCATTTCCCGCGCAATAGCTAATCCTAAACCTGTTCCTCCCATAGAACGAGCACGTGCACGATCCACACGATAGAAACGATCGAAAATACGCCCTACATTTTCTTTAGGAATACCCATGCCATCATCAGAAATCATGACCTTCAGCATGTCCTCTTGTCCAGTAAAGCCAAAGCGAATATTACCGCCATCTGGTGAATATTTAATGGCATTCGAAATGATATTATCGATGACTTGTGTCACCTTATCCGTATCAATTTCTACATAGAAGGATGTTTCAGGGAATAATCGTTCAAACTGGACTTTATCCGATTTAGACATTTCAAATCGGTCGATAATACGGTTAAAGAATGAATTGAATAACACAATATCTTTATTCAACTCATAATCCGAACTATCCATTCTTGATAATTGTAATAAATCATTCACTAGACGAATCATTCGCTCTGTTTCGGTTTGTGTCACATTTAAAAATGTCGGAGCAATATTTTCATCTTTCCATGCCCCATCTGCTAGTGCCTCTAAATAACTATTCATCGTTGTTAACGGCGTTCTTAACTCATGTGATACATTCGATACAAATTCTCGACGATCCATTTCAATCTTTTCCTGCTCTGTTATATCGTGTAGTACAGTAATTAGACCGTTAATAAAACCAGTCTCTTTTTGAATAACAGAGAAATTAGCACGAAGTATATAAGGTGCATCGGCTGTACTAAAGTTTAAATTGATCGCATCATTCATATGAATTAAGTCTTCAAAGCCATATTCCTGATCAATTCCCAATACAGAGGCGATAGGACGCCCTAATGTAATATCTCTTGAAATATGCAGTAATTCTAGTGCAGGGTCATTAATCAGAATTATACGTCCTTTGCGATCGGTCGCGATAACGCCATCTGTCATATTAGTCAGAACCGAATCTAGCTTTCGACGTTCGGCTTCTGTTGTCGATTGTGCTTCTTGTAAACGATTGGTTAAATGATTAAAGGTAATGGCTAGCTGTCCTATTTCATCCGTACCGTATACTCGTACTTTCCGAGAATAGTTCCCCTTTGCCATCGCCTGAGCCTGCTTTCGCATATCAGCAATTGGCTGTGTAATCGTTCGTGCAACAAGAATACCTAAGAAGATGGTAATAACTAAGGACATAGCCGTACCACCAAGGAAAATTCGGTTAATGTCATTCATTTGTTCAAAAACGGATTCAATATTAGCTTCAATATAGAGAACACCGATAATTTCATCGTCTGGTCCTGCACCAGCTCTAATCGGATTCGCTAATACCCACACTCGATTTCTCGTTTTATTGTCTAGTTTAATGATGTCAAAGAGTGTTTCAGCAGATATGGCTCGACGCACTAGATCCGTATTAGAACGTTGTCCGATTAAATTTTGATTTTCAAGCTCCGATGTGGCAAGAATTCTTTGTCTATCATCAATAACACGAATTTCTAAAATATCTCCATTCGAAACATCCTTTAAACCAGTAGAAAACTCCATCACAATGGATTTTAGACTTTCTTCTAATTTAGGCATGCTTTCATCGCGTTCCTTTAATATTTCTTCACGAATACTATATTGCATCAAGTCGACACGCTGAAAAATGGAATCTTGGAAGTTGCTCTTCAAATTTCGTTCTAATTCACGAGCGAAATAGATACCGATAATTTGTAAGGCAAGCAATATTAATAAAATATAAATCAGCACTAGTTTGACATGAATGGATTTAAAGAAGCTCACTTTCTGCATTCCTATTACTCCTGTTCAGGATTTCGTAAATAATAACCTACACCACGTCGTGTGACGATCCAAGCGGGATGACTAGGATTATCCTCAATTTTTTCCCGTAAACGACGAATTGTTACGTCAACTGTTCGTACATCACCAAAGTAATCATAGCCCCATACTGTTTGTAGTAGGTGCTCTCGTGTCATGACCTGACCAATATGTTTTCCTAAATAATGAAGTAATTCAAATTCACGATGTGTCAGTTCAATTGCTTCATCACGCTTCATTACTAAATAAGCATCTGGTTGGATAACAAGAGATCCCACAACAATCTCATTAGACTCTTCCTCAGCCTCTTCTGCTGCAGGAGCAACAACTTGTAGACGGCGCATATTAGCCTTCACACGTGCAATCAGCTCTCGTGTACTAAATGGCTTTGTGACATAATCATCTGCGCCCATCTCTAATCCTAATACTTTATCAATCTCAGAGCCCTTAGCAGTTAGCATAATAATAGGGAAATCGTATTTTTTACGTACTTCTCTACACACTTCCATTCCATCGCGCTTTGGTAGCATGATATCTAAAAGCATTAAATCTGGTTGCTCTTCCTCTACTTTTTTTAATGCCTCATCACCATCATAAGCACAAATAACTTTATAGCCTTCTTTTATCAAATTAAATTGCAAAATATCTGCGATTGGTTTTTCATCGTCAACAACTAAAATGGTTTTGTTCATTCATTCTCTCCCTTTCGCTTTTTATCTATTCTTAAACAATGTGTATTTGTAAATTCACTACTCTTAACTCTATCATGCTTTCGAGTTCTATGCATTAATCGATATTCAATCCATCTTATACTGTGACAGAAAATGATATATTCCAACAATTATTTCTCGGGAAATAATTGAAAAAAGACAGCCCACCATTTGGACTGCCTTCTATTCCACATGTTTATCGACCTACATAAGATAACGGATTCTCTAATGAACCGTTCTTTTCAACTTCAAAGTGTAAATGTGTACCTGTCGAATTTCCAGTAGAACCCATTATTCCAATTACAGAACCCTTTTCCACTACTTGGCCCACTTCAACATTAATTGAAGATAGGTGCCCATAAAGTGTCGTATAGCCATTATTGTGATTGATAACAATGCGATTACCATAGCTGCCTGAAGTACCAGCTGCAACAACTACGCCATTATCAGCAGCTAAAATATTGTAGTTACTTGGACGAGCGATATCTATACCTCGATGGAAGGCTCCCCAACGTTCACCCATGCCACTTGAAATATAGCCTCCTACTGCTGGCCATGCAAATTCACCAGTTCCTCGTGAAGAAATTACCTTTGTACCAACTACTTCAATTTGATCTACTGGTTGTTGAATAACCTTTTCTGCTAATGCAACTTTTGAAGTTTGTGCTCCATTTTCAGACGTTAATGCATAGGTTGTTTCTTTTTTTCCATTAGCGCCTTCTTGTTTAATTACTTTTTCGCCTTTATACATTGTAGGGTCTTCTTTGACCACTTTTTTAAATGGAATTTCATCTGCAACTTTCTTTTCCTTTTTCACTTCAAGTGTTACAAACGGTTTTGCCACTGTAACATTTAGTGCTTGTCCAATTTGTAAAACTGTATCCACTGTAATGTCAGGATTCAATGCTAATAGTTCGCTTGTTGTTAAATTGTGTTTTTTAGCAACCGACCCTAACACATCACCTGATTGAATGTTATATGTCTCTTGCTCAAGATAGCCTGTCATTAAATATTTTACCGCTTGCTCAGGCGATACAATTTCAGTCGGTGTAACTTTTTGCGACAATCCCGAAACTCCCTGTTTAAACGAAATATCTAATAGACGAGATTCACCATTTTGTAATTCAGGTAAATTGTTAATAGCTTGCTGGGTTTCAGCAAGTTTATCTAATTCTTGCTGAGAAACATATTGTAGCTTTAACAATTGGACAGTCTTTTCATAAGCCTCTGTATTCTCTAATGATACAACCGGTTTATGATCAACTAATAATGTAAAAGCATCGGATTTTGCTACTAAAGATTGCTCAAGTTTGGATAACGTTTCCGCATCTTTTGTTTCATTCGCAAATACTTGCTCCGGGATTATTTTAACAGCTGAACTAGCATCAATCGATAATCCTTTGAATTGCTGACTCGCTACTTTTTCCTTTGAGGCAATAATTTCTTGAATAGCTTTCTCATCAGATACTGCACCAATATATTCATTTCCCACATAAACGTGGAAAATTTTATTTAAGTTTTCTTTATTATATTCCTTAGCAAAACCCATATTAATCGTTAGGCTGGTCATTAAAACTGCAACGATTGAAGCCTTTTTAAAAGAAGAAAAATTGTAGGTGAATCTATTGTTTTCTTCTTTTCTTTTCCAAAACGAATTCATCAATAAAGCCCCTTCCAACTTTACCCTATAGTAGGATGATTTACCCACAAGGATTTTTTGCACCCTTATAATTTACCATAAAGAAAATGGCGTTTGAATGATTTCACCCTTTTGTAATGTAAATGTATTATTTATCTACTAATTGTTACATAGAATAAATTTTATATAGTTAGTAATTACTGTATTTTTATTCATATATTAGGTTATAAAAAACACCTGCCTATAGAAGGATAAAATAAACTATATTGAGCCATTGGTATATTAATCTCTAAATTTTTTCAAGTGAATTTCGACTTAATACTTTTTACTTTTTTAATATTCCGATAAACTATAAAAGAAAATACATTATTTGATTGGAGCGATTAAATTGAGTGATTCACAAACCTCTGAGATCTCAACAAAAATGTTGAGACTGCAGAAAAATAATATGCGTAAAATTTTTCTTAGGATTATTATGGTTCCGCTAGGTGCAATAATAATGGCATTGGGCTTGGAGCTATTTTTAGTACCTAACCACATCATGGATGGAGGCATCGTAGGCGTTTCCATTATCACATCTCATTTATTAAATCTACCCCTTGGTATTTTCATCTTCATTTTAAACTTACCTTTTATTTTTTTAGGCTATAAACAAATTGGGAAAACCTTTGCTATTTCTACAGGGCTCGGTATTACTGTACTCTCGTTAGCAACACTTGCCTTACATAACATACATCCATTTACGGAAGACACACTATTGGCTACAGTTTTTGGTGGAATGATTTTAGGCGTTGGTGTCGGTATTGTCATTCGTTATGGTGGTTCATTGGATGGAACTGAAATATTAGCCATCTTATTTAATAGCAAGACACCGTTTTCAGTCGGGGAAATCATTATGATCTTCAACGTCATTATTTTTGCAGTGGCAGGTTTTGTTTTTAATTGGGAGCAAGCCATGTACTCCATCATTGCATACTATATTGCCTATAAAATGATTGATATTGTTATTCAAGGATTAGAAGAATCAAAATCGGTTTATATCATAAGTGATGACATTGATGAAATTGGACAAACGATTATGGATCGACTTGGTCGTGGTGTTACCTTCCTTCATGGGGAGGGGGCTTATACGGGGAACGATAAGAAAGTCATCTTTACCGTTATTACTCGTTTAGAAGAAGCGAAGTTAAAATCAATTGTTGCAGAAATTGATGACAATGCATTTTTAGCCATCGGTAATATCGCCGAGGTAAAAGGCGGTCGCTTTAAGAAAAGGGATATTCACTAAAAATGGGCGTACCTCATATGGCACGCCCATTTCAATTTATTTTACTTTATTAGGCTTCCCAAACATCCACTAAAACATTTGTTTGCTCACGAGCAGGTCCCACTGAGAAAGTAGCAATTTGAATGCCAGTTAACTCACTGATGCGCTCTACATAGCGTCGTGCGTTTTCAGGTAGCTCTTCTAAAGTGCGGCAGCTCGTTACATCCTCTGACCAGCCTGGAAGCTCTTCATAGATCGGCTCACATTGTTCAATAATATGAAGATTTGCTGGATACTCCGTAATTGTTTCACCTTTATAGTTATATGCTGTACAGATTTTTACTGTTTCTAAACCAGATAAAACGTCAATAGAGTTAAGTGCAAGATGTGTAATTCCACTTACACGACGTGAGTGACGAACAACGACTGTATCGAACCAACCTACACGACGTGGACGACCTGTTGTTGTACCGTATTCGCGACCAACCTCACGAATTTGTTGACCCACTTCATCAAATAATTCTGTTGGGAAAGGACCATCTCCTACACGAGATGTATAGGCCTTCGATACGCCAATAACACTTGTCACACGTGATGGACCAACACCTGCTCCAATCGCTACACCACCTGCAACTGGATTTGAAGATGTTACATATGGATACGTACCTTGATCGACATCAAGTAAAATTCCTTGTGCACCTTCAAACAACACTTTGCCGCCTTCATCAAGGACATCATTTAAGATTTTAGATGTATCTGCTACATATTTTGCGATTTCTTGTCCATAGCCATAGTATTCCTCAAAAATTTCTTCGAATGTTACGCCTTCAACTTCATAGAATTTCTCAAATAATTTATTTTTAATGGCTAAATTATGACGTAGTTTTTCTTCAAAGATTTCCTTATCAAGTAAATCAGCCATACGGATTCCAATACGCGCTACTTTATCTTGATAGCAAGGTCCAATCCCTTTACAAGTTGTGCCGATTTTATTATCGCCACGACTTTCTTCATCTGCAATATCTTGCTTAATATGATAAGGCAAAATAACATGTGCACGATTAGAAATACGTAGATTATCTGTATTAATGCCGCGCTCCTGTAAACCTTTAAGCTCTGTTACTAATGACTTTGGATTGACAACTAATCCATTACCAATTACTGAAGTTTTTTCTTTATAGAAGATCCCTGATGGAATTAAATGTAGTTTGTATGTTTCACCATCAATTTTAATGGTATGTCCTGCATTATCTCCACCTGCAAAGCGAGCGATTGCATCGGCTTTTTGCGAAAGGAAATCTGTAATTTTACCTTTCCCTTCGTCTCCCCACTGTGTTCCTACAACTACTACTGATGTCATAATCAGCACCTCCGTTAGATACCTTTGTATCTCAATTTTCAAGCCTCAATCATTGTAACAATGATAGAAACGCCCCGTCAATAAAAAACAGTGAAAAAACACGAACATAAAATCAAAAAATCCGATTCAACGTTCGTGTTTAATAACAGAATGATATGAATATTATCGAACATTCAGATTAATTTAATCTATGGGTAATATTGCATTACTTAAGAGGCAACTTATCTGAATAACGACTAATCACGTGGCGGTGGTGGTGGCATTTGAGACCAATCCACATTAATGAACTTATTGAATTCCTTTTTAAAGGCCAGTGTAACGGTTCCTGTTGGACCATTACGCTGTTTTGCAATAATAATTTCGATCATATTTTTACTCTCAGATTCTTTATCGTAATAGTCATCACGATATAAAAAGGCAACAATATCAGCATCTTGCTCAATACTTCCCGATTCACGTAAGTCACTCATCATTGGTCGTTTATCCTGTCGCTGCTCAACCCCACGAGATAGCTGTGATAGTGCAATAACAGGAACCTTTAATTCACGGGCTAGTCCCTTTAAGGAACGTGAAATCTCCGATACTTCTTGCTGACGGTTTTCTCCCGGTTTGCCACTACCTTGAATTAACTGTAAATAATCGATTAAGATCATTCCGAGTCCATTTTCCTGTGCTAAACGTCGACATTTCGCACGAATTTCATTGATTCGTACACCTGGTGTATCATCAATAAAAATTCCTGAATTCGATAAACTACCCATTGCCATAGTTAGTTTACCCCAATCATCCGTAGTTAAAGCACCTGTACGTAAAACTTGTGCATCAATATTGCCTTCTGCGCAAAGCATACGCATGACAAGTTGCTCTGCACCCATCTCTAAAGAAAATATTGCCACATTCTCACGCGCTTGTACGGCGACACTTTGCGCCACATTCAACGCAAAGGCCGTTTTCCCTACAGAAGGACGTGCTGCTACAATAATTAAATCATTGCGCTGGAAGCCCGCCGTAATATTGTCTAAATCACGGAAGCCTGTCGGTATACCCGTTACATCTCCCTTTTGTGATTGAAGTTTCTCAATATTATCGAATGTTTCCACTAGCACATCTTTAACATGCTTAAAGTCACCAGCATTCTTTCGATTGGCAACCTCCATCATTTTCTTCTCTGCTTCGCCTAATAATGCCTCTACCTCGTCCTCACGTGTGTAGCCGTCCTCAACGATTTTCGTAGCTACACGAATCAATCGACGTAATAGCGCCTTTTCCTCAACGATTTTGGCGTAATGTGCGACATTAGCAGCTGTAGGGACAGCATTGGCGAGCTCTAGTAAATAAGATAGCCCGCCAACATCTTCAATCTCTTTTTTAGCTGATAACTCTTCTGTAACTGTTACAACATCTATCGCTTTTCCTTGATCACTCAAGCGTAGCATCGTTTCGAAAATTTTCTTATGGGCATTTAAATAAAAATCATCCACCAATAAAATTTCTGATGCTGTTATTAACGCCTGTGGTTCAAGAAATATTGCACCGATAACCGATTGCTCCGCCTCCCGGTTATGCGGTGGAACGCGGTCCATCATCGGTTCACTCATGGATCGTCGCTCCTTATTCTTCCGTTACATGTACTTTTAACGTTGCTGATACTTCATGGTGCAATTTTACAGGAACATTTGTAAAGCCAAGAGCACGAATGCCATCAGGTAAAGTCATTTTACGTTTATCAATTTTAATGCCATGTACTTTTTGTAATGCATCAGCAATTTGCTTCGTTGATACTGAGCCGAATAAGCGGCCACCTTCACCTGATTTTGCTTTTACCTCAACTGTTAACGCTTCTAATTTCTCTTTTAATGCTTGTGCTTCAGCTAATTCAGCTGCTGCATTTTTAGCTTCTAATTTTTTTTGTCCATCTAATTGACTCAGTGCTTGAGCATTTGCTTCAGCAGCATAGCCATTTTTAATCAGGAAATTTTGTGCATAGCCATCAGCTACATTTTTAATTTCACCTTTTTTTCCTTTTCCTTTAACGTCTTTTAAAAATACTACTTTCATTAGTCAGAACTCCCTTCAAAGACCTCATTTATGGCCTCTTCTAAATGTTTTTTCACACCATCAATGGATTTAGCCTCTATTTGACAGGCAGCATTCGTTAAATGTCCACCGCCGCCAAGCCTTTCCATGATGAGCTGTACATTGACCTCCCCTAGAGATCGTGCACTTATACCAATTTTTCCATCTGCTCGATGTGCAATGACAAAGGATGCACTAACATCCTTCATGGTTAGTAAAATATCTGCTGTTTGTGCAATTAAAACAGAGTCATACACTTTCGATTCCTCTCCTACAGCAATAGCTACTCCAGGTTTTACAAATTGCACGGTTTGCACAATTTTGGAGCGCTCAATATAGGTGTCCACATCTTCTTTTAAAAGACGCTGCACCAATATTGTATCAGCACCATTCGTTCGTAAATAAGAAGCCGCTTCAAATGTACGTGCTCCTGTTCGAAGTGTAAAGCTTTTGGTATCGACAATAATGCCTGCCAGTAACGCAGTAGCCTCTAGCATATTGATCTTTGCACGCTTCGGCTGATATTCTAGTAACTCTGTCACTAACTCAGCCGTCGATGATGCATATGGTTCCATATAAACAAGTGTAGGATTTTCTATAAAGTCCTCACTTCGACGATGGTGGTCGATTACGACAACCTTTTCAGCTAGCTTCAATAAGTGTTCATCGATGACTAAATTCGGTTTATGAGTGTCCACGATCACGAGCAATGATTTTTCTGTCATTTTCCCAGCAGCTTCCTCAGGTGTTAGGAAATTTTCATAGAAATCGGATTTACTCTCAATTTCATTCATGAGTCGTGTCACACTACCATTTAATTCATCAAAGTTTATAATGACATAGCCTTTTACATCATTCATCTGAGCCATTTTTCGTACACCGACAGATGCACCTATGGAATCCATATCAGGATTTTTATGTCCCATAACAAACACTTGGTCACTGTCTTGAATTAAATCACGCAATGCGTGTGAAATGACGCGAGCTCTAACTCGTGTACGCTTTTCAACTGGATTCGTTTTCCCACCGTAAAATTTAAGCTTTCCAGTAGGTTGTTTGATCGCCACTTGGTCACCGCCACGTCCTAATACAAGATCTAGACTCGATTGTGCCAATTCACCAAGCTCTACTAGTGATGATGATCCAGCCCCTACACCAATACTTAATGTTAATGATAAATTTTTCTGAGCTGTTTTTTCTCGAATAGTATCTAAAATAGCAAATTTTTTCTTTTCAAGCTCTGTTAAAATAGATTCGTTTAGTACCGCTAAAAAACGATCTGATGATATTCGTTTGACAAATACACCATGCTCAGCAGCCCATTCATTGACAATTGACGTAACCATCGTATTTGTTAAACTTCGTGGTTGGTCGTCCATAGCTTGTGTGATTTCATCATAATTGTCGACAAATAAGATAGCAATAACTGTACGATCTGCATAGTATTGCTTTTCAATGGCAATCTGTTCTGTTATATCAAAGAAGTATAGTAATCGTTCCTCTTTTTTATAATACACACGATATTTCCGATCACTTAGTGTAATCGTAGCCTCGTTTGTTTCCTCGGTCTTCATTAATACATAGATGTCGTCAGATATATCGACAATACCTTCTCCCACTAATGATTCCATATTTAAGATACCTTGCATATATGGATTCGACCATTCGATTTCATATTGCTCGTTAACGAGCAATATCCCGATAGGCATTTCAAGCAATGCCTCTTCGCCTACTTTTTTCATTCGGAAGGAAATGGATTCAATATGCTTTTCAGTTTCTTCAAAAGCAATCTTTTCTACCTTCCATGTGTAGGCCATTAATAAAATAAAACCTACCCCATAACCGATACCTATCCCGATATTCCAAATACATAGAAGCACGAACGTCACAATTCCAAATATGGAAAGAACAAAAAGCGGATAGCGAATTGGTCGTTTTCTAAAAGTCCCCATTACAATCAGCCCCTTATTCTTTAGTTTTCCCCTTTACAAGTGCACGTACGTCAAAACCTAAATCAACAATACCAAGTAAAATCATGAAGGATGATAACGGAATAGCTAACAAGGTAGCTACCCATTTTACTCCCGTTGGCATGCCCTTTTTAGAAATGAAATAATGGATAAAAGATATCCCTTGTAGAATGAGTAAAATCCATAAAATATAAGAAACATTTAATACAATTATATCTAACGTGGAACCAGCTTCTGGACGCATAAACAGATTAATGCATAAAACAATCATGTAATACCATAAAATAGAGCGTGGTAATCTCATATTTTGGAACGGAGCAAACTTTGGTACATCTACTCCTAGTCGTTTTAAAGCTGGTAAATTTAACGTGATGATAATAAATGCAGCAAAAAATGCTGATATTGTTATCGTTGCAGGCATCGTCAGCTCGATTGTTTTAAGCATCGCCTCAAGCTGTTCTGGTTGTAAAGCTACTTGCCCCGTTACACTTTTTGCAAATTCATTAGATTGTTCATAATTTTTACGAACCATTTCTAAACTCATGCTAATGAAGTCAATTCCTGCAAGTTTTACATAGGCAAGATAAACCATTGCCATGGAGATTAGATTAGCAATCCCTGTTGACATAAATAAATAGAGCTTACTTTTCTTCAGATAAATTGCATTACCCATAATGACACCTAATAGCCCTAAAATAAAGGCAAACGGTAGCATGGTTATTCCACTCGTGATAGTGGTTAGGATACAGCCTACTATTGCAACGAGTATTGATGAGGAACGCTTGTAATTTGCACTATACCAAGCAATCGGTAGAGGAGCGAATAATAAAGCTACTATAAAGATGAATGGTACATATGCAGAAATCAGCATTAATATTGTAAAAAGTGCAACCATCATTGAGCCTTGTACAAGCGCTTTTGTTTGATTATTCGGCATTGAAAACCTTCCTTTTTTTCAGTCAAACTTACTACCCTTTATTGTACCATTTTTTCATAGTATTGAACAAAAATCACTTAGATCACTATATGCATTGCCATTAATTTTATCATTCTTGTTTAGTATTATTGCGCTTGCTTATAAAATACTTTGGTACATTACTGGTGCAAATTCAACGGTCCATGAAGAGAAAACGTATATTAGGCTTGAAAAAATGACTTTTACCTATAACAAAAAACCAGCATATACTGATTCGAATATCGTAATATGCTGGTTTTTAAGTTGATGTAAGGTCCGTTACCTTAACGTCATCAATCTTATTTATTTTCTGCTACGAATCCATGATACGAGATACTTTGATAGCTGAAGTTAATCTTAGCGCTAGTGCCAGTTACGCGACGTGGTAAAATTTTACCTCACTCAGAGATGGATTTTTTTAATAAATCCACATCTTTATAGTCGATGTGCGTAATATTGTTTGAAGTGCAGTAGCAAACTTTGCGGCCTCCGTGACGTGGTGCCATAGTATGTCTCCTTCTTACCATACAGTATGTAATCCTTGTGTATTCAATTGATAACACTATCAAACAAAAAAACATGTATAATCTGAGTTTTATTATTCTAGACCAATCCCTCCTTTCTTCTTTGTATTTTAAACACAAAAAGCCCTTGAGGGATAGAATCATGTTAGATACAGAATTAGGCAGAGCTATCCTGTATTTGATGCAATCTCAAGGGCTGTTAAGTGTTAATTGCACGAGTTATCAACTCAAAAAAATAATGTCTACTTTTTTGTTGCAGATAAATATATTAATTACCAAAAAGAAGGAAATTTAGATTTGGTGTAGAATTAATAATTTGTAACAAAATACTAAAAATGGGAGGTTTTATTATGTCGATGGCAAAAAAAATGTATTTGCCAGTATTAATGATCTTTACTATTTTTTGTTTAGGTTTGTCTCCAGCTAAAGATGTTTCTGTGCAAGCTGAGGATGCTCCGAGTATTGTTGTAGTTACCGGCAAACTTGCTAAGGAACTGGTTAATACAACGCTCCGTGCAGTCGAGAAGGGGAAAGTTGAGAATGTAGCTCCTGTGTCTGCATTTGATTTGGAAGGTTCGAGTGTGTACACTGTTGGTGGTGGAGTTACGGCGGTTACAGTTCCTTTGCATGGGGATTATAGCCTTCCTAGTAATATAACGGTATTCTTAGATGAGGATCATAATGTATTGCAGACAAATGAAATGCTGGTTACCCAGAATGAGCTAGGAAATTTCCAGATTTCGACGTATTTGAATGGAACACTTGTTAAATCTCAGGATGCTGGGATTGCTTATATGACGGATGAAGAATTACTTGCAGAAGAGCCATCTATGATTCAACCGATGGGTATAGGAGCAGTGGCAAGTTGTCTTGGAGCAGTACTTGGTGTCGGTGGTACGGTGGCTTATATTATTGCGGTTGCGTGTGGCGGTTCGTGTGCAGCACCGACACCAGTAACTGCTCCAATCTGTGCTGCATGTATTGGAGCATATGCTGTTATTGGTGCAGGGGGTATTGCTGGAGCGGTAGCTTGTTTCAACTACCTGTGAGGTGATTAGATGAATAAGGTTTTGGCAATCTCGATTTTAGGAATGGGTTTAACTGGTGCCGTTTTAATCATCTCGGTCGCCTTGTTGTTCAAATCTCCAATAGGAATTGTGTTACAGATGGTTACGGCTGCTTCAACATTAGCTTTCGTTATTTTCGCTGTCTCGGCTTTAGTATTTCGTCGGCGATTAGATGCAAAAAGAGAGTAATATATTTATTAAATGAATAAAGCCGTGGTATTAAGGAGTAGTCAACTTTGACTGCTCTTTTTTACTGAGGATGATTTTAAACAAGAGGTAAAAGAATACAGTTTTATTTTGTCTAAGCGTTCGAAAATAAATTCCGACTTGTTCCTTCTAATTTCAGTTTATAAAACTGCTTGGTAAATATGTCCTCCAGCTATATCTTTTCATGGAAAAATATATTTAGAAAGTTTATACGAGATACATATTCAGATTAACTCACACTTTTATTGTTTTAACTATAAAAAGAACTAGTTGTTGCTAAGTAACGATTTAATGTTGCAGGAGAAACTTTTTTACTAGCTTGACGATTATCAATAAACTCAATGAAGTTTGGTATATCTGCTGGCTTTATTTCAAACTCTCCTATTTAGCCATAAATAAAAAACCTTTAAATCTTCTAAATAACCTTTTACAGTATTTGATGATAACCCTTTTTGTTCTAAAATATTTATAAAATCTAAGACCTCTACAATAATCCGCAGCTATTGCTATAATATTTTTACATATATTTGAAATTAAGTACATAAAAAAAGTACAACAAAGGTTCAATAACCAATGTTGTACTTTTTTTAATATTATTTGTCTTCTGCTACGAATGGAAGTAATCCCATGATACGAGATACTTTAATAGCTGAAGTTAATTTACGTTGGTACTTTGCACTTGTGCCAGTTACGCGACGTGGTAAAATTTTACCGCGCTCAGAGATGAATTTTTTTAATAAATCTACATCTTTGTAGTCGATGTGCGTAATATTGTTTGAAGTGAAGTAGCAAACTTTACGGCGTTTGCGGCCTCCGCGACGTGGTGCCATAGTATGTCTCCTCCTTATCTTATTATAATTTTAGAAGCATTAGAATGGAAGATCATCCTCAGATACTTCTATTGGCCCTTTGCTATTCGCAAATGGGTCCTCATCTACACGTGTATAATTCGGCTGATTCATAGGTGGTTGATTTTGCTGATAAGCATCGCCGCCATAGGAACCCTGTCCTGGCATTGCGCCGCCACCAAACTGTTGTTGTGGTTGACCACCGCCATATGACGGTTGGTTATTACCGTAAGTTTGTCCACCACCGTATTGAGGAGCAGGTGCACCGCTACCATTACGGGGTTCTAAAAACTGTACGCTATCTGCCACGACATCTGTTGTGTATACTCGCTTACCGTCTTGTCCTTCATAACTGCCTGTTTGAATACGGCCCTCTACCCCAATTAAACTTCCTTTTCGCATGAAGTTCGCTAGGTTTTCAGCCTGTTTTCGCCATGCAACACAGCTAATGAAATCAGCTTCGCGTTCACCTTGTTGATTTGAGAATGCACGGTTTACAGCAACTGTAAATCTTGTAGACGCAATTCCATTTGGTGTATAACGTAGCTCAGGATCTTTTGTTAGTCTTCCGACTAATACGACACGGTTTATCATCAGAATGCAACCTCCTTTTCAGCGTTTTGTTAAAAATTAATTATTAAGCTTCTTGGCGAACTGCAATGTGGCGAATGATGTCTTCGCTGATGTTAGCAAGACGTGTATATTCGTTGATTGCATCTGAAGAAGCGTTTACTTTTACGATTTGGTAGTAACCTTCGCGGAAGTCTTTAATTTCATAAGCTAAGCGGCGTTTGCCCCACTCTTTTGATTCGATGACTTCTGCACCGTTAGAAGTTAAGATTTCGTTGAAACGTTCAACTAAAGCTTTCTTCGCTTCGTCTTCAATGTTCGGACGTACGATGTACATTAATTCGTATTTTCTCATCTGTTTACACCTCCTTATGGACTTAGGCTCTCCTATTGAAGGGAGCAAGGAGCAAGTAATTAATTATTACTCACATCAATGAATTGTAACATATAGATACATTTCTTTCAAGTCACAAACTAATAATTCATTATATAATGACAGTATAATTGAAAGGAGCACCTTCATGCTAACTAATAATAAAGAGCCTATTGTTATCGAATTAGATTTAAAGAAATTAATGATCGACAATTTTGTGATCACTAGTGGTCTTGTCATATTATTTACAGCTATTCAATATATTTGCTTTAAAGATTTTCATTTTTCTGTTTGGAACATGGTTAGTGGCACAGCACTGTTCGTGGTGTTGTATATTATTTTTATTATCCTACATGAGGTTTTTCATTTAATTGGCTTTATGTTTTTTGGCAAAGTGCCCTTTAAGGCTTTAAAATACGGCATCAATTTAGAGCTTGGCATTGCCTATGCGACGACTGAACAGCCTCTTTTCAATCATGCTATGAAAAAGGCTCTATTACTGCCATTCTGGACAACCGGCATCCTTCCAACCATCGTTGGGTTTTATCTCAATAGTACGGTTTTGATCCTGATTGGGGCTTTTTTAATAGCAGGAGCAGTAGGTGATTTTGCCATGTATAAAGAATTACGAAAATATCCAAGAGATGCTTTGATACGGGATGATCCCAAATTGCCGAAACTTTATGTCTATCTACCACTGGAAAAGGATAGCTCACTAAAGTAACACTTCATCATTCAAAGAATCTGTAGCGTAGAAATGACTAGCTACAGATTCTAATTTAAGGCGTTAAAAATCCGTGCTGGGCCGCTGTGTATAAATTTCTCCAAATACGATTAATAGTGGATGTTTCTGTAATAGCATCCATACCAAGACTGCGTATTAAATTATTCGCTATCTCTAGGCAAGCTGCAGCAATATCCTTACTCATTTGTGTAAATTGTGATAAGTCCTCTTCGGATAATTGATCACCACGTTGATGTAATTCCCAATATTTAGATAATGTTGTATAGAATTGTTCCTCGTATTGCTTGTAACGTTTCTGCTGTTGCATTAATAAAAACTGAAGGGATCCAATATGCTCAGCCCAGCTTCTATCATGATTTCGTTGCTTCATTAAAACGGTTGCTTCTTCTAAAAAATTCTCTGTTATCCCAAGACAAACACTTAAAAAGGAAGCTTCCGCAAAAGTGGTAAATGGAAAGCTATGTACTGAATCGCCATAATTATTTCTGATTGTACCTAATTGAAAAGTAGCTTCCTGTGGTACCCAAACATTGTTCACACGGATTGTATGACTTGCTGTTGCCTTCAAGCCCATGGCACACCAATCGTTCAAAATTTCAACATCTTGCGGGTTCACTGAGCAGCTAATAATTTTTTCTGTTTTGACACCATTTTCTTCAATATAGCAGTTCATTGTAAATGTTGACGCATAGTTAGAGCCACTACAATACTTCCACTGCCCCGTTATGTAGTAGCCTCCATCTGTTTTTACTGCTATTCCCGTTGGATAACCACTGCCTGCTATGACTGCTTCTTTAGGCATATAGATTTTCTCACAAATATCCTGGTTGAATGTTGGGATAAATGCATTTCCACCTGTACCAATAGTAATTAGCCAGCCGACATTACCATCAAGTGCAGACATTTGCTGAAATACTTTTACACCCTCTACTAAATCTAAATCCTTACCACCTAATTCTTTTGACGTGAACAATTTAAATAATTGTTGCTCATAAATAAAATCTAAGACGTCCTGTGGTAGCATCCCCAGTTGCTCAAACTCTAAACCACGTTCCTTAATTTGCAAAGCATTCATGCGTTAGTCGCCTCCATACGTTAAAAATTCTGATAATGATACAATCGAAAAAGGGCAACCATTTTCGATTGCCCTTGTCAGTTTTTATACATTAAAGCGGAACAGCATAATATCGCCATCTTGTACTTCATATTCTTTACCTTCAAGACGTACTTTACCAGCTTCCTTCGCTGCTGCTTGAGAACCTGCCTCTAATAGATCAGCATAAGCAACTGTTTCTGCCCGAATAAAGCCACGTTCAAAATCCGTATGGATGATACCTGCACATTGTGGCGCCTTCATCCCTTTACGGAACGTCCATGCACGTACCTCTTGTACGCCTGCAGTGAAGTAAGTAGCTAATCCTAATAAATCATAAGAAGTACGGATTAACTGATCTAAGCCTGATTCTTTAATTCCAAGTTCTTCTAAGAACATAGCTTTTTCTTCATCATCAAGCTCAGAAATTTCTTCTTCGATTTTTGCACAAATTGTAATAACTTGAGCACCTTCTGCTGAAGCATACTCACGTACTTTTTTCACATACTCATTATTGTCAGCATCTGCTACTTCATCTTCTGAAACGTTTGCTACATATAGCATTGGTTTAATTGTTAGTAAATGAAGACCTTTAATTATCTTTAGTTCATCATCAGAAAGCTCAGCCGCACGTGCCGGTTTACCGTTTTCTAATTGCTCTTTAATTTTTAGAAGAACTGGCTCTTCCACCATAGCCTCTTTATCTTTTTGTTTTGCCATTTTGCTAACACGTTGTAAACGTTTATCTACAGATTCTAAGTCAGCAAGTGCAAGCTCCAGATTAATAACCTCTATATCATCAATTGGGTCTACTGCACCAGATACGTGCGTAATGTTTTCGTCTACAAAACAACGTACAACCTGACAAATTGCATCTACTTCACGAATATGAGCAAGGAATTTATTCCCTAATCCTTCACCTTTGGAAGCACCTTTTACAATTCCTGCGATATCTGTGAACTCAAATGCAGTTGGTACAGTTTTTTTCGGTACAACTAATTCTGTTAATTTATCTAAACGTGCATCAGGTACTTCAACGATACCAACGTTTGGATCAATCGTTGCGAATGGATAGTTTGCAGCCAATGCGCCCGCTTTTGTAATTGCGTTAAATAATGTTGATTTTCCAACGTTAGGTAAACCAACGATTCCAGCTGTTAATGCCATGAATGGACACAACCTTTCTATACTCAGTTCAAATTTTTTCTCTCATATAACCTTATCTATTATATTGATTCACTCATAAAAAGTCTAATATGCCTGATGTTACGCCTCATCAGCAGAAATTAAAACCTTTTTCATTTTTTTCTCAAAGTCACGGCGTGGAATCATTACACTATGCTGACATCCTTCGCATTTGATACGTACGTCTGCCCCCATACGAATGATTTTCCATTTATTAGTACCACATGGATGTTGTTTCTTCATTTCAACAATATCATTTAAACCAAATTTTTTCGCTTCCATTATTCACTTCTCCCTTCATCTTTGCCATAGAACATCATTTTTGGATAGGCCATTGGTATATTATTTTCTTCAAAAAGTTTGGTAACGTCACGGCGAATACTACGTGCTACTCCATATTGCTGCTGCGGTAATGTTTCAGCAGCTATTCGTATCGTTACCTCTGTCCCTTTAACATTTTGCACACCTAAAAATACTGGCGTCGCTATTAGCTCCTTATGCATTTTTGGTAATGTTTCTAAATACTTATTAATAACTGCCTCTGCTTTTTCAAAATCAGCCTCAGTAGCCATTTGTAAATCTATAAAAATTTTGGAGTTGTTAACAGAATAATTGACGACCTCACCAATTGCACCATTTGGAATGATGAATTGCTCACCTGTAGCACCATTAATTTTCGTTGTACGTAAACCAATTTCTACAACCGTACCTTCTGCTGCGTTAATTTTTATATAATCCCCTACACCAAACTGATCTTCAAAGATAATAAAGAATCCAGTAATAACATCCTTCACTAAACTTTGAGCGCCAAAACCAATTGCTAAACCAACAATCCCTGCACCAGCCAATAAACCTGCTACCTTTATTTCTAAGGAAGAAAGAATACCAATGATTGCAGAGAAATAAACAACATAGGAAATCACACTTTGTAATAATCTTGCAATTGTTCGTTGGCGTCGCTCTGAGTGGTTTAATGGGGAACGCATTCGTATTAAAAACACTTTTTTAATAAATTTTTTACCTAATCTTACTGCAATCCATGATGCTAATAAAATGAGCAATATCTCTAAAGATGCATTAATAACCGATTCCCAAAGGTCCTCAGATGTGAGCTTATCCCAGTATCTCTCCATTAATTTTTTATTCTCTTCCATAATTACCACCTCTTGAATAACTTGCTAAAAATTTGCGTATACTGCATAAAAATTGAGCACTTCTAAAAATAAAAAGAAAGTGAGTTTTTTTATGAATACTATACCAAATTTGTTACTACCTTATTCCCTTCATCACGAGAGTAAAAATGCCGTTTGGCAATTAAGTACATTATTTTTAGAACATATACCGTTTCATCATGAACGACTAATTTTTTGTTGTATTGGCAGTGACCGTTGTACGGGCGATACACTTGGGCCATTAACAGGTAGCTTTTTAAAAAAATCTGTCAGCTTTCCCTATGAAATTGTAGGTTCTTTAGAAGATCCTTTACATGCTCTAAATCTTGATTCTACAATGCAACAGCTACACAATCATACTACAAAACCTTTCATTATTGCGATTGATGCCTGTCTAGGCAGTGAGCAAAATGTTGGTCATATTTCAGTGCAAAGCGGCCCCATCTTCCCTGGCAAGGCTGTAAAAAAAGAATTACCCCCAATCGGAGACATTTCCGTTAAAGGAATCGTCAATATTGGAGGCTTTATGGAAATGCTCGTTTTACAAAATACAAGACTTCATATTTCTTATGCTATGGCTGAAAAACTTTCAAGAGCTTTATTATTGGCTTCCCATCGCTATTCATTGAAAAGTGTAGAAGATAGCCACCATAATACCAACAATGACGATACCTGGCAGCAAGTTAGCAGCTTTGATCTTAGCTAAGCCAGCAATATTTAACCCTATTGCCATAATCATAACACCGCCTACAGCTGTCATTTCTGTAATGTACATTTGTAGTGCAGCATCAGGTATAAAGGAACTGATAACGCCTGCAAAAAGTGCGATTAATCCCTGATAAACAAAAACAGGTACAGCGGATAGCAATACACCAATGCCTAAAGTGGATGCTAGAATAATGGATGTAAACCCATCTATTAATCCTTTTGTAATTAATACATTATGATCATTACGAAGACCACTATCGAGTGCACCGATTACAGCCATTGACCCAACAACAAAAATTAAGGAGGCAGTGACAAAGCCCTCTGCTATGCTAATTTGATTTTGGTCATTTCGTTTTGTACGAAATAAACTCTCTACCCATTTCCCTAGACGATTCATTTGTCTATCTAAATCTAACCACTCACCTATTACAGTACCTACTACTAAACTTACTACTAATATAATAAAATTATCACTTTCAAAGCCCATTTTTATCCCTAATAATGTGACTGCTAAGCCAATAATAGATAGTACAGTAGATTTCATAGATTCAGGAATATTTTTAAAAATGCGCCCTACTAATGCACCTGCTACTATTAGCACAGCATTAATCAATGCCCCTAGTAATACCACACTTAAGCCTTCCTTCTCTCTAAAAAATAGAGAGCGCCTGTTTGCTTGGCGCTCTGATTAAGTTATAGAAATGTATTTTATTCTTCCTGTAAATTTAGTATTTCTAAAATACGTTCTAAATCATCTTCAGAATAAAATTCAATTTCAATTTTCCCCTTATTATTTGTTTTTTTGATTTGAACATTTGTTCCAAAGTAGTCTCGTAATTGGGATTCCTTGGCTGATACAAATATATCTTTCTTCTTTGGTGGAATTGTTTCACGTGAAACTTCTTCATTTAAGTTTTGTACTAGCATTTCAACTTGACGTACATTCAACCCTAAATTAATGACCTTATTAGCCACTTCTGAGATTCTTCTTTTATTTTTCAGGCCAAGTAATGCTCGTCCCTGCCCCATCGATAAGGTACCATCATTCATAAATTTACGTACATCTTCTGGTAAAGCAAGCAACCGAACATGATTAGCGATATGTGGTCTACTTTTCCCTAACCGTTTCGATAATTCTTCTTGAGTTAAATGTAAGTTTTCCATTAGACTCTGATAGGCTTCCGCTTCTTCAATAACGGTTAAATCCTCACGTTGAAGATTTTCTAAAATAGCTAACTCCATCATTTGTGCATCTGATAGCTCTTTTATGATGACAGGAATAACCTCTAATTCAGCTAACAGACAGGCTCTATAACGACGTTCCCCTGCAACAATTTCAAATTTGCGCCCTTTTTTGCGCACAGCAATTGGCTGCAAAATACCATGTTCTTTAATCGAATCTGCTAACTCTTGTAAACTTTCTTCATCAAAAATTTTACGAGGTTGAAAGGGGTTCGCCACAATTAAATCTAATTGAATTTCTTCCACTTGACCACTTTGCTCTAAAGACTCTCCTGGAAATAGTGCACCAATACCCTTTCCTAAACCTTTAGCCATTTTTAATCACTTCCCTCGCCATCTCCAAATAAACTTCTGCACCTCTCGATTTTGCGTCATAAGTGATGATTGGTTGACCATGACTTGGTGCCTCACTTAATCGCACATTACGAGGAATGATCGTCTTGTATACTTTATCTTGGAAATATTTTTTTACTTCATCAATAACTTGCAAGCCTAAGTTTGTACGTGCATCTAGCATTGTTAATAGAACGCCATCAATATAGAGCTGCTGATTTAAATGCTTTTGAACAAGGCGAACAGTTGAGAGCAATTGACTTAGCCCTTCCAACGCATAATATTCGCATTGTACAGGGATAATGAGCGCATCTGAAGCTGTTAAAGCATTAATAGTTAAAAGCCCTAAAGATGGAGGACAGTCAATAATTATATAATCGAAATCTTCTTTCACATTTTGCAGTGCATGTTTTAAACGCACTTCTCTTGAAATAGTCGAAACCAATTCAATTTCTGCACCTGCAAGTGAGATGGTTGCTGGCACGATTGATAAATTCTCTACGTTTGTTTTTTGAATGACATTTTCAACATCTTCATCATCAATGAGCACATCATAAATACAAGCTTGTATTTCTCCTTTATTAATACCAAGTCCACTTGTTGTATTCCCCTGAGGATCGGTATCAATTAATAGCACTTTCTTACCTAAATATGCTAGGCAAGCGCTCAAATTGACCGAAGTTGTTGTTTTACCTACGCCACCCTTTTGATTGGCGATTGCTATAATTCTACCCATTTAAAAGCACCTGCTTTCATCTATCAAACTTAACTTTGACAAATCATTTGTAAAATCACTATTTAATACGCTATCTAACTTTCATTCTATCAAAAAAATTGAAGAGAGTTGTATAAAATATTAAGAATATATACAAAAAAGGAGATATCTCATTTATTTTTCTGAGATATCTCCTCTGTTCAGTATTGGACAGAACAATATATTACTTTTTTAAAATAATTTATTGCACCTTTTTCTTTTTAGGTATCTTCACTGTAATTTGATAGTATTCCTCTGTATCTTCTTCTTCTGTTTTTACTGTAATACCACTTTTCGTTACCATTGTTAGTGATTGTTTAATGGTATTTAAAGCAATGCGCACATCTTTACTTATAGCCTTACGTTTTGGTTTTGCTTTCTTTGGTACTGTTTCTTCCGGCTCGTCTGTGACTGGGTTTAATATGGCTTGAATTTGCTCCTCTAACTGACGAACATTCCATTCATTATCAATCGATAGCTGTAAAATTTCTAATTGTAATGGTTGATCCTTAATAGCAATTAATGCACGTGCGTGTCGTTCAGATATTTTACGCTTCAAAATGGCTTGCTGCACTTCATCCGGCAGCCTTAATAAACGCAATTTATTGGCTACAGTGGATTGTCCTTTTCCAAGTCTTTGGGCCAGAGCTTCTTGTGTTAGCTCATGAAGCTCTAATAATTTTTGATAGGCTACCGCTTCTTCAATTGCGGTTAACTCCTCACGCTGTAAGTTCTCTATTAGCGCAATAGAAGCTGTTTCCTTATCAGTTAAATTACGTACAATAGCAGGGACCTCTGTCCATTGTAGCTTTTTCATCGCTCGGTAACGGCGCTCACCGGCAATGATTTCATATTGATTTTCTGATGTTTTACGTACAACAATTGGCTGAATCACACCATGTGTATGAATGGTTCTTGATAATTCTTCAATTTTTTCATCATCAAAAATAGTACGTGGCTGAAAACGGTTAGGTACAATTTGATCAATAGGCAACTTTATGACTTCTTCCGCTGCATGAACCGCCTCTGCTTGTTCTACTTCATTTTTCACAATAGGCTCCGTTTTACTCCCGCCTCCAAAAAAACGTGAAAAAGGACTTTTCATCCAAGTGGCACCACCTTTAAGTAACTATCTTGCTAAGTGTCATTCTATTATTATTTATTATATTTCATCAAATGTATATAGTTCATAGATGTCTTTTGCGTGAACCATCCATAACTAGTATGTATGCTCAAAATAGAAAAAATATTTTCTACTTTGAGAAGTTTCACATGAAACACTAATTATTGAATTGGTGTTTTATTTGGTACACCTGGCTTACGCGGGTATTTTTTCGGTGTTCCTTTTATTTTATCAAATATATATAAAGTGCGGTCACTTTCTTCAACAGGTAGCTTGAAAGAAAATTCTTCTCTCAGTTTAACACCTAATGTTATTAAAGCTTTTTTAGCATCCTTTAATTCCTCTGCTCCTGCTGCAGCCTTTAAAGCAACAAAATAACCATCTTGCTTTGCTAAAGGTACGCATAGCTCAGATAACACTGATAAACGAGCTACAGCGCGTGCTGTTACCACATCAAATTGTTCACGATATTTTGTATTTTGACCAAACTCTTCTGCTCGTGCATGTACAAAATGCATATTCTCTAATTGTAGCTCATCACTTAAATGATTTAAAAATGTAATTCGTTTATTTAAGGAGTCGACAATTGTGACATGTAAATGCGGGAAACAGATTTTAATAGGGATACTAGGGAAACCAGCACCTGCTCCAACATCACAAACAGTAATTACTTTTGAAAAATCAAAATAAAATGAGGCACTGATCGAATCGAAGAAATGCTTTAAATAAACGCCTTCTAAATCTGTAATAGCGGTTAAATTCATTTTTTCATTCCACTCGACAAGTAATTCAAAATATTTTTTAAATTGAGCGATCTGCTTATCCGAAAGTTCGATGCCTTTCTCTTTCAGAGCCTCAATAAATTGTTGTTCGTTCATGTAAAGTCTCCTTTATCGATCTTACTATACTACTTCACTCAGCAGTATAACCTTAAAAATAGGAAGCGGGCACAATGGTATGCCCGCCCCTTATTCACTTTACGTTGTTGATTAGCTGCTTACTTTCGCGATTTTACCTTGTTCAATATAAACAAGCAGAATGGAAATATCAGCTGGGTTAACACCCGAAATACGAGAAGCTTGTGCAATAGAAAGTGGTATAACTTGTTTTAACTTTTGACGTGCTTCTGTTGCTAAACCTGAAATCGCATCGTAATCAATATTCTCAGGAATTTTTTTGTTTTCCATTTTGTGTAGCTTCTCTACCTGTTGTAATGCTTTTTCGATATAGCCTTCATATTTAAGCTGAATTTCAATTTGTTCTTTTACTTCATCCGTAAACTCTATTTCTGCAGGAATTAAAGATGCGATTAACTCATAATGCATTTCAGTACGTTTTAATAAATCTGCGCCACGAATACCATCCTTTAATTCACTACCGCCAACAGAACGAATAACAGATTGGGTTGCTTCATTTGGCTTAATAATGATTTCACGAAGACGTGCAATTTCAGTTTCAATCAGTTCCTTTTTCTCAATGAACTTTGTATATCTTTCTTGTGGAATCATGCCCATTTTGTAAGCCAGCTCTATTAAACGTAAATCGGCATTATCGTGACGTAACAATAGACGATACTCTGCACGGGATGTTAATAAACGATATGGCTCATTTGTCCCTTTTGTCACTAAGTCATCGATCAAAACGCCAATATAGGCATCAGAGCGACTTAAAATTAACTCCTCTTTACCAAGTACATTAGCAGCAGCATTCATTCCCGCCATTAAGCCTTGTGCGGCTGCTTCTTCATAACCAGATGTACCGTTAATTTGACCAGCTGTATATAAGCCTTTAATGCGTTTTGTTTCTAATGTCGGCCATAATTGGGTTGGCACAATTGAATCGTATTCAATGGCATAACCAGCGCGCATCATTTCCGCATTTTCTAAGCCAGGAATAGATTTTAGTAAACGTGTTTGGACATGTTCTGGTAAGCTTGTTGACAAACCTTGAACATACACCTCACGCGTATTACGGCCTTCTGGCTCTAAGAAAATTTGGTGTCGAGGCTTATCATTAAAACGCACAACTTTATCCTCAATAGACGGGCAATAACGTGGCCCTGTCCCTTTAATCATTCCTGAATACATCGGTGAAAGATGTAAATTTGCTTCAATAATTTCATGCGTTTCAGGGCTTGTATAGGTTAACCAGCAAGGTAGCTGGTCCATAATGAACTCAGTTGTTTCAAAACTAAATGCACGTGGAACGTCATCCCCTGGTTGAATCTCTGTTTTGTCATAATCAATTGTACGATTATTTACACGTGGTGGAGTACCTGTTTTGAAACGAACTAGGTCAAAGCCAAGCTCTTTTAAATTATCGGCTAAGCGAATCGAAGGTTGTTGGTTATTAGGACCGCTTGAATACTTCATATCACCAATAATGATTTCACCGCGTAAGAAAGTACCTGTTGTCACAACGACTGTTTTAGCACGATAAACGGCACCAATTTGTGTAATGACTCCTTTAACTTCCCCATCTTCAATAATCAGCTCTTCAACCATTCCTTGATGGATTGTTAAGTTTTCAGTTTCCTCCAACACACGTTTCATCTCTTGTTGGTACAAAACTTTATCCGCTTGTGCGCGCAATGCACGTACTGCTGGACCTTTCCCTGTATTTAACATTCTCATTTGTATATGTGTTTTATCGATAACTTTCCCCATGACGCCACCTAAAGCGTCAATTTCACGTACGACGATTCCTTTGGCAGGGCCACCAATAGATGGATTACATGGCATAAATGCAATCATATCTAAATTGATTGTTAGCATTAATGTGCTAGCGCCCATTTTAGCCGCAGCGTGTGCAGCTTCTGAACCTGCATGACCTGCGCCAATTACAATAACATCAAACGTGCCTGCCTCATATTTTGTTGGCATGCTCGTATCTTCCTTTCTCTTATCAATTTATTTTCCTAAGCAGAACTGTGAAAATAGCTGATTAATTAGGCTTTCTTGTACAGTGTCACCAATGATTTCACCAAGTATTTCCCATGTTCTTGTTACATCGATTTGTACCATATCAACTGGTACACCTTCCTGTGCAGCTGCTATTGCATCTTCAACCGTTGCCTGTGCTTGGTGCAGAAGTGCAATATGTCTTGCATTTGAAACATATGTTAAATCGCCCGCTTCGATTTGTCCTTCAAAGAATAAAGCAGCAATGGCTTCTTCTAGCTCTGTAATGCCTTCTTCCTGTAACAAGGAAGTCGTTACAATACGATGCTCATCAGCTAATTCTTCGACACGTGCTAAATCAATTTTTTGCGGTAAATCTGTTTTATTGACAATAACGATGTAATCCATCGCTTCAATTGTTTTGAATAGACGCTCATCCTCAGCAGTTAATTCATCTGCGTAGTTTAATACAAACAAAATTAAATCTGCTCCACGAAGAGCTTCTCGAGAACGTTCTACTCCAATTCGTTCAACAATATCTTCTGTCTCCCGAATACCTGCCGTATCCACTAAACGAAGTGGAACACCGCGTACATTGACATACTCTTCTATAATATCACGAGTAGTCCCTGCAATATCTGTCACTATGGCCTTATTTTCTTGTACTAAGCTATTTAAAAGAGAAGACTTCCCTACATTTGGACGACCTAAAATAACAGTTGATAAGCCCTCGCGTAAAATTTTTCCTTGAGAAGATGTTTGCAGAAGTTTACTAATTTCATTTCTTACCCATGTACATTTTTCTACTAATACAGGTACTGTCATTTCTTCTACATCATCATACTCCGGATAATCTATATTAACCTCTACTTGTGCCAATGTCTCTAGTAAAGCTTGGCGTAAATCACCAATAAGTCTCGATAATTTTCCATCCATTTGACCCAAAGCAACATTCATCGCACGATCTGTTTTAGCTCTTATCAGATCCATAACCGCTTCAGCCTGAGATAAATCAATACGTCCATTTAAAAACGCTCGTTTTGTGAATTCGCCAGGCTCAGCTAATCTTGCTCCATTCGTTAACGCAAGTTGCAATACACGATTCACTGAAACTAGTCCACCGTGACAATTTATTTCAACTACATCCTCACGTGTAAATGTTTTTGGTCCACGCATCAGTGATAGCATTACTTCCTCTACTACCTCACTTGTTTTAGGATCAACTAAATGACCATAATGAATGGTGTGCGAATCTTTCGTTGTTAAACTTTTCCCACCAGGTGATTTGAATATTTTATCTGCAATTGTCACTGCCTCGTCCCCACTTAAACGAACGATAGCTATGGCACCTTCACCCATAGGTGTGGATATCGCAGCAATTGTATCGAACTCCATTTAATGACCTCCTCAACGTTATCCACATGTGGATAATCGAAACCGACCAATACTTACTAACACCTTAGACTAACATATTTTCAACAAAATCTAAAGTAAGGATCATTTCCAAATGTGGATAATATCAATTTTTTAGGTTATCTTATTTTCGACAAAAATCACTATTCTTTGCCTCACTAAAAAAGGTCATTTTATCACGAAGATAAAATGACCTTTCAATATATAGTGTCTGTATGTTTACAGCAGCAGACTAATTATTATTTACTGGTTCAATCACTAAATAACGATTAGGCTCTGTGCCTTCTGAATACGTTTCAAGATCTAGACGATTTGCTAATTGATTATGAATTATTTTTCGCTCGTAAGACGGCATTGGTTCAAATGCCACACGTTGATTTAAGCGTAATGCTTTATCCGCCATTCGATCTGCAAGTAATTCTAAAGCTTCTTGTCGACGTTCGCGATAGTTTTCTACATCCAATTTCACCATTAAAAACTGCTTGGCGCTTTTATTCAATACGAGTTGCGTCAATTGCTGTAAGGAATTTAGTGTTTGACCACGTTTTCCTATAAGCAGTGCAGCTTTCTCACTTTTTAGTTGAAATAATACATATTTCCCCTCGCGAGTCGTAGCAATATCAAGATCATCAATAGCCAACTGTTCAGCAATACTTTGTAAATAAGCTTTTGCCTCTTCAATTGGGTTTGCCGTGTCTTCTTCCTCATTTTGCTCTTTTACGATTTGTTGAACTTCTTCGATTTCACTTGGTTGTTCAGAAACTTGTGAACTTATTGTTTCAACATCATCTACTACTAATGGTTCGTCTAATTTAGTCGCATTTTGCGGTTCGGCTTTGTCACTTTCAATTGTCGGAACCTGAACTTCCTTTACTGTTACACGTACCTCTGCAGAACGTGCACCAAAACCTAAAAATCCTTTTTTACCTTCTTGTAAAACTTCAACATCTACTTGTTCACGGGTTTTGCCAAGTTTCTGTAACGCCAATGAGATCGCTTCTTGTGTTGTTGCGCCTATTTGCGTAAGTTGTTTCACTTTTTAGCCCCTCCATTTTGAGCAGGTTGTGTTTTATCTTTATTCCAAGGTTTATAAATATACAGGTTTTGGAAAATCGAAATAATATTCCCGATTACCCAATATAGTGATAATGCAGCTGGTAAGGCCATACCAAAACCAATGATCATGAATGGCATAATATACATCATGATTTTCATTTGAGGATTATCCATTGCTGGTCCTGTACGTAATACGATAAATTGCATTAAACCTGCCGTAATTGCTAATGCAGGTGCAGGATCTGCTAACGGGAAGATAAAGAAATTTCCTAAATCAAATGTAGATGTAGCATTCATACGACTAATTGCATGATAGAAACCAATTAAAATTGGCATTTGAATGATTACTGGTAAACACCCTGCTAGTGGGTTTACTCCAGATTCACTCATTAGCTTCATCATTTCTTGCTGATATTGTTGTTGTGTCTGAGCATCCTTAGAAGCATACTTCTTCTGCAGTTCCTTCAATTTTGGTTGAATTTCTTGCATCTTTTTAGAGCTCTTTGTTTGTTTAATCATCAAAGGTAAAATTGCTAAACGAATAATAATCGTTACGGCAATGATCCCCCATGCATACGTACCGAGCAAATCAGCAAAGTATTTTATCGCTGATACCAACGGCCAAACAATGAATTCATTCCAGAAGCCTGTGCTGTCTTTTGAAATTGGTTCATTGAATTCTGTACAACCAGAAAGTAGTAAGGCTACTGATACTAGTGACAAAATTACCCAATGTTGTTTTTTCAACCTTCTTCCCCCTACAATTACTATTCACTTTTTCTTCATTCTATATGCATTTCTTCATTCACTGGCAGTTTCCTACCTCAAGATCTGCCAGCTACTTTATCATGATTTAGCCAGCGTTTGGGACGTCCTCAATAAAGATAAAGTTATCAGTTATTTTATCACGCCTATAACGTTCACTCTACTAAATATTCTAACTACATATACTTATTCCTAAGTTATGTTGCGAATTTTACATATTTTTTTATGAAATCGCACGCTACAAATACCCCTACGCGTATATTCCTCTATTTATAATTGTATGCAAAACCGCTCTATTTCTACTCCATTACTAACAGTACAGGCGTATTTTCACCACTTGCTTGCATACATTACACTTTCTTCATTACCTTTGCGATTTGTAGTACATGCTGCAAACTTTGTTTCACTTCATGAAAATCCATAGTGGCCGCCGGATGTCTGGCGATAATAACATAATCCATATTCGGCTTTAAATCATCCTTTAATTCTTGAATACTTTGTCGAATATAGCGTTTTATTTTGTTGCGTGTTACCGCATTTCCAAGCTTTTTACTAACCGATAAACCTACACGAAATTCTGTTTGCCCTTCTTTTGCTAAAAAATAAACAACAAACTGACGATTAGCGAAAGATTTACCTTTTTTAAACACCTTTTGAAAATCATCATTTTTTTTCACTCTTTGGCGTTTTTTCATTTCTTTCACCTGCTATTAGATAATATCTTTTGATCCTCATTTCTAGGTTTACCAAAAATAAAGAAAAAAAAGACCACTGATGTGGCTCAGTGGACTTATTTTATGCTGATAAAACTTTTCTTCCTTTACGACGACGAGCAGCAAGAACTTTGCGACCGTTTTTCGTGCTCATACGTGCGCGGAAACCGTGAACTTTGCTGTGCTTACGTTTCTTTGGTTGGTAAGTACGTTTCATTTATATAGACACCTCCTGATATGAGTTGAATTTTTCAACATACAGACTCGAATATTATATAAAGTTTCTAGTTATTTTGTCAATGTATTTCATAAATTTCTTTTAACCAGCTAATCTATGTATCAAAATCAATCTATTGCATCTTCCCTCATTGGGCGTTTGGATCTTTACTAATTCAAAGATTATTTATTGCATGAACATAAAATATTTATCCACAGAGTACTTGTTTTTTTTACACAGAGTTGTGTATAGTATTTTTTGCATTATTTTTTATCCACAACGATTATCTACAGCTTTTTCACATAAGCAGTGCTTGTGGACAACTCTAAAGTGCATAACTACAAGCTATGTGGATAAGTTTCATAAACTATTGAAATAGCTTTGTTTTTCTGATACGATTACTGTGCTTCACTTTGTTGAAAACTGAAATGAACATTTTAATTATCCACAACTGTTAATATGCTGTGGATAATTTTTATCACAGCCTTTGGTTAACTTTTATCCACAGCTTGTGATTATGTGGACGAGTTGTAATATGAACGTATTTACCATTTCTATAAATGCGATTTTTTTTTATGTATTGAACACTGTAAAGGAGATTAGCAGCTTGGAACATTTAGAAGAACTATGGAATAATGTCCTGGCTCAAGTTGAACAAAAAATTTCTAAACCAAGCTTCGAAACGTGGCTAAAGTCTACAAAACTACTATCTTATAATGGTAGTGGTTCCACTGTGACAATAGCTGCGCCTAATTCGTTTGCTCGAGACTGGCTTGAGAATCATTATATTCATTTGATTACAGGTATATTAACGGAGCTTACAGGCGAAGACTTGCTTATTAAATTTGTTGTTCAAAAAAACCAGGATTCGGACGATTTCGATTTGCCGGCGCCGATTATCCAAGCGAAAAATAACGATCACCATGATATTTCACCAGGTATGTTAAATCCGAAATATACTTTTGATACGTTTGTTATTGGCTCTGGTAACCGCTTTGCACACGCTGCCTCGTTAGCTGTCGCTGAAGCCCCTGCAAAGGCATATAATCCTTTCTTTATTTATGGGGGAGTTGGGCTAGGTAAAACACACTTAATGCATGCGATTGGCCATTATGTTTTAGAACATAATCCAAATGCAAAAGTAGTCTACTTATCATCCGAGAAATTTACAAATGAATTTATTAACTCTATTCGTGATAACAAAGCACTTGATTTTCGCAATAAGTACCGCAACGTGGATGTACTGCTAATTGATGATATTCAATTCCTTGCTGGAAAAGAATCAACTCAAGAAGAATTTTTCCACACTTTTAATACTTTACATGAAGAATCAAAACAAATTGTTATATCCAGTGACCGTCCTCCTAAGGAAATTCCAACATTGGAAGATCGTCTACGTTCACGCTTTGAGTGGGGGTTAATAACTGATATTGCGCCGCCTGATTTGGAAACTCGTATAGCTATCTTGCGCAAAAAAGCAAAAGCAGATGGTCTAGAGGTACCAAATGAAGTAATGCTTTATATTGCGAACCAGATTGACTCCAATATTAGGGAGCTTGAAGGTGCGCTTATTCGCGTCGTCGCCTATTCTTCACTGGTGAACAAAGATATTACGGCAACATTAGCAGCTGAGGCATTAAAAGATATAATCCCAAATTCAAAGCCGCGAGCAGTGACAATACTAGATATTCAAAATGCAGTAGGGGAACATTTTAATATACGTTTAGAAGATTTCTCTGCCAAAAAACGTACAAAATTAATTGCTTTCCCACGTCAAATCGCTATGTATTTATCACGCGAATTAACAGATTTTTCGCTGCCGAAAATTGGCGAAGAATTTGGTGGTCGTGATCATACGACTGTCATCCATGCACACGAAAAAATATCTTCTATGTTGAAAGATGACGTTCAACTACAACAAGATGTTAAACAAATTCGTAGTATGTTAGGTAAGTAATTACTGTGGACAAACCAACTATTTAAACACAAACTTATACACAGTCTATCTACATGTGGATAGACTGATTTTATTCATAAAAATACACTTATCCACAAATCCACAGGGCCTATTACTATATCTTTTTATTTTATATAAATAAATAATATAAATATGTGAGGGAAATAGAATGAAATTTGATATTTTACGTGACCGTTTATTAGAGGGTTTAAATGATGTCATGAAAGCAGTAAGTTCAAAAACAACTATTCCGATTTTAACAGGGATTAAAATTGATGTAACAGAGGAAGGTATCCGCTTAACAGGTAGTGATGCTGATATTACAATTCAAACATTTATTCCAGTAGAGGAAGATGGACAACAAATTATTCACATTACTGAAACAGGATCTATTGTTGTACAAGCACGTATGTTTAATGAAATTGTACGTAAATTACCAACAAACGATGTTGAAATCCAAGTAACACCAGGTTTCCAAACGCATATTCGTTCAGGTAAATCTGAGTTCCATCTAATTGGCTCTGATGCAGCAGAGTACCCATTATTACCAGAATTAACGGAAGATCAAAAATTTACTATTCCGGCTGATCTTTTAAAAACAATTATCCGTGAAACAGTATTTGCTGTTGCCACTTCTGAAAGTAGACCAGTGTTGACAGGTGTAAACTGGCAGATCAAAAACGAAACTTTAATCTGTGTTGCAACAGATAGTCATCGATTAGCAAGACGTAAAGTGCAATTGGAAAATTTGCCAGAAGTTGAACATAGCGTAGTTATTCCAGGGAAAAGTTTAAATGAATTAAATAAAGTACTAGAAGATTCTACAAATCTAGTGCAAATTGTTATTACAAGTCAGCAAGTATTATTTAAAACTGGTGATGTATTATTCTTCTCTCGTTTACTGGAAGGCAATTACCCAGATACAACGCGTTTAATCCCTGAAGAATATCAAACAAATGTAACGATTAACGGTAAAGCTTTATTACAAGCTATCGATCGTGCGTCACTTGTTGCACGAGGAGATCGTAACAATGTTGTACGTTTTGAAATATTAGATAACCAAGCAGTTGAAGTTTCTTCTAATTCTCCGGAGATCGGTAAAGTGCAAGAAGAAATTCCTGTTGAATCATTAGAAGGAGAAAGCTTGAAAATTTCCTTCAGTGCAAAATATATGATGGAAGCTTTAAAAGCAATTGATGGCCAAGATGTAGTTATTCAATTTACAGGAGCGATGAGACCATTTATTTTACGCTCCGTTCACGATGATGCTATTTTACAATTGATTTTACCTGTACGAACTTATTAAGAATTTCATAACTGCTAAGATAGTCGCTATTGTGACTATCTTTTTTTACTTATGGCGTAATTTTAGGTATGATAGAGAGATAGACAGTCTGTATTCGGAGGGAAACACACTATGCAGGACATTAAAATTGATGAGGAGTTCATCACGTTAGGGCAGCTTTTAAAAATCACTGATGCCATTAGTTCAGGTGGCATGGCCAAGTGGTTTTTACAAGAAAATGCTGTATATGTAAATGGAGAAGTAGACGATCGTCGAGGTCGAAAATTACGTGACGGAGACGTTATAAATATTCCAGGATGTGGTCGCTTCCAAATCGTAGGACCAGCTGGACAATAAATTATGTATATTGAGCAAATAAAACTTACAAATTATCGTAACTATGATGCCTTAGCTTTAAACTTTTCTCCAAAAATTAATGTTTTTATTGGTGAAAATGCTCAAGGAAAAACAAATGTTATGGAGTCCATCTATGTTTTAGCAATGGCTAAATCCCATCGAACAACGAACGATAAAGAATTGATACGTTGGGATTCAGACTATGGTAAAATAGAAGGGGCCGTTAAAAAAAGGCATGGTATTTTACCAATCGAACTTACGATTACAAAGAAAGGTAAAAAGGGCAAGATAAATCATATAGAGCAAAGTCGCCTCAGTCATTATATTGGTCAAATGAACGTTGTTATGTTTGCGCCAGAAGACTTGAACGTTGTAAAGGGGAGTCCTCAAATACGCCGACGTTTTATTGATATGGAGATTGGGCAAATTTCGCCTGTCTATTTACATGATTTATTGACCTTTCAAAAAGTTTTAAAACAACGTAACCATTTCTTAAAGATGAATCAAGGCAAGTCCATGTCAAATGATGTGATGTATGAGGTCTACAATGAACAATATATTCATGCAGCTACCCAAATTATTCGTAAAAGATTTCAATTTATGGATTTATTGCAGGAGTGGGCTGAACCTATACACGCAGGCATATCACAAGGCAAGGAAACACTGGTTATAAAATATCGTACGGTAGCTGGTATTGAAAAAGAACACTCTACCAGTGAAATTGAAAATACTTTACATCAAAAATTGATTGAAGCGAGAGAACGTGAATTTGACAGGGGTGTGACACTTGTTGGCCCACACCGTGATGATTTGCAGTTTTTAGTAAATGGCTATGATGTTCAAACTTATGGCTCTCAAGGACAACAACGTACAACTGCATTGTCTTTAAAGCTTGCTGAAATTGAATTAATTAAACAAGAAACAAAAGAAACACCCATACTACTTTTAGATGATGTTTTGTCGGAACTCGATGATTATCGTCAATCGCATTTATTAAATACCATTCAAGGTGAAGTCCAAACCTTTGTAACAACTACAAGTGTGGATGGAATTCATCATGAAACGATGGAACAGGCTCAACTGTTCCACGTGAAACAAGGTGCGATTGAAAAAAGTTAGCCAGGGTAGTTTTTTAGATTACAAAAGAATGGTAATAGTCAGCTCGGTTGACTGTTCATTCATTTACACACAATGATGTTATGAAGGAGTAGATGAAAGCCGTGGCTATAGAGAACGAAGGTTTACAAAACCAAGCTTATGAAGCCGATCAGATACAGGTACTAGAAGGTTTAGAGGCAGTACGTAAAAGACCAGGGATGTATATCGGTTCAACAAGTTCTAAAGGGCTTCACCATTTAGTATGGGAAATTGTTGATAATAGTATCGATGAAGCTCTTGCAGGATTTTGTACTGACATACAAGTAACAATTGAAAAAGAGAACTGGATTCGCGTAGAAGATAACGGTCGAGGTATTCCAGTTAGCATTCAAGAAAAAATGGGTAAGCCAGCTGTTGAAGTTATTATGACAGTTTTACATGCTGGTGGTAAATTTGGCGGTGGAGGCTATAAAGTTTCTGGTGGTCTTCATGGAGTTGGGGCATCAGTGGTGAATGCACTTTCTGTTGAAACAATTGTTCAGGTTCATCGTGAAGGTCATATTCATGAAATTAAGTTTGAACGTGGGAAAACTGTTCAAGAATTAATGGTGATCGGTGAAACAAACCACAATGGTACAACAACGCGATTTAAAGCTGATCCAGAAATTTTTAAAGAAACGACTGTTTATGAATATGATATTTTAGCTCATCGTATTAGAGAATTGGCTTATTTAAATCGTGGTATTAAGATTACGATTGCTGATGAACGAGAAGAAGAGGTTCGTTCAACTACATATCACTATGAAGGTGGTATTCGATCTTATGTTGAGCATTTAAACCAATCTAAAGAGCCAATCCATGATCCAATTGATGTTCTTGGAGAGAAGGATGGCATCTCAGTGGAAATTGCTATGCAATACAATGCTGGATTCTCCTCTAATATTTTTTCATTTGCTAATAATATTAATACGTATGAAGGCGGTACACATGAGTCTGGTTTTAAAACAGCCCTTACACGTGTTATTAACGACTATGCTCGAAAAAATGGATTGCTTAAAGAATCTGATGCCAATCTTACAGGCGAGGATGTACGTGAAGGGTTAACAGCTATTGTTTCTGTTAAACATCCAGATCCACAATTTGAAGGACAAACGAAAACAAAGCTAGGGAATTCAGAAGTAAGTCAAATTACTAATTCATTATTCTCAGATGGCTTTGAACGTTTTATGTTAGAAAATCCAACTGTTGCTCGTAAGGTTGTAGAAAAAGGTTTAATGGCTGCCCGTGCACGTGTAGCTGCGAAAAAGGCACGTGAATTTACTCGTCGTAAAAATGCACTTGAAGTATCAAGCTTACCGGGTAAATTAGCTGACTGTTCTTCTACTATCCCCGCTGATTGTGAAATTTATATTGTTGAGGGTGATTCAGCCGGCGGTTCGGCTAAATCTGGACGTGACCGTCACTTCCAAGCGATTTTGCCTTTACGTGGTAAGATTCTTAACGTTGAGAAAGCCCGACTAGATAAAATTTTATCGAATGCGGAAATTCGTGCAATGATTACAGCATTCGGCACAGGTATTGGTGAAGAGTTTAATTTAGAAAAAGCTCGTTATCATAAAATCATTATCATGACAGATGCCGATGTCGATGGAGCACATATTCGTACATTACTTTTAACATTCTTCTTCCGTTTCCTTCGACCACTTATAGAAGCAGGCTATATTTATATTGCACAGCCACCACTTTATCAAGTGAAACAAGGTAAGCATATTGAGTACTGCTACGATGAAGAAACATTAAAAGAAATTATAGAACGACTACCCAAAATGCCAAAACCAAATGTGCAGCGTTATAAAGGTCTTGGTGAAATGAACGCTGAGCAACTTTGGGAAACAACAATGGATCCAGAGTACCGCACATTATTACAAGTAGAATTAGATGATGCAATTAAAGCTAACCAAGCATTTGAGCGTTTAATGGGCGATGAAGTTGAACCTCGTCGTCAATTTATCGAGGAAAATGCCGTATACGCTAATTTAGATATCTAATTTTTCTTGAGAGGAGGTCTACACTTTGTCAGAACAAGAACGCTCCGGTGTTAAAGGAGTTAATATCACAGAAGAAATTGAAACATCCTTTCTTGATTATGCAATGAGTGTAATTGTATCGCGTGCATTACCTGATGTACGTGATGGATTAAAACCAGTTCATCGTCGTATTTTATATGGGATGCAGGAATTAGGTAACACCGCAGATAAAGCTTACAAAAAATCAGCACGTATTGTTGGGGATGTAATGGGTAAGTACCATCCACATGGTGACTCATCCATTTATGATGCAATGGTACGTATGGCGCAAGATTTTAGTTATCGTTATATGCTTGTTGATGGTCACGGAAACTTTGGCTCTGTTGATGGTGATGGAGCAGCAGCCATGCGTTATACAGAATCACGTATGTCTAAAATAGCTATGGAAATGCTTCGTGATATCAATAAAGATACAATTGACTACACTGATAACTATGATGGATCAGAAAAAGAACCAATTGTTTTACCAAGTCGCTATCCAAACCTTTTAGTGAACGGTGCTGCGGGAATTGCCGTTGGTATGGCAACGAATATTCCTCCTCACCAGTTAGGAGAAACAATTGATGCTGTTATAGCACTTTCTGAAAATCCAGCCATTACTACTGAGGAGTTAATGGATATTATTCCAGGTCCTGATTTCCCTACTGGAGGATTGATTTTAGGGCGTAGTGGTATTCGCAGAGCTTATGAAACTGGACGCGGTTCCATCATTATTCGCGCGAAGGTGGAAATTGAGCAAAAGTCAAATGGTAAGGAGACCATTCTTATTCATGAATTACCTTACCAAGTGAATAAGGCTAAGCTTATTGAAAAAATTGCAGAGCTTGTACGTGATAAAAAAATAGATGGTATTACAAATTTACGTGATGAATCTGACCGTCGCGGTATGCGAGTAGTCATTGAAGTTCGTAAAGATGCCAACGCTAATGTAGTTTTAAATAATTTATATAAACAAACAGCTATGCAATCAAGCTTTGGTATCAATATGCTGTCATTAGTAAATGGTCAACCAAAAGTATTGGGCTTAAAAGAAATGCTTTACCATTATTTAGAGCACCAAAAGGTAATTATTCGTCGTCGTACAGAATTCGAACTTCGAAAGGCTGAAGATCGTGCTCATATTTTAGAAGGCTTACGAATTGCACTCGATCATATTGATGAAATAATTGCCATCATTCGTGGTTCGCGTAGCGGCGAAGAAGCAAAGCCGCAATTAATGGAGCGTTTTAGCTTATCAGAGCGCCAGGCTCAAGCTATTTTAGATATGCGTTTAGTTCGCTTAAGTGGATTAGAACGTGAAAAAATTGAAGCAGAATACCAAGAGCTTCAAATTCTTATTGCGGATTTAAAAGCAATTTTAGCGGATGAAGAAAAAATTGTGGATATTATTCGTACTGAAATTTTAGAGGTGAAAGAACGTTTTAATGATATACGCCGTACTGAGATTACATCTGGTGGTCTAGAAATGATTGAGGATGAGGACTTAATTCCTGTTGAAAACTCAGTTGTTACTTTAACACATAATGGCTATATCAAGCGTTTAGCTGCGAATACATATCGTAGTCAAAAGCGTGGTGGTCGTGGTGTACAAGGAATGGGGACAAACGAAGATGATTTTGTAGAGCATCTAATGAATACCTCTACCCATGATACAATTTTATTCTTTACGTCAAAAGGTAAAGTATTTAGAGCAAAAGGATATGAAATTCCAGAATTCGGTCGTACCGCTAAAGGATTACCAATTGTAAACCTACTCAACATAGATAAAGGTGAAAAAGTAACAGCCATGATTCGCGTTGGATCGTTTGATGAAGATGCTTACTTTATCTTTACGACGAAAACAGGTATTACGAAACGTACACCTGTCTCACAATTTGCTAACATTCGAACAAATGGTTTAATAGCTATTAGCTTACGAGAAGATGATGATCTTATTTCTGTACGTCTAACAGATGGAGATAAGCAAGTGATTATTGGTACACGCGATGGTATGCTCGTTCGTTTCCAAGAAGATGACATTCGTTCTATGGGTCGTACAGCTGGTGGAGTGCGAGGCATTAAGCTACGTGATGGTGACGAAGTAGTAGGCATGGAGATTGTCGAACCAGGGCAAGAAATTTTAGTAGTTACTGAAAAAGGTTACGGTAAACGTACTTCTGAAGATGAATATCGTTTACAAAGTCGCGGTGGTGTAGGTCTGAAAACCATCCAGATTACAGATAAAAATGGACCTATGGTAGCTGTGAAAACAGTTGATGGTTCTGAAGATCTCATGCTTATTACAATCAACGGTATGTTGATCCGTATGGATATCAATGATATTTCATTAATTGGACGTAGTACGCAAGGAGTTCGTTTAATTCGATTAGGAGACGACGAATTAGTTGCGACTGTAGCTAAAGTTGAAAAAGCTGAAGAGTCTCCAGAAGACGAAGAAGATGAAATAGAGGAATAATTTCAACCGATGACGACAGAATTACATGTCGTTCATCGGTTTTTTTTACGTAAATAATGAAAAATAAGTAATTATTTAGAATTCCATGATAAAATGAAGATACCTTATTTGAAGCAAGAAACAGTGGAGAGGTGTTCATTTCGTGGAAACTATATATGTTCCGATTTCAGAGTTAGGCGTTGGTAAAGTAATTTCTGAAGATATTTTTGCTAATACACAGTATCCAATCATTTTTAAAGATACGATGATTTCCTACGTACATTTGCAAGTATTTCATGCGTTTAATATTTTCAACGTCCCCGTTTATAAAAATGGAAACGATACTCGAGTAGAGAAGAAAGAAAATGATGTTGAGGTTGTGATAGAAGAAATACCGACTTTTAGAAAAGTCTATAATAATTCTGTTGAACAATTCAAAAAAGAATTTAAAAATTGGGAAGCCGGAGCAAAAGTAGATATTGCCAAGGCAAGGACAATTATTTTACCTCTAGTAGAGATGGTCCTAGATGATCGTACAATTATATTTGATTTAAATGAGTATTCAAATGCGAAAGACTACTTGTATCACCATTGTGTTGCAACTGGTTTGATTTCCGCAGTGATTGCTCAAAAGCTTGGTTATGATAGAGGGATTACCATTCAAGTTGCAATAGGTGGTTTATTAGCTGATTGTGGTATGGCTAAAGTACACCCACGTATTAGAGATAAGAAGACACCTTTAACAGAGCAAGAGTATGATGAAATTTATAAACATCCAATTTATAGCTATAATATGGTAAAAGATTTAACGATTTTAAAGGAGACAATGAAAGAGGCAATTTTCCAACACCATGAACGTTTAAATGGAAGCGGCTATCCGAAAGGTGAAAAGATCGCTAATATCTCAATTTTTGCTCAAATTATAGCTGTGGCAGATGTCTTTCATGCTATGACATGTGAACGAGTATATAGATCAAAACAATCTTCATTTAAAGTTATAGAAATGATTAATGAATCTGAGTTTGGGAAGTTCGATATTAAAGTAGTACGTGCTTTAATCGATATTGTTGCAGATCTTCCTATAGGTACGATTGTTGAACTGTCTAATTTGGAACGTGGTGAAGTAATGTTTGTAAATAAATTTGCACCAACACGTCCACTCATTAAATTAATCCATTCAGGAGAAATTTTCGATTTAGGAAAAAATCGTAGTTTTTATATTTCACGAATTATAACAAGTCTTTAAAAATATTAGGGCAAACCATATATTATGGCTTGCCATTTTTTGACCCTTAATGCCATTAGTAAAGTATGTGTCCATGTTGAGTATAGTTTGCATCTTCTTTACTAAGTGTCTGGATAGTATATTTTTATAAAATAACAGACAATATTAATCCATTAGGTAGTAGTCTTATTTGCTATGATGGTGTTTAAACGCATTTAATTATCTTGCATTTAAATATTTTCGGAGAAAGTGTTGACATAGTTTTAGAATCTTGATATTATAAATGAGTCGCCAAGAGGTGACAGTGAAATAATG
>NZ_PDFK01000004.1 GCF_002845985.1 Lysinibacillus fusiformis | reverse complement strand
AACGCTCACTTCAGTGGGCGTTTTTTTTGTTTGGAGAGCGCTTAGAGTGGTGGATAGAGCGTAGAAAGTGAAGGGTAGAACAGAAAAAGAGGTGGATAGAAAGCTCAAAGTGAAGGATAGGCTCCATCGGGGTGGATAGAATGTGCAAAGTGATGGATAGAACAGAAAAAGAGGTGGATAGACTGCTCAAAGTGAAGGATAGGCTCCATCGAAGTGGATAGAATGCATAAATTGAAGGATAGAACAGAAAAAGAGGTGGATAGAAAGCTCAAAGTGAAGGATAGGCTCCATCGAAGTGGATAGAATGTGCAAAGTGAAGGATAGAACAGAAAAAGTAGTGGATAGAACGTGCAAAGTGATGGATAAAACAGAAAAAGAGGTGGATAGACTGCTCGAAGTATCAGATAGCACGATTAAAATAGTAAAACGTACTTAGAGAATCGAAAAATAAACACTGTTTACTTTTTAAATTTAAGATGATAAAATATTCTTAAAATTTAGAAAAGGAGTGTGTGTATTGGTGCATGTTGGAGAAAAAACATATAGTTTTCGAGAATTTATTGACAAAAGAGATGCTATGAATGATTTAGATAATCCTTTTTTATTACAAGTTTTGCAACAGTTTTGTCATGAAACATGGGATGAGATGCTGCCGAGACTGGAGCCTTTTGTGAAAAAACTATCATCGGACTGGCGTGCAATAGCTGCTGAAAGTGCACGTCCGGAAAATCAGCCTAAAATAAGACATTACAATGCATATAATGAGCGCATTGATCGCATTATTCGTTCAAACCAGATGCAACAAATGGAGAAAGACATATTTGGACAGGGTCTATTTTCTAAGGAACAGTTGAAAAATGAAGGGATCATTAAGCGCTTTTTTTTACATGGTAATGGAGAAGCTGGTATTACTTGTCCACTAGCATGTACAGACGGACTGGTTGCTTTAATCGATCATTTCAAGGAGGAGGTTCCTGATGAAGTAAAGCGTATATTTGAGCATGTGACAGAAGGCTATGAGGGACATTTTGGCATCGGTGCACAGTATATGTCAGAGATTCAAGGGGGATCAAACATTCCAGCGAATGTACTAATGGCTAAGCCTGAGGGCGATCATTATCGGTTATTTGGCAATAAATTTTTCTGCTCAGCGGTGCATGCCGATTATGCTGTAGTGACTGCGCGCATCGAGCACACTGATGATATTGCGGTGTTTATTGTACCTACTTGGCTTCAAGGGAATAAGGAAAAAGAGAAAAGAAATCATCACGTGATCAATCGTTTGAAATGGAAAATTGGTACTGCAGAGTTACCATCAGCAGAAATCGATTATCAAGGAGCTATTGCTTATCGCGTAGGCCCACAAAATAGAGGTGTTGCTCTTGCTGTTAGTATTGTTTTAACCCGCTCAAGGTTGGATATTGGATTTGCTAGTGGTGCTTTTTTAATGAGAGCAGCACAAGAAGCTAAGCTATACGCAAGCTTTAGATCAGTATTTGATCGGCGCATTGATGAATTTCCAATGGCTGCAGCACAGCTTGAGGATTTAGAATATGCTGCTAAACGTATTGTAGGCTCAGCCTTTCATATTTACCAAGCGTTTCTTCAAACACAACAAGAACCTAATACTCTTGAAGCGTTCGTTGTGCGTGAATTAATTTTATTGCAAAAAATTTATGCTTCTAAAGAAGCTGTAGATAAGCTAAGGTTGGCTATTTCTATTTTTGGTGGACATGGGGCGATTGAAGATTTTTCAGTCATTCCAAGATTGTTTAGAGATAGTCTAGTGAATGAATTATGGGAGGGGCCAAGAAATGTTTTATTATCTCAGATATATAGAGATCTTGTGAAGATGAGACCGCAAATTTCTATTTATGATTTAATTGCTAGTATTCTTGTAGATAGCTCGGAGAAGGAAGTAAAGCGGTTTGCAGAGCAAATTGAACAATTAATGCAGGTGAATTTAACCGCGTTACCAAACTTTGAAAATCGACAAGCAGCAAGGAAATGGGAACAAATCTGGGAAGAGATATTTACCTTATTCCAGGAGCAAACGATAAAGGATATAAAGGATTTACCAATTGCACTAGATTAATATGTGGACAAAAATTGTTTAGGGGTGACAATTATGAACATTAATATTGGTAAGTTATTACAGGATCGTGCAGTTTTAATGGGGGAGAAGGAGGCTTTTATTCACAAAGACAAGCGGTGGACATTTCAACAAATGAATGTGAGGGCCAATGGCTTTGCTCATTTTTTAAAGAAGCAAGGTTTTGCTAAAGGGGATCGTCTAGCGATTTTATCCAAAAACAATGAGGATTTCATTGCAGTGTTAATGGGAGCAGCGAAAATTGGTGTCATCACCGTTGTTTTAAATTGGCGTCTACAAGTGCCGGAGCTTCAATATATTGTGGAGAATAGTAAAGTAAAACTCATTGTTTATGATGTTGATTTTGCGTCAATGATGCAAGCATTACAAGTACAAGGTGTCAATACTGACATTCTATCACATGCAACTGTCCCTTCCTTGCAAGCTATTTTTGAAGAGAACAGTCAAGAACCTGTTTATGATGCAAGTAATGATGACGTAGCGCTTATTATGTATACATCGGGTACAACAGGTAAGCCAAAGGGAGCGATGATTTCCCATAATAATTTATTGGCTGCTGGGATGGGGTTATCGCAAACCATCGATTGGTGGGAGGATGATCGTTTTTTAATGGTGGCACCATTTTTTCACATAGGTGGCATCGCTCCGCTCATCACAAATATTCTGTGTGGTTGTACAATGGTACTCATGGAAGCGTTTGAACCTATGGCAGCTTGGAAAATTGTCGAACAAGAAAAGATTACGACCATGATGACAGTACCAACAATGTTAGCATACTTATTAAAAACGTATGAGGTTGCTAACGCTGACTCATCTTCTATTCGTAACATTACCTGTGGTGCTTCATCTGTGCCTGTGCCACTTATTTTAGGATTTCGTCAACTAGGTATTCCGATTCAGCAGGTATATGGTATTACGGAATACACAGGGGCAGTGACAATGTGGAAGGAGCAGATGAATAAAGATAAGTATGATTCTATGGGCAAATCGATGATGCATGGTGAAATAGCCGTAGTTGATGTGAAATCAGGCGAAGTGTTACCTGCAGGTGAGGTAGGAGAAATCCGCTTACGTGGCCCACAAGTGTTTGTTGGCTATTTCGAAAATAGGGAAGCGACAAAGCAAGTATTAAAGAATGGTTGGTACCATACTGGAGATGTTGGTTATATAGATCGTGATGGCTACTTATATGTTGTTGATCGAATAAAAGATATGATTATTAGTGGCGGAGAAAATATTTATTCTGCAGAATTAGAATTAGCTCTTGCCAACCATCCAGCTGTTGCTGATGTAGCGGTGATTGGCATGCCGGATGAAAAGTGGGGCGAGATTCCAAAAGCTTATATAGTGGTAAAACCAAACATATCGATAACAGAAGCGGACATAATGGCGTTTTGTAAAGAAAATTTAGCTTCTTATAAAGCAGTGAAAGAAGTAGAGTTTGTTGAACAGCTTCCTCGCAATGCTGTTGGAAAATTACTCAAGCATCAGTTAAAGCAGGTAGTCAAACAACCATAAAAAAATAAAAGGCAGGTATTATTTTTCCTGCCTTTTTATTGTATGGACCAAAAGACTTGTTAGTTGCTTAATATGTTGCAAATTGGAGTCTGATGAACGACCAGGTAAATTTTTATAGGTAATTAATAGGCCATTTAACGATGCGAAAAAAAGTTGAACAGTATGTTTAAGATGGTCATCAGGGAGATGTTGTCTTAAAGCTTCTCTGAAAAGTGAAAATAACTCATCGATTATGTCATGTAGCTCTTGTGAGACATTGCCATGTTGTTCGTTTTCTAGCATGAAATAGGTCATCATATGATATAAATTATCGTGCATATACATGTATTCTATATATTTTGTTGCCAGTAATTCGAGTTGATGATCTTGTCCCTCGACGGTTTGGTGCAATACGTTTAAAAGGCTGGAGCTTTCAATTTTAAATGCCGTCATAAATAAATGTTGTTGATCATCAAAATATTGATAGATTAGACCTGGAGAAACGTTTGCATGTTTAGCGATAGCCCGCATGCTCACCTCAGCAAATGACTTTGAACTAAATAATTCGATAGCGGCATTAATAATATTTTCTCTATTGATCGTTTTCTTCTGTTGTCGTTTGGATACATGCTGAACCTCTTTTGTCTCCATAAGTATTGCTCCTTTACACTTTATATAAATAAGATTCTATAAAAAACATCAGATATTGACAATCAAATTACGTGATACTCAGTGTAATAAAATTGTATTTTTTAAGATAAATGGATTTTTTTGTGTTAGCAGGGAGGTAAGCAAGCCCAGTAAACACGCAACTGTAAGAGCGTTAAAAACTTTTCATCATTGTTAGTTAGAAATTTTTACAAATGACTGGCAGGTAGTCATACATTGCTTTTGCTGACTGTCAATATATGTTTATTTCTTTATGTGTTAGCATTTCGGAAAACATGTAAAGAAAAATTCCGTTGTTGTTATCTATTCGCAAAAATGACTCGCCATTCATTATATGCTACACTTTTTTGTACAAGGGGCAAAGGGGGAAGAGGATGTTTACACGTGAGAAAAGTATAGAGATTGAACAGCATCGTGATGTACGATGTGCACATGGTAAAGTAGCAGTTCAGGGGATTGGCATGAGTGTGTACAGTTTTTTTGTGGATGGGTTACTGATTGATACAGGCTCCTATTCGCTGTCGCAGGAATTCCAATCCTTTTTTAATGAAATACCGATAGAGCAATTGGCCTTAACGCATTCTCATGAGGATCATGTAGGCAATGCTGCATGGATTCAACACCATCATAAAAATGTACCTATCTATATACACCGAGATTCAGTCAGCATTTGTGCAGTGGATGGAGATTATCCGCTTTATCGTCAGGCACTGTGGGGGGAACGACCGGCGTTTGTTGCCCAAGCAATTGGCGATACTATTCAAACGAAATCAGCTACATGGGATGTCATTGAAACACCTGGGCATACAACAGATCATTTGTCGTTTTACAATCGGGAAACAGGTGCTATGTTTACAGGAGATTTGTTTATCCAGCCAAAGACGAAGGTTGTGCTTGATGAAGAAAACATCGTACATACCTTGGCGTCTTTGAGGAAAATAGTCAACTACGATTTCGATGTCGTCTATTGCTGTCATGCGGGCTTTATAGCAGATGGGCGAACAAAAATACAGGAAAAAATTGCTTATTTAGAAGACATGGAGGGAAAAGTAAAGCAATTGTTTATGCAAGGTTATACGATTGAAGAAATGACCAAAACAATTTTTCCTCGTGATTATCCGATTACGAAAGTATCTGGGGAACAATGGTCTTCCAAGCATATTATCACGGCTTTTATCCATCACTTTACGCAGGAGTCCTTAACATAAGGGCTCTTTTTTTGTTGGTTAGCTGTGACTTACATAAATACTTTGAGATACATAATAAAAAACTTTGTGAAAAAATGTGAATAAATTGTGACAAACTCAATTAAGACAATGGATGCGCTTACATAAGTTTGTGAAAAAATTCTCATTTACATAAGAAAAATACTATGTGAAAAGATGAACAGGTGAAAAGGCTACAGTTGTACATTTTATGCGACGTAATATAGAACATTAATTATCTCAAAATAATTGATTGTGAAATGTTTAATTTGACAGAAAAATATATTTAAAGTCATTAAATACTGTATTTTTGAAGGATAAAATAAATTGACAGAAAATTTATTGACTATGTTTTCACAAAGTATTATGATTCTGAAATATAATGAAAAACAAAGGGAAAAGGATGGGATGGAATGGACGTAATGAAAAAAGCATTAGAAATGCATGCACACTATAGCGGAAAATTAGAGGTTATTTCGAAGGTGCCAGTACAGGATTCTTATGATCTTAGTTTGGCTTATTCACCTGGAGTAGCAGCTCCATGTGTGGAGATTGAAAAAAACCCATCACTTGTCTATGACTATACGATGAAAGGCAATATGGTAGCTGTTGTTTCGGATGGCACGGCAGTTTTAGGCTTAGGGGATATTGGACCTAAAGCGGCATTACCAGTAATGGAAGGGAAGGCGATTTTACTAAAGCGTTTTGCCAATGTTGATGCTTTTCCAATCTGTTTAGATACGAAAAATACGGATGAAATCGTCAGTATTGTGAAGGCGCTTGCCCCGACATTTGGTGCTGTGAACTTAGAGGATATTTCAGCGCCTAGATGCTTTGAAATTGAAGATCGCCTACGTCAGGAATGTGATATTCCAGTATTTCATGACGATCAGCATGGAACAGCGATTGTTGTAGGAGCAGCCATGATTAATGCCAACCGTATTGTGAAGAAGGATGTTGCAACGATGAAGGTTGTGATAAATGGTGCTGGTGCTGCGGGGATTGCGATTTTACGAATTCTTGTACAAATGGGCTACAAAAATATTTATATGTGCGATACAAAAGGCATTATTTATGAGGGACGTACAGAAGGGATGAATCCGATTAAAGAAGCAGTAGCTCATTTAACTAATCCAGAAAAACTGCATGGCACACTGGAAGATGCGCTAACAGGTGCGGATGTCTTTATTGGGGTTTCTGTCGCAAATTTATTAACAGAGGCACACATTGCATCCATGAATGAAAATCCAGTCGTCTTTGCCCTAGCCAATCCAAATCCTGAAATTACCTATGAAAATGCTAAAGCTTGGGGTGTGCGTATTATGGGCACGGGTCGTTCAGATTATCCAAATCAAATTAATAATGTTCTAGCATTCCCTGGTATTTTCCGTGGGGCCTTAGATGTGCGAGCAACGGATATTAATGAGACGATGAAATTAGCGGCAGTTGAAGCCATTGCTTCTCTTGTAAGTGACGCCGAATTAACAGAGGAATATATTGTACCGAAATCTTTAGATGAGCGTGTTGTGGCAATCGTTTCACGAGCTGTAAGTGGCGCTGCTGTTGAATCGGGCGTATCGGAATTATTCCAACAAAGTACAGCTCTATCTGTCTAGTGAATAACCGCTTTCTAAAAATAGATAAAGAAAAGTGATAAACTTTTCTTTATCTGTTTTTTTGTGATTTAATGGCGAATATGCTCGAAAAATGTTGTTGTTTGATTTTTTATGTAATAAAATGAATATGAATAATGTAATAATTTACATTTTCTGTTTTAGAGGAATAACTACTTAATTTTTCAATTTTATTGTGAAAATTAGGTCTAAAGTACATATAAAATGAAAGAGGTGTTGGCCATATGAAATCATTATTTCAATTTCGATCCATTAAGGCGAAGCTGATTGCTTTCTCTTTGCTGCTTTTATTGATTCCCCTTATTATTCTTGGCTTTTCAAGCTATCAACAAAGTAAAGCAAATTTAGAGACTGTAGGAAAAGAGAATTTACGAAACAGTGTAGAAATGACCATTGCCATGATTGAGCAATTCAATCAACAGGTAGAGGCAGGTAATCTATCCTTAGAGGAAGCGCAAGAAAAAGTAAAGATTGCGATTTTAGGTGAGAAGGATAGCGAAGGAAAACGACCGATTAATAAAGAGATTAAGCTAGGCGATAACGGCTATATATTCGTCGTAGACCAAAAAGGGAACTCCATCGCACACCCTAATATAGAGGGCTCTAATGTCTGGGATGAGCAGGATGATAGTGGCTTTAAATATATGCAAGAAATCATTGCCGTTGGGAATGATGGTGGTGGCTTTGTAAGCTATGAATGGGCATTACCAAATACAGATCAATTGGAAGAAAAGGGTGTTTATACAGAAACAGACCCTTATTGGGGATGGGTTATTGGTGCGAGTACTTATTTAATGGATTTCAATAAACCAGCAGAAAGTATTTTAAAATTAACAATCATTGTGATTGCTATTGCGGTTATTGTGGGCATATTTGTGATTTGGCAATATGCAAGTAGTATGGCAAAACCGATTAACCGAGTGGCTCAAGCTATGGAACAGTTTGCGCAGGGTGATTTATCTCAAGACAGCATATCTATTCGATCAAAGGATGAAATAGGCAAGCTGGCAAATGCAATGAATCAAATGCAACAGAAATTGAAGGATATGATTCATAATATCGCGCAAGCTTCTGATTTGATTAATACTTCTAGTAAAGAACTGACACAATCAGCAAATGAAGTGAATATGGGAGCGGAGCAAGTGGCGATTACGATGCATGAATTAGCATCAGGTGCAGAAGGACAAGCTCATCATTCGAATGAATTAACATCCTTGATGGAACGCTTCACGGCGGATTTACAGGAAACGAATCAGCATGGTGCTCATATTCATCAATCCTCTGTGGAAGTATTAGCATTAACAAATGAAGGAAGTCAGCTAATGACATCCTCCAATTCTCAAATGGTGAAGATTGATAGCATTGTGCAAAATGCGGTAGAGAAAGTGAAAAATTTAGATGCCCAAGCTCAGGAAATTTCAAAGCTGGTCGTTGTTATTAAAGATATAGCAGATCAAACGAACCTGCTGGCTTTGAATGCTGCCATTGAAGCGGCTAGAGCTGGTGAGCAGGGCAAAGGATTTGCAGTGGTGGCAGATGAAGTACGCAAGCTGGCAGAACAAGTAGCGTTTTCAGTTAACGACATTACATCAATTGTCACGAACATTCAGCAGGATTTTGATGTTGTCACAACCTCTTTAGAGGATGGTTATCAAGAGGTTAAAGAAGGAACGAATCAAATAAAAGCTACTAGCGAAACGTTTAATACAATTAGTTATTCCATCAATGATGTAGTAGAAAGTGTTAAACTAATTTCAACGAATTTATCGAAGGTTACAGAAGACGGCCGTAAAATGAACAACTCGATTCAGGAGATTGCTGCGGTAGCAGAGGAATCTGCTGCAGGTGTTGAGCAGACAACGGCTACAACGGAAGAGACAAGTAGCTCTATGGATGATATGGCAGGAAAATCTGCCCAATTATCAGAGTTAGCCTTACAATTGAAAGCGTTGATTGCCCAATTCAAACTATAGCCAAAAATCTCCCGCTCTCTTCAGAGAGGGGAGATTTTTTTAAATCATACCAACACCGATAATGCCGATGAGAATGATAAAGAAAAGAACAAACAATACAACGAAAAGAATAATTCCTGGAATAAAAATAGTGAAGAAGGCCATCCAGTTAGAGATTTGATGTGCTTCGGCAACAACACCTACTGAAATAACAAAAGACCAGATACTAACAACGATGGTTACTAAAATAGTTGGCCAAAAAATCCACGGCAATGAACCGATAAAGTTTGGGTCTAATAAAGAATCTGGGGAAGTTATTAACCAAATTAAATAAAGTGGGATTAGTACAATAAATGGAATGGCTGTAAGGCTCAATCCTTTAAATAAGTCCGAATAAGTACCAGTTCCTTTGAATAATTTACCAAATAGCCATGAAATGAGGGCGGAAAAAGCCGTACCAATAATCCCAGCGATTGGCGCAAAAATAACACATAATAAGGCTAAAATCCATGGTGAGAGATTAGGGAATAATTCCGAATCAATCAGCCCTGACATAAGAGAGCCGATATAACCAATAGACAAAACCAAAATGGCAAAGCCAATCGATTTTTCATTAATCATATAACGAGCTGCTTGTTTTGGATGCATCCAAACTGCTAAAAACGGATTTAGTTTAGGCCTCTCTTCTTTCGGTGTCTCCGTATAGTTTTCCATTAAACTACCTCCAAAATTATAGAATAATTGCTTATTACAATAGTTAATATACGAGTGGTGGAAGGAAAAGTTTCGTCAAAAATAAAAAAAGAGCCGCAGCCGACTCTTTTTCATAATTGCTTCTATTATTCAGCTAACATCATTTTTTCAAGCTCTAACGGTTCAATATATTCTTCGCCTTTGTAAGCACGCATATTACCGCCAGAAATTTCATCAATTAATAAAATATCATTTGTTTTAGCATCACGACCGAATTCTAATTTAATGTCATACAGTGTTAAGCCTTTTTTAGCAAGCTCTGCCGCCACAAATTTTGAAATTTCAATTGTACGTTGTTTTAAAATGGCGTATTCTTCGTGAGTTAACAGGTTTAACATCGCTAAAGCATCTTCAGAAATAGGGGGGTCTAAACGATCATCATCTTTAATCGTTACTTCCACAAAAGAGTCCAGCTCCTGTCCTTCCTTTACATAAGCACCATAACGGCGTAGGAATGAACCGACTGCCTTGAAGCGGCAAATGACCTCTAAACCTTTCCCAAAAACAGTTGCTGGTTTCACGGTCATAGTGGCATCCTCAAAGTTTGCGTCAACATAGTGCGTAGGTACACCTTGTTGATTTAATTTCGAATAGAAATAAGAAGTTAAGCGCAAACCAGCTAAGCCCGCACCGTCAATCGTTAAACCAACAGTATTAGCACCTGGGTCAAACACACCATTTTCTCCTGTAACATCATCTTTAAATTTTAATAAATAATGGCCGTCTTCTAATTTGAACACATTTTTTGTTTTACCTGTATACAATAATTCCACAAAAAAACCTCCAATATTTCATAGTACTCCAAAATTATAACACGAATATTTCAAATGTTTAATAACAAAACGTTCGTTTAAAACGTTTATTTATATGTTTTATAACGAAATTTCTAATAAAAAATAAGATGATAACGAATGTTCGTTACCATCTTGCATGAAATTAAGAATATTCCCAATTCAAATGTTAGGAAACTGTTAAAAAAAAATGTTATTAATAGATACCTTCAGTAAGCATGCCATCTGCTACTTTGATAAAGCCAGCGATGTTTGCACCAACTACTAAGTTCCCTGGGAAGCCATATTTTTCAGCTGCTGCTTTACTATCTGTATAAATATTTTTCATAATTTGGTGAAGTTTCGCATCTACTTCTTCAAATGACCAAAATACGCGACTTGAATCTTGTGCCATTTCAAGAGCAGATACAGCAACTCCACCAGCATTCGCCGCTTTTGCAGGACCAAATAAAACCCCTGCATTTAGGAATTCATTGATGGCTTCAAGGTCTGATGGCATATTTGCACCTTCACCAATTGCTTTAACACCATTTGAAATTAATGTACGAGCTGACTCTCCGTTAATTTCATTTTGCGTAGCACATGGTAGGGCAATGTCACAAGGAATTGTCCAAATACCTGTACAACCTTCTGTAAAAGTAGCATTTGATCGGTAATTAACGTAAGTTGAAATACGGTCACCTTTAACTTCTTTGATTTCTTTAATAGCTTCTAGATCTAAGCCCTCTGGGTCAAAGATATAGCCTGAAGAATCCGAACAAGCAACCACTTTTGCACCATATTGTTGTGCTTTTTCAATCGCATAAGTAGAAACGTTACCAGAACCAGAAACAACTACTGTTTTTCCTTGGAATGAATCGTTCGCATCTTTTAGCATTTCATTAACAAAATAAACCGTGCCGTAACCTGTTGCTTCTTTACGTGCTAAAGAGCCACCATAGCCAGGCGTTTTACCCGTTAATACACCAGATTCATTTGCTTTTGTTAAACGTTTATATTGGCCCCATAAATAACCTACTTCACGAGCACCAACACCAATATCACCAGCAGGAACATCGACATCTGGACCAATATGACGGTATAATTCAGTCATGAATGCTTGGCAGAAACGCATAATTTCTGAGTCTGATTTGCCTTTCGGATCGAAGTTTGAACCGCCTTTACCACCACCGATTGGTTGCCCTGTTAAAGCATTTTTAAAGATTTGCTCAAAGCCTAGGAACTTAATGATGGATTCATTCACGGAAGGGTGGAAACGAAGACCGCCTTTGTAAGGTCCCATTACATTGCTGTATTGAACGCGATAACCACGATTTACCTGTACTTGGTTGTGATCATCTTGCCATGCTACACGGAAAGAAATAATGCGATCTGGCTCCACGATACGAGATAAAATATTGGCCTTGATATATTCAGGATGCTGTGTGAATACAGGTACTAATGAGATGAAAATTTCTTCAGCTGCTTGTAAAAATTCCGCTTGATGACTGTTCTGTTGTTTAAGTTGCTCAAATACGCCATCTACGTATTCTTTTGCTAATTGCTCGTTGCTAACAGTTGTCATTGTCATAGTTAAAACCCCCATTTAGTTGATAGGTGTATCGTATATCTATTTTTCAAACTATTCAATAAAATACTTTTTAAGTTTGTGAAAAATTGAGCAAGAGAGGTTACGAAAATAATATATTAAAATAATTTTATTTAAAGTGATTTATCTAATTATGAGAAAGGAATGATGCTTTATTGTGAAGGTTCTAATTGACGCAGATGCTTGTCCAGTCGTGGATTTGGCGCTATCTATATCATCTGAATTTGAGATTGAAACTATCTTGTTTTGCGATACATCCCATCGGGTGGAACGTGATAATGTAATAACAATTATTGTACCCAAAGGTCCAGATTCAGTTGATTTTACGCTAGTGAACGCGCTTTCAAAACACGATATTGTTATAACACAGGATTACGGATTAGCTGCAATGGTTTTAGCAAGAGGAGGCTATCCAATTGATCAAAATGGACGAGAAATGTCTGATGAAAATATCGAACGTTTGCTCGATATGCGTCATGTTGGTCAAAAAATTAGACGGGCAGGAGGAAGAACAAAGGGACCTAAAAAAAGGACACAAGAAAACAATAATTCGTTTGAAATGAAATTTCGACAAATTTGTGAACGAGCAATTTTAGCTCATAAAATGGAGGAATCTACAGGTGAAAAATGAACGTAAACGCGAACTATTTCAGCAATATCCACAGCTAAAGGAAATAGCAAATAAGGGCACTGTATTGTGGGAAAATACAAATTGGATGGAAAAACCAGAAACAAGACTCTTTACTATGGCCGAAGTCGAGGATGCGGAAAACACACTACAACGATTTTCTTCTTATTTAAAAGTGGCATTTCCTGAGCTCGTAGAAAGTGATGGCCTAATTGAATCCACGATTCAGGAGATTCCAGCGATGAAAAAGGCACTTGAACAAAAATACGGTGTGTCTATACCAGGTCACCTGCTATTAAAATGCGATCATGCGCTACCCATCTCAGGCTCAATCAAAGCACGAGGTGGGATTTATGAAGTATTAAAACATGCAGAAAGGCTAGCGATGGCAAGTGGAAGGCTCAAAGTAGAGGATGATTATGCACTTTTAGCAACAGAGGCATTCCAGTCGTTTTTCCAGCAATACACGATTGCAGTAGGCTCCACAGGTAATTTAGGTTTAAGTATCGGCATTATGGGCAAGAAGCTCGGCTTTAATGTCGTTGTACATATGTCGAGTGATGCTAAGGAATGGAAAAAAGCCTTGCTCCGAGAGAAGGGAGCTACTGTAATTGAATATGAGGCTGATTACAGTGTAGCCGTAGAACAGGGTCGACAAGAAGCTGAGCAAGATCCGATGTGTCATTTTATTGATGATGAAAATTCAAAGGATTTATTTGCAGGCTATGCAGTAGCCGCAAAACGATTAAAAGACCAGTTAGAAAAGAAGAATATTACAGTCAATGAAGAGCATCCATTGTTTATCTATTTACCATGTGGTGTCGGTGGAGGACCAGGGGGGGTGGCCTATGGATTACGGGAAATATTCGGCGAGCATGTGCATATTTTCTTTGCTGAGCCAGTCGCCTCTCCTTGTATGACGATTGGTCTAATGACTGGTTTACATGATGCCATTAGTGTGGAGGATATTGGCCTTGACAATAAAACAGAAGCAGACGGTCTAGCTGTTGGTCGTGCATCCAAGTTTGTTGGCAAAGTGATGGAAACCTATATAAGTGGCTGCTATACAGTGTCAGATCAAGAATTATTTACATCATTAGGGTTAGCTATGGACAGCGAAGCATTGTTTTTAGAACCATCGGCAAATGCCGGAATGTTTGGCGCTATCCGCTTACTCCAAAAAGGTTCGTCCTATTTCGAAAAGCACAACCTCGTCAGCCACCTATCGCAAGCCACACATCTTGTGTGGGCAACAGGTGGCAGTATGGTCCCTGCCACAATGCGTGCCGCTTATTTGGCGAAGAGCAGGGAGTTGGATTAAAGGCAGTGCTTTGTTTTTATTGGGGGGATGATGGTAGTAGATTCGCTCCATTTTGATGGAGGAAGTGGGAATGCCTGTAAAATGTACTGGACCCGCTCAAGAGGAGAGTCAAGTGCTCAAGAAGTATACTGAACCGCTCAAAAAGAAGGTCACAATGCTCGCCAAGATGTTACCTCACTCAAAAAAGGAAAAGCCCTCACCAAGTATAACTAGAACACCGCTCACTGCAATTTCAAAATAATGTTGAACCTAACCAAAAAAACAGGTGGAGAAATTTTTCTCCACCTGTTGGTTGTTTTAACGTTGCAATGCTTTGCGTTGTGCTGCTAGAAATACTTCGTGTGCAGCAAGGACGCCTGCCCCTGGCTCAAAATCGTAGGAGAAGTCTTGGAGGGCAGCTTCCATTAGGGAAACGGCTTGTAAAATGTCACTTGGGAAGCAGTAGCCCATATGACCGAATCTGAAAATTTTCCCTTGTAGATGACCAAGCCCGCCAGCAAAATCTAGATGATAGTGCTGTTTCAGATGGGCTAAAAATTCGCCAAGATCGATTCCTTGAGGGGCCTTGATTGCTGTAATGGTTGGTGACGCGTATTGGTCCTCTGTTAATAGCTCAATGTGTAAGGCTTTCATAGCGCTACGTACCATATTTTTCATAAGTTCATGACGAGCTACAGTTTGCGCAAAGCCGCCTTCCTGCTCAATCAGTTGACATACTTCGTGCAATCCATAGATCAGTGTGATGGCTGGGGTATTTGGCGTCATGCCCTTTTCGGCCCAGCTTCGATAGCTTAATAAGTTTAAATAGTAAGCGGGTGTTTGATTGTCCTCGATGACTTTCCAAGCTCTTTCGCTGACGCTGATAAGGGAAAGTCCTGGAGGTAGCATCATAGCCTTTTGAGAGCCTGTCACCAAAATGTCGATGCCCCAAGCATCCATTTCAGCAGGGGCACCACCAATACAGCTTACGCCATCTACAATAACAAGGGCATCTGTTTCGTCGCGGATTACCTGCGCTAAGTCAGCAACGGGGTTTATAATGCCTGTAGATGTTTCATTGTACGTAACAAAAACGGCTTTAACGTTGTGCAATGGCTGTAAAAATGCTCGTAGTTCCTCGGCTGTGCAAGCTTGTCCCCATTCTTTTTCAAGCTTATGTACATGGAAGCCATATTGCTCACAAATGGACACGAAATAGTCACCAAATGCTCCAACGGTAATGACCACAACTTCATCACCCGCAGTGACGGTATTGACTGCCGCAGCCTCCAAGGCAGCTGTTCCACCTGATGGCAAAAGTAAGATGTCTTGTGTCGTACCAAAAACAGGTTTTACTAATTCGATTGTTTCTCGGTATAACGTTACAAATTCTTGACTCCGATGACTAAAAATATCCCGATTCATCGCCAACTGAACCCTTTTTGGTATCGGCGTTGGCCCTGGGTGTCTTAAAATATTTTCATACACATTCATCAATCCCTTTCGTTGTGAATTCTAAATTTTCTAACTATAATAATATCATATTTAGGATGATAGCTAGCTGCTATTTTAAAAAATGTTGGAAGAGATTAACATTAAGGTGCAATAAAAAAGGGGACTGTACAGATGGAAACAATCATGCATTATCCATATATTTATTTTTTGTACAAACCAAATCAGGTATTGGTATATAAAATTCAAACATTTGAATATATCTCGCTTGCAGATGTGATGGAAAAGGGTGAATGGTCGAGCTATGCACTACAGCCATCTGAATCATTTACAGCTTTTCACCATGAACAACGTCAGCCACAGGAGGGTTGGACCTTTTGGATGGAGCAGGAACAGCTTTATTTTTTGGTAGAAATGATTAATGACTATATTCAGCAGGTCATGATCACAACTACTGCACAAGCGGTACATATTGTTTGCTCTGAAGCTGTAGCTGGCTCTTTACGAGGGGCCCTTGCTCCACCGAAATATGTTATCGGGTTTCCAGAGGATTTGTCGATCGGCCCTCTCTGGAAACTCGATGAAGAAAGAGGACAGGCATTTCGTCATGAATGGTTAAGGGAAAATATAAATGATGGGTTGGACGATTTTGTCAATGACAATCATTTTAAGAATGCGATAAGAGAAATACAGGATATGCCAAGTCATCTACCCATCTATATTTGGTATGGACATAATGCAGAAGAACAATGTGGCCTTCGTTTTTTCCTTTGTTTATTGCGCGATAAAAGCAATGACATCATGCTCATTAACACGGGTGAACAGAATGTGATTAATCGTCAATGGGACATAGCGCTATATGACAACAAGCCATTGACTACTAAAGAACACCTGATGTTTCAACAGCAATGGCAAGATTTGGCCCAAACAAAGGATGTATGCCGTTTATGGCGGCATCAGCGAATACAAGGAGTGTCAGAGAATCACTATGATTCCGTCATTATTTCGATGCTAGGACAACTTCATCATGAACAAGGAAGTATCGATTTTATACAAACAGGCGTATTCCTTTCAGAGCTACTTGTAAGAATGGAAGAACCACCAAATATCTTCTTTTTAGAGTATAGAATTCGAACTTTAGTCTATAGTGGGGAGTTTGAATTAAAGGGGATTCCTAAATCCATGCGACATTATCAGGTGAGATTACGTCAAAAAACCTCTTTAGCCTGAAGGCATAAAGAGGTTTAACAAGTTGTATTAAGCGGCAACGAATGGTTTGTTCATACGCATTAAACCGTAAATGGCAAAGAATAATCCGCCCGTAATAACCGTTAAAATTGTGTATAGTACAGCCTTACCTGTTTCGCCACACCAGCGATAGAATAGACGATACATGAAATAAATTGAAAAGCCTACCATACCTAGAGAAGCGAGTATGCCGAGAAATGGAATAAACGAAACGATGAACATGCCCGCATAAATAAGCGTATTTTTTAACGCTGTGGCACGTACCGTTTCCCGATTATCCCCACCAGCAGTCAGTAGGAAAAGACTGTATACATTAATAATAGGAATCCAAGCGATATAGGCTACATCTCCAAAACCATTTGTTTTAGACGTCATAAAATAAATGAGTGCACTAATAATGTAGGCGATTAAACCAAGAACAAGAGCTGCTAAAATAAGTATTATAAACAGACCACCCATAGCTGCATCCCAATCATTAGAGTAATAAGAACTATCGTAATTATACATCAGTGAAACCTCCCTTCATTTGAAAATACCAACTAATCATAACAAGCCTAGCCTGTTTAAGCTACAACGAATTTAATGTAATATTTAGTAGAAATCGCACGAATGTACTAGAATATAATTTATTTTTAAGTCTTTGATGATGATTTTTTGAGTAATAAATACAAAAAAAGCAAAAAATATCCTTGTGAAAATTATTGTGCTAGTTTTGGAGAACCATTTTTAGTGTTTTTCATTTGCTTTATACAAAACATTACTATCCTATGATGATAGAAGGTCAGAACATGCCATTGAATTCTAAAAAAAGCCATCCTACTAAAATATAGGGTGGCATTTTTACTTGGATTAAATGAATTTAGCGATATGCTCTAGCTCAATACGAGAAGAATTATATGCAGGAGCTGCTGCTTTACCAATCGCAATTAAAATGACGGGTACGATATGGTCTTCTAATGCAAAGTGTTGAGCGAAGGCTTCTTTATTAAATCCGCCCATTGGGACTGTATCATAGCCCATGTCTTTTGCTAAAAGCATAATTTGCATAGAAATTAGACCAGCATCAAATGTAACGATATTCTTTAACACTTCTTGTGGAAGCTGAGAATATAAGTTTATCGAGTTATTGATCATTAAATCTTTGGTTGCTTCATCAATATAACCAAGATCAAAGTTTTTCGTATAAACAGCCTCGGCATTTTCGTACATTTTTGTATCGCCTAAAACGGCAATAATCGCTGAGGATGTTTCGATTTGTTCTTGATTGTTTGCGATGGCACGTAATTCTTTTTTGATTGCCTCGTCTTGAATTACTAAAAAGCGCCAAGGTTGTAGGTTGCTAGATGATGGAGCAGAAGTCGCTTCTACAAGTAATTGTTCTAATTGCTCTTGTGGAATTTTATAGTTTTCGTCGTATTTACGAACAGATTTACGTTCATGCATAATTTTATTTAAAGAACTTTTTGTCACTGTCATAATTTTTTGTCTCCTTCATTATATGATGCGTTTTTTACTATACGATAAACGCATTCATTTTCCAAGTAAATTGCTCGAATTAAAGAGTCTTGAAAACAGGATTTATTATCTGCCTATCATTTAAAAAGTTACAAAAAAAATATATTTTTATAGAGGTAATCCATTTATACTAGAAGGTAAATAGAGCAAAAATAACAGGTATGGAGTGACAGACAGATGAAAAAACTATTGGGAAATTTAAAGCTTATGGCAAAAATAGGGATACTTATTCCTATTATTATTGTTTTTCTAGGTGGTATGTCCTTCCTTAATTATTTGAGTGCATCACATGAACTTGAAAGCTCTATTGAAAATGAAATGTCTTTACTGGCAGATGATGTAACGGGCTCTGTTGAGAGCAAATTACATGCGCATATTCAGTTGATTTATAGTGCAAAGACAACGATAGAATCAGCTGACAGTATGATGACGAGAGAGCAATTTATTCGCTATGTACAGCAGCTATTGCCATACAATAAGGAAACTTATGGTATGGGGTTATGGCTAGAGGAGGATGTGGCAAAGGGGGAAATTTTTGGCCCGTATGCCTATAAAGAAGGAGAAAAAATTGTCTCTACGGATACGTATGAAGATCCAGCCTATCATTTTCATGAGCAGGAATGGTACCGCAACAGCATCCACTCGAATAGCATTGTCCATACAACACCTTATTTTGATGAGGCCTTAGGAGAAATGTTTATTTCATTTGGCACACAAATTGTGAAAGATTCTAAGCCAGTGGGGGTTATTACAGGGGATTATGTGTTAGATTCTATCCAATCCATTGTCTCTGATGTGCAAATTCGACAGAGTGGCTATGCCTTTTTAATAGATGATAGTGGGAATTTTTTAACGCATCCTGATGTAGATAAAGTAAATAAAGAGACGATTCAGCAATTTTTAAATATTCCTGTTGAGCAGCTAGCTGAGCAGAAAAAGCTAATACAGACAACGATTGATGGGAATGACTTTACGCTACAATATCAGCAAATTCAGAACATGCCGTGGAAATTGGTTTTACTTGTTCCTACAGATGAGCTTTACAGTGAGGTACAGGCGATGCTTCAGCAGCAAATCGTGATTAGTGTATTGCTTATTGTCCTGATCACCATCATTATTTATTTCCTTGCTCGCTATATACGTACGGAAGTGAAAACGATGAATACATATTTAGGCTACCTTGCTACGGGTGATTTAACGAAAAAAATGGCCATTCATACAAAGGATGAATTTGGTGAAATGGCACAGTACTATAATGAGTCTGTGGAAGGGTTAGGGTCTATGATACAGCGCATTGTTGCTGAAACGGAGACAGTTGCCTCCACTGCCGAAGAATTAACAGCCAGTGTACAAGAGGTCAGTAAAACCGTGACGGAAGTAGCTGTTTCTATGCAAAATGTGGCTGAAAATACGAGTTCACAGCAGCAGGTGAGTAGTCAATTAACAGGTGTCACAACACAATTAGGTGATGACATGAAGACTGCCATGGACGATTTACAAGAGGCAGTGCAACAGTCGGTAACAACCTCTCATCTAGCTACAGGGGGCTCGCAAAAAATACGGGCTTTTGTGGATGACATTGTCCAGCTTCATGCACAGGTAGACAGCAGTGCTAATCTGGTGAGTAGCCTGAAGGTGCAATCCGCTCAAATTGAGCAAATGAGTCAGCTTATTTCTGCTATTACTGACCAAACCAATTTATTATCTCTCAATGCGGCTATAGAGGCGGCACGAGCAGGCGAGGCAGGAAAAGGTTTTGCCGTTGTAGCTGGTGAGGTTAAAGCACTTGCTGAACAGACAAGTAGAGCCTCTTTAGACATTGCGAAGGTCGTGCTGACGATTCAGGACCAAATGAATGAGGCGGTGGACATGATGGAGCAAAGTCGAAAAATTGCTCACCAAGGTATTGGTTCTGTCCAGCAAGCAGGTACTACCTTTGATACGATTGCTAGTGCCATTGAAGGGCTCCAGATGACGATACGAGAAACGAGTAATACAACAGCAGATGCTTTTGAAAACTTGCAGGAAGTGACAGCACAAGTGCAGATGATTAACCAACAGGCGATGGCAACAAATGATTATACATTAAATGTTTCGGCCATCACTGAGGAACAAGCCTCCACCATGAATGAAATGGCTGTAGCCTCTGAGCAGTTAGCACAGCTTGCTCAAAATTTGCAGGAAGAAACAGCTGAATTTACTGTCTAATAGTAGGGCGTACATCGATAGGAAGATGTACGCCTTTTTAGGATCTAAATGAAAAAGCTTCCCACTCCACGCTTTTTGTAGGCAGAGCCGATTTGAATTGTTTAATCATTTTTGGGGGTCCACAAATAAAAACACTTGTTTCAGCAGATAGTGACAGCTGATGGAAGGATAGCTTTTCTTCATGAGCTGTATTAATAAAGGTGACAGTGAAATGATCGTTCATTCGAGCATAGCTCTGTAGAAAATCTTTGTAGATGGCATTGTCTTGACCATGGAAGGAATAATACAAGTCAATTTTCTTATCAGGCTTTGTTTGTAAATAGGCAAGAAAAGGTGTAATGCCCATGCCACCAGCAATCCAAATTTGCTGATTGGCCACTCGATCAAAGTCAAAATGACCATATGGCCCAGCTATGGCAACTGGTGTATTGAATTGAAGATCGTTGTAGAGCTGTTTCGTATAATCTCCAATGGCTTTGATTGTTACCGTGATTTGTTCGCCATTACCACCAGTAATAGAGAAGGGGTGTGGCGCTTTTTCGATACCCTCTTGAAAAATTTTTAAAAAGAGAAATTGTCCTGGTCGATAGTCGAGTTTTTTTGTGAGTGTCAGCTCAACTTCAATCACATGGGCGTTCAGCCTTTGAATGGCTGAAACATGACCTGTATATGGAAAGAACATATCTTGATACATTGTCAACATATACAGAGCAGACATAAAACCAATCGTTGTTGTCAGTGCTGTGAAAATGCCTAAAGGAGAAGGTTGTAATAAATCATATTGGCTAGAAAAATAAGCATGATAAATACCGAAAGTATAAGGTACAAGTAGTAAACGATGTAGCCAGCGCCAATGCTCATACTTTAAAAACTTTGCAATGAACGCTAGGACAATTAGGGCAATAAAGCCATATTGGGCAAGCTCACCAAGGTCTTTAGCGAAGTCTTTTAGTGAGGTTTCTTGTATGACTGCCTCATCAGTAATCATTTTTTGCAACTGACCATGCAAGAGGATGAATCCAAGTGAAAGGATTGCGAGTAATTTATGATAAAAATAAACATGCTCAAGACTAGAAAACCAACGCTCTAACAGTTTCATTCTGGTAGCCAATAAGAACACAAGAAATAAACTAGTCATGGCTAAGCCTCCAATGAGATGGCTTAGTATGTTCAATGGATGGATGGGCTCCATAGGTGTAGCGACATACCAAAGAAAAGCACTAGTGCCCATTATGCAAAAGATAAAAAGTAGTCCTTTATAAGCTCTCATATATAACCTCCATCCCTATTTTTATCCATATTCTATATCGCTATACAAATAATGAGTTGAAAAATATTTTCGAGCGTATGTTCGGAATGTACGTTCCCTTTCGGGCGGAATTATGGTACAGTAAGAAGGAAAAAATAGAGAGAGAAGGAGTGGAAGTAATTTATGCAAGGGAACACCCATATTGTTGGGGGCATCACAGCAAGTCTCGCCTTTGCACAGTTTTCAAATGATAACCCACTTGTCTTAGTAGGGGCAGGTGTTATCGGTGCATTACTTCCAGATATATGTCATAGAGGTAGTAAAATCGGTCGAACATTTCCCATCCTAGCGAAGCTGGTTAATACAGTGTTTGGACATCGTTCCTTTACACATAGTTTGCTTTTCCTATTGTTCGTTATGGTGGCGTTACATACTTTAGTTCCTTACAAAGCAATTTCCATTGGGATTATTATAGGGATGGCTAGTCATATCCTGCTTGATATGTGTACAAAAAAGGGCGTTAAACTATTTTTCCCAGCGACTGTATCCATTCGTTTTCCACTTACAACGAAAACGGGTAGCAAGGTGGAAGGGATCGTACTTATGTTGCTTTCGATGCTGTCCATCTATTTGAGCTATGAATTGATTGTCAAATTTATAGATTCGATATAAATTAAGAAGAGAGGCTGGGACATAACTCATTTTATTGAGAAAAAGCAAAAAATGAATGTTATTTTTGTGATTTATTAAAGTATATGTGTTCTAATAACGCAAAAAAATGTTAGACCAAACTTGTAAATGGTCTAACATTTTTTCTTTTGTCCCAGCCTCTTTTGATGTTAGTCAGCTTGTACCTCTTCCACAGTCTGCTCTACTTCGGCGCGCGTCATTTTTTCTCGACCTTCTTGCATCGCCTTCAACGTTTTGTGGGCTAAGGCAAGTGGTAGGCGGCAAAACAGCAGAATGGTACGTTTATTAATATCTTTCATATAGAGGTCTGCTTTGGCTAAATTTTCTTCAGCATAGACAAACAAATCTTCGCGTGTCCAGCCATCAGGCACGAAGTTGACACCACGTTCATCTAAATCCTCATGCTGATTACGTAAGATGTTGACAGCCTGGAGTCCACGACCATAGCCTATTGCTAGCTCACGATCAGTTTGAACGTTGGCACCCCACGCCCAAAGCTCAGACAGCATCGTCCCTACAAGCCCTGCCACGTAGTATGTATAATCATCCAAATCCTCGCGTGTATGCACCTGCCAATTGGCCTTTGCCCATTTGGCCATACCAAAAGCCATTTCGCTTGTGGAAGCCTGAACAATTTTTCGCGATTCCTCAGGACAAAATGTTAGCCAATCTGCTAATCGAAGGGATACTTCTGGCAGTTGATCGGCATAAGGTGCTAATAATGCTTGATAAGCTTCTTTATTAAATGTGTCCTTTAATAATTCACTTGTTGCGGACAATAAATTAAATTTCACATCATTCGAAAGCTGTTCATGATCTTCAATTTCATCAATGGCACGCATGGCTAAATAGGCAGCAGCCACCGATATCTTTAAATCATTTTTTAAAAAAGTAATAGGTATATAAAACGTGCGGCTTGTATCTTTTAAAACCTGCATCGCTTCTTTGTAAAGTCTTTTTTGTTCGTTCACTTGTATTCCTCCGTTCAAATGGTTCCATATCTATAGTATATCGTATCGTAAAAAAAGGGAAAGATAAAACAGATTGTTCATATTTAGAGAGATATTCTTTGAAAACGATTACTACAAATGATATAGTTTAATAATAAACTATTTAAATCTATACTTTTATGGTGGTCAATAAGAGTGGATTTATACTAGTATAGCTACATCAATTTCAAATGAGAGGAAGTTTAATGAAATGGGACGTTTAAATAATAAAATTGCTATGATTACAGGCGGCGCTTCTGGTATGGGTGCAGCGATGGCTAAACTGTTTGCACAAGAAGGTGCTACAGTAATTGCAGCTGATATTAATGAAGAAAACTTAGCAAAAATTTCTGAGCTAGAAAATGTAGAGGGAATGAAATTAGATGTTTCCTCTGACGAAAACTGGGCAGATGTAACAAAAGCAATTGTTGAAAAATATGGTCGCATTGATATTTTAATTAATAATGCGGGTATTTCATCAGAAAAAGGACCCGATCAAATTACACAGGCAGACTGGTCAATTATGCATAATATCAATGCATTTGGACCATTTCTTGGCATTAAACATGCTGCGCACTATATGAAAGAAGCAGGCAAAGGCTCCATTGTTAATACATCGTCTTACACAGCGATTATTGGGGCAGGCTTTAATGCCTATACAGCCTCTAAAGGTTCTTTACGTGCGATTGCTCGTGCAGCAGCTTCAGAGCTTGGTGCTTTCAATGTCCGTGTGAACACGGTATTCCCTGGTGTCATCGAAACACCAATGACAGCCAAATTATCAGAAGCAAAAGAGGCAATGGATATGTTAGTAAGAGCTACACCAATGGGGCGTCTTGGTCAACCAGAGGAAGTAGCAAATGCTATTTTATTTTTAGCATCAGACGAGGCTTCTTACATTACGGGTGCCGAGCTTGTCATTGATGGTGGCTATTCAGCACGCTAGTTAAATATAGTAATTGAAAAGTGGAAATGCCTGTTCAAGCAGTGCATTTTCACTTTTTTTGTTTTTTTAGTAGAATGATGATAAAGCTTTAGAAATTCGTCAAAAAACAGCTATTGATTAGATAAATTTTGATATTTTTCGTGATTTTTTCAAGAAAGTGTACGAAGTTATTGCACAATCATTTCAACAGCGTTAAAGTTTAGAAAGGGCAAAATGTCATTACACGATTTGGGGGACTGTACTGAGCGTTTAGCTTTTGTACGAACAAAATCAGGAGTCAGGATTTTGGCATACATAACTCCTTGCAAAATCCTGGATACCAAAGAGGGCATGAATTTGATGAATTGCCTGAATCATAGCGTAAACCGTCATCATAGTATGAGAAAATTACGTAATAAAAACAAAGGAGAATTGTATGCCAAAGGCTATAGGTATTGATGCAGGCGGCACATTGACAAAGGTTGCTTATTTAGATCAAGACAATGAACTTGTGTTAACAACCTTTCCGTCGAATGATTTGCAATCTGTCACAAAATGGATTATTGATCATCCAGATATTGAGGATATTGGTGTTACGGGGGGACGTACAGAGCAATTACTTGATGTCATTAAAACAATGAAATCGATTCATTATATAGTGGAATTTGAAGCTACATTAAAGGGTGTCCGATTTTTGCTTAATAAAGAAGGCTACTTTTTTGAGCGCAGTATGATTACCAATATTGGGACAGGTACGTCCATTCATTATATGGAAGGTAATACACATATTCGCGTTGGTGGGACAGGCGTTGGTGGTGGGACACTAATTGGTTTGTCAGCGCTTACAACGGGCATTACAGATTACAATGAAATCCGTGAAATGGCTGCCAATGGCAATCGTGAAGGAATCGATTTATTGGTCAAGGATATTTATCAAGGCATGGATACACCGATTGACGGTCATTTAACGGCTAGTAATTTTGGGAAAGTAGGCATTACAAAGTCGATAAAGCATCCTGCTGAGGATATTATTGCGACCGTTCAAGGACTAGTAGGCGAAGTCATTACAACACTCAGCATTCAATATGCGGAGGAAAAAAATGCACAGCATATCGTTTATATTGGCTCCACATTAAGCAATAATGATCATCTTACCCGAGTGATTGCAAATTATACACGCACGAAAAAGCATACACCTGTCTTTATTAATGACCATGGCTTTTCTGGTGCTGTCGGAGCATTACTTAATATTACAGAATATACAATTGTCTAACGATTTAAGGACATAACATATTGTATGACAACTAGTTATGTCCTTTGTTATTCAACTACAATAAGAAGTTATTTAAACACTTTATCTATTTTGTCTTTATCATAATCTAATATCCAGTCATTGTATGTATAATAAATGTCTCGTATAGATTCAGGTGAGGTAGCAAGTAAATCACAGCCTCTATCATCGTAAACGTGAAAAATGGTTTTCTTTTTGATATTTAAAAAATATATCCTATGAAAAATACTTGGTTGGATTCCTAAATCTTGATTACATACTGCTTTTAACAATGGAATGTACTTCAAATCAGATGTTTTACATGCAAGTGTAAACCTATGTGTTTTATATTTTCCGTCCTCATCATCTTCGGGGAAAATAGAAGACATTTCTGTATGCTTCAATTTATATAAGACTGATTTATCATAGATATATGGAGAAAAAATTCTCGCTTTGTGCTGATAGGTTTTTCTACCTCCAAGATCATTGATATCTACTACCATAAAAATTTCCTCGTCTTGTAAATGTAGTGCTTCAAACAGCGTGACAGCCCTTTTATAAACCTCCTGTATATAAAGACGATCTTCATAATCGTATTCTCTAGCTCGCTCTACCCCTAGTTCGAACCGTATGCCAATTTCCCAGTTATAAAACAAAGGTGGTCTAAGAAGTAAGGAAGGAAAATTTTCATTCATATAGTCATTTAAAAGCATATTTGCACCTCAACTTTATTTTTAAAATTTTACCTTTAACAAACCGCCAGAATAATAGTCAAAGAAGAAAATGACTCTACCCATTAATTTAGAAATTATATTTCCCTTTCGTTACTGCATTGGGATAGATGATTAATTTGCCAGTTAACATTTACAAATCCAATATTACTAATATAAGCATTTATCAATTTTGTTTTACTTGAACCTATTCTACCATTTAAAAATTGAGCTAGGAAAGTATTGATAACTCCTCCGAAGCTACTATTAACAGCTTCCATGCTACTAACGATTTTTACATAATCCATTCATAACACCATCATTTAATCCAAACGCTTGTAAATACATAACCATGAGAAATCTCACCATTGGGATTTTTAAGATAATCAATTGGTGTCGAAGAATTAATTGGTATTATATACCATTCGTCATAACTCATTCCTGTTGTAGTTTTAAACCTTACTTCTCCTTTTGTTCTCCTGTATTATACATAATATTCCGATTATTCGATATATATTTAACATCAAATTGATCATGTTCATTTTTTTTACAAATAGCGAAGAAACTTACCTACATGAAAACATCTCGAACTGAACAAATTAGGTAGTAGGAGGTGAAGCTACGTGGGAAAGCGTAATAATCGAAACAACAGTAAAACCATGAATATGAGAACACATAATCCTTTTGGCACTTACAAAAGCAAAGACCTCGATCGAAGTAATAGCAATAATAACAACCCAAATGATAACTTGAATGAAGAGTTCGCGGCAGAATTTGATGCAAAGGCTAAAAATAAAAACAATAAAACGAATCATGATAAAAACCAACAGTCGAATAAAACAAAATAGTGGAGGTACAAATCATGGCAAAAAAGAATAAGACAAGCTTTAAAAAGAAAAAGAAGGAAGATACACACAAAAAGAATGATCGTGAGGAATATTCAGCAGAATTTAATCAGGTCATTCATAATAATCCCCAACAGCCAAAGCAATAAACACAAGCTGCTCCAAAGTCTTTTGGAGCTCTTATTTTTTACTGTTTGTGCTGCTTTATACAGTCAAAAAGGGAGTGATTCAAGTGAGAAAATTTTATTTACTTGGGCTTCTTTTTGTTTCTCTAGCTATGTTTATACAAATACCAGTGGTTGCCAATGCACAACAAGAAACACCAGCTTATGCAAAATGGGGACAGCTGGCTATCAAAGAGGTAAAGGCGAAATATCCTACGGCTAAAATTGTGGATTATTTGCATGAGGGCAAGGAAGTACAGGGGGCATCAACCATTGAGAAATTTAAGCTTTGGCTCAAGCAGCCTGACAAGGAATTTGGTGTTCATGTCAGAATCAGCTACCAAACGACAACGCAGGAAGTAGAAAAAATTGAATTTCAAGAAAGTACTTCATAAAACAAGGATGCCCTATTTTAGGCATCCTTGTTCTTTAACCCTCTAGCTTTTGAATAAATGCACGCATTAAGCCTGGTAAATCAGGCCATGCATGCCCACTTATTAAATTACCATCTGTGTGAAGGTTGGCATCAATGTAAGTTGCTCCTGCCACCTGCACCTCAGGCTTGCAGGCAATATAGGCTGTTAGCTCACGCCCTTTTAGCACTTCAGGAATGGTCGCGAAAATTTGCGCTGCATGACAAACGGCTGCAATTGGTTTATTCGTTTCAAAGAAGTGGCTTACTAGTGCTGGGACATGCTCATTCAAACGAATGTATTCAGGTGCACGTCCACCAGGAATAATGAGCCCATCGAATTGTGTTGGATCAATAGCAGCAAAAGCAGCGTGGGCCTCTAATCCATAAGCAGGACGCTCGATATATGTATCGACACCCTCTACAAAGTCGTGTAATACGGTTTGTAATTTCTTAGCGGATGGTGCTGCAATTGTGACATCATACCCTGCTTCAAGACAACGATAATAAGGATAAAAAATCTCTAAAGCCTCTACTGCATCTCCTGCGAGTATTAAAACCTTTTTCCCCATGCTTCCATCTCCTTTACATTGTAAATCTACTAAGTTTTATTCGACACTTGCAAAAAATTTCCTGCTTACAGTAGGGCTACCTTTCCAAATTCCTTGCTTTACAAAGGAAAAAATGAAGCGTATAGTATTTATTTAACTAGGTAAATAAATTCGCAGGAGGTAAACAATATGAATCCAATATTTCATGCTTTATTCCAAAAAAGTCGGTATTTAACGAACTGCTTAAATGAAGTATTAAAGCAACATCATTTATATAGCTCCCAATGGGCCATTTTATATTGCTTACATAAAAACGGGCCAATGACCTTAACACAAATTTGGAAATATTTAAATGTGGAAGCGCCCAGTATTACAAGAGCTATTACACGACTAGAAACATTGGGCTGGGTCCAACGATTAGATGGAGAGGATAAGCGAGAAAAAATTGTGACTCTTTCCGCTCTAGGGGAGGAGCGCTTACCAGCGATCACCGTAACCATATTAGCATTTGAGGAAGAAATGGTGGGCTCTTTAACTGTTGAGGAGCAGCAGCAATTTCTGAAGTTATTGGAAAAAATGAAAGGTTGATGGACATGCAGCAAGAAGAAAATACACAAATATGGACGAAGCGTTTCATTAGCCTCTTTTTAACGAATATCTCTGTATTTTTTGTTTTTTATGGACTTGTAACGACTTTACCACTCTATGCGATTGGTGAACTACATCAGACAGATAAGGAAGCGGGCCTATTATTGTCAGGCTTTTTATTGTCAGCTATTATTGTACGCCCGTTTTCAGGTAAGTTATTAGATGTTTTTGGCAAGAAAAAACTGTTAGTCCTATCTATAGTGGGCTATTTTATCTGTACCGTTTTATATTTATTTATTCATCCGTTTGGACTTTTACTTGGTCTTCGCTTTATTCAAGGGATTTTCTTTAGTATTATCACAACAGCTGCAGGATCTTTAGCGGCTGATATCGTTCCTGCTAAACGAAAAGGGGCAGGGCTAGGCTACTTTACGATGTCTACGAATCTAGCTGTCGTCATTGGACCATTTATCGGCTTATTATTAATTCAATATAGTACCTTTAATGTCTTATTCATAGTCATGAGTATATGTATTCTAGCAGGAGGAATTTTAGCATTAACGGTCAATACAGATGATTTACCGAAGCCAGTGCATGAAGGAAAATTAACTTTTAAATTGAATGATTTATTTGAGCGTAAGGCGCTTCCTGTTGCAGCAATTGCCAGCCTCGTCGCTTTTTCGTATGCCAGTGTGCTATCCTTTTTATCGGTCTATGCACAGCAAAAGGATTTAATGGCTGTAGCTAGTCTCTTTTATGCAGTATTTGCAGCGGCAATGCTCATTACACGTCCATATACAGGAAAACTTTACGATACGAAGGGACCGCAATTTGTCATTATTCCTGGCATTATTTCCTTTGCCATCGGTCTAGTCATGCTAGCATTTGTTGAAGGACCAATGTTATTTTTAAGTGCTGCTATTTTTATAGGCTTTGGCTATGGAGCTGTAACGACTAGCTTGCAAGCATTAGCAGTTCAATCCACTGCCATTCAACGAAGCGGCTATGCAACAGCAACCTATTTTACGATGTTTGACCTGGGTATCGCACTAGGTTCGTATATTTTAGGAATGGTAGCTGTACAGGCAGGCTATGCTTCTGTCTATTTATCGGGGGCAGGCTTACTGGGGGTTGTCTTTATTATTTATCTATTACGCCTTGCAAAGATGAAACCGAAAAAAGTAGTGCATATATAGTCAAACAGTTGGGGGTGTGCCCAACTGTTTTTATAATTGTCCCAGCCTCATCAAAATAAATTTTGTTCATTTATAAGAAAGATACGATTTATAAAAAGTTTTAATGAGCTCTTTTTCAAAATGAGTATTACTTTTGTCCTTTTTAAATCTAACGAAAACTACTTTTTGTTTACTTATCTTTAATAATGTTGACAATTGTCGGAAATTCTAATCGATTTCTTAAAACGCAGTACTGGTATTGGATTCATGATAAAAATTATATAATAGACGATTAAAGGAGAGCCACCCAAGCATGCTCTCCATTTTTATATTCTTATTTCTTTATCCTAGTCCAACATTAAAGCCTGCAGCTTAACTAAATTTTTCATTTCAAGCTTTTGTATTTAGCATAAAGAATGCATAGAGAAAAACACTAAGAAAATCTTAAGAATTGATGTCGGAGTTTGTTAAGATTTAATTAGTATTATATCCTTATACGAATCCTATAGGGGTGATGACATGAACCTAAAGCGGTGGAGGAGTGAATGTAGTTGAACATTTTGATTTGTGATGATGATAAAGAAATTGTTAGGGCGATTAGCATTTATTTAGAAAATGAGGGCTATCATGTATTCAAAGCTTACAATGGTATAGAGGCAATCGATCTTATTCGGGATCACGTTATTCATCTTATTATTATGGATATTATGATGCCAAAAATGGATGGGATTACGGCGACGATGAAGATTAGGCAAGATAATATGATTCCGTTAATAATGCTTTCTGCTAAATCGGAGGATTATGACAAAATACTCGGATTAAATATTGGAGCAGATGATTATATGGCTAAGCCGTTTAATCCATTAGAACTTGTGGCTAGAGTGAAATCACAGCTAAGAAGGTATACGACATTTGGGAGCCTCGAGATGAGCAGTTCTGTATTTCAAACGGGCGGGCTTGTGATTGATGATGAACAAAAAGTCATTACTGTTGATAAACAAGAGGTTCATTTAACACCAGTGCAATATAAAATCTTAAAGCTTCTGACAGCCAATGCTGGTAGGGTGTTCACGATTGAAGAGATTTATGAAAAGGTATGGAATGTCAGGGCTATTAATCCTGAAAATACGGTTTCGGTTCATATTCGAAAGATTCGAGAAAAAATTGAAATTAATCCAAAAGAGCCAAAGTATTTAAAAGTTGTATGGGGAGTTGGGTATAAGGTTGAGAAAGTTGAGAAGTATTAGTCATGCACTTATAACGAAAATAGTTGTGTTTCTAATTGCCATCGCTTGTTTAATTGGTATAGCGAGGGTAATGATCAACATGGAATTTAATGGAATTCATCTTAGTAGTTTAAATCAAGATAATTATTTTGAAAGCCGAGCATTCGCTGATGAAAGTTACAGCATTATGGCTCCTTTAGCGCAATTAATCGGGAAATATAAAAGTGAAGAATATATTTTAAGTGGTAAAACACTAACAGAAGAGGATAATAGAAGAATCGAAGAGGAATTATATTATGATTTTCGTAATTCTTACAGATATAATTCGAATTTGAGTGAAGAGGAAAATAAGCATATCTATCAAGAAAAATATGCAAATGACATTGCTAGAACAAAAGATGAAAGCATAAATGAACAGGTAAGAAATTTTTATCAGTTACGTAGTACGTTAGAAGCTTATGAAGGAATTGTGTTTTATGCGAGTGACGGTGAACATGAATTTTCCAATAGTGATCTCAAGAAGAAAGAGCAATTTAAATCCTTTGATGCATATATGCTATTTGAGGATTACCAACAAAAGCTTTATCCAAATGAAATGAAAGAAAGTCAATACTTGGGTTACATTACACACGAAGTTGACACGTTGAACCCACAGACAGATGTTATGTATGTGGCGTTTAAAGATTCTTTCTTACAACAAAAAATGGCGGAATGGGAAAAAGATAAAGAGAATGCCCAAAGTTTTCTGAATGAATTCATGGTATTTTTAGCAGGGTTTATTTTATCTTTTGTTTATTTAATCATAGTTATTGGAAGAAGGTCATTTAAAGATAAAGAAATTCATTTCCATGTCATAGATAAACTCTATAATGATTTCAATATTGTGCTAGTTGGTTGCTTAACAGCGATGTGGATCACCATGATTGTTGAAGTGTTCCATGATATGTACATGTTCTTCACCGTGCCTATTTTTATCATTGCCTTACTATTGATTTTATCGCTCGTAAAGCATATTAAAAATAGATCGTTATTTCAGCATACACTGCTCTATCAAGTTTTCAAAAAGCTATTTATTTGGGTGAAACATGTTTTTGACAGTGGTAGTACAGGCGTGAAAATTGTGCTACTAGTCATTGGCTATCCATTAGTTGTAGCGGCAACATTTTTTATATTTCCCATTACGATAGGTGTAGCTGCCTGGTTGGCGATGCGAAAGGTGAAGTCATTTAATCGCATTAAAGAGGGCGTAGAGCAAATTAAGAATGGGGATCTTCATCATCGAATTGAAGTCGATGGAAAAGGGGAGTTTAGTCAACTTGCAGAAAATATTAATCGTATTACAGATGGGTTAAAAAAGGCAGTGGATAGTGAAATCAAGAGTGAGCGTTTAAAAACAGAGCTTATTACGAATGTTTCGCATGATATCAGAACGCCTTTAACATCAATTATTACGTATGTCGATTTATTAAAATTAGAAAACGATCCTGAAATGATTGCTGAATATGTAGACGTGTTAGATCAAAAGTCGAAAAGACTCCAGCACTTAACGGATGATTTATTTGAAGCGGCTAAAGCATCAAGTGGTAGTATACCTGTCCAGTTAGAGCGGATTGATATCGTATCATTACTAACACAAGGAATCGGAGAAATGGATGAAAAAATTGAAGCCTCGTCATTAGATTTTAAGTTAGCCCATCCAACAGAAAAGGTGTATGTGAAGGCTGATGGTAAACTTCTATGGCGTTCCATCGAAAACTTATTCTCGAATATTTTTAAATACGCACAGCCTACATCAAGGGTATATATTTGTGTTGAAGATTTAGGGAATGAAATACTTGTGACATTTAAAAATATTTCAGCATACGAATTAAATATCTCAGTCGATGAGCTAATGGAACGTTTTAAACGAGGAGATGAATCGAGATCAAGTCAAGGTAGCGGATTAGGGTTATCGATTGCTGAAAGCCTTATTCACATCCAGAACGGCAAGTTCTTAGTTCAAGTAGATGGCGATTTATTTAAGGTCATGATTTATCTACCGAAATTTCCAAATGAATAATGTCCTATTCCTTTATGACTGTAGACAAACTCAATGAATTTTGAGTTTGTCTACAGTCTTTTTTCTTTTACAATGAAATAAAGTAAAGCCGTTGATTTCCACTACGGGCGGATGCTTTCCGCGAGCGGGGTCGAGCTGCTTCCCTCGCTTCGTTACTGTCGCTTCGCTTTCGTACAGAAAACATCCGCTCAGTCCATTTTCTATCGTATATTAAAAGAGATTATGCATCAGGGACTCCTCCAAGTAGACCATCTATTTATGGATTCTACGCATGTGAAAGCGAGTGCGAATAAACGGAAGTATGATAAAAAGGTCGTGCGAAAAGAAACACGTGCTTATGAAGAGAAGCTTCAATTAGAGTTAAATATGGATCGTGAAGAACACGGAAAAAAGCCCTTTCCCCCAGAGAAGTTTGAAAAGGAAAAATGGAAAGAAATAAAGGAAAGCACGACAGATCCTGAAAGTGGCTATTACGTGAAGGAACGAAACACCTCCTTGAAACCGAATAAGAGAGCAACATTTCAAATGATGTTCCTTGATATAATTCTCTATGTAATATAACTATGTTTGAACAAGGAGATGGAAGCATGAGTAAGTTAACAGGGAAAATCGCTTTAGTAACAGGATCAAGTCGAGGAATTGGCCGCAGTATTGCACTGCGTCTGGCACAAGAGGGAGCCTTTGTCGTCGTCCATTACGGGAAAAGACGTAATGAGGCAGAAGCAGTTGTTCACCAGATCAAACAAAGTGGAGGAAATGCTTGCGTGATTGGTGCTGACCTTAGTACCTTAGATGGTATTCAAAATTTATTTACTACTTTGGATGAAACTATTCGGGAATATATGGGCGGTGGCGGATTCGATATTCTTGTCAACAATGCTGGAATTGGTCAAATTATTAGTTTAGAAGAGACGACGGAAGAATCATTTGATGAGGTAATGAAGATTAATGTTAAAGCACCACTTTTTGTTACTCAGCAAGCTTTGCCACGTTTAAAAGATGGAGGACGTATTATTAATATTTCATCTTTTGTGACTCGTGCAGCCTCGCCAAGTGTCTTTACGTACAGTATATCCAAAGGTGCTATCGACACATTTACACGACTTCTAGCCAAACAACTAGGAAGCCGTAATATTACGGTAAACGCCATCCAGCCTGGAATTATTAACACAGAGATGAATGCTGAGACATTGGAAAATCTTGATGGACAAAAATATGCTGCTGGTCTTTCCATTTTCAATAGATGGGGTGAACCCGAGGATGTGGCAGATATTGCCGCCTTTCTTGCTTCCTCAGACAGCCGTTGGGTAACTGGTCAGTTGCTTGATGCAAGTGGAGGATCTCATCTATAGAACCTGTAAGATAACAAATTTATAAGGAACTTCAAAAATGAAGTGACTCCAAAAAGTTAGACACATATTTTAAGCAGTTACTGAGGAATGAACTCTGTATTGGGCAGGTCTCATTCCTTTTTGCGATAAATTTCTCAACACTTATTGTTTCTGTGCTTGCATTGTTATTTAATTTTGCACAAAAAAGTAAACCGCTCCTGCCTCGCCAGCATGTGAGATGGTTTACTTTCATCACTTGGCAAATCGCTTTTGAAGCAATTCGTATTTACTTATATACATGGATAAACGTTTTTTTAAATATTGTAAATTTAATAACTCTGGATAGAAACAACGAGTAAAAGAGTTCAGCTATTTAAGAAGTATATTTAAAAATGCTTATTAGTTAAATGAAAGAGGAGCCCTCATTGATATATAAGAACATTGTCAATATAACAATTCTTTTTCAATAGCTTAATTTCAAAGCTTTCAATATCCCCTTTGATTACGTTACTTATCTTTAATACCACCGAACTTATTATATTTTTTCTAATCAAGATTGTTTAATTTTAAAAATTATGAAAGCATAGTAGTAATTTAAATAATGAGAAGAACCCGCTTCAAAAATCTATTTGTCGTAACTTTTTTGTTATGGCTACTTGATGGTGTTTTGAAGCGGGTTCTTTCATTTTATTAAAATCTTTTTCAGGAATGAGGGGACTAACTAATGACCTTCGGGAATTTGATAGATCCTCTAAAAATGGTAAAATTAGAGTATACAAGAATCTAATTCATTTGGAGGGAATAAATATGAAACGTGGTACTTTTAGAAAGAGCTCAAACAAATTATTACTTGCGACTTTAGCTCTAGCTGTGGCGACTCCGGTGTACGCTATACCTGCTACATATACTGTTGCAGAAGCGGCAACGAAAACGACATTCAAAGATGTTCCTAAATCGCATTGGGCATATGAGTCAATTAAACAAGTAGCAGAAAAAGGGCTTGTGGCAGGTTACAGTGACGGTACATATAAACCATCTGCACAGGTAACACGAGCAGAGTTTGCAACATTCCTATCACGCGTATTCGACGGAAACGACCGTACACCATCTAAATTTTCAGATGTTGGAGCTTCACATTGGGCAAATGACGCTATTCAAGAAGGACTAGCAGTTGGATTCATTAAAGCTAGTGATTTCTCAAATAACAAATTTGAACCAAACAAAGCAATGACTCGCGGTGAAATGTCTCGTTGGTTAGCAAATGGCTTAGCACATGCGAACGCTGATTATGGTAAAGCGATTGAGGAAATGGCGAATTCAAGCCTTACAATTATTCCGATTCCAGAGTTTTATGGTGGCGGGGTAAATAAGAAGGATCTTCCGTATATCGGGGTAGCACTTGGTACTGGATTACTTTCAGGTTATGAAGATTTCACATTCAAGCCAAATGGCAATACAACACGTGCCGAGGTAGCAACCATCCTTATCCGCTTCATGGATGCTATGAAGAAAGCACCATCCGATTTCACAGGGTTAAAAGAGCTTCGTGAGGTTTCTGAAACAGGAACAAACATTTTAACTATTTCTAACTTCAAGAAATCAAAATATGGTGGATATGAAGATATTCTTGGTAAACCTCATACGTATTTAAATAACACAGGTGTCGCTACAATTGAACATGCCATTTTTGTGGATACGACAGGCACTAAACCAAAAGGTATTTTTAAAGATATGTTTTTTAATGAAAAAGGTGAAGATAAAATTCTACTGAATAAAGGGATTTATGCAATCTACTATGAATACACATTCAAGCCAAGTAGGGACGTAAGTGTTCAAAGTGTTAAGAATGGCTCTGATATGAACTTTGCTTCAAACTTATTAGTTGATAAAAGTAAAATTGCAAGTTTTCATTTATCCTCTCCGAAAAGTACATCAACTATTGAATTTAAGAAGGGTGAGGAATATCGCTACTGGGCTTTCAATGGGGTGAAGGTTAAACCTGGGGAAAAGTTAAGTGGCAGAACAGATGACGGGAGCATGTTCATTTATGAAGTATCAAAATAGGAGTTGATAATTCAATTGAAACTAATAAAAAAGGGTACGATTGCTATCGTATCTTTCTATTGGCCTTTGCATGGCAGTAGGGAAATATAGGGATTTTAAAAAACTTAAGGAGTTTATAAACAATTTATTTCGAAGCATACATAAGTAAGAAAAATAAAAAGTAGAGCGACAGAAACACGCTCTACTAAAGATTCTTCTGTAAAAATGCCTTGGTGCGGTCGTTTTGTGGGTTTGTAAAAAAGTTGTCTGGATGATTAGATTCAATGATCTGACCATCATCCATAAAGACGACTTTGTTCGCTACCTCACGCGCAAAGCCCATTTCATGTGTGACGACAATCATCGTCATGTGGTCTTCAGCTAAGCTTTTCATGACCTTTAAGACTTCTCCTGTCAGTTCAGGGTCTAGGGCAGAGGTTGGTTCGTCAAATAATAAAATTTGAGGATTCATCATCAAGGCACGGGCAATGGCTACACGCTGCTTTTGACCCCCAGATAGATTGGCAGGATAGGCCTTTGCTTTGTCGGCAAGTCCAATTTTCTGCAGTAAATCCTGACAGCGGCTCGTAATAGCCTCCGCTGATTCTGTTTTTAATAAGCTCGGCGCCATTTCGAGGTTTTGCTGGACTGTTAAGTGGGGAAACAGATTGAAGTGTTGAAAGACCATCCCCATTTTAGCTGTTATCGCTTTGATGTGCTGTGGCTTAGCATATTGACCGTTTTGAACAAGAAAATCGCCATCAATCACTATACTGCCACCTTCAATTTCTTCTAAATGTATTAAGCTGCGAAGCATGGTACTTTTCCCAGATCCAGACGGGCCGATGACAGCAATGACATCGTTTTTCTCCACTGTAAATGTAATTTGTTTCAGCACTTCCACCTGATCAAAAGATTTCTTTAAGTTTGTTACTTGCATCAATGCCATATGTGTCACCTCTATTCAAATGTAAAACGTTTTTCAAGCCATTTAAAGAACATCGTCAAGACAAGCGTCATAACTAAATAAATAGCACCCGCGATAAAGAACGGCGTAATCGTGAAGTCACGATTTACGGCTGTTTGCGCAAAATGGAGTAATTCAGGCACAGCTACTGCATAGAGTAGGGCTGTATCCTTAATAAGTGTAACGGATTCATTTGATAATGCGGGTAATGCGACGCGGAACATTTGTGGCAAAATTACACGCGTCGTCGTTTGCCACTTGGATAAGCCAAGTACCTGAGCTGCCTCATATTGCCCTTTATCAATGGCAAGAAGACCGCCACGGAATATTTCTGCAAAGTAGGCAGCATAATTTAAAATAAAGCCAAGGCAAGCGGCCACAAAACGATCAAGTACTAAGTATTCACCGATTACTGGCAGCATAGGTAAACCAAAGCAAATTAATAATAATTGTAGTAATAGTGGTGTACCACGCATGATATAAATATACGTATGTGCAAGCCAAGAGATTGGTTGAATGCGACTTTTTACTGCGAGTGTTAGTAAAAAGCCTAATGGAATCGAAACCAGAATAGCGATGAAAAACAGTAACACTGTCGTTTTCGCACCTTCTAGCATCGGCCATATCATAGTTTGCCAGTAATCCGCCATAAAGATGTCCCTCCAAAAAGAGTAAGAGTTTCACAAAGGAAACTCTTACAAATGATGTGTCCTATCATTACTTTAATACTTTGTCTTCACCGAACCATTTGGTAGAAATTTCAGCAGCTGTACCATCTTCGTTCATTTTGTCTAATGCGGCTTGTAATTTTTCCAATAGGGCTTCATTGCCTGGTTTCACGCCAATTCCATACTGTTCTGGTGCAAGTGATTCCTCTAATAATTTAAATGTATCAGGCTCCTGTGTCATATAATATTCTGCAACAACCGCATCGATAACAACGGCATCAACACGACCCGTTTTTAAGTCGGATAAAGCTAAAACATTATCCGCAAACTCTGTAATTTTTTTCACTTCTTTGTGAATTGGATGCCCGTTTAGTGCATCTGCCGCAGAAGAAAGGGATTGAATACCTACTTCTTGTCCAGCTAAATCACTTAGTTTCGAAATCTTTGAATCTGCTTTTGTCATGACAACTTGAGCGTTTTCAAGATAAGGCTTTGTAAATAGTACTTTTTCTTTACGCTCATCTGTAATGGTATAACCGTTCCAAATTAAATCAATTCGTCCACTCAGTAATTCTGCCTCTTTTGTTTTCCAATCGATTGGTTGAAATTCTGCTTCGACGCCCATATGCTCAGCTGCCGCACGGGCTAAATCGATATCGAACCCAACGATGTTGTTCTTGTCATCACGGAAGCCCATGGGCGCAAATTTATCGTCAATGCCAATAATCATTTTTTCTACATCAGCAGCTTTGTCATCTTTCTTTGCTGCATTTTCTTTCGATGTACCACACGCTGCTAAAACGATCACAGCTGTCAGCATCATGAATAAAGTCAATACTCGTTTCATTTTGTTTCCCCCTATAATCTATCGCTTTCGTTTGCTAAACTACTAATGTGTTAAAGGATATCATCGTGATCTAACAATGTCAATATCGTTTTGGATTAATCAGAAAATTAGCTGCATTTCCTAGCATTTTTTGAATGAAGCTTATTTTCATAAAAAGTTTGAATAGGGGGAATAGTAAACAACGGAAGAAAAGGGGAAAAGAAAACGAGACTGTACATGACGGACAGTCCCGTGAAATAGGATTAAGTATTTTTACTTTGAATTGCTTTTCGAGCCAAAGCATCGGCAGCTTTATTTTGTGAGTCGGGCACCCATTTAATAAAGAATAAATCAAAGCTAGTGGCTAGTGCTAAAGCTTTTTCAAGATAAGGTTTAAATTCCTCGTTTTTAACATATTCTTTTTCCATAGAAGCGACAACGATTTTAGAATCCGAGCGTACGGATACTAGTGTTGAGCCTAGCTTTTGTGCTTCTTCAAGACCGCGAACTAATGCAGTGAATTCAGCGATATGATTATTTGTTTCGCCAATATACTCACTAATTTGGATATGATGGCCTTCACCTTTAATAAATAGCCCGATCCCACTTGGACCAGGATTTCCTGCACTGGCAGCGTCTATATAAACTTCTAACATACCATCCCTACTTTGCAATGTGACTTCTTTATAATTGTACAACAAGGATCAGAATCATAGTCTGTAAAAAATGGAACAAACAAAATAGTTGCTTGTTCAAATTGAACGCTTCATAATAATAAGAAGTGAATTTTGGACGTGAAAGGAGCGGGGGCTCAACATGGATAAAGTGACGGTTATGAGGGATATTGACGAACTGCATGATACGTATTGTGCGGATTGCTTGGTGATTAAGCAATTACGTAAAGAACGTGGTAAACCAGGAGCTCACCGTTTCTGTATTGAGGCGTGTTCAGTTGGAGAAAAGTTACAGTTTTTGGGAGAAGAGCTTTTGAAAGTGTATAGTAAATAAAATACGAACCTCATGAGAAAAAGCTACATTGATTAGCAATCCGCTGGTCAATGTAGCTTCTTTCATTATTACTATTACTTTTATTTTGTTTCAGCATAACTGCTTAGGTCTTGATAATATTTTGTCAGAGACGAAGCAGAAATATCAAAAGTTGCAGCAATTTCCTTTACGGTCATGGATAGGGACTCGAATAGCTCTTTTTCCTGACCATAACGAATCGCACCAGCTGCAATAGCCGCTTCTTTGCGAGCAGTCGGTTGTCCTTCGATTAAATAGTCCTCTAAAAGTTCAAGCATCGGAGCTGATTCACGCTCATTTTGCTCTAAGAAATCTTTTACTTGTGTCAGGACATTGCTTTCGAAGTTTGAAAACTCCTCACCTTTATAGCCATTCGATACTAATAGTTCCCAGAATGTTAGATGCTCTTCTTTTAAGAATGAGCTTACCTTCTTCTCGGATGCCTCATAGTTTTTCTTAAATTCTTCAAATACTTTTGCATGATCCTCAGGGAAGAAAATTAGGGTAGACACAGCTAAATAATGTGTCGATTTCTTCGTTCCATCTGGTAAGATAAAGGCAAATACATGCATACCTTCAGGAATCGGTTTATTATTTTCACGACGAATAGAAAGCTCTTCATTCGTAAGTAAATGATTAGCCTTGAAATATTTTTCCTCAACAACAGACACCGTACCAATAAATAAAGCCGGCTGAGACCAGTCTTCAAGTACCTTGACAGTAGATGGTCTTACTGCCTTTTTCTTCGTTTTCTTTAAGTAACTTTTCCAAATAGATGGCTCTTGATGGAAGAAAAAGTCGTCTAAAGCGATTGCTTCAATGAGCTCACGCTGTAGCACACTCTCTAATTTAGGCTGCCATGTGCCGACATGCTCAATATATGCACGAACATCTTTACGTTCGGGATATTCTAAGTAAAAAGTTTGTAGCACACGCTCTAATTCTTCGATTTGTACTGTTTCCACTGTTACTTGCTGTTTGCCTTCACAACATTTTTTATATTTTTTGCCGCTACCGCATGGGCATGGATCATTACGTTTTACCATAATTAGAACACTTCCTTTAATAATTGTTAATCGTATATTGCTAAATAATTTGCGCACTCTTAATAATAACGGTACTTTTGTATGAAGAAAAATGATTGTCTATTTTGAAATATCTAAAAAATGTAGAGGGACGCCCTGATTCTATTATATGTACGTATTTTTCCACTTAGAACTAAAAAAAGAAAACGATCTGCACCTTTAACAGGCAGGACCGTTTTCTTGCTAGATTATTGCTGAACCGCTTCAATTTCCAAAGTTAGGCGTTCAAGCTCATCAATCAAATGACCGATATAGGCAATCGTATCACGAAGCGGTTGGTCTGTTGTAATATCGACACCAGCCATTTGTGCTAACTCTACTGGTGATTTTGTGCCACCAGCCTGTAAGACAGCTAACCATTCTTCAACAGCTGTGTCGCCCTCTTTTAAAATACGTTGAGACACTTGTGTAGAGATGGTTAACCCAGCACTATATGTGTATGGGTAAAGACCCATATAATAGTGAGGTTGACGCATCCATGTAAGTTCTGCACCTTCAGAAATGTCGACTGTATCACCCCAGAAATCTTCTAGCACAGAGCGTTTTAATTGATTTAAAATTGTTGCATTAACAGCTTCACCAGCATCAATTAATTCATACACTTTACGTTGATAGGCTGCTTCTAGTAAATGAGTGACAAAGTTATGATAATACGTTTTCGACACAATATTTGAAATCACCCAACGTTTAAACCGTAAATCATCGTTATGTGTTAGTAAATAATTCGCTAACAGCATTTCATTCATTGTTGATGGTGCTTCAATAAAGTATAGAGAAGGTCGGCTATTAAGATAAGATTGATGTTCATGCGTATTCGCAAAATGCCCTGCATGACCAAGCTCATGAATAAGAGTAAAGACTTCATTCATGCGTTCGTTCCATGACATTAAAATATAAGGATGGCTACCATACGGACTTGAGCAAAATGCCCCTGTAGATTTTCCTTTGTTTGGTGCATAGTCAATCCAACGTTCATTGAAGGCTCTATCCATTAAATGATTATAGTCTTCCCCCATAACAGCTAATGCTTTTTCAACATATTCTTTCGCCTCAGCCATCGATAATTTTGGATCATAATCAGAATCAAGCGCTATTTTTAAATCTGCAAATGTCATTTTATCGATACCATTGGCTTTTTGAATTAAAGCTGCATAACGACGCATATGTGGGGCAAGCTCTGTCGTAATTAAATCAATTTGACGATTATAGAGCGAACGATCGACGTCCTGATCAAAGAGTAAATAATCAATGACCGAGTTAAAGCCTCGTAGGTCTGCCATTGTTTTTTCCTGCTGAATATGCGTGTTATACACTTGTGCTGTTGTATGCTGGTAATCGCGTAGCTTGCTTGAAAAGGCTTTAAAGGCAGCGCGGCGTATTTCTGTATTCGCTTCAAACTCCCAGTCATTTTCGTAAAGGACGAAGCTAAGTGGATGCTTTTCACCATTGGCTTCAAATTGACCAAAGTTCATGTCTACTAATTTCGTCGTATTGTATATTTCATATGGTGCATCGAATGTAGCACTAAATGCGGCCAATGCTTTTTCGACTTCAGGATGTAGCTGGTGAGGCTTTTGCTTTAACAGTTCCTCTAGATAACGTTTGTAAAGAGGGCTTGATGCTGCCGCTTCTTGTAAAATAGCTTCATCCAACGCTAGTAACTCACTGCGCACGAAGGAGAGAGCGCTGCTTACCTTTCCAATAGCTGTAGCAAATTTTGCAGCCCGCATTTGCGCTCCATCATTTGTACGATCTGTTTCAAGGTTTAAGCTGGCATACGTGCCAATCGGAACAAACCTTTTTTGTAGCTCTTCAAAGGCAGATAGCACGTCAATAACTTTTTGTGCATCTGTAATCGTTCCTTGGTATTGCTGCTCGAAGCTAAGTGCGTCTTCCACCAATTGTGCTAAAGTAGGTTCAAAATCAGCATCATGGCTCAATAAATCTGTTAAATCCCAAGTTTCTTCTACTGCTACATCTTTTCGTAATGGTAAAACTTCCATTCATAGACACCCCTTTACATGTAAGTGATTTCATTATAACGAAACTATTTCGGAAAGTGAAATAATTTCATAGAATAGTTGCAATATTCTTAATGTAGATCGTTTGTCGAAGACATGTTTGAAATATTGTCGGGCGGGAACAATAGATGTATAGCCGACATCATTTGTTACACATATTAAAGGCTAGAACAAGACATATTGGAGGAGAAAGTGATTATGACACAAAACTTAAACAAACAATTAAATAAGCTAGTGGCTACATGGTCTGTACTTTATACAAAGCTGCACAATTATCATTGGTATGTGACAGGACACTCATTCTTTACACTGCATGCAAAATTTGAAGAGTTGTATAATGAAACAACCTTGAATTTAGATGAAATTGCGGAGCGTATTCTTTCAAAGGATGGCAAGCCAGTCGCAACATTAAAAGAACATCTAGAGCTTTCCTATGTAGAGGAGGCGGCAGGAAATGAGACGACAGAGGAAATGGTCGCTACGATAATTTCGGATTTCCAAAAGCTCATGAAAGCATTAAATGCCACAATGGAGCTAGCAGCAGAAGAAGGGGACGATCGTACAGAGGATTTACTTAACGCCATGTACCAATCTCTTGAAAAGCATACATGGATGTTAAAAGCCTTTCTTGACAAGTAAAAACGACAGTTACAGCATGTTGGAGATATTAAGTACTCTGGCATGCTTTTTTTCTGCAATTAATGCTTGATGTCAAAGCCATAACATGTATTAAGGGTTCATAACAATTATGACAGTTTGGTAAAAAGCGTTTGCTTGTGTACAGCAAGGGTAATTATCTAGTAAGCCATATAAATTAGGAGGAATTGAACATGATGAATGAACAAAACCCACAAATTGAGGTGGCCCATACGAGGGATGAAATGCTTCACATTTTAGAAAGTATGCGGTTAGAAGGTTATCAACAAGATGATATTCATATTATTGCGAAAGATTCCGAACAGTTTGAGGATGTAAAATGGGATGCTGATGTCCAAACACATGAGGCTGGTAATTGGGTGGACCAATTTAAGTCTTGGTTTACAGGTGACTCGGCTGTGACAGAGGGCTTAAAACGATTTAATCTATCAGAGGGACAAATCGCTTATTATGCACATCTTGTGGAGCAAGGTAGTATCGTCTTATATGCGGAACGTGAGGATGATGTAGATCCGCTACAAGCACATTCTGAGACAGTTGCCGAGCAAGAGGCACGTTTAAAACAGCAAGAGCGTATGATAGAGGCAGAGCAATATAGAAGGTTTTTATAATGATCAAACCAGTGAGATATGGCTCTGGCTTGCTGGTTAAAATATAGACAAAGTCGTTTTATTCGACTTTGTCTATTATTTTATTTAATATTGTTGTCCTTTAAATCCCATATCTATATTTAGCAATGTTATCCTTCGCATTTAAAATCGAAAGTATCGGGTCACTTGTAGGCTTTTCAAATGGCTGCTTAAACAGGTTATGAGGCATAGTATGTAAATGGCTAGCTTCTTTATTGTCATGGCTTTGTTTAGTTTCCATCAGGAGTACTCTTTGTCCATTTGGTTTAACAAGATATTGACGCACATAGCCATTTTCGTGTCTGACTTCAATTTTCGGTTTGTTCTTTTTGGCGTCTTCCTCTTCACTGCCATCCACATATTTGAGTAAATCCAATAGGTTTTCTGTTTTAATAGGTTGATTGACCTTAGCTGGTAAATAGTATGATGTATTTCGGGGTTGAATTTGCATAGATGACTCTCCTCCAATTAGTTTCTGTAAAAAATAGACTGTATAGTAAACTATTTTACATGTAGTGATGCTATAAATTCAATACATAGTAGAAAAGGAAGCTTGAGATATAACTCTCAGCTTCCTTTTTCATTCGTAAATGAAGTGACATGACACACTATTTTATTGTATGACTTTTTCCTGTGCTTCTTTTTTAATAAAACGTAACGCATGGAAGTGCTCTAATTGAGCCACTAAATTACCGATAAGGATAAAGCTACCGCCAATCACTAATTTCACTGTTAAACTTTCACCAATAAACATCATGGCAAACATGGCTGCAAAAATTGGTTCTAATGAAAAAATAAGTCCTGTATGTGTAGCAGAAGTATACTGTTGTGCAACAGTTTGGCCAACAAAGCAAAATGCACTACAAATGATACCGAGCCCTAAAATAGCCAGCCAGGATGACATTGAATTTGGCAATGTCGGTGTTTCAAATATAAATGTTAAGACAAGGGCATAGATACCAGCAAAGCCGAGCTGATAAATTCCGTATGAAATGGATTCAACATTTCGTGTAAATGAGCTATTCAGTAGTAAATAAATGGAATAGCATAGTGCTGCAATGGCTACTAATAAATCCCCTTTATGGAAGGTGAATGAGCCATGTGCTGTTAAGACTGTAATACCAATCATCGTGCAAATGACCGCAAAGCTAACGGCTCTCGATGGTAATTTTTTTTCAATGAAACTGCTGAAAATCGGCACTAATACTACGGTTAGGCTTAAAATAAAGCCTGCATTTGAGGCAGAAGTAGACTGTAAACCAAATAAACTTAACGCGAACACAATGAATAATAAAAATCCTTGAATAGCCGCATATTTTAATGTTTTACCATTTACTTTGATCATCCGTTTATAAAAAATAAGTCCTGCTACGAAAAATGCAATGATACAACGCAATGCCACCACATTATAAACTGCCAATGTTTCAAGCCCCATGACCATAAAGGTATAAGATAGTCCCCAAAACATTGTGACAATAACCATCAATACATTTGCTTTTCCTTGGATACTCATTATGTTCACCTACCATCTGTGTACTAAAACAGTTTTTATACTAAAATTTACTATATATCTTGTATTGTGATTAGTAAAACGAATGTTTATAATGAATAGGATTAAAAAAATTCATGTATATAGAGGGATGACGAATGAGCTTAGTTAAATATGAGATTTTAACAAAGGTGGCAGAGGTAGCAAGCTTTACAAAAGCAGCGGATGCACTAGGACTAACGCAGTCTGCTGTGAGCCATGCCGTGTCTAGTTTAGAAAAAGAATTTGGCTTTGCTCTCATTCATCGAAGTCGTGCAGGTGTAACACTGACGAGTGAGGGGCAGACCATGCTAAGGGCGATGCGTCAGGTTCTGGATGCCCAGGAATTATTGCAGCAGGAAGCGGCCCATATACTGGGTGTAACACGCGGAAAAGTTCGAATTGGCGTTATTTCAAGTATTTCCTCGAATTGGATGCCAGAAATTGTTCGTATTATGGATCATCAATTTCCAGGGATACAAGTAGAGTTACGAGAGGGAGATTATTACGAAATTGAACAATGGCTGCTAAGTGGGGAAGTCGAGGTAGGATTCTTGAATGGTCAAAAATCAGAGCAATATCAATTTATGGAATTACAACAAGACCCTTTATTATGTATTGTTTCGGATAAAAGCCCTTTATTTCATAAGACAGAAATTGATATTGTTGACCTAGAAGATATGCCTTTTATCATGACTTCCTATAAAGGGACAAATGATGTAAAGGTACTGTTGGAGCAATATCATGTAAAGCCCCATATTCGCTTTGAGCTTTCTGAGGAGGTAGGGATTCTTTCAATGATTTCCCATCATTTAGGCATTAGTATTTTGCCTCAATTGGTCATTCAACATTTACCATCAACGTTAAAAGCAATCCCGCTAAAGCAAGGAGGCTACCGTACCATTGGAATTGCGATGAAGCACCATGCTTCCCCTGTTACCAAGAAATTTGCGGAAATATTAAGTGCTTGGTTAAAAGAGCAAAATAGTACGCTATGATTGTGGCTATTGAAGCACATCCTTACATTACGTTAAAATAGTATTTGTATATATTGTAGAAAATAGGTGAGTGTATGGGGACATTACAAGGCAAAACCGTACTCATTACAAGTGGGGGAACACTTGAAAAATGGGATCGTGTACGAGGGCACACGAATTTATCAAAAGGGACAATGGGCTGTTATTTAGCAGAGGCCGCATTGGCTAAGGGTGCGAATGTAATATATATGCATGGCTACTTTGCACAGCTTCCAGCAAATCACGACAAAATGACATTGGTAAAATTTGAAGGTATTGAGGATTTAGGAGAAAAGGTACGTCATGCGGTTCAGCTACAACAAGTCGATATTGTTATTATGGCTGCTGCTGGCTCCGATTGGGTTATTGACAAGGTTTATGATCAATCCGGTAATTTAATGGAGGAAGCGGGGAAAATGCCTTCTGACGAACCACCTATTATCCATTTTAAAAAGGCACCAAAAGTATTAGGGCAAATCAAGGGCTGGCAACCGAATGTAACGCTAGTGGGCTTTAAGCTAGAAGCTACAAATGATGAGGATTTTTTACTCGCTCGTGCAAGACTGCGTATGGAAGCCGCGCATGCTCAATTTATGGTTGCAAATAGCTCGCAGTCTTTATATGGCGGGGATGAGCCTCATTGGATCGTGCCTGCTGAGGGACAACCAATTAAGGTGATGGGCAAGCAACAGACAGCACAAACTTTAATGGAATGTTTGCATAGGGAATAACGTGATGAACTGTGGAGAAGGTCATACTTCTACACAGTTTTTTTCTTTGCCATTGTGGTTAGATAGACTGACATAGCATACAATACGATAGGATTATGAGTGAATTGTAACAGAGAGGATGCTATTACAAAGTATTCAGCTAGGTTTTCTAATATTTTATATTGACATTCGGATAACAGAATTATAGAATTATTTTCAAGAAATGCAGTACTCTTATCAAGAGAGGTGGAGGGACTTGGCCCCATGAAGCCTCGGCAACCGAGAAGATAGGTGCCAAATCCAACAGATGGTGTCTGAGAGATAGGAGGGGCTATCAATCGGTTTGATGCGTTGGCCTCTTTTGTACAACTAGGAGAATAAAGAGGGGGTGTATCGTATGGCTCAATCGGCAAAGGTAGATGATAAAAAATTAGAGGCAATTGCTAAGGCAATTCAAAATCTTGAATTTGGTGAAGTGAATATTACGATTCAAGATGGTGTGATTGTGCAAATTAATAGGCTTGAAAAGCAGAGATTTCCACAGAAGAAATAATGCTCATTTCAGTTGAACGATGTGAAAAGGCCACTAATAAGCATGGTTTCCATTGCTTACAAGTGGCTCTTTTTTATGGAAATTAGCTATAAAAGCTTTTTGGAATTGGACCGATATGACGACGATGATAGAGAAGGGGTTCTTTTTGAGAATTTGTAATGTCTAGCACTTGCCCAATAAAAATAGTATGATCGCCTGCATCTATTTGCTGAAATGATTTACATTGTAAAATAGCTGCTGTATCATGTAAAATCGGTAGCCCAAAAGTAGAAGTAGACCATTTAGCTTGAGCAAAGCGATCCGGGACTTTACTTGCAAATAATGTACATAAATGTTCTTGATTACTCGCTAAAATATTGACAGCGAATTTTTCCGCACCCATAAAGTAAGAATGGAGCTGAGATTTTTTATCAAGTGACCATAAAATAAGTAGTGGGTCAATGGAAACAGATGCAAAAGAATTGACTGTTAAGCCAATTGGATTCGTTTCATGACATGCTGTCACAACCGTTACACCTGTAGGATAGTTACCTAATGCCAATTTAAAAGCAGCTACTTGATCTGTCATTCAAATCACCTCTTTATAGTTAGTCATAAATTAGTTAACGGAGTTAGTAGGTAAATTGCACTTTTTTTCATACCATATAGTAACTCCTTTTCTTAAGTAAATTTTAAATCAATTAAACATCCAGGTAAAGCTAATGGGGGAAAGAAAGGGGAATTGCCATGACTTTATATTTTGATCATCTGGTACATCAAGTAGAATCACCAGAAAATATAAAGGTTTTCTTCAATAAACGAAATGTCCGTACAGTGAACGGTGGTCAACACACGATGTGGGGGACTTATAATACGCTAAGCTATTTTGGCTTAAGCTATATTGAACAAATCGCTATTTATGATCGTGATTTATTTGAGCAAGCGGCTCTGTACCCTTATTCCCTACATTATACGTTTAAACGTGATCGTGAGCGCCAAGGATTTTCACGAATTGCCTTGCGCACCAAAAATATTGAAGACGAGGGTCAACGATTGCGTGCATTGGGCTTTGAAGTATATGGTCCCGATGCTTGTAGCCGAACAAGACCAGATGGCACGACACTAGAATGGAAGCTATTGCATTTTGGCATGCCCAACCTTTCATTGGATTTTCCATTCTTAATTGAATGGGCAGATGAAGATGAGGAACGTTTGGCACAATTAAAAGCTAGTGGTGCAATCGATGAAAACCAAGCCATCACAATGGAATCTATTCAGTTTTTTGTCAAGGATGTGGAGGAGACGGTTCAGCTTTGGCAAAAGGTATTACAGCTACCCGATTCCGAGCAGCATGAGCAATTTGTGTCACTACAGCTACCAAATATGCGCTTGGATTTTTATGAGGAGACGGCAGCATCTGCCATGACGTTAGGGCATTTAAAAGAAGGACCCATCGGTGTAACATTGAAAGATCCACACCGAACAAAGGAAACATTAGTTTGTCCAGGTGCTTTTTATTGGATTAATAGATAAATTAAAAATCCACTTCAATTGTTGAAGTGGATTTTTATGTGCAAACATGTCAAAAAGCGGATTGAGCACTATTCATCTACCTCATCCACTTTCAATTTTGGAGCTTATAATTTTACAACATTTGATGCCTGGGGTCCTCGATTGCCTTCCACAACATCAAATGACACCTTCTGACCTTCTTCAAGTGTACGGAAGCCTTCCTCCTGGATGCCCGTAAAATGTACAAATACATCTTCTCCATCATCACATTCAATAAAGCCATAACCCTTTTCATTATTGAACCACTTTACGATCCCCTGTTGCATAAGCATTCGCCTCCAATGCGCTTGAATGTAAAATAAAGTTAACTAAGTTGTGCTATCATTGAGAAAATGTGAAAAATTGCATTTTCTCTTAGAACATACATGAATTGAACAAAGATGTCAATTGATTGTCGAAATGCTTGTGTATCTGGCTTTCTTTTTTTTCACAATTAAGACTATAATGGAAATGAACAACATAGAAAGTAGGATGCCAAATGACAACGAAAAATCAACCATTATCAGATTTAGAAATCGCTAGTCAAGCAGTAATCAAACCGATTACGGAAATTGCCAATGCTGCGGGTATTCCAGAGGATGCTCTTGAGCAGTATGGACGCTACAAAGCAAAAATTGATCCTTTAAAAATTACAGCTCAGGGTGAGGACGCAAAGGTTGTGCTAGTTTCAGCTATTAGTCCAACACCAGCAGGTGAAGGGAAGTCGACGGTTACTGTAGGACTAGCAGATGCTCTTCATCAATTAAATAAGAAAGTAATGGTCGCTTTACGTGAACCGTCATTGGGTCCAGTTATGGGCGTAAAAGGCGGGGCAACTGGCGGCGGCTACGCACAGGTTGTACCAATGGAGGATATTAATTTACATTTCACTGGCGACCTTCATGCGATTACAACAGCCAACAATGCTTTATCCGCATTCATTGATAATCATATCCATCAAGGAAATGCATTAAACATTGATCCACGACGCATTATTTGGAAGCGTGTGATGGACTTAAATGATCGTGCCCTTCGTAAAGTGGTTGTGGGATTAGGTGGCCCTGTTCAGGGCATGCCGCGCGAGGACGGCTTTGATATTACAGTGGCCTCCGAAATTATGGCGGTGTTCTGTTTAGCGACAAGTATTGAGGATTTACGTGAACGCATAGCTAGCATTGTGGTTGGCTATACATTTGAGCGTGAGCCTGTCTTTGTACGTGATTTACAAGTAGAAGGTGCCTTAACATTATTATTGAAAGATGCCTTCAAGCCAAACTTAGTTCAAACATTAGAAGGAACACCAGCTATTATACATGGTGGTCCATTTGCTAATATTGCCCACGGCTGTAATTCCATTATGGCGACACAAACTGCTCGCAAGCTAGCGGACATTGTCGTAACAGAAGCGGGCTTTGGCTCCGATTTAGGTGCTGAAAAATTTATGAATATTAAAGCACGTAAAGCGGGCTTTAAACCAAGTGCAGTCGTTATCGTAGCAACGATTCGTGCCTTAAAAATGCATGGTGGTGTACCGAAAACGGCACTTGTTGACGAAAATGTGAATGCCCTGCTACAAGGAATTGAAAACTTAGCTAAGCATGTTGATACGGTACGTACATTTGGTGTTGAACCGATTATTGCGTTAAATCGTTTTATTACAGACTCAGAGGCGGAGCTAGAGGCTGTTCTGAACTGGTGTCAGGAAAATCAAGTTCGTATTTCCCGTACAAATGTCTGGGAAGAGGGCGGGAAAGGCGGATTAGCGCTAGCTGAACAAGTATTAGCTGTGCTTGAAGAAGAAAACAACTTCTCTCCTTTATATGATGTAACGGAGTCCATTGAAGAAAAAGTGCGTACGATTGTGCAAAAGGTATATGGCGGAAAAGATGTACAATTCACTGATCAAGCCAAAAAACAAATTGCTCAAATCGAAAAATTTGGCTGGGACTCTCTGCCAGTTTGTATGGCGAAAACACAGTATTCTTTATCCGACCAACCAAGTTTACTCGGTCGACCAGAAGGCTTTACGATCACAATTCGTGAAGTTATTCCAAAGCTTGGTGCAGGCTTTCTCGTTTGTCTGACAGGCGATATTATGACCATGCCAGGACTACCTAAAACTCCAGCTGCCCTTCGCATGAATGTCGATAATGAAGGCCATGCGGTAGGATTATTCTAATATCTTCTTTAAAGCTGCCCAACTTAAATGGGCAGCTTTTTTTAATGGATAAAGGGGAAAACTTGGTTCCTAGATGATCTCTGCATAATTTGGAAGAGAACTACTATTTATTTTCCGCACGACTCATCGTCTATCTATAATTCAGGCATGGCATAAATGTGAAATTTTAGTTGATTTCTTCATCCGCTGCATGATTGAAAATTCATAAAAGTTAATTTTTTAAAAAAATTTTAAGATTCTAGTGAAAACTAGGATCTTTTTTATGTTCCAAAAAATCATGAGAACTTTCCTTATATAAATGTGTTTGGTATTTTTTATCAATAGTTCTCTGATTTTGGAAAGATAGAGCGGATTTTTACAACGCAGATTAATTGTCAAATGAATTTTTATTTAAAAAATACATTGAATTTTCTTTTTCTTTTAAATATAATTTACTTAATTCTAATTCGGAACACTGTTCCGATAATAGGAACATGGAGGGATGCAGTCTTGAAAATCGCAACAGATATTGGCGGTACTTTTACCGACTTAGTTTTCACAGATGAAAAAGGAAATCTTCATTTTGATAAGGGACATACAACACCTGGTCACTTTGAGGATGGCATATTAAATGTATTAGGACGACATGTTACAGAAGAATCTCTGATTGAATCATTTATTCATGGTTCAACGGTTATTATCAATACATTAACGGAAAGAAAAGGGGGCGTAGTTGGGTTAATTACAACTAAAGGCTTCCGTGACGTCATAGAAATTGCACGTGGGAATCGACCGGACTTATATAACTTTAAATATAAAAAGCCACAACCATTTGTAGAACGTTACTTACGACAGGAAATGGATGAACGCATCGATTTTAAAGGAAATATTATGAAAGCGCTTAACACCGAAGAAGTCGATGAAATCGTTCGTAAATTTAAAAAATTGGGTGTTGAGGCGATTGCCATTTCATTCATTCACGGCTATAAAAACCCTATTCATGAACAACAGCTAAAAGAGGAAATTTTAAAAATTTGGCCTGAGGTGTATATCACACTTTCAAGTGAAACCATTAAAGAATATCGTGAGTATGAAAGAACGAATACAACGGTGTTGAATTCTTATGTAAAGCCGATTGCCCATGCCTATTTAAAAAGCTTAAAAGAAAAATTAAGTACGATCGGTATTACAGACCATTTAAAAATTATGCAATCAAATGGTGGGACGACAAGCTTTGATAAAGCAATGGAGCTACCGATCAATTTAGTGGAATCTGGTCCTGTTGCGGGGATGTTTGGGGCAGCCAAATTAGGGCAGCTACTCAATGAATCGAATATTATTGCGTTCGATGTTGGTGGGACGACGGCAAAATGCTCCCTTATTACAGATGGCAAAGTAAATGTGACAACAGATTACTATATCGAAAGAAATGAAAAATTTGCGGGTTATCCAATTAAAACGCCTGTAGTGGATATTGTTGAAATCGGTAATGGCGGTGGCTCCATCGCACGTGTAGATCCATTTGGCTCGTTAAAGGTTGGTCCAGATTCTGCTGGTGCAAACCCAGGGCCAGTGGCATATGGCTTAGGCAATACACAGCCGACGATTACCGATGCAAATGTGTATTTAGGAAGATTATCATTAGAAAACTTTGATAATCCAGTATCCATTGACAAAGTAGAGGAGGCTCTTGTGGAAGCCATTGCGAAACCGTTTAATGTAACGGCAGAAGAAGCGGCTCAAGGTATTTTAGATATTGCGAACTCTAATATGTTAAATGCACTGAAGTTGATTTCGATTCGTAAAGGCTATGATCCAGAAGACTTCACAATGGTAGCATTCGGTGGTGGTGGCCCACTACATGCGATTAACCTAGCAGAAGAATTAGGTATGAAAAAAGTGATTATTCCATATGGTTCTTCCGTCTTTTCAGCATTAGGTATGATGATGACAGAATACCGACAAGATTATATTCAAACAAGTTTAATGGGCTTTGATGCCAACCATCTTGCGGCAATTCAAGAAAATATTGATCAGGCGATTGCCAATGCCTATGCGGATGCCCCTTTATCAAAGGATCATTATTATTTTGAGATTAATTATGATTTACGATACAAAGGACAAGAGCATGCAGTGAAATTGAACGCATCGACTAGCACGATTACAGAAGAGGGGCTACGCGAATTAGCGGAGGCTTTCCATGTTAAACATAAACAAGAGTTTTCATTTGATTTACCAGCTACGCCCATTGAGTTAGTCAATTTACATCTTACAATCTACGGAAAAGATGAGGCAGTTCAGTTTAAGGAACTAGACTTCTCACAGGTCGACGCTTCCACATGTATCAAAGCACAGCGTAATTTATATGTGAAGGGAACAGGTTGGGTAGAGGTCAATGTCTACGATCAACAAAAGCTCGTACCAGGTTATGTCATTGCAGGTCCTGCTATTGTGGAAAATCCAACATCTACGGTCGTAATCAATGACAAGCAATCCATTGAAATTGATAAATATGGCAATTTGATTGTAGAGATGGAGGGGAAATAAAACATGAAAAAAGACGTTTTTGCAGTAGAAATTATTCAAGATTCATTGCTAGCCATAGGGGACGAAATGTTTGTGGCTCTAGCACGTTCATCCATGAGCCCAGTTATTTATGAAGTATTAGACTACGCTTGTGGTTTAACGGATGCCAAAGGTAATTTAATTAGCCAAGGGAATGGTGTCACAAGCTTTATTGGGATGCTAAGTCCAATGGTGCAACGTGTTATTGAAAAATTCGATAATGGAAAGTTGCATGAAGGCGATGTCATTATTATTAACGACCCATATGTTGGGGGTGGATCGCATTTATCGGATGTGGGCTTAGTATTACCGATTTTTTATAAAGGTGAAATTATTGCTTACTCTGCCAATAAAGCACACTGGACAGAGGTAGGGGGGATGGACCCAGGTTCGTTTACAAGTAATTCTAATGAAATCTATCAGGAAGGTTTACAGCTACCGGGTGTCAAACTTTATCATAAAGGGGAGTTGAACGAGGCGGTCTATGAAATTATAGCAACGAACGTTCGTTTACCAGAGCTTTCAATTGGCGATATGTTTGCACAAGTGGCAGCCTTAAAAACAGGTGAAAAACGCATTGCAGAGCTTTGTCAGAAGTTTGGTGCTGAATCGGTGAAATTGTCCATTCAAAGATTATTGGACAAGGGGGAGAAAATTGTAGAGCTTGAGCTTCAACATTTACCAAAAGGTGGATTTTATGCGGAAGACTTTATTGAAGGGGATCCATTAAAGGGCGGACCCTATCCAATTAAAGTGAAAGTAACGATTAGTGATGAAGAATTTATTTGTGATTTTAGAGGCTCGCATCCTGCGGTCAATGTGCCAGTGAACTGTTCACAATTTGGTTTAATGGCAAGTGTGCGCGTTATGTTCTTAGCTTTACTTGGCGATATTGATGTAATTAACGAGGGTGTCTTTAAACGCTTAACGATTATCACAGATGAAAATTCGATTGTTTCCGCTAAACGTCCACATCCTGTATCCATGAACTTTGAGGCGCGTATTGGGGCTGCGGATTTAATTTGGAAAGCTCTTGCACCGCATTTGCCAGAAAGATTATCGGCAGGGCATTTACAGTCCGTTTGTACATTTATCTTAACAGGTAAAAACCCTGAAAATGATGAGTCGTTCCTAATTGTTGAACCATCTGTTGGTGGTTGGGGAGCAGCAAATGATGAGGATGGTCAAAGTGGGCAATACTGCATGGGAGATGGTGAAACCTATAACCTTCCTGTGGAAATTGCAGAAACAAAATACGGTATTCAAATTGACGAATATAGTTTAAACTGCGATGGTGCTGGTGTCGGTCAATTTAGGGGTGGCTTAGGTGTACGTCGTGTCTATACAGTCAATCATGATGGTCAAAAGGTTTCTGTGAACCTAGGCAGACATCAATTTGCGCCATTCGGTTTAAATGGTGGTGGGGAAGGCTCTCACAACTATTTAATCGTTCATAAAAAGGATGGAACGAAGGTTGGACCAGTAGGTGTACTTGCCAATTATGAATTGCAAAAAGGAGACCGTATTGAGCTTGTTACAGCAACTGGCGGTGGTTACGGCAATCCATTAGAAAGAAGCACGGAAGCCATTGAACGTGATTTATTAAATGAATATATTTCTGAAGAAGTGGCGAGAAAGCAATACGCTTATCAAAACGCTTAAGGGAGAAATAAATGACTGTCAAGACATTAAAAAACTCATTGGATATACTAGAATGCTTTGCTACGACAGAAAACGCATTAGGTGTTCGTGAAATTTCACGCATGATGAAGTTGCCGACAAGTGTTGTGCAAAGAACCATTAATACATTTACAGAAGCGGGTTATTTAATACAGGATGAATACACTAAAAAATATAAATTAGGTTACAAAATGTACCTTTTTTATGATGTGCTATCGAATTCAAAAGACCCACACTCGACCATTTATGAATTAATGCAAAATCTTGCTAGTGAAATGAATGAATCAGTATTTCTTACTTATATGGACAATGAATATGGTGTCACAACAAAAATAGCCGAAAGCAATAAAAATGTAAAGTATGCGGTGTCTTTAGGAACGAAGACACCCCTTTACATCGGTGCCTCCTGTAAGGTGATGTTTGCCTATTTAGAGGAGAACAGACAGCTCGAATTAATAGCCTTCTTTCAAGAGGAACAATCGAAAGAAGAACATAAGTCCTACCTTGAATCATTAAAGGGAGAGCTGCAGCAAATCCGTCGCAACAACTGGTGTGGAACGGTTGGGGAGTATAATGAACATGCATTTGGCATTAGTGTACCATTATTTAACTATAAAAAAGAAATCATCGCATCTCTTACAATTTCTGGTTTGGTATATGATTTAAATGATCAAAGGGAGAAATATATGCTTGAACAGTTAGTGAAAGTAGCTCAGCAAATACAATCACACATTTCAAAACTATAACAACAATAGGGGAGCTGTCACTATGAATAATAAAGTATTACATCCTAGGGCTTTAGAGCCTGTAACGTTACTAATGATTGTCTTAACATCTGTCGTTGGGGCTATTATTGGGATTCAACTGATTACAACTTTAGGGATTTCTGCTAATACATCGATCGTTGGGGCAATATTTGCGATGATTCTCGGAAGAATACCAATAGGAAAGCTCATTGCATTCAAATCCGTGCACAGACAAAATATTATTCAAACGGCGATTTCATCTGCTACATTTAGTGCAGCAAGTAGCTTAATGCTGCCAATCGGTATTCCATACGTTTTAGGTTATGAAAATTTAGTTTTACCATTATTTATCGGTGTTATTTTAGCGATGTTTGTTGATGCTTTATTATTATATAAATTTTTTGATACAAAGATTTTCCCGGCAGCAGGTACTTGGCCACCAGGGATTGCAACTGCTGAAGCTATTAAAGCTGGCGATAAAGGCGGTAAAAATGCAAAGGTATTAGTTGGTGGTGTATTAATCGGTATCGTGGGAGCTGTTCTTAAAATTCCAATGTCAGCTTTTGGGGTGGCGTTCATCGGCAATATTTGGGCGCTGACGATGTTTGGAATTGGTCTTTTACTAAGAGGCTATTCTGTTCAATTATTTAATGTTGATTTAAATGCCTATTATATTCCACATGGTATTATGATTGGTGCCGGAATTGTGGCTCTTTTCCAAGTAGCATTTACATTAATGAATAAACGCTCTGCTAAAAAGTCAGAAGAATTAAGCTATTCAAAAGATGCTAAAGAAATTCGCCAAGGTTTTGGTGTAGGTTTTATTGCTTATTTAGTCATTGCATTATTAATCGCCCTTTTAGGCGGAATAATTACACATATGTCATTCGGTATGTTAATAGGCTTCATCATTTTCGCAACAATTGCAGCATTTGTCCATGAGCTAATCGTTGGTATTGCAGCGATGCATGCAGGTTGGTTCCCAGCATTTGCAGTGGCATTTATTACACTAATTGTTGGTATTTTAATAGGTTTCCCAGCACCAGCACTTGCTTTATTAGCAGGCTATAGTGCCGCTACGGGGGTAGCATTTGCCGATATGGGCTATGATTTGAAAACAGGTTTCATTTTACGTGGAAATGGTAGTGACCCAGCTTTAGAAAAAGAAGGACGCAAGCAGCAAATGATTGCGGGTATGTTAGCCTTCTCGATTTCAGCAGTAGTTGTTCTACTTTCCTATAAATCTTATTTTGCACAAGGTTTAGTAGCACCTGTGAATCATGTCTATGCAGCGACAATTCAATCAGGTGTTACAGGCGATGTAGCGAAACAATTAATGATTTGGGCGATTCCTGGTGCATTGATTCAATTAATAGGTGGTTCAAAACGACAAATGGGTATCCTGTTTGCTACTGGTTTATTACTGATTAACCCGATTGCTGGTTGGGCTGTATTAGTGGGTATCTTGCTTCGTGTTATTTTCACGTATATGACGAAAGGCAAGAGAGAATCTGAAATGACGGTCTTTGCAGCGGGTGTCATTGCTGGAGATGCGTTGTATAGCTTCTTCTCCTCTATTCTAAAAATAGGGAAATAGAAAGGAGTAAGGTTGAATGGTAAAAGTATTATCATATGAGGATGGGATTGCTGCAGTTTATGGAGGAGCAATCCTTGGTGGTGGCGGAGGTGGTCTCCTAGAGGAAGGGCTCAAGCTAGTGGAGGAAATCTTTGCTGCTGGGACACCTCAATTAATGGATATCTCTGAATTAAATCATGAGGACTTAGTGGCATGTGTAGCAATGGTCGGCGCACCATCATCAGCCGATCAATACATTTCTAGCGAGCAGCTTTGTTGGAGCTACCATAGTATGAATCACTATTGCGATCAACGTCTGAAGGGCATCATTACGAATGAAAATGGTGCCAATACGACGATTAATGGCTGGTTACAGTCGGTCCTATTAAATGTCCCAGTCGTTGACGCTCCTTGTAATGGACGAGCACATCCGACAGGTATTATGGGTTCTTTAAATCTACATGAACAATCAAATTATCAATCCGTACAATTTTACGCAGGAGGAAAAGCTCATTTTGCAGTTCAAGGTTTTGTGGAAGGAACTTTACACAATACGGCAAAAACAGCACGCCAAGCCTCTATTTTAGCAGGTGGGCTTGTAGGCGTAACAAGAAATCCAGTGACGATTGACTATCTACAGAAGCATGGTGCACCAAATGCCATCACAATGGCCATTGAGCTTGGCTATGGCTTTTTAAAGGGACAAACTTTTGAAGAAAAATTAGCTCATGTTTTACAGCAATTGAATGGGGTACACATCGTTTCAGGTGCAGTAAAGAAATATTCATTAACGAAGGAAAATGGCTTTGATGTTGGGAAATTAGCAGTTGGTGATTATCACCTAACTTTCTGGAATGAATATATGACGTTATCGAAGGAAGGACAGGTGCAATCGAAATTTCCAGATCTCATTATGACATTCGATATCGAAAAAATGATTCCTGTGCCAAGCGCAAGTATTCAAGAGGGGATGCATGTAGCAGTTATCCACGTAGACCAAGCTAATTTGAAATTAAGTTCAACGATGCAAAATGAAGCCCTTTTACAGGAAATTGATGCAATCATTCAAGACGTACTGTAAAGAAAAAAGACAAAACAGTAAAAGCTGCCATCATCTACTTGATTGTAAGATGGGCAGCTTTTATTTGTCCTTCAGCGGGAGGGTCATACTTTTTATCAAAATTGTTCCTACTTCCTTTATCGCTTCATACATTTATGGCTTACATGTTTTTCATTCTAATGAGCACAACTCATTGAACATGGTGTTCACAAGCTGTAAACAAGGATCGTGCACGATTTTCATTAATGGGAGGAGCTACGTTCATACATACTCAAATAATTGACTAGAAGAAGGTAACAACCATTAATAAAAAACAATTCACTTTTGCTACATCTAGTGAAATCCTTTTGGTCATGCATCAAACTAACTTGTTGTTCATATTTTTTTGCATGTACATATGGCTATGCGGGTTAAACAAAGAATTTCTAAGGGAAAGTGTTCACTTTTATTTGTTTAGATGATTGGTTTTCAATACGCACGTCATCTTTAAAACAGGTTATTCAATTGTAAGCCCGCTGAAGTTGATGTTCCATTTGTCAAACACATAGCTGTTGTACACGACTAAAAAAATATGAGATACAGAACAAATAGATTGTTCTGTACGTTTATCATATAATATTCAGAAAAATTTGTCAATTGAAATGGTGTTGTTTTTTTATTTTACTACATTACCTTTTACTCGAAAAAGTACAGTATAATCTTATAGGAAAGGAATGAGAGTACATGATGGATCATTTAATGAATAAAGTACGTGAAGTATATGCACAATTTGATGCTAGTCATGATTTTCAACATATTGAACGCGTTTATCAAAACGCATTAGCTATCTTACATACCGAGCCTACAGCAGATGTTGAGGTGGTCAAAATAGCGGTGCTTTTGCATGATGTTAGTGACAAAAAGTATACTGATAGCAAGGAACAGGAAGAACAGCTTATTGCAGAGTTACCTGTTAGCGAGGAAAAAAAGCGGCATATTCGAGACTGTATCGCACAAGTGTCGTTTAATGGTGGAAATGAGCTAGAAGCAACCTCATTGGAAGCAAAGATTGTTCGAGATGCTGATCGTTTAGATGCGATTGGGGCTATTGGCATCGCTAGAACATTTGCTTACGGTGGAGCAAAAGGTCGTAAGCTATATGATAAGGACGAAGACGCACGTACAAATATGTCTGAGTCAGAATATCGTCAAAAAAATACTGCATCTGTTACGCATTTTTATGAGAAATTATTACTACTAAAAGATTTAATGGTGACAGAAAAGGGCAAGCAAATGGCCTTAGAGCGTCATCAATTTATGGAAAGCTTTTTAAAGCAATTACAGCACGAAATCGGTCAATAGCACAAAGAACCGCCTTTGAATTTACCCCTGTCAAGTAGACTGTTTTAAAAAGACTAAGCAGCTATCTGATGTCGATATTCTATCGGTGTCAGATGGTTGAGTAGTTTTTGGAAGCGTTTATAGTTATACTGTTCAACAGCTCGAATCATTTCCTCTTCAGAATGATCTTGTAAAAGATACAAACATTCTCTTTTAAAGTGTGAGAAGAATGATTCAATGCAGGTGTTATCGTGGCAAATACCTTTGCGGGAATGGCTGCCAATCATGCCAAGCTGTTCAATTGTTTGATGATATTTAAGGGATGTGTATTGAAAGCCTTGATCTGAGTGGATGATGCTTCGATAACACATTTCTTTTTGTTGTTAACTCGCTTAATGTGTCCATCATCAGCTGTAAATCATTCCATTTGCCTATTTGCCAAGCCACAATTTCGTTGTTGTTTAAATCTTGAATGGCAGACAGATATAGAAAGCCTGTTTCTGTCGGTAAATACGTAATGTCTGTGACGAATACTTCATTCTTTGCACGGTCTTTAAATTGGCGTTCTAACACATTGTCAAATGTACGTGATACTTGATTTTTCCACACGCGACGTTTCTTACGGATGATGGATTGGATGCCTAATTCGCTCATTAATCGATACACTTTTTGTGATTCACCTTAAATCCTTTATCACGTAAAGCGATTTTTATGCGTGGATAACCATACATTTTATTTGTTTGATGAATGGTTAAAATGTGTTCTTTTCAAAGGATATCATCCTGTTTCCGCAACGATACCTTGCTATTTTTCAACCACTTATAATAGCCGGAACGTTGGATTTTCGCCATTTCTGCAAGCCACGTAATCGGATAACGGTCTTTCATTTCTTCAATTATTTGATAACGATCTGGATAAGTGGGCATTCCTCCATTTACAGATTTGGGTACTGCTTTTTTAAGTATTCTATCTGTGCCTTGTAGTAGTCACGTTCTTCTTCTATATCCTTGAAGTGAATCCGTTTGCCTTTGAACGGATTTTTTACGCCTTTTGCCCCTGACCCTGAAGATGGAAGACGGTTAAACGCTTCAATCGATTCTACTTCTTTAAATTTTCTCAACCATACCTTTACTTGTGAAACATTACGAATCTCGTATTTTTCCACAACCTTTTGCATACTTTCTTCTCCCGCCAAATAAGCCTGTGCTACTTCTAATTTCAACTCATTTGAATACGTATTATTTTTTCTCGACATAGAAAAACCCCCTTAAAGTAAACTGTTATCTACAGCGTACTGTAGTTTTTTTAACATTGTCTACCTAAAGGGGATAATATCACCTTAGAAATTATTGAAATTAGCCATTATGGTTTTCAACATAGTATCACTTTTATTTGCCATTCCTAAAATTTTTATCAGTTCATTATTCCTATTTTCTATTTAGTCATTTATAATCACTTTACTTACAGATATTGATAATAAAATTTATATTATCACATTTGAATCAGGAGGCAAAGCGCTACTGTTAGACCACACCCTATTGGTAGGAAATGGAGTTACCACAATTCTATAAATCCATCTTTTTTAAGTTCTTAGACTTCCTTTAGTATTAAATATATTATAAACAGTAATAAAGTTACTATGCCAATTTCATATACTATTCTCACAATATCAAGCTCATAAATTGGATAATAATCATCAACTTGGAGTTCCTTAGATTGTAATTGCCATAAAGGAACATACCTTTTATCATAAAATTCAAGTTGAGGCCCCCACTTTAATGATACTGGTACAAATAATATGCCAATGCAGGAAATTATTACGAAATATACAGAGAGTAAAAATTTTTTCAACAATACCAAATCCTTTCCAATAAATGCATTATTTACATATTTTACTTTAAAAGTATATATGTATGCATTATAATATGAGTGAATTACAAAAAGGAGGTAATAAAATGTTTGAAAAAGCTTTTGGTTCATTATTTTTAGCGTCAATTTTTTGTTTTTCAATAGTTCCAACATCTTTTGCGAGTACCTCTTCATCCGATTGTAAGGTAGATGGTATGAAGATTGAAAGCGAAGATACTATGACTTCAAAAATACCCATTAGCCTAGAGATGCAAACGCAATTACAGTCCTCTGAAGGTGTATCATCTGTAATTATTACAGATAAGTCAGTATTGGAAGAAATTGCAGTAGAACAAGGTTTAGAAGAAGTTCCTGTTAGAATTGAATATGAATATACACCTTCAGAAACAGACTTTAGTAAACCAGACCAAGAAGTTACTCCGTATGCGAAAGGCGAAATATGTTATGTAAAAGACTTAGGGTCTGGCTGGTATAACGAAAATTACCCATATAAAACCTTCTTTATAGATGGTCCAGATACCTTTAAAATATCAGAAAAGAAAAGTTTTAAATCAACTTTTGACGGAACTTTTGGTGCCTCTAAAGCTGGTCTCGAAGCTAAAATCGGATTTAAGTTGGAGCAGGATTTCACTGTTGAGTTCACAAGTAATACACCAATCAAAGCAGATGAAAGCATCTATTTCGAACTTTTCACAACTCACCACAAAGTTCAGTATGCTGTAGATACTGGTTCTACATGTAATTTCGGACATGCTTATAAACCAGATGGTACTTTCATTAAAAAAACCGTTTATAAAAAATAAGATTAATCACCACAAAACACAAAATCCCATGGGAAAGCAGACAGGTTTGCTTTTCCGTGGGATTCTTTTATCATTGTTTGACTAAACTTAACTTTTTTGAAACATAAATATGAGCACTAGCGTCGCATTAAAATAAATCAACGCTTTTTTAAAAAGTAAACTCGAATAAAAATTTTTTGGACTTACCCCTGTCAAGTAGACTGTTTTAAAAAGACTACGCAGTAATTTTACCCCTTAATGCATGACGATTATTGATGTTTTTTTCTAAAATGAACACAAAGTTAGCAATAGTTAAAACTAAATTTTTGACGACTGCTAACTCCATAAAAAATCCCCATTAAAAAATAGGATAGTTGTTGACATAACCCTGTTATTGTAATAAATTAGTTGAAATTTTTTTAATAAAATCGGCCGTACTTGCATATTGAGCAATTTCAGCACCCGTAAAATGTATCGAATTATCTGAACTCTCTTCTATAAAGCTGTATCGTTTTTCAAATAGCATAAATATCGTGTTGAACTCTTCTTCTAGGTGGCTATTTGCCTGTGTTAAGCTATGGTCCTTGAAATAGATTTGGACAAATATATTCGTGCATTTGCCCTTGTCATTTGTTGCTCTACATTTGAACCAATAATCATTGTATTTTGAATCAAACGTAAAACGGCGATTTTGCACTTTTTCTTTTTCTGCAACTCATTTTTTATTTTCATAAAAACTAGCAACTTCCCAATTTGATTTCTTGATTGAAACTAATAATTCTTCCTTTATGTCTATGCTCTCAGCAAGCATCATATCAAAGCCAATAGCAGTACTTTGGCTAACTTCTTTCCTATCTGTTACGTTTACATGGTCAATGTTTGCCCCACTCTGTTTGACTAACTTTAGTAATTCAAAAAAACGATCCAAGTCTTGTTCCTCAAAATACGCAATGTCTAACGCAGTAAGGGAATAAAGATTTGCCCAAATATTTTTATCAGAAATAAATAGTAATTCATCATCGGTAGAAACGGCAAACCATTGCTTGTATTACATTCGTATCTAAAACCACAGGACATAGAACAAGGAATCATCAAGCTTTGTCAGCTTATGCACACGAATTTACAGGACATTCACCCATCGTAAGTACGGGTTGTTGTTCTTTGTTTACCTGTCAAATGATGTTATGATGAATAATGGATATCAATAATCGTCTACATAAAAATCGTGTGGGCATGAACAATACCTAACATGAAAGAGATGGAATAGTGGAATGAGTCATTTAATCGTACAAAATCTAACCAAAACGGTGGGCGATAAAACGCTTTTTCAAAATATTGAATTTACCATTTATGAAGGAGAGCGAGCAGGCTTAATCGGTATTAATGGAACGGGCAAATCAACCCTGTTATCCATTTTAGCTGGAGATATAGAAGCAGATATGATGACAGTCGATCGCCCGAATAAATACCGTGTTGCCTATTTGCCACAGGAGCCGACATTTAATGCTGGAGAAACGGTTTTACAGGCTGTCTTTGCAGGCGATTCACCGATTTTACAACTCAATCGCCAATATGAAGATACAGTAGCTGCACTAGCTGTCAACCCAACATCCGAAAGCTTACAAAAGACATTGTTTAGTCTGCAACAGCGCATGGATGAAGAGCAGGCATGGGATGTTAATGCCCTTGCGAAAACGGCATTAACGAAGCTAGGCATCGAAACATTCGATAAAGAGGTGTTAACGCTATCAGGTGGTCAGCAAAAACGAGTTGCCTTAGCCAAAGTGTTAATTGAGCCTGCAGATCTTTATTTATTGGATGAGCCTACCAACCATTTAGATGTGGAGTCAACGGAGTGGCTTCAAGAAATGGTGCTACGTCTAAAGGGTGCAGTCATTTTCATCACCCATGATCGTTATTTCCTCGATGAATTATCGACACATATTTACGAGCTTGCAGATCAAACGTTGTATCGTCATACAGGAAATTATGGTGATTATTTAGAGTCACGTGCTATTCGTGAGGAAATGAAGGCTGCCTCTGCGCAAAAGGATCGCAACCGTTATCGTTCAGAGTTGAAATGGATTCGTCGTGGTGCGAAGGCACGTTCAACTAAGCAAAAAGCGCGTATTCAACGCTTTGAAAAGCTGGAGGATAACCTAGAGCGCAAATCAGAGGATGTTTCATTGGAATTGGGCCTTGCAACTACACGCCTTGGTCGAAAAGTACTGGAGGCTGAAAATATTTCGAAAGCCTTCGGACAGCAAAAAATTCTTGAACACTTTTCATTTTTACTACAGCAGGGGGACCGAATCGGTATTATTGGTGCGAATGGTGTAGGAAAATCAACTTTATTGAACATGCTGGCAGGGGAGCTAACACCCGATCAAGGTGAAATTCTTGTAGGGTCAACAGTGAAGCTGGCACATTTCAAGCAAACATTGCCGAAAATGAATGAAAATGAGCGTATGATTGAATATATACGTGAGGCTTCTAATGATATTACCGATGCAGAGGGCGTTCGCTATTCAGCGGCTCAAATGTTAGAGCGCTTTTTATTCCCGCTGCACGCACATGGTACACCAATTGGAAAATTATCTGGTGGTGAGCGCAAACGTCTTCATTTATTACGTTTATTAATGGAGCAACCAAATGTTTTATTACTTGATGAGCCAACCAATGACCTGGATATTGAAACATTGGGTGTGTTAGAGGATTTCATTGAGCATTTCCCTGGCGTTGTCATCACGATTTCCCATGACCGTTTCTTCCTAGACCGGATTGCGAAAAAGTTATGGATATTGGATGGACAAGGACAGGTAGAGGAAACGCTGGATCTATACAGTGAGTATTTAGAGAAGCGCGAGCAGGCAGCTACTGTCAAAGCAGAGGCGCCAAAAGTCGAAAAGGCGAGGACCGAAAAGCCAAAATCAGACAAGAAAAAGCTATCGTTTAAAGAGCAAAAGGAATGGGAAACGATTGCAGATGACATTGAAAAGACGGAAACAGCCATTATGGAGACCGAAGACGGAATCGCGAATGCGGGCTCAGATTTTACAAAATTACAGGAATTAACAGCCAAGTTGGATGAGCTAAATGCTCACTATGAGCATCTGATTGAAAGATGGTCTTATTTAGATGAAATTGTCAACGGATAAGGAGCGATAGACATGAAGATTATTACAATTGAACCGACGCCAAGTCCCAATTCGATGAAGATTGTCGTTGATACAGAGCTACCGTTCGGGAAAAGCTATAATTTTACAAAGGATAATAAAGACGAGGCAACTGGCGAGGCTGCAGCCATTTTAGCTATTGAAGGGGTAAAGGGCGTTTACCACGTAGCCGATTTCTTTGCTGTTGAGCGTAATGCCAAATATGCATGGGAAGGTATTCTCGCAAGCATTCGTCAAGTGTTAGGGGAAGATGTACAAACACAAGATGAAACCGTTGTAGCCAATGAATTTTATGGTGAGGTTTATGTGCATGTACAGTTTTACAAGCAAGTGCCACTACAAGTAAAAGTTTTTGATAATCAGCGCGAACATCGTGTTAGCTGTGGTGACCGCTTTGTTGATGCCTTTAATCAAATTATTGAATCAGCAGTAGATGAAAACTATATTTTCCAACGCAAATGGATTGATTATGGTGTACGCTATGGCGAGCTTGAGGAAATAGCAGAAACAGTCAAGCAGGAGATCGATGTCACGTATTCTGCGGAGCGTGTAGCAGAAATTGTCACAGCTATTAATAATGATGATGAAAAAGCAGCTATTAAAACAGCTAAAATAAAAGTGACAGTGGAGCAGTTCAATCAACCAGAATGGGAGAAACGCTTCCAGTTGCTCGATCAAATGGCTGATCCAGAGCTAGATGATTTACCATTACTTGATTTAGCCTTACAGGATGAACAGATGTCCATTCGTCGACTAGCGACTGTCTACTTAGGCATGATTGAAGATGTGGCTGTTGTGCCTTATTTAGAAAGAGCCTTACAGGATAAAAGTGCAGCGGTACGTCGAACAGCAGGCGACTGTATGAGTGATCTTGGCCTTGTAGAATTTGAAGAAGCCATGCAGCAAGCCTTGCAAGATAAAAACAAATTGGTTCGCTGGCGTGCAGCGATGTATTTATATGAGGTCGGCACGGAGCAATCTTTACCAGCACTAAAAGCGGCTGAGGATGATAAAGAATTCGAAGTGAAATTACAAGTGAAAATGGCTATTGCTCGTATCGAACAAGGTGAGGAAGCAAAAGGCTCGGTCTGGAAGCAAATGACCGAATCCCGTCAACAATAAACAGGAAAAAACCAGCAGCTGCTGGTTTTTTTCGTTTTAGGAGGGGATAGGGTGGTTGTTCGCTCTCAAATAAAAGAAAAGGTCGCTCATAAGTAGCGTGAGGCTCAGCTCTAAAAGGAGAACAAGTCTTTCAAAAGTAGGATGCACCGACTTACTCACTATAAAATCAAGCACCCCAAAATCGAACCATAAACTCTTCTTCATTCAAAAAATCTATCAAAAATTCACGTAAAACAGAATAATTTGTCATTTTCTAGCGTTTTATTGCTAAACAAAAAGTTAAGGTCATTCTAGGAATCATTAACATATTGTCTAGTTTCATAGAGAAAGGACAATGATAAAATAACATAAATTCAGAATATTCTCTAAAAATAGGGGGCCTTTGCATGACAGTAACTAGTTTGAAAGCAACGAAATCGTATGTGCGTGATCGGGAGGCGGTCATTGCATTAACACAGAAGCTTGTGCGAATTGAAAGCGTTTACCGTGAGAACGATCCGAAGGGTAATGAGCAAGAGGTGGCAACTTTTGTAGCCTCTTATTTACGAGATATTGGCATCGAAACGCATGTAGAGGAAGTTGTGCCAGGGCGACCGAATGTCATTGGCATTATTGATTCGGGCAAGCCTGGGAAAACATTACTTTTCGAAGGACATACAGATGTCGTGACAGAGGGCAATCGAGAGGCTTGGGCTTATGATCCATTTGGAGCAGAGATTGTGGATGGGCGTATGTATGGCAGGGGAACGAATGATACAAAGGGGAATTTGGCTTGTATGATTACGGCTTGCCAGTCATTGCTACTAGATCGAGAGGAGTTTACTGGCAAGATTATTTTATGTATTCCTTATGATGAAGAGGGGCTAATGCTTGGCATTAAGCATTTTATTAAAAATGGCTGGGCTGATGGAGTGGATGGTGCAATTATCTGTGAGCCACAGGAAAATAATGTATGTATTGCACAGCGTGGGGCCATACGTTTACAAGTAGATATTTTCGGTAAAATGGCGCATGGTGCTATTTCGTGGAGCGGTATAAATCCAAACTGGCGCATGGCGCGTTTTATCGTAGAACTTGAAAAATTGGAAAAAGAGGAGCAAGCACGATTAGGGCGTGATCCGATGCTGAATTGGCCATCTATCACACCAACGATTTTACGTGCGCCGGTTAAAGGTGATGCACAAATCAATGTCATTCCAGATCATTGTATGACGACGCTCGACATCCGCACAGTGCCTGCTCAGGATCATGATGAGCTAGTAGGCAAAATCGAGGCCATTATTAAACGATTACAAGCAGATGACCCTGATTTTAAAGTCGAACTAACGGTGCTTGATAATCGGCCGGCTACTGCAACGGCTAAGGAAGATCCTGTGGTACAGGCTATTTATGAGGCGGTGGCAGAGGTGACGGAGAAGGAACCGAAATATAATGGTGTTCCGGGTGCGACAGATGGTACGTTTCTTCATGTTCATGGCATCCCGATTGTGACGGTCGGTGCTGGAGATCGCGAAATTCCTCATCAAATCAATGAATATGTAGAGCTTGAAGAATTAGCAGAAACAACGGCTATTTACCGTTTAGCAGCATTAAAATTTTTGGTGGGTGATGAACAATGACGTCAATAAAAATGGCCGTCATACCAGGGGATGGCATAGGAAAAGAGGTAATGCAGGAAGCATTAAAGGTGCTGACATGTTTGCAGGAACAGGACAGTTCCTTACACATTGAAACGACCATTTTTCCTTGGAGCTCTGATTATTATGTGCAGCACGGCTGTATGATGCCCGAGGATGCATTGGAAACACTTCAAACATATGATGCGATTTTATTTGGTGCAATTGGCGATGCTCGTGTGCCAGATGATGTCACGGTTTGGCAATTAATTATGCCTATTCGGAAACATTTCCAGCAGTATGTGAATTTCCGTCCTATTAAATCGTTGCCAGGGATAGCATCTCCTTTAACGAATGGTAAAGACATTGACTTTGTCATCTTCCGTGAAAATGCGGAGGGCGAATATTCGGATAGTGGTGGTCGACTGTATCAGCAGCAGCCACAGGAAATGACCATTCAAAATACCATTATGACGCGGATTGGCATTGAAAAAATTGTCCGAGCTGCCTGTAATTATGCCAAGCAACATGGTAAAACCAATATCACCAGTGCGACAAAATCGAATGCCATTATTCATTCGATGAAATTTTGGGATGAACAGACAAAAAAAACGGTGGCACAAAGCTCATCAGACCTACAGTTGAAATCCATTTATATTGATGCTTTGGTAGCCTATTTTGTCGAACGTCCACAGGATTTCGAGGTGGTTGTGGCGTCCAATTTATTCGGCGATATTTTATCCGATTTAGGCTCAGCTATTGTCGGGGGACTTGGTCTGTCTCCATCGGCAAACCTGAATCCAGAAAAGGATTTTCCATCGATGTTTGAGCCTGTTCATGGGTCTGCACCAGATATTGCAGGTAAGGGCATTGCTAACCCCATTGCACAAATTTGGTCGCTTGCCTTACTTCTTGGACATCAAGGTAGAAGCGATTTAGAACAGCTCATTGTTAAGGCGATTACAACAGTGCTACAGGAAGGTATCGTAAAGACAGCAGATATTGGTGGACAAGCGACAACGGCACAAATGGGCGATGCAATTTGTCAGGAAATCATTAATAGGACTTTAACAGCAGGAGGTGTTTAGGATGGCAATCGAGCAAAAGGTGGTCGTAGTTACAGGTGCAGGAGGCGGTATGGGAAAAGCGATTATTCAAGAGCAGCTAAAGCAGGGTAATCAGGTTGTAGGGCTTGATTTATCAATAGATGCACTATCAGATATCGCCCATGATTCATTACAATGTGTTGAAGTCAATGTATTGCAGGAGGAACGTGTTCAAAGCATTTGCCAACAGGTTTTTGACAAGTATGGCAGAATAGATGGCCTTGTCAATGCACTAGGAATTGCCCAGTCAGCGACACCGATTGAGCAGGTCACGATGGATGAGTGGAACCGTTTAATGGATGTCAATGTAAAAAGCTTGTTTATCACGACAAAAGCAGTTGTTCCTTTTATGAAAAAACAGCAAGGGGGCTCCATTATTACAATAGCCTCTATTTCTGCCGTGCGTCCTAGACCAGGCTTACAGGCTTATATTGCCTCAAAGGGGGCGGCAGAAAGCTTTACAAGAGGGCTTGCAATTGAACTTGCATCAAGCCAAATTCGCGTTAATACGATTCATCCAGGCCCAGCTGACACACAAATGCTTGGTCAATTTGCTGCACAGGATGCTGATATAGAGCAAACGAAGCAAAATGTGTTTGTGCAGTCTGTCCCACTTGGGCGCTTAGTACAGCCAGCGGATATAGCAGGGGCAGTCAGCTATTTATTGTCTGATGCGGCAAGTATGGTCACTGGAACGACATTGCATGTAGATGGTGGTCGTGGATTATAGGAGGGGTACGATGAGAAAAATTCCTATGTTAATTAATGGGGAGTGGGTTCATGGTGAAGAAGAGACACACCTAGAAGTTAAAAATCCCTCGACAGGGGAAGTGATTGCACAAATTAGCAATGCAAGTAAAGCGCATGTGGAACAAGCAGTACATTCAGCCCGTCTAGCGTTTGAAGGACAAGACTGGCGTCAATGGAAGGCCTATGAACGGGGGCAGTTATTAATTGAATTTGCCCATTATATTCGACAGCATGCAGAGGAATGGAGTTTACTAGAATGTCGAGACGTAGGAAAGCCCTTATCACAGGCAAGAGCAGATATTGAAGCAGCGGCTCGCTATTTTGAATTTTATGGTGGTGCAGCGGATAAGGTGATGGGGGATACCATTCCGATTGAGGATGGACTATTAAATGCGGTAGTGCTAGAGCCAGTTGGCATTACGGTACATATTGTGCCATGGAATTATCCGATTCAAATTACGGCAAGAAGTGTCGCAGCGGCTATAGCAACTGGTAATGCTGTGATTGTGAAAAGTGCAGAGGATACACCCCTGACAACACATGCCATCGCTGAATGGTTTGCCAATAAAGTGCCGAAAGGGATTTTCCAGCATATTACAGGATTGGGGCGAGAGGTTGGGCTCTATTTAACGTCACATCCCGATATTAATCATATTACGTTTACGGGTTCTGTGCCGACAGGGATAGCGGTGATGAAGGCAGCAGCAGAAAATGTTGTGCCTGTGACATTAGAGCTTGGAGGAAAATCGCCTAATATTGTGTTTGCAGATGCCGATATGGAGCAAGCATTAGAGGGGGTTGTACGTGCCATTATTCAAAATGCCGGTCAAACTTGCTCTGCAGGGGCACGTTTACTCATTGAAGAAAGTATTAAAGATACATTCATTGCACAACTAGCGCAAAAATTCCAAGCGATACAAGTTGGACCTGGGGAAGCGGATATGGATATGGGACCGCTATTAAATGAACGCCAATATACGAAAATCACGGCATTATTACAACAAGCAAAGACAGATGGCTATGTGATTACGGGTGGCGAACCAGTGACGATAAAAGGCTATGAAAAGGGCTTTTATGTACAGCCAACTATACTGGATGGCGTTGATCCAAATGATCCATTAGCGCAGGAAGAAATTTTCGGCCCTGTCTTAACCGTCCTGCCATTTTCCAGCGCAGACGAGGCCATTGCATTAGCCAATAGCACTGACTATGGCTTAGTCGCTGGTGTTTGGTCACAGCATATTGATACAGCTCATTATGTGGCAAGTCGCGTGCAGGCTGGACAAGTATTTATTAATAATTATGGGGCTGCAGGTGGCATTCAAATGCCATTTGGCGGCTATAAAAAAAGCGGAATTGGTCGAGAGAAGGGCTTTGTTGCACTGCGAAACTATACGCAAATGAAAAACATCGCTATACGCTATGCACCACCTAATCAACAGTGAGATGGAGGGACGCATATGGAACAGCCAAAAGAAAAAGAAGTGCTTTTAGAGGTCAATCAATTATCCATCCAATTCCAGTTGAAAAATGGCAAAGAGGCGAAGGTTGTTGAAGATGTAAACTTTACTATTCATAAAGGAGAAACCGTTGCACTGGTAGGTGAATCAGGAAGCGGCAAAAGTATCACCTCCTTAGCGATTATGCGTTTACTGCCCATACCACCAGGTGAAATTACAGCAGGTTCCATTGCCTTAAACGGTAAAAATCTACTCGCCTATAAACAGAAAGAGATGAGCCGTATTCGTGGTAATGAAATTAGTATGATTTTTCAAGAACCTATGACCTCTTTAGATCCCGTCTTTACGATTGGCAATCAAATGATTGAGGGCATTCGCAGACATCAAAAGGTATCGAGAAAAGAGGCATGGAAGAAAGCATTACTACTTTTACAGGAGGTAGGGATTGCCAATGCAGAAAAGGTGATTGCTGAATATCCTCATCAACTATCAGGGGGAATGCGGCAACGTGTCATGATTGCTATTGCGATGTCTAATAATCCGCAGCTATTGATTGCAGATGAACCAACCACAGCACTGGATGTGACGGTACAGGCACAAATTTTAAAGCTGATGCTGAAAATGAAGAAAGAGCATCAGTCGGCCATTTTATTTATTACACATGATATGAGTGTTGTTGCAGAAACAGCCGATCGTGTCATGGTGATGTATGCAGGGCAAATTGTCGAGGAAGCTCCAGTGAGAGAGCTCTTTTTAAATCCGCAGCATCCTTATACAACTGCTCTCTTAAAAACGATGCCTAGCCTTGATTCAGATGTCAAAAGGCTGCCGTCGATCCCTGGCACCGTACCACCAGCGTATGCATTGCCTGGTGGCTGTCGCTTTGCCCCACGCTGTCCACATGCGATGGCACATTGCCATGTGGAGCAACCGGCTATCCATTACATTCAAGAGGCACATAAAGTACGCTGTCATTTATTCACAGAGAAAGGGGAGCTGGCTCATGATGGAGAAAGAAGTTTTGCTGGAAATTAATCATTTAAAAGCCTACTTTCCTGTGAAACGCAAATCGATGAAGGAAGAAAAAAAGGTCATCAAGGCGGTTGACGATATTTCAATAGAGATTTTTAGAGGAGAAACATTGGGCATTGTAGGAGAATCAGGCTCAGGCAAATCAACCTTTGGGCGAACGATTTTAAAGCTCGTTGAACCAACAGCAGGGGAAGTATTGTATAAAGGGCAGCCAATCCAGCATTTAAAGGGCAGTAAGCTACAAAGTTATCGCAATCAAATGCAAATGATTTTTCAAGATCCCTTTTCCTCCCTTAATCCTCGGATGCGGGTAGGCTCTATTATCGAGGAACCGATGAAACTGCAATTAACATTGACGAAGGAACAACGAAAAGAGCGTGTGAAGGAGCTCTTACAAAAGGTAGGGCTACCTGAGGATGCCATGCATAAGTTTCCGCATGAATTTTCTGGTGGGCAGCGACAACGAATTGGTATTGCCCGAGCATTAGCGATACACCCAGAATTCATTATTGCTGATGAGCCGGTATCTGCTCTGGATGTGTCGGTGCAATCGCAAGTTCTTAATCTCATGATGGATTTACAAGATGAATTTCAATTAACCTATTTATTTATTTCACATGACTTAAGTGTTGTGAAGCATATTAGTGACCGTGTGGCAGTGCTGTATTTAGGAAGAGTTGTGGAGATTGGGACAAAGAAGGAGCTCTATGCCAATCCATTACATCCCTACACACAAGCATTGCTATCTGCTATACCAGTCGTTAATTTTGATGAGCCGAAACAAGAAATACTTTTACAAGGTGAATTACCAAGTCCAATGAATCCACCTGTTGGCTGTGTCTTTCATACCCGTTGTCCATTTGTGATGGAAAGATGTCATCAGGAAAGACCGATGCTTCAACATGAAAATGACCATCAACGAGTGGCTTGCTTTTTATATGATAAATAATCAGAAAATTAAATTTATTCTAGAGTGGAGGTGTTGCAGATGTTTGGCAATATAACGGATGTGCCAGGTGTCAAAGTCGGACATCGTGAAAATAAGGAAGGGATTACGGGCTGCACGGTGCTATTAGTAGAAAGTGGGGCGGTGTGTGGAGTGGATGTTCGAGGCTCTGCACCAGGCACTCGTGAAACAGATGCATTAGACCCTATTAATGAAATTGATCGAGTCCACGCCATCTGTTTAGCTGGGGGCAGCGCCTTCGGATTAGATGCTGCCACAGGTGTCATGCAATTTTTAGCCGAGCAAGGAATTGGTGTCGATGCAGGTGTGGCAAAAATACCGATTGTGCCGAGTGCTGTTCTCTTTGACTTATTTATCGGTGATCCCCATGCTCGACCTACTGCGCAAATGGGCTATGAAGCGGCACAAGCAGCACAAGTTGGCCCATTTACCAATGGCAATATAGGTGCTGGCTATGGCGCAACTATTGGCAAACTAGCAGGACCTAATTTTGCGATGAAGGGTGGGCTTGGTAGTGCTTCCTATGCGGGGAAAGATGGTCTCGTAGCAGGAGCCATCGTGGCAGTGAATGCCGTGGGAGATGTCAAGGACCCTGCTACACGGCAAATTTTAGCAGGAGCCAGAGATGCGCATTCTGGTCAGTGGGTGGATTGCTGTGCCTATTTAGAGCAGCATGCACAATCAGAGGCATTAGCTGGCACTAATACAACGATCGGTGTGGTAGCAGTGAATGCCAAGTTAACGAAGGCAGAGGCTAAAAAAATTGCACAGCTTACGCAAAATGCTTTAGCACGAACGATTTATCCCGTTCATACCATGCTGGATGGCGATACGATTTTTGTGCTAGGGACAGGCGATCAACCTTATGCACTTGATTATCTAGGACATTTAGCAACAAAGGTAATGGAGGAAGCTATTCTCGCTGGCATTAAAGGCGCTGATAAATTGGCAGATGTTGAAAGCTATACAAGCATTCAAAGATAGGCATATGGGAAAAGGGGGAACGACTATGCAATGGAAAAAAAGAGGACTGATGCTCGTGACATTGTTATTAGCAATTATCATGACAGCATGTTCAGGTGATGGAAAGAAAAATACGACAGGTTCAAGTTCTACAGATGGTCAAACAGTAGCCGATGTTCCACAGGAAATCGTTGTACGTGTCAATGACGATCCAGATTTTTTAGATCCACATAAGGCTACAGCGTCTATTTCCTATCAAATGATACTTAATCTGTTTGAAGGGCTTATGGCACCTGAAACGGATGGTTCCTTGAAAGAGGGGCTTGCAGAGAGCTACGACATCTCGGAGGATGGTTTAACGTATACGTTTAAAATACGCCAAGGTGTGAAGTTTCATAATGGTGATGATTTAACGATGGAGGATATCCAATATTCCTTTGACCGTTTAATGGGGAAAAATGGTGGGGAGAAAATGTCTAATAACTTTGATAATGTAGCATCTACAGAGGCACCTGATGCGACTACATTTATTATCAAGTTAAAAGAGCCGAACTCTAATTTCTTGTATTCATTAACAGCAAGACAATCAGCTATTATTCCTAAAAGTAATGATGGTAAGCATAATGAAAACCCAATTGGGACAGGACCATTTGCCTTTGTAAAATACGCACCTGGCACCAATTTAGAGCTCAAGAAAAATGAGCAGTATTGGCAGGAAGGATTGCCTTATTTGAATAAAGTAACCTTTGCCTTCCAATCAGATGATCAGGCAGCCATTATGAGCTTGATGGCGAATGAGGTAGATTTAACGAGTGTTCCTTGGCATCGTGTTGGTGAGGTAGAGGGTAGCTATAATTTATCCCATCAAAATAATAACTCATCATTAATCGTTACTTTTAACGAAACAAAGGCACCTTTTGATAATGTGAAGGTTCGTCAAGCGATCAATTACGCCATTAGTAAATCCGATATTATTGATTCTGTATTTGCGGGCTATGCTGTTCCTCTTGGATCTAATATGAGTCCAGCAATGGGAGACTTCCAAAAGAAGGGCTTAGAAAGCATGTATGAGCGAGATGTGGAAAAAGCGAAAGCCTTATTAGCGGAAGCGGGTTATCCTGATGGCTTTAAAACAAAAATAACGGTGTCTTCACATAATGATATTTACTCAAATATTGCCCAAATTGTAGTGGCTAATTTGCAGGAAATTGGCATTGATGTAGAAATTGAAGTAGTTGAATGGGGTATCTGGCTAGATCGTGTGTACTTTGGTCGCGACTATGAGATGACAACGATTGATTTAACAGGTCGTGCATCTGCCTTTGAAATTTTGAATGACTATATCTCCACAAATGATAGTGAAAACTTCTTCCTGTTTAAAAACGAAGAATACGACAAAATTATGGCTGATGTCTTGAAGGAAACTGATCAAGCTAAACAAATCGACTACTACCATCGTGCACAGGAAATTTTAGCAGAGCAAGCTACTGCGGTTTACATTGCTGATTATCAAATCGTGTGGGGTACTGACAAACAAGTGACGGGGCTTAAGAGTTATCCATTCTGGTTCCATGATATGTCTGAGGTTAAGTTTTCAAACTAGAAAGGGATGAATGCTTATGATGTATATCCTACGTCGAATCATCCTGTTAATAATCACCATCCTTCTAGTATCCATCATTACATTTGGCGTTTTTCAAATATTACCTGGTGATCCGGTTCGCACGATGTTAGGGACGGAGGCGGATCCCACACAAATTGAAAATTTACGATCTGAGCTCGGCTTGGATCGTCCTCTTTATGAACAATATGTAGATTGGATGAAGGGCTTATTGACAGGGCAATTAGGGAATTCCATTCGATTTTCCATGCCAGTAAAAGAATTATTATTTGATCGACTTCCTGTCACCATGTCATTAGCAGGGCTTACCCTTATTATGGTCTTAATCATTTCCTTACCTTTAGGGATGTTTGCTGCAAGAAGACAAAATAAATTAAGTGATGTGTCATTATCCACTATGACGCAAATTGGGATGGCAGTACCATCCTTTTGGCTAGGGATGATGCTTATTCTTTACATTGGCTTACAGTTTAGCTTCTTTAAAATTAGTGGCTATATTCCTTGGACCCAAAGTATAGCAGGAGCACTTAGCACGCTTATTCTTCCAGCTTTAACGATTGCCATTCCACAAATTGCGGTGAATTTCCGTTATGTCCGTACAGCTATTCTAGAACAAGTCCAACTCGATTATGTCCGTACAATTCGCAGTAAAGGGATGTCTGAACAAAATGTAATGTATAAGCATGTATTAAAAAATTCGATGATCCCGATTTTAACGGTTTTTGGTTTGATCATGGCAGAGGTAGTAGCAGGAACGATTATTGTGGAGCAGGTGTTTTCCTTGCCAGGTATCGGTCAGCTACTAATTACGGCTATTAGTAATCGTGATTTTCCACTTGTGCAGGGGATTGTCATGTATATTACAGTAGCTGTCGTCATGATTAATTTTATCGTTGATGTTTTATATTCTGTGTTGGACCCTAGAATTCGATTACGTTAAGAGGTGGCTATCATGAAACAACTACAGCGCTATACTAAAAAAATCAATTTAGTCATTGGTCTCCTCGTTATTGTCGGCTTTTTGCTCGTCATGCTTGTTAGTTTCTTTTATACACCACATGATGTCAATGCGATGAATATACCTGAAAAATTGCGTGGACCTGGTGGTGCCTATATGTTTGGAACAGATGAATTCGGGCGTGATATTTTTAGCCGCATTATGAAGGGGACACAAACAGCCTTTGCTGTGGGTCTATTAACCGTGGCAATTGGAACGGTGTTTGGCATTCTTATCGGTGGTATTGCGGGCTATATTGGTGGCTGGATCGATGAAATCTTTATGCGGACGATGGACGCTTTAATGGCTTTTCCAGGCATTATTTTAGCCTTAATGCTTGTAGCAGTATTCGGTCCGGGGATTATGAATACAGCTATAGCGCTTGGCATTATCGCTATTCCAGCTATTGCAAGGATTGCACGTAGTGGCTTTGTGCAGCAACGTGACTCGGAATATGTATTGGCAGCGAAATTAATCGGGGTCAAGCCTTATAGCATTATGTTCCGCCATATTTTACCGAACATTTCGTCGCAAATTATTGTGGCTGCAACCGTGACATTTGCGACAGCGATGTTAGCCGAGGCAGCACTAAGCTATTTAGGGCTTGGAGTACAACCACCAAACCCTAGCTGGGGCAGAATGTTAAAAGATTCACAAGCCTATTTAATCGGTGCCCCTTGGTATACGTATGCACCAGGAGGAGCCATTACCATTCTTGTTCTTGGTTTATATATGCTCAGTAATGCTTTACGAGATTTTATGGACCCACGTTCAAAATCGTAATAGGTCAGGTGCTGTTTTTTGCAACAGTTCATATGCCTTAACAGCCATTTCAATATTGAGGCGATGGGGAGCTTGTAAAAAATCAGCACCTAATATACTTTCTAGCCGTTCAATTCGTTTATAGAGTGTTTGACGGACGATAAACAGCTGTTCTGCCGTATCATTTTTAGCCCCGTTACAGGCCAAATAAACAGCTAATGTTTGAAATAAATCAAGGCTACTTTTTTGATCTAATAACAATATCTCTTGTAAATAATCTTTCACAAATTGTAGGAGAGCTGTCTGATCCTGCTGTAATAATAATCGATAAACACCTAGATCCTTATAGTAGATGGAGCTAGCCAATTGTTGATGCTGCATTTGAATGGCCGATTTAGCCTCTTTATAGCCAAGATGAACACTTTCAATCGACTGATAGACATTGCTAATGCCACAGCTAAGGATAAGCTGCTCAAAAAACTGTGCTGCTTTTCTTGCTATAATCTGTGAAATGGCTTGATCGAAGGAATCACGATTGTCTTTCATATAATCTGCGGCAATAAAAAAGGCTAAAATAATAATCTCATGCTGTCGTACCGAAACAGTAGGGAAAAATCCGAGCTTTTTTAAAATTGAGCGAATATACATGGCATTTTGGAGCTGTATTTCCTGCCACTCTTCTTCAGACACTGTATTCGCTTTATCATGAAGATTGAATACGACGACCCGGTAAAATAAATTACGACTCTCGATTGGCAAATAGCTTTGATAGTATGGTATATCAACGGGCTGTCCTTGAATTAAGGCAAGGATAAATTCATCCTCACGGCTTTGCTGTCGCTCCTGCAGCATGCGATTACGCATTAAAATATGGGCTATCGACATCGTAGCCCGTTCTAGATTCAACAAGGTGTAATCACTCGGCTTTGGCAGTCCAGAATACATACATAAATAGCCCCAAACTTGTCCAAGCCCATTCACAGGAATGATGACAAAATGATCCTTATCAATGGATAAAAGGTGCAGAGGCTCTTGTATTTCTAACTGCTGACAATGCTCCTCCATAACACGCAAGTATTTTTTAGCCTCCACAGGATAATAAAAGCTTTTTGTATCTTCTGAGACAAATAAAAAAGGCGCATCCGTATCTTGGTGGAGAACTTGTAATATTTTTAAAATTCCATTTGGCATTAACGATAATTCCATAAATGTTTTGGAGAGGGTATCTAGCTGTGTTAGTGCCTGCTGGTGTTGATTAATTATGTACGTATGTAAATCTTGCGTAATATCGATAAATCGTACAATGTCTTCAAAAATAATAATTGGGAAATGATGGGCGTTCGCCATGGCAATCAATTCTACAGGGACATGATCGAAATAGTCTCCAATTTCTATACAAAGACCAGCAGCTTCATTGCGAATAAGGTTTTGTAAGTAGGCGATTTGTGTTTCACGTTCGAGCTGTAAACCAACACCAGTAGTTAAAATCAATTCACCACCATTAATTAATGTATCAAAATCTTTGATTTCTAATATATGTGTCCACAAAACTTGGCGATCAAGACCATGCTGCCCAGCGATAAGCTTCGCCGATTCAAAATGCTTGCGCTTGAGGACATCACGTACGAGTAGAGGATGTTTCGCCATCAATTAGCACCTGCCCTTCGAATGTACAATGTCTATTTCATTATGTTAGAGAAATCAGAAAATTTCAATATTAACTAGTTTAATAGGGAAAATGGTGATAGATAAAAAGACATCGATGATCACGATTGGAGGTCATGATATGGAGCAGAACGATCAATTCACACATGATTTACAGCAAAAAGACCATGAAAATGATTGGCATCATATGTCTATGTACAATGACAATGCGCCCCCTATTATTGAACAGGGAGAAGGAGCATGGATTACCGATAGTTTAGGCAACCGCTTTTTAGATGGCATGTCAGGCTTATGGGCAGTGAACGTAGGCTATGGCCGTGAGCGTCTTGCTAAAGTTGCGTATGAGCAACTGAAAAAGCTATGCTATGCCCCTTTAACCCAAAGTCATGAACCGGCCATCAGACTCGCTGAAAAAATGAACAGCTTACTAGAAGATGACTATATGATGTTTTATTCCAATAGCAGTTCGGACGCGAATGAAGTGGCCTTTAAGCTAATACGTCAATACCATCAACAAAATGGGGAAGGAACTCGTTATAAAATCATTGCTCGTTATCGAGGTTATCATGGCAGTTCACTGGGGGCATTGGCAGCCACAGGACAGGCCTTACGTAAATATAAATATGAACCCTTAACACCAGGCTTTTTGCATGTTGCCCCACCTGATCATTATCGTCGACCAAAAGGGCAGCCCGTGGAGGTGTATAGTTTAGCATGTGCTCGTGAAATCGAGGAAAAGATCATTTGGGAGCAAAAAGAAACAATAGCAGCCGTTATTATGGAGCCACTGATTACTGGTGATGGCGTTCTTATTCCACATCCTACTTATGTTAAGGAAGTCGAGCGCATTTGTAGACGACATGGGGTATTACTTATCATTGATGAAGTCATATGTGGCTTTGGACGAACAGGGATGCTATTTGGTCATCAGCATTTTGACATTCGACCAGATGTCATTACTATGGGAAAGGGGTTAACAAGTGCCTACCTACCGTTATCCATCACGGCTGTACGCAAAGACATTTATGAAAAATTTAAAGAGATGGACGGCTATAGTCATTTTCGGCATATTAATACGTTTGGTGGTAATCCAGCAGCCTGTGCAGTGGCTTTAGAAAATATAAAAATCATAGAAGAAGAAGGGCTCGTACAGCGCGCAAGAGATTTGGGTATACAATTGCTACATGATTTGCAAGACTTATTGGAGCTACCCTTTGTTGGAGATATACGAGGGCTTGGGTTGCTCATAGGCATCGAGCTTGTCGAAGATAAACCATCACAAGCACCCGCAAAGCCAGAGCGAATAGCGAAAATTATAGCTGATTGTCAAGCAAACGGGTTAATTGTTGGGAGAAATGGCGAAACAGTAGAGGGCTATCATCATATCATTATATTAAGTCCGCCACTTTGCTGTACTGATGAAGATCTTGATTTTATGGTAGCCGTGTTAAAAAGAGTATTGGCAGCCAATGTTTAGTACGTGGCGATTCCAAACATGTGGAAATACAAGGAATCGCCTTTAATAGTGTCGTTTATGCCCCTTTTTTACATCCTCCCAGTCAATCTCGATGTTATGCAAAACACGCGTTAGTAGATTGTGGATGCTGTCAATCTCTCCAGTGGAAAAACCTGCAAGTGCACGAGCATTGGAATATTCGCCCTCTCGTTTCAAGAAAGGATAAATCTCTAAGCTTTTTGTTGTTGGGAAGAGCAATTTATTTTTTTTATTTCCTTGTTCAATACGCTTTTCAATAAAGCCCTTGGTCTCTAATTTTTGAATAGCCCGTGAAGCAGTCGTACGATCCACCTTTAATAGCTCTGCGACTTTTTCTTGAATGATACCAGGATTTTCACAAATTCGGATGACATATAAATATTGTCCCTTTGTTAAATCCAACTCCTTAAATTCAATATTACTAATTGAGTCTAATGCCCGTGCAATAGCACCTATTTCACGTAAAATTTCTTTCATGGTCGATCCTCCTGAAATTTTTATTGTATTTGCAATAAAAAACGTTCTATACTAATAGTATCATCTTCGAAGTGAAATTGCACCTAGTGAAGATGGTCAATAGGAGAAACTAGGAGGAATATTCATGAGCATAAAAAAAGTGACAACTGAAGAAGAATTACAAACAGCGTTCGATTTTCGTCGACATGTTTTTATTGAAGAACAACAAGTACCTGAGGTAGAAGAGTACGATGAATTTGATTCGCTCGATGCACCATGTGATCATATTCTTGTGTATTACAAGGAGCAACCTGTTGGAACGGGCAGGCTTCGCATTGTGGAGGGCTATGGCAAACTAGAACGTATTTGTATATTGGAACAATACCGTAAATTTGGCCTGGGGAAAGAAATCATCATGGGCTTAGAGCAAATCGCACGAGACAAAGGTTTAACAAAAGTAAAGCTGAATGCCCAGTCCTATGCAGAAGGTTTTTATGAAAAATTAGGCTACCAGCGTGAAGGCGAAGAATTCATGGATTGTGGCATCCCACATATTTTAATGAAAAAATATTGGTAGTGGACGAAATCGTCTTTTCAATAACCTTCTCATTAGTGCTAGATTTTGTCACTTAGTATTCGTTTGCAGAGAGAAGGCGGAAGATCTGTTTTCGATAAAGTATACAATTCAATGGCACTACTTATGTTTAGCTGCCATTAGAAAAGGCTCCTCCTTAGCTAAGGGGAGCCATTTTTTTGCACGACGGATTCTAGTTTCAATTAAAAACTACCTTCATAAAGAAAGTTGGGCAGCTTTCAATTATTTTTCTTTGACAATCGTACCTGCGAAATTGTCATGAGGTAGACGTTGTCCATGCTGTTGCTCAAAGGTCTGGCGATTTTTTAGATAATCAAACGTACTGAGGGTGTCTCGATAAGCCATTCGTTTAATTATTTGACCGTCTGATAGTGGATGGCCATCTTCATTTTCGAGTGCCAGTTTCATTGCTTTGTAGCCAATGGTTTGTCCATTTTGACGGAGCTGTGCATATTCTAGTGCCCATAGCACGGCTGTTGGCGTAACGAGCGCATGAACGACTTCGTTTTTCACTTTTTTTCGTAGGAAATATTCAACACCCAACGTGACTGCGGTTGATATCGCTGTATCGATTAAAAATGCTGCTGTTCGTCTTTTTGTGATCGGCTCCATGTATGTCCTCCTTTATTACTCTGTCACTAGTACATACGAAACATAAGGACAAGAAGTTTCGCGTTAATCTTGATTTATTTCCAATGGCAATACGGGATAAGAGGGAATGGCCCCATGCTTCGTTGTCGAAATCCCTGCATAACGGTTTGCAAAAGTGAGCAGGGACATCGCATGCTGTTCGCAATAGGCTTCAACATCAGCTACTGCTAGTTGATGTTGAAGGAATTTACTTAAAACTGCCCCAATAAATGCATCTCCAGCCCCTGTCGTATCGACAGTTTGTACCTCCTTAGCAGGAGCCTTTACATGAAGCTTTTTCGTATATAAAGTAGCCCCAGCAGCGCCATGTGTAATGATGATGACGGCTACATGCCCCTGAAATAATGCTTGGACGGCCGCCTGTTCCTCCTCTACTGCTGTTAAAAACAATAGCTCCTCCTCTGAAAGCTTCACAATATGTGCTTTAGGTAGAAAGGCGAGGATGGTTGCCCGACACGCAGTCTCATCCTGCCATAAAGGTAAGCGCACATTCGGATCAAAGGAAACAAGACTACCTGCTTGATGTGCCTGTTCAATAAAAGCAAGATGTGCTTGCTTCATAGGGCTTTCCACAAGATTAACAGAGCAAAAATGAACGATATCTTGTGCAGTGAGTAATTGTAAGGGGAGATAGTCTTGCTTGTACAATAAGTCCGCAGCATGTCGGCGATAAAATTGAAAATCACGCTCACCGTGACCATTTAATGAGACAAAAGCAAGACTTGTTTCTCCATCAGCTGTTTGGCGAATGTACTGCGTGTCTACACCTGTTTGCTGTAACGTTTTTATTAGGAAATCGCCAAAGGCATCCTGACCGACCTGTGTTAGAAGAGCTGCCTGCTGACCCAGCTTTGCACAGACCGCTGCTACATTTGCAGGTGCACCACCCGCATGTTTAGTAAAGTGCTCGATATCGGCAAGGGAGCCATGCTGCTCTGTTGGCGTAAAATCAATTAGTAATTCCCCTATAGTAAAGAGCTTGCTCATGAGGATGCCTCCTGTGGCAGCCGCTTTTTCTTCGGAATGTAAACTGTATAGAAAATACCTCCGAAAATAAGCAGGATACCTAACGTTTGCATAATGCTTGGCATAAAATCAAGCAACAGCATATCCAGTAAAATCGCGACAACAGGGTCAACGAACACTAATACGGATACAAGAATGGTTGTAAGGTTGCGAATACTATCAAAAAATAAATAGTAAACAAATCCTGTATGAATAAAGCCTGTGCCCAAAATATAAAACCAATTGGAAGTGGTTAATCCCTCAAACAAGGAGAAGTCGATGAAAGGCAGTAGTATGACGATACCAACCGTTGTTTGAATATAGGTTAACGCATAGGAGCTAAGCTTCGTAATGGTTTTGCTTGTTAGCATGGTGAGGGCATAAAAGACCGCTGACAGTAATGCCCACACAAAACCAGATTGCATAAACTCTGAGAAAGACACAAAGTTATGGAGACCAATGATGAAAATACTACCAATAAAGCAAGTGATGGTTGCTACAAGTGCTTGAATGGTCATTTTTTCCTTTAAAAAGATAGCGCCTAAAATTAAGACAAAAATAGGGGCTAAATTATAGATGGAAATGGCAATCGAAATCGACATTTCTTCAAAGGCTTTAAATAAAAATACCCAGTTTAAAACGATAAAGACGCCACAAATAATTGTTTGGAGAATTTCCTTCTTATCCCAAACCTCTGATTTATGACCCCCTGTAATAAGCCACATTCCTCCTAGAAAGAGGGTGGCACAAATGCATCGAACAAAGACAAGCTCTGTAGCAGGAACACCAGTATGAACCGTAAAAAAGCCTATGGAACCAAACAGTGCCATGGAGACGGTTAGTTTAATCATTGCGGAGATGTTCATACGACACCTTCTTTCTATTTTTTGTAAAATTATTAAAGCAAATAAGTAACGCGCGGCTTTCTTTTATTCACGAATTTGGCCGTTGCCATATATGAAATATTTAGTTGAGGTTAACGCTGGCAAGCCCATTGGCCCACGAGCATGTAGTTTTTGCGTACTAATGCCAATTTCTGCACCATAGCCAAATTCAAAGCCATCCGTGAAGCGGGTAGAGGCATTATGATAAACAGCCGCTGCATCGACATTATTTAAAAATGTTTCTGCGACCAATTGATCTTCTGTAATGATCGCTTCAGAATGATGTGTGCCAAAGCGATGAATATGCTCAATTGCTTCATAGACATTTTCCACCAATTTAACACTTATTGTTAAATCAAGATATTCCATCGCATAGTCTTCCTCCGTAGCTGGAAGAGCAGCCTCAAATAGCTGACATACTTGTTCATCACCGATGATGGTCACACCTGCGTCATGTAGTGCTGTTAACAGTTGCATACCATGAGACTTAAACCAAATAGGATGAATGAGTAAGCTTTCTGCTGCATTGCAAACAGAAGGGCGCTGCGTTTTAGCATTCAGGCAAATTTTTTCTGCTTTTATGTAATCCGCCATTTGATCCACGTAAATGTGACAGTTGCCCGCACCTGTTTCAAGTACAGGGACAGTTGCTTCCTTCACAACTAAATCAATAAGCGCTTTGCCGCCACGAGGAATTAATACATCTAAGTACTCTTTTAAATGAAATAATTCTTTCACCGTTTCACGACTTGTATCCTCAATTAATTGCACAGCCTCTATAGGAATAGATGTTTTAGCAAGTGCACGGTGGATACTTGCCACTAGGGCGGTATTTGAAAATTTAGCTGAGGAGCTGCCACGTAAAATGACGGCATTGCCTGTTTTCAGAGAGAGAGTCGCTGCATCTACTGTGACATTTGGGCGTGCCTCATAAATCATACCAATGACCCCAAGTGGTACAATCCGCTTTTCGATGTGTAAGCCATTCTCTTTATCAATCTGCTCAATAACTGTGCCTACTGGATCTTGTAGGGAGACAAGTAAATGAATGGCATCGGCCATTGCCATTATACGTTCTTCATTGAGCATCATTCGATCTAGTGTAGAAGCAGGCAAGCTCTGTTTCTCACCCAGTGCTAAATCTTTGGCATTTTCAGCCATAATAGTATGCTGGTCAATGATTAACTGTTCTGCAATTTTTGTTAGCGCCTCATTCTTTTCACAGGTCGTTTTAATATTTAATATGTAGCTGGCAGCCTTTGCCCGTTGTCCTTTTCCTTGAATTTCACTTGTCATTCGTCATTCCTCCCTCATTCGTTTGAATTTTCAGCCATTTATCTCTGTGTATCACCTCAATAGGGCATTTCGACAATGTATCCGTCCGTTTTCCCATTGCTACAGTTAACTCTAGGGAAGAGTACAGTACTTCGCCACGTCCTAATAAACCTTGTTCACTATAAACTTCTACAACATCCCCATTGTCAAAATCACCTTCTACACGATATACGCCAGCGGGTAATAAGCTTTTGCCATTGTCCATTAACGCCTTTTCGGCACCACTATCTATAAAAATTTTACCAGAAACTTCCGTAAGTGCAATCCACTGTTTATGATTTGTTAAAATCGCAAGTTCATCATGCTCGACATAGGTGCCGTCCCCATGGCCTGCTAAAATAGCAAGTAGTTTATGTGCACCTTGACCTGTTCCGATAAATACTTTCACACCTGCACGTAGCGCTGTTCGGGCTGCCAATAGCTTAGATGCCATGCCACCCGTGCCAACCTTTGAACCTGTACCATCAGCAAAGCTTAACATGTCATCGGTAATAGCTGTTAACCGATCAATACGTTCCGCCTGCGGATTTTTAGCAGGATTGGCATTATATAAGCCATTGATGTCTGTTAAAATGATGAGCTGATCTGCATGGACAAGACCACTTACAAGTGCGGACAGCATATCATTATCCCCAAATGTCAATTCACTAATAGATACTGTATCGTTTTCATTAATAATTGGTAGCATGGAACGTTCTAATAATTCCTCGAAAGTAGCATAGGCATTTTTATAGCATTCTTTTTTAGAAAAATCTGTGCGTGTCAGTAAAATTTGAGCAGGCGTTATATCGTAAATGCTAAATAAGGCACTGTATGTTTGGATCAGTAAGCTCTGTCCAACAGCTGCCGCGGCCTGTTTTCCTTTTACCGTTACAGGACGAGCAGGGTAGCCAAGTTGTTTAAAACCAGCGGCTACTGCACCCGATGATACAAGCAAAACTTCATGACCCTGCTTCTTTAATTCGGCGATTGCCTGCACATGATCCATTAAACGAACTTTATCGATTTCGCCTTTTACATTTGTTAAAGAGCTACTGCCAATCTTCACAACAATCCTTTTTCTCTCCATCACACTACCTCCAGTTGTCTTATGTTCGTCATTGCTTTGTTAAATAGAGCAATGACGTTTCATCTTTGACACCAAAATTTTGCTGAATCAAGATAAAAAAAGCCTTTTCATCCTAAAAATTAGGACGAAAAGACTTGCCTTCCGTGGTACCACCTACATTGAACATCATGCGACATTCCACTTTTCTCATAACGCTAGAGACTGCGCCTAGTTTGGCCAGGACGTTTTACGAAGTAGGTTCATCAGTCTTCCTTGTACAATGCCTTACAGCCGATGGGCATTGCTCTCTTTTCAAGCAGTGGCTAACTACTAGTCTCCGTTCGTTTTCTCATCATGGAGTTGGTAACTATTGACTAAAGAATGCACTACTTCCTAAAGTCTGTCAAGCTGAATAGTGAAATTACTTGAAAGTTTTGATAAATTAAGAAGGAGAGATTCAAAAATGCTAAAGAGGCAACCTATTCGATTATTTAAACCACCAAATGGCAATGAACAGGGGAAGCATAGCTAAAACAATGACAAAAAAACTCCAAATAACTTGTTTACCTGTTGACATATTTCTTGGTTTAATACTCATTTGTTCATAAAGCTGGTTAATGGCACGTTGCTCTTTCGAATAAAGCATTGCTTGAAATTCTTCGTAATCTTGAATATAGCTGGAGGGGGGACGTGGACTAAAGCGTAAATTTCGAATGGAGTCCGTAATCTCTTGATCGCCCATCCAATAGGTGATCACTGGAGCGAGACCTGCGTTTTGTGCGGCCTTGACGTCAATGTCATGTGATTTCATTTTATAGTAAATCTGTCCATGCTCATCCTCATACTGCGTAACAATATCACTTACTGCCATTAACAATCACCTCTTATGGAAGTTATCTATTTTTTCATGAGTTTCTACTATTATAATGGATTAGGGGAGAAAAGTATCGCATGAACGAGCAGAATTTGTGAAATGAAAATTTGTGAAAAATTTTTGATAAAGTCATAAACTTACAGCTAATGAGTACAACGTCATGTAGTATAATGTAAATAGTTTTTTTAAAGAAGTTGAAAGAAGGGAAAGTTTTGGAAAGTTCAACGTTATTCGCGTTTTTAGGGGCTGCTATTATTTTAACCATTATGCCAGGGCCAGATAATTTATTTGTACTTGCCCAAAGCATTACACAAGATAAAAAGGCTGGTATTGCTACATCACTTGGTCTATGTACAGGGCTCCTTGTCCATATTAGTGCAGCAGTACTTGGTATATCTGCGATTATTTATCAATCCACAATCATTTTTTCAATTGTCAAATTTGCAGGAGCAGCCTATCTATTATATTTAGCTTGGCAATCATTTCGAGCCAAGGGAGATCCATTTACCTTACAGCAACAAAATACACAAGCTTATATTACATTATATAAAAAAGGAATTTTAATGAATATTTTAAATCCAAAAGTATCATTATTTTTCTTAGCGTTATTACCACAGTTTGTGAATCCCGCACAGGGACATGTTGCGTTTCAAATGCTTATTTTGGGTATAGTATTTTTAGTGCAAGCACTCGTATTATTTTCGTTATTTAGTATATTTGCAGGGAAAGTCAGAAAACTCATTATTGGTCAACCTGCAATTGCGAAGCGATTAAATATGATTCAAGGTATCCTCTTCACATTTATCGGGATACAAATTGCCATCAGCAAACAGTAGGAGGAATGGTCATGGCTATTTTACATATTACCTTTAGCTTAGCAACGCAGGGCTCCCTGAAGCTTGCAATTCGTCAGCATCATTTGCAGCGTAATGAAACGGTTTTAAGTGTCCATGATGATTTCTCAATTGGGCCACTTCAACACTTAGAAGAACGTAAAACTTGGTTAAACACTCATATTTTTAAGGATAATGAAGATCAGCAATTGTATGATGATATGTATGAGAACTGGATGAAAAAAATCGCAAGTTTACCTTGTGATTTGGATGTATGGATTTGGTATAGTCAAAACACACACGAACAAATTGGCCTGCGCTATGTGATGAGTGAGTTGATTCATAAATGTAGTATGGTTTATGGAATTGATACAACTGAGGGTCTGAAACGATTGCAGCCTAATATGAGTATTCGTCATACAGGGGAACTTTCCTCCAATATGCTCATGAAGCTTCGCCCTGAGGCCAAACGATTTTCTGTCCAAGCATGCCAACAACTCGCGAAGGAATGGGAAGATATCAAAAAACAGCCAAGTATGTTGCGATTGTGGAAAAATGAGCTAGTGCATGTAGAGGAAGATGCGCTGGATGCACTCATTATGGCTAGTGCAAAAGAGTTGCAGATCCAGTACAAGGAAGAATGGCTGATGCCTACACATATTTTGGCTCAAACATTTGGGGCAATTGATCATTATGTCGGGGATGAATTTGTAGAGTATCGCTTACGGACCCTCGTCGAGCAAGGATTGTTTGAGATTCAAGGTGATATAACGGACATCTTTTCATATCAGGTTAAAGTACGTTAGCGTATGGAAAATAACAACACAACTAAATGAACGAGCAATAAAAAAGATCAGGAGCGCAAAGCCTGATCTTTTTTATTGTTCCAAATTCATGAAGCAGTTGGTTCTATGCATAACAGGATATTTAAGTCTCTATCTAGTTATACGAAGTGCTTTCATGTTGATAGCATGTTACATATTCATCTTTCATTAACAAACTTTTACAAGCCAAACCATTTTCGTGATAAATCTCTTTATCCACATTTAATTCTATACTTCTATTTGAATTTGTATACTTAGACTCATGATTAACAATAGATAATTTAACCTCGTCTAGCCATTCCATTGAAAATTGACTTTTTGCAGCTGCATAATAGATGGTTTTGATTGTATGATTCTCGTTATTTGAAATTTCTACCCATACATTGACACCACTACTTGGACCTGCACCACCATAGGGTTCATAATAAGCGTTCGCTGTGTATTTTCCAGAAGGGGATGATACAGATTCGGGTCCTTTTTGCATCAGTTTTTTATCTATAGTTCTAAATGTAAAAAAGTATTGGATAGATATAAATAGGCCAAAAAACAGGACTAAACCCGCCACAAATGCTGTTAATGTTTTTTTAGGGAAATGATTCCGCTTAAAAAAGAAAATGATTAATTTGCTAACAAAAATGAAAAATAATAGCAATGTAAATTAAAATACAAAGAAGCCAATCGTGTTAAGGTATAAATTCAAATTATTACCTCCTTAGTATGATGAACAGGTTAATAGACTGTATAGTGGTAATTAGAAATTTAACATGTTTTTCTACAGTTATCGTTAAAAATCTTTATGTTCAAACCAAAAATCAAAATAAAGCGAGTAACATTGACACCGAGGTGATGTTGTTACTCGCTCTTTTTCTATTTTTTTTCATAAAAATCGAAGACAAACTGTTTAAATTGGCGTGCAGAGGGGGGAAGATAGCGATTGTCAATCCAAGCCATGCCGATAATTCGTTCACATACCATATCCTCAACATGGATTTTAACGATTTTCTTCGGATTTAAATCCTCATCATCTGGAAGTAAGGAAACGCCCAGCCCCGCACCTACAAAACCAGCAATGGTCGATACTTCGTCCCCTTCATAAGAAATTTTAGGCTTTATGCCAGCAGCATTTAACAATCGATCAGCAGAGCGGCGCAGTGCATAGCCCTTTTTCATGAGCACAAAGTTTTCATGCTCCAGCTCTTTCATTTTAATGCTTTTACGATGTGCAAGCGGATGATCAATCGGTACCATAATAAAAAGCTCATCTCGCCATAATTCCTTCCAACATACTGGCGGCTCTGTATCAATGGCTGCCAATAAGCAAAGATCTAATTCACCAGCCAATAATTGTTTTAATTGTGAGTGAGAGTAGTTTTGCGTGAAATGAAAACGAATATGGGGGTGTTTCTGACGAAAAGCACGAATCAAGTCAGGTACGATACTCGTTCCAAGCGTATGTAAAAAACCGAGTGATACATCGCCGAGCTCTGGATTATTAAGCTCTTGTAATTCTAAAACAGCCTTTTCATATTCTTTGCGCATTCGCAGTACACGATATAAAAACAGTTCACCATATCGGTTAAGCATAATTGAGCGCCCTTGTCTGTCGAAAAGCGGTACACCTAATTCTTCTTCCAGCTTTGAAATAGAACGACTAAGTGCTGGTTGTGAAATCGCTAATGCTTCAGCAGCTCGTGTCATATGCTCTAACTTTGCCACGGTTACAAAATATTCTAATTGTTGCCACTCCATTTTTTCACCTCTTTTCTCGTTATTTTTAAGTTATCTGCATTATAACGGGAAACAGAGTGGAAGTATAGGTTGCAAATTATTTTTAAAAGGACGTTGCATTTTATTAGCAGAATGGAAAAGTTAAGTAGCAAAAGTGTGATAGCACAGCGGTTAAGTTGACATCATTCATGCATGGTACACATTGATTTGATAAAAACTATAAATTATACATTATGAATAAAGGGTGGTAAGATAGACACATAAAATACACAATTATAAATTTCCGTGAAGGGGATATCATAAAATGAAGTTAACTAAGCCACAACCTCTAACTATTGAGGGAGGCAAAAAAGCCGTACTATTACTGCATGGATTCACAGGTAGCACAAAAGATGTGAAAAAACTAGGAGAATTTTTATCTCAACGAGGTTATACCGTTCATGCACCAATTTATAGTGGGCATGGTGTAGAACCAGAAGCATTATTAGAAACAAAACCAGAGGACTGGTGGAACGATGTAGTGGAAGGTTATAACTTCCTCCAAGAGAATGGCTATGAAGAAATCGCTGTTGTTGGGATTTCACTTGGTGGCGTCTTCTCATTAAAAGTAGCAGAGACGTTTCCAGTGAAAGCGTGTGTAGCGATGTGTGCACCAATTACACGTGATAATTCAAAAGGCTTATTTACACGTTTGTACCATTATGCTCGTTTATATAAACACTTTGAAAATAAATCAAAAGATCAAATCATTTCAGAATTACATGAATTACGCATTACACCAAAAGATTCTTTGGATGGCGTAACACGTTTAACAACTGAAACTCGTGAAGAATTATCAACGATCAAAGCACCTACACTTGTGTTACAAGGTTCACTAGATGATGACCTATACCAAGAAAGCGCACCTTTCATTTTAAATACAGTAGAAACAGACGACAAAGAAATCATTTGGTATGAAAATTCTGGTCACATTATTACATTAGATAAAGAACGTGATAAAGTGTATGAAGATGTTTATAAATTTTTAGATCATATTGAATGGTCAGTTGCAAACTAAGGAGGGGCTGTCAGCAGGCAGCTCTTTTTTTGTTCAATCAACTGAACTTTGTAGCATTCATCTAGATAAACGAAAAAACTATTGTAATTATAATAAATGCTTGATAACATGATGAAATTATAGTGAAAAATCATTCGATTAAAATAATTTGCTATGGTCTAAAACTTCTAAGGAGCACATCAATTATGCAACAAAAAATACCTTTTTCAACCTATGCAGTCATCGGAACAATGTTATTTGGACTGTATTTTGGAGCAGGGAACCTCATTTTTCCTATTCAAATGGGCCAATTTGCTGGAACTAATTTTTGGTTAGGGTTAATCGGATTTTTAGTTACTGCCATCGGGCTACCATTCCTCGGAATTTTAGCGATTGGTTTATCAGGTAGTAATGGTTTACGTGATTTAGCGAACCGTGTTCATCCTATATTTGGCATTGTTTTTTCATTGGCACTGTATTTAACAATCGGTCCGTTTTTTGCCATTCCACGTACAGCAACCGTACCATTTGTTGTAGGCTTTGAGCCATACATTCAACCACAACATGCAACGCTGCTACTAGCAGTATTTAGCTTTGTATTTTTTGCCGTTGTCTATTATTTCTCTTTAAATCCAGCAAAAATTATGGATTACATCGGTAAATATTTAACGCCTGCTTTTTTAGTCGTCTTATTTATTATAATTATCACAAGCATCATCAAACCAATGGGTGATTTCCAGCAGCCAGTCGGTGATTATTTGGATGCTGCTTTTATGACGGGCTTTAAAGAGGGCTATAATACGATGGATGCCCTAGCATCGCTGGCATTCGGGATTGTTGTCATTAATGCTATTAAAAGTGCAGGAATTACAGATCGCAAGGAAATAGCCAAGGCTACATGGACATCGGGTATTTTTGCGATGGCTTTAATGACACTTATTTACGGCTTAATTACGTATATGGGAGCTTCTAGTATTGATGCTGTTGGTACTTTTGACAATGGTGGTTTAATTTTTGCCGCAGTAGCAGATCACTATTTCGGCTCTTTTGGGGCCATTTTATTGGCACTTATTATTGTCCTCGCTTGTTTAAAGACAAGTATAGGGTTAATTACGTCCTGTAGTGAATTTTTCCACGAAGTGTTTCCAAAAATCAGCTATAAATGGTTTGTGTTCTTACTTTGTCTTGTGTCCTTTACGATTGCAAACTTTGGCTTAAACAATATCATCCAATTTGCGATCCCTGTTTTAATGTTCTTATATCCACTAGCCATTGTATTAATCTTGCTTGCTCTTTGCTCATCTTTCTTTAAGAATAAGCAAACAGTTTATGCCATTGCGATGATTTTTACATTTTTCATTAGTTTAATTGATGGCTATAAAGCCTTGGTGGAAAGTGTGCCAGGAGCGAAATTAGGCGTTTTGGACGCAGTGGAGAAGCTGTATTCAACGATCCTTCCTTTTTATGACATCGGATTAGGTTGGATACTACCAGCTCTTGTAGGAGCAGTGATTGGGAGCTTGTTCCCGTCTAGAAAAGTCATATAAATGAATAACCACGCACAGACATAATTCACTGTGCGTGGTTTTTTTTATGGCTTAATAAGCTGTCCAGCCACCATCCACCGCAATCACTTGTCCATTCACAAAGCTTGCTTCGTCTGAACCAAGAAAAATAGCTAATTGTGCGATTTCTTCTGGTTGACCAGCACGAGGATTAATCGATAGTCCAAGTGATTGGCGTGCAGCACCCGCTTCACTCATACTAGTCATAGAAGAGGCGATATTAGTCATAACTGCTCCTGGTGCAATCCCATTACAACGAATATTTTTATCAGCATACATAAACGCTGTGTTTTTTGTTAAACCGACAACGGCATGCTTCGAAGCTGTATAGGCTGCCCCTGCGCGTGCCCCGTATAAGCCACCAGCAGAAATATTATTCACAAAGACACCATGCCCTTGCGCAAGGAAAATTTCTGTAGCCATACGCATAGAGCGCATAACGGCTGTAGTATTCACGGCGAATACTCGATCCCAACGTTCATCAGAAATTTCACCAACTGGCTCCATCCCATCCATAATGCCCGCATTGTTCACTAAAATATCTAATTGACCGTAGTTCGTGTTCGTTTCGTCAAATAAACGTTGTAAGTCTTCTGTTGATGCGACATTTGTTTGAATGGCAAATGCTGTACCCCCAGCTGCTTGAATACCGTCCACAACTGCTTGGGCACCCTCTAAATTTAAGTCTGAAACGACAACCTTAGCGCCCTCTTTTGCATATCCTTCAGCAATGGCTTTCCCCATGCCTGAAGCTGCACCTGTCACAATGGCTACTTTACCTTCTAATCTCATCTCAAAGACCTCCTCATGTATGTCGATAGTTATTGAACATCTGTTCATTAAAATCATATAATAAATATGAAAGCGATTTCAATATGCAAATTATCATGATGTGTTGAGTATTCAACACTTTTGGAAAAACTGTTGAATAAGGAGCTGAAAAAATTGCGTACAACCGATTTACGGATTATTAAAACGAAACAAGCCCTGCACAACGCCTTATTGACCTTGCTCAGTCAAAAGCCATTGGAGCAAATATCGATTGCAGAAATTTGTAGAGAGGCGAAGATTAATCGAGGAACATTCTATTTACATTACGAGCAAAAAGAGGGGCTCTTTGAAGAATACTTTCAGGAAATTATGGAGGATTTATATCAATCCTATGAAGAACCCTACCGTGCCGTCCCAACCTTGGACACCCATCAACTCGATCCAACAACCATTCGGATTTTTCATCATATTGAACGCTTTAAAATGTTTTATCGTATCGTATTTTCTAAAAATGTCCCGTTGACCTACTATTACATGCTATTTGACGGGATTTATTCACTGTTAAAGCGAGACATTACTACACACCATGAGCATCAAATAGCGGACCATATTTCGATCGACTATTATAGTGCCTATCAAGCGAACGCCATCATCGGACTCATCATCCAATGGTATCGCGGCGATTTTAGCGACAGTGTAACAGTTCTAAACCAGCAACTAGCTTCGATTTTAAAAAATGTTCGGAGTGAAGGGTAGAGAGACAAGTGTAGGATAGAACAAGAAAAGCGAAGGATAGCCTGCTGAAAGTGTAGGATAGGAAAGGAAAAGCGGTCTTGAAGTGAGGGATAGAGAGAAGTGTAGGATAGAACGCTAAAAGCGAAGGATAGCCTGTTAAAAGTGGAGGATAGGAAAGGAAAAGCGGAGGATAGAATGCTAAAAATGAAGGATAGAGAGAGAAGTGTAGGATAAAACCGGAAAAGCAGAGGATACTCTGCTCAAAACGAAGGATAGCTTATCTCTTTCAAAGTGATAAAGCGATGGGCTACTAGCAACGTAGCCCATCGCTTATTTGAATTATGGAATTGGAGCAGGTTTCAGAGCGACAACGATTGTCACAAGGATGATGAGCTGTATAGACCTTTTCACTTATCAATTGTAGAGCAGCTTCGATAATTCGTTGTGCAGTTCCTTTCGTGCAAGTAATTACTTACATGCTAACGAAGTATATTTTTATTTGCAACATAATGGAAGAGCATTGACAACTATATCGACTGCTGATATATTTTAATTATATCGACTGACGATATATTGATGGGCGATATAAGGGGGGATTTAGATGACACAGGAACATCCGCCATTAACAGAGGGCGTTTATTATATTTTATTAGCATTATACGAGGCTAGGCATGGCTATGGCATTATGCAATTAGTGGAGGAAATGAGCAATGGGCGAGTGCGTTTAGGCGCAGGTACCATTTATGGTGCGATTAAAACATTGCTAGAACGAGGCTGGATAGAGGCGCTTGATGAAGATGGGCGAAAGAAAGAATATATCATTACCGCTACTGGAAAAACGGTCATTGAATATGAAATTTTAAGATTAAGGGAACTTTTTGACAATGGTATCCGTATAACGAAAGGAGTTGAATAATATGCATAAATATCGCTTGATGATTAATCCCTATGCAATAGAGAAGTGGGTTAATGACATGGCTTGTCAGGGCTGGCATTTAAAAAAATTCATATGGATTCGGTTTACGTTTGAACGAGGAGAACCAGGTCGCTATATTTATCGCCACGATGAATTGGAGCGATTTGGCAGTCACTATGAAGAGGACTACCTGGAATTTCTTCAATCCTCTGGCATTGAACAGGTTGATCGCTCTGGCAATTTTGTGTTTTTTAGAAAAGTAGCACAGGAAGGTCCATTTGAGCTCTATACAGATAAAAAAACCAAAATTGGCAACTTGTCAAAAAAGATGACACTGTTATTTTCCCTTATTCTACTAAATTTGTTCATTGGTATCATCGGTTTAATGGGCGATTTTTCGGAGCAAACGACTGACTGGGTTGGTTTCACATTGAATACGTTGAATCTAGTTGTTGTCGTATTATTCTCTCTCCCACTCTATAAGCTTATGCGTGTACGTAATCGATTAAAGAGAGAATTAAATGTATTTTCAGATTAACAAGCGAGCATTATTTTCCGGGAAATCAGAAAATAATGAAAATTTAAGCATGACTTCATAGTAGAGGTGAGATTAGATGAAAAAAAGGATGTATCGTTTTTTTATGGATTACGAAAAGGAAGAACGATGGGTCAATGATATGGCGGATCGGGGGTGGAATCTAAAAAAAACAGTGGCAGGTTACTTTGTATTTGAAAAAGGCACACCAGAACTATATATTTATCGAAATGAATTTGTGAATAGAAAATCAAAGGATTATTTTGAGTTTCTAGACGCGATGAATATTGAGTGTGTGTCCAAATTTGGTGGATGGGCCTATTATCGAAAACTAAAATCAGAGGGACCCTTTGAAATATTTACAGATACCACTTCCAAATTTAACTATATAAAATCAATGAATCGCTTTTTTATACTCGTGTTACTGTTAAATTTAATGACTGGTATTTATAATATAGCGCTAGGTTTATGGGAATCTGCTGCAGGACTAGTGAATACTAGTGTAGGATGCATGAGCTTGATCGTAGCCTTGCTGCTGGTCATTCCTATTGTGAAAAATGAAAACCGCAAAAAGGGCTTGAAACAAGACTTACATATATTTGAAGGATAAGGAGGATGACAACATGACATTACAGTTACAGCGTGTTACAAAGAAGTACAAGGATTTTACAGCTGTGGATGATTTGAATTTTACCATTGAAAAAGGTGAAATTTTTGGTCTGATTGGACAAAACGGTGCAGGGAAGACAACGACATTCCGAATGATTTTAGATTTACAGGAAACGACGGCGGGTACAATTACTTGGAGTGGTCAGCCAGTCAATGCCATTAACCGAGATATCCTTGGCTATTTACCCGAGGAGCGAGGTATTTTCCCAACGATGAAGGTAGAGGAGCAGTTGTACTTTTTTGGTGAGCTACGTGGTATGAAAAAAGCAGAGTTAAAAAAAGAAATAGATTTTTGGATTCAACGCTTTGAGCTGGAAGAAAAACGCAAAGATAAGGCAGAAACATTATCAAAGGGGAACCAGCAAAAGGTTCAGCTCATTGCAAGCTTTATTCATAAACCAGCGTTTTTAATTTTAGATGAACCATTTAGTGGACTAGATCCAGTTAATAAAGATTTACTGAAGGATGCGATTTTACTATTAAAAGAGCAGGGTACAACCATTTTATTCTCCAGTCACCAAATGGATAATGTCGAGGAGCTTTGTGATCATTTGTGCTTATTAAAACGAGGTGTCTCTTTATTTTCTGGAAGCTTACTAGATTTAAAGAAACAATATGGTAAAACAAAGCTTGCAGTTCGTACGGATTGGTCAACGACACAGCTATTGGCACTAGAAGGCGTCAAGGATGTGCGTGTAGAGAAGGAGCAAACGGTTCTTACATTAGCAGACGAAAGCTTTGCCCAAAGTATTTTTGAGCAGCTGTCCAATGGGAAATATATTGAAAAATTCAGCTTGGATTATTTATCGTTAGATGAAATCTTTAAAGACAAGGTAGGTGGCCATGTTGTCGAAGTTTAGTTTACTAATGAAGCAATTATATAAATCTAAAATCAAGTCCAAATCGTTTATCTTAATGACCTGTTTATATGTCCTTGTCATGTCTGTAGCTGTATTCTGGTCAGAAATTAAAGAGCTATTTACGGGTGATGATGAAGCACAGCAAATCGCCATTATTAATGAAACTTCTGCAGATTTAAGTGGAATCTTTGTCTCCAATGGGGATATGGCCTTTATTCAGGATGAACAGGATGTTTCAAAACTTGAAAAAAAAGTAAAGGATGGCAAGCTTGATGCGATTGTGACGATTAACGATCAAGATGGTCAGCTACAAGCAGAAATAGCGACGTTCACACCATTGAAATTGAACGATCAATCCACATTGTCATCCTTATTGCAGTATGCTGGTCAGCATTATGCCGTACAGCAATTATCGTTATCACCTGAGCAAGCAGCACAAATTATGGCAGCTCAAACAACGATTTCAACGAAAAACTTAAATGAGGAATCAGCAGGTGGGAAAAGTGAGGAAGAAAAGCAATCAGGGTTAGTTGTTTCCTATGCTGTCGGCATTTTAATCTATTTCTTCATTTCTACATTCCTATCGATGATTACGACTGAAATTGCCTCTGAAAAAGGCTCACGAGCAATGGAAATGCTCCTAGTAAGTGTCAAACCAGCGACACATTTTAAAGCGAAAATTGCTGGTGTATTATTGCTGGCTTTAACACAGATGGGTATTATTGCAGCAGTTTTCCTCATCTATGCGAAATTTATTAAAGGTGGCATGGTATGGGATGCGGCTGCTAGCATTATCAAGGAGTTATCTATTGGCTATGTAATCTATGCTATCGTATTCCTGTTGTTAACGGTCATTCTGTATTTAATCATTGGTGCATTATTTGGTTCATTGGTATCAAAGGTAGAAGAAGCGGGTCAAGTTTTAATGCCAGCGATGATTATTACGATCATTGGCTTCTATGTCATGCTTACAGGCATGGGGAATCCGGATACATTAATCATTAAAATTTTCTCTTATATCCCGTTAACTTCTGGTATGATCATGCCAATGCGAATTGGTGCTACAGATATCGGAGGTATTGTTCCACTATTATCCTTAGGTATTTTAATCGCAACGATTGTTGTCGTGTACCTATTTAGTTTATCGTTCTATAAACGCAGTGTATTGACATATAGCTCTGGTGGTGTCATTCAAAAAATTAAAACGGTATTAAAGGTAACAACATAACACAAGACCAAAAGCAGCTACATGGATGATGTAGCTGTTTTTTTGGTCATTAGATGCCATTGCTAGCAAACAATGCAAAGGAATTTACGGAATCAGTCGAATTTTGTATAGAAAGAAGCTATAATTTAAAAAAGGGGTGAGACTATGTTAACTAAATCAGAGGTGGACGCGCTTCTTGCCCTAAAGCCAAAGTGTCGTTTAACAACACCTGAGGAAAAAGCTCAGTTCTTTCAAAAACTTCAACAGCGATGTCCCATCAATAAAGAAATGGAAGACATTCTCCTTCATCGTGCCCAGATAGAGGTTTTTATTCATAATGCTCACCCTAACCAATATAGCTTACAATATGGGCTTCACCAGAATGACTATAATGTAACAAACTCGTATTTTTTCATACTGTAGGAAATGAAACTTTTTTACATGGTAATCGTAAGTAATTTAGTAGAGATAAATTGCAGGGGGTAAAACGTATGTCTGAATTCAACAATGATCTTTTAAAATCCAAGGACCCATTCGCTTCAGAAAATCCTTTATTACAGCCAAATCCACTAGTTCAACAGGCATCTGAGCAAAAGCCGGTACTTGTGTCAGAGCAGGAGTTATCGCAAATTGCACAAAATCAGCTGGTGTTAAAGCAAGATCCTGAGGTTCATGCACTGGCACAAAAAATTGATGTGAAAGATCAAATTGCTATGCTTGAGCTTGGTAAAGAAACAGCAAGTGGCATTTCTACCTTTTCAGATAAAATGCTCGCAACGATGAAAGCCAGTAAGCTGGAAGAGTCGAGTGTGCTATTAAATAATCTTAATAAAATTATGGATAAGTTCGATCCACAAGATTTTGCGGAAGAGAAAAAGGGCGGTTTCATCTCCAAGCTCTTTAATAAAGGGAAAGAGCAATTGGAAAGGTTCTTATCTAAATATGACAGCATGAACAAAGAAGTAGATGTTATTTATCGTGAAATTCAAAAGTATGAAGGTGAAATGAAGCGTAATACCATCGACCTTGAAAATCTGTATGACCAAAATTTAAACTACTTCCAGTCATTAAGTAAATTTGTTGCAGCGATTGAAGTAAAAACAGAAGAGGTTCGCGCATCATTACCTGCACTTGAGCAAAAGGCACAAACAGGTGATCAACTGGCAGCAATGGAATATGAAACAATGCTACGCGCTGTAGAATTATTAGAGCAACGTCGCTATGATTTAGAAATGGCACAGCAAGTATCATTCCAATCAGCACCTCAAATTCGCTTAATGCAGCAGGGGAATAACCATTTAATTGGTAAGATTAACTCTGCCTTTGTAACGACGATTCCCATTTTTAAACAAGGGTTAATTCATGCAGTCACATTGAAACGCCAAAAGCTAATTTCCGATTCGATGGTTGAACTGGACCGTCGTACAAACGAAATGCTTGTTCGCAATGCTGAAAATATTAGTAAAAACAGTGTGAATATTGCACGTCAAGCTGGTAGCCCGAGCATTAAAATCGAAACGATTGAAACAACATGGCAAACGATTATGGCTGGTATTCAAGAAACGAAGCAAATACAAGCAGAAACAGCTAGAAACCGTGAAGAAGGTCGTAAACGAATTGAACGTTTGCAATTGGAATATGAAAAACTGAAAAAAATGTAAGTCTAAAGCTTCCTGCAATCATTTTGCAGGAAGCTTTTTCTATGCCATGTATGACGTGACTCTGTCTCAAATGGAAGTATTACGCCAAGTGAAAATTGTTTTTTGACAAAAAGCAAAATACTGATTATGATAAAATTAAATGAGAATGATTATCAAATGAAAAAGGAAGCGGATAAATGTTACTTCAAGCAATAGGATTACATGAATTGATTCGTGGAGGAGTGAAAAACGAATGCCAAATAAACTAAAGCCCTCTACATTGTCGTATGAGCCTTTTAAAGATGGCACGATTGCTCTCTATACGACAGATAGCTTAATGATCGTTCCGCAAAGCCGCTATTTAGAATTGTTGCATATGGAAGAACTGTACAATACTATGCATACAGATTTAGATAACAAGCAAACAAGTTTAGAACGAGAACGAAAAATGCTAAAAAAACAAAATGCTCAGCTTACAGAGGATTTGCAAAAGGTCAAGCAGCAAAATATGGTGCTACAGAAAAAGGTAACCGAATACAATTGTGTGATAGAGGAGATGAAGGTGCTCCGCCAACAAAATACGGAGCTACTGATTGAATTAAGTAAATATACAGCTATGTCTAGAGAGTCACTGACGGGTCCTTTGAAGTCGATGATTCGAGATATGCGTGAACAAGGGGTTGGAATTAAAGAAATCCATATTCGCATCAAACGCCAGATCAATCCAGATATTAGCTATAGCACCGTGCGAAGATACATTTCCGAGCTAGAATCTGAGCCAAAAGGCTAACAGCTATTGTCAGGCACTTGAAATTTGGCATTTACAGTTGCCGCACAAAGTCCTATAATGGGTCTATTCTTTAACTAGTTTAAGAGTATGTGAAGTCGTTCATCGATTTCAATAAGAGTAGGAGCGTTATTGGCCATGTCAAATGAGAAAAAAGGGGTTTTGGCTGCTATTTTAGCCTATGCCTTTTGGGGAGCATTCCCTTTATATTGGAAACTACTTGAACATGTACCAAGTATGGAAATTTTATTATCCCGTGTCATTTGGTCTTTTGTCTTTACAGTACTGGCTGTCATCGTCTTTCGAATGCGGAAGGATCTTGTTGCAGATTTAAAATATTTATGGTCTCATCAAAAGCATTTTTGGCAGCTTGCGGGTGCATCCTTTGTTATTTCAATGAACTGGTATTTGTATATTTGGGCAGTCACACATAACCATTTAATTGAAACGAGCTTAGGCTATTATATTAATCCGCTCTTGTCTGTTATTTTTGGGGTGATTTTCTTTAAAGAATCGCTAAGTCGTGCACAATGGGTAGCGACGGGAATTGCTTTTATTGCGGTAATTATTTTAACGATTAATTATGGCTCTGTGCCATGGGTAGCATTGTTGATCGCGCTATCTTTCGCTATTTACGGTGTACTGAAAAAGAAAATTACACTGGACCCTACAAGGGGATTAGCGATTGAAACATTATTGATTTTACCGTTTGCATTAGGCTATTACATTTATCTGTTTACAACCCATCAAGCCTCATTTTTACATGTCGATGTCAAAACAGACATTTTGATGATCTTCAGTGGGTTAGTCACAGCTGTGCCGCTTATTTTATTTGCGAAGGGCGCACAAAATATTCCTTTATATTTACTAGGCTTTATTCAATATGTGGCGCCAACCATTGTCTTGATTTTAGGCATCGTGCTATACAAAGAGCCGTTTAGTCAAGTAGAGTTCCTCGCATTCAGCATTATTTGGGCGGCTTTACTACTATTCTCAGGGTCTAAAATCATAGAAACAAGGAAGGCCCATCATAAATCCGTTTCGTAAAAGACTTGTAGAGTTTCTACAGGTCTTTTTTGTGATGGAATTATGACGTCCACGATAACAATAATGGAGAAGTAGAAAAAGAGGTGTTTTAAATTGGAGGAACTTTTCCTTTTCAACCTTTACTTCCATGCTAGCATATAGTAAAATGTCAATAATTAGATAACAATGATAATTTAATGCGAGGTGCATGTTTGTGAGTGCGGTAGGTTCTAACTAGGTAAAAATTGAATGAAATAAAGGCTATGACGACAGGGGATATATGTCATGAACACACCCCTTAATTTGTCATGGATTTATTTCAAAAACCTATGTAGATACCTACAATACTTTATGAAGCGTGGCACACATGCTTGGAACTTCAATTAGATGAGGTTTTATTTGTGATGCTAAAAAACTCGCCTTTTAAAGATGAAGCTGTGGGGAATCCTCACAGCTTTTTTATGTTGCTGTACCCATATGCTTTTGTGCCGAAAGTGAAGCGTCCATTACTTAGAGACGCAATTGCTATGTTTAAAAAACCATCATTGCTATCTAATATTGGGTAGGTATCTTCATGTATGATAAAACATTACAATGAGGAGCATAAACAAATGAATAGTACGACTCTTGATAAATTACAATATGATGAATTAAAAGATATCGTTAAATCCTACTGTGTTAGCGGATTAGGAAAACAACTTTTAGATAAATTAATGCCCAGCTCAAGCTTAAAGGTAGTCAAAACGCGCTTGAATGAAACAACAGAGGCTCGTGCGATTTTAGATGCAGAGGGTCATGTACCCTTTTTAGGGGTATCGAATATAGAGCATTTGATGACGAAGCTTGAAAAGGGCATGATTTTAGATCCAAGTGAGCTAGTCAGTATGTCAGACTTTTTACGAGGCTGTCGTAACATCAAAAAATTCATGCTGGATAAGGAATTTTTTGCACCAGTTCTTTCATCTTATGCCCATTCCATGGCTGAATTTAAAAGCGTTGAAGAAGAAATTAATTTTGCAATCAAAGCCAATCGTGTGGATTCGGCTGCTAGTCGCGAATTAAAGCGTATTCGCCATCATATGGAGACGACAGAGGAAAAAATGAAAGAACGCTTAACGAAATTTTTGAATAACAGTGCCAATAAAACATACATTCAGGAGTTTTTTATTAGTCAAAAAGATGATCGTTATACGATTCCGATAAAGGCTTCTTATAAAAACCATGTACAGGGGACAGTAGTGGAAATTTCCTCAAAAGGGGCAACCGTTTTTATGGAGCCGAGTGTAGTGGCTAAATTAAATGTGGAATTGGCGACCTTAAAAGCCGAGGAAGCGGTAGAGGAGTATCAAATTTTAGCAACTTTATCTGGACTTTTAATGGAACATCTACAAGCCATCCATATTAACATGGAGTTAATTAGCCAGTATGATATGGTCTTTGCCAAGGCAAAGTTCAGTAGACAAATTGGTGGTATGGAGCCACATATTAATGATTATGGCTTTATCCAATTAATCAATGGCAAGCATCCTTTACTACCAGGAAATGCAGTACCTCTACAGTTTTCTATCGCGAGGGACTACCGTAGCTTAATTATCACAGGACCAAATGCTGGAGGGAAAACGGTCGTGTTGAAAACAATTGGTCTCTTAACATTAGCTACGATGTCAGGCTTTCATATCGTGGCGGATAAAGGAACTGAAATGGCGATATTTGATCATATCTTTGTTGATATTGGCGACAATCAAAGTATAGAAAATGCCTTAAGTACGTTTTCGTCCCATATGAAAAATCTGTCCGACATTATGAGCGCAGCAAATAATCATACACTTTTACTGTTCGATGAAATAGGCAGTGGAACAGAACCAAATGAAGGAGCTGCACTGGCAATTGCAATGCTAGAGGAATTTTACCAGATGGGCTGTATCACCGTAGCGACAACACATTATGGCGAAATTAAACGATTTTCAGAGATGCATCCTGATTTTATGAATGCGGCAATGCGCTTTAATAGTGAAACACTAGAGCCTTTGTATCAATTACTAATTGGCACGTCTGGAGAGAGTAATGCCCTATGGATTTCTAAAAAAATGAATGTCCGTGAAACGGTTTTACAAAGGGCAAAGGATTATTTGAATAATAAGGATTATCAGCTAATGCTTGTTCAAGACAGCAAAATTCGTAAGCCACAAGCAGAGAAAACGAGCATGGGGGCGACATATGCCTTTGCCAAAGGCGACCGTGTAAAATTATTGGATTATGATGATGTAGGCATTGTATACGAAGAAATGAATCCATACAATAATGTCAGCGTATTCTATAAGAGGCAAATGCTAGAGGTGCATGTCAAACGACTTACCTTGGAATTACCAGCAGAGGAGCTATATCCTGAGGGGTATGATCTCGAGACATTATTTGTAGACTATCATGAACGTAAGCTTCAGCATGATATCCAAAGAGGCTCCAAAAAGGCGTTGCGTAAAATCCATAAACAAATGAAGAACGATCGTCAGCAGTAAAAATAAGGGATTGCACGAGGCTGTGCAATCCCTTTATTTTAGGATATGGAATCAATTTGTGCCTTAATCGTCCGATAGACTTCCTCAATTTTGTGTTTATAGGGTAAATCAACTAATTCCAGTGAATCCGTGTAGGCCATTTTCGCAATGTCATAGGCTGTTGTCAGCTCCCCAAAATGGGCATAGCAAAGGGCTTTATAGGAAAAGCACTCATTTAAAGCTAGGATGTCATACGGATGGCTAATAAAGATCGGTTTTTTTGTAAAGTGTTCAAATGCGGCCTTCGCTTCCTCATAATGACCAAGTAAATAGAAGGACTTTCCTTTTTCAGCATAATAATAGTTTGCATCCAAAATTTCAAAATCTTCATGTATGAGCTCATTAAAACGCTCTATTTCTATCAGAGCCTGCTCATAATTAAGTTTGTAATTATTATAATAATGTGCTCGTAAAATAAAAATTAAAGCATCTACTTGAACACGTTCGGCAAATGCCCGATACTGTTCCAACTTCATAAACATATGCTCCGCTTGTTCAAAGTCATGGTCAATCATGGCACAATACGCACCAATACGATACATATCATCAATTTTATAGAACAGTTGGTTTTTATGTGCGTTGGCAATTGTCTCGTTTATTAACTTTTTCCCTTCCTCATGCTCCCCAATGGCAAGCTGTAAAACGCTTGAATAATAAGTCATTAACAGGGCATCCCGTGAATCAAGCTGATAGTCCTCTTGTTCAATGATTTCTTTTGCCTGTAAAATACAGCTATAAGCCAATTTATATTGACGTTTTTCAGCGAAAATGGTCATTTGTAGAACGAAGGTTTTAAACCAATGGCTCAGTAAATTAATTTCTTTAAAGATGATACGTGCTTGTTGAAGTGGGGATTCCCATGTCGTTAATCCCGCTTCATACTGTGCATCAGCGTAAATATACAATAAACGGCCTGCTTCATAACTAAGCGGAAGCCCCTCTATAGACGGCCTAATCAAATCTACAATTTTTTGATGATGGTCTGCATCACCACGTTTTACTTCTGCAAATAAAATTTCAACCTGCTCTAAAAGCTGGCGAATGGAGGATGAGGTTACTTCTTCCAGTAACTCACTAGCCTTTACACCTAAACGCTCAGCAATATAGTCAAGGCTTTCCATTGAAGGCTTGGCCTTATCATTTTCTATTTGACTTAGCATTCCTTTTGTTAGACGATCACCAGCAAGTGCTTCTAATGTTAATTTTTGTTCTTTCCTTAATTTGCGAATGCGTGTGCCTAAAGAGTCCATTACCTCGCCTCCTTTTGTTTAATTATATTAAACTTTTTATTGCGTGAAAAGGGGGAGTTGTGGTATATTTTGTTTAATATAATTAAACTTTTTAATTTAGTTAAAAAACGGAGGGATTTATGGATGAATGAAGCGGATAAATTAAAGAAGGCGACCTACCATTTATGGACATTCACGGCAAGCAAAATGATTGCCATGCTAGGAGCGAATGTCATGGCGTTTGGCTTCAGCTTGTATATTTTAGCGATGACAGGATCGGCGATGAGCTTTGCAACGAATATGATTTGTTCTGTATTACCACGTGCACTTGTAGCCCCTTTAGCAGGCTATGTTGCGGATAACTTTTCGAAAAAACGAACGATTTTAATCGCACAGGCAGGGACTATTTTGACCGTAGGGGGGTTGCTGCTCTATACAGAAACAGTAGGAATGTCTGTTTATGCCATTTACATAGCTACTGTTTTTAATACGATTTGCTCAGCATTTTCTGGTGTAACGTTCTCATCTGCCATTGCAACGCTAGTCAATCCAGAGCGTTTACAGCGTGCGATGTCCTTTAATCAATTGTCGATGTCTGTGGCTGCGATTGGGGGACCAGTCATCGGTGGTATGATGTATGGATTTTTTAACATGGATGTATTTTTAATGGTCAATATGGTGGCCTATACGATTGCCTTTTGTTTAGAGGCTACGATGGATTTTAATCTTTATAGTACAAGAGGGGCAGATGTGATAAAAGAAAAGATGTGGGATGGACTGAAAAATGGGTTTCATTACATCAAGCAACGTACAGTTATTAAAACCATTATGTGGGTGGCATTATGGATTAATTTGTTCTTTTCTGCTATCGCTGTAGGGGGAACATACATTATTATTGAATTGCTAAAAGTAAAATCCATGCATTTTGGTTTTATTGAGGCTTCAGGAGCAGCGGGTATGCTTGTGGCATCCCTTTATTTCGCAACAAGACCAGAAGTGAAGGTGCCGTTACGCTTTTCGAAAATGAGCTTATTGCTATTGGCTGGAAGTGTTGCCTTAGCAATTATCCCATTACTCACAAGCTTTTCCTATATAGCCATCATCATCTTTTATTTAATCATCTACTTTATTTTCGCAATTTTCGAAATGGGCATTAATATGCCGATTGGGGTGTATATGCAAAAAATTATTGCAGAGGAGTATCGTGGGCGTGTCTTTGGCTTAATGGAGACAATGGCGATGTCCATGATGCCAATTGGTATGGTGGTCTATGGAATGTTATATGATACATTACCAGCAACTATTATTTTACCAGTAACAAGCATCATTATTATTATCCTTTCGCTAGCACTGCTACGTCCATCTATCTTGAAGGAAGCACATCCAGAGTATTATGAAAAAGAAAACTCAAGTGAAAACGTTCCAAATACAACAACATAGCTCGAGGAATTGAAAACCCAAACGATCAAAAACACTTCAGCGTTTTGTAGATCGTTTGGGTTTTTTGATGAAGCCATTTCAACGATCTTCAATAACCAAATAAGTAGCTTGAATAGGGCCATGTACACCAACGATGAGAATCATTTCAATATCTGCTGAGTTGCTGGGACCTGTTATAAAGTTAATGCAGGAAGGAATGTTGTCACCACGACGGATTTTTTCGCTAATCCAACGTGCTGCTTGTGTCATACGAGGGACAATCGTACTTTTTGGGATTAAAATAATCGATTTTTCTGGTAAAAAGCTAACGCTTCTCCCTCGATTCTTACTACTAAAAAGCACAGCAGTTCCTGATTCCGCCAAAGTCATTTCACTTATCGTAATGCCAATATTTGCTTTTTCTGCTTGCCTAATATTTTCCTCAGGTTGCTGTGCATTCCATTCATAGAGTTCGATATTGGCTTGTGGCCATTGTTCGGTCATTAGTGGAGATAGTCCATAATCTTTCCATCTTTCGTCCTTCCATGTAATGACGGACTGACCACCATAATGGTCAACAATAGCTTGTAAATCCTGGGGAAGTGTGGACGTACTAGATATTTTAATATCCGTATGAATGTTAGCACATTGCTTGATTAAAACCTCTACTAATTCATCCTGTGTCCCCTCCTTGAGCACACGATCTTGTGGCTGATACTGCCAAGTTGGGCGTGGAAGTTCTGTTTTAGGAGAACGGCCAAGCTGTTTAGCAATGTTAGCTAAAAAGCTCTCTCGGTGTTGAATCATACTTGTCATTCATGCTTGCCTCCTTTTGTACGCTGCTTCATCCAATCTCGGAAACTATCTTTATTTGGTGCTGGGAAATCCCTTGCTTCAGTCCAAGCCTTTAATGGGCCTGGCCCCTTTGAAATGGTATGGTCCTTCGTAAAAGGGGACATAGCTGGAGCAGCTATTTTTGTTGCCATTTTATAGAGAGTAGGGGAGGAAGCCCCTAAACCGAAAGCCTTCATTAAAAGCTTTTCAGACACAGGTGCTTTGCCTTCATTCTCTACAATAACTTGACGATGTCGATGAATCAGCTGATGTAAAGGAATTTTAACAGGGCATGCATCCGTGCAAGCACCACACAATGTAGAAGCGTATGGCAGTTCTTTAAAATCATCATAGCCTCCTAATAACGGAGACAGGACAACCCCAACAGGACCAGAATAGATAGAGCCATACGTATGCCCGCCAACATGTCGATAGACTGGACAAGCATTGACACAGGCAGCACAGCGAATGCATTGTAAAATAGGTTGAAATTCGCCACCTAAAATCGCAGAGCGCCCATTATCAACTATGACTAAATGGAATTCCTCAGGTCCATCCGTTTCGCCCTCGCCTTTAATCCCTGTTAGTGTGGTAATATAGCTTGTTAGCTTTTGACCAACCGCACTTCTAGTTAGTAAGCTAACAAGGACCTCCATATCTTCAAATGTAGGAACAATTCTTTCCATCCCCATGACTGTGATTTGCGTTTTCGGCAGCGCTGTTACTAAATCCGCGTTGCCCTCATTTGTGACGAGTGTAATCGAACCACTTTCTGCGATAGCAAAGTTGCAGCCTGTAATACCGATATCTGCGGTTAAATATTCCTGTCTTAATTTTTCCCGCACATAGAGAGCAAGCTCCTCAGGCTTCTCGGTTTGACGATAGCCTTGTTTTTCTTTAAAAACATCGCGAATTTGTTCCTTATTTTTATGCAAGGCTGGCGCCACAATATGGGATGGCGGCTCGTGATCTGCGACCTGCAAAATATATTCGCCTAAGTCTGTCTCAATCACTTCACAACCAAGCGCCTCTAAAGCCGTGTTTAAGTTAATTTCTTCTGTCACCATGGATTTTGACTTCACAATTTTTGTCGCATTCTTTTGTTTCGCAATACTTTGAATGTACGCTGTTGCTTCTTGTGCGGTTTGGGCAAAGAAAACATGTCCACCTCTTTTAGCAACATTTTCACTTAATTGATAGAGGTAATAATCTAAATTAGCTAAAACATGCTTGCGAATTTCCTCACCATGCGAGCGCCATTCTTCCCAATGTCCCAATTCTCTTGTTTGTTGAAGGCGGCGTGTTTGGAAACGTTCTTGGGCACTCGAAACAGCATGACGCATAAATTGATTTTCCAGCTCTTTCGTTACACGTTGATGAAAGCGATCATCACTTGTTTTCATAGCCATTCTAATTTCCCCCTCTTAACGGCAGTTTAAGACTTCTGCAATATGCATCACTTTAATCGGCTTGCCTTGACGGTGAATGCGGCCACCAATATTCATTAAACAGCCAGCATCTGCCCCAATTAAAATATTTGCCCCTGTTTCTTCCACATTGTGTACTTTTTCATTGACCATTTCTCCAGAAATATTGCCCATTTTGACTGAGAATGTACCACCAAACCCACAGCATCGATCTTTGCCAGGGAGGTCCACATAGTGTAAGCCCTTGACATTTTTTAATAATTGAAAAGGTGCATCTGTTACACCAAGCAATCGTGTCATATGACAGGATGTGTGATAAGTAGCTTTGCCTTCTAAATGAGCTCCGACATCGTTTATCTTTAAAACGTTGACAATAAACTCTGTAAATTCATAGGTTTTATCTGCTAATGCTTGTGCCTTTGTTGCCCAGATCAGGTCTTCTTTAAAAACCTCAGGATATTCTTTTAACATATAAGCACAAGAACCTGAGGGGGAGACGACGTATTCAGCATGCTCAAAGGCTGTAATCATTTTTTTCATCGCATTTTTCGATTCCTTCACATAGCCGCTATTGTAGGCAGGCTGACCACAGCAAATTTGATCCTCTGGAAAATCAATCTCACAGCCAAGTCTCTCTAACACCTCAACAACGGCTTTCCCTACATCCCCTTGAAACAAATCCACTAGGCAAGTGGCAAATAGTGTGACTTTCATCTTTATCGCTCCTTTTAAAAAACAACTGGTCATCCGATGACTTATCGGTGATTTTATCATACAACAAATTTTACAGAGAATAAAACTATTTTTCATGAATTTTCGGAAAATAAAAAAACTACCTAGTGAGTGCTAGGCAGTTTACTATGATTGAGACTCAGTTGTTTCAAAATATTGTAAGAGCACTTTTTCAACATTGCTTAAATGAGACGCCATGGCATGTTTGGCTAGCTCCTCATTTTGTTGTTTAATTGCGAGGAAGATTTGCATATGTTCGTCATATAATTGTTCGCTCGTTGTTTTCTGGGAGTACAACCATATTCGTCGCGTTTCTTTCATCGTGTCTATCATTAGGCCAGAAATTTGATCTAAGATTGTAGCGAGTAGAGGGTTTTGTGAGGCAGTGGAAATAGCTGCATGGAATTGATAATCTACTTTTTCACCGAGTTCACCATCCCCATGTGCTTGCTTCATGTTCTCTAAAATTTGTAACATCGCTTGTACATCCTGTTCTGAACGATGGATTGCTGCACTTGCTGCTGCTCCTACTTCAATTATTTTACGCACCTCTAATAAATGTGCAATATCCTGTTTATTTGTTAACATGGCAGTGGATAAAGGAAAATCAAGTTGCTTGGCTGGTACACTTTTGACAAAAGTTCCAGAGCCTTGCTTGATTTCAATTAACCCCATAGCTTTTAATGCAGAGAGCGCTTCTCGAACGGCGGATCGACTCACTTGTAATTGTTCGGCAAGCTGTTCTACAGAGTCCAGTCGATCGCCTGGTTTTAGGACACCAGCCCTGATTTTTTCATGCAGGATTTCGGATACTTCTTCATAAATCTTTTTTGGTTTAATTTTTCTTAATTTCAAGGGCTACACCTCTTTTTTTCGATCCATTGCACATCGGTTATCAATATTATACATGAAAAGTAGTCATATACTCATGGTTAACATGAACACTTTGTGGAGTAGGGGATTCTTGTCGAAATGTAAGATAATAATATTGTTAATGTTACCTTATAATATGGTCATCTGATGAATTGGTGTTATGATGAATCTGTTCGTCTGAATAGTTTCTTACAATAATTAAGAGGGTTTCACTACTAAAGCCTCTTTCAACAATAACGGCAAGCAATCGACAATGTCAAGGCTAGAGGAAAGGAGTGAGCGATAACTTCTATAATAGGGTAGAAGAATGACGGATTATGTTGACAGAAAATCAAGAGGAGGGCATAATGCAGAAGGAGCTTGATGGAACTTCTTAAAAACCTCATTATTTTGCCATGAAACGTTCACAAACAGAAAGGACGCTTTTTAGCCTTTTTTTTGGTACGATGAATGCAGTAACTGTAAGGAGCGATTAAAAAATATGGGATCTGATATTAACGTATTTTTAGCTTTTGGTGCAGGGTTTTTAAGTTTTATTTCACCATGTACTCTTCCACTATATCCAGCATTTTTATCGTACATAACGGGTATGACACTAGATGAGCTAAAATCAGAAAAAGGCATGCTTCAAAAACGTGCCATTTTCCACACATTATTCTTTTTACTAGGATTTTCAATTATCTTTATCATTATTGGACTAAGCGCTTCATTTGCGGCGGAGTTTTTCCTAAATTATCAAACTTTATTACGACAGGTTGGCGCTATTTTAATTGTAGTATTCGGTTTAATGATTGTCGGATTATTGCAAGTAGACTTCTTAATGAAGGATCGAAAGTTCCAATTTAAAAATAGACCGTCTGGCTATTTTGGATCTGTCTTAATTGGTATTGCCTTTGCGGCAGGTTGGACACCATGTACGGGACCAATCCTTGCGTCTATTATTATGTTAGCTAGTACAAATCCTGGTGCGGGCTTTAGCTATATGCTTGCGTATTATTTAGGATTTGCGATTCCATTCTTCGTGCTATCTTTCTTTATTTCACGTATGACATGGATTCGTACACACAGCCAAAAAATTGTGAAAATCGGTGGTTATGTCATGATTGCCGTGGGGATTTTATTATTCTTTGACGGCTTAACGTATATTACCCGCGTTTTACAGCCTATTTTCGGTGGATTTACAGGCTTTTAATTTGTTAAACTAAAAGGCATACCGAACTTTAACGCGGAGGGAGATGAACATGTGCCTACAGTTTTAGTAGTGGATGATACGCTATTCATGCGTGTTGCAATCAGTAATATGTTTTCAGAATGGGGTTATGAGGTAGTCGGTAAAGCAGCAAATGGCAAAGAAGCTGTGGCGATGTATCGTGATTTACAACCAGATTTAGTCACAATGGATGTAACGATGCCCGTTATGACCGGTATTGCGGCAGTAAAAAAAATCGTCCCAGAATTTCCAAATGCAAAAATTATTATGGTGACAGCATTAGGTCAGCAAAAATTAATCGTAGAAGCGATTGAAAGCGGCGCCAAGGATTTTATCACAAAACCTTTCGAGCCAGAAAGATTAAAGGCTGTCGCCGATCAATTACTTGGTCAAAATTGCTAATTAGACATTAGAGGAGGATTTTTATGTTGAGCAGTATCCCTTCTCACTATTATGTTATAGGGTCAACTATCATGGCCATTCTTATGGGCGGCTTTGTGATGATCATACGAATGAGAGCTTCCAAAAAGCCGACAAATGAGAAGAAAATTATTATCCCACCAATTGCCATGTCTTCTGGTGCACTCATGTTTTTATTTGAGCAATTCCGCGTGCCAGCCATGCAAATTTTAGAAGCAGCCGCGGTGGGCATGTTGTTCTCGACAATCTTAATTGCTACTTCGAAATTTGAAGTAAAGGGACGAGACATCTATTTAAAACGTTCCAAAGCCTTCGTTTTTATTTTATTCGGTCTGTTAATATTCCGAGTCGTAGCGAAAATGATTTTAAGTAGTTCCATCGATGTCGGTGAATTAGCAGGTATGTTCTGGATACTAGCCTTCGCCATGCTATTACCTTGGCGAATCGCTATGCTGATCCAGTTTAAAAGAGTCAAAAAAACAATCCCAAAACTACACTAGTGCAGAAGCTAGTGTAGTTTTTTTGTGTGCTTTGAAAACCCCCTGCTATGCAGGGGGTTCCGGAAAGCTTTTAGCTATGGACAATAAAAAAACTCCAAACGTACAATAAAGTCAGGTCTAGTCAACCGACTTCGTACGAAAGGAGCCACCATAAATGGATAATAAAAGTTTAGCACATACAACGTGGAATTGTAAGTATCATATCGTCTTTGCGCCAAAGTATAGAAGGCAGATTATTTATGGTCAAATTAAAGCAGATGTTGGAAGAATATTGCGCCAATTATGTGAAAGAAAAGATGTAGAAATCATAGAGGCAACAGCCTGTCCTGACCATATTCATATGTTGGTAAGTATTCCTCCGAAATTGAGTGTATCTGCGTTCATGGGTTATTTAAAAGGGAAGAGTAGTCTAATGATTTTCGACCGACATGCAAATTTAAAGTATAAATACGGTAATCGTCAATTCTGGTGTCGAGGATACTATGTGGACACAGTCGGCCGAAATAAGAAAAAGATACAAGAGTATATAAAAAATCAATTACAAGAAGATATCCTGCAAGATCAAATGACGATGAAAGAATTCATTGACCCATTCACAGGAGAAGAAATCAAGAGAAAGAAAAAATAAGTAAGCCGCTTTAGCGGTTTGTGTGAAAACGGAGTGCGGTTGGCAGACCATTCAGAATGTCTTTAGACATGGGCCAGTACCCCAGCGTTTCACGCGCAGAGCAAACCACCAGTTATACTGGTGGTTCTGATTGTGCTTGAACAGCAAAAGTGTGGATAGAAGCTTAAAAGAAGAGGATAGAATTTTGAAGCGTGGATAGAAGCTCAGAAGTGGTGGATAAAACAGCAAAAGTAGCGGATAGAATGAGGAAAGCGAAGGATAGCTTTGCGAAAGAAGAGGATAGAACCTAGAGCGTGGATAGAAGCTCAGAAGTGGTGGATAAAACAGCAAAAGTAGCGGATAGAATGAGGAAAACGAAGGATAGCTTTGCGAAAGAAGAGGATAGAACCTAGAGCGTGGATAGAAGCTCAAAAGCGAAGGATAGCCTTTCAAAAGCAGCGGATAGCCACGAACACCCACATTATAAATAAGAAAAAACGCTGCACATAGCTTCGTGCAGCGTTTTTTTAATCAAATAAATGTTCGTAGGGGGCGATGTCAATGTGCATTTGTTCTAATTTTTTGCGTAAAAATTTGTGATCGCGTTTTGGTGTGGCCTGGATATATCCACGAATAATAAGGTCATTATTGATGGCAGCAGCTTTTTCTTCTAATGCGAGCTCGCCAATTTTTCCTGCAATTTTTTCCTTTGCTACTTGTCTAAAGAGCTCAGGTACAGGGCTTACTAGCTCATAGAGTAAGTCTTTTTCAGCTTGTCCCCATAAGTGAATCGTTCTATCTAAATAATATTCTTGCCAATCTAAATCTGATTTTCCATCTTGTTTAGGGAGTGCCTTTAAAAATTTTCGGAACATGAAGAATCCGCCAATAGCCATCAATGAAATGAGGACGACAACCCAAAATAAAATAAACCATAAAAACCAACCTTGTAACAAATCGTTCACCTCTTTGCCTTCTCTCATTCTATTATAAGAGCTTCCGAAAAAAAATTCATCCTATAATGTCCCTTTTTTAGCAATTCGCCATTATATAGTGTGCAGAAGGGAGGTGAGACTCGATGGTAGACGTTCACTTTTTAAATGCAACACTGCGTCTTAAGTATGTGACGGGCTATGATGAACAAAATGAACCAATATTCATCACAAAATCATATCGAAATATTAGCCCCTCGCATAATGAGGGCGACTTAGTAGCGGTTGCACACGTCATTGCTAGTCTTTCATCACAGACATTGGCTAGTATTGTCAAGCAAGAAACAAACGAGTTATCTTAAGGAGGAATCAAACATGACACAAGTTTTAGAGTTACTCTTTGCAACGACTGATGGGAAAACGACAACACTTACAATTGATGCACCAAAGCCGCATATCACAGCGGCTGAAATTCAGCAGGCTATGACAACGATCCTTGCTAAAAATGTCTTTGCTGGTCAGACTGGTGCTTTATCTTCCATCAAGGGTGCACGCATGGTAGATCGCCAAGTAACAGAATTTGATGTAGCAACAGAATAATTCAAAACAGGTCTTTGCAATGAAACCGCAAAGACCTGTTTTACTGTAGGAGAGAGGGGGAGACAAATGGAACCGTGGCTGAACATGATATCCGATATCGGTTTTCCGATTTTAGTGTCATTTTATTTATTGCACCGTGTCGAAGTAAAGCTTGATGCGATTCATGCGGCGCTCGTTTCGTTAAAATGAAATTTATTTCACAAAGATGTACGAAAGCTGTCACGTAGAAGTTCTTGTCAACGTTTACAACCTACGGTAGGATGAGGGTAGTGTAGGTTAGGGAGAGTGTTGACATGAAACGTAAGTTAATAGGGCTAGTTCTACTTTTAGCCTGTGCATCTGTGCTTGGCGCATGTGGAAATTCAAAATTTAAAGCAGACTACAGCCTCGAAATACCCGATTTTGAACATATTAATCAACGTGGTGAAACCGTTTCGCTCGAAAGTTTAAAAGGTAAGCCTTGGATCGGCATGTATATTTTCACGAACTGTATATCGATTTGCCCGCCGATGTCATTGAACATGGCACAAGTGCAGGAAAAGCTCCAGAAAAAAGGAGTAGAGGATTATCACATCGTTGCCTTTTCAGTAGATCCAGACGTTGATAAACCAGAAGTGTTAGCTAATTATATCAGTAAATACAATGTGCCAGATGAATCTAAGTGGAATCTTCTGACAGGCTATTCACAAAAATATATTGAACAGTTTGCAGTGAAAAATACAAAGATATTAGTGAAAAACGACCCTAACAGTGACCAAGTCATTCATGGCAATCAATTTTTCTTAGTGGACAAAGATGGTGTAATGGTCAAAATGTATAATGGCTTTGCTGAAAATATTGAAGATGTACCAATTGATACGATAGCTTCCGATATCGAAACATATATTGATGAAAATTTATAAAGAAGCAATAAACCGTCTCGAATTTTAGAGGCGGTTTTTTTATGTCATTTTAAGCTGGAAAAATAATCTTTTTCTGGTTGGGAATCGTTTATAGTGTGGAAGGAGGGAAATCACATGTCAGATAACGAAAAATTAGAGCAGCTAATGGCTATACATACGGAGCAAATGTTTCGAATTGCTTATTACTATACGAAGGATTTACAAATAGCCGAAGATATTGTGCAGGACGTATTTATTAAATTTTATCATCAAAAGGATTATGAAGAGAGAGGGGAGATGAAAGCATATCTTGCCCGCATGACAATCAATAAATGTAAGGATTACTTAAAAAGCTGGGCATACAGAAAAATTACATTGCAGCATAGATTTTTTACAAAGCAAAAAATGGTCTTACAGGACACACTGATTCGTCAAGATGAGCAAGCCTTACTAGATGAAGCGATTTTACGCTTACCAATCAAGCAACGCGAAGCAATCGTTTATTTTTATTTAGAGGAGATGACGATTAAAGAGATTGCGGAATTACTTACAATTCCTGAAGGTACTGTGAAATCTCGTTTAAAGAAGGGGAAGGAGCTATTAAAAATAGATTTGCAACATATTGAATGGGAGGTACTTTTCCATGGATAAGCATACAATGCAGGCGTTACAAGATGTTTCAGCACATAAAGAAGCAATCATACATAAGGTTCGCCAACAAATTCAGCAAGAGCCTTATCCGTCCAAACCAAAGTGGACGTATCGTGCAGTTACCATCATGATGACATGCTCTATTTTATTTTTCATTGCCTGGCAAGCAGCCAAACCGTCTAATCAACTGACGACACAGGTAATGAATGAAGAAGAAAAACCTCCTTTTACGGATTTGTTTCAAACAGAAGTGGAAGGAACAGATACAACATACAGTCAGTTTTTCCCGCTAGCCAATTTTTTAAGTCAGGCAAAAAATATCAAATATTATGCACCACTTCAGGGTTTCGTGGCTATGCAATCAGTAGCAACCTCACTGGGCAATGTCGTTCATCTTACTACACCGGAAGAGTTGCCATTTCAACCAAATATTCAGGAGGTCTATGCGGTATCATCCAAAATGGATGATGGCAGTCAACAAACGCAATTTCAATTTAGCTATAAAGAAAAATCCTCCACTGGCAGGGATCTACAATACATTAATTTCTCAGTGACAAATGTAAATCGTAATCCCTTATCAACATATATTAAATCGAAAGATATTGAGGAAACTTTAGGGATTAAAGTTTCAAATGTAGGTTTAAATTTTATGAATCCTTTATATTATCGGGAGATGACACCAGATCGAGGTTTTGTTTACATTTACTATAATTACGATGAAACAGATAAGCGCATCTTTCAAATGACTACAAATGCCAATGAATTTTATACGTACTATAACGGCTATGTCTATCATATTGGTTATCAATTAGATGGCGACCCACAAGAAGTCCAAGAAAAAATGGCGACCATCGTAAGAGCGTTTATTCTTGGCGATTAGTAAAGCACAGATGAGACAATCCCTTTGAACTATTATAGAATGATAGAAAAGAGGGGATGGGTACAATCATGACAATCGCACACACTTATTTACAAGTTGTTCAAAAAAGATTTAACAATGTGAAAGAGCAAGGGGATAAGGCGCTTGCCCAATTAGAAGAGGCACAGTTACATTGGGCGTATAATGAGGAATCCAATAGTATCGCAGTTATTGTGAAGCATGTTAGTGGCAATATGATTTCACGCTGGACAGATTTTTTAACGACGGATGGTGAGAAGTCTACGCGTAATCGAGATGATGAGTTTATGGATAGTCTTCACACGAAAGAGGCCATGCTCGTAGCTTGGGAAAAGGGTTGGCAAGTGTTTTTAGACGCCTTAGCGAGTTTAACAGAATCTGATTTGCAGCGATATGTCACAATTAGAGGAGAGCAGCTAGCAGTCATTGATGCCATTGAAAGACAGATGGCGCATTATGCACAGCATGTCGGTCAAATTATTTATATTGCGAAACAAGTTAAGGGCTCTGCTTGGCAAACGCTTAGTATTCCAAAAGGACAGTCACAGGCTTTTACAGAATCCATGCTAGATAAACAGCAACGTTAATAAAGAAAGATCGTAGCCAATAACATGTGCTACGATCTTTTTATGTTAAATATAGCTTGTACATGGCCGTTTCTGCATCAATAGCTTGGGCGAGTTCGAATGCTTCCTGCTGATTTCTTTGATTCGTGATGATCTCATAGAAAAAGCGAATAAGAAACATGAGATTCGCGTTACCTTCTATATAATCATCGGGTGCTAAATAGGAGTGACAGCCACTTTCTAAAAAGGCTGTCGCTAGCTGTTGCCAGCCTAATGTACAGCCAGCTGCTATCACCTTGACATCCTGTAGCTGACAATAGGATAGGACATCCTGTCGTTCAAAGTAGATACTTTTAGGTTCATTGTCTTCATATACATCTTCGCCTAACTCGGGTAAACAAAAGCGTCCCTCATTACCGTGGAAGTTTAAAATAAGATAGTCCATTTTGCTTGGCAGATCCTCTCCAGACAAGACATCAATCAAGTCATTTGGTCTTCCGATTAAATGAATTGTCACCCGTGCATCAAAGGATTCTAGTGCCGCTCTGATGGCCATGGATTCGAAATCACAATCAGGTCCAATGACTAAATGTACGTATAATGCTGGTTTACTCATATTTGCTTCACCTCTATTATTAGTATAGATGAAACTTATTGGGAGTGTAAACCGTATATTACAATAATTACTATATATAAAAGTCTGTAAAGGAGGCGTAGGGATGCACAAGGGAGGCCATATTTATACACTGTTACTAGGCATTATTCTTAGTATAAGTACACTTCTACTTTTCAGTTACAATGAAAGGCAGCGAGAGGAGCTAGTATCCCTGCATCATAGTGAATTTCAAACAATTCAAGAGGCTTGGTATTTGTCTGGAAGTGATAGCAAGGAGCAATATTTGTATCCATTAAAGCAAGTGTTCTACATCAACCGTTATGAGGTGAAAGACAAGGAACATCTCCAACAAGCATTACAGTCCCCAAAAAATCCGGTTAGTCGACCAGCTAATGCTACTACGGTAAGCGACTTATATATACGTCTTTATAATGGCAAGGAAATGGCCGTGAAGGTGATTAGCAAGGATGAACGATTATTCCTAATGGATCAGAAAACGATGCAGTATTATGAACTAAAGGCACAAGATATGGTGGATTATTTTCATTTGTTGAATGAAGAAAGTAGAATGCCGTTTCTATTATTTATTGTGTATACAATTATATTTTTCAGTCTAGCCTTTATGCTAGCAAAGAAACTTACAGGGGCTAAATCGATAGAAAAAGAAACGGCTCCTCCCATATATTTAAACAAAGCGAAGAGCAAGAGACCGTTAGCAGATTTTATTTTTCCAGCCGCCTTGCCATTCGTTATTACATTTTCTTTGCAGATCTATGGGGCTCAGCATAGCTTATTGTTACTAAGTGCTATTATGCTTACTTCAGGCATTCGAGAATATGTTGAAAAAAGAGGGCTTTTTCTTAAAATGGTTCTGTTGCTCCCTCTCTTTTGGGTTTACCTCTACGGTTTCCAAATGCTTTCTACCTATTTAAACTAGCGATATAGTGGATATTATTGTCAATAGATTGAGCGTGGAGTTCTTATTTTTGTTAAATTTTAGCGATAATTTATGAGGATAGATACATATTATATAGGTTAATAGGTTTAGGTAGGCTATACTCAATATGATTATAGTAGAATTGAGGGAATCATATGAGACTAACTGTGGAACGAAAACTACAAATTGCTTTTGGCATTGTACTCGTCTTCCTACTGCTTATTTCAGGTATTGCATTATACTACTTGAATCATAATAATCAGACTCTAGCAGAAATTGAAGACAAGACAGAATTTATTCATTTATATCAAGATATCTCGTTCCAAACAGTTCGAGCAAATGCAGCTATTCGTGGGTATATATTATATGGCAAGGAAGAAATGCTTAACAACCACCATGAAATCCGCGAGACCTTACATACGTCGATTAATCGTCTCCAAGAAAAAGGCGATAGCAATGAAGAGTTTGAGCAGTTTTTACAGCAACTAGCCGATTGGGAAAAGGCGATAGATGGGCAGATAGTGCCACTTTATCAACGAGGAGATCATCAACAAGCCCAACAGCAAGCATTGCCAATTTTAGGTGAAGGTTCTCTGAAGTTAGTTGTCTTTGGCAAGACGATGGCAACGGCTCAACAGGAAGAGATGCAAGCTCATATTGAAGCAACCAAGCAAGAAGGGGAAAGAAGCGGGGTAGAAATTACAATACTAGCCGTTATTTCTTTGATTGTTAGTATCATCATTGCCACAGTATTTGGGAGACGAATCGCTAAAAACATTCAGCAAACAGTAATAGAAATGGATAAATTCTCTGAAGGGAATTTGCACACGCATTTACAATTTAAAACCAAGGATGAATTCGCCCATTTAGCCGAATCCTTTAATAGTATGTCACAAAAGCTTCGACAGATGATGAAACAAGTAGGCAACTCCTCCGAACAAGTTGCAGCCACATCAGAACAACTGACGGCTAGTAGCATGGAGGTTACACAGGCGACAGAAGTGGTGACGGCATCTATTCACGATATTGCACAAGGAATTGACCAGCAGGACACTTTAACAAGCGATGTACGGAATTTATCAGCTCATATTTTAAAGAAAATGAATGAAATTTCTACAAGTATCCATAACGTGAATCATGCAACCGTCGAAACGAAAAATATGGCGAGTATAGGGCGTTCTTCTGTGCATGATGTGACGGAACAAATGAATGAAATTTCTGCCAATACAAGCGAGTTAAATACCCGTGTGCAAGATTTAGATGACAATACAGCGGCGATTGTAAAAGCCGTGAATGTCATTAAAAGTATTGCGACACAAACCAATTTACTGGCAATCAATGCCTCAATTGAAGCGGCAAGAAGCGGCGAACATGGCAAAGGCTTTGCGGTTGTTGCAGAGGAAGTACGTAAGCTAGCAGATGAGTCCAATCTTGCAGCAGGGGACATTGAAAAAGTAGTGGCACAAATTACCGATAGCACGAGAGTCATTGAAGAGGATATGGTCAATAGCAATGATTCGGTCCATGTAGGACGTGAAAAGGTCAATGTGGCAAGAGATAATTTTATACAGATTGATGATGCCATTAATGATGTACAAGCACAAACTGAGATAGTGACAACAGCCATTCGGACTATTCATCAGGATGTAGAAAAGTTAGTCAAAGAAATTGATTATATTAGTGAAGTCTCAATGAAATCGAGTCGCCATGTACAAAGTGTTGCAGCCTCTTCAGAAGAACAAAATGCAGCAATGGAGGAGGTAGCAGCTTCCTCTACACATCTAGCGAAAATGGCGATAGATTTGCAAGAGTCTATACAGTCATTTAAATACTAACGAAACACTACCTCTGTATATTTACAGGGGTTTTCTAGTTGTCTGCAAAGCCTGAATAATAAGAAATTCAAAAATATGTTTGAAAAATAATATTTCATCCGATAAAAGCTTTGGGAGAAATGTGAAGCAGATAAAGAGAGGGAAATACTGTGGAAAATAGCTTGCTATTTTTTCACGACAAGAATCAAAAGGAGATTGATATATGAAGAAACTATTTAGCAGTTTTAAGGGCAAGCTTTATACTTTATTTGCGCTAGTATTACTAATTCCTGTCATTTCTGTTGGGAGTTTATCTTATTTATCTGCAAAAGACTCAATAGAAGAAGAAATATTATTTAGTGCCAATGAAAGTGTGGGCATTTTAAATAAGCTTATTGATAAAACCATTAGCGAAAAAATGGATGATATCAATGTATTTAGCAGTGAATTAGATGCAGGAAAATATCAGCAATCCCAAGCCTCTATTGAGACGAATTTGCATCAGTATGTAGAGCTAAATCCAGATGTGCTAAGTATTTATATTGGCATGAACGATGGCTCCTTTACACAAGAGCCAAAATTAAATGATGCAGACTATAATCCACTAGATCGAGATTGGTATAAAGAGGCAACAGCCCTCAAAGGAGAAACGTTAATCACAAATCCTTATAAAGATGCAGGAACTGGCGATATGGTTGTGACAGTTGCCAAACAGATTAAGGATCATGCTGGGGTTGTGGCTATTGATATTAAACTGACAGACCTTCAAAAAATTGCAGATTCCATTCGAATCGGGAAAAATGGTTATCCTTCTATTTTTGGTGAAGAAAATATGGTTATCTCACATCCTACGCTTGAAGCTGGAGGAAAACTAAAAGAAAGCTTCCTCGATCAAATGTACGAAAATCCTTCTGGTACCTATAAATATGTCTTTGACGGTGATAACCGAATCCTGTTCTATACAACAAATGAACTGACTGATTGGAAAATCACAGGGACCATTTTTGCCAAAGAAATTGATGAATCGGCATCTAAAATTTTATACCATACGATTTTAGTGCTGATTGCGGCTATTGTTATTAGTACGATTGTCTTTTATTTTGTTATGAGGGCTGTGTTAAAGCCAATTAAAGCTTTAAAGGATAGTGCTGTGACGATCAGTAAAGGCGATTTGACAGAAACGGTGACGGTTACGTCGAAGGATGAGATTGGTCAATTAGGACAAGCCTTTAATGATATGCAAGAAAGCTTACGGACACTTATTCAAAAAATTGAGCAAAATGCAGAGGAAGTGGCTTCGTCAGCAGAGGAGCTAACAGCCAACGCGAATCAAACAAGCATTGCAACGGAAAAAGTGGCGATTTCTATTCAGGATGTTGCCTCAAGTGCTGATTCGCAAACGATCAGTGCCAATAAAAATGCAGAATCACTGCATGAGCTTTCAACAGCTATTTTGCATATTGCCGAAATATCCTCTGCTGTGACAGACCTTTCGCAGCATGCAACATCACAAGCAGATGAGGGTGGACAAGCTGTGCAGAATACGAAGGATCAAATGCAATCCATTCATTTATCTGTAGCAGATTCCAATGCGAAAATCCAAACCTTGCATGAACGATCTCAGCAAATTACGTCCATCTTAGATGTCATTACGAGCATTGCCGATCAAACGAACTTACTTGCATTAAATGCAGCTATTGAGGCGGCAAGAGCAGGTGAGCATGGGAAAGGGTTTGCCGTTGTGGCAGATGAGGTTCGCAAGTTAGCAGAACAATCACAAGAATCGGCCAAACAAATATTTGAGCTTATTCGAGGTATTCAGCAAGAGACGGAGCAATCTGTCAGTATTATGGCGAAGGTAACGGAGGATGTGCAAAGTGGTTTGCATATTTCGGATGAAGCCATTGCAAAATTCCAAGTCATTATGGCAAGCATGAATGAAATTACACCTAAAATGGAGGAAGTCTCTTCAGCCTCTGAGCAAATGTCAGCAGGTGTTCAAGAGGTGGCAGCCGTAACAGAAGATTTGGCATTCTCTGCAAAAGGCAATGCTTCTGCATCCGAGGATGTAGCGGCATCAACAGAGGAACAATTAGCCTCAATGGAAGAAATCAATGCCTCGGCACAAGCACTCGCACATATGGCGGATGAATTAAAGCAACTGATTAGTCAATTTAAATATTAAAGCACAAACGCCACTCCTATCAAAAGGAGTGGCTGAGACTGTAGACAAAAGCCCATCGAGAAGTTCACTCTCGATGGTTTTTGTCATTTTTCTTCCTATTTTATTTTTAACATTTGGTAATATACTACCAAATTCAACATACTCTTCGAGCTTAGTTGCTCTCTTAAGCTACTTGCCACGTCCAAGTAGCCAGTTTCTTCAAATTCATGGCAGCAAAAGTAAGCATCGCCTGCATGGACAATTTTTTTAGACCTCTTAAGGTTGTCCATCGCATACCATGCTTTTCTTTTGCATCGGCAAAGACACGCTCAATCGTTTCTTTACGCTTTGCATAAATTTGTTTGATGTCATAGGAATGGCGTAAATGTTCAGCTTCCTCCACATACGACTCCCAAATATGGCGTTGAATGAGTTTTTGATGATGCTTACTTTCTGTACATTGGGAAAGGCTTGGACACTTCGCACAAATCAAAGGATTCGATTTATATTGGCGATATCCTTCCTTCGTCGTTGTCGCATACTTCAATATCTGCCCTTGTGGGCAAAGATAACAATTATAGTGCTCGTCATATGTATACTCGTGCTTTCGGAAGAATCCATCTTTCGTTTTAGGACGTGTATACGGAAGAACAGGCAACATTTGATTCTCTAACAAAAAGTTCGTAATCGCTGGTGTTTTATAGGCTGCATCTGCCGCAACAGCGATTGGTTTTTGAACATTTTGAATGACCCTTTCCACAAGTGGCTGTAATACATGGCTATCGTGCACATTTCCCGGAGTCACAATGGCACCTAAGACAAAGCCTTTTTCGTCTGTGGCTGCATGGAAAGAATACGCAAACTGTTTCGTACGTTCATCCTTCACGTAATAGCCACTTTCAGGATCTGTCGTGCTTTCCTTTATTTCTTTCCATTCTTCCTTTTCAAATTTCTCCGGGGGAAAGGGCTTTTTTCCGTGTTCTTCACGATCCATATTTAACTCTAATTGAAGCTTCTCTTCATAAGCCCGTGTTTCTTTTCGCACGACCTTTTTATCATACTTCCGTTTATTCGCACTCGCTTTCACATGCGTAGAATCGATAAATAAATGGTCTGCATGGAGGAGTCCTTGATGCATAATCTCTTTTAAAATACGATAGAATATCTGTTCAAATATATCGGTGTCTTGAAAGCGACGGACATAATTTTTACCGAAGGTAGAGAAATGCGGGACTTCTGTATGGAAGCCAAATCCTAAAAACCAACGATACGCCATATTCGTTTCAATTTCTTTGATCGTTTGACGCATGGAGCGAATGCCAAAAACATATTGAATAAACGTCATTTTGAAGAGAACGACAGGATCAATACTTGGACGCCCATTAGGTGAATAAAGATTTTCTACTAAAGGATAGATAAATGAAAAATCAATAGCAGCCTCTAGTTTTCGCACTAAATGATCGTTGGGAACTAATTGATCAATCGTTAACATTTCTAATTGTTCACGTTCATTGGTTTGATTCTTCGTCATCATGGTTGATCACCTCAAAAGTTTACTTTTCAACACCCTATGTAGATAGAGTATTTTATATAGAAGTTGATTGGAACGAAGGGCGGCGACTCCTGCGGGAAAAGCGGGAAAGTCGAGATCCTGGACTGAGCGAAGCGAGGGAAGCAGCTCGACCCCGCCCGCGGAAAGCGTCCGCCCGTAGTGGAAATCAACGGCTTTACTTTATTTTATTGTAAAAGAAAAAAGACTGTAGGCAAACTCAAAATTCAGCGAGTTTGTCTACAGTCTGCGCCACTCCTATCAAAAGGAGTGGCTTTTCATAGTGTTGAAAAACAAAACCATCCATAGAATTTATGTGAAAGGTGAAAAAGGATTTCCGTTGCAGGCTACTTGCTTTCCTGTGGCCGAGCGCCGAGCCGCTTCCTCCGCTACCGCTCCGTGCAGGGGCTCGCCTGTCTCGCTATTCCCACGGGAGTCAAGTAGCCTTCCACTCCAATCCATAAAATAAAAATGTTCACTTTTTAGCAAAAAAGTGAACATACTCACTACTCTTTTATGGAGGGGTGTTGTCACACATCACTTCTCCACATTGAAAGTAAGAAGCTATCCTCTCTTATACTATAAATAATGGGCTATTTTGTTCAGGAAAAGACACTTTGGCAGAATGGTTGATTGGAGTGGAGCCAGTGTCACTCCTAGGGGATTTAGTGAACTGACCCCAAAAATTTGAACTTTTAAGAAACTCTTCGAAACTCAACTGGACTTTTTCCGTTGAGTTTTATTTTTATCCGCTCATGATTGTAGTAGTGGATAAAGTCTACTAACGCTTTTTTGAATGCTTCGTAGTTCTTAAACGTTGTTGCGTATAGAAATTCTGATTTCATAATGCCAAAAAAGCTTTCTATCACGGCATTATCTAAACAATTTCCTTTCCGTGACATACTTTGCTTGATTTCATGTGTTGCCAATAACGCTTTAAAACGTGGTATTTGATATAACCATCCTTGATCAGAATGGACGATTAAGCCACTCTTTTTCGATAACTTTGTATACGTAAACGCCTTCTTAAAAGACTGTTGAACTAACTCAAAATTAGGTGATTTTGATACCTCATACCCAACGATTTCTCGATTGAATAAATCTAATACAGCGGATATATAGATTTTTTGACCGTTTATTTTAAACTCCGTTACATCGGTTACCCATTTCTGATTGGGTGCAGTGGCTTCAAAATCACGTTGGATGACATTCTCTGCGACATAGCCGACTGTCCCTTTATACGAACGGTATTTTTTAGGGCGTACCGTCCCTTTTAAGCCCAATTCTTGCATCAATCGTTGGACCGTTTTATGGTTGATGAAAAACCCTTCATTTCGGAGGGCTAAACAAATACGACGATAGCCATAACGCCCCTTATGGTAATGAAAAAGCGTCTGAATTCGTTCTTTGATCGCCTGATATTTATCTGGTTTTACCCATTTTTGGAGATGATAATAATACGTACTTTTCTTAAGTTTCGCGACTTTTAATAGAGCTTGAAGAGGAAAATCCAACCTTAGCTCATAGACAGCTCTTACTTTTTCTTGGATTTGAAGGCATCCTTTTCTTGAACTAAGGCTTTCAACTTTTTTAAATAGGCATTTTCCATCCGTAAATACTCAATTTCGGCTTTTAACTCATCCGTTGTTTTTCCATTTAAATCGGACGAAGGTGGTTGTTTTTTTGGCATTGATTGGCGCTCCTTTTCTACTTGATAGAGCACCTCACCAGCCGTTGACATCCATTGTTTTTTCCATCTCCGAACGGTTTCACGGGAAGGAATATTAAACTTCGCAGCAGTCTGAAGGAGCGAATCGCCCGTCTCTATCAGGTGTTGAATTACTTTTATTTTAAAAGAATCTTCGTAATTCGTGAACCCTTGAGGACGAATAATTCCTTCGATGCCATGATAGCGATATAATTCAATCCATAATCGAATGTACTGTCGATCCCTCTGTAATCGATTGGCAATCTGATACGTACTTTCTTTTTCTTCAAAGTAAGCTAGAACTGCGGCTAATTTTTGTTCATCAGAAATCACTACCTGCACCCCCTATAGTAGATTTTTAAGTCCAATATTTTGGGTGCAGCTCATAGCGTCACAGAGGAGACCCTGGAGCGAACGCAGTGAGTGAAGCGGCTCATCGGACGCCCCCTGGAAAGGACGCTGGCGGAACGGAAATCAACCCCTCGCCTTACAAAATTGCTTATTATGCCGTTGACATTACCTTTTTTCAACAACATGAAACGCCACTCCTATCAAAAGGAGTGGCGTTAGCTGTTTATCGATCTTCTTCCCAACAGTCTGTATTTTTTAAGGTTGGAATTGATTTTGCATAAAAGACAGGATTTTTACCAGCTTTACGTTGCTGTGTAAAGTCGTCTAATACAAGGAAGGCAATTTTACCGAGAATAATAATAATGGCTATATTGATGAGCGCCATTAGACCCATAAATAGGTCAGCTAAATTCCATACAAGCTGTACCTGAGCTACAGAGCCAAACATGACCATAGCTAACACTAATATACGATAGCTAAACATCCAACCTTTATGCGCATCCATAAACTCAATATTGGATTCACCATAATAATAGTTTCCAATGATCGAACTGAAGGCAAAGAAGATGATGGCGATAGCAATAAAGTAAGGAGCCCAGTCCCCAACTTGGACAGCTAAAGAATTTTGCGTCAAGATAATGCCGTCACTTTCGCCTTTATCATATAAGCCAGCTAAAATAATGATAAAGGCAGTCGCTGTACAAATCATGATCGTATCAAAAAAGACACCTAAGCTTTGTACTAGCCCTTGTTTGGCAGGGTGTGAGGTATTGGCAGTTGCCGCCGCATTAGGTACACTCCCCATACCAGCCTCGTTGGAAAATAAACCACGACGGACACCTTGCATAATAGCCGCCCCAATTGCACCACCAGCAGCTTCCTGTAGGCCAAATGCATGTGTGAAAATTAAGTTAAAAACATGCGGGATTTCCGAGAAATTTGTCACTACAACAAAAAGGGCTACAAGTAAATAGAAAATCGCCATGACAGGTACAAGAATTTGCGTCACCTTCACAATTCTATGAACACCGCCAAAAATAATTAAGGCTGTTAAGGCGACAAGTATTATCCCAATGATCGCTGGTTTGATATCAAATGCTTCTCCAACTGACGTGGCAATTGTATTGGACTGTACAGCATTAAAAATAAACCCAAAGCTAAATGTTAATAAAATACTAAAAATAATTCCTAGCTTTCGTTGACCTAACGCTTTTTCCATGTAGTAGGCAGGTCCACCCCGGAAGGTATTACCATCCTTCACTTTATAAACCTGTGCTAAGGTACTTTCAATGAAGGCAGTAGCCATCCCTAAAATAGCGATGATCCACATCCAAAAAACAGCACCTGGTCCTCCTACACCAATGGCTAAGGCAACACCTGTAATATTTCCTGTGCCGACACGTGAAGCAGCACTAATAGTAAAAGCCTGGAACGGTGATACACCTGATTCGCCCTCTCTTTTTTCTACAATTAAACGAAACATTTCAGGAAACAGACGAATTTGTACAAACTTCGTACCAAATGAAAAATATAGTCCTGCTACGATTAATAAGATAATTAGGATATATGTCCATAAAACATTATTTCCACTATTTACAATACTTGAAATCCATTCCATAAGTTGTCCTCCTTTTACAATACGCTTTAGTCTACACTGTTTTTTTATAAAAAATCAACATTTCTAAAATAATGAAAATAATCATAATATTTTGTGATTTTAAAATATTTAAATGGATAGAGTTGCTTTAAATACTATTTTTCTGTCATATTCGATAGGGAGATAAAGCATTAAATTTGGAAAATTCTCTTATTTCATTGCGAGTTATGCGTATAATAATAGAAAAGGAGTGTGATGTTGATGAAAACAATCGGCTTAATTGGTGGGATGAGCTGGGAATCCTCCGCTGCCTATTACAGGCTCATGAATGAGCAGGTCAAACAGCGACTAGGAGGCTTACATTCTGCCAAATGTATTTTATATAGTGTGGATTTCCAACAAATTGAGCATTTTCAAGCGAAAGGAGAGTGGGACAAAGCGGGGAATGTTCTGGCACAAGCAGCGCAATCACTTGAGCGTGCAGGTGCAGATTTCGTTATTATTTGTACGAATACGATGCATAAGGTCATTGATATTATAGAGGCAGCGATTACCATCCCGATTTTACATATTGCGGATGCAACAGCTAGACAAATTAAAGAAGCAGATCTACAGAAAATAGCCCTTCTTGGCACGAAGTATACGATGGAGCAGGCGTTTTATAAAGCAAGAGTGGAGGGTTTCGGTATTGAGGTTATTGTGCCAGACAGCCACGAACGAATGGAAGTAAATCGCATTATTTATGAAGAACTGTGTTTAGGTATCATTAAGCAAGACGCCAAATCGTACTATATCCAAGTTGTTGAGGAGCTTGTGCAAGCGGGGGCACAAGGAGTGATTTTAGGCTGTACGGAGATTGGTTTATTGATTCAGCAGGAGGATATTAGTGTGCCAGTGTTTGATACAGCAGCCATTCATGCACAAACTGCGGTGTCCATGGCGATTCAGGAGGAGTTGTAATATGCCAGGCAAGGTACGACAAATGGGCATCAAGATTGGCAAGTTACCAGTTGGACCAAAAAACTGTATGACCGATGTAGCGGGAGTTCAGGTGGGACATGTCACATTGGATGAGCCATTAGATCAGGACGGTGCTTATGCGTGTACAGGAGTCACAGCCATTTTACCGCATGGTGGTAATTTATTTCAGCAAAAGGTAACGGCGGCAAGCTATGTGTTAAATGGTTTCGGAAAAACAACGGGACTTGTGCAAGTCAATGAGCTTGGTGTGATCGAATCACCTATTATGTTAACGAATACCTTTGGCGTGCCAGCCGTTACACAAGGAACATTAAGCTATATGTTGGACTTGAATGAAGATATTGGGCTCATAACAGGAACGATTAATCTTGTGGTAGGCGAATGTAATGATAGTTATTTAAATTCGATTCGAGCGTGTCCCGTGACACCAGAACATGCAATAGCAGCCATTCGTCAAGCCTCTACGGATATAGTACAGGAAGGAGCCGTTGGAGCAGGGAAAGGTATGATGTGTTTTGGCTATAAAGGGGGGATTGGTTCGTCTTCTCGCCTTGTTAAAGTTGAACAACAGGAAATTAGCTATACAGTAGGTTGTCTAGTTCTCAGTAATTTTGGTCAAAGCACTGAGTTTTTAGCCGAGCGTTACAACGCTTCCAATAGGCAAAGCCAATCAACATTATCTCCTACAGATGGTTCAATACTTATTATTCTTGCAACGGATGCCCCGTTGAGTAGCCGCCAATTGCTGCGTGTCATTAAACGCTGTGGTATCGGTCTCGGTCGGACAGGTAGTCACTTTTCACATGGTAGTGGGGATGTAGTCATTGGTTTTACAACGGCACACAGTATTCCTCATACGACAGATCAGCTGATGGAAACAAGAACACAGCTACGTGAGGATCACCCCATCATGAATCAGTTGTTTGCCGCCGCAGCTGAAGCGACAGAGGAAGCGATACTCAATTCATTATCTCAGGCCCAGACTACAACGGGGCGCAATGGCCATACAGTGGAAGCTTACGCTTTTCATAAGGCATAACGATTAAAGCTATTGAGACATCATCCATGTTTCGATAGCTTTTTTTGTACTTCGTTAGCATGAGCGAGCAATGCGATGAATAAAATCCTTAACTAGAGGACAAAAGTGATTTTTCGACAGTGTTTTGCTGGAATATGAATCATTATAGGAGAAAAACTATTATATTGTAATTATTCCTTTTTTATCTAGTCAATGCTAGGGAGATATGATAACATTCATTTTAAAAAACTGAATTATCTAAAAATTAAGGAGGTGTGCCAATATCATCAACCTATTTCAACCAATAGCGGCAGCTATAAATAGGAATCCACCTCTATCTCCGTTTGTTCGTGAAAACGGTGAGCCGCTTATCCAGGTCACAGCTACACATCCGAGACTATTCATGGAGCCTATCTACTATCAGCAACAGATTCCTGATAGTTTGCAAGTTATTTATGTGCGAGAAGGGGTCTATAAGCGTTTGCAGCAGGCGTTAACGTTATTACCACAAGAATATAGTCTCTTACTTTATGATGGGTATCGTCCGTTTCAAGTACAGCAATATTTGTTTACCCATTTTTCAAAGCAATTAGCACAACAAATGCCACAGGCAACACCACAGGAGCTTGTGCAGGCTACGAAAAAATATGTAGCTTTGCCAAGTGAAGAATTCGCCCATTTAGCCCCACATTTAACAGGTGGTGCAATTGATGTCACACTGGCTGATGTCCATGGTAAAGCGTTGGATCTTGGTACAGCTTTTGACGAAATGCATGAAAAATCTGCGACACGTTATTTTGAACAGCACTTGAAGGAAAATCCGCTGGCCTGTCAGCATCGGCGTCTGCTGTACAACTGCTTGTCACTTGCTGGATTCACGAATTATGCAGAAGAATGGTGGCATTACGATTATCACAATGTGGCATGGGCAAGACGTGTGCAAGCGCAGGTAGCCCATTATGGAGCAGTACACGCAACAATACAAAATCATAATGTAAAGGAGTTGCGATTTCTATGAAGGTTTATATTAGCGCAGATATTGAAGGGATTACAGGTACAACATCATGGAGTGAGACCGAGTTAAACGCACCGGACTATCTGTTTTTCCAAAGACAAATGACACGAGAAGTAGAAGCAGCCATTGAAGGAGCGATAGCAGGAGGCGCCACAGAAATTTTATTAAAGGATGCCCACGATTCTGCTCGCAATCTCGACATTTCCAATTTACCCATCAATTGTAAAGTCATCCGTGGCTGGACATATGATCCAATGTGTATGGTGGCAGGTCTCGATCAAAGCTTTGACCGTGCCATTTTTATTGGCTACCACAGTAAAGGAGGAAGTGAGCGCAATCCACTTGCCCATACACTTTGCACATATGCCGACGTCAAAATTAATGGTCATTATGCAAGCGAATTTTTAATCAATACGTATGCGGCGGCTTTACATGATGTTCCTGTATCCTTCGTTAGTGGGGATGTGGGGCTAACAGAGGAAATACAGGCCTTGAATGAACACATGATTACATTTGCCACAAAGGAAGGCATCGGAAATGCAACGATTAGTGTCAGCCCACAGCTAACCATTATGGAAACCAAACGTCTGGTAGAGTCTGCAATGAAAGTGCCACGTGCTGATTTGCAGGTAGCGTTACCAGAACGCTTTGTGGTGGAGATTATTTATCGAGACCATACACGAGCTTATCGCAATTCTTTCTATCCAAATGCCACATTCAAACCACATAATACCGTAGAGTTTATCACCGATGATTTTTATGAGGTGCTTCGTATTTTACAATTTTTAACATGATGCTACTGAGCTTGCTTTATCAATGAATGATCAATAGTGATAGCTTCGTTCCAAAATAGGAATAGAGTGCTCATCCAGGAAAATACTTACAAAGTGCTCATCGAAGCGATGAGCTCGCTCAGAAAGAGGAGAGGCGCTCACCCGAGTGAAGAATTTGCTCAGTAAAGCGCTTGCCCCGATCACAACAAGGCAAAATCGCTCATTCCAGCGAAGCCACCACTCAAAGATGTAGTCAAAAAGCAGTGGGACACGCTGTCCAATATGTTTGATTTGATAGAACCTACAAATTTATCTCATTACCGTGACAACGAGCATGGAATCGTTGTGCATTTCATCGATAGTGGGTCGATTTAGAAGGACCTAGCTTATGTTTGAAAGATCCTATTGAAGGTGCATCCGTCCTTGCAATAGGATTTTCATTATAAAAAGATGATTAGGGGGATGCTTGTGAGAAAGTCTTGGTTGCTGTTCATATGTCTGGTCGTATTGTTTTGTGTAGCCTGCAATGATGAATCATCGAGTGAAAAGGCATCGGAATATCGTGTTGTGTATTCGGGAGAAATTAAAACGTTAAATTATTTAAAGACGTCTGAAACAAATGAATTTGCGGTGGCCGCAAATATGGTGGATGGACTCATAGAATACGATCAATATGGAGTCGTTCAGCCAGGATTGGCGAAGGAATGGTCTGCTAATGAGGATGCTACTGTTTGGACGTTCAAGCTACGTGATGATGCTAAATGGGTCACACATGAGGGGAAGGACTATGCAGATGTTGTGGCACAAGACTTTGTGGATGGCTTACATTATGTGCTTGATGCTAAAAATGAATCATCGACGTCTTGGATTGCGACGGTCGTAAAAAATGGGGAGGCCTTCTATAACGGCGAGTTGGCTGATTTCAAGGAGGTTGGCATAAAGGCGCTAGATGAACATACAGTAGAATATACTTTAGAAGCCCCGACACCCTATTTCCTTTCTATGTTGAACTATGTTTGTTTCTTCCCGGTGAATGGCAAGTTCATTGCCGAGAAAGGGAAGGATTTTGGTACGACGCGTGAAAATTTCCTTTATAATGGCGCTTATCTTTTAGATAAATTTGAACCGCAAAATGAGCGTGTTCTTGTGAAAAATGAGTCGTATTGGGATAAAGACAAGGTGCTGATTGATCGCATTCGCTATAAATACAATAAAGAAGCGGCAACAGTGGCACCAGAGCTGTTTTTACGTGGAGAAATTGATTCTGCTAGTATTCCAACCTCTATTATTGATGAATGGTTTAAAGACGAGAAGAAAAAATCCCAGGTTCGTCAAACACAAAATAACTTCTATACCTACTTCTATGCACTTAACTTTAATCCACAATTTGACGCCCAATATGAGCCAGATAACTGGAAGGTTGCAGTCAATAATAAAGATTTCCGTAAATCCTTATTCCATGCACTGGATCGGGTGTCCGCAATGCTGACGGTTGAGCCTTATAATCCAGCAGATTTGCTGAGCAATACTATTACACCGAAAAACTTTGTCGATGTGGAAGGGGTGGATTATACCCAATTAGCGCCACTTACGACCATTTCCAATGAAGATTCCTTCAATAAAGAGCTCGCTCTAGAGTACAAAGAAAAAGCGAAAACAGCATTAGCAGGTAAAGCCACGTTCCCTGTAAAAGTATTAATGCCCTATAATGCAGGCAGTCCAGATTGGGCCAATCGTTCTCAAGTAGTGGAACAGCAGATTGAAAAATTACTAGGGACAGATTATGTCGACATTATTGTAGAGGCTGGCCCATCGACAGGCTTCTTATCAGAGGTGCGTCGTCCTGGCAAGTTTGCGCTTTTAGAAGCGAACTGGGGTCCTGACTTTGCAGATCCCTCTACGTATACAGATCCATTCACAGTGGACGGTACTTACAATAAACCAGAATTAGCAGAAGGCTATAAAGAGGCAAATGGCAAAACGACGTACCAAAACCTTGTGGATCAAGCGAAAGAAACGATTGATGCCGCAAAACGCTATGAGCTATTTGCAAAGGCAGAGGCCTTTTTAATTGATGAAGCCTTTGTGATCCCTTATTCAGTAGGGGGGAGTGGCTATGTGGCGTCTAAATTAAATCCATTTGAGGCGCAATATTCGCCATTCGGTGTAACGGCAGAGAAATTTAAAGGACAGCAAGTGCTGGAGAAGCCAATGAGTAATGAAGAATTTAAAAAGGCGCTCGCGCAGTGGGAGCAAGAACGTGCGGAAGCGTTAGCGAATGCTGAAAAGTAGTATGGCTTCGTAGAGGAAAAGGAGATACCGAAAGAATAGTCGGCATCTCCTTTAGTCTTTTGGATAAAGGAGGATAGCGCCATGTTGCAGTATATAGGAAAACGTCTCTTACAATCCGTGTTCACCCTTTTTATTATCATCACGATCGTCTTTTCATTATTACGATTAATGCCGGAGGAAGGATATTTAGGAGCGGCAGCCGATAAAATGTCACCGGCTCAGCAAGAAGTTTATTTAACAAATCTTGGCTTGCGTGATCCATTGCTTGTTCAGTTAGGAAATTTTTATAAAAATTTGTTGCAAGGGGATTTAGGCAAATCGGTCACTTATCGTACGGATGTACCGGTTGTGACGATTATTGCGGATAAAATTATGTATTCTCTGCTCTTTGGTTTGGGGGCAGTAGCTTTATCGCTACTCATTGGTGTGCCGTTAGGGATTTTGATGGCCTATCGTAAGGGGCGTTGGCTAGATCGGCTAGGGACAGGCTATATCGTCTTTGTCGTTGCTGTCCCTGCAGCAGTCTACTACTTAGTCATTCAAATGTATATTACGGAACTCTTTCAATTACCGATGCTGTTTGATGCGTACAGGCCGATTACTTGGATTTTGCCACTTACCTCCATGGCGTTGGCGCCGACAGCCTCCTATGCGATGTGGATGCGACGATATATGGTAGATGAACTGAACAAGGACTATATTAAGCTAGCAAGGGCGAAGGGTGTGAAGGAGCGGACATTGATGTTCCAGCATGTACTGCGAAATGCCTTTATTCCAATGGCACAATACTTACCTGCCACCATTCTATTTACGATTACAGGCTCTATTTATATCGAATCGCTCTATTCCATTCCAGGGATGGGGGGCTTGCTCGTGGATGCCATTCAGCGTCAGGATAATACGATTGTGCAAGGTTTAGTGCTAGTGTTCTCTTCTCTTGGCATCATCGGACTTATTTTAGGGGACATTGCCATGGCACTTGTCGATCCACGCATTAAATTAGGCAAGGGAGGGGGTGTGCGCTAATGGGTATGTATACAGATGAAATCAATAATATTTCGAATAAGTCCCGTCAAACATTGTTTGAATTTGCTGAAGTTGACGCAAGACAGGCAGAGGAAACTGGCTATTCCAATTACTCTTATTGGCGGTCTACATGGCAATCCTTTTTAAAAAATAGACTAGCTGTTTTTTTATTAGTGGGAGTGATTATTATTGTCAGCTTCACCATTCTCCAGCCTTATTTACCAGCGCAAAAATCACCAACTGAAATTTACTTGGATGAACAAACAGGGATGCAGGCACGCAATATTACCCCCAATGCAGAGTTTTGGTTTGGCACGAATTCCATTGGTCAGGATTTATGGTCTCGTATTTGGGCGGGCACAAGAACATCTCTCTTTATTGGCTGTGTCGTAGCCTTGGTAGAGGCAGTAGTCGGTATTACAATCGGTACACTGTGGGGCTTTTCACGAAAATTAGAAGCATCGATAACGCAGCTATATAATGTTGTCGATAATATCCCCACAACCATTGTGCTCATTTTAATGTCTTATATTTTACGCCCAAGTATTTCGACGATCATTATAGCTATGTGTATAACGGGATGGGTGGAAATGGCGAGATTTATTCGCAATCAAATTGTTATTTTACGTGACCGTGAATACAACCTAGCCTCAAAATGTTTAGGCACTCCTGATTACCGTATTATCTTAAAAAATTTATTACCTTATTTAATTTCAGTGATTATGTTGCGTATGAGCCTCGCTATTCCCTTTGCGATAGGAGCCGAAGTATTTCTAACATATATCGGTTTAGGGCTACCAATCAGCGAGCCGTCCTTAGGAAATTTAATTAATGAAGGACGCGTACTCATGATGTCACCAGATTTACGTTATCAGCTGATTTTTCCAAGTATTGTGTTAAGTGTCATCACGATAGCATTCTATATTATTGGTAATTCTTTTGCAGATGCAGCAGATCCGAAAAACCATGTGTAAGGAGAGGAAATAAGTGACATTGAAAAAATCGCGCATATTAGTCATACAAAATTTAATCATTCAGTTTACGCTACGGGGTCGTGTCTTAACAGCTATCCGCGATATTTCACTCGACCTTTACAAGGGAGAAAGCTTAGCCATTGTTGGTGAATCAGGTTCGGGAAAATCGGTGCTGATGAAATCCATTATGGGCTTGCTAGATAAAAATGGCAGCATTCAGCAAGGACGAATCATTTACAATGCACAGGATGTAACTCAGTTTACGACAGAGCAAGAATGGTTGCGTATTCGAGGTAAGGAAATTGCGATGGTAACGCAGGACCCAATGACATCGTTGAATCCGCTCAAAACCATTGGGAAGCAAATTGAGGAATGTGTCGTCATGCATCAAGGCTTAAGAGGCAAGGAAGCCTATGAAGAAACATTAAAGTTGCTAACAGATGTAGGTATTACAGATGTGAAAAAACGCTATAAGCAATACCCACATGAATTTTCGGGAGGCATGCGCCAACGTATTGTCATCGCTATTGCGATTGCCTGTAAACCGAATATTTTAATTTGTGATGAACCAACAACCGCTTTAGATGTGACCATTCAAGCTCAGATATTACAACTATTAAAGAATCTTCAGCAGAAATATGGCTTATCCATTGTCTATATTACGCATGATTTAGGCGTTGTCGCAAAGGTGGCTGATCGTATTGCCGTGATGTATGCGGGTGATGTCATTGAGGTCGGGGAAACGCATGAAATTTTCTTTAATAGTAAGCATCCTTATACGTGGGCACTCATTTCCTCCTTACCTCAGCTTGGCTCAAAGGGGGAACAATTATATTCAATTAAGGGCACGCCACCGAATCTTTTTCAGGAAATAAAGGGTGATGCCTTTGCACCACGCAATCCATATGCATTAAAAATTGACTTTGTAGAGCGTCCACCTTTTTTTCAGGTCAGTGACACCCACTATGCGCGCACATGGTTATTAGATCCACTTGCACCAAAAGTAGAGCCGCCAGCCGCTTTACAAGCATTTTTTGTAGAAGGGAGGCAGTATGCTAATGACCGATAAAGAAGTGCTAGTAGAAGTGCAAAATGTATCCGTCGTATTTGGTAAAGGGAAACATAAATTTACAGCGATTGATGATGTCAGCTTTCATATTTTTAAAGGTGAAACATTTGGCATTGTAGGTGAATCAGGATCTGGGAAAACAACGATTGGTCGGGCTATTATGCGCATTAATGAGGTGACAGAAGGACAAATTTTGTATCATGGCAAAAGTATACAGGGCAAAATTTCGAAAGAGTGGGATAGAGAAATTACGCAGAAAATCCAAATGATTTTTCAGGACCCGATGGCCTCCCTCAATGAGCGAGCAAAAGTAGATTATATTATTTCCGAAGGATTATACTCTTCAAAGAAATATAAGGATGAGGCTGACCGTCAGCAAAAGGTTCGCAATGCTTTATTAAATGTAGGCTTGCTGCCAGAGTTCTCTAGCCGCTTTCCTCATGAGTTTTCAGGAGGACAACGGCAGCGTATTGGCATTGCTCGTGCTTTAGTGATGGACCCCGAGTTTATTATTGCAGATGAGCCTATCTCTGCCCTAGATGTGTCCATCCGAGCACAAGTATTGAATTTATTAGCTAGTCTGCAACAGCGTAATCATTTAACGTATTTGTTTATTGCCCATGATTTATCAATTGTCCGTTTTATTACCGATCGGACAGCGGTCATTTATAAAGGGAAAATGGTTGAGCTGGCAGACACAGAAAAGCTATTTACTCATCCGCTGCATCCTTATACAAAGGCACTGTTATCTGCAGTACCAGAGCCGAATCCCTATAAGGAACGAGGGAAAATCGTTGAAGTGTATGATCCGTCACAGCATCGTTATGAGGAAAATCCTCCTTCATTTGTTGAAGTAGAGAAAGGTCATTTTATTTTGGCCAATGAAGAGGAACTAACGCATTATCGTACTTCACTGAAAATGGAGGGAAAAACATGATTCGTCCAAAGGCATTGAAAAAAGGTGACACTATTGGTCTTATTAGTGCTTCTGGGGCAACACCACCAGAAAAGCTGCAGCCTGCTATTGCGAGTATTGAGAAGCTAGGGCTCAAGGTGGTCGTTGGGGAGACCTGTCACGCAAGGCATGGTTATTTAGCAGGTGCTGATGATGTGCGGGCGGCAGATGTCCATCGCATGTTTGGTGATCCGACCATTGACGGCATTTTTTGTATACGTGGAGGCTATGGGGCGACGAAGATTTTAGCACAATTAGATTTTGAGCTGATTCGAGCAAATCCTAAAGTATTTGCAGGCTATAGTGATGTGACTGCCTTACATATAGCCTTTCAACAGCTATGTGGCTTTGTTACGTATCATACCCCGATGCCATCCACAGAATTTATTAGACAGGAAATGGACGACTACACATGGCAATCCTTCAGGCAGCAGATTATGGACAATGACAAAACGTCGTTCTACTTAGAAAATCCCTCTAACCAGCCCATGTCAACACTTGTCAGCGGGAATGCTACAGGTCAGCTAATTGGTGGTAATTTAACATTGATTACAGCGTCACTTGGCACACCCTATGAAATTGATACAAGAGGTAAAATTCTGTTTTTAGAAGATGTCGATGAAACGCAACAACGGGTCGATCGTATGTTTACACAATTAAAACTGGCGGGGAAGTTGGATGACGCGGCAGGTATTTTGTTAGGAGCATGGACTAATTGTGGGCCTGAAAATCTGCAAAGGCCAGAGCATAGCTTATCACTACACATGATTTTCCAAGAAATACTAGTGCCTCTAGGTAAGCCAATTATAGCCGAAATGGCATGTGGTCATTGCTTACCAACGATGTCGCTGCCTTTAGGAAGAACGATCTCAATGGATGCGGACAACCAGCGAATCCATGTGATTGAGTAGGTATTATATGGAGCAGATTATTGAAAAAATGGTTCAGGAATCCCCTTACAACGTACATCTATTTGTTCATAATCTCACAACCAATCAATTGCTTACGAGTCATCAGCTAGAGACTGCATTTTCTAGTGCCAGTGTCATAAAAGTTCCAATTCTAATAGCCTTGCTCTCATATATAGAGCATAACAAATTATCACTTGATACTACGCTGCCGATTTCACCAGACGATTGGGTGGGTTTTAGCGTGATAAGTGAGCAACGGCTTACCCAAAGCACTTTATATGACCTTCTTGTATGGATGATTATTACGAGTGATAATACAGCTACGAATGTCTTAATTGATGAAGTAGGGATGAGCTTTTTGAATGACTATTTTCGGCATATTGGGTTACAGGACACGGTGTTACAGCGAAAAATGATGGATGTAGAACGGCTAGCTCAGGGCATAGACAATCGCACGTCAGCACGGGATATGGCGCATCTTTTTACGCGTATCTATCGGCAAGAGCTACTAACAGCCCCTTACAGTCAACTGGTCATTGATATCTTAAGCCGTCAGCGTGTGCACGACTCCTTAAAGCGTTATCTTGTGGAGGATGTGAAGCTGGCACATAAAACAGGCGGGCTTGATACGGTCGATCATGATGTCGGGATTGTTTATAGTAGCACAATCGATTATAGTATCGGTGTTTTTATGACAAACGTGATGGATAATGAGCAGGCTCGCCAACTAATCGGTCGTCTATCAAAGGTTGTTTATGCGCAGTTGGTGGAGGGAAAGGAGGGACACAGTTGAAGGCTATCGTGACAGCAATGGTTGCCAATTTACAGGCCAAGCCAGATGCAGCTTCTGAATTAGTCGATGAGGTACTTTATGGGATGACAGTAGATATTGTCAAAGAGGTGAATGAAGCTTGGGTATATGTCCAAACAGCCTATCGCTATGAAGGCTATTGTCAGAAGACAGATTTACTGTTAGATGCAGCAATCGCCTCCACGTGGCAACGGGAAGCACAGCATGTCATTCGTCAAAGCTTTGCAGATGTTTTGCAGCAACCACGTATCCAAAGTACCAAACGACTCACGCTTGTAAAGGGCTCGTTCGTCAAAGTCATGTCTTTAAAGGATGTACCAGAAGAATGGTCGGCCATTCAACTCGTATCGGGACAAACAGGATATGTTCGGACAAAATGGCTGCAGCCGAAAATTTCAGTTCAGGCATTATCGGAGGCACAGTTTCGAGAAAACGTTGTGGAAACGGCACTTAGCTATTTAACAGCACCCTATCGATGGGGTGGTAAATCGCCTTTAGGGATTGATTGCTCTGGCTTATGTTCAATGGCCTATCTGTTCAATGGCGTTTATATTTTTCGAGATGCCAAAATAGTAGAGGGCTTTCCGATTGTCAAAATAGACCAAGACCAGATGCAAAAGGGTGATTTAATCTATTTCCCTGGTCATATTGCTTTATATATGGGCGATCAGCTTTATATCCACTCATCACTAGGAGGCAATGAAGTGACCATTAATAGTCTAGATGAAAAACATCCGCTCTTTCGACAGGATTTAGCTACGACGATAGTAGCAGTAGGTACTTTTTTTCAGGAGAAGCCAAATATTTAGGCTTCTCTTTGAGTTTTTATAAGAGAAAAATCGATGGCATGTCTGTCCAATCAACAATGAGATTTAAGTCGATCCAGTTTTTTTAAGGACATCCCAATTTTGGTGATAACTAATGTACTAACATTCACAAGCAGTAACGCTATTAGCTGCCACACACCGATAAAAAAAGTAATCATACATAAATCAAAGGCTGCTTCACCTGGGGGCATGTCTGGATAGGGCTCTAATTGCCAATAATGCAACACAAAATAACAGGCTAAAGCTGTTCCTTGACCGACATAGATAAAGATCCAATGGATAGAGGATGCTATTTTGAGTCGACAACACCAAAGCGCTAAATTTAGCAAAAGGATAAGTAGCGGAAACAGCAACAGTTGAAACATACTTTCAGCTATGGTCGTAATGAAAAATAGGTTATAGCTTAGCTGAATGACTGGCAAAAGGATTAAGTTGACGGTGATAACACTGAGCAGTTGTATGCGCGTCATGATATGTCTACCCTTTCCGTATTTTTACATAAAGACGTTTTGACAAAAGAAAGGGTTTCGTCCACTATAAGAAACCCTCCATACGCTTGTTTGTTGGCTGAGTACGGAGGGTTTTGGATTAATAATGATAGATATTAAGTTGTTGGCCTGCTTCAAGGCGATCTGATCGCAGCTGATTCCATTGTTTAATTGATGTCACCTTTACATTATAGACCTCTGCAATCTTCATAAGTGAATCCCCATCAGCCACCGTAATCGTTTTCTTATCTTTCACAGGGGTGTCATATTGTTGTAGATCATATTTTGCAATTAGTGCATTTAATTTTTCACTGTATGATGAATCAGTAGCATAGGAGCCTGTTAAAAACGCCGTCGCATCTGTATAGACCTTTGTGTTGCTTTTGAAAACGCCCGCGTAAAAATCCTTGTTCCATGAAACGCCATTACGCATTAACTTTACATAATCTTGCATGGATGCCTCATAGGAAGGGTATTTGCGGAAGGCAGCCATGATTGTGGAAAGATTACCAGAACCATCATCCTCTGATGTTTCGAGTGTTACGGAATCATTTTGGTAGCTGCCTTTCATGCCAAATAAATTATAATTGGGTGCAGAACCTAGTCCACTTTGACCATGCTCACTTTCTAGAATCGCTTGGGCAATCATGACGGATGCGTATAGGTCATTATCAGCACCAAGGTCCCGAGCAGTTTCGGCGATTTCACCAATAAACTCCTCCACACTTGGGCCATTATCAATGACGACAGGCTCTTCTCTGTCAGTCGTATTCAATAACTGTGTTACCATATAAAACGAAATACAAATAACAACAATGGTAATCATAAGTCCTTTAAAAAAGTTTAGCACGTATTTCATTGTAGCTGGATGTTGGTCGTGACCACATCTCCCTCCCTTCTATTAAAAGTTTAGCTATCTCTCATTATTACAGAGAGTTTAAAAGAAATAAAGAGCAGTCTAAATAAATAGATTTCATCATTAATAGAACGCTACCAGTGCTAATTAGTTCCTCGTTATTGCTCACTTATACTTTAAAATTTTGGGACATAAATTGTTTGAATCTCTCAAAATATTGCTCGGAGGCTTCCCATTGTCTAGTGTTCAAATAAGATAGCTCTTGAAGACCATAATAATGAGGAGGCTGATAATAACGGGAAACATAGGATTGATTTTCAAGTGTATAAAAATAATACGCTTCGTCAGGCGTCTGAATTTCAATGCGAGCATGTATCCTATCACCATCCTCATCCAGATAGGCTTGACGGAAACTATAGCATTTGGAACCATCCCAGAAACCATCATGGTCTTCTTCTAATTCTTGGATTGCTGACTGCTGGAAAATTTGTCGTACATATTGTATCTCGATAGTATGCAAGTAAAGCTCTGCTACATTGATGCACGTTAAAAGCATGAGCCAGTGATCGTGAATATCCACTAAATGCGCCTGCGATGATTCTGTAATATCCCACCATTCAGCTTCTTCCTCTAGTGTTTTTCTCAAGAGGGAGACGGATTGATCCTCATTAAGCCAAATAAAATAGTGATACTGAGAAGTCTTCATATAAACACTATCATTGCGTTTGTCTCCATCAGCATTGGTATGTGCGCGCTGGATCATGAAATAAACATCCTGTTCCGTCAAATCAAAAGAAGGCTTGTCTGGTGTCATCAAAATACATGTAGTCAGTTTCAGTATGTTTTCCGCATTAATCGAATGGTGCGTGAAATAAACAGAAGATGCTATCGTCCTTTGAGGAACGCTTGTAAAATGAGTGAGTGCGGAACGTCCTTCTTTAAAAATTTGCACCAGTGAAGCGAATGAAAAGCCGACCTCATCCTCATCTTCATCCTCGTCTAAAAATACTTCATCGATTAATATGTCCTGAATACGAATGGGGAGTTCTTGAAAAATACCGTCTCCGTGCCAAATATTTACGATACACTGAAGCGACCTCTGGCCATTTACATTGATGCGATACTCGTCATCCTGAACTAATGTTGCTGCTTGAAGATTGCCGTTAACAATAGCTTCTCCATGATTGTATGAGCCACATAAAATATTCTCGACCGTCAGATTTCCATTTACATAGATTTCCTGACCACCGACCGCTATATTTTTAGCCATTAAATTGCCCATCACCATCAGCCCAATTGCACCATCTGTTTCTAAATTGTATAGGTTGTCAACGGTTAAATGGCCATTGATGAAAATAAGAATGGTCTTATCTTGCTGTGGAAAAGGCATACCCCAATCCAAATCAAGAGAGGGAAGTGTCAAATCGCCCTCATAGTACGCTACTAGATCATCCTCACTAAAATCCTTGTAAAACTTTGCCCACCAAGAGTCTGCTGGAAATCTTTCAGCTAGTTGGGAAATCGCCATGAATTGATAGACATTGTGCATACGTCACGACCTCTCTATTGCTATTTTTTTTATCTTCTCACAGCGAGTAATTGGCAGTCAATTTCATAGATTGGTAGAGACAAGCACAATTTAATAGAAAATGGTATTATGAACCTTTAAAATGATTAGTTGAAAGGAAGTTTTGATTGAATACGATTTTTAGTGTTACACAAAAACAACTATACGATTTTCTACTGAATGTAGCGACGATACGACCTGTCTTTATTTGGGGAGCGCCTGGCATAGGGAAATCAGCGATTGTTGAAAATTTTGCTAGCGAATTAGGCTTGCCCTGTGTTTCGTTATTGGGCAGTCAGCTAGCACCCGAGGATATCATTGGCGTTCCGCAAATTAAGGATGGCTACAGTGTTTTTTGTCCACCCAAAATGATTGCGCGAAATGAGCCTTATTGCCTTTTTTTAGATGAATTAAATGCTTGCTCACAGGAAGTACAAAAAGCTTTTTATAGTCTCATTCATGAACGCAGAATTGGAGAGTTTACGTTGCCAGAGGGCACGATTGTCATTGGCGCAGGCAATCGTGCTCAGGATAATGCGATTGTTAAACCGATGTCCTCAGCATTAATCAATCGTATGGTCCATGTTCAGCTAAGGGCATCGCACAAAGATTGGCTTGAATGGGCCTATGCACATGAAATACATCCCTATGTGATTGAGTATATTCAAATGCGTCCCGACCATTTATGGAGCGAACCGCCGAAAACAGAGGAACCATTCTCTACACCACGTTCATGGCATATGCTAAGTGATTGCTTGTATGCATACGGCAATAGCTTGCCAGAACAAACAATCGATCTATTAGCAAGCAGCTGCCTATCTGCACATATTGCCAGTCAATTTAAAGCCTTTATCAAACAAGTGCAAAGTAAATATGATCTAGCCAAAATTATCAATGGTGAATTGCGTTGGCCAGATCGACCGGAAGAAAGAGATTTGCTTTATTTCATGGCGCAATCCTTCCGTGCGCAGTTACTGAAGGAGCTTCCAAACGAGCATACGACATTGAAGGGGAATCAACGACAATTAGCCTTTCGTGCCAAAGATTTGATCAAGGACTTAGCGTCCATTAGCTTAGAAATTGCACAGATGGTTGTGTCAGAGCAAAAGGGTGAAGCTTTACCCGCTTGGTTTATGCTGGAGGTTATTCGGGATTTACCACGTTTAGTAGCCAAAAAGGACGGTTAACATATGGCCAAAAAAAAGAAAGCATCACAGCAGGAGCAGAAAAATGAGAAAGCGATCGCGCGTGGGCATGAGATTGTTTGTACACATCCCTTGTTCGAGGCGTTATGTCATGCTGTGTACATGCAATATGAAAGTATGCCACAAAAGGATTGGGCTTACGTCACAAGCGCGGGTGTCATCTGTGTTAATCAAGATAAAAAAGGACAGCCCAACGAATGGGCCTATGTCATAGCGCATTGTTTGCTACACCTTGGCTTACATCATCATCAACCAAAAGAGCAGCAGGAACTGTGGAATATCGCCTGTGACTGCTATATTACAAAGTTTTTAGCAGAGCTAAAATTTGGTCAAGCACCTAAAGACATGAGTAATCCGCTTTTTGAAGCTTTTAGCTCAGAGGAAAAATTGTATGACAGATTTTTACGCGAAGGTGTGCCAGACGATTTGAAAGGCTATAGTACAATGCCAGGACAAGTGGATTTTATTATTTCACAAAATAAAACGAATGTTCTTTATAGAGGCGCTAGCAATTACGCTGCGTTATTTGCAGAAGGTTTATCGAAAGCAGTGCAAAGCGCCATTCTTGTAGCAGGTGGGGTAGAGACCACATTTGGAGGAACAACGAGGGTAACACAAGCACAACGCGCAAAGGCTTGGTTTATGAGCTCATATCCCTTATTTGGTGCTTTAGCTGCGGATTTTACCATAATTGAAGACCCACTTGTTTGTACAAGAATGGATATCTCTGTTGCCGCCATCGCAGTGGAAACGAAGGAGATTTATTTGAATACGGCTGTAGGGATGACCGATGAGGAAATGCGCTTTTTAATGGCACACGAACTGCTGCATGCGGGATTAAGCCATGCTACGCGCAGACAAGGACGTGATCCCTATCTATGGAATGTTGCTTGTGATTATGTCATCAATGGCTGGCTCATCGATATGAAAATTGGCGAGATGCCAGCATTTGGTGGGCTATATGATCCAGCCTTAAAAGGGCTCTCGGCAGAATCTATTTATGATCGCATTGTTACGGATATCAGGATGTATCGCAAATTAAGAACCTTTCGAGGGCAAGGCACAGTAGATATGATTGAAACGAATCCACCAGACTTTTGGGAAGGTAAGGCAGGTGTGGATTTGGATGCTTTTTATAGAAGAGCATTGAGTCAAGGATTAAGCTATCATATGGCACAGGAGAGAGGATACTTACCACAAGGACTCATTGAGGAAATTCGTAGTCTAGCACAGCCACCTATTGCTTGGGATGTGGCCTTAGCCAAATGGTTTGATCGCATGTTTCAGCCAATAGAAAAGGTCAGAACGTATGCACGACCAAGTAGAAGGCAAGCATCGACACCTGATATAGCTAGACCAAGATGGGTTCATCAAAGCGGAGAGGAAGATGGGCGTACTTTCGCAGTCCTTATTGATACCTCAGGCTCTATGGATCGTCTCTTACTAGGAAAAGCACTCGGCACAATCGCGAGCTATAGTATTGCCAGAGATGTTCCCCTTGTACGAGTGATATTTTGTGATGCCGTTGCCTATGATGCAGGCTATCTAGCACCTGAAGAGCTATTGTCTAAAGTGAAAGTAAGAGGCAGAGGAGGCACGGTGCTACAGCCTGGTGTCCGTTTACTAGAAGAAGCGCAGGATTTTCCAAAGGATGGTCCTATCCTTATTATTACGGATGGTCAATGTGATCGTTTAACCATAAAAAGAGAGCACGCCTTCGTATTGCCACAAGGGGCCAAGCTACCGTTTGTGCCAAAAGGCGAAGTATTTAGAATGAAATAGCCAAACCTACCTGCACATGTTTGAAAGAACTGTTGTTGGTGAAATATAGAAGTGAACTTATTCTCATTTCATTCGCAAATTTAAAAGGAGATGACAGATGATTACATTTGACAATGTCTCAAAAAAATATGATAACGACCATACAGCTGTCAAAGCTCTAAATGTCGAAATTAAAAAGGGTGAATTTTTTGTCATTATCGGCCCTAGTGGATGTGGCAAAACTACTTTATTGAAGATGATTAATCGATTAATTCCATTAACAGAAGGAACGATTTGGATCAATGGTAAAAGAATCAGTGACTATAATATCCATGAGTTACGTTGGAGTATCGGTTATGTATTACAGCAGATCGCCCTGTTTCCACATATGACGATTGAAGAAAATATTGCGATTGTGCCAGAATTGAAACATTGGCATAAAACAAAAATTCAAAAGCGTGTGGAGGAACTGCTGGAGATGGTTGGGCTTGAACCAGAAAAATATCGCCAGCGTAAGCCACAGGAGTTATCAGGTGGCGAACAACAAAGAGTGGGCGTTATTCGTGCCTTAGCGGCTGACCCATCGATTATCTTAATGGATGAGCCGTTCAGTGCCTTAGACCCCATCAGTCGTACAAAACTCCAGGATGATTTACTGGAGATGCAACGTACGATAAGGAAAACCATTGTATTTGTCTCACATGATATGCAGGAGGCACTGAAGTTAGGGGATCGCCTCTGTATTATGAAAGATGGCGAAATTGTCCAAATAGGTACGCCACAAGAATTGATACAAAACCCTGCCAATGACTTTGTACAACAGTTTATTGGTAGCAAGCATCAGGTAGAGCATGCGTTTACTATCCATGCCATCATGCAACCAATCATGACAACAAGCGAGTTCCAGGATACGATACTTGTGGATGCTTCACTTGCGACAATTTTTGACAAGCTAGCCCAGCATGACTTATTAGGTGTCGAGGAGGATGGCAAGCTCATCGGTATGGTGACAAGAGCCTCTATGCTGCACTATTTAGCAAAGGATTCAAAGGAAAGAGGTCTTGCGCATGACTAATGTGATGGAGATGTTTCAAGAACGGAAGGCACAACTGCTAGCGGCATTGCTAGAACATATCCAACTATCCTTCATCGCTTTATTTTTTGCTGTTCTCATTGCCATTCCTCTAGGTATCTATTTAACCAATAAAAAGAAAATAGCTGAAAGTATCATCGGCATCAGTGCCGTTTTGCAAACGATTCCTTCTTTAGCTTTACTGGGCTTATTAATACCTCTATTTGGTATTGGGAAAGTTCCCGCCATTATTGCGTTAGTCGTCTATGCGCTATTGCCTATTTTGCGAAACACCTATACGGGCATTAATGAAGTCGATCCATCATTAAAGGAAGCGGCATTAGCCATGGGGATGAATAGACCGAAGCGTTTATTGAAAGTAGAATTACCACTGGCCATGCCTGTCATGATGGCAGGTATTCGAACAGCGATGGTGTTAATTGTGGGGACCGCCACATTAGCTGCTTTAATTGGAGCTGGGGGATTAGGAGACATCATTTTACTTGGAATTGACCGTAATAATACAGCCCTCATTTTAATAGGAGCTATACCGGCAGCCATGTTAGCATTGATTTTTGATGTGTTGCTCAAAAAATTAGAATCCCTGTCCTTTAAAAAAACATTGACTACATTGAGTCTCGTTAGTTTGACGGCATTCATCATTATTTTCTTCCCGCTATTTAGTAATAAACCACAAGATGAAATCGTGATAGCAGGAAAGCTAGGCTCTGAACCTGAGATACTCATCAATATGTATAAATTATTGATTGAACAGGAAACGGACTTAACTGTGCAGCTAAAGCCAGGGCTTGGTAAAACCTCGTTTGTATTCAATGCGTTAAAATCGGGGAGTATTGATATTTACCCTGAATTTACGGGCACAGCTATTACGGAATTTTTAAAAGAGGAAGCGATCAATCATAACCAAGCCGATGTCTACCATCAGGCAAAAGATGGCATGCTGGCGCAATTTGATATGGTCATGCTAAGCCCCATGAACTATAACAATACGTATGCATTGGCCGTATCACAGGATTTGGCGGAGACGTATCAATTGCAAAAAATTTCTGATCTGCAAGCGATAGAGCAGAAGGTGAAGGCAGGCTTTACATTAGAATTTAATGACCGTGAAGATGGCTATGTTGGCATTCAAAAACGTTATGGGATTGTGTTTCCAACACTTGCAACGATGGAGCCAAAGCTTCGCTATCAGGCGATACAATCGGGCGATATCAATTTACTGGATGCCTATTCAACGGATAGTGAAATTCGTCAATACAAGCTACATGTATTGGAGGACGATCAAGCATTGTTTCCACCCTATCAAGGAGCACCATTGCTAAGAAAAGAAACGCTAACAAACTATCCAGAGATTGAAAAGGCATTAAATCAACTAGCAAACCATATTACAGACGATGAAATGCGAGAAATGAATTATCAAGTAAATGTGGAAGGAAAGCTCGCAGCAGACGTAGCAAAAGCATTTTTAGTAGAGACAGGATTATTAAAATAAAAGCCAGGCCCTCTAGCATTAGAGGGTTTTATTTTTATCGATAATTATTGATAGGGATAAAAAAGGAAGGAAAGGGGATGCTGATTTTTGGCTTGACGATGCTTGTGATTCTTTTGGTAGGAACAATGAAGGTATCAGAACAATTAGTAGCCAAGGGGAGTATGGCGGCTTCTATTCATTTTAAAGGGTTGGAAATGCTGTTGTCCGATTAGGTAGGCAAGGATATGCATTATGCAAAAAAGATGTCATGACCCTTTTATTTACTGCTACAATATACATAGCTATTGTCTTATTGATTGTTGTCTAATTTACAAAAGGTATCCTATTTTCGTTAGCTAATAGTGAAAATGGAAATAATTTCATGCTGTGTGATCGTGTTGAGCTTGATAGCTAATGCATTCCATACCTATTTCCCCTATCTGATGATGCAACAGCTTAGGAAGTGAGAACATGACCATAATGATTCGCTTAGATTGTATGCAAGCGGATCGTAAAATGCAGCTAGGTGATGGTCAATCTCTCTAATTTAAAAACGGGTAAGGTAATACGATTGGTAAAGCGCAATCTATTGGAGTATGTTGAGGAAGAAGATGACAGATAGAAGTGAACTAGAAAGGATTTTCAAGAATGATGGTTTTTAGTTTTTTATTGATCGCCATTGTAGCAGAGGTTTTTGCAAGCTCCATGCTAAAGCGCACAGAAGGTTTCACGCGCATTTGGCCATCTGTTGGTGTGGTGGTTGGCTACGCAGCGGCATTTTATTGTTTAGCCTTGACATTACAGGTTATCCCTATCGGCACAGCCTATGCCATATGGGCAGGTTTAGGGACAGCGTTAACGGCTATTGTCGGGGTTGTCCTTTATAAGGAACAATTTAATCGCAAGAAGGTCATAGGGATACTATGTATTATTTTGGGTGTCGTAGTACTCAATCTTGCAGGTGGACATTAGGAGGCTGAACAGCATGAAGGGCTATTTATTTTTAACATTATCGATTATAAGTGAGGTTTTTGCGACAACTATGCTCAAGCTTTCTGAAGGCTTCACCGTGCTGGGTCCCTCTTTAGCGGTGGCACTTGGCTATGGCATTTCATTTTATAGCTTATCCTTATGCCTAAAAACATTGCCATTAAGCCTAGCCTACGCTATTTGGTCAGGTGTTGGGACAGCTTTAACCGTTCTCGTAGGTATGATTATTTGGCACGACATGTTTAATCTCTACTCGGCACTTGGCATAGCCCTCATCATTGGCGGCGTGATTTTGTTAAATCAAGGGGATAAACGTGACAAGGTGATGGATAGTTTGCAGGAGTAGGTGGATAGAGTTGTAAAAGTACTGGATAGCAGGAAAAGAAGGATAGAGTTGCAAAAAAGGTGGATAGAACAGTGAAAGCGGTGGATAGAAATGCAAAAGTAATGGATAGAACAACAAAAGTGATGGATAGAAACGCAAAAGCAACGGATAGAACAACAAAAGCGGTGGATAGAAATGCAAAAGCAACGGATAGAACAACAAAAGCAACGGATAGAACAACAAAAGCAACGGATAGAACAGTAAAAGCAGAGGATAACATGCTGTATAGAAGTACGATAGCGTTGGATTAGTTCAAAGGGGGAAAGTAGGATGTTGAAAGCGATTGTTTTTGATTTTGATGGTACGATTATTGATACAGAAACGGCGTGGTATACCGTTTTCAAGGAGGCCTATGCTCATTATGGTGTTGCGTTATCCTTAGAAATGTATGCAAAATGCCTTGGTACAAATCTTCAAGCCTTTAATCCTTATACATATCTTGTTACACATCATCACATCAAATTAGATGTGGAGGCATTTCGAGCATCTATTCAACAAAGTCATGCACAATTAATGGAAAAGGAAACGCTCAGACCGGGTATATTAACACTGCTGCAGCAAGCAAAGGAAGCGAGTTTACAAATTGGTCTTGCTAGTAGCTCGAGTCGTCAATGGATTGATCAGTATGTTGATAAGCTTGGCATTCAAGATTTTTTTGATTGCTATTGTACCGCGGACACCGTGACAAATGTTAAGCCTGATCCAGAGCTATACTTGCAGGCGCTTAAACAATTAGGTGTAAAGGGCAAGGAAGCGATAGCGATTGAGGATTCACCGAATGGCGCACAAGCAGCTGTGGCGGCGGGCCTTTATACAGTGGTTATCCCAAATGCTATTACGAAGCAATTACCATTCGGCACAGGGCATCATACAATGGATACATTAGAACCGAATAATGTACAAGAACTGCTGACATGTTTCTCTCAATGATCTCATGAAGAAAGCCTCTCCATTCTATGGTAGAGGTTTTTTTAGTTTCTGTGTGAAAAAGTCGTCATATTTTTTGTCGCTACATATTATAACGAGAGGGCAACTTACATGGACCAACAGACATATTCAAACTAGAGAGGGGGCTACAATTTGAACAGTGAGAAGAAAAGAAATCACTTTTTATGCGAAGCTTTAAGTGATTTGAAGGATCTTCAGGATATTATGATGAATTTTCATTCTAAATATTTCGGTCAGCTACTTGTCAAAATAGTCGGTAGTGATACGATTCCATTTTTTTTAATTACACATAGTGGCGCTCATTTAAGGTTAATGGATACAGTGAAACAATTTGAAACGGAGTATTTCCGTATCGAGGCGATTGATAAAGAGCGTTGCCGTGGCACAGTGTCGTTGTTGCGCGCTTTTGATTATGAAGGAAATGATACTAATTCGATTGCTGACGTGGTGAGGTTAGAAAAAACAAGTACGCACAAATCGATTGAACTTAGTGGGATATCGGCGATTCAGCTCTTAAAGCCAGACATGTTGAAGGGGAAATTTATCATTGAGCCTAAATGGTAGCGCCATATTAAACTACTAAAGCTAGAGCATCTGTCTATATGTGAGGGATACAAAGTGAATGTAATAGAGAGAGAATCTAATGAAAGGAAGTTTAACTATGACGATTATTGGTATGCTGCATCATCGACTTGATCCAACTACAGTTCTCAAGTCATATGCCTATGCAGCAGTTGCGAAAGCAGAAGGGGCACAGTTTTTTTACTTCACCCCTAAAAGTGTTGACTTTGCCAAACGCTCCATTCAAGCAAAGATCTATGAGAATGGCGAGTGGCAGGAAAAAACGATGCCCTTTCCTGATGTGATCTATAATGCGGGGAGCCCAGAGAAATTATCTGTTTCTAAAGATATTATCGATCGTTTAAAAGAAGAGATTCCATTTACGACCCATTCGATAGGGAATAAATGGAATGTCATGAAGCGATTGAAGGAAGCAAAGGAATTTGAACAGTATTTGATTCCATCGGAAATTGTAAAGGATGTCGATTTATTTCACAAGTTCATTAATTATTATAAACGGGTTGTCTTCAAGCCGATTGATGGACGTAAGGGGAAGGGCATTTATTTTATTACGAAGGCGGGAACTAAGCATTTCGAGGTTCGAAAGGATAGCACCAATACGGTTTATTCAAAGCCTCAATTAGATGCATTGATAAAGGAGCAGCTTGCGTCTGGTACGTTTATTATGCAGCCCTATATTCAATCGGTCACAAAGTCGGGTCAGGTTTATGATTTCCGTTTGCATGTTCAGAAAAATGGAGAAGGCAAATGGGTAGTGACGACAGTGTACCCACGAATTGCACCAAATGGTTCCATCATACCGAATATTAATAATGGGGGCTATACGAATTATTTAGATCCATTTTTAGAACAGGAATTTAAGGAAGAGGCTTATAATATTCGGCGAATGCTGGAGCATTTCTCCTTAGCGCTAGCTCATCACCTGGATGAAATTCAAATGGTGAAGTTTGGGGAAGTGATTGATGAAATTGGGATTGATGTTGGCCTAGATCAGCAGCAAAAAATTTGGATGTATGAGGTCAATTGGCGACCAGGCTGTCCTCCTGCCTTTTACTTGGAGCTAGATGTGGTCATTCATTCCATCCGCTATGCGATGTATCTTGCGAAAAATCAAAAACCTCTAAAAAAGAAAATTGTCCAACAAAAAAGTAAGCAACAGGCTGACAAGAAAAACTTGCCGATTATTGCCATTACGGGAAGTGCAGGCAAAACAACAACAAAGGCATTTGTCGGCTCGATTTTATCGAAAAAGTGGAATGTTTTTGAGTCGAAGGATTATTGGAATACGACTGAGCATACGAAAAAGCATAAGGAAGAAATCAATGATACACATCAGGCTGTCGTATTAGAGTATGGTATGGCCTACCCAGGTATTATTACCAACCACTGTAGTATAATTCAGCCGAATATTAGTATTGTAACGAATATTGGCTTAGCGCATGTGGGGAACTTTGATGGGGATGTAAGAGGCGTTGCCAAGGCGAAATCCGAATTGATTCATGGTATGGATCAGCAGGGCTTACTCATTGTCAATCAAGATGATGACAATTCCAGATACTTAGAGACAGAGCAATTTAAAGGGAAAATCTTGACGGTGGGTATTAAAAAAGAAGCCGATTATCGTGCCTATGATTTGCAGTATAAGGATATTGGCATGTCCTTTAAAATGAAGCTACATGGGGAAGAAATCGAAATGTATATTCCAATTTTAGGGGAACATCATGTTTACAATGCGCTCAATGCAGTGGCAGTGGCAGATCTTTTAGGGTTCACGCCCTTTGAAATTCAGGCGGGGCTCAACTTTAAAAAACCACCAAGACGTTTAACGATCTATAACTTGCGTGATGATATTACGGTCATTGATGATACGGTTCACTCTCATCCACAAGGGGTTCGAGCTGCGATTGATGTACTAACGAATATCGCGAAGGAACGGAAAGTAGCGATTATTGGACAAATGCGAGAGCTCGGCGTCTTGAGGGAGGAAGAATATAAAAAGGTTGGGGAGTACATTTACGAGGTAGGCATTGATGAATTCATTACCTATGGCTTTAGGACGGAAGAAATGAGCAATGCCGCCATTGCGAAGGGCATGGACCCATCCAAGGTACATCATTTTATCAATAAAGACGAATTGCATGTCCTACTAGAAACATTGGTAGAGCCTCATGATACCATTCTTGTAAAAGGTGCTAGTAAAACGAATATGTTTGAAACTGTGAAATTTTTAGACGAAACGTTTAAGGAAGAATGAAGTATGCTCTGATGTAATTGCGGCTGACGCTTCGCTTCCGTGCAGATACAATAATGCGTCCAACTTCATATTGAATAATGAACAGACCTGCATCGTGCAGGTCTCTCTTTCATGATATCTGTCAAATCAAGATAAAAAAGCCCGAGTAACTGTCCACTGGCAAGCGGCAATTATTCGGGATATTTTTTTCAAACTCTCAAAATAAATTTAATTTCTTTTGCTGCATTTGTTGCATGATTTCTAGCTTCCCTCAATGTTGACCCTTCTGCAATTACATAAGCATAACGATGTCCCATCGATAAAGGTGGCATTAGCAGTGTCCCTTTTCTCGGTTTGACATACACTTCTACGACACCTGTTGATCTTGTCGCTCTTGCCTTGCCAATCACCTTCTCTAAAATGCCTTTACTTTCCACAATAACATATTTTGTATAAACAAATTTTTTATGTCTTGGCTCGAGATTAGGCTGTTCACCAAGTAATAGTTTCAATGTTTCTTCCACTAAACTAAATCCTAGTGCTGCCTGTAGCATATTGTTCATGGCACCACCAGAAATCCGTGGATTGATTTCGATAAGCTTCCATCCATTTTGCGTTAATCGAAGCTCTAAATGGAGTGCTCCATTTTCGATATCAAAGGCCTTCACAATGGAATGGAGTACCTCTTCGATTCCTGATTGGATGTCTTGCGGAGCTTTCACTAAAACACCGTAGCCTGTAATAATAAATCGTTTTCCTTGCGTAATTTCCTGTTCAATAATGCCAATGACATGTGGTTGTTGTTGGTACACAACCGCTTCTACTAAATATTGTGGACCATCCAAATATTCTTCAATCATGATGGATTCGTAGGGATTTTTACTGCGTAATGCTTTGAGGTGATGATTAAGTTGCTCTGCATCTGTTGCTAATAATACATCTTTTGAACCTGTTGATTTTGGTGATTTTACGATTAATGGGAAGGTCAAATTTTTAGCAATAGGTTCCTGGGGCTTCAGAAGCGAAAACTTTGGTGAGTATGGTTGGTCTTTTAAAAAATTTCTTGTTTTCTCTTTATCCTCCATCATTTCAATAGCAGTGGAGGATGCATAGTTATGACAAAATTCATCACATAGCATAGAAGCAACATGGACAAATGGATCAACAAAACTAACGATACTTTTAATCTCTAATCCGGTTTTCCCTAGTTTATCAATTTCCTCTTTCATTCTCTCTATATTCAAAGTATCAATGAGTATCATTTTGTGGATGTCGGGGTAGGCACGTCGCTGCTGAAGTTGTTTTTCATTATTTGTGAAAAGTACTGTGAAGTAGCCTAGTTTTTCTGCTGCTCTTGTTGCTTCACGACTAGACCCGGATTTGTTTGTACCGATAAATACAATGGCTTTCAGGTATATCACTCCTTCTATTGGTACTTAGATACTTAATCACCTTTATATATATGCAGTGAAATAGTTTTCTTCTAGTTATGTATCTTGTCTACATCCAAGCAACTTTTAAGAGGTTACATATACTAGAAAAGAAAGGAGGGAGAAAAGATATGAAGCCTCTTTCGGTGAAAAATTTAGCAATGATTACGGCAGGCTATCTAGTGCAAGGGTCAGAGGATGTACTGATTCAGCATGGGGCTTATCGATTAAAACAAGTGAAAAAGTCCAATACGGCACTATTTACAAGTAAACGTATTGTGAATTGGAAAAGTCTTGAGCCGCTTTCTCCTCTAGTGCTAGTGACCGATAGAGCTTATCGGCCAAATGACATTCCAAACCAAGTCATTATGATACAGGTAGCGAATGCAGAAGAGGCCTATTGGAAATTTGTTCATTTTTATCGCAATCAGTTTCATATTCCGATTGTAGCGATTACAGGTACTTCAGGTAAAACAACGACAAAAGAGATGATTAAACATCTTCTTTCTGCTGATCGGAAAGTGACAGCAACGACATTAAGCAGTAATTCTAGAACCGCTTCATTGCAATATTTATTGGGCATTGAGGAAGAAACAGAGGCAGCCGTCTTTGAAACAGCAGTTGGCTCGCCAGGAGATGTCACGAATGCGGGAAAATATTTTAAACCGACCATAGGGATTATTACTAATATCGGAGCTCACCACTTAAACTATTGCAAAACATTAGAAGGCTATATACAAGCAAAGGGAGAAATGCTAGATATCATTCACCCCAAAGGTACATTAATTATTAATGCGGAAGATAGCAATACGCAGAAGCTAGATATTTCTAGATTCCGTGGTCGTTTGCTTAAAGTAGGGAAGCATGAGTCCTGTGATTTTCGAGCAAGTCATATCCACTACTATCAAAAAGGGATGAAATTCGTTCTTCAGCACAATAAAAAAAACTATGACATTCTTGTGCCAGGATTTGGAGAACACCAGGTCTATAATGCGCTTGCTGCCATCGCAGCCGTCTATGACATGGGAATGCCCATTCCAGTCGCAGCCAAACTACTCCAATCATTCCGTCAATTGAAAAAACAATTACAACTTTTTGAGGGCATCAATCATTCCATGCTATTGGATGATACCTGGAGTATTACAACCACTTCCTTGGAGGCAGCCTTAAAAGTGTTGAATGAGCTAGGAGATGGCAAGAAAAAGATTGCTGTCATTGGTACGATTACCGACTTAGGTTCATGGGGTTATATTATTCACGAGCAAGCGGGGGAATTAATAAAACGCATTGGCGTGGATGTCTTGATTACCATAGGGGAGCATGCAAGGATTATGGCTGATCATGCAGTCAAGTTAGGATTTAGCGAGTCTGTCTATACATTTAAAAATAGTACACTCGTCTATCCGTTATTGCAGAAGATTGTCGATGACAATACGATTGTGCTCATAAAGGGAGATATGTATAGCAAACAGATTTCTAAACTAGCAGCGGAGCTAAAGCTGAAACCTACCCCACCTGCTGATTAGTCAGCTTCTTTCTATATAGGATATTGACTGTGCCACATAGAAGAACATTCTAATAAGGTATAGTAATTGATCAGAATATAACACGCTGAATCAAGAGAAGGAGTAAGTCATATACAAGATTGATAAAGAGAGGAGGCGCAGTACACTTGCAACCCATTAGTGTGCAAAAACTTAGAACCGTTCTACAAGGAAAGCTCATTCATGGATCAGAACAATGGTCTGTGCAGCAGGCCATTTACTATAATCGGCATGACCTAACAAAAAGTCATTCCCTCATGTTTGTTAGTCGAAACGATAAAATCAACTGGCAAGAGGTTGATCGGAAGGGACCGTCTTTAATCATCTCCGATAAACCGTCTACAGAATTGAAAAGCGCTTTAGCTAATACAACCGTTTTACAAGTGAAAAGTGTTGCACAGGCCTACTGGACATTTATCGAGTATTATCGTGGTCTTTTTCAAATTCCTGTTGTGGCTTTAACAGGAACTTGTGGTAAAACAACGACAAAAGAGATGCTAAAACATATCGCTAGTAAGCATTGGCAAGTGCAGGCATCCGTTAGCAGTAAAAACGAGCCAAGGCAATCATTGCCTTATTTAACGGGGATTGAAGAAAAAACACAAGCCGCTATCTTTGAATTAGGTTTAGGCAACACAGGGAATATTAAACATCAGTGTATGATCTATCAACCGACTATTGGTATTATTACAAATATTGGTGTGCATCATTTAGATGGCTGTCTCAACCTAGAAGGCTATATAAAGGCCAAGGCAGAAATTGTGGAAGGCATTAAGGAAGATGGTACGTTAATTATTAATGCCGATGATACCAACATCAAAAAAATTTCGCTGAAAAAGTTTAAGGGGAAAATTATTAAGTTTGGTTTACATGAGACGGCAGATTTTAAAGCGTCGAATGTAGAGTTTGCCAATACGGGCATGAAGTTTACTTTAGAAGTAGATGCTATCACGTACAATGTATTTGTCCCTGGCTATGGTGAGCATCAAGTCTATAATGCATTAGCCGCGATTGCAGCTTGTCGTGAAATGGGGCTGACAATTCGTCAGGCTATAGCTGGGTTACGAACGTTTAAACAGATGGCAAGACATTTAGAATTTACGACAGGGCTTGGTGACAGTACGATTATTGATGATACGTGGACAAATAACCCGACATCTGTAGAGGCAGCTCTAAAAGTGCTAGATACGGTAGGAAAAGAGAAGAAAGTCATTCTCGTTCTAGGGGATATTAAACGATTAGGTAATTTTGAAGAAAAATACCATCGCGAAATTGGCTCCATGGTAGCAGAAAGAAAGATTGATACATTAATTACCATCGGCAAAAGGGCGGAAAAGATTGCCGATCAAGCTCAAAAAGATGGAACCAGCGCAGAGGTTCATACGTTTAAAGAGGTAACAGGCGTTTTAGAATTATTGAAACCAAAGCTCGATGCAGACACAATTGTCCTAATAAAAGGACCGATGTCGAGTAGATCAATGATTGAATTTGCCAATACGCTTAAAAACTCATCCTAGCAAAAAAGGGTGTCTCAACATCATTGAGACACCCAACCATTCTTATTTTAAAACACGTCGAGCTGTTACAAAATTCTTTTGTGCCCAAGTGGAAGAAATGTTTTGTTTCACAATACCATTAGTAGTCATACTAATATATTGATTATTTCCTAAATAAATACCAGTTTGCGTGATATCTTGTCCACCATTATTCGTTGAGAAGAACAGTAAATCACCTTTTTGAAGCTGTGATTTTTGGATACGTGTCCCTACTAAAGCTTGCTTACTTGCTAGCTTATCCTTTAAATCAATACCATGCTTTTTAAAGACATAGTACGTAAAACCAGCACTTGTAAAAGTCAGTGCACTTTCGTTGTACGTATAGCCGAATTTTGCTTTGCTTGTTAACCCGGTAGCTGTTGCAATAATTTGATTGGCTGAAGTACTAGCTGAAGGTGCACTTACACTGGGAGATGAGTTGGAATCAGAGAAAACGCGCTTCGCTGTAATATAATGTTCAGTATAATAATCTACAAATAACACTCTTGTCATCACACCGTCTGAATTAGGAATGATGATTCGATGATCGCCCGCATAAATCCCTACAAGCGAAGGTGTCTTAGAGCCTTTAACACTATTAAAGAAGACTAAATCGCCCTTTCTCAAATTAGCACGAGCCACTGTTGATCCTTGGTTCATTAAATTGCTTAACGTAGTAGCGCCGAGTGTCACGCCACTTTTACGATAGATGAAATCAACAAATGCTGGAGCTGTGAAGCGTAGGCTTGACTCGCTTGTTGAAGTGCCAATCGTTACTTTGTTTTTATACGTCAGGGCATTCTCTACAATTTTATCGCCTTTTGTTGCAGGATTGGCTGATAGTAGGGTAGGCAATACTCTACGTGCAGATACATAGTTTTCTGTATAATACGGCTTACTGTTTAAATCAGAAATGACAATATTTTGTTTGGAATCAGCCATGTGGATGATTTTATTGTCACCGATATACATGCCGACATGATCGGGGTCAGTCCCTGTTTTTTTACTTTTAAAGAACACTAAATCGCCTTTTTGTAATTGGTTCCTTGCTACATATGTCCCTTGCTGAATCATATAATTTTCATTATATGTCCCAAGGTCTACACCATTTTTCTCAAAGATGTACATTAAAAATGAAGCACAAGAAAATTTATATGGATATGTAGACTTGTAAACCGAATTGCTATATGTCGCTTGACCCATCAAGCTTTTCCCTGTCTGAATGAGTTGATCTGCTTTCGCTGCAACAGCCTGTGCGTTGTTTTGAGCATTTGTTGTAGCAGCCTCGACCTGTATCGGCTGGATGGCTGTGTGCACCATTCCGAATGAACTGAAGCCAATTGTTAAGGCAAGTGTTGTAGATAAAAATCGTTTATTCATGTTGTTATAACCTCCTGAAGCATCTAGTAGAATTTCTCCTTTATAGCTTTGCCATGGAAATAATCGTAGCATGAAAATAGAGGGCTTCCGGGAGGTAAATGTTACCAGGGTAACTAGAGGGAGGGCTTCAACACTTGCTATAAAAGGCTTTATCAAGGGAATTTACAGTTTTATTACAAATGTTTCAGCAAGATGTAATATGGAACAGTTCCATGAAAAAACTGCCCTAATAGCAGGGCAGTTTATCTTAATTTTTGAATCATTTCGACGCGATTACCAAACGGATCTCGAAATTCAAATCGCTCATAATGAGGGATTGGCACAGAATCCAGTATGTCTATTTGATGTTCTGCTAGTTTCCTCTTCCAGTACTCAATATCTTCTACTTGATACGCAATATGCGCCTTTGTTGTCAAGCGATCAAAGCCATCTTCCGTGCCCACATGAACCTCCTGCTGACCAAGCTGTAACCAGAATCCGCCTCGTCCCTTCAGCGACCCAGGCTTCTCCAATTCCTGCAAACCTAAAACCTGACAATAAAAAGCTTTCCCCTGCTCCTCTGATCCTTGTGGAATGGTAATTTGCACATGATGTAAACCGATAATCATCTCATAATGCCCCCTTTTTCTTTAAGTATAGTTTAATTTTTGAATATTTAAAATGTTGGCGGATAGCAATGGGAAAGTGATGGATAACTTTTCAAAAGAGGAGGATAGAATCTTCGAAGAGAAGGATAACCTTCAAACAGAAGGAAAGCCCATTAAAAGTGAAGGATAAAATCTCAAAAGAGGTGGATAGAACCTTCTAAGTGCAGGATAACCCATCAAAAGAGGTGGATAAAACCTGCAAAGAGAGGGATAGCCCATCAAAAGAGGAGGATAGAACCTTCTAAGTGCAGGATAATCCATCAAAAGAAGTGGATAAAACCTGCAAAGAGAAGGATAACCTTCAAACTGGTGGATAGAATCTTCTAAGTGCAGGATAACCTATCAAAAGAGGTGGATAAAACCTGGAAAGAGAGGGATAACCCATCAAAAGAGGAGGATAGAACCCCTGAAGAAAAGGATAACCCTCAAAGAGGTGGATAGCACCTTCGAAGAGAAGGAGAACCTATCAAAAGAAGTGGATAAAACCTGCAAAGAGAAGGATAACCCTCAAACAGGGGGATAGCACCTTCTAAGTGCAGGATAATCCATCAAAAGAAGTGGATAAAACCTGCAAAGAGAGGGATAGCCCATCAAAAGAGGAGGATAGAACCTTCTAAGTGCAGGATAATCCATCAAAAGAAGTGGATAAAACCTGCAAAGAGAAGGATAACCCTCAAACAGGGGGATAGAACCTTCTAAGTGCAGGATAATCCATCAAAAGAAGTGGATAAAACCTGCAAAGAGAAGGATAACCCTCAAACAGGGGGATAGAACCTTCTAAGTGCAGGATAATCTATCAAAAGAAGTGGATAAAACCTGGAAAGAGAGGGATAACCCATCAAAAGAGGAGGATAGAACCCCTGAAGAAAAGGATAACCCTCAAAGAGGTGGATAGCACCTTCGAAGAGAAGGAGAACCTATCAAAAGAAGTGGATAAAATCTGCAAAGAGAAGGATAACCCTCAAACAGGGGGATAGAACCTTCTAAGTGCAGGATAATCTATCAAAAGAAGTGGATAAAATCTGCAAAGAGAAGGATAACCTTCAAACTGGTGGATAGAATCTTCTAAGTGCAGGATAACCTATCAAAAGAGGTGGATAGAACCCCTGAAGAAAAGGATAACCCTCAAACAGGAGGATAGAACCTTCTAAGTGCAGGATAACCCATCAAAAGAGGTGGATAAAACCTGCAAAGAGAGGGATAGCCCATCAAAAGAGGAGGATAGAACCTTCTAAGTGCAGGATAATCCATCAAAAGAAGTGGATAAAACCTGCAAAGAGAAGGATAACCCTCAAACAGGAGGATAGAACCTTCGAAGAGAAGGATAATCCATCAAAAGAAGTGGATAAAATCTGCAAAGAGAAGGATAACCTTCAAACAGAAGGAAAGCCCATCAAAAGAGGAGGATAGAATCTTCTAAGTGCAGGATAACCCATCAAAAGTAGTGGATAAAATCTGCAAAGAGAAGGATAACCCTCAAAGTATGGATAGAACTAAAAAAAGGGGGATAGAGCCCCCAAAAGCAAAGGATAGTCACTCATACAACACCTACATATTCGCTTATTCTTCAGCTCCAAAAAGATTCAAATTATACTTTTCTGAAAGGGATATGATAGTATTCCATGATTTATTTAGTTCCTGTAAAGATTGCTCATACTCTTCTTTAGCATTTACTCTATCAATTTGGTATGTTGCATCGACTAATCTAATAGTTGGAAAATCATGAGAGCTTTTTTTTTCTTTAAAATCAATTATCGCATTATAGAGTTCTTTTTCTTCTGGGGAGCTTGTTTTAGGTTTGAAATCTATTTTATTATGTGAATAGTCTATTGCATCTTCATAATATGCTTGCTGTTGTGAGAGTGCTTTTTTTATTCCATCGCTGGAATGGGCCATTGAATATGTTTGTGATTCATATAAATTATTCAAGTTATTTATATTATTTTCTTCTATGTTTTTATATTTCGCTTCTACTTGAATATAGTCTTTTAAATCAGCGATAAATTGATCATCGAAGCCTGTCTCATTTTCTTTACTACAGCCAGATAAAAGTAAGATAAAGAGTAAACTTTTCAACAGTAGTATTGCGGTCTTATTGCGTTTCATATGTATTCCTCCTGAAATCTATGTTTCTTTATATGGTAACATAGTAATAAAATAGAAGAAAGTTAAGTGTAAATGGAAGTGCCGATCAAGTCATTACATCTATCACAGTATTTTATGAAGATCGGGTCTGTGCACACAAATCTTTATGGTATAATAATAAAAACGGAATAATAGGATAGAGGTACAAATCAGATTTTAGGATTTGTTTAAAAGGGAAGATCGGTGTAATTCCGACGCTGTCCCGCAACTGTAAATGGGAGCACTTTTCAAAAGGCCACTGTTACGTGTCGTAATGGGAAGGTGAAAGGTGTGATGAACATAAGCCAGGAGACCTGCCTTTATCTAGTACAGCCAAAAAACCTACGCGGATAGGGGGTGTTGAGTGTGACTAGAGAAATTCTCCTGCATGCTCATAGTACGATGACTGCTAAAAAGGTAGCTTCTATGTTGAATAGAAAGCTTATTTCCAGCTGGCAATCACCGTATTATGTCATGTATTTGTCATAGTAGACATCTTTCTAATAAGAGAAAGATGTCTTTTTTTATGTAAAACATTAAAGGAGCGGTCCACATGAATCCACAAGTTGTTGAGTATTATGAGAGCCTATTAAAAATTGAAATTATGCAAGAGCCTTATGCTGCAAAGCCTCTAAAGGAGCTTGTTGAACAATATGTTGGGCATGATGCTGCACATGAGCAATCCATTTTAGCAGCGTATACCAATGTTTTAAAAGAATTACTTGGATAGAATGGTTTTGGCTACTTCGTTTTTCGAAGTAGCCATTTTTAATAAGCGCATGCTTTGACAATTAATAAGAGAAGGCGTAAAATTTCGTTGAACAATTGTTTTGAACGTTTGTTCAAAAAAAGAGGTGAGTACAGTCGATCAGAAAGAGAACGTATCAAAAGAAAAAAATAAAGAGGTAAAGGATCAAATTTTACAGGCCGCGAAGTCGTTGTTTTCGTCCAGAGGCTATGATGGGACGACGGTGAGACAAATTTGTGATGAGGCAAATGTGTCACTTGCGCTTGTTTCCTATCATTTTGGTGGCAAAGAAAATGTATTTAATGCATTGTTTGAACCGCTACGCCACACCTTTATGAATGCCCATTATGATATCCATGATTCACTTGGTGCACTTCGTAGTTTTTGCCGAAACTTTGTGCTTTATCGCATTCAAGAGCATGAATTAATTGATATTTTACAGCAAGAGATTGTTATGAATAGTCCTAGGTTAGAGATGCTTAAAGATGTTTTTTTACCTTCCTGGGAGCAACTTCGGAAGATTTTATTAGCTTGTCAGGAGCAGCAGACCATTCGCTTTGAGTCGCTTGACGTTGCGCTGAACTTTATTATGGGGACGTTAATGTACTCCTTGAACAATCCATTTTTAAATCGTTCTTCCTTACAATCAACACCTGAACAAATTGCAGAACATGCAGTCAACTTTGTGTTATACGGTCTTCAAACTAAATCATAAAAAGAAGGTAATTCTAATGAAAGCAGCAAAATTTTACGGTATTCAAGATATTCGAGTAGAGGAAGCACAATTGCCAGCACTAGAACCAGGCATGGTAAAAGTAAAAGTCGCATTTGCAGGAATTTGTGGTAGTGATTTACATGAATATGTAGGGGGTGCCTATGCATTTCGTACACAACCTGTATTAGGTCATGAATTTGCAGGTGTTGTTGTAGAGGTCGCAGCAGGCGTTACTCAAATAAAAATAGGGGATCGTGTAGCAGTGGAGCCACCGATTCCTTGTGGTAAATGTAATAATTGTCGACATGGGTATACTAACTTATGTAAACGTGGACAATCCTATGGTTATACGATTTCAGGTGGATTTGCTGAATATGCTATTGTGCAGGAAGAAAATATTCACCACCTTCCGGATGATATGAGCCTAGAGCTAGGCGCACTTGTTGAACCTACAGCAGTAGCCGTTCATGCAGTGCGTCAAAGTCAATTAAAGCTGGGCGATACAGCAGCTATTTTTGGCGCAGGTCCTATTGGTTTATTAGTCTTACAGGCTGTGAAGGCAGCGGGGGCAAGTGAAATTTTTGTCGTGGAGGTTTCTGATGAACGACGCCAAAAAGCACTTGAATTAGGCGCAACCTATGTCATCAATCCAATTGACACAGATGCTGTCACGTTTATTCGTGAAAAAACAAAGGGTGGGGTGGATGTTGCGTATGATGCAGCAGGTGTGCAGGCAACGTTTACAAGTGGTGTCAATGCGGTACATCCAGGCGGCGAATTTAAAATCGTTAGCGTCTGGGAAAGACCAGTAGAATTTAATCCAAATGCGGTCGTTTCTCCGGAAGTGAAAATTAGTGGCTCCTTTGCTTATGTTAATATTTTCCCCGAAGTAATTCGTCTACTCGCTCGTGGGGTCATTGATGGTCAAGCTGTTATTACAAGCCAAATCGCTTTAGAGGATATTGTGGAAAAAGGTTTTGAAGCATTAACGAAAGACCGTAGTCAATGTAAAATTCTTGTCAATATGAATCTATAAATCTTACTGAAAATCGTAGCCAAACTTGCGTTAAAACAGGTTTGGCTACCATTATTTTTGGTCTATTAAATAGCATAATACCAATTGGATTACATTTATTTGTCATAAAACTGTCTTTAGGACTTCATTCATATTTCACTTTTACTTTATATAATAAATTTGCTATTTATAAATAGAATGGAGATCAAATATGAAAAATCTGCTTTATTCAAGGTTTTGGCGATTGCATTTTTTCGCAGCACTTTTTATTACACCATTACTGCTGTCTCTCACATTAAGCGGGATTGGCTATTTATTTTTCACAGATGTAGAAAATCGATTATATGATGATTACTTCTTTGGCGAAAGCCATAAAGAAGAGGTTTTAACGATTGATGAAGCCGTGGAAAAAGCGGAAGCGGCATTTGCAGGCTACTCCACTACGAAAGTTATTATGCTGGAAGAGCCTTATAATACGCGTTTAACTTTATCAAATGGCAAAGAACAGAAGTACGTATTTTTAGATGATCACAATCAAATGGTTGGTAGTCAGGATGCGAATTATACATTTTCTAATATTATGAGAAATACACACAGCTCCCTATTTATTGGCGGTACCTTTGTCAATTATTTAGTGGAACTAGCGGCATGCTGGACGATCTTTTTATTATTGTCAGGACTTTATATGACATTTAAAGGAAATCTTTTGAAGAAGCCAAAGGCAGAGAATAAACGACAAAAAAGTAAGAGATTGCATGCACTCGTTGGGACAATCATTACAATTCCAATGGTGCTGTTTATTTCTACAGGGCTATTATGGTCTGCTTTTCAAGGGTCGATTCTTGTGAATATAGCTTCAGAAAGTCCAACTTTTGGTTACCCATTATTACAGCAAAAGCCACCAACATCGGATGTCTCTGAAATTCCTTGGGCCACTCGACAATTAGAGGCGCCTATATCAGAAGGTGAACATGCGCAGCATCATGGAGGCGGAGCTGTCCGTTATACAAATGACAGCCAAATTTCGATTGCTGATCTTGAAAAAGAAATCAATGTCATGAATATCGCAAAACCTTATTCGATTATTTACCCGTCAAATGAGGAGGGCGTATATACAGTGGCGAAGGCGAGTAATTCAGGTGTAACAGGTCTGGATGTGAAGCCTTCAGCAGAAGCAACGATGTATTTCGATCAATATAGTGGGAAGTTTATCGATCAAGTAAATTATGCTGATTATGGCATGTTGGCTAAATTCTTTACATGGGGCATTCCTTTACATGAAGGTCACTTATTTGGCTGGCCTAATAAGATTCTAAACTTAGTGGTTTGTCTAGCCTTTTTAGCCGTCATTATGTGGGGCATTCGCACATGGATTTTACGTAGAAAAAAAGGGGAGCTTTCTGCACCACCGCAAATTTCTCATAAAATGTCCATGCCGTTTATCATTTTCCTTGTTATTTTAGGCATTATAATGCCGTTATTTGGCGCCTCCTTGATCGCTGTCGTATTGATGGAGCTCATCATTATAGGCTGGCAAACAAAGAAGAAGTTAAGAGCAGAAGAAACTAAATAATGCGAATGGATACGGTACAACAGGATTGTGCCGTATCTTTTTTGTTTATTTCGTTTATATGAACGCAATACTATACTGAAGCTGCAAAAATGTTTATAGATTTTTCAGCCCAATTTTATAAAGTTTTAAGATTTGTATGGTACATTGCTAGTAGTTTCAGCTTATTGGGGGAGTGTAGATGTCAATTAAAACGAGGTTTTTGCTATCTTATGTGGGTGTTATTATCATTGCTATCACGCTTTTACTTGCAGCCGTTTTTCTTTTTTCCTTTGCGATTACGGGTGATATCAAAGCAATAGAGCATTTTTATAAAAAATCCTATGTACAAAAGCCTTTGACGACGGTAGAAGAAAACGCTTTTCTAGATTTAAAATTACTAGCTAAAAATAATCCCCAGCAGCTTTTAGATCTCGAACAGCTAGAAAAAATCAATGCACCTTCGATTGAGATTGTGGTACGAAAAGATCATCAAATTGTTTATTCAACGCAGAAAGAGCATGAACAATTATTACTTCAAAGCTTACCTGGCTTTGAAGCGACCAATATTAATTCGCGTGATACCATCATGATTAATCAAGCCTTTTATACGTATGTAAAATTTGATTTTTATTTTCCAGATAAAACCGAGGGAAGTATTTTCGTTTTAAGAGAGGTTAGTTCTCATGCGGAAGTAACGCGTGAACTGTTGCCCATTCTTTTAGGAATCTTATTTGTACTATTTATGATGATTATTGGCTTATTAAATTATTTAGTTTCAAGAAGTATTATTAATCCAATCTCAGCTTTAAAGGATGGGGCTGAACGCATTAAATCGGGCGACTTAGATTTTGAAATTACGTCTCATTCCAATGATGAAATTGGTCAGTTGAATCGATCGTTTGAGGAAATGAGAGTTAAGCTAAAAGAATCAATCCAGCTTCAGCTTCAATATGAGGAAAATCGGAAAGAGCTATTATCGAATATTTCCCATGATTTAAAAACGCCTATGACTTCCATTATCGGCTATGTAGAGGGCATTAAAGATGGCGTGGCGAATACAGAGGAGAAGATGGATAAATATTTAACAACCATCTATACAAAAGCAAAGGATATGGATGTATTAATTGATGAGCTGTTCTTATTTTCTAAATTGGATTTAAAAAAGGTTCCATTCCAAATGGAAAGCGTCAATCTCCAGCAATATATGCATGATTATGTAGAGGATGCGAGCTTTGATTTTATTGCACGAGACATTCATTTACAATATATATCAGCAGGTTCTCCTCTTTTGGCCATGGCTGATCGTGATAAATTAAGACGTGTCCTGTCAAATTTACTAAGCAATAGTGAGAAATATATGGATAAATCCTATAAGCAAATTATTATTTCGTTGCACGAGCGAACTGAGGATGCGATTATTCAGGTAACAGATAATGGTACGGGCATTGATCCTGCTGCGTTACCTCATATTTTTGATCGTTTTTACCGTGCGGAGCCTTCCCGTAATTCGCAAACAGGGGGCAGTGGCTTAGGGTTAGCGATTGCGAAACAAATCGTCCTTGAAATGGGCGGCGACATTTGGGCGAAGAGTGAATTAACGAAGGGAACGAGCATATTCATTTCATTGAAAAAGGCTGAGGAGAAGGGGAGTCATCATGAAAAAAATTCTGTTAATTGAAGATGAAGTGAGCATAGCAGAGCTCCAACGAGATTATTTAGAGATTAATGGTTTTTCAGTAGATATCCATCATAACGGAGACGATGGCCTGAAGCAGGCACTAAAAGGTGATTATGCTTTAATCATTTTGGATATTATGCTGCCTGGGATGAATGGCTTTGATATTTGTAAACAAGTTCGAGCAGTGCACAATATGCCCATTTTATTTGTTTCAGCCAAAAAAGAGGATATTGATAAAATTCGTGGCCTTGGTCTAGGGGCAGATGATTATATTACGAAGCCCTTTAGTCCAAGTGAGCTAGTAGCAAGAGTCAAGGCACATTTAGCCAGGTATGAGCGCCTCGCTACGAATCAGCAAACAAATCATACGATGTCCATTCATGGCATTACGATCGATACATCTGCTAGAAAGGTTTTTGTCAATGGGGATGAAATTGCCTTTACAACAAAGGAATTTGATTTACTCGTTTTTTTTGTTAAACACCCAAATCAAGTATTAAGTAAAGAGCAGTTATATGAGCGAAACTGGGGCTATGAATCAGCTGCAGATGTTTCGACCGTTACCGTTCATATTCGCAAGCTACGTGAAAAAATTGAACGTGATCCAGCACAGCCAAAGTTTTTGGAAACGGTATGGGGAGCAGGCTATCGTTTCAATGTTTAAGAGCAAAATATCTCGTCCATGTGGCGAGGTATTTTTTTGGCCAATTTTTAGACTTTTTTAAGAAATGGTTAATGGAATATTTAGCATTACCACTTACACTAAAATAAGGAAGACAGCAATAAATAAGAGAGTGTGGTGCAAGGGGTGAAAAAAATACAAACGGTTATGATCGCATTATCACTTTTGCTTCAAGGATGTGCCTCCAACGAATCAGAGGCAATACAGTTTGATAAAGGGGAGAGTGAAGTGGTGAAATCAAATTGGAAGAGTGAACGGTTTAAAGCAGCCGAAATGGGAGATATAGAAGCGTTACAACGTGCTTTGGATCAAAAAGTTGATATCAATGTCCAAGATTCAAATAGCAGAACAGCCTTGATGATTGCAACCTATAATCAGAATGTCGAGGCAGCACAATTATTAATAAATGCTGGGGCCGATGTCAATATACAGGACAATAGGCAAAATACGCCCTTTCTTTATGCTGGAGCAGAAGGCTATCTGGATATATTAAAGATGACGATTCAGGCTGGTGCTGATCCTACTATTTTGAACCGATATGGAGGAACCGCATTAATCCCAGCTGCAGAGCATGGTTATGTGGAGGTCATCGAGGAGTTGTTGCGTAACAGCGACATCGACGTCAATCATGTGAATCATTTAGGATGGACAGCGCTGATGGAGGCGATTGTGTTAAATAACGGCAATCCAACACAGCAAACGGTAATTCAGTTATTGATTGAGCATGGTGCTGATGTGAATATTCCGGATCAAAATAATGTGACACCATTACAACATGCGAGACAGCGAGGATTTAACGAGATTGAACAAATCCTGATTGCAGCGGGAGCGAAGTAATGCAAACTGTAGGGATTTTTATGAAAGCCCATTACAAATTTTGTAGTGGGCTTGGAAACATTAATTCAGTATACGTATTACCAATTGGAGTTGCAGTTTCAGTACGTCTTTTTTTACACCAACACGGCTATATTTATTAGGATACAGCGATAACGAAGATTTTAAAAAAGGTGGCATAAGAGTGGTGAAAAACAGGCGGATTTTTTGTGCTTTACTTGGACTATTGTTTACGCAAACGGCTTGTAGCAACGGTGTGAGAGTTGATTATGAAGAGGAATTTGTAATTTCGGAAACCGCGCAATTAGAAAATGTAAGAGTACTAGAACTGGACACTAATGACGAAGATAATCAAAAGGTACTTAACGTATTTAGAGGAGACTTAAAAGATGGCGTTTATGCTTATGACGAGAATAAGCATAAAACCTATATCTTGATAAATGCCAATACTAGGAATTATGCTGATTATTCGTTTAAATTAGATAAGGAAAATAAAATTCTAACACTTTTCTATACAACTACAGAAGGAAGTGTTACAAATAAAAAAACGCTATTCCTTATAGAAAGTAAAAACAAGCATCCATTTGAGGAAATAAAATTGATTAACAACGGTAATGATGATGGTTTTATAGGAGTGTATACTAATTAAAGAAGGTCTGACATCATTTATAATTATCCATTGATTGTGTGGCTAAAAATAGCCCCACTTCAAACCAACAATTGCGTGAAGTGGGTAAACTATTAATAATCAAGCGAAGTATCTTATTTTAAAATGGTGAAAATCTCGTCACGGCTGTGGCGAGATTTTTTGTTATAGCCAGCCTTTGTCACTTGCTATCTGAGCAGCCTGCTGTCTTGATTCCACTTGCAGCTTTTGAATAGAGGTAGATAAATAATTGCGAATGGTACCCTTTGTTAAAAACAATTGCTTGCTGATTTCATTTGTGGTCAAACCCTCTTTGACAAGCTGTAGTACTGCAATTTCTCGTTCGTTTAAAGGGTTTTGCTCCTTCATAAACAAGGTAGCGGCTAGATCCTTACTAACCACCTTTTCTCCCTGCATGATTTTTCGAATGGTAGCGATTAAATAATCGATCGGTTCATCTTTCAATAGATAGCCGTGTACCTCGCAATCCATAGCCTTTTGTAAATAGCCAGGCCGAGCAAAAGTTGTGACAATCATCACTTTACACGGTAGGTTAGCCTGTTTAATTTTTTCAGCTAGCTCTAGCCCAGACAGATGGGGCATTTCAATATCTACGAGGCAAACATCTGGTAGCTCCTGTTGGATGTAGTCCCATGCTTTTAGCCCATCTGCCACCTCGGCTATGACTTCAATATCTGGTTCAAACGATAAGAGCGATGTTAAGGCACCGCGTAGCATTTGTTGGTCCTCCGCTAGTAATACACGTATCATGATGTGGGCTCCTTTCCGTCTTGAATTGGTAGCGTAAGAGTTACGCTCGTGCCTGTAGGTGTATGGCTGTTAATCGTGGCATAACCTTGCAGGATATGCATTCTTTCCTTCATCGAGTGGATGCCATTGCCAAATCCTTTTTGCTGTAAGCCTATGCCATCATCTTTCATGATTAGCGTGTATTGTCCCGTGTGATATTGAATGATGATGTGGCATTTTTTTGCCTGACTGTGCTTGAGTATATTGGTCGTAGCCTCTCTTACACATAATGCGAGCATCGTTTCCTCCACACTAGAAAGAACAATTTGAGGGCATTGATTGTGAAGGCTTGTTGTGATATTTGCACTTTGTAAAAGCTGTTTGCAATGCACTAGCTCCGTCTGTAACGAAATGAAATTCATATCAGATACTAGCTCACGCACTTGTTTTAAGGCTGTACGTGTAGTGGCTAATATATCATCCAATTCTTGCTTCACCTTTGAAGGATCTCGGTCAATTAGTTTTGTCGTTAGTTCCGTTCTAATTTTAATCATTGTGAGTGTATGACCAATTGTATCGTGAAGGTCTCTTGCAATACGCTGTCGCTCCTCCTGCTGAACAAGCTGCATATTGACGTCTGCCAATTCAGCTTGCAGATTTTTCGACTTTTCCACAAAGTAAATAAGAATTGGCAATACTAGCTGAAACATCATGATAGGTACTAACACCTGTGATTCCTTCTGTAAAAAGGAGTTTGTCGCCAGATACATGACCGTCAAAAACATGATCGCGATGGCTAATATTCCACAGCCAATATGCCATTTTGATTTCGCCCGTCCAAGTAAATCGGCAAAGGTAAAGCCAAAAATAAGCATAAAGGGCTCTATATAAATGCTTAGTATAGTGATGACGATGAAGCCTACTAATGATGCGACAAGGAGTCTCCCATTTTTATGCCATAAAGCATTATAGAAAGCTCCTAAGTATAAAAGGAGCAATGTTATTTTCATAGCTAGAGGAAGTGATCCAGACCATAGTACTATTGCGATGAGAAAAATCACAGAAGCTACATCGATGATTAAATAATGCTTTATTTGTTCTCTAGGATATATTTTTATTGCGTACACCTTCCTTTGTTGCAAATTGTTGCGTCATTGCTCGAATTGATTTTTGACGAATCCATTCCATAGGACCCAATTGAAAATGCTGTAACCAAATAGACGCCATGACCAGTTGTAGGAATGACAAAGTTAGCCAAATGCAAATGACGATCACGCTATTGACATGCCCTCCTAAGCCAAGGCCCCAACCATAAAAAATAAATGATGCAAGTATGTTTTGAAGGACATAACAGCTTAAAGACATTTTACCGACTTGTGCAAAACGTTGCCAAAGCCAATTGAACCTCTTATATTCTACCAGTTTCCCTAAAATTCCAATATAGCCAATCGAAAGAATAGGGGCACATAAATAGCGAACAGGAAAATCAAAAAGTCCACCTGGTATAAAGATAAGTAGATTGAGGGGAATGCCAATGTATATACCAATCGTAAACAGCTTTTGGCGTATTTGCCGTCCTCTGTCTGTTTGTGAAAATACATCGTTGCGCATAAGCTTCACACCAAGTAAAAATAAAAAGATATTCATAGGGATAATGAAAATAGCCTCTGATCGATAGAATAAAAAATTTATCAGACGATGCTGTACTTGTGCTAGCCATGAGCCGTTTTCATACAATGTGGCAACGCTCTCCATCCCATTGAAGGAAACACCAATACCTTGTAATGTACTGATAAAAATAAGAAGGATCAGTAGGACATGAAAGCTGCCAAAAAGATAGAAAGCCCAGGTCATGGCTTTGTTACCTAATCGGATGAGAAAGGCAACGATGAAGGCTGTAGCAGCATAGCTCATTAAAATATCATATTCCATGACAAGGGTATAATGAAGCAGTCCCTCTAGCCCTAAAAAGACGATTATCCAAAGGTAGACCCCAGGCCAAGCATTGCCTCTGCGTAAGGCTTGCTGATATTTTAATTGTAAACCTACCCCAAACATAATCGTTAACAAGCCCAGTAGCTTACCGTTGACGAAAAATAAGACTACCATTCGTAAAAAATCCTGGAAGGACCACCAACCAGAGTAGTTGCTTGTTGTGATATACGATAAATCACCTAAATAAGCAAAAATCCAAATATTGGTGCCGAGCGTCCCTAAAACGGCGAAGCCTCTTAACATATCGATAAAGGGAAGTCTTTGTTGCATTTGCATATGTTCAATCACTCTTTCTGTATTTTCTTACCTTCAGGATAAGAAAATACGAAGAAAAAACCTATTCACACCAGTCAAAGGAATTTTATGACAGGTGTCATAAAGTGATTGGGATCACATAAAAAACCAGCACGCTTTGGGTGCTGGTTCGTTTATTTCGTACAAGTATAGATGCGGTAGTCTAAAAATGGCTGGTATTTTTCGTTCATGGCAAGATGCTGATCCATGACCTCATAAAACTTGGATTCAATCGCTGCGGAAACATCAAATTCAGGCTTGGAGGAGATGGATTGATTTTTTTGTATGCGAATATCGTGAAAACCAGCCTGTTGCAGTAGCTTTACCCAATCCTTTTTCATCAGGAGGGACTTGAATCCGTAAAATTGTTGGATGTCGTCTGCTAGCTCAGGGGGGAGAGTTGTAGGTTTGGTGAATTCAATAGCAATGAAGCGTCCACTTTTCTTTAATAAACGATAAATTTCTTGCAAAGCCTGTTGCTGATTTACAAAGGCTAGTACTGATTCAGCTAGAATCAAGTCAAATGATTCATTTGGTAACGAAGTTTTTTCAATTGATCCTTGCAATAGACGGACGGGTAAACGCGCTTTTTGCATTCGTTTCTGCGCCTTTTTGATCATGACGGGGTGAATATCGATGCCTGTGACACTAGCTTGATAGGCAGTCGCCAAATAAGCAGCCGTTTGTCCTGTACCACATCCTACATCTAAAATATCGGCGCCTGGCGTAATATTCTCTGTTGAAAAGAGAGCCTTTGATAGATTAATTCCTCCTGGATGCGCTCCTCCAATGCCGAATTGAGCTAAAAAGGTAAGATAATGTGAGCCTTGAATGCGTATCACCTTCTTTTTTCTTATAGTATGACAGGGAAACTAGTCTTGTTCCCTCAAACATCTTGAGTGGGCAAGAGAATATTTTTACAGCCTTCTTCAAAAGTCTATTTCACTACTAAAATTCCCACATATACTAGTTAGAAGCTTTCAGACAGGAGGTGTATAAATGCCATATTTTCAGCCGAATGCTAGAAGGGGTCCCTATCCGCCAAGCAATAGACAATATTTTGGCCCACCTTTTCGAGGTAGAATGGTGCAACCTTACTATTCTCCCTATCAACAACAACAAGGATCCAGATTAGGCAGTTTGCCAGATCATTTAAATACGATTATGGGGCATGCTGGGACGATTACAAATGGAGTCAATATGTTGAGGCAGATGGGATCGTTACTAAGTTTATTTAGATAAAGCTAGAAACCCTCTTAAGAAAATATCTTAAGAGGGTTCATGTTCGTGCTTAATCGGCTTGGACAAGTTGTTTTTCAATAATCGAGCGATTCTTTTCTTTAAATAGCTCATTATGAGACGATACCATGCCATGACGATAGGCTGTTGGCTCCAAATACGTTTTAATGGAGTTGACCGCATTGGCTGCATCTTGGAATGTTCCTAGTAGCAAGTGGATTTTTCCTTCAAATGATAAAATATCACCAGCCGCAAAAATACCTGGCTGTGCCGTTTCACCTGTTGCTTTCCCTTCAAAATAATAATCATCCTTTTTGGGAATAGCAATGGCTTCATCAAATGCGAGAGATGCCTCACGGTTATAGCCATGACTAACGATCACCTCATCGATTTGACGGGTATAACTTTGCTGCGTTTTCGTATTTTCACATGTTACTAATTGAATAGCCGTTTTATCAGCATTCGCTGACAGCTTTGTAATCGTCGTATTGCACTCTATATTTACTCCCGCATCAAGTGCTTCCTGTACCGTTGCTTCATGCGCTGATAAATGCTCTTTACGGTAAACTAGGGTCACGCTTTTAGCAATTGGGCTTAACTCAACAGCCCAATCGATGGCTGCATTACCACCACCAGAAATCATAATATCTTTGTCGACAAAACGTTTATAGGATTGAACGGTATAATGTAAATTTGACATTTCATATTTTTCAGCGCCCTCAAGCGTCAGTTTTTGAGGGTTAATAATACCACCACCTACAGCTAGCAGCACCGTTTTAGAATAATGCTTTTCACCAGCTGCTGTATGGATAATAAAAACATCATTCTGGCGTTCAATCAAATCTACTTTTGTATCTGTCAAAATGGTAGGATCAAATGTTTTGGCTTGCTCGATTAATTGTTTGACAAATTGCTCGCCTAAAACAGGAGGATGTCCGCCAATATCCCAAATCAGCTTTTCAGGATAAAGTAATACTTTTCCACCAAGCTGTGATTGACTCTCAATCAATTTTGTTTTTAATCCACGCAGACCGCTGTAGAAGGCACTATATAAGCCAGCAGGGCCGCCACCAATAATTGTCACATCATATACATGTTGCATTTTTATTGCCACATCCTTAAAAAATAGTAAAAAGTAATTGACAAATTCTTATCAGAAACTAGACTAAATCTAGTGATAATGATTATCATTTTAAGCTGTGAATAGCATAGCATGGAAAGATGTAAAAAGAAAGAGAGGTTCCGATTTACAGGATGCGCTAGTGACTGCTGCTGTCTCTATAACAGATGGTGTAGCCTTGTTGGTTCGCGCTACTAATATTGCCACTTTTCAGTGGAGCGAGCTTGCTGAAATGGTTATGTCGGCACACTTCTTGTATTTATTGAATGACTAGAAAAGTGTTAGCAAACGTGAGTTGCTGCTCGAAAGAACAGACTTTTGATCTAATAAAAACTGTGAAAAATTAATTTTACAACATCGACCTTTCAAGTTTTTGAGAACCTCATTTGTTGTGGTTCTTTTTTTATATAATCAGGGCAGGAGGTGAATACATGATTCTATTAGCACGGCAACCATCAGATTCGCAGAAAATACTGGAGGCGATGCTACAAAGATTGCCTCAGACACACAAGGAATACGCGCATGTACGAGAGCGTTTAGGACGTGTCAAAGCAGGGCTCGCTGGTGAACAGCGTGTCGATGCAGAATGGCTTGAGCTGGACTTACCAACCCCCCATTATTTTCTCCATGATTTTCAAACAATGAATGACTTCGGTTCAACACATCAAATGGACACCATCTTTCTCTGTCCCCATTTTTTACTGATCCTAGAAATCAAAAATATAACAGGCATTCTCTCATATGATGCTTCATACGCTCAACTAACACGCACGACCATAGAGGGTACGGTCGAAGGGATGGTTGATCCATTTCTTCAACTGGAGCGGCATGTGGCCTGGATGAAAAAATTATTACAGCGTGAACGTTTTCATTTACCAATTGTGCATGCAGTTGTACTGGCAACGAGAAATGGAATTTTAACAAAGGGGTTTGAGGGGCAGCCTATATTTCATGTGACGGGGCTGCGTTCTTGTATCCAAAGATGGACAGAGATGTATCAACCCGTAAAGGCAGAAACCCTCTTACCCTTTGCGACACGTTTATTGTCGATGCACACAAGGTTAAAAAAAGAGATGACTGTGCCTTTTAAGGAAATGATGAAAGGCGTAGTATGTCCTCATTGTGGGAATGGACAGCGATTACAGTATCACTATAGAAAATGGACTTGCCCTCGCTGTGGATTGGTGGATCACAATGCATTAAATCGAACATTGGAGGACTACCGATTACTAGTCGGACCACAGCTGACCAATCGAAGCTTTCGTGAATTCTTCGCCATTGAATCTCCAAACCTAGCGTACAAATTGTTGCAGCAACTACCTTTGAAAGCAGAGGGTGAAAAAAAGCATAGGAAGTACTGGATTATAGATTAAGGATTTAAAAGCCCAGCAACCATTCAAGCGGTCTGAATGTGTTGCTTGGTGGATAGAACGCGCAGAGTGGTGGATAGAGCAGAGAAAGTAGAGGATAGAACGCGCGAAGTGATGGATAGAGCGAAGAAAGAGGAGGATACGCATGAGGATGGTGGATAGGAAAAGAAAAGTGTTGGATAAATTAGAGAAAGTAGCGGATAGAACGCGCAGAGTGATGGATAGAGTGGAGAAAGTAGAGGATACGCGTGAAATTGGTGGATAGGAAAAGAAAAGTGTTGGATAAATTAGAGAAAGTAACGGATAGAACGCGCAGAGTGGTGGATAGAGTGGAGAAAGAGGAGGATACGTATGAGGATGGTGGATAGGAAAAGAAAAGTGTTGGATAGAACAGAGAAAGTAGCGGATAGAACGCGCAGAGTGGTGGATAGAGCGGAGAAAGTAGAGGATACGCATGAGGATGGTGGATAGGAAAAGAAAAGTGTTGGATAAATTAGAGAAAGTAGCGGATAGAACGCACGAAGTGATGGATAGAGTGGAGAAAGAGGAGGATATGCGTGAAGTTTTTGCATAGAACAAAGAAGCGTATACGCTTGCTTCAATTGGACAGGATAGAACTCACAAAAAGAGCGCTATAACCTGTCTTGCTGAGCAAGGGTTCGCTTATTTCCTACTAGACAAATGGATTTTTTAAGTATATAGTTAGCTAGGCTAACTAATTTAAAAGGAAGTGATAGTGTGACAATTGAACAGGAATTTTTTAATCAGTACCGCTTAATGTATAGGCCATTTATTAATCAGCTGAATGTGCAGCTTGAACCTTATCAGTTATATAGCTCGCAGTGGGCAGTGCTTCGTTTCTTGAAGGATAAGGGTCCACATTCTTTTGTAGATATCGCTAACTTCATGTCTATAGAGAAGCCAAGTGTCACGAAGCTTGTACATAAATTGGTGGAGCTAGGCTATGTGGAAACGATGATGGGCAAGGATAAGCGTGAAAAACTGGTACATCTATCAAAGCATGGGGAAGAGCTTGTGCTGGAAATAAAGTCGCATCTAAATCCGTTTTTTGTGCAGGCATTGGCAGGTGTGCCGAAGCAAGATATTGACATTGCGACACAGGTTTTAGCAAGAATTTGTATGAATATCAATTAGTAGGAGAGAGTAACGTGGAAGCAACTAGAAAGAAACTATGGACAAAGGATTTTTTTATTGTCTCACTTATTAATTTTACCATTACGTTAATCTTTTATTTATTAATGGTGACCATCGCGGCTTATGCTGTGGAGCATTTTAATGCTTCTACAAGTACAGCGGGGCTGGTATCGAGTATTTTTATTATTGGAACATTGTTAGGGCGGCTTGGTACAGGGCGTATTATTGGTGATTGGGGTAGCAAAAAAACATTGTTTTGTGGCTTGCTGTTATTTATGTTATCCACGATGTCTTATTTTGTAGCAGGCAATTTACCGCTGCTTATGGTTAATCGTTTAATACAAGGGATTGCTCTTGGAATCGCTAGTACAGCAACGGGAACCATTATTGCACAAATTCTACCGCCGGAACGACGTGGCGAAGGGATTGGTTATTATAGCTTAAGTGCGATTTTAGCGACAGCTATTGGTCCATTCATTGGCATTTTATTAACACAATTGTTTGAGGATTATCGTATGATCTTTGCAGTCGATTCGGTTTTAGCTATTATTTGCTTTTTTATGTACTTCATAGTGACCGTGCCAGATGCACCGAAAAAAGCGACGGATACAGCTGTGAAGGCAGGCTTTAAGGTGACAAACTTTATTGAAATGCGTGCGGTGCCGATTGCCTTTGTGGCACTTGTTATTGGCTTTGCCTACTCAGGTGTCATGTCCTTTATGACGTTTTATGCAAAAGAGCTACATTTAGTATCAGCAGGAAGCTATTTCTTTATTATTTATGCCATTGTCATTTTGGCTACCCGCCCATTTACAGGGAAATTATTAGATACGCGAGGGGCTAATATTATTATCTATCCTTGCTTAGTGCTTTTTGCGATTGGCATGTATGCCTTTAGTTCAGCGACAACAACGATCGCCTTTTTAATCGCTGCTGCCTGTATCGGGGTTGGCTATGGAAACTTCAACTCCGTTGCGCAGGCGATTGCTATTAAAGTGACACCGAATGAGCGTTTAGGACTTGCGACATCTACGTATTTTATATTTTATGATTTAGGTTTAGGTGTTGGGCCTTATTTCTTAGGGTTATTTGTTCCTTCTATGGGCTACAGTGCGATCTTCTTTGCTATGGTCTTTGTCATTTTTGTATCGATTGTGCTTTATTATTTCTTACATGGAAAACATGAAAATTTGAAACAAGCAAAAATCTTGTAGATTAGAATCATTATATTGTAGAAAAAACGTTATTTTTCTAGTTGTGTATACAGATCAACTGAAAAATGACGTTTTTTTCTATTTCAAAAAATAGTTGTTGCAATAGATGATGATAATCATTATCATCACAAATATAAAACTAATTCGGAAGTAGGTACTAAGTATGAAAAACAGATCATTTTTGTCGGTATTAGTAGCAGGGGGCATTTTAATGGCTGGCTGTGGCAATACAGAAGAAGCTAAAAAAGAGGACAAGCCGGCAACAGAACAGGCAGAGCAAGCGACACAAGAGGTGGATTTATCTGCTGAACTATCAGCCTATCAGCAATTTGCTTTAGAGCAAATGGATCAATTTTTACTGGACACAGAAAAATTCGTGAATTTATTCAAGGCGGGCGATATTGAAGGCGCTAAAGCAGCGTATGCGCCAGCACGTATGTATTTTGAGCGCTCAGAGCCAATCGCAGAAAGCTTTGGTGATCTTGACCCTCGCATTGATGGACGTTTAGCGGATATTCAAGAAGAAGGAAAAGGCGAGGAAGAATGGTCAGGCTATCATAAGCTTGAGTATGCATTATGGGAAGAAAATACAACTAAAGGTTATGAGGCTGTAGCAGATCAACTGCTTGCGGATGCGAAGGAATTACATGCACTAGTGCAAACGGTGGAAGTGACACCTGATTTAATGATTACTGGTGCGGTAGATTTATTAAATGAGGTTTCAACATCTAAAATTACTGGTGAGGAAGAAATTTACTCACATACAGACCTGTATGATTTTAAAGCGAATATTGAAGGCGCAGAAAAAATCTTTGAAATTTTACGTTCAAAATTAGAAGCGAAAGATTCAACACTAGTGTCAACACTTGATGAAAAATTTAAAGCGGTGGACGATTTATTAGCGCAGCATGCAACGGCTGATGGTGGTTATGTATCCTATGAGGAATTAACGGAAGACAATACGAAAGCACTTGCGGCAGCGGTGAATCAGCTTGGTGAACCATTAAGTCAAATGGGGATCATTTTGGAGTGAAAAAAATGACAACGTCCAATGAAGAAAAATTGATTAATAAAAAAATTTCTAGACGTGATATGTTGAAGCTGACAAGCATCGGTGTGGCAGGTGTTGCCATTGGTGCCTCCGGTTTGGGTGGTGTCATGAAAGCGATGGGCTATGATGTTTTTGAGACAGTAGCAGATAGCACGACGGCTAGCAATAAGATCAATTTCTATGGCGAGCACCAGTCGGGTATCGTGACACCTGTTCAAACGAATATTTATTTTGCTTCTTTAGATGTGTTAGTGACATCGAAGAAGGAACTACAAGAGTTGTTCCAGCAATGGACACCTCTTGTTGTGCGTTTAATGAATGGTGAATTAATGGTCGATGTTTCGACGAATACGAGAGTACCAACAGGTGATACAGGAGAGGCAGAGGGCTTAGATGCAGCCAATTTATCGATTACTATCGGTGTAGGTCCTTCACTATTCGATAAACTGGGAATGCAGCATGTAAAACCAGCGGAGCTAAAGGATTTACCACATTTCCCTAAAGATCAGCTACAGAAGGAATATACAGGTGGTGATCTGTGTATTCAAGCCTGTGCAGATGATCCACAGGTGGCATTCCATGCAGTGCGCAATTTAGTACGAGCTGCTTCTGGTAAAGTAGAGATTAAATGGTCACAGGCTGGCTTTAACTCGTTTCCAGCTGGTGGAGGGACACCTCGAAATCTCTTTGCCTTCAAGGATGGTACGGTGAATCCAGCCATTACGGATGAAAAAGACTTAAATAAGATTGTGTGGGTGGATAAAGGCTGGCTAAAGGGCGGCTCTTATTTAATCGCACGAAAAGTTCAAATGCATCTTGAAACATGGGATCGCACATCATTGAAAGATCAAGAGGCTACATTTGGTCGTTATCGTGACAGTGGTGCACCATTTGGCAAAACAAAGGAATTTGATGATTTTGATGTAGAGGCAAAGGATGACAAGGGCAATTATATTATGCCTGATACGTCACATGTTCATTTAGCACGTAAATCGGGTGCACGTGTTTTACGACGTTCTTACTCGTATGCATCGGGTGTCATGTCGAATACAGGAACCCATGATGCAGGGCTAATTTTTATTTCTTTTCAAAAAGACCCAGCCCAATTTACAACAATCCAAAATAGCTTAGGGCGTATGGATAAAATGAATGAGTATATTACCCATCGAGGCAGTGCCGTGTTTGCTTGCTTCCCTGGTGTACAAAAGGGGAGTTATTTAGGTGAAGCACTTTTTAACGCGCTGTAGTATTATCATTGCCTTAATCCTAACTTTAGCTCTACCTGTGCAGGCAGCGCAATCTTATAGCCATTTATATATTGCGATTAGTGATGCACTAATGAATACGAAGCAGGATAAAGAGACGGAGGCCAAGCAGGCGCTCGAACAATTTGCTGCGGACTGGGCTAAAGTTTCTTCAGAGCAGAAAGATGCCAAAGCAAAGGTCGATGAAAAGCTTGAGCAGGCTACTGAAGCAACATCCAAAGACGAGCGTTTAGAGGCGTTGTCGGCACTGTCGAATGCATTACGTGCCCTAGAAAAACTTGAAAATCCAGTGGACGAAGCGGCACAGCGAGCAGAGTTTGGGCAAAAGTTTAAGCCGATCATGGCAGAGTTCGAAAAAGCTTTAGCCGGTGGGGACATTCAGGCTATTGATGAAGCCTACAAAGATTTTAATAGCAAATGGAATAAAAATGAGCGCCCTGTGCGTGAGCAAAGCATTGCGATGTATGGGCAAATCGAAACACAAATGGCATTTCTACGTATCGCCATTTCGGCAGAGGAGCCAGATATAGCCCTTATGCAATCTCAATTTGAGGATTTGCAGCAAACGATTGAGGATTTTGTGGCTGGTAACGAAACAGCTGAAGTGGTTGAAGGGGACTATTCGTTAGCGACATTGATTGCTTATATCGATGAGGCAAAGGACTTTGTTGATGCTGGTGATTATCAGGCGGCTTCTGATAAAATACGTGAGTTTATTACCATTTGGCCAAGTGTAGAGATTGAAATTTCCACACGTAATGGCAGTCTTTATACGAAAATCGAAAGTGATATGCCGATTATCGCAAGTGATTTATTAAAATCCAACGTCGATCAGCAAGCAATCACAAAAAAATTAGATACTTTCCGTACTGAAATCGAACTGATTCAAGGGGATTCAGATTATACAATTTGGGATGCTGCATTAATTTTGCTGCGTGAGGGACTAGAGGCGCTACTGATTATTTTAGCCTTAGTATCATTCCTCAATAAATCAGGACAGAATAAGATGCGCAAATGGATTTATGTTGGAGCGTTTGTCGGCGTTCTATTATCAGCCATTGCTGCCATCCTCATGTCCACGATTTTGAATTCAGCAACAATTGATACGAATCGAGAATTAATGGAAGGTTATGTTGGGCTAGTTGCAGCAGCGATGATGATCGGTGTTGGTATTTGGCTGCATAGTAAATCAAGTGTAGTCAGTTGGAATCGCTATATTTCGAAACAAATGGGCAATGCCATTTCTAGTGGTTCTATTTTTGCGATGGCTGCCATTAGTTTCTTATCGGTCTTCCGTGAAGGAGCCGAAACACTAGTCTTTTACGCGGGTATTGCACCGAAAATGGAGACTTCGCAATTTATTCTTGGGATTGTTATAGCACTGCTTATACTTACTGTACTGGCTATTGTATTATTTAAAGCAAGTGGCAAAATCTCCATCCATAAATTTTTTGCTGTCGCAACGGTGCTTATTTATGTATTAGCCTTTAAAATTATTGGTGTCAGTCTGCATACATTGCAGCTCACGGATAATCTGTCCACGACGATTGTTGATGGCTTACCTGTCATTAGCCTGATTGGCTTCTATCCAACAGCGGAAACCATCATTGGGCAGGCAATCTTACTTGTGTTAGTGGCAGCTACTATAATCTATAAAAAGAAACGAGCCTAACGATAAAGGGTAGATGAGCGTACGTAAACCGCCATCTACCTTTTTGATTGCCAATGGGCAGGTCGTTTCAGATAGGAAGGCAATTTAGTAGAGCGGTCACCTTGTGCGGCGTTCATTTGCATTTGTGTTAAAAACAGTCTTGTCGAAAGGTCAGCCCCACGTAAATTGGCATCACGTAAATCAGCTCCGATGAAATCTACTGCTTGTAAATTAGCATCTTGAAGATTGGCCGCGATTAAATAGCTACCCCTTAGATCAGTCGCTCGTAAATCCTTGCCTTTTAAATTTTTGCCCATCCAATCCGCTCCACGCTGATTCAAATGTCGCGTGATTTTGCCTTTCAGCCTCTGTTGACAAATTTGTTCGCTTGTTTGTAGTAATAGCGCATTGACAGGCATACGAATAGCCATCATATCGAGTGCTAATAAGGCATCGGCATCAAGTGATTTTGCTTGTTGTAGCTGCTCCAATTGCGTTAGAAGCTGCTCATCAAGCGGCTGTTCACCTGATAGGATAAGGCCTCAGCTACATAAGCAAGCATTTCGTAAAGCTGTTCCATGATTGGGAAAACCCGAAACAACTTGTCAGCATGCTCACGGGATTGTCGCCAATCTTGTCCATGAAACGTGACCTGTGACACTTGCTGCCCAGCACCCAAGCAATCAAAAACCGTACAGCCTTTAAAGCCTGTGTCTTGTAGCTTGCTATGGATATGACAGCTATAGTCATCCTGTAAATTAGGGCATGGGGAGCCAGCTGGTTTATTGATGGTAAAGTCACTGGAAGCAACGATATTTAAAGCGGTACAGCATAAGCCGAAACAGCTTTGGCAATCCGCCTGTAAGCTTTCACGGATTTTTTGCCAACAGAGGTAGCTCTTTTTGTCTGATGTGACATCCTCATTGTCCTCTCTTACCTCATTCATATAGTTAATAGTTTATTATTAAAGACAGACTAGCAGTTAAAATAAGGATAAAACTGTATTTTGAAAGATCGTAGGGGATATGGTATTCTTCTTCAAAAGAGTTGTGAAGAAAAGTGGTGGTGAAGCATGGGGTAACGGTCAATGAATTATTACAATTGCCATCCTTTCGGGGGGCAGAGGTGCTAACAGGTCGAAATAATTTACATCGTACGGTATCTTCCTTATCTGTATTAGAGGTATCCAATGTTGATTTTTATTCTAAAATTATTAATCGTGTGCAAGAGGAATGGTATGCAGAAGAGATTGTCATTAGCTCTTTTTACTCCATACGAGATAGTGTGGAGCAGCAATGCGAAACGATTCAGCATTTACATGATTTAGGAGAGCTTGGTCTTATTTTATATTATGTCGGTATTGTCTTGCCCGATATTCCAAAGGAAGTGCTTGACTTAGCGGAGGCGCAAGGATTTATTATCATTTGTATGCCAAGAAATGATTATTCACTGCGTTATAACGAGGTAATTTATGAGGTAATGGAGGCAATTGTTAGCAATCAAGGTGTGAATGATCATTTTGTGAAAGAAACGTTGGAAAAGGTATCCTTACTGCCAGAGCATTTAAGAAGTGTTGAAATTACGCTGAAAATGCTCTCAGATCGTTTGAAAGCCAATATTGTGCTCACAAATAATCATTTTGATATTGTGAATCAAGTGATGTGGCCACGAAATTCATCATTAGATGTAGCGAACGTTATTGAAGAATGCTCGCAGGCCAACTTCCAGCACGAAACAGGAAAGCTAGAGCTAGAAAGAAGTGATGTCTCCTGTGTCGTTGACTATAAAAGAGTGCATCAGAAAAATGGCGAGCCCCTCTTTTTATTCTTAATTAAAGAAAATACAAAACTGCCTGCCAAAACGATTGAAAAAGTAAGTGAGGTTGTGCAAGTAGCCATTAATTTATGGGGGGACAAGCATGATGAGGTAAGTGAGTATGCCTTAGTGAAAGCCATTATTAATGATGAAAGTGAAAAAATGAGAAGATTAGCGAATCTCCTTCATATAGATGTTTCCGCCATTCAAATGATGTGGCTCGTCTACATGCATGATTTAGCGGACGAAAAAAGAATTCGCGATGAATTAGAAGAGCAGTTGTCCAAGTATTACCAAACAAGAGTGATACAATGCATTGATCATTGTATAATTGTGTTACTAGGGAATTGTTTGTATAAACATCATGAATTTGAAATTGCCACTGAATTTAACGATACTACAAGCTATACTGCTCAAATAGCGGAAATTGTTTATGCGCCCAAAATGAGAAATACAAAGTCTGTTCGTCAAATGTATCAATTGGTCAATCAGGTGGGGGACAAGGCCCATACCATTTATCCAATGCAAAAGCTGTTTACGGCAGCGGAAGTACGCTCCATGAAAAGGGCGATGGATGTCAGTATACAGGGAGAAGAAATGATTGAAGAGTATTTGTCTGTCATTGAACCTATCTTGCGCGATCATGATTCCTTACAGACCTTAATTACCTTTTTATTAGACGCAAATGCTAGTGTGGAGCGCTGTGCAGAGCTACTTTATATTCATAAAAATACAGTGAAATATCGCATTAAAAAAATTAGTGAGTTGATTGGCACAGATGTCACAGTATACGCAGAATTTTACGATGTGTATATGGCTTGTATGCTGTATCGATTAATTAATGATTGATTAGAATAATCTGAAATTTTGTCATTTTGAACAAAATTTCAGATTATTTTTTTCATTTACGCAAAAGACGTGAAACCACCCTTTCTTTTATAATGAAGAACATTAACCAATCAAGCAATAACAAGGAGGGAGTCATATGCAAAACGAAAACAAAGGTCAATCATGGTATAGCTTAGGCATTATTTGGGCGGGTGCCATGATTTGTATTCCCAGTTTATTAGTAGGTAACGCACTCATAACAAATATGAGTCTATCAAAGGCACTTGCTGTCGCTTTTGTAGGCTACGCGATTGTCGTATTCATTATGATTTTACAAGGAATGCAAAGCAGTGATTTAGGAAAACCAACTGTTCATGTGGCAGGGCAAGTGTTTGGTAAAAAAGGCTCTCGTACTATTTTGTCCATTATTTTAGCCATTGCTTGCTTAGGCTGGTTTGGTATTCAGGCCAATGTTTGTGGCGTTGCCTTAGCGAATTTACTAGCAATCTATCATTTGAATATACCTATTCCGCTTGCTTCATTGATAAGTGGTATGGTGATGGTCGTATCCGCTCTTTATGGAATGAAAGTGTTACGTGTATTAAGCTATATCGCCGTACCATTACTTGTCATCATTTGCCTTTACGGTTTAGGGCAAACATTAACGGGCGATCAGCTACAGCTTATTCGAGACTATCAGCCACAGGGGAATATGAACTTTATGGATGGTTTAGCTGTAACGATTGGATCTTTTGCTTTAGGGGCTGTCATAGCGGGAGATTATTCGCAATTTTCCAAAAAACGTTCAGATGTAGTCAAGGCCGCTGCATTGGGCATTATTCCAGCTGGTGTACTAATGATTGCAGTAGGAGCCATCTTAACGATTGCCTATCAGACAAGTGATATTACAGCTGTCTTTCTGCATATCGCAACACCGTTTATTGGCGGGGTTGGCTTGATTTTAGCGACATGGAAAACGAATTTGGTCAATGCCATTTCTGGCGGTATCGCTTTAATTAATGTGTTCGATGTTGCCAAAAACAAAGAGCGCTTAGCGATTGGGGTTGCAGGAACAATTGGCACAATTTTAGCGGTAGTTGGGATATTAAATTATTTTACACCTATTATGTCGATCTTATCGGCCATGATTCCACCTGTTGCAGGGGTGATGATTGCCTCCTATTGGGTGATTCATAAAGGCAAAGCAGCTAGCTGGCATGAGGTGGAAGGGGTCAATCGATTAGGCGTATTTTCTTGGTTAGTAGGGGCTATGATTGCCTGTATGCCAGTGGTATTCTCTTTATTCCCTGAGTTGCCATCACTGCCAAATCAACCGATGATTGGCATTATTATTTCATTCGTTATTTATTATATTGGGTATCGTCTATCCATACAAAAAACGGTCATACTGGAGGAACATAGATGAGATATTTAGATCAAGCAGCTATTGAACATATTGCCATTGGTGCAGCATTTCTAGGAACAGGTGGAGGCGGAGATCCATACATTGGGAAACTTATGGCGCTTTCTGCCATCGAAAAAAATGGGCCTGTGAAGTTGTATTCGGTGGATGAAATTGGGGATGATGACTTTTTCATTCCAGCAGCGATGATGGGTGCACCTTCCGTGTTAGTAGAAAAATTTCCACGTGGGGATGAATTTGTCAAGGTATTCCAAAAGCTTGCTCAATATTTAGGAAAAGAAAAAATTGCAGGCACTTATCCAATGGAAGCGGGCGGCGTCAATTCGATGATTCCGATTGTAGTAGCTGCACAGCTTGGATTACCGCTGATTGATTGCGACGGGATGGGTCGTGCATTCCCGGAATTACAAATGGTGACCTTTAACCTAGATGGAATTTCGGCAACCCCAATGGCCATCACAGATGAAAAAGGGAATATTGGTATTTTTGAAACGATTGATAATAAATGGACGGAGCGTCTCGCCCGAACTGCAACGGTAGAGATGGGCGCTAGTTCTCTAGTGAGCCTGTATCCTACGACCGGTGCACAAATTAAGAAAAGTGGTGTTCATCATATTGTGACGCTTTCTGAAAAAATCGGTGAAATTATTGCCTCTAAAGATCAAGAGGTGAACGATAAGCTAGAAAATCTTTTAACGCTTGTAGAGGGCTATGAGCTATTCCAAGGAAAAATAGTAGATGTTATTCGTGAAACAAAAGGTGGGTTTAATCTAGGTAAAATGAATCTTGAAGGGATTGATTCCTATAAAAACGATCAAATGAAGGTTCATTTCCAAAATGAAAACTTATTAGCAGAGAAAAACGAGCAGGTTGTTGCGATGACGCCAGACTTAATTTGTTTGGTGGATTATGAAACATTATTGCCTGTTACAACAGAAAGCTTAAAATATGGTAAACGTGTGCGTGTGATTGGCTTACCAGCACATGAAAAGTGGCGTACAGCAAAAGGCATTGAAACAGCAGGACCAAGATACTTTGGCTATGATTATGATTACATGCCAATTGAGGAAATGGTGAAAAAGGAGGTAGCAAAACATGTATAAAATTGGAATTGATGTGGGCGGAACAAATACGGATGCCATCCTTTTAGATCATAATAGTCAACTTATTTACAGTGTGAAATCACCAACAAGCTTAGATATTAAAACGGGTATTGAAAAGTCCTTGCAACAATTACTCAAGGGTGCAAATATTGATAAAGCAAAAATAACACATGCAATGTTAGGGACAACCCAATGTACAAATGCCATTGTTGAACGTAAAAAGCTAGCAAAAGTCGGTGTTATTCGGTTAGGCTATCCAGCAACGGCATCAGTACTTCCTTATACAGCTTGGCCAGCGGATATGATTGATCAATTGTCGGGTCATTATGCGATTGCACATGGTGGCTATGAATACGATGGTCAATTATTAAGTGCTCTTAATCGAGAAGAAATTAAAAAACTATTAGAGGAATGGCACGACCAAGTAGAATCGATTGCAATTGTTGGTGTCTTTTCTTCTATTAAAAACGATCAAGAATTACAGGTTCGTGAATGGATTCAAGAGGTCTATGGGGAGGAATTTCCTATTTCTTGCTCCTCGTTAATTGGTTCTGTCGGGCTAATTGAACGTGAAAATGCAACGATTCTAAATGCGGCATTATGTAAGGTCATTGAGACAACAACAGAGGGCTTTGTCCAGGCGCTTCAAACGGAAGGTATTTTTAATGTAGACGTTTATTTATGTCAGAATGACGGTACGTTAATGTCCATCGATTATGCAAAACAATTCCCAATTTTAACGATTGCCTGTGGGCCAACAAACAGTATTCGTGGAGCGTCGTATTTATCCCAAATTCAAAATACAATGGTGCTGGACGTTGGGGGAACGACTTCAGATATAGGCGTATTACAGGATGGATTCCCACGAGAATCTTCAGTTGCTGTGGAAGTAGGAGACATTCGGACAAACTTTAGGATGCCAGATATTATTTCAGTTGGTCTTGGCGGTGGTAGTATTGTTCGTGTGAACGGTGACAAAATTACAGTTGGACCAGATAGTGTAGGCTATCAAATTAGTGAGGAGGCACTTGTCTTTGGTGGCTCGACTTTAACAACAACGGATATCGCTGTCCGTCTAGGCTTAGCAGAAGTAGGCGACCCCACTTTAGTCGCACATCTAGATGAAGCATTTGCCAAAGCCGTTCAACAAGAAATTTCTTCCTTACTGGGGCAGGCCATTGATAAGATGAAAACCTCCTCAGAGGATGTGTCACTGGTCTTAGTAGGCGGTGGGGGGATTATCGTGCCAGAACAGATTCGAGGCGTTTCCACTATTGTGAAAAATGAATATGGTGGTGTGGCGAATGCCATCGGTGCCTCTATTGCGCAAATTAGCGGTCAATATGAGCAAATTTATATTTATGCCAAGGAACCTCGCGAGGAATCATTAAAGGATGCCCAAAGTAAAGCGGTAAAACAAGCAGTATTAGCAGGAGCCATTCAGGAGACGATTGAGCTAGTAGAAGTAGAAGAAACACCACTAGCCTATCATCCAGAAAATGCAACAAGATTAAAGGTAAAAGTAGTAGGGAAAATGGTCTAACACATAAAGGAAGAGTCCTAATCAAACAGGGCTCTTCCTTTTGCTAATGGATCAAACGAATGAATCTCTGCATAGGGTCTGATGTCAGTATCATTTTTGCGCCTATATGGATTGAACCATATACCCTTGATCTTTGCATGCTGACAGCCGCCGATATCCTTTTCTAAGTCATCTCCAACGAATAATGCATTTTCTGGTTGCACTTGAAGCTTGTTTAAGGCAAGTTCAAAAATGCGCTTGTCAGGCTTGCTGTAGCCCACTTCCTCAGAAATAATGAGGAGATCGAAACAGCTAGTTAAATGAGTGTGCATGATTTTTGCTTTTTGTCTCTGAGCCGACCCGTTTGTGATAATGCCAACTTGTACATGCTTTTTGATAGAATAGATAATATTCAACGTATTTTGATTGATAGAAAAACAACAAGGAAACTGTCGATTCCAAAAGTCTTCGATTCAGTAATGTATCGTCTAAATCAAATAGCATCGCTTTCAACTAGCTGTGAATTTGTAAAAATTTATTAAAAATCATTTCAGCTTCGTAGATTTCTGAAAGTGAAATAGTTTTTTGAAGTTGCTATAAAGATTGTGAAGAAAGATATTGAAACGAACCAAAGCAGATTTGCTGAATAAGGTTACACAAAAGTTTTTAAACTTTCCCTCTAAAATTTTCAAGATATTGTTAGGCAGTAAATAAATGTCTCAAGTTGTAACCTCCAAAATATAATATTGTAAAAATATGGAATAATGGTATATTCAAATAGTAATGGGTTTTTTATGCAGATTAGAGGTGAATATATTTCCTTTATAATGAGGAAAATTCCATTACATTAAGATATTTAATTTACTATTTTCTCAAAAGTTTTATCCTTTACTCATTCTAGAGATTGAAAATTTACCGAGTTATAGTTGAATTAAGTGGAAAAACTATTAGTTGGAGGGAGAAGTTAAGATGAAAAAAAATAGCAAAGTAATAGCGGGAGTACTTTCCTTGGGTCTTTTAACAACTGGCGTGTTAAACGTACAAGCTCTTACAGAGCCCCGTAACATCAATGCGTCTGTTCCTGGTTTAAATCAATCATCAGCTGATGGATATCAACAGAAATCTATCTCAGATAAGGATGGATATTTATTTATTGATTCTATCTCTAACGAGAGTAAACTAGATGCAAGAGCAGAGACGGCAAAACTTACAAATACGGGTCCTTGGGTACGTTTATCTCATGTTAATAAGGGCTATCTATTAGAAAATTCAATTAAAAAAGATAAATATATACAAGCAAGATTCAGTTCTGATGTAACATCATTTTTACCTATCACCGTTACTGGAACATTCCAAGGTAACTAATTCACGGATTTTGTCAACCTGTTTAAACAGATTTAAAGACCATGAGGATTTTAAATCCACATGGTCTTTGTTAATAAGTAACCCTATTTAATCTATCTTTTTTAGAGTTGATACTATTAATTAGGGAAACTAGAATTTTGTAAAGTTACCGTTATTTTAGATGTTTGTTATTTTAAGTCGAAGAATAGGAGAGAGAGATGTTAAAACAACAAATAGGGGTTGAATTTAAGCAAATACTTACGTTTAATAGAGTTCTAACTTGGTTTCTTATTATTATTTTACCCGTATGGATACAATATTTAATAATCCATGAAGGCTATTACTTCACTGACAATATTGATCTCTATGGGCGTTTGCTCAATGGTATTGGAGCAATGATTTTTCCAATTTTAGTATTATTCGTTTTTGCAGATACAATCATTCATGAGAGAAATAATAATTATTTAACATATACCAAAATAAGAATAGATTTTAATATCTATTTGAACGCTAAAATCATAGTAAATGCACTTCTTTCATTTGGGGTTTCATTTTTGTATGCGTTTTTACCATTCCTCTTTGCTCAATATATAAACCCCCAATTTGCATTCATCACTAATATTGGAGATAGTGGGAATATGCCTGGTACGGTAACATTCGATCAACTCTTAGTTTACGGACCTTTTATGTATGGATTTATATACTCCCTCTGGGTAGGTATCAATGGAGTTTTATATGCTACTTTACCTTTAATCTTATGCTTGATCTTAGATAATTCCTTTGTTGCTTTATCGATACCATTTGTATGGTATCAAGCAATGAGCTTTGTTTCTGCTGTGTTAGGTATTTCGAAGTTTGCACCATTATATACAGTTTTTCCGTACTCTATAATGCAACAAGACTTATGGACTGTATTTGTACCATTTATGTTTTTATTAATAATTGTGATTGTGAGTTATGTATATCTTAAGAGAAGGAATTCGACAGAATGGTTATTTTGAGAAGTCTTATCAATGAGTTGCTGCAGTTAAGGTGGAATGTGTTGGGTTTCGTTATTTTTATTTATTGTTTTGGAATAAGAAGAACAATTATTGAAAGTTATGCACCTGTTAATGCTTGGGATCTACTAATAATATTACTAAGTGATGTTAACTTAATTATTTATTTCGTTTTACCATTCCTCTTATATTTCTATGTAACTTTTTTAGTAAAAGGCTTTGAATATCATATATTGATCAGATTAGGCTCATATAAAAAGTGGGTACTCATCGCTTCTAAGAAAATTTTATTGTATTTAACTTTGACGATTATAGTTTGGCTATTAGTGGCATTCATCATGAGTATAGGGCTTCCCTTTGCAAGTGAATGGAGTTCTGGAAGTAAATTATTCGAACCTACTGCCATTATGAGACAGTATTTTGATCTCCCTCTTCTTGCTCTTTTATATCAAATAGTTATGTTCGTTATTACGACATTTATTATTTTAATGTCGGTTACTACTATATATGTCTTTCTTCAGTCATGGAGATGGATAAGCTTTGTTGTTACGGTTCTATATATATTTTCTTTTGTATCCTGGAAACTTTTCCCTGAGTATTTAGCGAAATTGTCTTTATCAAACTATGTTGTTATGTTCCAAACATTAAATCTTTGGAATAACACATTAACTATCCCTTTAATAGCAATTGTTTCTCTTGGATTAATCTATTTAGCCGTGCAATTTAAAGATGGAAAACAAATAGTCAGCTTTACTTCTTTTCAGACGGGCATAGTAGTATACCTTTTTGTATTAGTATTAGGAACTTACTTTATGGCAGATACCCGAAGTAATACTGTAATTGATCTATTTCTCCTTAATTTTTTCGGTACATCATCTGAGGGTTATACTTTTTTGTCGTATTTGTATTACATAGTAATTTTCTTCGGCTTTTTATATTTGGCACAAATCTATTTAGCAAGTGAGTTTTCTGAGTTGAGCTACTACAAAATTATTCGCTACAACTCTATGTTTAAATGGATGGGCGAATGGTTGCGTAATATTTTATTAATGGCAATATTGTATTTGTTTTTTATATTTATATTGACTTTAACAGTGGCATATTTTAAGGGCATTGAATTTTCCTTTCGAGTGACAGTAGTGGAAGATATGAAATTTACTTCTTTGCTATATCACTTTTTTATCAATGGCTTTCTACAAATAAGCATTTACATTCTGCTGTCGATTACATTACAAATAGTTTCAAAGAGCAGTTCAACCAATTTGGTTACTATAGGCATCTTTATCGCATTATTATTCCCTGGTTATAAATACATTCCAGTGGGTTTAAATGGGTACAGCCATTTGATATATGGCACATCACCAATGATCGTATCATTGTATTTGATCCTTATAGTATTAGTTGAAGGGGTATGTATATTTTATTTACTTAACAAAAAATATATATTTGAGGGAGTATGACTATATATGAGCCTTATTGAAGTAAGAAATGTCAAAAAGTCCTATAAGGGCTTAACTATATTTCAAGATATAGATTTAACTATTGAAAAGGGGAAAATATATGGAATTGTAGGTCCTAACGGTTCTGGGAAATCTGTATTATTTAAGTTGATTTGTGGATTTGTTAGACCCGATCATGGTGAAATAGTAATCAGGGGAGAATATTTACATAAGGATATAACTTTTCCTAAGAACTTTGGAGTCATAATTGATAGGCCAGGATATTTAGGAAATAAAACGGGTTTTGAAAATCTAAAATCTCTGGCTATGATACAGAATAAAATTGATGATGAGCAAATCATTAAAACAATGGAATTAGTTGGACTTCAGCCCACAGCTGAACAGAAAGTACGGAAGTATTCACTAGGCATGAAGCAAAAGCTAGCTTTAGCACAAGCATTTATGGAAAATCAAGAAGTATTAATATTAGATGAACCATTTAATGCTTTAGATTTTGAAAGTGTAGAAAACTTACGTAGCCTCTTACTTAATTATAAAAAGGAAGGGAAAACAATTATTATGACCAGTCATAATCAAGAGGATATCGATCTTCTTTGTGATGAAGTTTATAGAATAAATAAATTTAAGTTAGAGAAGTTATAAAAGTAATATTATTAACAATTTAACTCAGAAGCTATAATTAGAAGGATCAACTTCTAAAAGCTATAAGTGAATAGAGGATCTTTCTCAAATAGCAATTGATTATAAGTGTCCAAAACATGATGAAGATTTTTACAGACTATGGTATTTTAATAAATTGAAGAAGCATTAGAAGCTCATTTAATTGATTAAATATTCTTATAAAAATTCCATACTTAGTTAGAAAGATTAACTCCATTTTGATCATTTTTTTCAAAATGGAGTTTTTGCATTTGCTGATAAATAAAGGATGAAGGGAATTTTTAAATCAAAAGCAATACTAGCTCCATATCCTTTCTTATTACTCATTAAGAGTGCTTCGTTTATGCTTTTCAGTAATAATTTTCTTATTGAGGATTTGCACCTTATCTACCATAAGCAAGCGCATATCTTCCACAATATACTTTGCTAGCTCTTCGTCCGATATATCATCTCCATTAAGATCAAGACGGAATTCCTGCCCTTGTATGCCACCTCCATTTGTAAACTCAATTTCAAAGTCAAAGACAACTCTTTTCTCCATTCAAATACCACCTTATCTCTTAGAATGCTATCAATATATTCTGTTTTTCACATGCGAATACCTTCGAGAAGCGACGTTTAGATAAAGAAGTATTCCTGCATGCACAAATGAGCCCCGTTTATTCAATCAAATATTCATTCATATTGCAAAAGAATAAAGGAATGGAAGGCTTTTTAAAAGGACAGACCTAAAGAAAAAGTTTTTTCCTTTTTCTTGTATTTGCCACTTGAAAATTAAAAAGTCATAGTGTACTATTTGACTAGTACACTATGACATGAGGTGTTGAGGTTGAAAAGTTTTGCAGGGCTTTTAAAAAAAGAATGGGTACTTTACCGATCATGGTTTCTAGTGGGGATATTTATTGGTCTCATGTTATCTTGGATCGTTCCCTATGTATTACATCAATATGTTGATCTCTTTGCGCATGAGAATCAACTAGCATTTGCCTTTACGATGCTCGTCCTTGCTCTAGGCGGATTTTATTCTGTCTTACAATTTTTAGCGACGCTGCGTTTGGATATTAAAGCAAAGGAGAGCTGGCTACATTCAACAAGCTCTATCACGAAGCTTATCGGTGCAAAGTTGGTTTGCTCGTTAATAGGCTATGTCCTCTTCAATACACTTTTTACGAGTATAGCCATCTACAATATTAAAGATGAACTGATTGTAAGTACTGGACAAATTTTATTGACTTTGGTATTAGTTGTTATTGTGTTAATGATTTTCCAATTAATGCTATTTATCCTTCTTTTATTCTTTTTAGCTTTTTATTTGCAGTTGAAGCGCGTAATAGGACGTTTTTCGATTGTGCTGACAATGGCTGCATTTTATTTAACGACAGCTGGTTGGGTGCGAATGACGGAAAGTGAGCTGTACCAAACGATCTTCCTCCGTGGAGAAGTTTCGCTTCGCCATATCGAACAGTACTTACCAAAAGGGAAAGAGATGACAATGGAATGGATGCTAGGTTCGTTTTATGTTGTCGAAGAAGTGGCAATGACATTATTCATGCTACTGCTCTTTTTAGCAGCATCCAAATGGCTTGAAAAGGTGGTATTACGATGACAATGGATTTTTCACGTGATAAACCGATTTATAGCCAGCTTGTCGATCGAATTTGTGGGGACATTTTGAAGGGAAAGTTACGGCTGGGAGATCGACTGCCGTCCGTTCGAGAATATGCAGTTGAAACAGGTGTGAATGTCAATACGGTGCAACGTGTCTATAAGGAGTTAGAGGCGATGAAGATAACGGAAACCAAACGAGGTCAGGGTACATTTATTACAAGCAATGAGGAACGCATTGAATTATTACGAGAAGAAATGAAAAATCAGCTAGCTGAAAACTTTTTAACATCGATTGAGGCATTAGGCTTTTCAAAGGAAGAAATGCTTGATGTTTTGAAAAATAAAGCGTGAGGTGAAGGGTATGTTAGAGCTATCAAATGTGTCTTTTCAATATAAGAAAAAGCCGATTTTACAGGATATATCCTTTTCCTTCCCGATTGGACAAATCATTGGGCTTGTAGGGGAAAATGGAAGTGGTAAATCTACGCTAATGAAAGTATTAGCAGGTTTATTACGACCTTCTGCCGGTAAAGTCACACTGAATGGCAAGCCTGTCACACGTAGAAGTGCGGACCAAATTGCTTATTTACCCGATACTGATTTGTTTTTTGAGTATTATACGGGCGAACAGCTATTCCAGTATTATGCCTCTCAATTTGAAGATTTTTCCTATGATAAGGCCTGTATTGTCGCACAATTTTTACAGGTGGATAAAAATACGAAGCTACGTCAATTATCAAAGGGTAATCGTGGTCGGATGAAAATGGCTGCTACGCTTGGTCGAGAGGTTCCTTTTTATGTCATGGATGAGCCATTTGCTGGGCTTGATCCCATTGTGAGAGAGCAGTTGATTAAGGGCTTAATTCAATTTACAGATATCGAAAATCAAACGATTTTGCTATCAACACATGAATTATATGAGGTAGAACCTATTTTAGATCAAATTATTTTATTGCAGGCGGGGTCCATCACGGCTTATGAAGAAGTTGAAACCTTACGCGATGTGGCGAATAAGGACGCAGTCGAGTGGATGAAGGGATTTTATCGTCAGTAAGCATTTTTAGCAGTGTTGCTTCAATAGCATCTACTGATTGAGGATATAGTCGCTGGCAGATGTCATAGATTTTGATCGTGGAAGGACAATCAAAATCGGGACGCCATTATGCCAAGGCGAAATGGATAAGAAAGGGTGAAAAAATATGACAGAACCAATTGTACAATTGCAAAATTTATCGAAAACAATTCGAGGCAAGCAATTAATTCAACAGTTAAACATTGATTTATATCCAGGGCAGATTACAGGATTTTTAGGACCGAATGGAGCGGGGAAAACAACGACCATACGAATGATGACCGGGCTGATGCATCCAACAGAGGGCAATGTCATTATTGATGGACTTTCCCTACAAGAGCATTATGAGGAAGCCATTAGTAAGGTTGGCGTAATTGTCGAAAATCCAGAGATGTATAAATTTATGTCAGGCTATAAAAATTTACTCCATTTTGCACGTATGCATAAAAATGTGACGAAAGAACGAATTCAAGAGGTCGTTCAACAGGTGGGTCTTGAAAACCGTATACATGAAAAGGTTTCTACGTATTCACTAGGGATGCGCCAACGACTAGGATTAGCGCAGGCGCTGCTACATCGACCGAAGTTTTTAATTTTAGATGAACCAACAAATGGCTTAGACCCTGCTGGTATTCGTGAGTTCCGTATGTACCTGCGCAAGATTGCTTCGGAAGATGGCGTATCCGTTTTTGTATCGAGTCATTTATTATCTGAAATTGAGTTAATGTGTGATCGCGTGGCAGTGATTCAAAATGGGCAACTCATTGACCTCCGTGATATTCACAATGAAAGCTCATCCTTTTATTATGTGGAGGCACAGCCAAAAGAACAGCTGTCTGCTCATTTTGAACAGCATGATTACCATTTCGTTGCTGAAAATGATGGCTATGTAGTGGAAATGAAGAAAGAGGATGTTCCAGCATTGACGACTCAATTAGTGCAAGCGGGTATGCAACTATTTGCTGTACAGCCACATCAAAAAACATTAGAGGATCAATTCTTAGAAATGACTGGAGGCGGACAAATTGCTGAAGCTAATTCAAAATGAGTGGATGAAATTATGGCATAAAAAGGGAACCTGGGCAATGGTGGCGATGCTCATTCTTGTTATTCTTGTTCCTGGTGCTATCATGAAATATTATGAAGTAAAATCAACAGATGAAGGCTCCTGGCAGGAGATCGAGCAGCAAGCAATCCAAGCGAACAAGGAGATGCTTGCAAGTGATGATTTAATGGAGGAAGATAAGGCCCGTTATGAAGAGCAAATCGCTATTTCTGAATATCGTTTAGCTAATGATGCGCCTAGTCAAAAGGATAATAGTCTTGCGAGCTTTATGTCCTTTACAAGTGGTATGCTCACACTTGTTACGTTATTTACGGTTATTACAGCGGCTAGTATTGTGTCGAGCGAATTTTCAACGGGTACGATTAAAATGCTGTTAACACGTCCGATGTCTCGTGCGAAAGTGTTAACGTCCAAACTACTGTCAACCTTCCTATTTGGTTTATTCTTATATGCTGTGAATGTGGTGGTAAGTGCTCTTGTGGGCTTGATCTTGTTTGGTATGGGAACAGGTGTCGAATTAGAAATCGTCAATGGTCAAGTAGTTGAAAAGGCTGTATGGGGGGATTTAGCGTATCATTATCTACTTTCTAGTGGTGATTTTGTTATGTCTACATTATTTGCCTTTTTAGTAGGTTCGGTGTTCCGTTCAAGCTCATTAGCGATTGGTTTAACGATGTTCCTCTCCTTTACAGGTGGCATGATTGTTATGTTCTTGAGTAGATACGACATTGTCAAATACATTTGGCTCACGCATTCAGATTTAACACAGTATGAACATGGTGGTGGCTCCATGATTGCGGATGTTACGATGCCTTTCTCTTTAACTGTGCTTGCTGTTTATGCATTCTTGTTCCTTGTGATTAGTTATACAACCTTTATGAAACGTGATATAACTGCATAATCTAAAATAAGAACTGTGCCCTAATTGAATTAGGGTGCGGTTTTTTTATTGGGCAACACGAAATATTAAAAAAGTATTTATTTTTTTTTGAATTGCGCCTATAATAATAGCAACTTAGTGAAAACGCTTTTTTTTTACTAAAGTGGTCTAGACAACTATACCAAAGGGGGATAAATAATGTTTGCTTTCTTACAAAAAATCGGTAAGTCTCTCATGTTTCCAATCGCTACATTACCAGCAGCAGCATTACTATTGCGTTTAGGTTCAGGGGATATGCTTGGAGCCGTACCGAATGAAGCAATCCAGTACATTGCTAGTATTATGGCCGCTTCGGGCAATGCTATACTTGGCAATTTACCAATCATTTTTGCGATTGGGATTGCGATGGGATTTGCACATGATAGCAGTGGGGGCGCAGCACTTGCAGGTGCGATTGCTCATCTTGTATTAGTGGCCGTTTTAGGAACTGTTAATGAAGAATTAAATATGGGTGTGTTTGGTGGTATTATTGCCGGTATTACGGCAGGCTTATTATATAACAAATATTATAATGTGAAATTTCCAGAATGGTTATCATTCTTTGGCGGACGGCGCTTTGTACCGATTATTACGTCCATTACCATGGCGATTTTAGCTAGTATTTTAGCGATTGTGTGGGGACCAATTCAAGGTGGTATTGATTCTGTCGGCAATTGGATGATTGGCGCAGGATCACTTGGTGTTGGAATGTATGGTTTCTTCAACCGTCTATTAATTCCAGTTGGTTTACACCATGTCATTAACACGGTCATTTGGTTTGATTTTGGTGAATTTACGAATGCTGCGGGCGAAGTGGTGAAAGGGGACATCCACCGTTTCTTAGCGGGAGACCCATCAGCTGGACATTTCCAAGCTGGTTTCTTCCCAATCATGATGTTTGGTTTACCAGCAGCATGTTTGGCGATGTACTTTGCAGCGAAAAAAGAAAAACGTCCTGTCGTTGGTGGGATGTTCTTTTCCATCGCTTTGACAGCTTTTTTAACAGGTGTTACAGAACCGATTGAGTTTTCATTTATGTTCTTATCACCAGTTCTATATGGTATTCATGCTGTACTAACAGGTATAGCACTCGCTGTGGCCTATATCGTTGGATTCCGTGATGGCTTTGGATTCTCGGCAGGTTTAATTGACTATTTATTAAACTTAGGTCTAGCAGATAAACCATTGCTCTTACTGCCTTTAGGCTTAGGCTTTGGTGCGATTTACTTTGTTGTATTCTATTTCTTAATCAAAAAATTAGACTTAAAAACACCTGGACGTGAAGACGACGAGGAAGAGGATGGAGAAGCAAATGCTGCCATTTCTGACGATGTTGATTTACGTGCCTACTATACAATTGAAGCATTAGGTGGAAAAGAAAATATTCAGCAAGTGGATTACTGTACAACTCGCTTACGACTGTCTGTACAGGATGCCAATGTTGTAGATGAAAAAACATTGAAGCAAACAGGTGCACGAGGGGTAATGCGCATTAGTAAAACGAATGTTCAAGTGATTATTGGTACATCTGTTGAGTTTTTAGCAGAGGCTATCAAAGATCGTTTGAAAAAAGGCAATCCAGCACCTACAAATACACAAGTGCCAACAGCACAGCCTGTAGTGCAAGAAGCAGTCAAAAATGAAACAACGAACTTCCATGATTTTGAAATGCCCATGACAGGTGATTTATTGCCATTATCAGAAGTGCCAGATGAGGCATTTTCGGCAGGGTTGATGGGTCCTGGGTTTGGTATTCGTCCAATGGATGGCACAGTTTATGCACCGTTTGATGGGGAAGTGGTGATGATTTTCCCAACGAAGCATGCGATTGGCTTGAAATCAGATGCAGGTCTGGAAGTATTAATTCATGTTGGTTTAGATACAGTCAAACTTGATGGTAAAGGCTTTGACCTGTTCGTCACGGATGGTCAAAAAATTCAGCGTGGAGATATGCTTTTAAAGGCTGATATCAATCAAATTAAAGACCAAGTACCTTCTGTGATCACACCAGTTGTTTTCACAAGTTTAATGGGTCAAGAGATTACACTCGGAAAATCTGGCTATCAACGAGCGGGCTCTACCAATATTATTGCAATGAAAAAGTAACAACAAATAGGGCTGTTTGCAAAAGCTACACATAGGAAATGGCAAATGGACACCTTTTCAACAGCCCTTGTTCAAGAAGAGGAGATGTTTTTCTTGAGTTTAATAATTCGGAACATCACAGTGGTCAACGCAAATGGTCGAGATGAGCAAGTGGATGTGTGGATGAAGGATGGCAAAATTGCACAAATTGCTACACAGCTCAATGTCAATCATGTGGAACAGCTAGATGGTTCAGGGAAATTTTTATTGCCTGGATTTATTGATATGCATATTCATGGGTCCGCTCAAATGGATACAATGGATGCCTCAGATGAGGGACTTCATATAATGGCACAATCGTTACTCAAAGAAGGTACGACAAGCTTTTTAGCAACAACTATGACACAAAGCTATGACAAAATTGAGCGGGCCATTGCCAATGTGGCACAGTTCCAGCCACAGTCAGATGAGGCGGAAATATTGGGGCTTCATATTGAAGGACCATTTGTTTCAAAAGAGCGGGCGGGAGCACAACCTCTTGACTATATTGTCCCGCTTGATATGGCTATATGGACAAAATGGCAGGAATTAAGTGGCCATAAAATTAAGCAAATTACGCTAGCACCAGAGGAAATGAATGGCATGGCAGCAGTGCAAAGCATTTCTGCAAGCGGTGTCATCGTATCGATTGGTCATTCAGATGCAACATTTGAGCAAATGCAAGAAGCGGTTCAATTAGGTGCTTCACAGGGGACACATTTATACAATCAAATGCGTCCATTCCATCATCGTGACCCAGGTGTCGTTGGTGGCGTCTTGTTGCTAGATGCCATCAAGGCTGAGCTCATTGTTGATTTTATTCATATACATGAAGGGGCAGTGGAAATGGCCTATCGGTTAAAGGGAGCAGACGGTCTTATATTAATTACTGATGCGATGCGCGCAAAGGGTATGCCATATGGAGCGTATGATTTAGGCGGCCAAATGGTTCATGTGACTGAAGCGGGCGCTCATTTATCAAACGGTGCTTTAGCGGGTAGTATTTTAAAAATGGATCAAGCTATACGAAATATGCGTCATATTACGAAATGTACAATGGAGGAGCTTGTGAAAATGTCAAGCTTCAATGCTGCTCAGCAATTGAAATTAACCAATAAAGGGCAGCTTGTGCAAGGCTATGATGCAGATGCTGTGATTATGGATGAACATTTAAAGCTTTATCAAACAATTAAGGCAGGCAAGGTCTTATATGATGCCATGCAATAGGCGATGACCGTTAACGTCAGAAGGCATGCAAACATCTAGCATGGAACGATCGAAATGAAAAGGTGATAGAACATGAATACCTATTTTCAACAAGTCAATCGATATTTAACAATGGTGGCACAGCAGGAAAGTGAACAAATTAGACATGTTGCCCAGCAAAGTGTTGAACGTCTCACAAAGGGAGGCATTATCCAACTGTTCGGCTCTGGTCATTCCATGTTATTAGCACAGGAATGTTATTACAGAGCGGGTGGCTTAGTGCCTGTTAAACCGATACACATTGAATCGTTAATGCTGCATCAGGGTGCACGGCAATCCTCGCAAAATGAAAAAAAACAGGCATTTTTAGCCTCATATAAGGATCAGCTACAGTTTGATGACCACGATGTTTGTATCATCATTTCGACATCTGCCAATAATCCAGCACCAATTGATATGGCTATCTACGCTAAGGAAGCGGGTGCTTTCACCATATCCCTGCAATCACTGGAGTATCAGCAACAGCCATCACGACATCCATCAGGCAAGCGTTTAGAGCATGTGGTCGATGAAGTATTGAATACGCATGTTCCATTAGGGGATGGTGTGTTAACTGTTAATAAGTTGCAATATGCACCTGTGTCCACCGTCTTAGGTGCGACATTATTAAATGCTTTATTCGCACAAATTATTGAGCTAATGCATGAACAGGGTGCAAATATACCAGTGTTTGGTAGCAATAATCTAGGTAAAAATAATAACGATGCGCTCATTGATCAATATGGTCAGCGTATTCATTTTTAAGGCACGAATGAAGGAGGATGAACGGTGAGATTAAAAAGATTTTCCTCAATTGATGATTTATATGCACAAGCCGTGGCAACAATCGTTGAAGCTAAAAATAATGGGGCGACAACTTTCGGATTGGCTACTGGTGGAACAATGGAACCGTTATATGCTAAAATCTGCAAAACAGATCTCGATTTTTCACATTGCATTAGCTTTAATTTAGATGAATATGTGGGGCTTGAGGCAACTCACGAGCAAAGCTATGCCTATTATATGAACAAACATTTATTTCAGCAAAAACCATTTCGAGCATCCTATTTGCCAAATGGTCTAGCAGCAGATCCTTTAGTGGAGGTAGCTCGCTATGAAGCCTTACTGCAACAGTATCCCTTAGACTTCCAATTGCTTGGGATTGGTCAAAATGGTCATATCGGCTTTAATGAACCAGGCACGTCATTTGCTTCCTTGACGCATCTTGTCACATTGGAAGAATCTACTCGTCAAGCCAATGCTCGTTTCTTTTCATCCATTGATGAGGTGCCGACACAGGCCTACACGATGGGGATTCAATCAATTATGCGTGCAAAGTGCATTTTGTTAATCGCAGTGGGAGAAACTAAGCGTGAGGTTTTAGAGCGCATGCTGGCATCTGATTATACAGAAGATGTTCCAGCAAGTGTGTTGTCCAAACACCCAAACGTTATCATTTTGACAGACTTACAAGAAGAGGAGAATATATAATGAAAACACAACAATTTACAGTAGTCGATCCTTTAGGAATTCATGCACGTCCAGCAAGCCAACTTGTGGCAAAAGCAACACCATTTACTTCATCAATTGAAGTGCGTACAGAAGAAAAAGCAGCTAATTTAAAATCCATTTTAGGTGTGATGGGATTAGCCTTGAAGCAAGGCTCACAATTTACACTTGTTGTAGATGGGGAAGATGAAGAGCAAGCATTAACAGCTTTAACGACACTCATAACAGAAATGGGGCTTGCACAATGACACAACTCACTGGTATTGCCGCTTCAGACGGCATTGCCATTGCCAAAGCATATCGTTTTGTCCAACCAGATTTAACATTCACGAAAACAACGGTTCAAGATATCGAGGCTGAGCAACAACGTTTAGCAGCCGCTCTTGCCAAAGCAGAGCAAGAGCTGGTGGTCATTCAACAGCAAACATTGAAAAAATTTAGTGCTGAAGAGGCTGCGATTTTTGAGGCGCATTTATTAGTGGTGAATGATCCAGAATTAATTGGGCCGATCAATCAAAAAATTGCAGATGAGGCGGTTAACGCAGAGTATGCCTTACATGAAGTATCGTCTATGTTTGTGGCATTATTTGAAGGTATGGACAACGAATACATGAGTGAGCGTGCATCCGATATTAAAGATGTGACAAACCGCATATTAGCACATTTGCTCGATGTACATATTCCAAATCCAAGCAGTATTAACGAACAGGTGATTATTGTTGCGAATGATTTGACCCCTTCAGAGACAGCCCAATTAGACCGTAATTATGTCCTTGGTTTTATTACGGATATCGGTGGTCGTACATCCCATTCAGCCATCATGGCACGCTCGTTAGAAATTCCAGCAGTCGTAGGGGCAGGGACGGCAACGACAACGATTCAAGATGGCGATTGGTTAATCGTCGATGGTTTATCTGGTAAAGTGCTTGTAAATCCAACAGCAGATGTCATTGCTAATTATCAAGAAAAGGCACAACATTATCGTACACAGCAGGCGGAGTGGTCTACATTAGTAAACGAACAAACTGTGTCCAAGGATGGCGTACATGTTGAACTAGCTGCGAATATTGGATCACCAAGTGATTTGGACGGTGTGCTGCGTCATGGTGCTGAAGGAATTGGCCTGTATCGTACAGAGTTTTTATATATGGGTCGAGAAAACTTGCCATCAGAGGAAGAACAATTCACCGCATACAAAACAGTCATTGAAGGAATGAAGGGTAAGCCAGTAGTTATTCGAACACTGGATATCGGTGGTGACAAACACTTACCATATTTGCCATTGCAAGAAGAAATGAACCCATTTCTTGGTCATCGTGCTATTCGTCTATGCTTAGAGCAACAAGAGCTATTCCGTACACAATTACGCGCTTTATTACGGGCTTCTGTATATGGTAACTTAAAAATTATGTTCCCAATGATTGCGACCATCCAAGAATTTCGGGAAGCAAAAGCCATTTTGCTGGAAGAAAAAGAGAAGCTTGTAGCGGCAGGTATTGCTGTAAGCTCAGACATGGAAATCGGAATGATGGTTGAAATTCCAGCCACAGCAGTAATGGCAGACATCTTTGCGAAAGAAGTGGATTTCTTCTCCATTGGTACCAATGATTTAATTCAATATACAATGGCTGCGGATCGTATGAATGAAAAGGTTTCTTATTTATATCAACCGTATAACCCAGCCATTTTACGCTTAATTCAAATGGTTATCGAAGCTGCCCATAAAGAACAAAAATGGGTAGGGATGTGTGGTGAAATGGCAGGCGATGAGTTTGCTGTTCCACTATTGCTAGGATTAGGCTTAGATGAATTCTCCATGAGTGCTACATCTATTTTAAAAACACGCTCCTTGCTGAAGCAATTATCTGCCACAGAAATGCAAGTTTTAGCAGCACAAGCCCTCCAATTAGCAACAGCCGAGGAAGTGCTGGAAAAAGTAAAGCAGGCTGTGAAATAAGATAGACCAAAACCCATCTACCTATACACAATTATGGTAGATGGGTTTATGTTGTTAAAAAATAACATTAAAAAACATTATAGCAAGGCTAGGGGTCGATTTCCGTTCCACCAGGGTCCTTTCCAGTGAGCACGTAGAAGTTATATTGCACTCTAATCAACCATGCTACCAAAATAATCGAGAAAGGATTAGACATAACATCAATAAAATAAGTAGATTTTTACCTTTCATAATAGTTCTATTCTAAATAGAATTTAAATAAAAAGTAGCTGAAGATAAGCTTCAACTACTTTTTTAGTGAATTATGCATGTTTTGAAATGATTTGCTGAAGCTTAGCTTGCAGTGTCGGTAGGTCATGCATCGTAATCGTTGTTCTGACATAGCGTTCATCCATATCTAATGCCTCTGCAAAAAAGCTACCAATGCCTCTTACCTTGCGATCAATTTGCATTAAAATTTCCGCTGAATGATTAGACTGGGAGAGGAAAACGATTTCCAGCTCATCTAAATGCCCTCTATATTGTCCAGTTGGTACAAATTCAAATTCCTGTACAAATGGATAGTAGCCACGGAAGCGGGAAGGGGCTTGTTCGCATTCAGCTTCCCGTAAACGGAAACCTAGGCCTTGAATTGTATCCAATATATGCCCTGCAAGCGTTGTTGGCTCCACACGAATATAATCCTTATCACTTGGATCGACAGCATTTTTAATATCAAGGCCCGTTTGAATCCAAACCTGTGTTTTACCAGCACTAATCGGTGTTTCAAATGGCAGTGTTATCGAAATAGGAAAGGCCTTTTCTTCACCAGCCGCCAGTGTGAAAGGCTCTGTTACTTTGACTTTTTGTAGAGCAGCAACCTCTGTATGTTTATGATCATTGGACTCGCGAATATAGGTCGTATTAACTGACAGATAAATAGCATCAACTTGTTGGTCAATTTGACCGCCACGCACGATGATTTCCCCCTGCATAACCTCTCCAGCGCGATAAGTATCCTTTGCCAATCTTGTATCCACTGTTGCTGCACCTATTCCAAAACTTGCTAATGCTTTATGAAAAAAAGACATCTTTCATTCCTCCTACTGACATGGTTAGCTATACATACGCTCGTGTTGAAAAAAGGTTTCAAGACTGGCAAATTTTTCGCTATACTAGTTGGAAAATGAAATTTTTAAATGGTTGTTTTTGTAAGAATACTAAGGTAAGTAATGGTTTCTGCACCGATTATTCATATTTAGCTTTTATACTAAATGAATGTAGGTCTTCCTAATGATGAAAGATAGAGGGTGTTGAAATGTATAGTGTGATGTCCACCATTAGTCAGTTTATTAGTGAGCCAATTACGCAATTATTACATGGCTATGAGCATTCTGCATGGATGATGGCCGTTCTGCTTGGCTTGATAGGTGCACTTGCTCCATGTCAAATAACAGGGAATATGAGTGCCATTACGTTTTATGGCAGTCGAACGCTTCATAGGAGCAGTATTTGGCAGGAGATTATGTTTTTTATGATGGGCAAAGTGGTTGTTTTTAGTGGGCTTGGACTGCTAGCTTGGCTGTTGGGTCAATCGTTTGAAACGAAGATGACGCTATATTTTCCAATCTTTCGTCAGGCGATCGGACCAATGCTGCTATTAACAGGATTCGTGCTAATCGGTTTAGTGAAATTCACCTTTCTGCAACGCTTGTCCTCGAAATTACCACCTATAGTAAAAGAAGGGAATTTGGGTGCTTTTTTGATGGGGGCTAGTTTTTCGATTGCCTTTTGTCCGACCATGTTTGTCTTGTTCTTTGTGTGGCTCATGCCCATTGTAGCAAGCACTTCCTATGGCTTCATCCTACCAAGTATTTTTGGCGTGGCAACGGCTGTACCGCTTATAATCATGCTCCTCTTGCTATATGTTTTTAATGCCAAACGTCTTATTGTACGGACAAGCATGAAGATGGGGAGAAGTATGCAAATGATTGCTGGTTTATTATTACTATTAGTCGGCATGATAGACACGATTACATATTGGGGATTATAAGGATAAAGAGAACATAGTCGAGTGTTTTTGCTTGGAAACAATAAGGTAAATCGTCTGTGCCAAAGTGACATCTTAAATATACTCGATTTTTGCAGAGCTAGATTTTCGATTAAACATATACCCAATTTGGCAACGAAATTTAGTTTTTCACCATATCACGTCATCATCTTAGCGTATGCAGATGCTGGCAATATACCGATTAGTCTCTTCATGGTAATTACTAATAAGATGGTTGAGTGAAAGGGAGATGAATGGTTATGGTATATCCTGCAAAAGTAAACAAGGTTCCGGTTATATTGAGCTTCTTAATGGTCTGGCTCATGGCGGCTATGGCACTGTGGCTCTTCGCAACATCTTTAATGGTCATGATTATGTCTGTGTGTTTTATTCTTTCAGCAAGCGTCGTCTGGTGGTACGCCACATCTATTCAGTTTGTTTTTGATGAAGAATATCTATTAGTGAAAAGTGGACCATTTAAAAGTAAAATCCCGTACCAAGGCATCACAAAGATTGCTCCTACAACTGCCGAATTTACGGGTTATCAGATTTCTACAGCTGATAAGGGATTAGAACTTTTCTATCAAACGCCAGCTCAAGGGAGTGTAAAGATGTTGCCACAGGATAAATGGGCATTTCTTAGTGAGCTAACAAAGCGATGTCCCCATGTACAGATTCCACAAGCCCAACATTTCAAGTAATGCTAGATAAGTTAAAAAAGGTAGCTGATGTGTTGATCAGCTACCTTTTGTTATTGATCAAGCTTTGTTAACGTTTTGCCGCTCCAACCAAAAATAATCGTTAGAATGGGACCTAGTAAGCACAAGAAGGTGAAGGGTAGATAATCCAGTGTGGAGATACCGAGGACACTTGTGATGAAAATACCACAAACACTCCAAGGGACTAGCGGATTGACGACCGTACCAGCATCCTCCATGACACGAGAAAGGTTTTTCGGCGCAAGACCTACCTTGGCAAATTGCGCTTTAAAGGCTTCACCAGTTAACAGAATGGATAAATACTGCTCACCGATTAATGTATTGACACCAATGCCCGTAATCGCAGCACCTGTTATAACGGAGCCAGCACTTTTAAATAAGCTTTCAACTTTCCCTAAAATACTTTGAATAATCCCGAGTGTAAATAATAATCCACCCATTGTTAAAGCAAGTAAGACAAGCGCGATTGTAAAGAGCATACTATTCATGCCTCCACGTGTTAGCAAGGCATCTACTTCCTCATTACCAGTTTGAGAGACATAGCCATCAAAGAGAATTATGAAAACATCTGCAGCTGGTAACGGGTCAAGCATATAGGAAAGACCTACACCGATAATGGATACGACTGCCAAAGTAATGACAGCAGGTGCTTTATAAAAGGTCATGATTACAAGGACAACAATTGGCAATAATGTATACCAATGAATCAATCCTGTCGACAGTAGTCCTTCTTTAAATAGCTCCACGGTCTCAAACGATGTTGAAGCACCAGATGGCGATAAAATAGCGTACAGCACAAAGGAAATGATGAAAGCAGGAATAGTGGTCCAGCCCATATTTTTAATATGCTCAAAAAGATCTACCCCAACCGTACCTGAAGCAAGATTGGTTGTATCCGATAAAGGAGACATTTTATCACCAAAGAAGGCACCAGAAACAATCGCTCCAGCCGTGATCGTTAATGAAATGTCCATCGCACCAGCAATGCCCATAAATGCCACACCAACTGTTGCCACCGTTGTTAACGAGCTCCCAACAGAGATGCCGACGATGCTACATATAAGGAAAACAATCGCAAAGAAAAAGTTCGGTGAAACGGTTAAAAAACCATAGTAGATGAGCGTTGGGATCGTTCCACCCATAATCCAGCTCGAAATTAAAATACCAATGAAGAAGAAAATAAAAACGGCACCAAGTCCAGCACTAGCACCAGCAATCATACCGCCTTCCAGGTCACGAAAAGATACTTTCTTCCATAACCCATAAGCCAGCAAAATGGCAATCACTAAAAAAATCGGGATGTGGGGTGCTGCTTTTAAATAGCCAATACTATAAGCCATTGTGATAATAATTAACAGTATAATAAAGAATGCCTCTATAAATCGAGGGTTACTCTTTGCTTCTATTCGAAACATGTGAATCCTCCTAATACGAATAAATACTTCTGCGCTTCAATGCGGTGAAGCCCAAAAGTATTATAGCACGCTAATATTTTTTGTCAATTGACTGAAAACAGAAGGCCCACATGTTTTCATGCATTTATTGTATAAGCAACTCTAAGGACGAGCATAACAAGAAGGAATACGTTTGCGCGTACGATAAAATACAAAAAATAACAATGAAATTCCAGCATTTTCATGTAAATTTCGTTTACAATTCCTTAACATTTCACATCATAAACAAATAAGCGAAAAAAAGTTTATTTCAAGTATTTTTATAAAAATAACAGAAAAAACGGTTATATTTAAAGAAAAAACGGTGATTTTTAATATTTGATTTCCAACGTTTGCAACTTGAAAAACAGCTTAAAAATAAATGTGGCAAAATTTATATTACATTTTTGTAAAATCAACATCTGCATGTTTAAAATTTTGTTGAATTGTGTAAATGTTTTGTTATGATGATTCAGAAATCGACAATATTTATTTCACAGGAGGAACAGGATGTTCAACTCAAATAAGCAAGATCCATTTTTTCAGTCATTATTAAAAATCGCAAAAAACGTGAATGAAGGTATTTATTATGCACATAATGCTCGCATTCAAGATATAGATGCGTTAAAAGAAATTGCCGATACAATGAAGCAATATGAAACAAGTGGCGATAAACTAATTCATGAACTTATTGTGATGCTAAATAAATCTTTTATGACGCCTATCGAGCGTGAGGATATTTTAGCATTAGCGAATAAGCTAGATGATGTGATTGACGGAATGGAGGGCTGTATTGCTCACTTCAATATGTACAACTTAACGGAAGTGACTGAGCCAATGCGCCAATTCCTCACATATATTGCAAAAAGCACAGATGAAATGGTACAAGCCATGGAACTGTTAAATAGTAAAAAGCTTGTAGAAATGCGTAAACATGCTATTCAAATTAAAGATAATGAACGTGAATGTGATGAAATTTTCCGTTCTTCCATGAAACAGTTATTTATCCAAGAAAAAGATCCAATGCGTCTGATTGTTTTCAAGGATATTTATGAGCAATTTGAAGATATTGCCGATAGCTGTCAAACAGTAGCTAATACAATTGAAACAATAATTATGCGTAATGCGTAAGATGGAGTGTACGAAATGGATACGATATTATTAATCACCATACTAGTCGTTATTTTCGCACTTGTGTTCGATTTTATTAACGGCTTCCATGATACAGCAAATGCCATTGCCACTTCTGTATCAACCCGTGCCTTAAAGCCACGTACTGCGGTTTACATGGCAGCGGTAATGAACTTCGTCGGAGCCATTACCTTCGTTGGGGTAGCGAAAGCATTAACAAAGGATATTGTGGACCCGTTTACTTTAAATGCCTATGACGGCGATATTACAGGTTCTGTAGTGATTTTAGCAGCTTTATTATCTGCCATCACATGGAACTTGTTAACATGGTACTTTGGGATTCCATCCAGTTCTTCTCATACATTAATTGGTTCTGTTGCAGGTGCAGCCATTGCCGCTGCAGGATTTGATATTTTGAACTATGCTGGGTTTATTAAAATTCTTCAAGCACTTATTTTTTCACCATTGCTAGCATTCGCAGCTGGTTTCCTAATGATGACAATATTGAAGATTATCTTCAAAGATATGAATTTATATCGCACAAATAAAGGCTTCCGTACCATGCAAATTGGGACAGCTGCCTTACAATCTTTTACACACGGAACAAATGATGCTCAAAAAGCGATGGGGATTATTACACTAGCTCTAATCGCGGGCGGCCTACACCATGGGGACGATATCCCATTCTGGGTACGTTTTGTAGCAGCAACAGCGATGGGTCTTGGTACATCTGTAGGTGGCTATAAAATCATCAAAACAGTTGGTGGTAAGATTATGAAAATCCGCCCAGTAAATGGAGTAGCGGCAGATTTAGCTTCTGCTTCTATCATCTTTGGTGCGACGTTGATCCACTTACCAGTATCTACAACACATGTTATTTCTTCATCCATCATGGGTGTAGGAACAGCGCACCGCGTCAAAGGCGTTAAATGGGGCATGGCACGCAAAATCGTCACAACTTGGGTCATCACAATGCCAATCTCAGCCGTTATGGCAGCCTTGATTTACTATTTTTTAAGTTTATTTTTCTAGTACGATAAGAGGAATGCACAGCAATTGTGCATTCTTTTTTTATTTGCGTAGATAAGTGAAGGATAGCGAGAGCAAGAAACAGGATAAAGGAGAGGAAGAGGATAGGAAGAGCAAAGTGGAGGATAGAACGCTTAAAGTGAAGGATAGCGAGAGCAAAAAGCAGGATAGAGAAGAGGAAGTGGATAGGAAGAGCAAAGTGGAGGATAGAACGCTTAAAGTGGTGGATAGAACGAGAAAAGCGGTGGATACAACGCTTAAAGTGGAGGATAGTGAGAGAAGAAAGCAGGATAGAGAAGAGGAAGTGGATAGGAAGAGCAAAGTGGAGGATAGAACGAGAAAAGCGGTGGATACAACGCTTAAAGTGGAGGATAGCGAGAGAAGAAAGCAGGATAGAGAAGAGGAGGTGGATAGGAAGAGCAAAGTGGAGGATAGAACGAGAAAAGTAGTGGATACAACGCTTAAAGTGGAGGATAGAGCGAGGAAAGTAGTGGATACAACGCTTAAAGTGGAGGATAGCGGAGAGGAAGTGGATAGGAAGAGCAAAGTGGAGGATAGAATGCTCAAAGTAGAGGATAGCCTGAACATAGCGGTGGAGACAACGCGCAAAGTAAAGGTTACACCTAGTAGAATGTTGGGAACACTCCTACTTGTGCGAGGAGCGGATTCCCTCTAAGGTTAATTATAAAGAAAGTATAAACTTCGGAGAAAATCACTTTTTCCATAGTAAGGTGGAAACAGGAGGAGAACGAATGAAGGAAAAGTTACTACTGATTGAGGATGATGTCGCTATTGGTCGGATTGTCAAAGAGACGCTAGAGCAGGAGGGGTACGGTGTGGCGTGGGCGACTACGGGCCTTGAAGGACTGGCAGATTTTCAGGCAGATTCCTTCGATTTAGTGTTGGTTGATTGGATGCTGCCAGAGATGGATGGGCTTGCGGTTTGTCAGAATATACGCTGGGAAAGTGATGTGCCGATCATCATGATGAGTGCTCGTAAGGAAGAAGCGGATAAGGTGGAGGGCTTGCAGGGGGCAGATGATTATATTGCAAAACCGTTTAGTTTAGAGGAGTTGAAGGCACGTGTGGCTTCCCATCTTAGGCGCTGGAAACGTTATAACAAGCTAGAGGAAGTAGAAGATCGGACTGCCTATGCCTTTGGATTAATGATTGATTGGCAACGAGCGATAGTGAGTGTTAATCAGCAAGAGCTAGCGTTAACCCAAAAAGAATTTGCTCTTTTCAGGCTACTTGCTAAAAATCCGAATCAAACCTTCACAAAGGAGGAACTGTATCAGCATATTTGGCAGCAGGCGAGTATAGAGGACACACATACGGTCACAGTACATATCAAGGCATTGCGTGAAAAGCTCAATGATTCTGTGAAAAGCCCCCATTTTATTCAAACTGTATGGGGCAAGGGATACCGTTTTATAGGTGAACCATTATGAAAATTAAAACATGGTTACTCCTTACTTTTTTTCTTATCATGGTGTTACCGATTGCAGGGGCATACAGCCTTTATGTATGGATAAATGCTTATTATCAAGATAAAAATGTTGCGGAATACTTTGATAAGTGGACTGAGCTGAATCAAATAAAAGCAACCATTGACAATCCAGCGCTCTATCAAAAAAACGCGGATTTACAAGAGTTAGAAGAGCTGACAAATGAGCAGCTAGGAATTACCCTTTATACAAAATCTGGCTTTATTTTATATTCCTCCAATCCTTTGTTATCAGGCTATGTTGGAAAAGAGCGCATGTTTAAAGGATTATTTGATTTACAACAAACATACAACGCCTTTACCTATAAGGAGCCTGTCTATCAACAGGGCGATTTATTGGGTGTCTATGAAATTCAATTAGTTAGGGCAGATTGGGTAAAGGGTGTTGAAAATCGTTCATGGCTTGTTATAACAGGTTCCATTCTACTATTCCTTGTCATCTATTTAGCTGTCCTATTCGTGCTTAACCGTAGACTAAATCGACCATTAAAAGAGCTGATGCAGCAAATGCGCATTTTTGCAAAAGGTGGCCATGTAGAAACAAATCTTAGCGCAAGGAAAGATGAAATTGGAGAATTAGCTCAATCATTTGTGGCCATGCAGAATGAAATTGAGAAGACAAGAGCTTCCTTAAAAGAGGAGCAGCTACAAAAAGAGTTGATGATTGCAAGTATTTCCCATGATTTAAAAACGCCCCTGACTGCCATTCAAGCCTATGCAGAATCTTTACAAAGCAGGGGGCTTACAGAACAGCAACAAGAGGAATATCAGCAGGTCATCGTAACGAAGGCTGATCGGATGAAGCATATGCTAGAGGATTTACTCATGTATACATTGCTCCAATCAACGAATTATGAATTAGAGCTGGTTGCTGTTGATGCTGCAGAATTTTTTGAGATGGCATTGTCTGACTATGAACCATTATGTGAGGAACAAGGATTTACTTTAAACGTTTTCTGCGATGTAGATGGGCTATATGCAGTTCACCCGAAACAATTACAGCGTGTGATTGATAATTTAATGAGCAATGCTTGGCGCTATGGTGAAATCGGTACATCTATTGGCTTAGCGGCCGTCAATGCTGGGAGTTATCCAGTATGGAGTTTTGATTTCCTGAAGTCAACTTTGAACAAGCAAGAAGGTGTATATATCATTGTACAAAATAGTGGTCAAGGCATTTTGCAGGAGGACATCACAAAATTATTCGAGCCCATGTATCAAGCAGATCGTGCAAGAACGAAGGCTGGAGAACGAGGGGCAGGTCTAGGTTTAAATATTACAAAACAAATTATCGAAAAACATGGTGGTACAGTAGAGCTGTTTTCGCAGGAGAATATCGGAACAGCTGTAGTATGCTGGCTACCACCATTTAAAGGAGCAATTAAAAATGAAATGGAAAAAAACATGCCGAGCAGCGGGCTTAATCGCTGTGATGACATTTAGCTTAGTGGGCTGTAATACGGAGGCATCGTATTCACCACAGGAAATTATTGAGCAAGCACTACAAGAATCCAAAGAACCACTAACTTATTATGGCGAATACACGTTAGATATGGGAGAGCTTGGTGGCAAAGCCCAAGTGAAAGAGTGGGTCAAGGATGGCAATAGACGTATGGAGATGACAGGTGACAATGATGAACACGTCATCTCAGTCATGACTGATTCACAAGTGATAAGCTATGATGTTGCTGAAAATACAGCCTATAAAATGGCCTTTCCACAAGGTGGACTAGATGGACTTCAATCACCTAGAGATCAAGTACAGCTTATTTTTAAGTTAATCAAGGATACACATGAGATTAAGATCGCAGGTGAGGAAAAGGTAGCTGGTAGAGACACGTATAAAATTGTAGCCAAAACGAAAAAAAGCGAATCGTTATTTGGGGATATCGAAGTATGGATTGACAAGAAAACATGGCTGACATTAAAAACGAAGACAGATAATGCAGGAAATCAAATGATCACGGAATTTACAAAGATGGAGGAGGGTAAAAAAATAGATGACCAACAATTTACACTAGATCTACCAAAGGATGTAACGATTGAAGAAATTAGTGGAGAGGATACTTCAGAATCTGTTTCGTTAGCAGTTGCAAAAGAAAAACTAGGAGCTTTTTTAGTAGTCCCACAAGAAAATGATCTTACGCTAGACAAGATTTCCATGGCTAAAGGATTAGAAGATCGACCTGAATATTCATTTGACTATGGATTAGATGGGCAGCCAGCATTTTTTGTTACTATTTTCAAGGCAGATCCGAGTTTGGCAGAAATTGAGCCAATATTAAATGAAAAAGAGATGGTTATTCGAGGGCAAAAAGGAACTGTTATGGATGATGAAAATTTCCGTTCCATTTCTTGGCAGGAAAATGGCTATCAATACAATATCGTTGGGGAAAATCCAGCGTTAACGCTTGAGGATCTTTTAAGCTATGTGCAACAAATGACATTTGTTCAATGAGGTGATGCTATGAAAAGAGCAGAAGGGCTGAAATGTCTTGCATTGTTTTTATTTACCACTATTTTCTTATATGGAGTAGGGGAAACCTATGGAGTATCTTGGCTACAATTTCACTTTTTAGGTCAGTATGATGATGCAGGTTTTTATTTTAGTTTTACATCCCTGATTCCCATCGTGATTGGCCTATTTATGGTAGGGCTTTATGAATCCATCTTAAAACGTTTCATCTAAATAGAACAGTGGTAGGATCACAGATGGATGATCCTGCCTTTTTATGGTTTAATTTAAAAAAAGGAGGTTTTTGACGATGTCTACATTTATAGTTGGCGTACTCCAACAATTGACCTCACCCCTGTTGATGGTTGTATGCTTTTATTTTACATTAACTTATTTTCATCATCTAAAGATAGGTGATGATAGGGGCATCAAGAACACAAAATGGGCAGCGGTGCTGTGCTTAGCGCTTGCTTTGATATTACCGTTTATTTACAACTTTCTTATCTTCATCATGAGGGGATAAAGTGATCCGTACATAGTAAATGTAGCAGGTTTATGATTTATAAATAGATGATCTATTAGTTTAAAAACAACCACTCTATACGGTCACCGAACCATGTAGAGTGGTTGTTTTTTTGTAATACTTACGTAATTTGCTGTAAATGTGTTTTCTGAAAGGCTTCCTCATATTTTAAACCGTAGCCAAGTGCGCGATCTAAGAAAATATGTGCGAGCCAAATTAAAGCAACCATCAGAAATATAGAGCTAGACATCATAAAGTCTATTACTAGAAGGAGGGCAGGCAATACAAAGCTATGCCCAATATTATAGAAAACAGCGCCTATTTTCGGATTGAGGAGATAGCCGATCATAGTGATGTCAGGGAGTAATAAAAACACCATAAAATACAGCCATGAAAAATCCAAGTGCCCATAGAAAAAGACGGTGATAATCAAGGCAATCACATATTCTAAAGAGATGATTTTACGTAATTTCATCATAAGCCACGACCTTCCAATAAATTTTGATACATCCCCTCAATGAGAGAGGCAATTTTTTCTTGATTTTTTTCATATTGTCCGTCAGCCATTAATGTTTTAGTCAATTGTAATGATTGCAGTGCGTGCTGATAGAAACGTAGTTGTTGCTCGATTTGTGCTATTTTGACTGAAAATAGCTGTACGGTTTCTTCATTACAAGCTGTGGAGATAGGCTTTTGTTCCAAGGTCAGTAAATGTTTAATTTCTTGTAAGGTAAAGCCGAGTTGACGTAAGACGATGATGAATTTCATTGTCTGCTCACATGCGGCATCATACACACGATAGCCATTGTCCTGTTTTCGGGGATGTAAAAGACCCTCTTTTTCGTAGTAACGGACTGTATCAGTTGTGAAGTGAAATTTTTCGGCGAATTGTTTAATTTTCATACGAGCACCTCCTAAATTAATCCTAACATTGGAGTATGCTCCAAGGTCAAGGTTCTTTTTGAATAATAGTTAAAAAAATGAAACGGTTATTTAGTGGCAGTCGTTTATAGTGTAAGAAGGGGAGGTGGACGGCATACTTGAAGAAATAATCGATGAACATGCAGAACATTTATTACGTCTCGCCTATTTTTACGTGAAAAACCGGCAAACAGCCGAGGATATTGTACAAGAGGTCTTTATTAAATTTTCTCAGCGTGGCTATGAGGAGCGAGGGCAGCTACGTGCTTATTTATCCACGTTAACGATTAATCAAAGCAAAGATTATTTAAAAAGCTGGCATTATAGGAAATTACTATTCCAAGAAAAACTATTTCCGCTACAGGGGCATAAACAGCGGGATGAGCTCGTTGCAGCAGAGGAACGATCTCAGATTGGGGCAGCCATTTTAAAATTGTCCTTAGCCTATCGTGAGCCCGTCATTCTTTATTATTTTGAAGAAATGAAGATTCGTGATATTGCTCAGCTACTAGGAATTGCAGAAAATACGGTGAAAACAAGGCTGAAACGGGCAAGAGAAGCATTAAAGCCCCATCTAAAGCAGGAGGAATGGGAGGTGCTAGGGCATGAATGATATACAGAAGGAATTAGTCAATGTAGCAGGGGATGTGACAGTGAGCAAAGAAAGAGTCAAAAAACATGTGTTACAACAGCCGACTAACAGAAAAAAATCTGTACGATTCACGCTATTAACGGTTGTGCTCACTCTTTGTGTTGTGGGTTTTATAATGATGCAGCTTTTAACGAATGAAACAAAGCAGACGACCGCCCTATTCCATGAAAGGCAACTGGAGCACTTTGAGCGTATTAGCCATATGATACGGTCAGGGCAAGAGCAGGCATATTATAAAGAGGAGGCGTATTTTTCATATGAAAAACTTGTTGCCTCCTACTATTTTGCGAAATCATTAGGGGTTACCTATTCTAAGGAAGAGTTAGAGGCAGAAAGAAAGAAACAGGTTGAGCAATTGGAAATGCTACAGCAATCGCCTGAATCTAAAGCTTTTTTTCTCGGACTAGAGCCGAAACAATATGTGAAAACATACCTTGAACCCCTTCTACCAATGTATACCGCTAGGACGAAGCTGTATGCGATATATCAAGAAAAATATCCAACCTTTTATGCTTATCAAGAGGTAGCCAATATTGATGCCAAACGGTATTTCCAAGCGCATTTTGCTGAGCAGGCAAGAACCTTTCAAAAGGAGCATAACATCGAAATACGTACCAGTGCACATGGCTCTTCAATGGTCGGCACAGTTGCGAAGGTCGAATCGAATGTTTTCTTATTTATAGAAGGAGTGATTCCTGAGGATCTTAATCATATGACGGAGGGACAGCTTGCGGAAAAATATGAACAAGCCGATTGGTATCCTGTGCTGGATGAATTTCCTGTCAAGCAAGGCGATTATATTACTTTCACTTCAATGGGAACAGGGAGCATTGAGGAAAACGGAGTCATAAGAAAATATGGTTTATTAACTAAATTGGAAAAACTAGAGCCAACCATTACAAAGGTGCTTGAGCTGGAAAATGAACAAGAAGTCGCTCAGTTTTTGCAGGATGTCCCATGGCAGCCAGCCAATAAGATAGCAAGACCTCCCGAGTATTCTTTTCAGGTTGATGGCGTGCGTATCGAAATGTGGAAGGGCTATGGTGGATCTCTTTATCTTCAAAAGGTAGGGAGTGGAGAAATCCAGCTGAATGCTAAAAGAGCAATGCAGTTAAAAGCGCTAATAGGTTTACAGGAATCTTAGCAAGTCTCTTTGAAAGAGGCTTGTTTTTTGTTGAGGAGAAAATTATAGTGAAAGTACCATGTTAAAATAACTTTTCATTACATCTAGGATAAAATACATAGAGATATTTGTTGTTAGGAATAATTGCTTAATGATGGGAAATTAAATGAGTCCAAAGAATTGTAATATTTTGTGTGCAAAGGTAGTATTAAAGAAGTAAGGGTGAAAATAAGGGGGAGCGGTATGAACACACAAGAATTTGAAGAATTATGGATTACGCTCAATGAATTATATAATGCTGATCGCTTTTTAGAATATATAGAAATAAGTAGTGCCGCAATCGAGAGTGCCATTGAGCTTGGAATGTATGATAAGGCTATCCTGCTATTGCGCTATAGTTGTGCTAGTTATTTTCAAACGGGTGATCTACAGCTTTCCATCAGTGTCCTTGAACAATATCGTGAGCTAACCTTTCAACATGGCAATGATATCGATTTAATTCAATACTACAATTTAGCCGCTATTTATTGGGGAACATTTGGTCATTTAAAGAAATCAGAAGAGTTAATGCTGAAGGGCTTAAAAATAGCTGAAACGATTCATCATGTGGAGAGTATGGGGAAAATTTACAATAACCTAAGTGATTTAGAAATTTCGATGGGCAACTATCGCACAGCCAAGGAATTTGCCCTAAAAAGTCTTTACTATTCGAATGCATTTGAAGTGAAGCATAAAGAGCCCTATACAGGGGTTATGTATCCTAAAACGAACCTAGCTGTTGCACTTATCTGGCTGGAAGAATTTGATGAAGCGAACGAACTCTTACTAGAATTGCTGGCAACGATTCAAGATCCGCCTTATTCGAAAGTACAACTAGAGGTATTCAATGCGTACGCCTTCCTATGTGAAAAACAAGGGCGTATCAGTGAAGCCATTGATTTATATCAAAAGACGAAACATTATGCCCTGCAAAACAATGACCTGTCCTTGCTGCAAATCATTTATAATTCTTTAGTGAAATTAATTGAGGCACAGGGCAATAAAATTGTGTTATGTGCTATACAAAAAGAATTTATAAATATTTTATTAGAAATTCAACGTGAAAACTATTCACATGTATTGTTTGAAATGGAATACAACGATCATAAGAAGCAATTTGAAAAAAATGCCTATATGGATCCGCTGACAAATATCTACAATCGACGCTATTTTGATGAACAGGCGAAAAAGATGGTTGAAAAAGCGGCCGAAAGTAATCAGCAACTAGCTTTAATGATGGTGGATTTAGACCATTTTAAAGAAATCAATGATATGAATGGACATTTAATTGGCGATGATGCGTTGACGAGTACAGCCAAAGCATTAAAGGACTATTTTGAACCGTTTGAGTCCATTGTTGCTCGTTTTGGTGGGGATGAATTTATTGTGCTAAGTCAGGTTAAGGAAGGGGAATCGGTGCAAATATTGGCTGATAATCTTTATCACGCATTAACGGCATTGTCTCTGGTAGTGAATAATGAAAAGGTTCATTTGGAATTTAGCATTGGAGTAAGTACCAATCAGCAAGGCAGCATTGTAAAAGTGGAAGAACTAATCCAACATGCAGATGAAGCGCTCTATAAGTCCAAGCGCAATGGTCGCAACCAAATTACGCACTATAATCATTATTCCGATGTGGGAAATGGTATATAAACGAGGGAGAGGCATATCTGCATAGGAAGTGCCTCTTTTGTGTAAGTTGTCAACTAATGGTTTGGATTGATTAAGCCATAATAAACAATATCTTCGAAAGCACCATTTTTATACACATGCTGTTTTAGGGTTCCCTCATAATGCATCCCGCATTTCTCCATGATTTTGCCGGATGCAGGATTGGATTGAAAATACTGAGCATAGACACGATGATACTTTTTCTCTTGAAACGCAAAGGCGATGATTGCTTGGGTTGCTTCTGTCCCATAGCCATTTCCCCAATAGTGCTCCCCAATCCAATAGGCGATTTCGCCCCTTTGATGTGGTTGCTGATTGGACAACCCTATCGCCCCATATAATTGCCCACTAAGTTTGTCTGTTATAGCCCATTCATAGAGGCGATTCTCCTCAAAGTTTTGTTGATGAGTGGCTATCCATGACAATGCACAATCTATTGTATAGGGATAAGGTACGTTCAGTGTGCTTTTGTAAATGGCATAATTGTTACATAAAACACTTACCTCAGGTGCATCTGCTTCTGTAAAAGGGCGGAGTAATAAACGCTCAGTCTCCATTGTTTTTTCTGCTGCTCGGTAAATCATCGAATTCCTCCTTTGTCTTCAGCGATATTTTTTAAAGCTTGAGAAGATGAATCGATTATAGCACAATAAAAGGGAAAATAAACCAAATAACAGTTAAAAATACATCTTGAATCAGAATAAATATTTATTGAAAAACGATAAAAATTATGATAAATTGTACAGGAGAATAAATAAAAGAGGTGCGTCAGATGAAACGAGAAACGCTCTTTTTAAAGATAGCTGTTTTTCTAATGGGAATACCGGTTCTTGCCTTATGTCTATTGGTAGTTCCTCGTGTAGCGATAGGGGCAGCACAGCATTTTCCGAAAACAACCATTTTTGCTTTACTAGGTGTTTATGCAACGGCCATCGCCTATTTTGTTGCTCTGTATACGACGATTAAACTACTAAGCTATATCGATCAAAATATTGCGTTTTCAGAACGATCTGTGAAAGCTTTAATCAATATTAAATATTGTGCAATTATCATTAGTGGTGTATACGTGGTAGGCATGCCACTGATATACTATGTGGCGGAAGTAGATGATGCCCCTGGTCTTATTATTATCGGAATGGTTATTATTTTTGCTTCCTTTGTCGTGGCAGTCTTTGCTGCTGTGCTGCAAAAGCTTCTAAAAAATGCCATCGATATCAAATCAGAAAACGATTTAACGGTTTGAGGTGAATACTATGGCAATGATCATCAATATTGATGTAATGCTGGCAAAACGAAAAATGAGCGTAACAGAGCTTTCAGAAAAAGTGGGCATCACGATGGCAAACCTTTCTATTTTAAAAAACGGCAAGGCCAAAGCCATCCGTTTTTCAACATTAGAGGCCATTTGTGAGGCATTGAATTGTCAGCCTGGCGATATTTTGGAATATCGAAAGAACGAGGACACGCAAAAATAAGAGTCTGCTTCATGCAGATTCTTTTTTTTGTAGGAATTATTGCCAGTAATAGCCGTCCTATGATACGATAAAGGAAAGATATATCGACAGGCAGTCGGTCAAATGTAAGGGGTTGTGATTATGAGGGAAATGAAGAAGGCGGAAGAGCGTCGCAATGAAATATTAGATGCAGCAGACGAATTATTTACACAGAAGGGGTTTGACGGTACTAGCACCAGCAATATTCTTGAAAAAGTGGGCATTGCACGGGGCACGCTTTATTATCACTTTAAGTCTAAGGAAGATATTATGGATGCCCTCATTGAGCGTTATACAAGTACGATGCTTGCAAAGGCAAGAGCGATTGCAGAAGACAAAAGCATTGCTGTGAATGAGCGCATTCTACGTGTTGTGATGGCATTAAACATACAGCATGAAAATGGTGGTCAGGAGATTATGGAGCATGTGCATAAGCCACAAAATGCATTAATGCATCGAAAAATACAGCAGGTGGTGATGAATCAAGTGCCACCAATCCTTACGGCCATTATTCGTGATGGTATTGAACAGGGCGTTTATCATACTCCCTATCCATATGAGTGTATGGAAATGATTATCGCCTATACCAATGCTGTATTCGATGATGATTTAGTGCTGATGACAGATGAAGAACGAGCGGCACGCATTCCAGCATTTATCTTTAATGTTGAACGAATGCTTGGAGTGGAAAATGGTAGTTTGCTCTATATGATGCAAATGTTTGGCAAGGATGGCGAAGGTAGTACGACATAAATACGAATGAGGGTCTTATTGGGTTTGACGGTAGTTAAAAACTTCCAAAGAGGTGACCTATGTATTGGAAATTTGTGCGAAACGATATGGCAAAGAGCAAGCTTATAGCAGGTATCACGATACTGTTTGTGGCAGCTGCTGCTATGCTTGTCACGCTCTCGGCAATGCTCATTGTCCATTTAACAAGTGCGATGGAAACGATGATGGAGCAAGCAGAAACGTCTCATTTTCTACAGATGCATGCAGGCAAAATTGATCAAGCACGACTCACTGAGTTTGCGGAACGTGATGAACATGTAGACGAATTTCAGGTCAATGAATTTCTCAATGTAGATGGTGCCAAGATCCATATTGCTGGCACCACACTAGCGCATAGTGTACAGGACAATGGCTTTAGTACGCAAAGTGAGAAATTCGATTATTTACTGGACCTGGATGGTCATGTAATTGAAGTGGCGAATGGCGATATTTATGTGCCAATAGGCTATTGGAAGGATGGGACAGCTAAACTGGGTGACACCGTGATTGTTCAAGATAAGCACTTGACGATTGCAGGATTTTTACGAGATTCACAAATGAATGCTATGCTGGCCTCTTCAAAACGCTTTCTTGTCAGTGAACAGGACTATGCAGCCATCCAGGGAGCGGGCACGGTTGAATATTTGATTGAATTTCGGTTAAACGATTTGGCTGAATTAAAGGATTTTGAAGAAGCCTACACACGTGCAGGGTTAGAAGCGAATGGACCATCCATTACGTTGCCGCTCTTCAAAATGCTAAATGCACTATCGGATGGGCTAATGATTGCTGTCATTTTATTAATCAGCCTTCTTGTAGTATTCATTGCTTTTATGTGTATTCGTTTTACATTACTCACGAAGATGGAAGAGGATTATCGCGAAATTGGTGTCATGAAAGCGATTGGCATTCGAGTTGCGGATATTCAAAAGATGTATTTTGCCAAATATGCTGTGATCACGGTAATAGGCTGTATGCTAGGGTTTGCTAGCTCTTTCTTGCTTCGAAATAGGCTACTTGAAAATATCCGTTTGTTCATGGGGGAAACGGGCAATACCTCACTGATTTGGCTGTTCACCTTCATCGGGCTATTGCTCGTATTTATCGTGATAATGGGCTATGTACAATCTGTTCTGAAACAATTTCGCAAGCTATCAGCCACTCAGGCGTTGCGTTTTGGTACAACACAAGGAAAAACACAGCATACAAAATGGTTGAACCTCAGCTCAAATAAAAGACTTCCCATTAATCTCTTTCTTGGGGTGAAGGATGTCCTGTCACGGAAAAGGCTGTATGCCACTATGCTGGCCGTCTTACTCCTGGCAACATTTATCATCATCGTACCTCATAATTTACACAATACGATTGCCGCCAAAAGCTTTATGACGTATATGGGCATTGGCAATAGTGATATTCGAATAGATGTCCCACAAAGCAAGCAAACTGCCCAGCAGGTGGCAGCTGTCATTAAGACATTAGAACAAGACAAAGCAATCGAGCATTATAGTGTGTTGACGACAAAAAAGTTCGCGACAATGGCCGATGATGGCTCGGAAGCAAGCTTAAAAATAGAGCTGGGCGATCATACAATCTTCCCAGTAGAATATGCACATGGCAGGGCGCCAATTGCCCACAATGAAATCGCGCTTTCTGTGCTAAATGCTGAAGAGCTTCACAAAAAGGTTGGCGATGCTATGTCATTGATCATTCATGGTGAAGTGAAGGATTTGATTGTTAGCGGCATTTATTCTGATATTACGAATGGTGGCAAGACAGCAAAGGCAGCTTTCTTTGACCATTCTACAGAAAGTATGTGGAGTGTCATCTATGGAACGATGTCTAAGCCATCGCAGGTCGAGGAGAAGCGAAAGGAATATGCAGAAACATTTTCTTTTGCAAAGGTCTCAGGCATTGATGATTATATCAACCAAACCTTTAGCACGACCATCCATGCCATTGAAAAAGCATCTCGTGCAGCACTTGCCATAGCCCTCTTGCTGTGTTTGCTCGTCACGCTGTTATTTATGAACATGCTAATGGCGAAGGATCAAACATCTATCGCTATTATGAAGGCATTAGGCTTTACCAACAGAGATATCGCTACACAATATGCGGCTCGAGCCGTGTTTGTTTTACTATTGGCTATAACAATGGGGACGTTCCTCGCCAACACGCTAGGTGAGCTTGTGACAAGTACGGTTATCGCATCATTTGGTGCGGCTTCATTTAAGTTTACGATTCAACCTCTAGCGGCCTATGTTTTTTGCCCATTAGCGCTCACAAGCGTTGTTCTGCTAGCTACACTCATAAGTACGTCCAGGGCGGGGCATGTCAAAATGATGGACCATATAAAGGAGTAGAACCTTATGAAACTAGTGAGTGGTAAGCAAATAGCAAAGTCATTTCAGGTCGGCGATGAACAGTATAATGTGTTAATGAATATTTCCGTTACAATAAATAAAGGGGAGTTCGTTGCCATTATGGGGCCCTCTGGCTGTGGGAAATAGACACTCTTGTATGCACTTAGTGGGATGGACACTATCGATCATGGGCAAGTGATCTTTGATGGCATGGATTTAGCCTCACTTCGTGACAATGAGCTTGCGGATTTGCGCAGAACAAGAATGGGCTTTGTGTTTCAGCAGCCGACCTTTCTAAAAAACTTAAATATCCTTGATAATATTTTGTTACCTGCGATGCGTGATCAACGAAAAAATGTGAGCATCTTAACAGACAAAGCGCTGTCCATCATGGAAAAAATGGGGATTGCGGATTTAGCAAAGCGAGATTTGACACAAGTTTCTGGCGGACAATTGCAACGAGCAGGCATCTGTCGTGCATTGATTAGCGATCCTCTAATGATTTTTGGAGATGAACCAACAGGTGCTCTAAATTCAACGTCTGCACAGGAAATCATGGATTTATTCACGGTCATCAATAGCGAGGGCACAACAATCATGCTCGTGACACATGACCCAAAAATTGCTGCCAGAACGGAGCGTATTCTCTTTATGTGTGATGGAGCCATCGTAAATGAGCTACGATTGCCCACCTTTACAGGCATAGATTTAGACGATAGAATGGCCAAAGTAGTGGCTACTATGCGAGAAATAGGTATTTAAATAGATGAGAATCCGTAATGATTAAAAAATTACGGATTTTTTTTGTGAAAATTGAATCGTAATGGCAGTGGCGTCCGTCAGTAGTGTAGAAAGAAGGTGAGAGCAATGATGGATATTGAACAGATAATCGAGGAGCATGGTGATTACTTGCTAAAGGTCGCCTATCTATATGTGAAAAATAAGACGACAGCAGAAGACATTGTGCAGGATGTGTTCATCGCCTTTTATCAAAAGCAGGAACAGTTTCGCCAGGAAGCATCATTGCGTACATATTTAGTGAAAATGACGGTTAATCGAAGTCATGATTATTTACGGAGTTGGAAAAGCAAACGGCTGACACTGTTTGAAAAGATTACAGGGCGCACGACAACGGTTACACCTGAAAAGGAGATGCTAGAGAAATCCGTCAAAAAAGAGCTAATGGAGGCATTGTTTACGTTATCAGTCGCCTATCGAGAGGTCTTGATTTTGTATTATTTTGAGGAGATGACGACTGTGGAAATTGCCCAGCTCGTGCATTGTCCAGAAGCAACAATTCGTACAAGACTACAGCGAGCTCGTAAACAGCTGGCAGCAGCAATGGGTGACTTTGATTGGGAGGGGCTACGTCATGAATCAATTTAAAGAGGATTTGCTTAAGGAGCTACAGGATGTCAAGCTCTCACAACAGCGCAAGCAATTAATCGCTGACAAAGCGCGACGACAAGGGCAACGTAAAACAGGAGGGGAATGGACATATCGTCTCGTGCTGGCAACCTTTACTGTTTTCGTCATTGGTTTTAGCTATATTTTGACACAGCAAAAGGAACAGCGTACCACAGGACAGCAAGCAGCTAGTACATCATCAGATACATGGCACTGGTGGTCCCTTTTTGACTCCGATTACGTAAGAGGCATGTTATTGCTTGGTATATTTATCGGAGCAACTTTTATTGTCAAGCGTTTGTTAGTGAAAAAAGGATATGGCCTACCTGTTTGTATTGAATGTGGGGAGAGCTGGTCTGAGAAAGATGCACGTAAGTTGTATCGCAAAAATGGTGAAATTGTGTGCCCTCATTGTGGACAAAAACAATATCGCACAAAAAAATCTATTCAAATCAGTGGTGTGATGACGATGCCAGTGCCGTTATTGATTATGCTGCAGCATGTTTTCCAACATTTTGTTATCGGACTTATTTTCTTTTTAGTGGGCATGTTCTTTTATCATCATCAAATTGCGCCATATGTGTTTAAGCTGCAAGAAAAAGATCCAATGAATGAACCTTTATGGTAATCATTTTGAAAGGAAATTACTATTGTAATCTAGCAATTTCCTTTTTTATTCGAAAATAGATTGACAACGGTTTTTATTTGCTTTATCTTTGTGTTAACTTATTTTAATTATTGGTTAACGCACAAGGGGAGGCTTTTTACATTGAAAAAAGGAAGTACATATCAATACGTGTTAGCAGCATTTGGGGCAGCGATTATCGCCGTTCTAGCACAAGTAACGATTCCACTACCACTTATTCCGATTACAGGACAAACTTTAGCGGTTGGAATTGTCGTAACCATTTTAGGGACAAGATTAGGGACGATATCTGTCCTGCTTTATATACTATTAGGCGCAGTAGGTTTACCTGTATTTAGCGGGATGTCAGGCGGACTCGGGATTTTAGTTGGTCCAACAGGCGGATATATCGTCGGTTTCCTTGTCACAGCGATTATTATGGGCTTATACTTAGATCAATTTGGTATTACATTTGTTCACGCTATTATTGCGAATATTATTGGCATGATCATCACATTAGCGTTCGGAACAGTGTGGTTAAAAATTGTAGCAGAATACACGTGGACAGCTGCCTTTATGGGTGGTGTTGCACCATTTATCGTAGTGGGGATCGTCAAAGCGGTACTTGCAGCGTGGATTGGTGTCATTGTCCGTCGTCGCTTAGAGAGCGCACATTTAATTGAAGCAACAGCATAGGACATGGGAGGAATTGTTTTGGCAACATTATGGACAGGTGGCAAGATTTACACGATGGCTCAGGTTGGTGAAACAGTGGAAGCAGTCCTTGTAGAAGATGGAAAAATTGTGGCGACAGGCTCAGTGGAGAGCTTGTCGCCACTAGCTGCTTCTATCCAACATTTACAAGGACATGTAATGTATCCAGGCTTTGTCGATAGTCACTTACATATTATTGGTTACGGTGAAAAGCTCAAGCATATTGATGTCTCCACAATTACAAGTAAAGAGGCATTACTGAAGAAGCTTCAAGAGCGAATGTCCAAAGCTACGGCACAGGAATGGGTCATTGCAATCGGGCTAAATGAAAACCAATTTGATGAACCGATTTTGCCGACATTAGCGGAGCTGGATGCACTTGGAGAAGCCTATTTAATCATTAAACGGAGCTGTCATCATTTAATTTTAGCGAATTCCAAGGCACTTGCCTTTGCTGGCATTACCAATGATACACCTTCACCAGAGGGCGGTGTCATTGACAAAGTCGACGGTCAGCTCACAGGTGTACTAAAGGACGCAGCATTGTATTTAATTGTCAACCATATGCCGCATATTACACCTGCGTATATCGAGGATGCTTTGGCAAAAGCGGTGGCCTCGCTCCAAACCTATGGTTTAGTAGGAGGGCATTCTGAGGACTTAAGCTATTACGGACCACCAAGCCAACCGATTCTGGCTTATCGTAAAATCGTGGAGGCACAGCAATCCTTTAAAGTTCATTTATTACAGCATCATACGGTCTTTGAAGAGGTCGCAAAAATGGATTTAGCCTCATCACCATTTTTAGAGTTTGGCGCTATGAAAATTTTTATTGACGGAGCCTTTGGCGGTCGCACGGCGGCGCTACGTCAACCGTATAGTGATGACCCTAACAATGCTGGGATGCTCATTCATACAACAGAGCAATTAACAACCTATGTTCAGCTTGCTCGTCAGTACGGACAAACTGTGGCCGTGCATACGATTGGAGATTTAGCAATAGCAACGATTTTAGACGTTTTTGCGGCCTATCCGCCGCAGGATGGTCAGTTTGATCGCGTGATTCACTGTAGCTTAGTTGATGATGAACTATTAGCCAGACTAGCTACTTTACCTGTTGCGGTAGATATGCAGCCGCAATTTGTACAGGGCGAATATCAAGCAGAGTTATCGAGACTTGGAGAGGCGCGCGCTCAAGGCTTACATCCTTTAAAATCACTTCTTGACCGAGGGCTGATTGTGGCAGGGGGCAGTGACGCCCCGATTGAGGTTCCCAATCCGCTACAAGGCATTTACGCTGCTGTCACAAGAAGAAATATTGGCGAAAGCCATGAGGGCTATAATCCGCAGGAGAAAATTTCACGGTTTGAGGCCGTCCATCTGTATACCGTAGGAGCAGCCGAAATAATCGGTCAGTCACATAAGCGTGGCAAAATTGCAGCAGGCTATGCAGCCGATTTTACGGTTTTACAGGAGGATCTTTTTACTGTAGATATTGAACAACTACCACATATACAAGTAGCTTGTACGGTGGTGGATGGGAAGATGGTATATGAAAATCGCTGTGAAGGATAACCTTTGCAGCGATTTTTTCTCGGTCTATTGTTTGTCAGCAAAATTTTTTACTTGCTGCTCTAAGCTCGATACACGTTTTGTTAAGTCCTCTACTTGCTGTTGCATGGTTGGTGGAGGAGGCACAGGGACGGTTGACTTCATTTTTTTAATCATATGAATCATCACGAAAAAGATAGCTAGAAACATACATAAAAGAACAGTTGTACTAATGATATCGCCAAGAGTGAATTTCATGTTTGCGCTCCTTTCTCTAGTGGGTATCTAGTTATATACTGGATAGCAACATGAAAAGTTTCAAAAAAAATGGAGAAAGTCACGATAAATACACAAATCTTCTCTTACTTTGATGTATAGGATACTTGAACAAATTGCTATTTTAGCGGCTTTCAGTACTGTGCTATAGCTATTTGAACATACGTTAGAAGAGAGCTATTCTAACAGCATGACAGGGGTGAGTACGTGCACAAGGCAGGACAAGTAATGCGACAGGCTGTCCACAATATTTATGCGTATCGGTTAGATTATGTACAAGTTTTCGCATTGATTAGAATTTTTCAGTTTTTATTGATAATCCCTGTAACCTCGATCGTCTTGAAGCTCATGCTCCGAGTAACAGGGTATACACATATTACTGAGCAAAATTGGCAAAGCTTTGTGGCGCATCCCTTTGTCATCATGATGATTTGTCTATTAATTTTGCTGTTTTTATTATTTGTTTATTATGAAATGGGCTTTCTCCTTCTCATGGCCTTTCATCAGCAAAGGGGGATGCGCTATCGCTTTCTTCCTTTATGGCAGCAATTGAATCGAAAAGTTATTTATTTTTTTAGTGTCCAAGTCTTATTTTTAATTGTCTATCTTGCCCTATTAATGCCATTAGCTTCCTTTATGCTACCACTTACCTTAACGCAATCCGTTTCTCTGCCACATTTTTTAACAGACGAAATAATGAGCAGTCGAGCTGGTAGGCTAGCATATGCTGCGGTGGCAAGCATCGTAGTGATGATTGGCATTCGTAGTATTTTAACGTTACCAATTTTTACAATTCAGCCCAACATCTCGATTCTACGTTCCTTTAAGCAAAGCTGGCGTTTTTCTAAACGAGGTTTATTTGAACTGTTAGTATTATTAGCGATGCTTTTAACAGGTCATTTGCTAATGATGCTAGGAATAACGGTCATCAGTACGTTTCCGCTCTATTTAATAGAGCGCATAATGCCGAGCGCAGCATTGGTCACAGCGGGGCTTACACTTGCCTTGTTGGAAATGGTCTTTGTAGTGCTATTTAGTTTATTACAGGCTATGTTTTCACAAGTCATGGTTGCCATTACGTATAACACGCCAGTGCTAGGCAAAGTCAGAGTGGCTACCAAGAGACAGCGACGCTATAAGCCATTACTATTGATCAGTTTCATCGTTTTTATCGTATTAAGTATGATGAACATCAATTCTTTAGAGAAAAGTGTTTATGCCCCAGATACTAAAATTATTGCCCATCGAGGCTATGTTGCAGGTAATGTAGAAAATACGATTAGCGGGTTAGTAAATGCAGCGAATGCGGGGGCAGATTTAATTGAAATCGATATTCAGCAAACCGTAGATGGTGAATTTGTTGTCTTTCATGATCGAACATTAAGACGGCTAGCCGGTAAAAACGGTGTCATTGCGAATATGACCCTAAGTGAACTAAAGTCATTAACCATTCACCAAAATGGCTACAGCGATAAAATTGCATCTTTAGAGGATTGTATCGAAATTGCCAAAGCGTTAGATGTGGCGTTATTAATCGAATTAAAGGTGCACGGCCAAGAAACGGAAGATGTTTTACCTAAATTAGTCGAGAAGCTACGTCAATACAAGGTGCTGGATTCCTACTATGTGCAATCCGCTGATGTACAGAAAATGGCGCAATTAAAAAAATTGGTGCCCAATTTGCGAGTGGGCATTGTCTATGCACTCAACATCGGACCAATGGAGGAAAATGTTGATTTTATCGCATTAGAGGAATCCTGGGTAACCGAGCAGCTGATTGAGGAATTAAAGCAGCACCCAACTGACCTATTTGTTTGGACACTCAATGACGACCGTTCCTTGCAAACCTTTATTGAAAAAAACGTCAGCGGCGTCATCACCGACCACCCCGACGTCGCCCGCGAGCTAAGAGCACAACAAAGCGAACATCAATACTTCTTACAGCGCATCCTCAATCGACTGCGATTTATCTTTTGAGGAAGCGAAGTGAATGCTCGCGAGCGAAGTGAATACTCGCGGAAGGAGAGTGAATACTCGCGGAAGGAGAGTGAATACTCGCGGAAGGAGAGTGAATACTCGCGGAAGGCAAGCGAATACTCGCGGAAGGAGAGTGAATACTCGCGGAAGGAAGGTGAATACTCGCGGAGGGAGAGTGAATACTCGCGGAAGGAAGGTGAATACTCGCGGAAGGAGAGTGAATACTCGTGGAAGGAGAGTGAATACTCGTGGAAGGAGAGTGAATACTCGCGGAAGGCAAGCGACAACCCGCGAAAGTAAAGCGAACACCCAGATGCCCTCAAATCAAAGCGAACAACATAAGCGTTTCATCATACGCAACCGTTCAATAGCAGTGTGACTTCGCTGAAAATAAAAAAATCGGTCAGATTGTAACCTTTTTCATGCAGAGGCGACTACTTCTATGAATTCGAGATATGAAGGAGATGCTTTTTTATGAAAATGACGAAAGTCGTACCATTTGCTATGTCAGCATTATTATTAGGGGGCGCGATTGGAGCTCCAACTGCATCAGCTAACGAAGGTGAGGCTGTGGTGACGAACGCAGAAACTACGGAGCAACAAGTGCAGCCGACTTTTATTAAAGTAACGGGTACCGTGGAAAATGTAGATGTTCGTGAAAACGGAACGTCCTATACAGTAATGGACGGTGACAATACGAACATTGTCATCGCTAATAAAGAGTCATTCATTTTCGATAATACAGGAAAAGAAGTCAAGCTTCAAAAAGGGGATAAGGTGTCGGCTTACTCTTATGCGAAAAAACCTATGCTTGCAATTTATCCACCGCAGTATAACCCAGAAGTAATTATTGTTGAAACAGAAGCAATGGGTAGCGTGGAAGTTGATTTCTTCGATAAAAATTTAATCGATACAGACAACAACTTAAAATTAAATGTTGGAGAAGATACTAAATTAGTAAGTGCTTCTGGTAAAGATGTAAAATTGGATGATTTAAAAGAGCAGCATTTAGCCGTGTTCTACACAATTGCTACGATGAGTATTCCTGCTCAAACACCACCTTCTAAAGTCATCGTGTTGGACACGATCGAGAAGGAAGAACCAATTGAAGTAGATCCAGAGCCAACTCCTGAACCAGCACCATCGAATCCAGTTGTTCAAGAAATCATCAAGAAAGACTTTTATGAAGTAGAAGGGACGAAAATGGTGCCACTACGATTAATCGCAGAAGAACTTGGCTTTAAAGTAGAAGTTACGCCAAAAGGTGCTATTGTTTCGAAAGGTGCCGTTTCCTATACCATTACTCGTGGTCAAAAGGAATATGGCTACAATAAAGCGCTTCGCCAATTTAAAGTTGCGCCCGCTTTATTAGAAGCTGGCAAAACATATGTACCAGTTGAATTAGCAGAAGAACTAATGAAATAATGACATTGAAGTATCTGGCAATTCGCTAGGTACTTCTTTTTTTATTTCCTTCTAATGGAAAATTCAGTACAATGAAAAAGAAAAGTCGAAGCATAAAGGAGAACGTTATGAAGCAAGCACTCATTATTATTGATATCCAAGAGGCTTTCTTTTTGGATAGCCAACAAAATCTATGGAATGATGAAACGATTATTAAAAATATCAATATGGTAATCACATGGGCACGTCATAACGAAGTCCCAATTATTTTTATTCAACATACAGAGGCGGATGATGTTGATTTTGCAATGGGTCAGCCAGGGTGGGAGCTGTATCATGGACTGCTTAGACAGGCACAAGATAAAGTGATTCAAAAAACAACTTGGGATGCTTTTTATCAAACGGATCTTGCACAATATTTGAACGAACAGCACATTGATCAGTTGATTTTCGCAGGTGCTCAAACAGAGTTTTGTCTTGATACGACGATTCGCAGCGCTTTTAGTCATGGCTACCATCATAATATTTTAATCGAAGATGCACATAGCACCTTAAATAGTCAAGTACTCGCAGCACCTCAGATCATTCAGCATCACGAATCCGTATGGCGTAATCGCTTTGTAAAAATTCAGCCAGTTGAGGAGTTCCCAAATGCTCATTGACCAAAAAGCGTTTCATATAAAAGAGCTAGACTATATTATTCGCTGTGCACAACTTGAGGATGCTCAAGCTTTATCGGATTTGCGCCTACAATTGGACGGTGAAACAGAAAACTTCGACCGAGAGCAGGGGGAGGCATTCATCGATCAAGCGGGCTTCGAGCAGCTTATTCAGCAGGATACAGCAAGTCCGAAAAATCTGTGTTTAGTAGCGGTTGTAGGTGATCAAATCGTTGGATACTCCAGATGTGAGGGCTCTCCATTAAAGAGACTTGCCCATAAAGTAATATTTGGCGTCGGTGTTAGGAAGGCTTTTTGGGGCTATGGTATTGGAAAAGCTCTACTACAAGTATCTATTGATTGGGCGGATACCAATGATATACGGAAAATGGCATTAGAAGTGCTAGAAACGAATGAAAAAGCTATACAGCTCTATGAAAAATGGGGCTTTATAGTAGAAGGTATTTTGAAAAATGATAAATGCCTTGCAGATGGTAAGTACTATCACACAATCATAATGGGTAGATGGCAACCCTAGTTAAGAAGGAACAGATATGACCAATTTTATGTATATTTTTTGTTTAATTGTCTGGGGACTTAATTTTATTGCAGTAAAGATTCAAGGAACCCCAGTCAGTCTAGAATTATCTTTAACCTATCGTTTAGTTATAACTGCTTTTTTATTTGGCCTACTTGCTTGGTTGATGAAACCACAGGGTAAGCCACAGCAGCATGATTTTCCATTTATTATCGTCTTTGGTATTTGTAATTTTGCCTTCAGTTATTTAGCTCTATACTATGCGACGATGTTGAGCTCCGCTGCGATTGTCACTTTAATTTTTTCATTAAAAGTAATTTTAACGCCCATAGCTCTACGATTATTTCTTAAAGAACCATTACATCGTCGCGTTTTAATCGGTGGTACTTTAGGGGTAATCGGTGTTGGGGTATTAATCTATCCCACTTTACATAGTTTTTCAGGTTTGGCTGATTTAAAAGGGGTCCTAATTGCTTTACTCGGTACTGTCCTAACAGCAATCGGGGATGCAAGCTCTGCAAGAAATGCAAAGCGCCAGATTGACCCCATTTATGCCAATGCCATTGGTTTTACAGTCGGCAGTGTAGTCATGTGTGGTATTGTCTGGATACAAGGACAAAAAATCGTCTTGCCTACATCCATTACCTATTTATCAGCCCTACTGTATTTAACGATCATCGCATCATTTCTTGCCTGGCTATTTTATTTAAAGCTAGTAGAAAAAATTGGCGGGGCGAAGAGTGGCTACATGGTTGCGTTGTTCCCTGTGATTGGCGGGATTGCTTCTGTTGTCATAGGGGAATCTACGCTTAACCTGTATTTAATCATAGGCTGCCTCTCTAGCTGTATAGGAGCTGCAATTGCCTTAGGCTTTCAATTTAAGCCTTTTTTACGAGGAACGAAAACCTCCTCCCCTTCATAAAATAGAGAAGAACGCTTGAAAAGGGTGAGGACAAAATGTCATTCGTTCAATCGAGTACAATGGCAAGTAGCAGAGAAAAAGAAGAGGATCATTGGGACATTGACCGTTGGGAAAATGATGGTGGCAGAAGTTTGCAGACGTAAGGGGGGACGAAAATTTGTCTCCCTTATAAAATGTTGAAACCTTTTTTCGTGTTGCTCGTATGATTAAGTAGACAAGTTTTAATAGCAGATTTGAAAAAAGGGAGAAATATTTTTTGAACCATTGAACAAAACGATTATTATTCATTATTTATTTGATTGTTATTGCGGATGCATATTACACAACATTGTATATTGAACAAAAAACACCACCGCAATATCAAACCATCAAAGCATCAGCCATTACAGTTAACATGGTACGGTAGCAAGCCTCACAAAAAGAAGCGGACAACCCGTCGCTTGAAGCCTATGTCCTTCAAGCCATTGCTTCAGAGAGTGACCTATGGCATGGTGACACAGGTAAGGAATTTAGAACATCGTACAAAAATGCACGTCTTTTTACGATACCAACAGCTACGTTGCTGACACCCTGTACATTTACAGGGTGTTTTTGATAAGGAGAATGAATGAAATGAGCATGGTAACCTACATAGGATTAAATTTCCAGGCTGCAATAAATGACGACGATACGGAAGATGAAGTTGAAATAACAGATTTGTTCCTTAGTAGCGAAGAGCGTCAAATGCTTCAGCATCAACATTTTACAACGCCATACCTATATGAGCTTGAAGCAAAAGGGAGTCCCATTTGGCAAATGCATAACGACAATAAAGTGCATTCGCCACATAACTACGAAAAATCCAAAAGCACATTACTTCTTGTTTGTAACTTCCTGAAAAAACTTCTGCCAAAAGGTGATTATTGCGAAATCTACATTTGCTGGAAGGGGGAAGAAGGGGAGGATAGCGAAAAGAAATTCGAGCTCCTGTTAGACCAACTCTCAATAGACCAGCTCGAAATGAATGAAAAATACTTGATTACAATAAAAAATCAATTCTAATAAAGATTGAAGCGAAAAGCCTCACCCTTTATTAGAATTGTTTATTGGAAGTCGATCGGAATAAAATCGTCCCCGAAGAATGCTATGATATTGCAAAGATACTCAAAGACATTCGTGAAACTCGTTTCTCGGATGGCTTGTCTTGTCTACATTGTGTTAGTATATCGGTATAGTTAGTTGCAAAAAGTTTATTTGTTTCGTATTATGAAACAATCTCACATTTCAAGGTGTTTCGATTTACTGTGATATATTCCCCAGTTGATTTATTCATTACTTGTGACACTTTCTTGGTATGCGTTATCTCGCACCAATCATTTTGTACATCCACCAATATTTTTATTTCCACACCACTTTCTCCATATTTTAAACCACTATAAGATAATTTCGTCATGATCATCATTCCTTTCTTAATCTTTAATATATTGTCAAATATGATATTTCAATCTACCTGTTTCTATTATACTGCACATTTATTGATTTATAAAAAAGCAACAATCTTTACGAAACCAGCCTAAAATAAAACGAGTATAGATATTATTAAACTGCCAGGGCAGTTTGGTTTAATAATCGTACAATTGTTAGAATTTGGTATAATTATTTTGGAGGTGAACGTTTCATATATGATAGTATTTGTGTTCATTAGTATTTATTTAATGCCGATTTTAGCAATTATATTTTGTCTAAACCTTGTAGAAATAATAAAGAAAGTAAAAAAAGAACAACCAACTACTGCTAACACAGTTTGGTTAACAATCTCTTTTGCATTAATTATATGGAGCATTGCTGTTACATCTTTTGGTGAATAATAGAAACGCTTTAGCCAAAGCAATCAACAGCTCTCCCTTAAAAATAAAATTTAACAACCAGCCACGATTCTGCTAAAAGAATTGTGCCTTTTCTTTGGGGGAAGGGACAGATTGCTAAACGGATAGTAGTTTAAGGCGAGGGGAAAATAAATTTCAGTTAATCGTTCAAGTTGCATACAAATATAAAGTGTGATGAATATTAGTAACTCATTAGCTATAATTATTCCAGAAAAAAGCGCTATTTGTGAGTTGAAAAAAATCCCAATTTCTCAATTTGAACACTAGGAAATTGGGATTTTATTTGATATAACAGTCAGATTTGCTTTTAAATCGCTTTGTTGTATGCAATAGTCAAGCAATTTTAAGCATCGTTTATAAATAGGAGCGTTTAGCTGGCCATGAACCTTGTAGTTTACGAAGTTGTACAATTTGTCCTGTATGATAAGCATCGTGCAAAAGGATATTTAGATATTGTTGCCAAACTGGAAGAGAAGGACTAGGTTGATCCAATTCTGCTTCTTGAAGGGATGCTAATGAAGATTGTAAGGCATCATGTACGTGAAGTGTTCGCTTCACAGTTTCTTGCCAAGCATCCTCATCATTCGCTCCACCTTGGACAAACGTTTCATCATTATTTTGTGGAGCAACAAATGAGTGATCTTTATGTAAGCGAGAAAGTAAGCGCTCTTTAAAGGCTAGTAGATGGTTAGTATTTTCCCAAATCGTATTAGCGGCCTTTCCTTCTGGTTGCCAACATGCTTGTGCAGCAGTGAGATTCTTTAATGCTTCTGATAGTGGTGGATACCATTCTTCTTCGAAAAAAACTTGATTGACTCCATTTTGCAAGAGTTCCTTTTTACTCATTGAGATAGCCCCCTCTTTTGTAACCTTCTAAACAGTACTTACTATTAATTTATCAAATTTTCCGAAAAGAGTATATAGGAGTGAAAATATACTAACAGGGACGTTAACCTTAGGCTCAGTGCAGGTTAGAAGAACAAGAAAGGCTATTGAATGACGTTCTGTTTTGTATCGGAATCTGATGGATTTGCTTAAGTATTTATTTATAATATAAGGGAAAAATACTTACAAAATTTACATTAGAGGTGGCGATAATTCTTGAGAAGGTTAGTCATACTAGTCATGGTGATTTTTGGATTATTTTTCCCGATACAATTGCTATTAGTAAAGGCGAGTATTCAACCAAAATTGGAAAAAGTAGATGTTTCATTTATTCAAGTAAATCGTTTAAACGGGGAAACTCGTTTGTTTAAGGAAAATGATGGATATGAGGAAGTGATTATCGATAAGATTGTTAACTGGATAAATACATCAAGCCCTTCCGAAGAAGCAAATGAGTTAGAGTTAAATCAAACTTCCATCATCTCGATAATGAAAATAAAACTAAAAAACGGAGACGTTGCAGTTATTGAACCAGCTTATAATTGTGTATCCCAAAACCAAGTAAAAACATGTACGATTGCAGATGGTGAGGTTATCTATACAAGTAATAATAAAAAGCTTCGATTGAAATCAGTAGAACTTTATGATTGGCTCTTAGTTGGCTGGAAATATGAAAGTGTTGGAGCACCAAAAGATGAGTTGCTTGAAGAAACTTTATATAGCAAATATTTTTCCTATCTCGATGAAACTTACGCAGATTTTATCATGTGTCCAAAAATCGATAAAGTTGAAACAATAGATGGCAATACAAGGAGACATATTGTTCAGGCAAGTGCGTTAAATTATAGTGCACATCATGGTGATGTTCCCTTTGATAGAATCCATATAATGTTGACTGATACGCCAGAAAATGGAGTGAAAATAAATAAAGTGACAATACAAAAGGGGATTATTGAAAAAGAAAGCGCTATACAATGTAGGCGAGCGAGCTAAAGGATGACAGTGTGAATGGATGGAACAATTGATAAAGGAAATAATGTCTCAGAGTAGCCAATATAAAGTTCAAATTATTAAACGTAAGGATTGTCTCTATACTATAGAAGTATTTATGTGGCAAGAAGAGTATGAATATGAGTATTGGCGTCCAATAAAAAAAGATTTGACTTTGGTTGAAACGGAGGAAGGTGCAATAGCATTAGCCATTGAACATTTAAGCGTGTACTCTGGAGAACAATGCTTTTATTAATGTGCCCAATTTTGGATTGATGTTTTAAAATGCACTTGCTTCGGCAGGTGTTTTTTTCATTATCAATGCTCAAAAATAACATGTTTAATAATACAAAAATGGTTAAATATTGTATAATGAAGTTAGGATATTTTGATATTAGTAGCTTGTAGAAAAGAGAAAGTGGTTGAGAAAATGAAGAACAAAAAAGGCATAGTTATTGCTAGTATTATATTATTATACTGTGTGATTTCAGTTATCTATACGCTTTTACTGGATGGAAAAATCAATTGGTCTCTATTATTTTTAGCAATATGTATGATTTATATTATAGAAGTTGCTATATCTAATAATAAATTACTTAAAAAGAAATTGACTAAGTAGGGCCAATACCAAAAGCTTAACAGGTTAAATCAGTTTTTACAGTTAAGTTACATCTGTTGGTAGGGCATCCACTCACATTCCAACGGTTTTATTATTCTCCATTTGCATTTAATACCTCACATTATCAGGTGAATAAGAAGGTGGGTATGCTATTGTTTAAAGAAGTTTCAAAGCTACAATTGGTACTATCTTTTTTGATGGCTTTTATTGGCTTCTCACAAGCATTTAACAACTGGGGAGAAAAGAGAATGTTATCTTTATTCTTTTTGATTGCTAGTATGTTCGTTTTAATTGTTGCGAGTTTAGCTCTGATTTTTTATAGAAAACGGCAAATCATTAAAGAGTAATGATGGGCTTCAAAAAGAAAAAGATTGAAGCTTTTTAGCTCCAATCTTTTTTCTTGTGCAATCATACCGTATTTTCTAGCCGAGGCTCAAAATAGGGGACATGATCTAAAACATTGATATATCAACTTGCATTTATTTTATTTGACGTTTGGATAAATCATCGTTGCTGGGTCGACAAATTCATCGAATTGCTCTTCTGTTAGTAAACCACTTGCGATAGCTGCTGCTTTTAAAGTAGTGCCTTCTTTGTGCGCTTTTTTCGCGATTTTTGCTGCGTTTTCATAACCAATGTATGGATTTAATGCCGTTACAAGCATTAATGAATTTTGTAAATTATGATCTAGTACTTCTGTGTTAGGCTCAATGCCTACAGCACAATGGTCGTTAAATGATTTCATTGTATCGGCTAATAGGCGAGTCGATTGTAAGAAGTTGTAAATAATAACGGGTTTAAAGACGTTTAGTTCAAAGTTCCCTTGAGAAGCGGCGAAGGCAATTGTCGCGTCATTGCCGACTACTTGTGTGACAACCATTGTCATAGCCTCACTTTGGGTAGGGTTTACTTTACCTGGCATAATCGATGAGCCTGGCTCGTTTTCAGGGATTGTGATTTCGCCAATACCAGAACGAGGGCCACTCGCAAGCCAGCGAACGTCATTAGCAATTTTCATTAAATCAGCTGCTAATGCTTTTAATGCACCATGAGCAACAACAGCTTCATCATGGCTTGTTAAGGCATGGAATTTATTCGCAGCCGATGTGAACTGTTTGCTTGTTAGTTCACTAATCTCTGCTGCTACACGATCACCAAATTCAGGATGAGCGTTGATACCAGTACCAACAGCTGTGCCACCAATCGCAAGCTCTTTCATATAGTCAATATTTTGGAGTATCATATGCTCGGATTTTGCTAGCATGGCTGCCCAGCCGCTAATTTCCTGACCCAATGTAAGAGGTGTCGCGTCCTGTAAATGCGTACGGCCAATTTTAATAATATCTTTAAATTGAGCTGCTTTGTCTTCTAACGTTGATTTTAATAGACGAAGTCGTGGTAATAAGTAATCTTCCACTTTTAACACAGCTGCAATATGCAATGCTGTTGGGAATGTATCATTTGAGCTTTGTGATTTATTGACATCATCATTTGGATGAACAATATCAGCTTCGCCAGCGTCCTTTAATAATTGGTTCGCACGGTGTGCAATGACCTCATTCACGTTCATGTTGGATTGTGTACCGCTACCTGTTTGCCAAACAACAAGTGGGAATTGATCGTCCCATTGACCATTTAAAATTTCATCTGCAGCCTGTACGATGGCATTCGTTTTAATATCAGAAAGTTTGCCTAGTTTGTTGTTCGCAATCGCAGCACTTTTCTTTAAAATAGCCATGGCTTGCACAAGCTCAATCGGCATTTGCTCTGTACCAATTTGGAAATTCTCTTTACTGCGCTGTGTTTGCGCACCCCAAATTTTATCAGCAGGTACTTTAATTTCACCCATTGTGTCTTTTTCAATACGATAATCCATGTTCAAACAGCTCCTTTATTATGTAAAACTCTCCTAATATACAGATAAAAACGGATACTCTTAGTCTGATGTAAGAATATCCGTTTGATACATGCTTATTCAAAAAAGAGGGGGATTCTGAATTAAGCAATTTGGAGAAAAGAAATAATCTACTGATAATGATAATTGTTATCAATTAAAAAGTCAACGGTTTTTCTTGAAGAAATTAATGATGAGAATAATTCGCAATCGTTATCTTTGGTTTTCCCGAATTTCTAAGAAATAAACGGCGCTGTGAGGCGTTATCTCTTTTTCTTTCCGATTTCTTTCAACGGTTGTTTTTTAGGGATTTTTTCAAATAAAACCTTTACCTGAAAATTATGGTCATCCATTTGAAGTACCTCTATCACCTTGGCTTTACGCCCTTTAATTCGAATATCCTCTTCCACTGTAGGCAGTTTAACGAGCAATTGGCTTAAAACAGACGTCTTGTTTTCATAAAAATGAGTCACAAACATCGCTCTTCTCCTTCTAACATTTGATGTTACTCAATTTATGAGTGGGGCATAGTAGATAGAACTTTGGGTGAAGTGGTTGATTAGATTGGAGCTTCTTCAAGCGTTCATCAATTGAAGGGACTCACTCACCGAGATTTCCAAATTGCTCATAAAGCATTCCCCATAAGTAATCTCCCAAAATTTCTGCGCAATAAAATTATTACAATGAGCCAATTGCTAGGAAAACCAATGATTGTTGCGGAGAAAGCGTGGTTCATTCTGAAATACTTCACCAACAAAAGGTTTTATTTTATTTGAAAATCAAAAATATGACATAATTCTCCGTATGAGAATTGCAACTTTCGACATAACCTTTATTTATTTCTCGGGAAATATCTCATAGGATTATGAAGGAATAGTAAGGATTTCGTAAGCTATTTCAGACAATGATTTGATTAGGGATTCAGAGGGGTTCTTTTAGAGAAATATAATGTGTTTATGATTTGATTGACTATTCTTATTTTTCTTTTGACTCGTGAGATAGGTGTATTATGTTTCAGCTAGGGCGATGTTCGTTATAATAAGAGAAAGGAGGAAACGAGATGTATTTAAAATCATGTAAGGTATTACAGGACACGATTCCGAATAAACAAATGTATCCTTTTAATATCCCAAGCTTGCAGGATTTATATGAGCTGGAGTTTCCGACAAATGTAACGTTCTTTGTTGGAGAAAATGGGTCGGGGAAATCAACATTACTTGAAGCAATTGCAGATCGCTGCGATTTTAATACAGCGGGTGGTGGTCGCCAGAATTTATATGACGTACATAAGGCAGAGTCTTCACTGGGTGAATATATCCGCTTGTCGTGGATGCCGAAAATCTCGAATGGCTTTTTTCTACGATCAGAAACATTTTATCAATTTGCCAGTCATATTGATTTGTTAGAAGATCCAAGGAAATATAACGCTTTTGGTGGAAAGTCGTTGCACCACCAATCTCATGGTGAATCTTTTCTTGCATTATTTATGAATCGTTTTAATGGCAAAGCTATCTATTTATTGGATGAGCCTGAGGCAGCATTGTCTCCAACGAGGCAGCTAAGCCTGCTGAAAATTATCAAGGATCTAGAGCATGAAGCCCAATTTATTATTGCCACACACTCGCCCATTTTACTGGGCTATCCCAATGCTACAATATATAGTTTTGATGAAGGAGAGATTGAATCGATTCGCTATGAGGATACCATTCATTACATCGTCACTAAACGTTTTTTAGATGCACCGCAATCCATTTTACGTGAGTTATTTGATGAGGAGAGGGAATTATGAATCAACGAAAAGGCTTAGTCATGCGAGAAATTCGATTAGACGAAATGGCACAGTCCATTGATTTACTGAATTATGTATTTCAGATGTCTATGTCCATTCACAAGGATCGCCGTTTTGTAAATGCCAAGAGCAGGCAGTTTAATGAAGGGCATGCCATTGGTTGGTTTGATGGCAAACAGCTTGTATCCCAAATTTTAAGTCTACCTTTTGAGGTTAATGTACATGGCAAAATTTATGAAATGGGCGGCATCACAGCAGTTGGCACATACCCGGAGTATTCTGGGCATGGCTTAATGGAGAGCTTAATTATTGAAAGCCTGCAAAGTATGCGAAATGAAGGACAATGCATTTCCTATTTATTTCCATATTCTATCCCTTATTATCGCAAAAAGGGATGGGAAATTATGAGCGATATTGTAGAGTTTCAGGTGAAGGATACACAGCTTCCGCATTATGCGGGACTCAATGGCAAAATTCGTCGTGTTGATCCCAAACATGAGGATGTTGTAGATATTTACGCACGTTACGCACAGAAAACGCACGGAGTAATGGTGCGCAATAGTATTGCGTGGAATGAAAAATTTCAGGAGGATTTCTGGGAGGAGAAATTCATTGATAGCGATGTCCAACTACAGGCAGCGGTCTATTATGATGAAGACGATGTAGCGCAGGGCTATATGTTCTACCGTATAATGGAGGAAAATTATTATATTGATGAAATCGTTTATTTACAGGAAGAGGCTCGTAAAGGCTTATGGAACTTTGTCTCGGCACATAGCTCGATGGTTTATAATGTTTACGGGAAAACAACGGGAAATGAAGCTGTGGCCTTCTTATTAGAGGATAGCGAGATTATTCAAAAGGTCTCTCCTTATTTCATGGCGAGAATTGTCGATGTCAAAGAGTTTTTACTACGCTATCCCTTTGTCAGTCAGGATTTCGAGCTTCAGCTTGCTGTCAGTGATCGCGTTGTGGCGTGGAATAATGGTACATTCATCATCAAAATGAAAGATGGAAACCTATCTGTGCAAAAGGTAAGTGAGACGTTAAACGATAATGCTGTTCATTTAACTGTGCAAACATTGGCTACGATGCTGTTAGGCTATAAACGCCCAAATTATTTAGAAAAAATTGAACGGCTACAGGGTCGTGCTGAGGAAATTGCGTTGCTTGAAGCTGTCCTGCCAGTGGGTATCCCAACATTTATTGATTATTTTTAAGCCTTTTAGTGCGCGAGGGGGAGAGCCATAACGTTGACAGTTATGGCTGCCATGCCTCTTTTAGCCGTTCGACACCTAGTTTGATTTCTTCCATTGTTAACTTACTAAATCCTAATTGTAGCAATGGGTCCTCACTTGTTTGATTAATAAAAAACGGGCTTGTTGGATAAACCTTCACACCATAAGTCTCGGCTCGCTGGATGAGCTGTTGTTCTGAAAGGGGAGACTTGACCTTCACTACTATATAAAGCCCCGATTGCTCGCCCAATACAGCTATTTGTGGACCAAATTGTCGTTGCAGCTCCTGAACAAGGTGCTGCATTTTTTGTTTATACGTCAAGCGCATTCGTTTAATATGACGTGTCCATTCCCCTTGTGCCATGAATTGGGCCATTGTCCGTTGATGAAGGGACGAGGCATTTTGTTCAAAATGAGCAAAGCGCTCTTTAAATGGCTGTACTAGCGTATTCGGCAAGACCATATAGCTTAATCGTACACCAGGTAAAAACGATTTTGAGAAGGTGCCGAGATAGATTACCTTTGAAGGGTCGATCGAGGCAAGGGCAGGAAATGGTTGTTGTGTATAGCGAAATTCGCCATCATAATCATCCTCAAGAATATAGCCATTGACTTGCTGCGCCCATTGAATTAAGGTTTGTCGCTGCTGAATGGTCATGGACACACCGTATGGGAAATGATGTGAAGGGGTGACATACAATAAGCGTGATTGACAATGTTTAAGTATATCAAGTTGTGCCCCTGTCTCCATTACTGGCAATGTCTCTATGACAAAACGATGTAACTGAAAGGCCTCACGCGCCCCATTATAGCCAGGGTCTTCTAAAAGAACACTTGGGAAATGGTCTTTTAATAAAAAGCCCACATACAGTAGCATTTGCTGTGTGCTACTGCCGATCATGATATTTTCGCTCGTTGTCGATACGCCTCTTGCTTGTAGTAAATACGGTACAAGCTGCTCCTTGAGCAAGGGATCTCCAAATAGCTCTCCATATTGATAGCATGATGGTTCCTGTAATACTTGATTGGCTAATTGACGCCATGTTTTCATAGGAAAATATGTCTGGTCAACAGCCCCAGCACGAAAATCTACAAGCAATGATGTTGTGTTGCTGGTTGGCTGTGATAGAACTGGCTGTTCCTGTTCCTGTTCCTGTTCCTGTTCCTGCAAGAAAACTGGCTCTAATGCATTGACGAAATAGCCTTTGCGTCCTTCTCCACGTATATATCCCTCAGCTACAAGCTGTTCGTAAGCAGTTAACGTTGTATTACGGCTAACCTGTAACGTTTCTGCTAATTTTCGAATGGAGGGCAGAGAATCGTTTGTTTGAAGTGTTCCTTGTGTAATGAGTATTTTCATTTGCTGATACACTTGTTTATATTTAGCCTCTTTTTCTGTTAATAGAAAGATAAAGTCATCCATATGATACCACCTTGACATGTTGAAATATTTGAAATTGTTTCTTTTGGAATGTCAGATTATTTACTACCATCATATAAGAAGGACAATGAAAAAGGAATGGGGAATCGAAACATGAAAATTTGTACAGTGACACAGGCGACCATTGAGGATGTTGTGCCTTTATTTAATGCCTATCGGGAATTTTATGGGCAACTGTCTAATATACAGAAAGCAGAGCAATTTATACGTGAGCGAATAGAACAGGCAGAGTCCATTATTTTTCTTGCGTATCAGGAGGATGAGGCAGTAGGGTTCGCTCAATTATTTCCTCTCTTTTCATCCGTAGCCATGAAAAAAGCGTTTATCTTAAACGATTTATTTGTTGCCAAACAAGCCAGACAACAAGGGGTGGCACAGGCTTTAATGGAACAATGCTACGTCTACTGTAAGCAGGAAAATGCTCGTTACATGATGCTTGAAACTGCAACGGATAACATCAATGCACAGAAGCTCTATGAAAAGATGGGCATGACGATTGATAACAATGTCTATTATTATAGTATTTATTGGTAATTAAGCTGTATGGTTGCTTAAGCGTGGAGCTCGATTGGTTGGTGGTGGGATTGCTCATAAAAGGACGTAAGTGTTAGACCTCGCCATGTCTAATTAGACATAGCGGGGCCTTGTGTTAGGCATGACTCATCCAGCCTGCGAAAAGACCAGAGGAGAAAAAGCGGGTAATGTTTTTGAATCCAGCTTCACTTAATAATTGTTGGATTTCTTGATCGGAAATGAAAGAGATATTCATGATGACTTTGCCCATATTTTCTACTTTCTCTTTTGTGTAGCCAGCGTCTAAAAAGACACTTTGCCAGATTTTGATACGATCTTGTAGTTCGTCACTTTCTCGGTCTCCATAGGCACAAGCAAGGACGAACGGTTTTCCGGGCTTTAATTGATCGTGAATGTTTTGTAGTAGATGTAGTTTTTCCTGACGATCTACAATGAAATGAAGGACGAGGATACAGCTGGCCGCATCGAATTTTGGCGTGGTTTGTGGCAAGCTCTCAATAGTTCCTTGTAGCAGTCGAACTCGGCTTTCTAATTCGAGTTGTACGGCCTTGTGTTGAGCGATTTGGAGCATTTCCTCAGCTGGGTCAATGCCTGTGAATGTCCACAGAGGGTTCGTTGGTCCCCATGCGGAAAGTTCATTGCCACCGCCAGCCCCCACAACTAGCAGGGATGCCTCTTGTTCACCTAAATGAGAACGGAAATAGGCTTGAGCCACGGCAAATAATGTGTCATAGGCAGGCACCGAAATACGAGTACTTTGCTCATATGTACGTGCCTTTTCTAATAAATGTGTTGATAGTTTATCCATCGATATAGCCTCCATTGCTTTATTATATACATTACAGACCCTTGTTGTCTGTAATTGAGTATAAATGAAAATGATTGAAAGGACAAAGAAATCGCTTTTTATTGAAGAGATTGGCGAAATCTTTTGGTTTTCAAATGAGCAATTTCATGCAGGGCATCGTGTTTGGCTGAGCTATGTTGTGGGGACACTTCCCGTTCATGTGACCTTGTTAGCCGTGCTTATGACGGCCTTTGCGGGCTATGTCATATGATAGATGAATGAGCGGATGACAGGAGGCTTCATAGTATCGCAAATTTGGTAGCGGCAGGTTTTTCTATGTTTCCAATGCTATCATGATGACATTTTGACTTATTTGCATTTCTTGACGGACGCTTGCATAATAGGGCAGAGAAGATTTTTTCATGAAGGGACGTGCAAGCATGACAGAATGGCCTAAGGGAGTAGCAAAACCAGCAATTCGTGCATTACAGGCAGCGGGTTATACAGAATTGAAGCAGCTGGAAAAAGTGGACCTTACGACACTAGCTCATTTACATGGGATGGGACCAAAAGCGTTAGCGGCGATTGAAGCGGCTCTAAAGGAAGGTAGTGAGCCTCGTGAATAAGCTAACATTGTTTTTACTAGCTATGGTTGTCTACTATATTATCGTTGTATTCCTTATTAGCAAGCTGTTTATTATTCCAATCATGAAAGTGATGGCCTTGATCTTTTTTATAGGGGCAGGCTATATTTTTTCTCGTAAAATGCGTAGAAAATTACAGTAGGAGGCAATATGAAAATTGTAAATCTAACATTCTTTTATGGAGCAGTTATTATCTTAGCGATTACGCTGTCATTAGCAGGTGTTCGACTATCCATCTCACTCGGGATATTTGCGTTATTCGCAATAGGGGTAATTTATCGTCATATACATATTTTATATCGCACCAACAATATGGAGCAGGTGGATAAATGGGTGAAAAAACATAGAAAAGAACCCATCTTTGCTGCACTTTATGCCAATGCTTATGAGACGAAGGAAGAACAGATTCGTGCAGTTGATGCTATCATCGACTATTACAAGCAACCTGCCGTAAAGTATAATTATCAATTTATTAAAGCAATCATGGAAGAGAATTTGGGTGACGCGAAAGTAGCGGCAACAAAAATTGGCAAAGAACCTTTAGCTAGCTATGCACATTGTTATATCGCTGCACTCGAAGGCAGAACAGCTGACATGACAAGTGATAAGCTAACACAGCCGTGGATGCAACCCGCAATCGAAGCAGTCTATGCCTATACAGTAAAGGATCAAGCAAAGTTTCGCCAATTTGCAGATGCGAGCATCGAACACGCTCGTGGCATACAGAAATATGGTCTTATACATAATTTCAAGCAACTAGAAGAAGATTTGGTCATTCAATAATAGTTGGGCTACTTGGTAACCAGTACATACGGTATCGAGTAGCCTGTTTTCGTGTAGCTTACAATAAATGAAAAAATGATTTTATGAGGTGACAATGATTGTCTAAAATTGATCATATGATGCAGATTCTATGGATGCTGCATGCAGGCAGGAAAATTACCGCGAAAGAAATAGCTGAAAAATTAGAGATGAATATAAGGACAGTATACCGATATATTGACGCACTTTCTGCCAGTGGTGTACCGATTATAGCAGAAGCGGGTCATAACGGAGGGTATACCCTGTTGAATAATTTTATTAAAAGTCCTCTTCTATTTGAGATTGATGAGAAAGCGGCATTACTTCATGCTGTTATTTTTGCAAAAGAAGCTGGTTATTTTTTAGATGAGGCATTAAATAGTGCAACATCAAAGCTAACAAAATTTTCAAATCAAGAGCAAGAAGAAATGATTAAGCAACATTTAGAAGGATTCGAGATTGTAAGTCCTAATGCTCAATCATCTATGGAGCCGATATTGAAAAAAATAGAGGAAAGTATAGTAAACGAAACATCTGTTGAAATGGAGTACCGTACAAATAATGAAGAACAACCTAAACATAGGTTGATTAACCCGTATGGCTTAGTTTATTGGAATAATAACTGGTATGTCATTGCCTATTGTCATTTAAGGAAGGGGATCCGTAATTTTAAAGTAAGCCGCATTATCAATATGAACCAAACAGCCATTACCTTCCAGCGACCACAACCTTTCTCGGCAAGTGATTTTTTTATGAAAAGCATTCTACCACAAGTAGAAGATAAACGGGAACTTACACCTTTCATCATTTGTGGTAAGACGGATGCGGTAGATGACATAAGTCAGCATTGGTTTTTAAGGGATCACCTCAAAGAACGGACCTCAAAGAAAGCGATATTTCTAGTAGAGGAAGAAGCGTTACATAAATATGTTCCCTATTTGCTATTACCATATGGAAAATCAATACAAATAGTAGAACCAATAAGCTTAAAGCAAAAAATGATTGACGTACTTTATGAGCTAATTAATTTTTATCAAGTTGAAAACTTTACTGACGGAGAATGTCAGTGAAGTTTTTTTATAATAAGCGTAATTCATTTAAAAGGAGTGCTTATTATGCATACAAGAAGAGTGTATCTTTATGTATTTAATACGATGTCAGACTGGGAAATAGGCTATTTAATTGCTGAACTGAATTCAGGAAGGTATTTTAAAAAAGGATTAGCGGCTTTTGAGGTAATTACGGTAGGTATTGATAGAAGTCCTGTTACTACGATGGGAGGAATTACAATACTTCCTACTATTTCCATTGATGAATGTCAATTGAATAGTACGGATGTCTTAATTCTTCCAGGAGGCAATACATGGCTTGAGTCTATACATGATCCTCTATTGAAGAAAGTATCCATAGCGTTGAACGAAGAAATTATCATAGCTGCAATATGTGGCGCAACTATGGGTCTCGCAAAGATTGGTTTGCTAGATTCAAGAAAACATACAAGCAACGATTTAGAATACTTGAAAATGTTTTGTCCACATTATATAGGGGATAAACATTTTGAGGAAGGCCCTGCTATAACGGATGGAAATTTAGTTACGGCATCAGGTACAGCCCCACTGGAATTTGCTGTTCATGTTTTGAGGCTACTTGACGTGTTTAGACCAGAAACATTACAGGCGTGGTTGAATCTTTATCAAACGCATGAAAAAAAAGACTATTTTGAATTAATGTCTTCTATTGAATAATTAAGGTCTCAGTGGAGCATGTGTAACAACATGCTCCTAAATTTATTCTTATATAAAGAGATACATTATCGCATTTTCTTTTCCAACAAAATGCCTCGTACGATGCCACCAATAAAGAGGATGCCTAACACTAAAAGAAATAGGTAGGCATGCCACTGCTGTAAAATACGCTCGTGACCTAGTGCCACTGTCAGGTCATTGAAAAGGGAATAAGTAAAATACAATAAAATACTATTTTTTATGAGACAAAACGTCATAATGCCATTTTGTCGCTGTCTATGGGACAGGGGTGCTTTATTTTTGCGCATGACAGGGTAGGCAGCTTTCATTTCTAAATAATGTAAAAGTAAAAATAGCATAAGTGCGATAAAGGGTAAATAAAAGATCGCAATTTTCGGTCCAAACTGGGCTTGCTCATTCGTAAAGCTTTGTAAGACAGGAATCGTTGCAGGGAGCTTTGAATATTGGATTAGAGTGGCGGTGATGCCAGCTCCAAAAATAGTGGCCGCTATAACAGTCAGCTGGTGACAAAAGCGCGGTGTGGGTGTTTTTTGTTGTGTATGCATCCTTGCCCCTCATTTCTCATCATTCAAAATGTTAATCTGTTATACTGTAACATAGAATGATTGCTTTTTGTGTTAGAGAAAGAAGGATACTATGGAATACTTGTTGTTTTTACTAATTGGCATCATTGGGAATGTCGTGGGCACATTAGTGGGTGGTGGCGGCTTAATTACCTTGCCTACCATGATGCTTATGGGCGTGCCCGTCCATTCGGCTATTGGCGCGAATAAAGTGTCCAATATGGTGAGTGCCTTTTCCAGTTTTTATACGATTTATAAACGAAAAGAATTAGCCTGGACAGAAATGCGTGCTGTCCTACTTGTATCCTTGATTGGAGGCACACTTGATGGACTTTTCGCTTCGTTCATGAGTAGTCAAACATTGACGTTCATTGCCATTATGTTACTAGGCTTTGCACTCATCATGTCCTTTATGGGTGGAGCTGATTTTGGTGACAATGAATGCTTTACAATGAATCGAAAAAACGGTCCAATCCTTCTTGGGGTTGGTTTTTATGATGGTATGTTTGGCCCTGGCAGTAGCACATTAGCTCTTTATACATATGCACATGAGAAGATTTCCTATATCAAAGCAGTAGGGCTCTCACGGGTGGGGGTATTTGCCATGTGTTCAGGAGCGGCGATTACGTATATTGCGACGGGAAAAATTGAATGGCCATTAACACTTATTTTGATGATTGGCTCAACGATTGGTGCACAAATTGGGCTCGTGCTTGCGAGAAAAGTGAAAGCGAACCAAGTGAAGCTATTATTGCGGATCGTAACGATTGTGCTGATTGTACAGCTTCTTTATGATTTTATCCATCAGCTTTAGGAGGCGATTGTCCTGTTTGAAATAACACCATACCCAACCTTTTCGTGGTCACTCTCGCGTCATAAAACATTGACAAGCTGCGCTCGCAAATATGGCTATGAATATTATTTTTCACATAACGGCTGGCTCAGCTATAATGTAGAGCCTTACCATCAACAGGTGTATCGCTTAAAAAAGCTACAATCGATGCCTATTTTATTTGGGCAAATTGTCCACCGATATATTGAACAGGCCATTAATGATTATCTACAGACAGGGAAAGCTTCTACACTGGAGGAGCTGATGCAAGGGGCACGTGGACAGCTTAATGCAGCCTTTATTGATTCTACACGCCATGTGGAGTTTTGGAGGCAAAAGCCGAATAAATACTATATGATGCAGGAAATTTATTATTACGGCACACTTTCTTCAGAGCTTGTGCAGGACTATAAAGAACGTTTACAGCTTGTGTTTGACCATTTTTTGATGAGCGAAACATTCCAGCAAATCACGGCACAAAAGGGCGCTCTCCGTATTGGGGAACCAGAGCAATTCCGCTCGATGAAAATAGACGGCATCCAAGTATTCGTCGTCATGGACTTTCATTATTATGATGAACGAGCAGATAAATGGATTATTGTTGACTGGAAAACGGGCGGGGAGTCTGATGATGACCGCCAGCAATTAGCGCTCTACGCCTACTATGTTCAGCAAAAATACCGTGTATCCTTGGAGCAAATCGAGGTCTATAACGAATATTTATTAACGGGAAAACGGAAGAAATATAGGTTTACTGCCTACGATATGGATAATATTTTGCATACATTTCAACGCAGTGTCTTAGCAATGAAAAAATACCAAGCCGATATTTTTTCTAACGAGCCTGTGGACTTGGAAGATTTCGAACAAACACAAGAAAAATGGCATTGTCGAGGTTGTAATTTTAGAGAGTTGTGTGGGACAAGGTGAGAAAGTAAAAGAAGCGAGTGCTAAAATAGCCACTCGCTTCTTTTTATGTCATTTAGGGATGACAATCCAGCACTTCTTCAAGAGACCTTTGTAGTGGTTTTCCTAATAAAATAGAGAAAAATGAGCTGAATGAGCATAACAACTAGAAACACGATGCCCAAAATAATGAATGACACCATTTTAATGGCAGGAGTTTGCACCATCCCAGCAGCATCAACATTTCTTACCCCAATAAATACTGCGAGGGCAGAAAAAATCAATAACCATACAATATTTATAGCCCACCATATAATTTTCGTAAACAAAATGAACATCCTCTTCCTATTTATAATTTCCTTTTATGGTTTTATTATATTGTTTTTGTTTGTTTTTGGAAACACACTTTAGACGGTGTTACCTCTCCGCCTTGAGACGGATTGACTTATTACTCTTCGATTGGTGTGTAGAAGGTAAAACAATTTTTTCATTTGTCTAGAGCTAAAAAGGCTTCATTCCTTATTTAGGGTATATATGGTAAATTTGATATATGTAAATATTTAGGTATAAAAGGGAGAGAGAATATGTTACATAAGAAATCATCTAATCATCACTTAATGGGTATAGCACTGGTAACAAGTGAGGAGACTTCGCAATGCCCACACAATTTCAAAACACTTTCTGGAGAGGGGGGAGAAAATGATTAATAATAAAAGGGCGCTTATTAGTTCAATCGTAATTTTAGGTATATGTATGTGTCTTTTTTTTCCATATCCTTCTAATGAAGTGATGCATGCCCAATCTTCCTTTATGTCTTTTCCTATACAAACACAAGATGGCTATGTGTTGCTCGGCATCATTGGCTCGATTTTATTTATATTTGCGATGATTTTACTAGCTAGGAGCATAAACAAATATCACCTTACAACAATTGTTTCCGTAGTGTTACTCTATTCATTTTTACCCCATTTTCTCATAATGGCGTATCAAGAAACCTTAGCTACTGGTATTATGGCCATTTCATACAAAGGGGATGGCAACTGTGATTTTGAGATGGTGAGCAAAGATTTAATGAATGGGGATTGTACCCTTGTCTTACATAATCGAAGCAATGAAGCTGTGTCATTTGATTTAGTATTTTTAGATAGCCATTTCTCGAAAGAAGATGTGCGTATACCATCACTTATGAATATAGCAGGTCCATATCATGTTACAATCGAGGCCAATCGTGAAAAATTGATTCATCTGAAGAAATTACTCGATTTATCAAAAGTTCCCCATCCTATTTATGGTGGAGGTTCGTCCAATGTGCAGGTTAAATTATTGGATGGAAACAATGAAAGAACTTTATAAATAGTCAAGGAGGGGGAAAAGTATGAGTAAATTATCATGGTTTTACTATTCTACCAGCCTAATCATAACGGCTATCATTTTTAGTCTTATACATGTTTTCACTGAACCAATTGTGATAGGAAGCTCCAATGGTATAAGTAATGGTAATCCAGGACTCTTTCCCTTAGTATTTTTCACACCGTTCTTCATTGTTTCCATCATGGGTACATATAAACTCGCCAATAGACTGGCTCTAAAAATGATGAAGACGATGCCATTTTACAGCATGATAGTGCTATCCTTTCTGTTTCCAAGTATTGTCTATTCATTGACTTTGAAAAAAGCACAAGAGCTAAGAGTGTTCGTGTTTGAACATAATCAGTTAGTTACGAAAATAGCTGAAATTCCATTGTTGAACACTTATTCCAATTCTATTTTTTTTACTGGATGGACCTTCCTTGCGCTACATTTTACAGTCATTTGGATCGCTTATGTATTAGCATTTATAAAGCATAAAGGTTAAACAGTTAGCCACTCCAAACAGTTGCAACCTTAGCTGAACCAGATAGGATGGGTTGTGGATATTAATGCTTCTACATTACAGTTTACTCGTTATCATCACTACTCTAGCACTCTGTGTGGGAACACAATTTTCTAGTATAAAATTGATTCGTTCAACATATACAAATAGTAGAGAACGTATTCCTTTTGAAATAATAGAGGGGGATGTAGATGAGTAAACAAATGTCTATGTTTGAGCTTTTGGGAACACCAAAGACCGTAGATGAAGCTATCAAAAGTGTGGAAAAGAAAAATGTAGTCGTACCTCGTAAGGTGGGCTATATTGTGCAGCGATAAAACATGCCGTGTAACAGTAAATAAAAACGCTGTATTTGCTTTTATGAGTTACTTGTATTAAATTATAATAAGCTATTCATAGATTTTTAGAGAGGAGGCAAAATGTGATGGAAACTGTTTTCAGAAGAACGGCCGTTGAAGTGAAGACATTTTTACAATTAGATGATTACTGTTCAAAGGGACCAGTCTGCGATTTTTTAGAAAAACACCATATAGAACTCAGTAACCGGAAGCTTTTTGCCTTTGTATGTCATTCGTGAAATACGTATTTTAAAAACGATACAAAGTAATGCTTAGACGCCGGTTTTATGGCGTCTTTTTTGTTGTGATAAAACTTAGAGAGGGTGAGCAAATTGCTGAAAAAACTAAGGCAATTAAGGGATGTTTCAGTGTTCCAAGCGCTTCTAATTTAGCAAAACAATTAGAAGCGAGGAATTTTAACTATGAAAAAACAACCCATTTTTACTACATCATTTCTTTTTCTATTTATAAGTAATTTTTTCATTTTTATAGGATTTGAAATGTTACTGCCTATCTTACCAGCCTATTTATTAAGTATAAACGCCACTCCTATGCAAGTAGGTTTGGTAACGACGGTATTTACACTAGGCGCCATTATAATAAGACCTTTTATAGGTTATTATTTAATCGATCATAAGCGAAAACATCTAGCTATTGGGGCGGGCATCATGTTGCTGATGATTACAATGTTATATCCTTTTCTTAGCACGATTTGGATTTTCCTATTGTTACGGTTTTTCCATGGAACAGCGTGGGGGATTTCTACTACAGCCAATAGTACAATGGCTGTAGATATCATTCCTAAAGCTAGATTAGGAGAAGGAATGGGTTATTTCTCGGTTTCAACAACAGTAGGAGCTATTGTTGCACCAAGTTTAGGTATCCTTATGTATAATTCCTTTTCCTTCCATACACTGATTTGGTCATCTGCATTACTCTGTTTATTTGCGGTTATAATGCTTCCATTTATTCATTCAGCTACACCTAAACAATTTGACAAGCAGCCATTTCGATTTATGGAAGCGATTTTTGAAAAAGATGTATGGTTTCAGTCTTTATTGACTGTAGTGACGACGCTTGGTTTTGGAGCCGTCATTACATTCTTAGTCCTTTTCGGAGAGCAAAAGGGATTAGATCATATTTTTCTATTCTTTTTTATCAACGCAATTGTTTCCACTTTATTACGTCCATTTACAGGAAAATGGTTTGATAAGAATGGACCATGGTCTATTATCATTGTGTCAGCAACACTTGGTTTCTTATCACTAATTGTGTTGTCCTATACAACAAATAATCTCACTCTTATTTTCGCAGCCATTTTATTCGGTGCAGGTTATGGGACCGTTATGCCATGTTTACAAACATGGACTGTTCAAAAAGTAAGTGAAGCCAAAAGCGGTGCAGCCAATGCTACTTTTCTTTCAAGCTTTGATGTTGGTGTTGGCGTTAGTGCATTTTTCTTAGGGATTTTAGCAGAATGGATGAGTATAGCAATGATTTTCCGTCTTGTTAGCTTAAGCTTTCTTATTGTTGTCCTGTTAGTATACTGCGATTACATTACCAATAAGAAAATGAACCATTAATATAATAATAGGGACCAGTCTCAAATGTCTGGTCCTTTTACTATGATTCATTTCCTAATGATAAAAATAAAGGAAGAAAGCAGGGAATCCTGATTAAAAAACAGAAACTAGCTAGATGCCATAATTTATAAGAAACGGTGAAGGAGGCGCGTGTTATGCAAATGGCGAACGGGGTAGCAATGCTGGAACTCCATTATCAGGGCTTTGTGATTCATCCTACATTGGTGTGGGACCAGGGCATGGCGGTGTTGATTGACACCGGTTTTCCTGGGCAAATGGAAGAGCTGCATGAGGCGATAGTACAGGTGGGTGTGTCGTTAAATCAGCTCAAAGCGATTATCTTAACGCATCAGGATGTGGATCATATCGGATGTCTACCTGATTTATTACAGGTGTGTGGGCCACATGTTCAAGTATATGCACATGCTCTCGACAAGCCTTATATTCAAGGAGAGCTTCCGCTAGTAAAAGATGGGCATTTAGAGAACCCCCCGAAGGGTAAGGTGGATGTGGTGTTGAGTGATGGCGAAGAACTACCATTTTGTGGTGGGATTCGTGTTATTCATACACCAGGGCATACACCAGGTCATATTAGCCTGTATTTAACACAGAGTAAAACATTGGTGGCAGGTGACGCGATGTATAGTGTAGACGGTCATATTGAGGGCGTTCATGAACCAACTGCATTGGACGTAGAAGAAGCTCGTCAGTCTTTACAGAAATGCTTAGATATCGACCTTGAAGCGGTGATTTGTTATCACGGAGGCATCAGTAGGGGAGCAGTCCTTGAACAAATGAAAAAAATATTGTCATGATAAAAAGACCACGCCAAGAAAGGTGGTCTCTTCCATTATTCGGCGATGGTCTCTTCAAATGTTTTACGGCCAGGGCTTACTTTATTAATATGAATATCGATTTTACGGATGGAATCCTTCGTTAATGGAATTTTGCCATCCTTTTCTAGTTTCTTCCATACCTTTACATTATCGCGGTAGAGGTATTCTGATAAGCGAAAAACATCCGCATCCATTTTCAAGCCTTCCTCGAAGGTAGCCATAATTTCATCTTTGACTGCTTTTTCTACTTTTTTTCTTACTTGATCGGGTGTCAGCTTCCCTTTAAAGCCATTTAAAATTGTGTTGAATTTTAAGTACACCTCAAATTGGACTTGATTGTTTTGGACGATTGGTTTGACATCGACATCTAACTTTTGAATATCGACGGTTAAGAAATCACTTTTCTCGTTATTTTCCAATTTAACGGTGATTTCCCCTTGCTTTGTTTCATCGTTCATCCATTCAATACCGCGAGCGGCTTTACCTTTAATATAGCCTTTAAAACTATCCTTTGAGAGGATACCGACACCTGCAAAAACAGTTTCTGTTTTGGTACCATCTATGGTTTCCCAGTTTTCGTTGACAGTTACGTAAGGGATTTTCATTTCATGGTTTGGCTCATTTAAGCCAATCACTAGCTGTCGCAAATTAACAGGCTCTACAAAGGACTCCTGCTTAGCCGTATTTTTAGGATTACTTAATTTCGCGGCAGTTGGTGACTTCTCTAATAAAGGAGAAACTAATAAAACATCCTCGATTGGGTCTTGTGTACAGTAGACCCAAATATGATATCTAGTTTCACGAAAGCGTAAAAAAGTATCGATTACAGCAATGGCATGCTCATCCTTCATCGCATTCTCTGAGAAAAGAAGATAGGTCATATGCCCCCAAAATACTTCTTGGTCCATGGAACGATATAATTTGTAAATCGCTTCTTCTATTGTTTTTCCCTTCGCTTGACCAATTTCTGTAGGTGATGCTTGAGGGTTAGATTGTTCTGTTTTCGCTACGTTGGCAAAGTTGATAATTTGTAAGTAAGCAGTATATTCATTATCCTTATAATCAACCCCAACACCTTGCACATAATACATTCGTTGAGGCTCTGTAACATCCCAGCAGCCTGACATGAGTAGTGTAGTCGTAAGCATTAAAATAACAATCACAATATTTTTTTGACTCATATGTCTCCCTACTTTTTATAGTTCATGTATAGTAGTTTGGACAAGAACGCATGGTATTATAAGTACAGATTATGTAGGAGAATGACAAAAGAAAGTGCTCTCCCCAGTCAATGTGACATGGTGACAGCACTTGTTGTTTTAGTGGAAATATTTTTCGACACGTTGAACGACGTCATTTGCTGACAAGCCATCTGCATCAATGACAGGGCCTGCCATGACAGGATCACTAATGCCCATCACGTCTCTGTCCTGACCTGTAATAATACAAGCATCACATTTTTTGGCATCCTCTTCATTGCGAAGCTGGATGACCTCATAGCCTTTTGCTTTTAAAGCATCCTCTATATTAGATAATGATTGTTCCACACCAATAATTCTAGACATTTTTTGTCCACCTCCTACAAATAATGTGCCATTTCAGCTTGTTCATTATTCATCTTATTTTTTAGGTGAGATGGATAATGTCTATGCATTTGTCCGTAATAGTGGTTGTGTGCTACATCTAAAAGAACCACCAAAGCTTCGGGAGATGTTAAAATCAATGTATTCTACTGTGACACCTCTTTGTACTAATTGCTCGCCAATCCATGTAAATTCTTTATCTGTAATGTAAACCTCTTCATTGATAGGGAGACCGTTTGTTGCAAGTCGTGAGGCATCTTCTAGGGAAACATGAATTTTATCCCAATCCTTTAGCTGTTCGGGGATTCCCTCTAAGAAAGCATCCTCGCAGACAATCATCAGACCATCCCTTACCAAACTAAGTGCACAGTCTAGATGGAGAATCGTTGGATGAAGTGGAACCTCGACCACTGTAAAATCAAAATGACTGGCTAAATTACGCAGCCACTGCACGCCATTTTTATTGGAGGCTAGCCCTGAATTTCCTATGAAAATCGTTTTATCTAGCACTAACACATCGCCACCCTCTAAAAATGGGCCAGCCTCAGAATCCAGCCCGTCTGCGATATCAGGCTTTGGAATGGACACATAGAAACATTGGTTATCGTTTGCTTCCTGAGCTAAAATGTTACGCACTGGCAAGATTTCGTTCCGTCTATGAGGAAATCGAAGGGAGCCTTCAATTAAAAAATGACCGATAGTGAAAAAGGGATCACGAACAAAGAAATTGCTATAGCCATCCTCTTGTCCTAGCTCTTTTTCATAATCTGTTAAAAGTCGTGGCACCTGTACTTCCACACCATATTTTTCAAGTACCTTTTTAAAATTTGCTCGTTCTAATTCCCATTGCTGCTGTCTTTCTGGAAAGACCTCTTTGAAGTTTTTACCGAGCGTATCAACGCCTGCATAAAGGGCTAGCGTTTCTTCTGTTAAAAATTCGTCATCTGTTGGATTGCCTGTAGCGGGAAAAGCAAACTCTGATTGAGCCATGACAACTCTTTTTAACGGAGCAAACTCACTTTTTACAAAAATATTCGTCATAGTACGACCTCCTGTTATATCATTTAGAGAAAATAGTGAAATTTTTTCCTGCGTTGTTCCATATCGTAAGGGATATAGTTACTACATAGTCAAGAAAGGTTGTAGGGTGGTGAAAAGATGGGCATTGCAGAAGTGTTGACCATTGTCTTTGTCGTTTTAAAGCTAACAGATGTGATTGCTTGGTCGTGGTGGGTCGTTTTATTACCAGCCATACTCTCATTCAGTTTGTATGTCATTGTGGTAGTAATAAAGCTTATGACGGTCCTTATTGCGGTAATCGCTGTTAAAAGGCGGGAAAAAAGAGTGGATCAATAAAACAAGGAGAAAATCGAACAAATTCGAAGATCACCTTATTCGTTGAAGTAGCTTGATTTCATAGTCAAAAATTATTGTACAGCGTTCCTCTGGATTCGCTAAAGAAAAAAGGATAGAAGCATCTGTATGAGGGAATGAACTTCTTTTTCATCACGAGGTTATCTAATATCGAGATCAGTTGCGCTGTTTCCGCTGGATCAGTATAATACAATTTTTCCCTCGTATCTGAAATTAATACAGTATTGACTTCAGATATAGCATCATACTAGTGGTCTACGATAAAATGATAGTAAATAGTAATCGGAAAATAACCAAGTCCATCTTCTTTTAAGAATCGCGGTCGCCTCCCAGTTCTTGCGCCAATATAAATTAATTTTGGGAGTGGGGGAATGATGTTGTCAAAAATTTCAAAGTGGTAAGATCAGCCCGCCTAGGGCCAACCTTACCACTTCACTATTTGCTTAATTCATAGGTTTTCACAGCTGGAGCAACAAAGCTTTCACATTTATCTAAAAGCGTTGCAGCGTCTTCAGCGACAATTAATGCTTCACGATTTTGAGCTTTTAAAAATTGTTCATTTTGCATATGGTCAAAAAATGAGATTAATAAATCAAAATAGCCTTCCATATTGAAAATCGCACAAGGCTTTTGAAGCAGCCCTATTTGATTCCAAGTAAACACTTCGAAAAATTCCTCTAAAGTACCAGGACCACCAGGAAGGGCAATAAAGCCATCAGCTAGCTCCATCATTTTACTTTTCCGTTCATGCATCGTGTTCACAACAATCAGCTCGGTTAAGTGCTGATGCGCAATTTCACGTTCTTCTAATAATGTAGGAATGACCCCTATAACCTTGCCACCTTCTTGTAGCACGGTATTCGCTACTGTAGCCATGATGCCAACTGAAGCACCACCATAAATAAGGGTAATTTGTCTTTTAGCTAATTCTTTTCCTAGTAGAATCGCACCTTCACGATAAGCATCAGAAGCGCCAAGACTTGATCCGCAAAATACAGCAACACTGTTCATAGTAGATTTCCTCCATAACTGATTAAATTCTTCTTGTACCGAAAGCAGTGTAAACGCCCGTTGAACTTAGGGAATAACGTAAAAACGCCACGCCTTTAGTAATGACAGTCTCATGCTGTTCCCAAAGCCTCCCATGGGTAGCATAGATTTTAACAAGGGCTTTGGCTAAGGCACAAATAATAGTATAATTTATTTTGAAGAGGAAGGAAATGGAGGAAAAGGAATTGGAACTAAATGAATTTCAACGTTGGGTAAAGGATTATTATGAAGCACGAGGCTGGTCAGAGCTCAACATTTTTACACGTATTGGCTTCTTGGCAGAAGAAACTGGTGAGGTAGCGAGAGCCATTCGAGCGATCGAGATTGGTAGAGATCGACCAGATGAAAAAACACAATCCTATGAGGAACATAAACAAGAGCTTATTGAAGAGCTAGGGGATGTACTAGGCAATCTTATTGTCATTGCCAATCAATATGATATTCCATTAGAAGAAATATTTGCGGCTCATCAAGACAAGCTAGTAAAACGCTATCAGGACTAGGAGGAACTCGATGGAATATCAAGTTGAGGTTTTACATAAACAGCATGAAGCGTTTACGAATTTTTTAAGTGAAAAAATTCGCGCCTATAATAATGAACATTCCTCTTATCATCGTGCAAGTAGACAGCAGGGGGCAATCCAACCATTGCAATTGATAGTCACAGATTTACAGCAGCAATGGGTAGGTGGTATAACGGCTGAAGTCTACTGGGGATGGGTGGAAATACATAAGTTTTGGTTTAGTGAAGAGTATCGTGGAAAAGGAATTGGCACAAAGCTCCTAGCCAAGGCAGAGTTAGTAGCAAAGGAAATGGGTGCTACAAAAGCTCTGCTGACAACCTACGAGTTTCAAGCTCGCACATTTTATGAGGCACAAGGCTATCAAGTGGTAGGAGAAATTAAAGATTATCCACCAGGTAGTAGTTATTATACGATGGTGAAAAATCTAGTGTAAGAGCGGTCAATGAGGATAGAAGCCGGCTTTAATTGACATCTCCTAAATAAATCGCTGTTTGTTGTCCTTGGATAAAGTGCTGTAGAGGGCGGATGAATGCTTTAGGATAAAATCTATAAGTGTGTAGCTCTTCTATAGGTATCCACTGTGTGCCGATTTGATGTTGATCTGGATTGGTTGGCTGACAAACTTGCCCATTGAATTGACATTGAAAATAATATTCTACCTGGTGGACATTTGCGTCAAAGGCGGCATGCTCATGATTTTTTCCAATATATTCTCGTATAAAAAGAAGCTCTCCAATCTGAACAGAGGAGCCGATTTCTTCGAGGCATTCTCTTTGCAGTGTTTTAGGGAATGTCTCACCATGCTCTTGTCCACCACCTGGGCAAAGATAAAAATAGCCCTCGTCATCTTGATTTTTTATTAGCAATATATTGCCATCAACGATAATGATGGCTTTTACAGAATTTCTAATCATAGGTATCTCCTTTGGATAGTTATTTTTCGTGGTCATGACTAAAATGCTTCATGAATGTCTACCTTAGTAAAAAGGGGAGATCAAGCGTGTATTCAATGTCCAATTTTAAACTACTTGTCGAAAAACAGGCTGAAATCGATACAATTTATCAGCGTTGTGATGATTTAATTGAGAAGACTGTTACACCGCAATTAGATGAAAAAGTAGAGCAGTTTTTAAAGATGGTCGAACAACATTTAACAAAGCAGGGCTTTAAGGTTACGAATACATCCACAGGTGTAATTGCCAATTATCAAGAAGCCGTCATTAATGTAGATAAACATTCCAAGCATTTGGAAGAATGCTTTTTTATCAATTTAAATAGCTATGCTGAGGATCAAGTATCCATTGTTTTGAACATCTCACCCACGATGCTACCGAAAATATCTAATCAACTCGATGGCTACACGGATATTATCGAGCAAATGACCGATAAGCTAAAGCAAGCCAAAAGTCTAGAAAAAGCCTGTACGAATCCAACATTTCTTTATAAAACGCAAAGCAATAAGGTTTTTCATTCGGCACAGGAAGTATTGGATTATTATTTTCAATAATGTCGTCAATAGGAGAAGCCACCTTAATTATTCAAGGTGGCTCATTTTTATGCTGACGATAAGATGCCCGCTTTCATCGATTATCGTATAAATTTTCTCCCATAAAGCCACATCGTCAGGGATAGACCTAAGAAATAGAGTGGCATTGTTAATAAAGAACCGTTGTGTAGCAAACTCATACCCGTTGTGATGGCACTGACTAATAGGTAATAGCCGAGACTAAAAATCGCGCCTGCTGTCCCAATAACATCCTGAAAGTCTACTAGTGCAAGACTTAGGCAGTTAGGAAGTGCCATGCCAGAGCCGAGCAGTAGGACGAAAACGGTCAGCAAGATGCCGATTTCTACGAGTATTGCATGCAGTGGCATCAAACAAACGATAGTCAACAGCACAGCACCCAAAAGCATCACCAGACAGCCGAGGTGAATGATTTTTTGCGGTGGATGGTTGATGACCAGTCGTTTTGAAATCATGGCCCCTATGATAGAAGCCAATGCCACGATGATGCCAAGAAAACCGTATAGGCCTGGTGACATTTGAAAATGACCAATGAAGATAAAGGGTGCTTCGGCATAGTAGCTAAATAGTACACCATTGATGCCCCCAATCAGTAGTCCATAGACAAGAACGGTTGGCGAAGCAACAATGCGTTTGACGACAGGCCAAATCGCTATTCGTTGTCTTGCGGCTGGATCTGTTGTTTCAGGAAGTCTGTAATAAGCATACATGAACAACAAGATACTCATCACCACAAGGACAAAAAACACGGCTCGAAAGCCAAGTGCTTGATCGACCCAGCCACCAATCAACGGCCCTACCGCAGGGGTAAAGGCAATGACAGCTGAAATTTGTGCGAACATAGCATGTCGCTGGCTACCTGCTACGCTTTCACGCAAAATGGTCTGTGTAATAATGGAGCCAGTGGCAGCCCCAAACGCTTGAATAAATCGACTTGCAATTAGAAAAGGAATCGTCTCTGCGTAAACACAGAGCAAGCTCCCTATACCGTAAAAAAGGAGACCGGCTAACATGGCAGGTCGACGGCCAATGAAATCAGAAATCCATCCCCAGCAAAAAACACCTAATGCAAAGCCAATAAAATAGATGCTTAAAGTTAATTGGACAGCGCTATTGGATACACCAAGTGCAGCGGCAATATCCGGTAGAGATGGTGTGTATATCGTTTCACTAATTTGTGGAAATGCCACAAGAACAATCATTAATAATAAAGATGGTACTGCCTGTTTTTTCAACATATTGCCCTCCTACAAGCAAAATCTACTTTGTTCGTTACAAGTAGATAGCGTAGCTAGGGAAACGGCGGGACCATTATAAGTATACGTTCATAGGATGTCATGTTGAAAATCACCTTTATCTATACTCAGCAAAAATGGTATACCGAAAAATACGGAAGCTGAGCTGTAATGGATATGCATGTAGTAGGAGTGCATAGTCTGATTACTATTATAAGCTATTTTATAATACCTTTATAGTAATAATTGCTAATCTTATCAATTTTTAAGAGATAGAGCTAGTGTCAAAAAGGATTTTGAAGGTGGATTAGAGAAATGGTAATGGGTAGTAGAGGAGGAGAAGTGTGACATAAACCATATATTTTCTTCATAATAAAGCATAATCTTTCCAACCTTACACCCACAAGGGTTAAGTCAATTTAATTTAGTATACTATCATAGATATTAAACGATATATCAATTTTATTATTTATAATAAACAAGATTTTTAATCAAGCTTATAACCTAAGTTTATTATTATATCTTCCCACTGGTCCCTAATCTCATCTTCTAAAAAAAACGCTACTCCCTAATTTCTTATATATTCTCCCTTTACTCGGAAAAACCCCATTATTATGTAATGCTATTGCAGCATTTTGAACATCACTCAAAATACTTTTGATTCTTTCCTTTTTTAATTTTGTTAAGTACTCTTTATATCTCCTACTAACCTTTTTACATAATTCTGGTGCCCATTTTCTTACCGTTCTTAATGTTAATTGCTTTTCTTTTGCCAACTGGGTTAGGCCACTATGACTAATTTGGTATTTATATTATTTAAAAAATTCAATTAAATCATTTACAATCTCCGATATGTGTATTATTATGGAAAACAAGTAGTTGATTGGTTGGTTAGGAACATATGAACATTATTTCCTATTTAATTCTCAATCTAGTTACACTACTACATGATTTATGGGTTGACATTATATATTGGAGGTGAAAAAGATGAAAAAAATTAAAGTTAAAGTATTACCAAAAGTAGGCCTTCCTGCTAACCGTGCAAATACATGATTTGAAGATGGATATTACATATTGGAGGTGAAAAAGATGAAAAAAATTAAAGTTAAAGTATTACCAAAAGTAGGTCTTCCTGCTAACCGTGCAAATACATGATTTGAAGATGGATATTACATATTGGAGGTGAAAAAGATGAAAAAAATTAAAGTTAAAGTATTACCAAAAGTAGGTCTTCCTGCTAACCGTGCTAACACATGATTTTTTAAAGAAAAGATCCACTCCTAAGGGTGGGTTTTTTCTTTAAAAGAAGAGGATTTATGAAAAATAGAAAGGGTGAAATAATGTAATGTACCAAAAGGAGATTAGTAAGGATACTATGGTTGAAGTACATACCATTGAAACATATCAGCGTGAAAATGATTCCATTACTATTCGACGTATTGGCACTTCAGACTACTTGTTATTAGATGAAATCGCTCTTAATATTTATCGAAGCTTTTCCTCAGACAAGTCAATAGATGAAGTCGCATTGATGCATAGTGCAAATGATTACGAGATAAATGACATTATAGAATTTGTTGAGGTGTTATTAAATGCGGGATATGTAAAAAGTATTGATGGAGTTCTTATATCGGAAAGTTTAATAGATAACCACCCTTTAAATGCTGAGCCTAGTAAAATCTTGAAGATATTATTTAGTAAGACTGCCTGGGCATTTTATCTATTTTCCGTGTTCGCTAATATATTTTTATTTTATTTTTCCGATAACTTACGCCCTAAGGGTTCGGATCTTTTTGTTAGTACCTCCGGAATTGCATCTATATGTATAATAATTTTAGGTACATGGATAGTTATCTTTTTTCATGAATACGGACATATATGTGCTGCTAAAAGCGTAGGAATTGGAGCTAAAGTTAAATGGGGATATAGACTAGTTTTCCTTGTACTTGAAACGGAAGTAACTGATATCTGGTCCGTATCCAGAAAGAAAAGATATGGTGTTTATTTAGCAGGATTAGCTTGGACAAGTATGTTGATATTATTATGTTTAGTAATGCAATTTTATTTTTCGAATGAAATAATACTTAAGATACTTAAATTTACGGTTTTGATGCAACTACAAACTACTGTATTTCAAACATTACTATTTTTACGTACAGATTTATACTATGTACTTACTAATTTCTTAGAAATAGATGATCTTAATGAATCAATGAAGCTTATTTTTAAAAATATATTCACCCTAAAATTCAATAAAATAAGTAGTATATTAAACAGCATGTCAAATAAAGAGAGGAAAATAACTAAAATTTACAGCTCTTTAAGTTTTATTGGGATTTTTGTTGCTCTCTATTTATTTTTGGTAATTGATCTACCTATTGCTTATTATACTGTCAAACAAACTCTTGAAAAAACTTTAAAAGATCCTTTGTTCTCTATGTCTTATTGGGATGGAATTGCAATGGGAACTTTTACACTTTGTCCATTAGTTATCTTAACAATATATTTAGCATTAGATTTAAGAAAAAAAATAAAAGAAAAGAAAAGAAAAGAATTAGGTCCTATTTTGAGAAACAGTATCTAATAAAATTTTCAGTTAAATTGATAGAATTTGTATTGATGCAACAATTGGAGGTATTATCATGGAGTTGAAAAAAGGATTTATTTTTGTGTTTTCTACTTTACTTTTAATTTCTTTCGTATTAGTAGCAGCCAGTGTCTCTCTTAGAACCATCCTTAATCAATAATAGGAAGTGAATAACATGAAATTGAAAAAAGAGCTTATTTTTTTAAAAAACAATGAATATAGCATACCCAAGAGTTCTAATGTTGAAAATCTTATCGAACAGATGTTAGATAAGATTGGGTCTGTTGATGGCGAATTAAGAGACGATCTTATTTATACGACATTTTCAAACTGGATACTAAATGATTACTTATCAGTAAACGTTCTTCAAAGATTATTAGATACCATATTGGATGAGCAGCATCTTTTTTATGGTATAGGGCAATCAAATTCAGATTCAGTTTTTACACGATCATTTTCAATGCTACTTATACCGCTTATTCTTATGGCGGATCAAAAAAAAAATTTTCTACATGACAAGGATATTTTAGAAATTAAGGAAAAAATTATACGTTACCTTCAATGTGAAAAAGATTTAAGAGGCTATGTTCCCGAGAAAGGTTGGGCACATGCATTAGCACATGCTGCTGATGCATTAAATGAGTTAGCTAAATATGATTTACCAATTGCTGAAAAACAACAGATTTTGGATGTCATTAAAAGTGTGATAAGTACAAAAACAATAAATTACACTAATTTAGAAGATGAAAGACTGATAACAGCTGTGATTACAATTTTGAAAAAAAATACTTTTAATATAGAGTTGCTTGAGAGTTGGGTTAATAGTTTTACGGATTGGGAAAAAACTGAAATTTGGCATGAGGAGTACAAAATTATATCTAATGTTAAAAATTTTTTAGGAAGTCTTTACTTTCGTTTAGAGCAAGAAGCTAATCAAAAATATGTGGCTGAAATTGTGAAAGATAAATTAATTAAAATGATGAAAGCCTATACATAAAGGAGTGAACTAATTTGAAACCGAAATTCAAAGATTTTTATCCAGTTATTTCAATTGATTCACAAACTATTCAAATCGGAGATGAACCGAATAATGCCTATGAAATTACTGACCCAGATGGAATATTAATCAAAATCATACCTTTATTGAATGGTAAGTTGGATACAAAACAAATTTTCAACTTAATTGAAGAACGAACTTTTAGTTTTTTGGAGCTAGAAAATATTATTAAAACACTAGATGAAATTGGTCTAATCGAAGACAGTTCTATTGATAATCTTAAAGATTTAAATGACTGGCAACGTGTAAGATACAATAATAACCTTAATTATTTCAATGTATTTAGCAATACAAATAAAACTAAATCATCTTATCAAAAAAAGCTTTTAGAGACAAAGGTTTTGGTTCTGGGAATGGGTGGATTAGGTAGCAATCTTTTAATGCAATTATCCGGGTTAGGGATTGGACATATTAAGTTTCTCGATTGCGATGAGGTAGAATTAAAAAATTTGAACCGTCAAGTCCTATATTCGGAAAGATATATAGGACAGCCAAAAACTAAAGTAGGCTTTGAAAGATTAAGTGATTTTAATACAACCATTAATTATGAGATGATTGATAAAAGAATAAGTTCAGCTGAGGATTTAGAGAATATCATTACAAAGGACTTAGATTTTGTATTTTGTGCAGCTGATAACCCACCAATGTTGATAAACTCTTGGGTAAATGAACTTTGCGTTAAAAATAATGTTCCCTTTATTTCTGGAGGAGTAGGTTTAACTTGTGGAAGCTTCTACTCAGTTAAGCCAACAATATCACCTTGCTTAGAATGTTACTATACCTTTATTAAAGATCAGTTTGGACAAGTACTAGACGCTTATGATAATTCCAACAATGATTATAATGCAGCTATACTACCTAATATTAGTTTGGTAGCATCAATGATGACAACCGATTTCTTACGAATACATCTTCAAATAGCTGAACCGATTTCGTTAGGGAAAAAGGTAATAGTTAATTTCTTGACTTCAGAGACAACATTTGAAAATCCTTGGGTCAATAATAGTCAATGCGAGGTTTGTTCAATAGAAAAATCAATGGCTACCAATTTATTTCCTAAGTAATAAAAGGTTGGTTTAAAATTTAACAGAAAAAACTCCTTAAACGACCACCTGCTAAAGCAGGTGGATTTTGAAATGAATGTCCACGACTAAAGTCGTTTTTATTTAAGGGGGAAGCCCTTATAAAAGTTCGTGTGCTTAAGCACACTGAATATTGAAGATACCGTTCTTTTCTTCGAATTGATTGGCTATATAGTTTCTTATGATTTCTTCGGTAACCGTTCCAACAGTCGCACAAAAATACCCCCATGCCCACACGGAAAATAAACTATTAGAATGGCAACAGTTTTGGACAACTTTATTAAGGTGGCTAGATGGCTCTCTTAAAGCATAAGGGGCGCACAAGTTGCTTGACATGGAGCCTCTATGGGCTTGATTCGTTGAAAGGCTTAGTAATTGCTCCTTATCCTCTATAAAAAGTGTCCAACATTAATAAGATTACACCTAAAATATTTAATCCCCATACCTCCTTGTCAGCTAAATTATTTAAGCTAAAACTGATTTTTGGGTTGGTTTCTAAAGCTATTATTGTAAAGATAAATAAACTTACCAATATAAATAATATAATCAAATAATTTTCCAATATAATAAATATCTTACAATCAGAATATAACAACGCTAAATTATATCTAGAAAAATAAAAAGAAGGTATGAAAATTAATTCATACCTTGCTTTAAACTACTACATTGTTCATAAAAATTACTCTATTTTATCGAATTAATCCTATGATGTAAATATTCAACCATAAAATTTCCTAGAATAAAATAAAGCGTAAAGTTTCTAAACGGAAATTTTATGCTTTACGTCACAAGAAGGGAATGTTTCCAGTTTTAGAAACGGCAAGACTTAGGTTAAGAGAGCTAACTTTAGAGGATGTACCAGCCATTTTCCGCTGCTTTTCGAATGAGGCTGTAACACGCTATTATGGGCAGGAACCCTTTGTCGATACACAGCAGGCTGAACAGGCTATTAAGCAGTTTGCTAAAAACTTTGAACAAAAAAGAGGGATTCGTTGGGGCATTGAACGCAAAGATTCGAATGAAGTCATTGGTACGATTGGCTTCCATTTATGGTCGGCTGCGCATCATCGAGCAGAAATTGGCTATGAAATTCATCCCGATTACTGGCGACAAGGTTATATAAAAGAAGCCGTGCAAAAAGTGATAGCCTATGGCTTTCAGGACATGAACCTGAATCGCATTGGAGCTGTTGTCTTTTTAGAAAATGAAGCTTCCAGTCAACTATTGATGAAGCTAGGGTTCCAACAAGAAGGCATCCTAAGAGACTATATGTATCAAAATGGGCAAGCCTATGATACATTCATTTATTCTTTATTAAAAAAGGAAGAATAATGCCACTTTTTTATTTTAAAAGAATAATATTTAGTGAAAAAAGGATGATAAATAATGATTTAGGCTGAGTTTCGATGCTGCTTTTTTCGGCTATAGTACTAATATGAACAACAATTCATTTGTTCGTGTAAAAAGTATGTGACGAGGGGCTGGGTGTTATGGAGCAATATAGCGCAGCTTATTTTCAAAAGCTAGATTTACTAGCAAGCTTATACGCAGGGCATGCCGCTTTAAAGGATTCAATATCAACAGAGAAAGTCAACCAAATGGAGCGCTATCAACAAATCGAAGCGGCAATTGCCAAGCTAAATAATGAAATAAGACTGATTGAACGGACTATTTTAAAGTCCTCAAGAAATCGTTAATAGCAGCTCAACCCATGCGTGTACATGCATGGGTTTTTATCTGTAGAGGGGAGAAAACATTGCAACATGCATCGATGAATAGAAGATCTTATTGTTGTATAGTTGAGACTTCAGCATCAAAATATTGCACTGCTTTCATAGAGCTATCCTTCTAGTTACTCGATATATCCGCTACTTTTAACACGTTATCCGTTACTCTGTCCGTTTTATCCACCAATTCGCGTATTTTATCCGTTCCCTTCCTGCTACATTGTATTATTGAACAAGCGTCAGTAAAAATTGATCGCGTTCTGCTTCCTCTTGCATTTTACTATCAATAAGCATTGCACCAGATTGGACACTTGTGATGGCATTGTCTACAAGAAATTGCACATTGACCTTGGCTATTTCATTGTCAACGGGGCAATCCCCCTTGAACTCTACGACGTCCTGTCCCTTTTGTGTTTCAAAATAAACCCAATATGGATTTTCACAGGCAGCGGCAAAGGCACTTTCTAAAGTTTTTGTACTATTTTCATACGTATAGTTTTGTACATATGTAATATATTCATTGTTTGTAATATCCTTTTGTGGGCCATAAAAGTACCAAAATACCCCTAAAATACCGATAGGCACAATCCACAATATATTCCTTTTACTTAATTTCCCCATGCTTTGCTTCCCCCTTTATGTGAATATTTTAACATCTTCTTTTGCATTTTTGCTAGCTTACGATAATATTTTCTATAGAAGGCCGTGATTCTGTTCATAGCGTGAGCTTTGAATTCAAGTGGCAGTTATGATAACGTTAGTTGATAGATTTGTTTCGAAGTCGCCATTTTGTTTGGTGAAGGAGGTTTTTGCATGCATAAAAGAAGACGTGGTTTGCTCCTAGTTCTCGTGCTGATATTACTGGGTTTGTTCTTTTTTCTCGGCACAAAAATGCGGTCGGCCACACAAACGACAAGAAATTCTGAGCCATCCCCAGTCCAAGAGGAAGTATCTGAACAAGAGGGGGTGTCAAAAAATGTGGAGGTCATCCTACAGGACATAGCCAGTTTAGCACTAGAAGGAAGAGTCCCTTATGTGCCGTTTGCAGCAGGTGAGGCGGATCAACAAGTGGTTCATCAGCAATGGGGGGAGCCTCAGCAAGTAACGGAGTCAGTGAATGGACGATATGAAGCTTATCAGGATGTGACGATTGGCTTTCAAGGTTCACATGCTTTTGATATTCGTTCATTTAAAGAGGATATCAAGAAAATTCATTTAGCAGATATTAAAAATAAGCTAGGTGAACCCGATGAGGTTCGTTATTATCAGGATACAACGACCAATCAAATCATTCTTGTCTACCAAGTGAATGCCGACTATCAATTAAAATGGATTTTACCAAAACCGACTGACAGTGATCCTAATCCTGTCGTTCATCATATTTCGGTCTATACTGAATTAAAGCAACAAGCAGCTGATACGGTCAAGCAGATGACATTGGACGAAAAAATTGGTCAAATGATGTTTGCAGGTGTGTCAGGTACGACGCTTCAGCAGCACACAACAAGCCTCATTCAAGATGACAAAGTGGGCGGTTTGATTCTTTATGGTAATAATCTTGAAACCCCTCAGCAAACAGTCACATTGATGAATGACTTAATGGCTGCCAATACCAATAATCAGGTGCCCCTTTTCATAGGAACCGACCAAGAAGGTGGGAAGGTGGTTAGATTACCAGGGCCTTTAAAAAACTTCCCAACGAATAAAAGCATTGGGGATATCAATCAATCCCAATTGTCATTTAAAGTAGGTCAATTGCTAGGGGAACAATTAAAGGCATTTGGCTTTAACCTTGATTTTGCCCCTGTACTAGACGTCAATAGCAATCCGAATAATCCGATTATCGGAGATCGCTCGTTTTCGAATCATCCCGATATTGTCAGCAAATTAGGCATTCAGACAATGAAAGGGCTAGAGTCCAAGCAAGTAATTCCAGTAATCAAGCATTTCCCTGGGCACGGTGATACTTCCGTGGATTCCCATTTAGAATTGCCAAAGGTGACGAAAAGTTTGGCCGATTTAAAGCAACTGGAGCTTGTCCCCTTTAAAGATGCCATTGATAACGGTGCCGATGTGGTCATGGTTGCTCATATTTTATTACCAAAGATTGACCCACAATACCCTTCATCGATGTCGAAGGAAATTATAACAGGTATGTTAAGGGAGCAGCTAGGCTTCGATGGGGTTGTCATGACAGACGATATGACGATGAAAGCTATCACGAATCATTTTGCTATCGGTCAAGCGGCTGTAGATTCAATCAAGGCTGGCAGTGATATTATATTAATCGCCCATGAGTACACGAATGTCGCATCAGCCATAAAAGCTGTGAAGGCAGCCGTCCATGATGGAGACATAACAGAGGAGCGCATTAATGAGAGTGTCCGTCGAATCATGCAGCTAAAACAAAAGTATCAGCTTGTCAATCAACCCGTGACAGCAGTTGATATCAACAAGCTCAATACAGACATCGAAAACGTATTCAATATGTATAAATAAAGATGGAGAGGGACATACAGCAAGTAATGTATGTTCCTTTTTCTGTGATTTAGAACGAATATTTGAATAGTGAGTGAGTGCCATACATGAAACTTATTTTATCAGAGAAGCCACCTGTAGCGAAAAATATTATGGATGCTGTACATATCAAATAAAAACAGGAGGGCTATTTGATTTCTTGGACATTTAGTCATCTTTCAGAGCTCTATGATGCCAGAGATAATGATGGGAAATTGAGTATAGGTAATTTTTACTATAAGTTCAAGATAGACCCGAGAGAAAGAGGATGTGGGTGCTAGAAAGTTGATAATTATTCAGCATCTCATCCACCTTTCTGATATGAGCGAAATTTTGATAATGATTTAACTCTATAAACAGACAAAAACCCTTTCGTTGATAAGAAAGGATTTTTGTCTATTTGTGCAATTGCACGTAAAGGGCTAGGAACATTCATAACATATAGACCTTTCACATATGAGGAAATTCTTTTTATCTCCTTGTAATATTTCTCCCTCTCAAAGTACCATATATTAATAACCTCTTAATATCCTCCAATAAAAGGCAAGTGCTTCTACACTTTTACCTATTTCGATGGTTTAAATTGCCATATAGGTCTTTAGACAGTTGAGTCATTTCTGTCTTTCTTATAATATGTAATTATTGTTGAAAATGATAATCATTATCAACGTTTGTCAACAATTCAATTGTTTCCATTTACTTCTTATCATCTCATCAGTCTTTTTAATTTGGAAGACTCATTTTTTTAACAGTGAATGATAATAATTATCATTTGATAGGGAGAAGGCTCTGTGAAAGGATGGTTAATGAATGCAACAGATGGCTAAACAGATTGCAGAAAATGCAACGTTTCAAGCGTTTATGAATTGTTATATACGAGAGGTGAGTAGCGGACACTGGGTCAGAAAGGAGGAATGGATAAAAGAACAGCGACTATCTATCCTAACGACAGAGGAATATATATTAGAAATCGAGTTACCATTACAAAACACACGTTTTGCATTTGGCATGGAATACAAATCTCTTGTTGGAAGGCATAAATTTGGTGTCTCGTTGAAGTATTGTACGAAACAAAACCAATGGCTTGTTGAAGATAAATTAACGATACTCATCACATTTATTCAGGAACTCCATTTTATGGCTAAGAAGGATGGATGTCATGAACTTTCCTCCCATTTTGATGAACTCATTCTTCGCATAATTGAGAGCTATCAAACGATGACAAATTATATTGAAAAGCGTCTGGAAAATAAGAAACAAAATGGAGCTAACGGTACGTTTATTGAAGCTGAGCAATCACTCTTACTTGGACATTGGCTCCATCCAACACCTAAAAGCAGACAAGGGATGTCAGATTGGCAGCAAACGAGTTTTGCTCCAGAGTTACAAGGTTCTTTCCAGCTTCACTATTTTCGTGTCGACCGTAAAAATGTGAAAGAGTCCTCTGTATTAGAAAAAAGTGCAAGTGAACTCATTTCTCAGTCTTTAACAACATCACAACCTGATTTTGTGATGTCAGAGAAGGATTGCCTCATTCCGATGCATCCGCTTCAAGCACAATGGCTTTTGCAGCAACCGCATGTAAAAAAAGCGCTTGCTGAAGGATGGATAAAATACGAAGGTGCACTTGGGGCACTTTATACAGCAACCTCCTCGATAAGAACGGTATATAGCACAAATGAAGAAATGATGTATAAGTTTTCAATTCCAGTCAAAATAACGAATTCATTGCGGGTGACTAGAACGCATGAATTAAAAGCTGGGATTGTTATGGCTCGGTTAATGAATAAGATTGATTTCTTACAGAACCATCCATCTTTCCGGATGATTGATGATCCAGCCTATATGACTGTAGAGTTCCCAAATCAGACGGAATCAGGGTTTGAGGTTATTTTTCGCTCAAATGTATTTCCTGAAGGACATGATGAAGGAATCTGCATGATCGCTACGCTTTTGCAAGAGCCCCTACCAAAAGAAAAATCAAAATTATGTCAGCTCATCATGAAAATCGCTCAATCAGAATTCCGATCAATAGAGAGCGTAAGCTTAGATTGGTTTAAGGCTTATTGGAAATGTTCGATTGAATCGTTATTAAGATTATACGATGAGAATGGAATAGCTCTCGAAGCACACCAGCAAAATAGTTTGTTAAACATTTCTTCCAGTTATCCAACTACTTATTATTATCGTGATAACCAAGGTTATTACTTGTCAAAAACATATAAAGAAGTACTTCTTTCAATAGAGCCTTCTTTACATGAAACAGAAGAGCTATTTTACGAAGATGCCCTTATTCATGATAGATTTACATATTATTTATTTATGAATCAATTGTTTCCCGTTATTTCCCGATTTGGAGCCGATCAGCTAATCGATGAAAAAATTCTTTTGAAGTGGTCTATCGATCAACTGCACTTATTAGAAAAAGAATTTACAGGTTTCGGGAAGGCATTTATTCGTAACATTCTAAAGCAAGAGGAGCTTGCGTTCAAAGCAAATTTATTAACAAGATTTCATGATGTAGATGAACTAGAAGCCGAGCTTGAACAAGCGGTATATACGAAAGTGCCAAATCCGTTCGTTGTTCAGTATGAGGAGGCAGAATATGAAGCAGCTACAGCCTTTAGTTACTAAACAAGAAGAGCTACGTGTAAGGCGGCAGCTTGTAGAAGCAATGATGTTTGAAGGACTAATCAAATATGAAGAAACGCCTCTAGATAAATGGTCTTCCATTTTTACTCTTGTTGGACAGAAATGTACCTATCGTTGTGAAGGGCGAAGAATGGCCTTTGATCGTATCCGAATAAAGGGCGATAGTATTTTTCTAGTAGGAAAAGATGAGACGTTACTAGAAGCTACGCTTGAGGATCTAGTAGATGAATTACTATCTACTCGTAAAGACAAAGTTCGTTTACTGGAAGAACTTCATTTAACGAGTAAGCTTTGTCAATGGAATGAGCGTCATCTCCAAATGCCCATGTCGAGAAGAAATTCGAGCTATGAAGAATTAGAATCAGAAATCATGGAAGGGCATCCCTATCATCCTTGTTTCAAATCTAGAACCGGTTTTACAATTGACGACCATAAAAACTATGGCCCTGAGGCAAAGCAATCATTTACCCTTCAATGGGTTGCGGTGAGAAGAAGCTACGTACGAATTACAGTTCTTGAGGAAGAGAGCTTTTGGAAAAGAGAGCTAGGACATTTGCTGTGGGAAGACCTTCTAGCAAAGCTTGCGATTTTCGGTGGAACATTTGACGACTATACGTTCCTACCCGTTCATCCTTGGCAATGGCATAACCTGAAAATGGAACTAGCTGAATTAATTGAGCAAAAAGATTTAATCCCTCTAAATGTGAAAGGAGATTACTATAGAGCAACCCAATCAGTACGAACATTATGGAATGTTTCACATCCTGAAAAGGCGCAATTAAAATGTGCAATGAATATGGTGAATACTTCTTCCTTGCGAAAGTTACATTCTCATGCTGTTTGTGCCGCTCCTCCTATTTCATCATGGCTTAAACAGGTGATTCAATTAGATGCCTATTTACAAAAGGAAGCATCGCTTATTGTACTGGAAGAATATGCAGGTATTATTTTTGAACCGAATGCCCAAAAGCATAGTAGCAAACTAGAAGGTCAGCTTGGTACCATATGGCGAGAAAGTGTGCGCTTGTATATGAAGGATGAGGAGGAAGCGGTTCCTTTTACAGTACTAATGATGATGGAGAGAGATGGGCGTCCATTTATTGATGATTGGCTTTCCCGATATGGAGCAGAGGAGTGGGTAAAACGCTTGATCGAAGTGAGTGTTATTCCTGTGTGGCACTTGCTGGTCGCTCATGGTATTGCGGTGGAGGCACATGCACAAAACATGATTTTATTGCATCAAAATGGGTGGCCGACTCGGGTTGTACTGAGGGATTTCCATGACAGTATCGAATATATGGAAGAATTCATTGCAGACAGAAGCCTCGTTCCAGACTTTGCAACGATACACGAACGTTTTAAAGATGCACCTGTCGATCAGTATTATTGGATGTCTTCTGTAGAGGCTTTACGAGAGTTAATTATGGATACACTATTCGTATTTCATTTAAGTGAACTATCGTATTTGCTAGAGGAGCAGTATGACTTTGCAGAAACACATTTTTGGTGTCAAGTTAAGGACAGCTTACAGAAGCACTTGGAACGCTTTCCATCGTTATGTGCAAGACATGAACAGCTTCAGCATACTAGCACACATATTTATGTTGAATCTTTGCTAACTAAGAAAGTTCAAAATCAAGAGGAAGGTAATTTTCGACATATCGTCAACAATACGTTGGCGCAAGCGGATAAAAAGGAGAAATGATGATGTTTTATGTCAATGATCAATTTTATGCAGTAGAAGATATTGAGAAGCAATTTGAAATATATGAAAGCTTACCTCATCTAAGGGAGTGTAACAATCGCAGACTAGCTATTTGTACAGATGATACTTTCCAATATATAGCTCTTTGTTTATACATTCGCGAAAAAGGGGGATCAGTTGTCCCCATCCATTCAGCAACGCCGAAAGAGGGAGCTGTGCGGCTTGCTTCTTCAGCAGGTAGTCATCTGCTGTTGTTCCAATCGATTGATACTTTCATTGAACTATCAAATCATTGCAATAACCAAGAGGGCGTATTAGTTCAAATGAGCTCAGGCACAACAGGCGCTCCGAAATGTATTGAACGAACGTGGAGCTCTGTGGAAAAAGAGATTGAAAGTTATGTGACGATGTTACCTGTCGATTCCTTGACAAATTCGGTTGTTGCTTGTCCAGTAACTCATTCCTATGGCTTCATTTGTGGTGTTTTGGCTTGCCTAAGAAGGGGAGCAAAACCAGTTATTATTACGAATAATAACCCTAAATATATTTTGAGAAAGCTAAAAGAATATCCTCAACACATACTTTATGGGGCTCCAGCGTTACTTTATACATTAAGTCGATTATTACCGATGGGTGAACAATTTGATCGTGTTATGACGTCAGGAACTTTGATGCCGCATAGCTGGCTGACAACATTAAGAGAGAAATCTCGCCAAGTACTCCAGCAGTATGGCTGCTCTGAAGCAGGCTGTGTTGCGATTCACCCTAATGTGGAAGATCCGAAAGAAATGGGCTACCCACTTCCTCATGTAAAGGTAAGAGCCGGTGATAAACAAACACCGAGCGAAATCATTATTGAATTGTCTACACAAACGATTTATACGAAAGATCTTGGCTATATAGAAGATAATGTTTTGTCTTTTCTAGCAAGAATAGATGACACAATTAATGTAGCAGGCTTGAATGTGTATCCGCAAGAAGTGGAAACCGTGTTAATGGATGACCCAAGAATAGTCGAAGCAGTTGTATATAAGAAACAAGATAACCTATCAGGAGAGCGGGTATGTGCACTATATGTGTCTACTGAACCAATCGATAATATGGAGCTTCGAGAATGGTGCCGAAAATTTCTAGCTCCACATCAAGTTCCAATAGAGTTTTTGCCTGTTCAAGAAATTGAAAAGCTGCCTAATGGAAAAATAAGTAGAAAAAAACTTGGAGGCATACCAGTATGACGCGACAACAACTGATTCAGAGCATCTATGATATTATGGAAAATTCATTAGAGTTGCCGACACTGTCTTCTTTCAATGAAGATGCCCGATTAAATGAGGATTTGTATATGGATTCCATTATGGTCCTTCAACTGATTCTTCATATAGAGTTGGATCTTGGCATTGCCATCCCCGATGAGGTTCTTGTTCCTAAAGATTTCAAAACAGTAGGAACATTAGCAAGCTTTTTAGAAAAACAGCAAAAGGTAGAATAATCGGAGGCCAAAAATGATAAAAGTTCATTGTTTTGTAAGCTGTGTTTGTGAGGTTATTAAGAAAACGAAAGGTGTCGATCATAGGCCCTACTATTTTGGGGTATGGGACGCAGATTTTGATGTGCTTGATAATGGTGTGCTAACATACCATTCTGATCAAATCGATCATGATTTCTTTCAAACATGGTATGAAATGCTCTATGGCATCAAGCTTTACAAATGGTATGACGAAAAGCAGTCTAAACAAGAAAATATAAACAAATTGCTAGGGCTAGTAGAGAATAAATCGCCACATCAGCATGTGATGGTGATGCTGGATTTATCGATGCTGCCAGAGCGAGAGAATAAATTTCATCAACGTCCATTCCCTCATTATGTGATGCTAGAATCGACCGAAAATGAAGAAGAGTGGTTTATGTATGACCCTGATTTTCGCTGGGAAGGAATTTTACCGAAGGAGCGAATTTTAGCTGCAATCCAAGAGCCAACTGTCAAAGGTGGCTATTACTTTGATTCTGAGACGATTATTGCTCCTACTACAGAGACGGTTGAAGCCTATTTTAATACATGCATCAAGCTTGATTGTAATCCGTTGACAGATGCCGTTACCGAAATTATGAAAAAGTCTATCGCAGGAAAAGAACATCTGTCAAAACTACCGACTGCCTTAAAGCAATTGCCAGTTATCGCGATTAGAAAGTATGCATATGAGCATGCATTTGCATTTTTTTGGGAAGCACTTGGGCGAGAAGAGGAAGGCTTTGACACATGGTGTGATGAAATTGAGCGTCTAGTGACTGGCTATACAACGATTCAGTATCGAGCGATGAAGCTGGCGATGACGCAAGATTTGTTATTGGTGGAAAATATTTTTGTGAAGTTAGAAGAACAAAATCAGCTTGAGTTCAAAATCAAGCAAGGATTACAAGAATGTTTTCAAGCATGGTTAACATTACAGCACAAGAAAGAGGTCATGTTATGAAACTATCAATTTGTACAATCTCATTTCGGCACCATCTCCACTCGATGGAGCAATTAGCTCAATTTGCTAAAACACAAGGCTTTCAAGGAATCGAGCTCTGGGGCATTCATGCAAAGAACTTGGCAGATGAACCTCATTATGGAGCAGATTGGCTAAGCTCCTACGGTTTGGAAACGAGCATGCTTAGTGATTATTTGCCATTAGATGCACCCGTTTCGGAGATGATGGCTGAAACAGAAAGATTATCTGCACTTGCCAAGCGCTGGGGAACAAATAAAATTCGTACATTTGTAGGAAAGCAAGGCAGCTCAGACACGAGTAAGAAAGAAAGGGTAGAACTTATTGTCAGACTTACAATGCTCTGTGATTATCTTGAGTCACAAGGACAAAACTTGCTGGTAGAAACTCATCCAAATACATTAACAGATAATCTACCTTCAACCATGCAGTTACTTGAAGAAACGAATCACTCCAGCCTACGAGTGAACTTTGACGTTTTACATATATGGGAATCAGGAATGAACCCGATTGTCGCCATGAAGCAACTACGTCCTTATATCTCACATTTTCATTTTAAAAATATTGCCTCACGTGCTCAACTAGATGTTTTTTCACCAAACAATGTGTATGCGGCAGCAGGGTCTAGGGAAGGAATGGTTCCTTTGTTTGAAGGTGCTATTGATTATGGTGAATTCCTAGCAGAAGCAGTTTCAACGATGGAGGTAGATGCATCATTGGAATGGTTTGGATCGAATGTGATGAGCGTATTAGCAAAAGATAGTCAAGAGGTTAAGAAGGCGTTGCAGTTGGTGCAAATATAGTGTAAGGCTGTTTATACTCAGTGAACTCAGTTGTACCTTAGAGTTGGATGGAATTATCTGAAGTCAAGCTGAAAATACTGGAGTCTGCATACAACTTAGTTCTGATGCAAGAAACATTTGTGAAAAAAGATCATGTCAAAGGCAGAAAAAGCAACTTTGCAAGGTGAGAGGTTGATTTCCGTTCCGCCAGCGCCCTTTCCAGGGGGCGTCCGATGAGCCGCGCTTCACTCACTTACGCTCGCTCCAGGGTCTCATCTGTGACGCTA
>NZ_PDFK01000003.1 GCF_002845985.1 Lysinibacillus fusiformis | reverse complement strand
TAGCGTCATAGGTGAGACCCTGGAAAGGACGCTGGCGGAACGGACATCAACCTCTCACCTTGCTAAAGGTTCTTTTTCTGCTATTGGCATCACCTTTTTTCAACAATATGGGAAAGTCTGAGAATTTTTCTCAGACTTTTTAGTTTGGTAGGATTGTTCAATGATTTCAACTCTTCTGACCTTGTGCTAAAATAGTACATATACTATAACGTGGCAAAACACGTAAACTAAGGGAGTTTTACAACATGACAAGTCGTTTAGTAGAAGAGTTTTTTGAGCTCGTTCAAATTGATTCAGAAACAAAACATGAACAAGTAATTGCACCAATTCTTGTAGAAAAATTAACTGCACTTGGTTTTACAGTTATCCAAGACGATGCTCATACGCGTAATGGACATGGAGCAGGTAATATTATTGCTACATTAAAAGGCACATTAGATGTGGAGCCAATTTACTTTACGTCTCATATGGATACAGTTGTTCCAGGGAAAGGTATTAAACCTTCTCTACGTGAAGATGGTTATATCGTATCAGATGGCACGACGATTTTAGGTGCTGACGATAAGGCTGGTCTAGCAGCACTTTTAGAGATGGTAAAATGTTTAAAAGAGCAAAATATTGCACATGGAGATATTGAATTTATTATTACGGCTGGTGAAGAAAGTGGGCTTGTTGGAGCAAAAGAGCTAGATCCAACCATGATTAAGGCGAAATATGGCTTTGCAGTAGACAGTGATGGGAAAGTGGGAGGCATCGTGACTGCAGCACCATTCCAAGCGAAAATTATTGCGAAGATTATTGGCAAAACGGCACATGCAGGGGTGGCTCCTGAAAAGGGTATTTCCGCTATTACAGTGGCATCAAAATGTATCGCTCAAATGAAGCTAGGTCGTTTAGATGAAGAAACGACTGCAAATATTGGACGTTTTGAGGGTGGACAAGCGACGAATATTGTTTGTGATGAAGTGACAATTTTAGCAGAAGCGCGCTCTATTGACCAAGCTAAATTAGATGCACAAACAAAGCATATGAAGGAAACTTTTGAGCAAGTTTCGGCTTCACTAGGCGCACGTGCTGAAGTAGAAGTGAAGCTGATGTATCCAGGATTCCGTGTAACAGAAACAGATAAAGTAGTTCAAGTAGCCATCGCAGCTGCACGCAATATTGATCGTACACCAACATTAGGTATTTCAGGTGGCGGCTCGGATGCGAATGTGATTGCAGGCTTTGGCATTCCTACCGTTAATTTATCAGTTGGCTATGAAGACATTCATACAACAAATGAAAAAATACCAGTAGAAGAATTAGAAAAATTAGCAGATTTACTTGTAGAAATCGTCAAAGAATCGGCGAAAAACTAACAGTCAAATAGAAGGATGTGACCGCATGGAAAGTGTCAAAGCAGTCGTTTTTGCTTGTGGGACAGAGGAATACGCAGTGCCTGTGGAGCAAGCAATTTCAATTGAAAAATTAGAGCATGTAACACCTATCCCTCATTTACCTAATTATCTTTTAGGCTTTACAAGAATTCGTGGTGAGCTTGTACCTGTTCTTGATTTTGAACGAATATTGTACAACCGCTCATCTAATACAGCAACTGCTCGTATTATTGTTTTAAATACAGACGTGGTTAATTATGGATTACTGGTGACAGAAGCTCGAGAAATTCTTGATTTTGATGATTCAGTACTTCAACAATTGGGCCTTGTTAATTACAGTAAAACACGCTACTTTACGGCTGTAGCTAATCTTGAGAACCGTATGATTACTTATGTCGATCCAAAAATATTGGTCAATTCATTAGATGGCATTCGTGAGATTATCGATTATTTACACAAAATGCTTGAAAATGAAAAAGAAAACGTGGAGGCATAGGCACTCTAAGTTTTCTTAGTGTTGAAAAAACAACACAATCACTAGGATTTTGTGTACGGCGAAAAGGCTTGTCGCTGACGCATTGCTTTCGCGCAGAGCAAAACCTAGGGGCTAGCTATTCCACGGGACTCAAGTAGCCTTGTTGTGACTAATCCCTTCACATTTAAATAAAGGCATAAGATAAAGAAAAGACACCTTTGCAACATGGCGGAACGGCTATCAACCTCTCGTCTCACCAAATGTTTATGGACATCGTCTTTTTTCATAGGTTGACAATATGGTCATAATAAAAAGCCCTTCCAGCAAACTGGGAAGGGCTTTTCGTTTGTTATTAAGACAGTCGACCACTGTAGTCTTCAAATTTAAATTCACGAATGACTTTACTGCCTTCTTCATCGTTATAAGAAACGATAGAAGGTAAGTTGACACCATTAAACATATGGTTTTTAACCATAGAATAATGAGCCATATCTGTAAAGACAAGACGATCGCCTGGTTTTAATGGCTGATCAAATGAATAATCACCAATTACATCACCAGCAAGACATGTAAGTCCGCCTAAGCGATACGTATGCGCGAATTCATTTGCTTGACCAGAACCGATAATCATTGGACGGTACGGCATTTCAAGTACATCAGGCATATGACATGTTGCTGACGTATCTAAAATAGCAAGGTCCATGCCATTTTTTTGAATATCAAGTACTGTAGCGACTAAATAGCCTGTATTAAGTGCTACCGCTTCGCCTGGTTCTAAGTAAACAAGCAGGTTGTATTTTTCTTGAATATAGTTAATGATGTTAACAAGTTTTTCGACATCATAATCTGCACGCGTAATATGGTGGCCACCACCGAAGTTTAACCATTTCATTTGATGTAACACATCACCAAATTTTTCTTCTACTACTTCAATAATACGTTCTAACGTGTCGGAATTTTGTTCACACATCGCATGGAAATGTAAGCCATCAATGCCGTCAAGCTGTGATTTATCGAAGTTAGCCAAAGTTGTACCAAGGCGAGAGTTCGTGTAGCAAGGATCGTAAAGTGCTGTTTCAATTTCAGAGTACTCAGGATTCACACGAATACCACATTCAATTGTTTTTCCAGTAGATTTTACTTTCTCTTTGAACTGAGCCCATTGGTTAAATGAGTTAAACACGATGTGATCCACATAGCCTAGAAGCTCGTCCATTTCATGCTCAATATAAGCAGGAGCATAGACGTGTACTTCCTTGCCCATTTTTTCATAGCCTAGACGTGCTTCATGCAAGGAGCTAGCAGTAATACCTGCTAAATATTCCCCAACTAATGGGAATGTTGAATGCATGGAAAAGCCTTTCAGGGCTAGTAAAATGCGGCAGCCTGTACGATCTTGAATTGATTTTAAAAGCTCAAGATTTTTTGTTAATAATCGCTCATCCACTACATAAGAAGGGGATGGAACTTTTGAAAAATCAATTGGTTTCATCGGCTTAATTCCTTTGCATCTAAATCAAGGTCAAGTAATTCTGGGTTATGACTTTCTTGCCATGGTAGACCCCATTTATTTAGTGCATCCATGAATGGATCTGGATTGAAGTCTTCTACATTCCAAACACCTGGTTTACGCCATTCGCCATTCATCACAAGCATAGCACCGATCATAGCTGGTACACCTGTTGTGTAAGAAATCGCTTGAGAACCCACCTCGTTATAGCACTCTTCATGGTCACATACGTTGTAGACATAATACGTTTTTTCTTGCCCATCTTTTAGACCGCGGATGATACAACCGATATTTGTTTTACCTTTTGTACGTGGTCCAAGAGAAGCTGGATCTGGCAATACCGCTTTAAGGAAGTGGATTGGTTGAATCATTTGACCTTCAAATTCGATTGGTTCAATAGATGTCATACCAACGTTTTCTAATACTTTTAAGTGTGTTAAGTATTTTTCAGAGAACGTCATCCAGAAGCGGATTTGTTTTAAACCTTTGATATTTTTTGCAAGTGATTCAAGCTCTTCATGGTATAGAAGATAAATATCTTTTGGTCCGATTTCTGGAAGGTTATACACTTCTTTTTTCTCAAGTGGTGCTGTTTCAACCCACTTGCCTTCTTTCCAGTAACGACCATTCGCTGTAATTTCACGAATGTTAATTTCTGGGTTGAAGTTTGTTGCGAAATGGTAGCCATGATCTCCCGCATTCGCATCCACGATATCAATATAGTGAATTTCATCAAATTCATGTTTTTGAGCATGAGCTGTGAAAACGCCTGTTACACCTGGATCAAAACCGCTACCAAGTAATGCAGTTAAGCCGGCTTTTTCAAACTTCTCTTTATAAGCCCATTGCCATTTATATTCAAATTTTGCCGTTTCAGGTGGCTCGTAGTTTGCAGTATCCACATAGTGCACACCTGTCGCTAAGCAAGCATCCATAATCGTTAAGTCCTGATAAGGTAATGCCACGTTAATCACAACATCTGGTCCGAAAGCTTTAATAAGCTCAATAACCTCTTCTGTATTATCCGCGTCTACCTGTGCAGTATGAATTTTTGTTTTTCCGCCGTCTAGTTTTTCTTTTAGAGCGTCACATTTTGAAACAGTTCTACTTGCGATACAAATTTCCTCAAATACGTCCGAATTTTGAACACACTTGTGTACCACAACACTGGCAACTCCGCCAGCTCCGATAATCAATGCTTTACCCAATTGTCTACCCCCAAGTTCATATAAAGTATTGTCAAACAAGCTGATTATACAGAAAATTGATATACTACTCAATCATTGTTTTAAAAATTTCTACAAAAATTTTTATTTTACTACAATAATTAGACGTAATCAGAGGGGAATACCTCGAGAAAGTAGCTAATTGTGTATGAAAAAAACTAATTTATTGAGCTCATTTGTAGATTTTGTTAGATGAAGTTGTTCAAACTAATCTAGCCTCTCATCATAGAATTTCATGTGCTTTATTTTTCTCACCTTTTGAGCTGTACATAAAAAATCCCTTTCACCCTATAAGGTAAAAGGGATGTACAGCATAATAAAATCAACTGCTTTCAATCGTTTTAGTGTGTCAAAAAAGGCTAATTTTATGCTAATTATTTCAAAAAGCGATTGGGTATCTGTTGTTTTTCTTCTCCCCATATATAAAAGAAAACCACAAGTAATGTACTTAAAAACCCCATCACAAGAGCATACGTACTGAGGGCTACATGCACTTGACTTTGTATAGCATAAATAAAAATAGCTCCTATCGTTAACAAATTTCCTGTAACAAGCGATATAAAATGAAAGCGTTTATTCATAGCAAGCCCTCCTATTAGATGATAAGGTAATGCTCCATGATGAAGAGAGTTCGCTTCAATTATCGCATAATTCAGAACTTTTATCCATCACTTTTATTATATTAGTAATATTAAAGATGCTTTTTAAATACATCTTTTTGTAGTATGATTGAGGAATAATAGGGAATATTCATAGATGATTATTAGAAAGGGGAGAGGATGAATGGTGAAATTACGCAATTCATTAACTTTTCAACTTGGGACGATTATTGCTGGTATTTTAGTGGTGATGCTAGGGATTACGTCGTTCGCTACATACATAACTGCTTACAATAAACTATATGATGCTGCTGGCGTGGAGGCCTATGGTTGTGCCAATATCACAACAGGTTTAATTGATCCAGCATTAATGGACAAGGCCATTCAGGGCGATCAAGATGCACAGGCGCGTATTGGACATGATTTAAACTGGACAACGGGCCATAAGGACATTTTTCAAACGCAATATATTTTAGCACTCGATGGCACATTATTAGCGCTGGATGAACATTTAGCTGAGGAAGGTCTCGCACCTGGCGATTCATTTTATTTAGATAAAGAAGCCATTGATATGTTGCTGACACATAAGCATCCAACATACTCACAGCCCTATAATTTTGCTGGTATGGATCGCTTATCAGGCTATGCACCTATTTTTAAAGACCATGATTCTAGTAAAGAAATCATTGCAATTAGTGTCATCGATTTTGATGCCAATATCGTAAAAGAACGAACGTGGGATGTCGTGCGAAATGGTATCTTAATAAGTATTTTCCCTATGCTTATTGCTTCGATCATTACAGGCTTTTTAATTCGTCGAAAAGTGAAACCGATTAGTGTGCTAATTCAGCAGGCTAAAGAAATTGCGAATGGGAATTTAGCTGTACCTGAAACAAAAATTCATAGTAAGGATGAAGTAGAGGATTTAGCAAATACCTTAAATCGAATGACCGCTAATTTGCAAAATATGATTATGACGATGCGCTCCACTTCTAATACTTTAGCTAATAACTCAGATGAAACCGCTTCCACGTTGCACGATATGAGTAATACGATTCAAGGTGTTGCGAACAATATCGAAGAGGTCACAAGTGCTGTGACGGAAGGGATGCATCATGCTGAAAATGCGACAGATGTTCTGACATCTTTAGCAGAGGACCTTCAAATGATACAGCACAATGCCAATGACAGTGCTGAGAATGCTCGACAAACGATGAAATTAGCAACAGAGGGTGAGCGACTAGCGAAGGATATAAGTAATGATATGGCATTGATTCATAACGGTTCAGGTGAAGTTCGACAAACAGTCGAAAACTTGGTCACATCAGCAACCAAAATACAAACGATTACTACCTCTATTGCTACTATAGCCTCCCAAACGAATTTACTAGCTTTGAATGCTTCCATCGAGGCGGCTAGAGCAGGGGAGCATGGGAAGGGTTTTGCCATTGTTGCTGAGGAAGTACGCAAGCTTGCCGAGCAGTCCAATCAAGAGGTTTTACAAGTCGAACAGCTAATTCAAGACATTATGAAACATGTTCAGCAAGTGATGACATCTACGAATGATAATACGCAATATATCGAAAAAGGCACAGAGACAGTGCGTTTAACCGCGCAATCTTTAGGCAATATTTCCACAGCAGTAGCCACAACGGTAGAAGAAATGATTATGCTTTCTCATGCTATGACCGCTGAAAATGAAAAATCAGCTCGTATTGTTCAAATGATTCAACAATTAACAGAATCCATTAGAGATATAGAAGAAACGATGAATATGATTACGGTAGCAGCACAGCAAACAACAGCAAGTATTGATGAGGTAGCACAAGGTTCTAATGAAACAAATCATATGGCTCATACACTTGAACAGCATGTAAAAGCGTTTAAATTAAAAGAATTGTAGAAAGATTAGGACAAGTTGTCTTTTGCTTCTATTGCGAAGATGGTACACTAGCTATAAGATTTGTCTTTTGTGAAGTGGAGGATTTAAATGGTGGTAAAACAACTGGATGAGCAAGTTCAACAAGTTAATGACTTATTTTTGAGTGGACAGGTAAAGGAAAGCTATCAACTGGCTAAAAGAATAATAATGAATCATGCAGTGGTTGAAGAGGAGGCCTATCAATTCATCCAACAGCATGTGGCCATGCTAGAGGCGAACGGGTATGCGAGTATGCCTCACCCCACTGATGAAAAGGTGAAACAAAGTGTAGAACGCACAGATGGTTCTTATCCAGAACGAGATGTTCTCACGGCTTATATTGGGAGTCAGGATGATGAGCAATTTGGAAAAGTAATCGATGAATTATTAGCAGGGTCTATTGAAGCACAGGCGAATGCTTATTATACAATGGCGGAATACTTTGTTCTTGCTGAAGAACGAGACAAGGCAACAGCACAGTATGCAGAGGCAATCAAATTGCAGCCCAATAAGGCGCTCTATTGGGGAGCTTTTGCCCAGTTTTTGAATCGTCAGGAGGGCAGCCCCTATCTGGCATTACGATTAATTGAAGAAGCTATTCTACTAGATGGGATGAATCCACGTTGGCACTATATTCAAGGCAATATTTTTTTACAGCTAGTAGCAGCGACGAAAAATTTAAGCTATTTACCTGCATTAGAAGAGGCGTGGAACAAAGCTGAAAAACGGTGTAGCGCTAAGCAAGTTGCATTGAAAATGGATCTTGTAAAGTCACGTGATCTGTTAACACAATGGAAAAAGCAAATGCTATAACGATTAAAAACTGTCTAGCAAAACATTAATAATTATTTGATTTTAAGTATATTTATGCTATCATAAAAAGATAAACGGACGTATGAAGCTTATCGATTACATGAAAGAAGTGTTTTTTTGAGTTTATATGTAGCGTATGTATTGGTAGGACTTGCCATTGCCATGCCTGTAGGAGCTATTACTGTAGAAATGACAAAGCAAGGACTCAAAAATGGTTTTATGCATGGCTGGGCTGTAGGGCTTGGTGGCATGACCATTGACATTGTATTAGTTTTTGCTTTATACATGGGACTAGCCTCTATTTTGGCTATGCCGATGGTCCAACTTCCTATGTGGATTATTGGAGCAGGCTTTTTATTCCTGTTAGGCTATGATTCTATCAAGAATGCAGACCATGATATTACATTAGCAGGAGAAAAAGTAACCAAATCGTTTTTTGCCTCTTATTTTAATGGCTTATTGGTCGCAATTTCGCCTGGTAATCTTGTATTTTGGGTCAATGTATTTGGTGTAGTGCTAGCTAAATCTTATGGACAAGGACAGCCGACAAACTTTTTAATTATTGCTGCTGGCGTTCTTAGCGGTATTTTACTCCACGACATCGGTTTGCTGACCATTGTGTCAGTCACTCGAAAAGCTATGAACCGTAAGATGATTAAGACATTTACAATTGTTGCAGGATTCTTATTGATTGGTTTTGCTGGTTATTTTATATATGAATTTATTCAAGCAATTAAGATTTATATATGAAAAGTGCGATCTTCTAGATCGCACTTTTTTTATGGTACCATCAGTGCTGCTTGATGCTTATGGATACAGGCGATAATTTCTTCCGCTACTTCATGCGCTAGCGATAGTTCTGAAGTAAAGCCCACACAGGAGCAATTCATTTCACCTAAAATATAACCATCTTCTCCAGCCTCATTCGTATCTAACATAAAGTCAGCCGTCCAAATCAATGGTAAGTCATAATTGCCTAATAGGTTCGTCACTTGTGGGAGTTGTGCTAAAAAATTTTGTACGAGCTCTTGCCAATCTGCAGGCTGGTCATAGCGATATTGGGCACCTGAGAAGAGTGTGGCGCTAAAGGCATCCTCAGTATCTGCCGGTTTTTTATGTACTACATAAATAGGGCGGTTTCTCAACATGAATAAGCGAATTTCACCTTCTGTAATTCGCGGAAGAAATCGCATATCGATTAACATACCATTCGTCCCTGTAATATACGGCTCACAAAATGTCATGAACTCGCCAAGCTGCCAATATTCAACATGATTATCTTTCGCTTCTGTACATTTGATTTGTGCATCAAGTGGTACTTCAGTGATGCCCTTGGCAAGCGGATTCATCAATTGTACACGCCAAATACCTTCACCCGTTGAACCACGATTTTGCTTCAGAACACGTTCTGTCGAAGCTAAGGAGATAGGGAATTGCGTTTTGAATGCTTCTATAGTGTAGTAGGCATATGTATCATCAGGTACTAAATTCGTTGATGTAAGCTTTGATAGAGCATCTTTCGAGCCGTAGCTAATCATCGCATCAGGATGTGGCATTCCGATAATTCCAGCCTGGCACAGCTCTCGTAGCATGGTAAAATACGCTTCCTCATGCTGTAAGTTACCAGGGTTTATACGCGATACATAGGCAACACCATGTTCCTTCACATAGTCAAAGATTTGCTGTTTTTTTGTGACATCAAAAAATAGCACCTCTGCATCTTGCCCACGTTCCTTTAGGGCATCCACCATCGGTAGGGTGTCTGGGCGATAGCCGTCGGGTCCTTTATCTGTGCCACCCTCAACCTCGAAAAAAATAACTTTTTTATCCATAAAAATACCTCCTTTTGTCTGCTATTAAATTCAGTATAGTAGACAAATCAGGAAAAAAGATAGATGAAATATGTAAATTTTATGTATAAATTTATATATTACTAGTCCTGTTTTAGGAGGTATTTACTATTGTTTTCGGGACATTTTGAATAAGTTACGCTTCAGCCTGTTTTTTCTGAAAGACTGTGAGGTATAAAATCATAAGAAGAATGAGTAATGTGCCTATAAACTGATAGCCCCCAAAGGTAATTTTTAACCACCAGACACTCGTAATAACAGCCATTAATGGTTCAAGGCTTCCTAGTAAGCTTGACTCCTTAGGGGAGAGATAGTGCAAACTAGCAATATAAAACCAAAAAGCGAGCATTGTGCCAAAAATAATGATAAAGAGAAAATAAGCAACAGTGGAAAAGGTCCAATTTGATACATCAATCGCCCAAGGTGGATGGAAAATACTCATTACTGCCCCACCGATAATCATTGACCAGCCAACAACTAGTAATGAATGAAATTGCTGCAAAAGTGGAATCGCATAGAGAGTATAAAAGGCAACTGAAAGCCCTGATAACACGCCCCACAGCACAGCCATAAAAGGAACTGATAAGGTTGAAACGGAGCCATTTGTTAATAATAAAAATGTTCCTACAAGTGTAAGTGTGACGGCAATCCCATCTTGTTTTGTCAATGGATTTTGCCTCGTTAGTAAAAAATAAGCCATGATAAACAGCGGTGCTAAATATTGTAATAAGGTGGCTACTGCAGAATTACCAATCGCGATAGACATCATATAGGTATATTGGACAGCGAGCATGCCGAGTAAACTAAATAAAATTTGTTTAAAAGCATTCTGTTTCGTGCGCCATATGACAAAAATTGAGTCATGACGGTAGGTTATTTTATAAATAGCTAGTAGCAGTAGGCCAGCCAAAAGTAGCCGACTAGATACAAGCCAGCCCACTTCTATATCGTCTTGTTGGAATAACCTTTGGGCAACGGTCCCACCTATTCCCCAAAAACTTGCCCCTAATATAACAAGTAGGAAGCCCATGGTACGATTTCTTTGGATGATTTGATTCATTTGTTCACATCTCCTAAACTATCAATATAAGGTGATTATAAAGGAGAGAATTGCAAATAAATATCGATTTAATCGTATAAAAATATCAATATATTGAGGTGTTAAGGATGCCGTTGACGCATATTAAAATAGCAAAGGATTTACAAGAATTAACGCTGCACGGGACAAAAGAATTTCCCGTTGCCTTGTATGAAACGGTCATGCAATTAGAGAGGTTGGATTTCCTACCACTCCATTGGCATAAGGAAATTCAATTTGTTTATTTAAAAAGTGGACGAGCTCAGTATCGAGTAGGGGGAGATGCATTTATTTTAGAACAAGGGGAGGGGCTCTTTATCAATGCCTCGGTATTGCATGAAGCGAAGCCTTATGAAATTGAACAAGCTTTGATTTATTGTGTCAATGTGGACCCAATGCTGATAGCTGGTCATGAGGGCAGTATCTTTGCCCCAAAATATGTTGAGCCTTATATCACAAAAAATCGAGTGCCTTATGTCAAGCTGACGGGGGAGTTAGCACAGAAAATAGCATCGATTGCAGCATTGATGCGGGAACAAGACGTATTTTTTGAATTAAAGTTTTGGAGAGAGCTCCTATTCATTTGGGAATCGATGCTAACTCAATCCTTGCTGACAGAAGAAATGATGGATCAATCCTCCATCGTACAGCATGAACGAGCAAAAGTAATGTTGGATTTTTTACATGCACATTATCAACAAAAAGTAACGTTAGAAGATTTAGCAAGTCATGTCTATATAAGTCGCGCCGAATGCAGTCGCTTTTTTAAGAAAATAGTGGGTATGACGCCGTTTAGCTATTTATTACAATACCGACTGCGCAAAAGCATAGAATTATTGCGGAATGGTGAGCTATCTATAACCGAAATAGCTGGTGATACAGGCTTTAGTACGGTCAGTTACTATATCGAAAAATTTAAAGAATACACTAGCTACTCGCCACATGTTTACCGTAAAAAGTTTCTAAGTGTGAAAAATAATTGAACATGTTTGGAAAAAGATCATCTTTTATACTCAAAATATATACAAAATTAACCATTTGAAATAAAGTAAAATTAGCAATAAGGAGGGGGATAGGGAAGGATGGTTTTAAAAAGTAAGCAAAATATATGGCTAGGCTTGTTATTAATCGTGTTAGCCAGCAATTATACACTCTATAACACTGGATTGGGTGTATCCATTTTACCAATCGAAACGAATGGGGTTGTCATGGGGTCATTGATCGACTTTATTGTGGTGATGCCCGTATTATGGATGCTTTATAAAGGAAGGTTTTCGTTCAAGCACGCCATTTTATTAGCCGCATCAGGCTGTATTGCCGCACGCTTTATGATTCCCATGGAGCATCTTCAGCCATTTGTGGCTGTGACATGGGCAGGTTTTGTGATGGAATCAGTTATTATTTTATTAGAAATTGTCGTACTAGCAACACTCGTGCGATATTTGCCCCAAATCCTGATGGAAGTGCGTAGGAGTTCATTGCCAGATCTCTTTTCATTTTCAAAAGCTGTAGAAAATCATGTACCCAAGCATGCTATCATTCAGATGATTTGTGCGGATATGCTAGTGCTATATTATGGTTTTGCAAGTTGGAAAAGACAAGAACGTCAGGGCTTAACTTTACATAAAAATTCGAGCTACATCGCTTTTCAGCTCATGATTATTCATGGCATTGCCATTGAAACGATTGGTATTCACTGGTGGCTACACGAAAAATCAATAGTACTTTCCATTGTTTTGCTCCTTTTTAATATGTATTCAGTGATTTTCTTTTTAGCAGATATGCAGGCCATTCGTTTAAATCCTGTTTACGTAACAAATGATACATTGTATTTATCTCTTGGACTAATGAAACGAACTGCCATTCCATTTGCTCAAATTGCAGCAATCGTGGAAGATAAGGAGCAGCTAGAAGGAAAATTATCAAAAGATACGATTGATTTTATAGCCCGTGATTTTGCTGAAGCCTACCCACAATTCATTTTGAAAATGAAAGAGCCTGTAGAAGTGACATTTATGCTAGGAATAAAAAAGCGCTATAATCAAGTAGCCATCAAGGCTGATCAAGTACAAGAGTTTAGACAAATGCTTGAACAAGGAATAACAAAATAACTATCCTAAAACGGGTGCTCCTAATATGCGTGCACCCGTTTTATGAATCGCTCAAAGTAAGTCTGTAAAAGTAAGATGTTCCATTCTATAAAGATGGCTTATGTATAGCCTGTAAAAATAATAATATTATTTAACCAAATTTTAACCTTCGTTTTTTATAGTATTTCATATACAAAAGTAGGAGGAAAGGGAATGTAAAGGTCGTGTCCAAACTAGATAGAGCTTTGTGAAATTTTCTGAGTATTGAATAAAAGGTGAAGAACCTTCAATAGAAAAATAGTATAATAAGCTTATACACTAATATACAATTTCTGGATGTATCTTAAAGATTTACATTCTTGTATACCTCATTTTAATGTGCTTGAAAAACAACCTCGATTTTTGGCATAAATGTATATAAATATAAATAGTGATTTAGTTTCGTTGGATTTCTAATTAACAAATGAAGGTAGTATAACTAGATAGAAGAGGGGGTTCGTTTGTGAATGATTGTATCCTTTTGCAGTCTAATCAAGATTGGCACTTACAAAGAATGTATATGAAGAAATTTAACAATCTGGTACTCGTAAAAAGTATTCATCAAAATTCTGCTGAGACAAGAGCCAAACTGCAATATGAATTTACCTTGTTTTCCAATGAGCAAAATCCTTGGCTATTGAAGCCGATTGCTATGGATTATATAGATAAACAATATGCGATTATCTATGAAAATTTTAATGGTGTGCCCCTAAAGCAACTCGGAAATAACCTTATTTCTTTACATCAATTTCTACTAATAGCGATTGAGCTTGTGAATATTTGTATTAAAATGCAACAAAGTAATTTACTTTATTTGCACCTTCATCCTGATCAAATATTAATCAATCCAAATTCGTTCAAAATAAAATTATTAAGCTCCGAGTTTAGTTCGAAATATGATGCAGAATCGCCAGTTGTAATTGAAAATCCCTATGAAAGACGGGATCAGTTACCTTATTATGCACCTGAACAGACGGGCAGACTTCATTTAGATGTGGATTATCGTACGGATTTATATGCACTTGGTATGATTTTTTACGAAATATTGGGCGGTCAATTACCTTTTCAAGCAAAGGATGCTGTAGATTTAATTTACGAAATCTTAACCAAAAAGCCAGAATCCTTGATGAACCTTCAAAATAGTTGTCATCCTCTCCTTTGGAAGATTATTGACAAGCTTTTAGCTAAAAATCCGGTTGATCGTTATCAAAGTGCAATGGGTTTGAAAGAGGATTTGCTCTTTATCCAACATAGACTTACGGCAAATAAATCACTTGACGACTTCCCACTAGGTCAACAGGATTTACAGTTGAATTCGGGATTGTCTACTAAGCTTTACGGCAGAGAAGAGCAATTTGCAGAGCTTTCCTCTCACTTTTATCAGGTCACAAAAGGTGATAAAAAAATGGTCACTATTTCAGGGCAAGCAGGATATGGAAAATCCAAGCTAGTACAAGAGCTGAAGGGTGAAATTGCGGCGGCAAAGGGCTATTTTATTGCAACGAAGTATGAGCAATTACAATTAGAAAATGACTATACCATTGTGGTTCATCCGTTAAGAAATTTATTGAAATTGGTTTATATGGAAGGTGAAAAATCTGTACAATTATGGAAAAAATTATTCCAGGAAGTCAAATTAGTTGTGACAGATGAGCTTATTCATTTATTACCTGAACTCAAATGGTTTGTGAAGGAAGAAGTAGGCTTTCAAAAGGAGGTTCGTCAAAATACAAAACAGCTCCATTCCTATACGTTTATATCTATTCAAAAAATTTTATTAACATTTGCAATACAAAAGAAACCGGTTGTATGGTTTGTTGATGATTTGCACTGGGCCAATCAGAGTACGCTTGAAATTATGGCACAAATTTATGAGCAGCAACGAGCGGGGTACTTTATGATGATTGGGACATTCCGAGTGAATGAGGACAGCACAGAGGAAAAAAGTGAGCAAAGAACCACTGTTTTTTCCAATTGTCACCATATTCCTTTACCCCTTCTTCAGGAACAACATGTGCAGCAATGGCTTGAGGCATCTTTCAATGCTCAGCCGCAAACGATACAGGTCATTGCTAAACAATTATTTAATTTGACCAAAGGGAATCCACTCTTTGTAAAAGAAGTGTACCGTTCACTCCAGCAAGATAACACGATTTATTTTAATACGACAACAAAAGAGTGGCAGTTTAATCGTCAGAAATTCAATTTATCTCGTTTAAATAACGAGCTACTTGCTTTCATTGAGAATAGAATGGCTAATTTAACGACCGATATCCATGCTATTTTACGACTTGTCGCATGTTTTGGTCAGCGTTTTGAATTTAGTGATGTCTTAAAGCTTGTCTCCCTACCTGCTCAAACATTATTGAAATATTTAGAAACACTTGTGGAAAATGGTTTTATTATTCCGTTAGATGCACATTATAAATGGGCGAGTACATTTGAACATGAAGGAATTTTGCATACATTTTCGACAAAATTCCAATTTGTCCATGATCGTATTCAGCAAGTAGCCTATCAAGAAATTCCGTTACAAAAGCGCATCAAGCTGCATTATCAAATTGGCCAATTACTAACTGAGAATTCTCCAACGATTGCAGACCATGATCGTTTAAACGAAATGGTTATGCATTTTAATTACAGCCGGCAATTATTGACGAGGGAAGAAAAACAGAAGTTGGCTCTCTGGAATTATCAACTAGGAATAGAGGCTAAAAGAATAGGGTTGTTTGATAATGCGCTTAAATTTTTTACAACTAGTAAAGAACTATTAACACCGGATCATTGGATAACTAGGAGAGAACTGTCTGTTAAATTATATGCGAACTTAGGAGAATGTGAATATATTGCAGGGCACTATGAACGCTCTGAAATACATTTAACAGAAGCTTTGCAGCATTCAGAGACAGTGTTAGAAAAGCTGATGATTAATAATTTAAAAACGATATTATATATTGAATCTGATAATCCTAGTATTGGTCTAGAAGCAGGCTTGGCGGGGTTACAAGTTGCAAATTTGAAAATTACGGCAGCTCCTAAAAAATCACAGCTTCTCAAAGAATATCTATTATTAAAATTAGCATTGCGACATATGTCTGACCAGGATTTATTGCAACAATCTGCAACAAATAGTAAGGAAATTGATCTATTAATTCATTTAATTATTAATATGACGGCAAGTGCTTTCCTGTTAAATCCTAACTTAACGGGCATTCTTTTAATGAAAGGCATGCGCCTACAGTTGAAGTATGGTACGACACCGAAAAGTGCCATGGTATTGATTAATTATGCCATGCTTTTAAATGCGGGATTTGGCAATATAAAAGAAGCTGCTCGCTTTGGAAAATTGGCCATCACCGTTGCCGATACGCAAGAGAGTATTTATATCAAAGGACATACTTATTATGTGTATGGGGTGTTTATCAGCCATTGGACAGAGCCGTATGAAGCCAGCATTCAATATATTAACGAGGCTCAACAAAAAAGCCAAGAGCTCGGCTTATATCATTTAGTATCCTCAGCCTCTTGTTTTATTGTCGTTATTCGACTTATTCAGGGGGCTTCCATTCAAGATTTACAGCAGGAAATTAGGCGACAACAAGATGAATTTTCCATACATGCAAGTACTTTATCGATTGATTTTTTAGCTGAAATGGGAGGATGGATGAATGCTCTGCACGATCCACATCATCCTGTACATTGGGGGTACTCCTTTACGATACAGGATCAACCTGCTATTAAAATCATGCATTATTCAGTACGTTTACAAATGTCCTTTTTATTAGGCGATGAAAAGCAAGGAAAAGCGATTTTGATAGACTTAAAGGAATTAAGTAAAGAAACCTATACATTACCGATTTCTACCGTTTATTATTTTTATCGGGCTATGTGGCAATTTCATTTTCTGCAGCGCCTCAATGGTGAAGCACAAGAGCGACACTTATATCTATCTGACATACAGCAAAGCATAAAAAAATTTAAAAAATGGGCCAGTTATTCTCCTGCCAATTACGAGCATCTCTATATCTTATTAATGGCAGAAAATTACCGTTCCAACAACAAAGAAAAAGATGCTGAGCTCTATTATGACCGAGCTATACAATTAGCAAAAATGAATGGCTTTATCCAAGATGTGGCACTTGCTTATGAACGAGCAGCAGACTATTATCGCGCCAAACAGCAAATGAAAACAGCAAGACACTATATATTAAATGGTATTCAAAGCATGCAAGCATGGGGAGCCGAAACGATTGCTAGAAGATGGGAAAGTGATTATCAAGTAAATCGCCAACCAGAAAGTCAGCGTAGACAATCACTCACGTTTGATATGATGACTGTATTTGAGACGACCCAATCTTTTGCAACAGCCATTCGCATGGAGGATCTCCTGCATAACATATTGTTTTCCCTGTTAAAGCATGTAGGGGCAGATAGTGGTTACTTTATTCATAAACAGCAGCAGCAACTACTGGTGTTGGCAAAGGCAGAAGCTGCGGAAAATGCCTTTACGCTGTATGAGCAACAAAAAATAGAGGACTTTAGTGCGAATATGCAGTCTATTATACGCTATGTTCTTAAAAGCAAAGAACATGTGATTATTCAAAATGCTCAAAAGACACAGCATCCTCTTTTATCTTATTCAACGGCGAAATCTATTCTTTGCTTACCGATTGTTCATCAAAATGAAATTATTTCGATTTTATATTTTGAGAATACGTTGCTGACAAATGCCTTCCATCCATCTCATGTCCAGCTTCTGAAAGTCATAGCTGCTCAAATTGCCGTATCTTTTGAAAATGCCAAAATATATGGGGATTTAGAAAAGCGAGTACAGCTACGTACAAAGGAATTGGATGAAACCAATCGGCACTTGAAAAAAATGAATGAACGTTTAGAAAAAAATGAACTGGAACGCAAAAAACTTTTGCATAGTATTTCTCATGAGCTACGTTCCCCACTAACCTCTACTTTAGGATATATAGAATTGATGCTTGAGGGCGTTATCGTGGAGGAAGCGGCTAAAGAGAAATACTTACTAAGAAGTAAGGAAAGGCTACTATCATTAAACAGCTTAATTCAAGACTTGTTTGATTTAGCGAATCTAGAAGCTGGTAGAGCAGAATTTTCTTATACAGAGGTAAAGGCAAAGGAATTATATCAACAAATGGCAAATCGATATAAGGATGACATCAAACGGTCAGGATTAACCTATAGTGCTCACTTTTATGGTCATCAGGAAGCACAGCTACTGATTGATGAGACAAGAATCAACCAGGTGATTGAAAATATGATGACTAATGCGATGAAATATACATCAAGTGGTGGTATTCAATTGTCCATGCATGTGGAGGACAAGCATTTGATTTGTTCGATAGCCGATAGTGGTGTTGGTATTGCTGAGAGGGATTTACCTTTTATCTTTGATAGCTATTATCGAGCTACCCATATCCATGCATCCGATTCACATGGGATCGGATTAGCCATTTGTAAGCAAATTGTGCACCAGCATAATGGCGAAATTTTTGTTGAAAGCATTGAAAATGAAGGAAGCATATTTAGCTTTACATTACCATTAGCGAAAGTATTGGTAAATAGTTAACAAGAGTGATGAGCCTTATCTTAATGCTCATCACTCTCTTTTATAGACGAATTGATAGCCAAATCCTCTCACCGTTTGAATCCATTTTGGTTTAGAGGGGACATCTTCAATTTTGCGCCGAAGGGTACTAATATGGACAGAGACAGTTTTCAAATCGGTGACACCGTCATAGCCCCAAACATGGTCAATGAGCTGGTCAACACTAATCACTTGATTTGCATGCTCCATTAGAAAAAAGAGGAGCAGTTTTTCCTTTGTGAACAAGTTTAGAAGCTGACCATCTTTATAGACGTTTTTTTCGTCAAAATGAATAGATAAATTATCAATATGTACAACATGATTTTGCTTAGATGGGATTCTTCTTTTTAAATTGGCTTGAACACGTGCCAATAATTCTTTCGGAATAAATGGCTTTGTTATATAATCGTCTGCCCCAACCTCAAAGCCTTCAAGCTTTTGTTCAATTAAATGATTGACGGTCACAAAGATGATAATGGCATCCGATACTTCTCGGATTTTTTTGGCTAGCTCAAAGCCTGTACCATCCGGTAAATTAACATCTAACAAGATTAAATCGGGTTGTTGCGTGCCAACGAGATGCCAACCAGTGGATAGGGAGGGTGCCTTTAATACTGTATAGTTAGCATTCACTAGCGTTAGCGATAAAACTTCCATAATATCTATGTCATCTTCTACTATTAAAATCTTCTCGTTCACCATATCACTAAATCTCCTTCCTATTATAAAATATACCAACTTTTATCTCGGATGGGAAAGAGAAGGTTTAGCGCTTGTGTCATTTTAACACTGCAATATCCTATAGAGCAAAGCAATCAGGGAGGACTGTTTATGGCTAATAAACAGCAAGAGGCTGGGACAGAACTCCATTATTTTGAAAAATAGCGAAAATAGATAATAGTTTTTTCGCCTCATTGAGTTAAATATTTCTTCCTAAATCAAAAAAATGTCAGACCGATTGTATCTTGGTCTAACATTTTTTCTTTTTGTCCCAGCCTCCTCCAACATCATGAATCGAGGTGTGCGATTGCATTTAGCATGTCATCACGGACGGCCTCCCAAAATTGCTGTTGAACATCGTCACAATATGTGTAAAGCTCCTTATGTTGTATATGCTCATAGAGAGCAGCAATAGCTTCTTGATGAAAATAAAGGCGATGATTTAATCCTGCTCGTTCTTCTTCGATACAAAATAGCTTATAGATATCAGCTAATCGCTCAAACTTTGCTAATTTTTGTGTGATGGTCTCATATTGTGTTTGATGAAAGCGTCCAACAGATGAGGTCATCGAAATCTTAGTTCGATGCTCCATCTGTAATGTGCGAAACTCCTCAAGACGTATCGCCACACGATACCAAAATTCATAACGGGTCGGTAATTCTTTTAGTTCATAGGTCAGTAAAGATTTTAAAATTGAATGCACTTGTTCATATGTATCGATGATCTTCTCGGATTCTTTAAAAATGCCAAACATACAACCACCCCCATACAGTGTAATACTACAAGATGAGATGAAACTCCTTTCAATATCAGCGTTATTTTCAATCCTTTTTATTTTATGAATAAGTAGCCTCGAGTAGGATTTAGGAGGTAATGATTTAGTTTTACATAAATTATCGCAAAATTCCCTTTTTTAAAACGAGTTTCTTAGAAAATGCAAATAGGCATTTACAAAATGAAATTAAATGTGTTAACTTTTATATTGTTATTAGTTAACGCAAAGAGGGGGAGGTTAACAATGCGACATTTTTGGGTTGTAGGCACAGATACGGATGTTGGTAAAACGATGGTCACTACTATGTTGATGTGTCATTTGCAAAGGCAGGGTTTGCAAGTCACACCCTATAAGCCCGTGCAAACAGGTGAGGTATACGAAAATGGGCATGGCTATTATCATGATACAGCTATGTATGAAAAGCATTCTTTACAAAAGCTGCAACAAGAGCATATTAATAGCTATTCATTGAAGGAAGCGGCATCACCGCATTATGCTGCCAAGCTAGAGGGACAGTCAATTGATGTCAAAGAGCTATTACAGCAAATTCAATTTTTACAAGATGCTTACGATATCGTGATATGCGAGGGGGCTGGTGGGCTCTTTGTTCCTTTCACTGCTCCAAATGGTACGACTCTGCTTGATGTTATTGTCAGTAGCAAGCTGCCAGTCGTGTTGGTCACAAGGACATCACTTGGGACGATCAATCACACATTGTTAACGATAGAGGCATTGCGCGCTCGTCAAATTGATATTCTTGGCATTGTCTTTAATGGAGACACGGGTAGCAGTATAGAACAAGACAATATACAAACAATTTTACAGTACTATCCTATACCTTATGCCATTATTCCACAGCTGAAGGACAAGTCACAGCTAATGGATTATGCCATGACACACACTACTTTGTTTGAAAGGCTCTTTCACTATGAATCAAGCATTAACTGACTTGCAGGCAGGAGATTTACGACATGTTTGGCATCCGTGCTCACAGATGAAGGATTACGAAGCATTTCCGCCAATCGTCATAAAAAAAGGGCAAGGTGTGTGGCTTTATGATGAACATAATCATCGTTATTTGGATGCTGTATCCTCTTGGTGGGTTAATTTATTTGGACATGCCAATCCGCGAATTAGCCAAGCTTTAAGTGAGCAAGCATTTACATTAGAGCATACAATTTTCGCTAATTTCACACATGAACCAGCCATAAATTTAGCTGAAAAATTAGCAGCTTTAGCACCTCAAGAATTACATAAAGTCTTTTTTGCAGATAATGGCTCGTCTGCTATTGAGGTGGCATTGAAAATGAGCTTTCAATACCATATGCAGACAGGAAAACCAGCGAAACAGCGCTTCCTCGCTTTGACAGATGCCTATCATGGGGAAACCATTGGTGCTTTATCGGTAGGAGGGGTAGGGCTATACAATGAAGTATATCAACCTCTTTTATTAGATACTGTTCGTGCCAAAGGGCCAGATTGCTTCCGTTGCCCATTTCAGGAAGAGCCAACAAGCTGCCAAGCGCCATGTAGTCAATTTGTAGAGGAACAGCTTCAAGCACATCATGAGGAAATTACGGCCGTTATTATTGAACCGCTTATTCAGGCCGCAGCAGGTATGAAAATGTATCCACCTATCTATTTGCAGCGCTTGCGAGCATTATGTTCACACTATGAGGTCCATTTCATCGCGGATGAGATTGCTGTCGGTTTTGGTCGGACAGGTACGTTATTTGCCTGTGAGCAGGCGGACATCACCCCAGATTTTATGTGTTTATCAAAGGGATTAACAGGCGGTTATTTACCGTTATCTGTTGTCTTAACAACCGATCAAATCTATAACGCTTTTTATGACGACTATGGAACGATGAAGGCATTTTTACATTCACATAGTTATTCAGGCAATACCTTGGCCTGTCGTGTCGCACTTGAAGTGTTAACAATGTTTGAAGAGGAGCAAGTGATGGAGATGATTCAACACAAAGGACAACAAATGCGAGAATTAGCCATGGCAGCCTTTCATGATATTCCGTATGTGGGGGAGTATCGACAAGTTGGTTTAGTGGGAGCTATTGAACTTGTCGCCAATCGACAGACAAAGGAACCATTCGCTAGTGAGGAACGGATCGGCTATCACATTTATCAGCGAGCTTTAGCAAAAGGTCTACTCATCAGACCTCTTGGCAATGTTTTATATTTTATGCCACCCTATATTATTTCTGAAGAAGAAATGTCCTTCATGATTCAAACAACGAAAGAAACGATCGAACAGTTTTTCCAAGATAGGGGGGCTAAGGTTGGTTAAGCGACATCAGACATTAGCACTTGTCATGATCGCCATGTTTGCAGCACTAACAGCGATTGGGGCGTTTATTAAAATCCCATTGCCTGTTGTACCGTTTACATTACAAATTGTTGTTGTATTTTTAGCAGGGTGTTTGTTGGGTAGTCGGAATGGTTTTTATAGTCAGCTTGTCTATATCGGTGTGGGCTTAGTAGGCTTACCTGTTTTTACACAGGGCGGTGGCTTTACGTATGTCCTACAGCCAACATTTGGTTATCTAATTGGCTTTGCCCTAGCTGCCTATGTCATTGGGTTCATCATTGAAAGAATAGAGAACCCAACGAAAAAGCATTTTATTGGAGCAACGATTATAGGACTTATCATTATTTATATGGTGGCTATTCCTTATTTATATATAGCATTAAATTTCTGGTTAGATATGAAATCAAGCTGGTCACATGTTTTTGTCATCGGCTTTTTCAGTAGTATTATCGCTGATGTTTGCTTAGCAATAACATCAGCCCTATTGGCAGAAAGAATGTATAAAGTATTTCATTCGGCAAGAACTGTGAACATTTCACACGTGGAGGGGGAGAAGATAGGATGAATTATTACCAATTAGCACAAGAAGTAATTGCTGGTAAGATCATTAGCAATGAGGAGGCACTTGCTCTCTTAAATAGTAAGGATGATGAGCTATTACAGCTAATGGACGGTGCTTTTGTCATTCGGAAGCATTATTACGGTAAAAAAGTAAAGCTGAATATGATTATGAATGCCAAAAGTGGCTATTGTCCTGAGGATTGTGGTTATTGCTCTCAATCTTCTAAATCAACTGCTCCTATTGAAAAATATCCTTTTATTACAAAAGAGGAAATTTTAGCTGGTGCTAAACGAGCGTTTGACAATAAAATTGGGACGTATTGTATTGTTGCAAGTGGTCGAGGGCCAACACGTAAGGATGTCAATGTAGTGAGCGAGGCAGTTGCGGAAATTAAAGAAAAGTATGGCTTGAAGGTTTGTGCCTGTCTAGGCTTATTAAAAGAAGAGCAGGCACAGCAATTAAAGGCAGCTGGAGTGGATCGCTACAATCATAATTTAAATACATCAGAGCGCCATCATGCCTTCATCACAACCTCGCACACGTATGAGGATCGTGTCAATACGGTGGAGATAGTGAAAAAGCATGGAATTTCACCTTGCTCTGGTGCCATTATTGGGATGAAGGAAACGAAGGAGGATGTTGTCCAGATTGCACGTGCCCTTCATCAATTAGATGCTGATTCTATTCCTGTAAACTTTTTGAACGCGATAGATGGTACAAAGCTGGAAGGAACAAAGGAATTAAATCCTCGCTACTGTTTAAAGGTTTTAGCATTATTCCGTTACATCAATCCGACAAAGGAAATTCGCATTTCTGGAGGGCGAGAAATCAATCTAGGCTCACTTCAGCCACTTGGTCTCTATGCAGCCAATAGTATTTTTGTAGGGGATTATTTAACAACAGCTGGTCAAGAAGCAAATAGTGATTATCGTATGTTGGAGGATCTAGGCTTCGAGATTGAATTAACGCAACAGCAAGAAAAAGCATTTTGTTAAGCTTATGAAAGAAAAATCTACTACTACAGCAAAACCGTGCTTCTGTGCGGTTTTTTTGCTTTAGGTGGATAGAAATCAAAAAGTGGTGGATAGGCAGCGTAAAGTAGTGGATACAAATTGAAAAGTACCGGATAAATCTGATATCACTGGCTGTTTTTATACCTATAAAAGAAAGGTTTTCACAAATTGTTCAATGAAAGCGTTTTGAAATTGAACAGTTTGTGAAGAACTTCACATAAAGCTTTCTTTTTGAAAAAAACAGCGTAAAATAAGAATCAAGTAAGGAATTGTTATAAAACAGTTGATAAGTAGTCTCACAAATTTTGGTGGTTGTTATATTACAAAAATAATGGGAGAAGGGAGCTTTTCATATGTGGGTTATTACAGTATTTGATAAAAAGGATGTCCGAATTTTTGAGTATACAAACAAAAATGAGGCAACAGAAGCTTTAGCAAAATTTAAGAAAAATGCAGTGTTAACATATACAAAATAAATTGCTTTTGAGACAGCCCTCTCCTGATAGAGGGCTGTTTTTTATGAACAACAAAAAACCGTATAAGCGCTTATGAAAAGCGTTTATACGGCTACTATTTTTATAAAATACTTGCTAAACGTTTAATCCCCTCACGGATGACTTCAGGTGTTGCATTTGTATAGTTGAGACGCATTGTATTGACATTCGTTTTAGATGTATAGAATGGATCTCCAGGCACAAAGGCAACCTTTTGTTCCATCGCTTTCTGGAATACATCAAGGGCTGATGTACCATCCTTCATTGTTGCCCAGATGAACATGCCTCCCTCAGGTTTTGTATATTCTACATGGGCAGGGAAAAACTCTTGCATCGCATCAAGCATCGCTTCGGATTGATTTTTATATAATGTAATAATTTTTTTGACATGTTCCGAATAGTCATTACTTGCTAAATAATCGTAGATGATATATTGCGAGAAAATATTTGTATGCAGATCAGACGCTTGCTTAGCTGTTTCAATATGCTGTAAAAGCTCTTTATTTTTTGTAATGATAAAACCAAGTCGCATACCAGGTGTGACCGTTTTAGAGAAAGAACCTAGTAAAATACTATTATCTAATTTTCCAGCACCGATATATGGAAGCGGCTCTCCTTGGAAACGTAACTCTCCATATGGATCATCCTCAATTAAAGCAACATCGTATTTTGCCACTATTTCGCAAATGTGCTCACGCTTTTCTTTCGAGTATGTGAGCCCTGTTGGGTTTTGGAAGTTAGGCACCGTATAAATGAATTTTACATTTGGTTGTTGTAGCGCACGTTCTAACTCTTCTAAGTTAAGACCATCGTTTTCAAGTGTTACCCCATAGAAAGTAGGCTCACTTAATGTAAAGGCTTGAATGGCTCCTAAGTATCCAGGCTCTTCGATGATAATGCCATCGCCTTTATTGATGAGTACTTTACTAATCAGTTCAAGAGCTTGCTGTGAGCCTGTTGTAATAAAGACATCTTCAGCTTGTACATCAAGCCCATGCACGCGTTGGTACTTTGCGGCAATGTACTCACGTAATGGTGCATAACCTTGTGTGGAAGAATATTGAAATAGTCGGCTACCATTTTCCGTAATAGCATGATCTACGGATGCTCTTAACGCATCAATAGGGAAAGAAATGGGATTTGGAAGTCCGCCTGCAAAGGAAATAACATCCTCTGCATCTGTTACTTTCAAAATATTTCGAATAAATGAGGATGGTGTTTTTAAGATTCTTTCAGAATATTGCATAATGATCGGTCCTTTTTTTCTGATTTTTTAAAAATTATATCATTGTCATCGTGTGCATACAATATTATCATTGTATGCAAGACAATTAAACTATTGTATGCAAATTAAGAGAAAGAAGGGCTTAGTGAATGCCTATTAATTCATTTGACGAGTATCCAATGAGTTGGAAGCCAGATATTCGCAATATTTCTGCCCCATTATATATAGCTATTGCGCACCAACTGGAACAAGACATAAAAGATGGAAAGCTAATGCCAGGAACGAAACTTCCTCCACAACGCGAATTAGCTGATTTTTTAGATGTGAATTTAAGCACCATTACACGAGCTTTTAAGCTGTGTGGACAAAAAGGATTCATTTATGCCTCGATTGGCAGCGGGACATTTGTTTCCACAGATGCGGCTAGCAATAAAATGTTACTGCCAGCCAATCATGCAACACCTATGATTGAAATGGGTTCTGTTTTACCAGACAACCTGGTCAATGATGATATTGCACGCTTTATGAAAAAGATGTTGAACGAGCCTAGTTTTAGCAAGCTATTTCAGTATGGTCGGCCTGAGGGCAATGCTTGGCAAAATGAAGCCGTGATGAAGCTATTCGAATTGGTGAATTTTCAAACAGATCAGCCTATTTTGCTCGGTGCAGGGGGACAAAATGCCATTGTGGGCACACTGGCAGCTTTATTTCAGCCAGGCGACCGTATTGGGACAGATCCCATTACTTATGCTGGTATTAAAACAGCAGCCAATATGTTAGGTATACAGCTTGTAGCTATTCAACAATGTCAAGGAGAAATGACCAGAGAAGGATTGCTATATGCCTGTAAAAATGAGCATATTAAAGGAATCTATGTGATCCCTGATTTTCATAATCCAACGACACATACGATGTCGGTGGAGACACGAAAAATGATTGCTGAAGTGGCTAGGCAGAAGGATTTGCTTGTGATTGAGGATGCGATTTATAGCTTTCTTAAAGAACAGCCACTTGCACCCATTGCTTCTTTTGCACCCGATAAGGTTATTTATATCGCTAGCCTGTCCAAGACGCTCTCGCCAGGTTTACGCTTATCTTTCCTTGTGACACCTTCAGCATTAAGGAAAAAAATAATGGAAACGCTCTATAATATCAATATTTCAGTGTCACCGCTCATGCTGGAACTAGCAGCAAGATTGATTCATGAAGGCGTGGCACAAACGATTTTAGAAAAGCACCGAGCATATGCGAAGCAGCAAAATGCGCTTGTTAATAAATATTTAGGCGATTACGACATTTTAGGGGAGGAGGAATGTATTTTTAGGTGGTTATACTTGCCTGATAAATTTACGGGAGTTCAATTTGAATTGCTAGCCTCCAAAGCCGGCGTACAAGTCTATGCAGCGGAACGTTTTGCTGTAGGCAATACAAAGCCAGTGAATGCCGTACGTTTAGCGATTGCAGCGCCAGAAGCTCAACTGGAGCAAGCTTTAATTATTTTAAAGGATCTGCTAGAAAGTAATGGTGATTATGCATTTGTTGACTAAAGGTCATCAAGCGTATAATAAAGCTAAGAGAGAGAAGAGGTGATGGACATGACGCATAAAGGGCGTGTTATTTTTCATGTGGATATGAATAGTTTCTATGCTTCGGTAGAGCAAGCACATGATCCAAGCTTAAAAGGGAAGCCAATCGCCATTGCGGGCAACCCAAAAGAGCGACGTGGCATTTTAGTAACCTGTTCCTATGAAGCAAGAGCGCTTGGCATTTATACAACAATGACTGTCCATGAAGCGAAGCGTAAATGTCCTGAACTATTGTTATTGCCTCCAGATTTTAAAAAATATCGTCAAGCATCCAAAGAAATGTTTACCATTCTTCGTAGCTACACTCCTTTAGTGGAGCCTGTTTCGATTGATGAGGGCTATATGGATGTGACAGCGTTAAGTAAGGAGCAACATGCATTAAGTATTGCCCAGGAAATACAAGAGCGCATTTTAGCTGAGCTTGATTTACCTTGCTCTATCGGTATTGCACCAAATAAATTTTTAGCAAAAACAGCTTCTGATATGAAGAAACCGTTGGGAATTACCGTACTACGAATACGGGATATTGAACAGCAGCTTTGGCATCGAGAGGTTGTTGATATGCATGGAATTGGAGCTAGTACGGCCAAAAAATTAAATGTACATGGCATATTTACGATTGGTGATTTGGCGAAAACGGAAGAGTTTAGGATGAAGCAAATTTTAGGAAAGAATGGTGTGCGACTGCGGGCAAGAGCTAATGGGGTGGATCAACGTATGGTCGATCCTGAAGCGGTTTTTGATACGAAAAGCGTAGGAAATTCAACAACTTTACCTGAAGATGTAACAGATGTCCGTGCACTACATAAAACAATAGAAGGTCTGTGTAAAAAGGTGGTTGAACGACTTGAGGCAAAACGGTTAGCGGGCTCCACTGTAAGTATTCAAATACGGGATGCAAGTTGGCATAATCACACACGATCAAAAACAATGTCTAATGTTCTTTATCGTTTTGAAGATATCTATGACATTGCTTGTGCCTTGTTTGATAAGCATTGGGATGAGTCTCCAGTAAGGCTTTTAGGCGTGACGGTTTCTAATGTAGTGGATCGTAAGGATTACTCGCAACAATTATCAATATTTGATTTTCAAGAACATGTAAAAGATGAACCTATTCTCAAAATCGTGGATGAAATTGAGGGACGTTTTGGGAAGGGGGTTATAAAACGTGGTGTAGATTTAGGGAAACGTTCATCCTATCAATCACAAACAAGCTTTAGTAAGGATTTTTTAGATGACCATGATTGAAAATGAAGGCAGGTGTATACATGCGATACAAAACATATGGAGATGTCCATAATCCTCTAATGCTGTTTATTCATGGAGGTGGAGTCGGTGGCTGGATGTGGGAACAACAAGTTCAGCATTTTTCAAATTATCACTGTGTTGTTCCAGAGCTGTTGTCACAAGATGTATTCTCCATTGAGCAGAGTGCCAGAGAGCTTCTCCAGCTTCTAGAAGAAAAGGCGACTGGAAAGCCCGTCATACTGATTGGATTCTCTTTAGGAGCACAAATCGCTATTCAAATGCTAAGTATAAAGCCTAGTTTAATCGATTCTACCATTATCAATAGTGCACTTGTAATACCTTCTCCAGCTATGGAATGGATGCTTCAACCGTTCATTCGGCTGACATTTCCACTTATAAAAAATAAAACATTTGCGAAACTTCAAGCTAAAGCTCTATACATCAATGATCTTGATTTTGAACGCTATTATCAAGAGAGTGCTACGATGAAAGTAGAGACATTGATTCAAATTTTGAGAGAAAATATGCTGTTTTCCATCCCGCATGATTTTCATAAAGCCCAAGGGAAAATTTTAATAACGGTAGGAGCTAAAGAGAAAAGCATTATGAAAAAATCAGCTAAAGCCCTTGTTCAAAGTCATCCAAATAGTCATGGTGTCATATTGCACAACATTGGTCATGGAGTATCATTAGCCCAACCTGCATTTTTCAACCATTTTGTAGAAAATTGGATTAAGAATGGTCAACTACCTGAGGGGACAGTGATTCAATAGGGGGGCTCCATTATGAATGTTCAAACTCATAATGGAGTTGACAGGAAAAGTGTATTTAAGCTTGAAAATAATGAGGATATAAATCTTTATGCTGTAACATCCAGTCCTTCATCTCTACAATCATTTCCTCATAGCCAGGGACAACAAAGGAGAAGTCATTTCTAGTATTCATTAATGTTTTATTGACATTAACGAGCCGATGAGGAAGAATTTTTATGTTGCTGTCCATAAAGTGTTTATTCAATAGTTGAAGTAAGTCGTATTTTGAAATATTCGTAGTATTGACGAGATGATAGAGTCCTGTTAAATCTTCTTGGACAGCCCGTTCAATGGCTTTTGCTAATGTAAGTGTAGTTACTCCAGTCCAAATAGCCCCCGTATAACCGTGAATGGGACCTTTTTGTTGCATAAACCAATTGAATAGTCCGATGCCATCGTTTTTTAAATCAGGGCCAATAATCGAGTTACGAAATGTTAAATGCTTGTTGTGCTCAATCTCCCCCAAGCCTTTTGTGCGATCATAAAAAGTTTCACCGTCTCCTATGCTAGTTTCATAGTAGGGGGCATTTTTCCCTGAAAATACGCAATCAGTACTTAGATGAATCAGCTTAGTTTGTCGGTTTTCTAGGAGAGAGACAATGGCATGCGGTAAATAACTATTCAGCCAAATGCTTTGTGCAGGATATACCGTACAAGCTTCGTTTAAGACACCAATACAATTAATGACGACATCAAAATCATGATCTACTAACAACGACCGTAAAAATATAGCGTCCATCACATCGCCCATTATATGGTTCCCAGATGGGAAAGGGGTTCTAGCGTAAGTTGTCACATCATGCCCTTGTTCACATAAATAGATGGCAATGGTATGGCCAGCCATGCCAGTAGCGCCGAGCACTAAGAATTTCATGGCGTTCCTCCAGTCCAATAAAGAAGCTCTTCTTGAATAAGCGGTAATGTCAATAATTTTTCTTTGATGTCAGCCACACTTAATTGTTGTGTATTGTTGGAGTTATATTCATCGGTTAATGTAATTTTAGGAGAGCCCTCATCGAGGTATTTTCCATAATTTAAATCCCGATTATCTGCAGGGATTCGATAAAAATTGCCCATATCAACGGCTTTTGCCGATTCTTCTTTTGTACATAATACCTCATACATTTTTTCCCCATGCCGTGTCCCAATAATTTGGATGGCATTGTTTGCCTGAAAAATCTCAAGTAATGCTTGAGCTAAATTGGCTATTGTTGCTGCGGGAGATTTTTGTACCATAATATCTCCATTTTGTGCATGTGAGAAAGCGTACAATACTAATTCAACGGCCTCATCAAGAGTCATCATAAAACGTGTCATGTTTGGATCTGTAATCGTTAACGGCTTTCCAGCTTTTATTTGTTCAATAAATAAGGGAATGACAGAGCCCCGTGAAGCCATAACATTGCCATATCTAGTGCCACAAATGAGCGTACGATGAGGATCAACCATTCGGGATTTAGCGATAAACGTTTTTTCCATCATCGCTTTGGATATTCCCATGGCATTGACAGGGTAGGCTGCTTTATCTGTAGAGAGGCAGATCATTTTCTTGACACCAGCCTGAATGGCAGCTGTTAGGACATGATCGGTTCCTAAAATATTAGTTTTCACAGCTTCTAAAGGGAAAAATTCGCAGGAGGGAACTTGCTTAAGAGCAGCGGCATGGAACACATAGTCCACATTATACATAGCGGTATGGATGCTTTGAATATCACGGACATCTCCGATATAAAATTTGATTTTACTATGCTGATAGAGCTTGCGCATATCATCTTGCTTTTTTTCATCCCTTGAAAAAATACGAATTTCCTTAATATCCGTATTGAGGAATCGCTTTAGTACAGCGTTACCAAAAGAGCCAGTGCCTCCCGTAATCAGTAATATTTTATTTGTAAACATTGTATGGTTCATTACACCTCCTGCATGCTTTTATTTCAATCCTCTTTGGTGTAGATCACATTCTGAGTTTTCTCTAGGATAGTTGTACCAGTAAGCAAATTCGTTTGTATATTTACTTGTCGGATTTTTATCCATGAGGGCACAATTAAAATCCCAATCTCCTGCTATATCTTTGCGTATTGTAAATTTTGCATCCCCAATTAAACTTCTTCGAATGATTTTAAATTGTCCGGGTAAGGAATAGCGATTCGATTCATCTTTAATAAAGGCGAAGCCATTTTTAATGATCATGTTGTAATAGTAAACATCAAATGTGCCATCCACTTGTGCTAATACATTGCGAATAGCTGGCAAGTAGTGGTCATCGCTATCGATGATGGCTATATAGTCTCCTGTCGCCTCTGCAATGCAGCGATTATAAGCAACACTAGCCCCAAGGTTCGTTGGATGCACGATGACTTTTAAAGCTGCACAGTTTTTTTGGTAGTCCTGTAAAATGGCTAATGTATTGTCAGTAGAACCATCATCCACAATGATAATTTCATAGGCATATTCTTTAGGAATACTGTCAAGCATTGTTAAGATCCATTCTTCGCTATTAAACGCAGGTGATAAAAAACTTATCTTCATTTTATCCCTCCATTCTTTATCTAGTAGTAGAGCTCTTCTATGTGACTGAGCAGATTCTTTAATACAATATGCGTGGACATAGAGCTATTGTAGGCAATTGCTTGTTTTAGGAAGTTTTTAAGAGAGACGCTTTTCTGTATACGATTTCTGTTTACTAGAGAACAAGCAGGATAGGGGCAAAAATTTACTAAGGTATGCACGTTTAGCAGGAAGGGTCATAAACTAGCTAGAGCGCTTTTTTAGAAAGAGGGATACAATGTCAAAAAGGATCGCATTTATTTGTAGCGTGGAATCTTATAAACTGTCTGATGCACATATTTTCAAAGATTTGTGTCTCGTGCCTATTTTGCTAGGGGAGGAATTAGGCTATGAAGTAAGTATTGTGACAACAGAGATGAATGAAGCCCTTCTTCAACAGGCCTTTCCAACTGTAAAATTTGAGTCCATACCATTTGAGAAGGATTATGTGGCGAATATGAATGCTTATTTAGCCAAGCATGCAAAGGACATTGACATTGCCTTTGCCATAGGGCCGTATCCATCTTATTTAGCCATTCTGAAAACCTATCAGCATTATAATCCGCAAGGAAAAATTTATATGAAGTTAGATGTAAATCGATTTTGGTTACATCGATTAAAATCCTATCCATACTTTTTAGAGCTACTGCAATTATGTGATCTGCTATCCTCCGAATGTGTGTCCATTCAAACCGCTATTCAAGTGTATTCGCAATTAGCGATTAAACATATCCCCAATGGCTTTTATGAGCATTTTCCCACAGCACCTGTGTCCTTTCATGACAAGGAAAATAGAATTTTAGCAGTGGGACGCTTAGATGCACCAGAGAAGCAAACGATTTTGACAGTCAAAGCCTTTCTAGCTGCCCAGCTTCCAGACTGGGAGCTTCGTTTAGTAGGACCGATGTCTGCCTCCTATCAAGAGGAGCTAAGGCAGTTGCTAGATGGCCATCCAACTGCCGCTCAAGTAACGATGGTAGGGCCTATTTATGATAAGGTGCAATTAGAAGAAGAGTACCGTAAGGCTAAAATTTTTTGTTTAACATCTGTAGTAGAATGCTATGCCCATGTTTTTGCAGAGGCTGCTAAAAATGGCTGCTATATCGTGACTACTGATGTTGATGGGGCTGCCGATATTACAATGCAACAACGCTTCGGTACAATTCATCCGACACATGATTGGGAGGGGATTGGTCGGACATTGCAGCAAGTTGCCACACAGGAATCATTGCTGGCCGATACTTGTGTACAGCTTCAAGCATTTGCTCGAAAGGAATTAAATTGGTGCCATATTGTGAAAAGGGTTGCTGAATATTTAAGTGAATAAACAATCCTCTCTCGATTTTGAAGACTATTCTTTTCTTTATACCATTATTTCCTATATAATAAAAACTAGATTCATCATGTTAGACAATCATGGGAAGACACAAGGGGAGACAGGAATGGAAATACGACAAGCGACAAAGCATGAACTAGAGGATTTATCAAAACTGTTTGATGAATATCGTCAATTTTATGGGATCGAGCCAGATGTAAGCAGCGCCAAGGCATTTTTACAATTACGATTGGCTTTAAAAGAGTCTGTTATTTTTGTAGCATTGGTAGATGGCAAGATGATTGGATTTACACAATTGTATCCAACATTTTCATCCATCGCTTTACAATGTGCCTATATTTTAAATGATATTTATGTAACAGAAGATGCTAGAGGCCTAGGGGTGGGCAAGGCATTGATGGAAAAGGTTTTTCGATATTGTGAGCAGCAAGGTGCTCGCTATGTCACACTGCAAACGGCGGCTGATAATGTAAATGCACGTAAACTCTATGAAAAGCTTCATATGAAGCAAGATGAATATTGTAATTATGTGAAATATTTTATGTAGGTGGAACTTGCCAGCATCTCGTCTTCGGATGAAGATGCTTTTTTTTATCAAAACATCCCCTAGATAGCAAATAGTATCTAGGGGATGTTGCTTGATGTTACTTATTTAATTTCAAGTGTATATGGTTGTGTGCTTGCTTTGCCATAATACTCACTGACTTCAATATAGTATTTACCAGCTTGTAGTTCAACTGTACCAACTTCAGTATCGCCAGCTCCGTAAAGATCGAAGGTTTTAACGGTTTTTCCGTTCGCATCAATCACTCGGATCACACCATCTAATGCTTTTTCTGTTTGAAGTGAAAAAACGACATCGCGTTTTTGGACATTATTAAACTCAAAATAGTCCTTATCACCGAAAGGAATACCTGCATTTAAATATTGAGTTGCAACCCATTTATCATCTTTTTTTGTCAGGGCAGATGGTTTTGTTGGTACACCATTCACTAATTCAGAATCTGCATCTTCATCTGCTTGCTGATGGTTGAACATCGTTAAAGTATACGGTTGTACAGACACTTGACCAAGACCCATGCTGTTGACAAGGATAAAATAACCGCGGTCTTTTTTGGCTTTGAAGGATGTATTTACATCTGTTGTTCCACCCATTCCAAGTAATAATTCAAGAATATTATCGCTTAGTCCAAATGGAATTTCTGTTTCCATTTCTTTCGGATCAATTTTCTTATTGCCGTTCGTATCTTCTATAATAGAGCCAGCAAATTTTAACTCTTTTTGAAGCTCTTTTGGTAGTTGAGCTAATTGTTCATTTGTAAATGGGGTAGAAGAAAGAAGCAGACTCATCACTTCATCATTGCCTTCTTGCTTATAGTAGTAATAATCTACATCATCTTGATAAATAAGATGGTCTTTATAAGTCGTACCTGGCTGAACTTTCAGCGCTTTTGCTTCCTCATGATTGTCTGGATTGTAATCTGCTGGAATATCACCGATTTTTTTTGTTTTCAACGTATAAGGTTCAGCAGATCGTTCTCCAGCATTGACAACAGCGACCACATAGGTTTTATCCTTTTTCAATGGGATGACCTTTGCATCATTTTCATTTCCAGTCGAACCAAGCAGTAGTGCTAGTAATCCAAGGTCATTTGTTAAGGAAGAAACAGGGATTAATTCCTTTGCTTCCTCATCATATTCAAATACGGTACCAGCAGGCTTTTGGTTCATCCCTTTGATAAAGCTGAAACTATAAAGGGCATCTTCCTTCGTTTTAAATAAGAAATAATCCTCATCATAGTCTGTTTGGAAATAAGCTTTCTTATTTTCACCAATTTCAAAACGTATAGCCTGTTTTATAATCGGCTCAACATTTTCTATATTCCCTGACGCCGTTGGATTCATTAGCATACCCATTAGGCTGTCAATTTCATTGCGTTTTTTAGTTTTACTTGGTGTAATCGGTAATTGTCCCTCTGGCATTCCTTCTTCTAACATGGCTTCATTTAGCGGTAGCCCATCTTCGTCTGGTGGAAGGGTAACCACTTCACCTTTTAATGTGTAAGGAATCATCGATTCACTAACCGTTTCTTCTTTTTCAATACCACCACTAAAGAACATTTCCATAGAAAACTCACTATTACTGTCATTAGAGACACTTAAAACATATTCCTGATCCGGTACAGCATCGATAATCATGCTAACTGCTTCACCTTTCGCTGTACCATTTGCTGTTTGCATAGGATAGGCTTGTTCTTCCTCGCTGTCATCAATTTTAGCTTGCTCAGCTTCTTCTGGTGGTATCGGCTGAAAGTCTTCCTTAAGATAAAGCTCCATAGAGGCTGTGACACCTGGAATACCCGACAGGTCGAATTGTAATGTCGTTGGTTCTTTTACAGAGAATGTGAAATAATCTTGATCTCGTTGTTGATCTTTTGACAGAAGGGTATAGTTTTTGCCTGCCGTACTATAAGGGAACTTATTTATCGGCGCCATAGTAGATTTATCTAATGTATCAATTGGCAAGCTCTTCGTCGTTTGTGCTGTAAACGTGTAAGTAGATTTGCCTTTTAAGCTATAGCTACCATTATGATCTTTGACAGCAATTAAAAGCGTCCCTTTTTGATCTGCTTTAAATAAATAACCTTCTTTTTTTCCTACGCGAACATCATTGACATGAATTGGCTCTACTTCACCCTTATGATTATTTGGGTAGAAATATAAATCAAAGGCATAATCATATTTGTTTGCACCTTTTAATGTTAGCTGAGCATATTCATTTGCGTCTAAATCGACTTTATACCATTTCTTTTCATCTTGCTGCTCGAAAGCGCCATGTTCGATATTTAACGTATTTTTAGCAAGAACTTTAGCGTTTTGTATGCGTTCTTCTTTCGACTCTGAATAGTGTTTAGGTAGTTTATTTAAATCGAATTGCAATGCTTTGACTGGATCGATTAGTCCATGACCGTAGGTAAGATCATAGCCTTTCGCTCCTAAATCTTGTGCCGTCATTTCCAAAATTGCCTCTATTTCATGCGGCTTTAAATGTGGATATTTTGATTTAAGAAGAGAGGCGACGCCTGCCACTACAGGTGATGCCATGGATGTACCACTGAATTTGACGAAGGATGATCCTTTTTTGTCATCATGAACGGTACTATAAATTTCCTCACCTGGTGCAACAACATCAACGGACGGTCCGTAATTTGAATAGCTTGATAGTTTGTTGCGCTCATTCGTTGAACCTACACTAATAACACCCTCATAAGAAGCAGGGAAGGAGTATTCATCTGTTGATTCATTGCCCGCGGCTGCCACAATTGTAATACCACTGTCAACGGCTTTCTGAACGGCTTCTTTCATCAGTGGAGATTCCCCGTAGCCTCCTAGACTCATATTAATGACGTCAACACCCTGTTCAATAGCATACAAAATGCCTTGTGCAATAATGAAATCATTTGCACCTTCTTTGCCATTAAATACGTCAATGGGTAGTAGCTTCGCTTTCGGATTCACACCGTGTCCGCCTATGCCATTATCTTTAGCTGCGGCGATAATACCAGCTACATGTGTTCCGTGATCACCTGGATAAGTAGTATTCGCTGGTGCTGCTGCATTATAGGGTGGGAGTACTTGAGATTTTAGATCGGGGTGTTTAAAATCTACACCAGAATCAATGACAGCGACTGTCACATCATGCTCACCCGCTAATTCTAGTGCCTTATCCATTTGCAGTAGGTTTAAATGATACATCTCTTGTTTCTTTGGATCGACTTCTGTTTGAAAAGAGCGATACACATAGCTAGGAGATACACTTGTAATGCCATCTTGCTTTAGATAGTAAGCAACTGCTTTTTCTATTGATACGCCTTTATTCAGTTGTACCACATCATAGCCTAATGAAGGAATGGAGCGGATGACTTTGGAGCCAATGTTTTTATGTACATTTTTATCAAGTCCTGAATGCTTGATAACAATTTTATCCTTACTCATCCATTTTTCTTCATTCTGCTCTGTTTGTTTCATACTACTTGCCAGTACATTCTTGGCTTTATGCTGAGGTACTTCAGCAAAGGCAGAAGCAGCTGGAACCATTAGTGTAGCGGATGCTACAATAGCGACTGATTTTTTAAACAAACTTTTCAATTGTTATCTCTCCTTGGTGTTATAAATTAAGTCTCGACTCTATTAATACGGATAAAGATTAGAAAAGTTTCGTAAAGGAGGAAAATTTTTCACTATTTTTTCCTTCGAATTGTCTAAAGTTTTTTGTTTTACAACTAATTAGTAGAAAGCCTCTATTCAGCTGATGGACTTCCAAGTATTGCACGCTTCGTTCTTTTACGTTTATCCAATATGTTTTTGGCATGCCAAACCATCAAAGACATCGCAACGAATTTGACGTATCGCTAACATAAATCGAATCTTTTGATTTCGTAGTAGTTTACTAATTTTTGAATATGAAAGAAAATAAAAAATGATAAAGCCATCGAGAGAGAATTTCTCGATGACTTTTGTCTACAATTGTTCTATTAATTGTTGTAATTCATACTTGGAGCGGGGGGGGGTAATGTTTTCCTGCAATAGCTTCTTTTTTTGTAATGTCATGAACATATCAAAAACCCATGGACGTTCGAGATGTGCACGTTGCAGCAATTCTTCTTCATAAAACAACTCGATCGGGTCTCCGTTATAAATGATATTCCCTGCCTCCATGACAATGATTTGATCCGCCCATTCATAAGCAAGGGGAATGTCATGGGTAGCAAGTAAAATGGTTCTTTCGCCGTCTTCTAATTTACCTAGGTACTGTAGAACTTGGGTAGCATAATAATTGTCAAGGCCTGCTGTTGGCTCATCTAATAAGAGGATAGAGGGCTCCATCGCTAAAACACCTGCCATCGCCACACGCTTTTTCTGACCTACGCTTAGAAAGTGAATAGGTTTTTCGAGTAAATCGCCTATTTCCGTTTGCGCAACAGCCCATGCTATTTTTTCTTCGATTTTTTCGGTAGACCAGCCAAGATTTAGTGGTCCAAATGCGATATCTTGCTTGACAGTACCTGAAAAAAGTTGATGATCCGCATCTTGAAAAACAATGCCAACTTGCTGGCGAAGTGCCTTTAAAGCTTTTCGACTATATTGAAGCTCGTTGCCATCAAAAACAATCGTCCCAGCTGACGGTTGTAAAATACCATTAAGATGCTGAAACAATGTTGATTTTCCAGCGCCATTATGACCAAGGATGGCAATTTTTTTTCCTTTTGGAATGTGTAAAGTAATGTCTGACAATGCCTTCGTACCATCTGCATAGGCATAGGACAAGCGGTTTAGTTCAAAATAGAATGCTGTCATGAGAAGTACCCTCCATATACAATGAGGAATAGGAATAGTGTCGCTATGCCTAGCCAATTTTTCTTGCTATAGGAGCCCATCTCTTGCCAGTAGACGGCTTCGCCACCCCGTGACTGCATGGCATTATTAAGCTCACGACTACGCTGAAACATTTCAGCAAATAGCGCCACAATAAGCATGGATACGGAGCGTAGCCATTGCATTGGAGAATGGTAGCCAAGACGCGCTTGCTGGGCAAGATGTATTCTGTACATGCTTTCTAAAAATATAAAAATAAAACGATAGGTTAGTTCAATAAGCTCAACCAATAAAGAGGGCAGTCGCCATTGTCGGAGCACATAGCAAATCCCTTGTACGGATGTGGTCAAAATTAAAAAGTATAAACAACTACTACTGCCAAGGACAATAAAGAACAATTGTTGGGCGGACAGGGCACTTGCTTTTCCGATGAAAATTGTCCAATTCATCCACGTAAAAGACCACAGATGGGCAGGTAATACATGAGTTGCTGGTGTGATTGACAGCAAGATGGATACAAGACTTGTTAGTAAGAAAAATCCAGGTAGCAATAATAACTTAACATAGTAGGTAAGCGGAATTTTTGCACCTAAAATGATAAAAGCACTCATTACAAAAAATGTAATGAGTGAAAGTCGTTCATCTCTCATGATGAGCGTTACGAGAAGTAGACCAATTGAAAATATCATTTTTTCTAGCGGATGAACGGACGCTAGCTTATTAAGATACGCATACTTATCAATGAGTAACATAACGGGTTAACCTTCTTTATGCTTGCCGCGCATATAGCCGATGAAGTAGCCAATAAAACCAGCTCCAATAGCTGCCTGTAGCACGAATAATAAGCTTTCAATTTCACCACTTGGTGGCTCCCATAAGCTTTCAAACCACGGTTCATATTCTGCATTGATTTCGCCAATGGCTGCTTCTGCCTCTCCATCAGCACCACCAAATTCTGCACCTTTTTGTATAAACAATGGGATGATAGCTAACAGCACAACAATCGCTAATAGTAATAAATTTCGTTTCATCTACTAATGTGCCTCCTTTGTTGAGAAAACACGCAACATTTTTAATTCGCTGACATTGTACTTTTTCAAGAAATTCATCACAATGACCGTTAAAATTCCTTCACTCACCGCTAACGGAATTTGAGTTAAGGCAAAAATACCTGCGAACTTTGTAAACGATGCCATAAAGCCGCCAACCTCTGAAGGGAAGGCTAATGCTAACTGTACAGAAGTCACAACATATGTACTTAAGTCACCAAGCATCGCAGCAAAAAAAACAGCTAGTGAAAATGACAACCCTATTTTTTGAGCCCCTTTAAAGACAAAGTAAGCAATAAATGGGCCTACAATCGCCATAGAGAAGGCGTTCGCTCCTAAAGTGGTAATCCCACCATGTGCTAATAATAAAGATTGGAATAATAAAACAATCGTTCCGATGACACTCATAGCGAGAGGTCCGAATAAAACCGTTCCAAGTCCAACACCAGTTGGGTGGGAGCAACTACCTGTAACCGAAGGGATTTTTAACGCCGACAGCACAAAAGCAAAGGCTCCTGAAAGACCTAAAAGCATTTTGGTTTCAGGGTTTTCTTCAATTGTTTTGCGAATGGAGCGCAATCCTAGAATAATAAATGGGATAGAGATGACCCACCAAAAAATAGCCCATTCGATTGGTAAAAAACCTTCCATGATATGCATAGCAAAGGCACGTTTTGGCACGAGTAAAAAGGCCAATAAAAAATAACTAAGTTTCCACCATGAAAATTTCAAAAGCTTTCCTCCTTACTAATAGATTTTTAGAATGTAGCGTGCGTAAATAAAAAAGCACTTCTCCGTTGTTGGAAAAGTGCATAGCTAAAAAAGCAAATAACATTCTCATCTGCTAAGCCGCACACCTATCCTCGTAGGCTGAAACGATCACATATTTTTCGGCAGGTCTCCTGGCTCTAGTTCAACACTTTATAGGTCTTCCCATCCGTTGGACAGTGACATGTTCTATAAAGCTCCCTAATACAGTGGCGGGACCGCGCCGGACTCAAACCGGCTTCCCTTTTAAGCAAAATGATAAGTATTTTACACCGAAAAAACATTAAGTTGTGAGATTTCACGACAAAGTGTAACATGATTTTCCATAAATATGCTATACTTTTTTTAAAAATATTTTCAATTGAAGGTCAATAGAGAAGATTCTGATAACTACTGAATTGTCATAAATAGGGAGATATTATAATTTTTATACCCGGTCTACACACAAAATTGATAAAATTGTCATAAATTTTTATAGAAATATTGAAATTTTAAAATAATGAGATATGATAGAGACAGTTTTCTATTCTATTAAGAAGATAATAAATTTCATATAAAACGTCGATAAGTGCTCGAATAACTCGAGATAATAGGGAAATTGGTGAAAATCCAATACAGCCCCCGCTACTGTAATAGCTGATGAAATCGCAAAGCCACTGGTGCAAACTTGGGAAGGTGCGATAGTAAAATGAAGCTTAAGTCAGGAAACCTGCTTATTTGATTGTGCATGCAAACTTTTCGGAGGGAGAAGTTGAAGCAAGAGCGAGTACCTGTATTTTATTTTATTCGTTTTTATTTGGCTTCTACAAAACCTTTACTCTTCGTAATTAGAGTAAAGGTTTTTCTTTTTCCAGAAAGCAAATGAGGGGAGACAGAAGATGACAACATGGAATTTAGAGGGGATGAAAACACATCTCTTTATTTGTAATGGTAGTAGCTGCATGAACAAAGGTGGGGAGGAAATTACCCTAGCTATTCGAGAAGAAATACAACAGCAAGCACTTGATCAAGAGATACATACAACAAGAACGCGCTGTAATGGACGATGCAAGGATGCTTGTGTGGTCATCGCCTATCCGCAAGGGAATTGGTATCGTGTACCATCAACAGAGCATGCTAGAACACTTGTACAAGATTTACATCATGAATCCTTATACAACGAACATGTCTTTACACTTCGTGAAGGTACATTACAGCGTACAGCACAAACGACAGCCATTAAAGGGATCGAAAAGGTGAAAGAGGGGTAACAACATGGCGCAAAAAGGAAAAATTTTCGTAGTGGGCTTTGGACCTGGAGACTTTAAGCATATTACGACACGGGCGGTAGAGGCATTACAACAAAGTGATATGATCATAGGCTACAAAACCTACGTGGAGTTGATTCAAGATTTAGTCAGTGCGAAGTCGATTGTCAGTACTGGAATGACCGAAGAGGTGTCCCGTGCGCAGGAAGCGGTGCGCCAAGCAGAGGCTGGAAGCATTGTCTCAGTCATTTCAAGTGGTGATGCGGGTGTCTATGGTATGGCGGGATTAGTGTATGAGGTATTGATTGAGCTAGGCTGGACAGAAGCAACGGGGATTGAGGTAGAAATTGTCCCTGGTATTTCTGCCATCAATTCATGTGCTAGCTTACTTGGTGCCCCGATTATGCATGATGCCTGTACGATTAGTTTAAGTGACCATCTAACACCATGGAATTTAATTGCCAAGCGCGTCGAGGCAGCCGCTATGGCGGATTTTGTAATCGCTTTATACAACCCAAAAAGCGGTCGCCGAACAAGACAAATTGTCGAAGCACAGCGCATTCTCTTAGAATATCGTTCGCCTGACACACCAGTAGGACTTGTGAAAAGTGCTTACCGCGATCGTCAAGAAGTGACGATGACAACATTAGCCGAAATGCTGGAGCATGACATTGGAATGCTGACGACAGTCATTATTGGTAATTCGTCGACATTTTTCTATGACAATAAAATGATTACACCACGTGGCTATCAACGTAAATATACATTGGGTGAAGAAAAACAACCCTTACGTCCACATCAACGTTTACGTGAAGAAAATGAACCTTGGGCAATGAACCAAGAGACAGGGACTGCACGACAAGACTTTACAGCAGATCCTAATGCAGGGCGTTTTAATAAACCCAGTGTAGCCGCTACGCCAAAGCCAAAAAAAACAGCACTTGAAATGGCTACAGCGGCACTCGCAATGGTGAAAGGAACAAGTGCAGTCAAAGTAACGCCGAAACTTGTACAGCAAAAAATAGAATCCATTTTTGAATTAGCTGTAAGCCCAGGAGTGGTGAATAAGTTTTTCACACCTCAGCAAATGATGACGTTAGCAGAGGTCGTTGGGGAAGAGGGGACGATGGAATATACACCAGACCATCAAATCCATTTGAAAATCCCAACGACTGCCCCTGAACGTATCACGGAGAAATTACAGGAAGTAGGCTTTTTATTAGCGCCGATTGGTGATGTGCTATCCTTGAAGGCTTGTGATTTTTGCTATGGTGAAAAGGCCGATTCGATTCCCTATGCAGAAGAAATACAACAAAAATTAGGTGGAATGTCTTTGCCGAAAACATTAAATATCGGTTTTAACGGCTGTGGTATGGCCTGTTACCGGGCTGTATTTGATGATATTGGTATTGTCTATCGCAAAAGTAAATTTGATGTCTTTATTGGGGCGAAGCCAGTTGGTCGTACGGCCCATGCAGCACAGCCTGTTGTAGAAGGGTTGGAGCCTGAACAACTGATTCCACTAATTACAGATATTATTGAAGAATATAAAGCAAATGCTCACCCAAATGAACGTTTATTTAAATATTTTAAACGTGTGAAAAAGATATTGCATTTTACGTATCAAGATATGTCTTCCAAAATAAAAGTAGAGCCAGCTCCGTGCGGCGACTAGTGAGGAGAAAAGAGATGAAAGCTATTTTATTTGTCGGCCATGGGAGCCGTTTAGCAGCAGGAAATGATGAGGTACGTACATTTATTGAACAAATGACACCGCGTATTGATGCACAATTTTTAGTGGAAACATGTTTCCTAGAATTTGCTTCACCGAACATCGAAGAAGGCATTACGAATTGTGTGAAGAAAGGGGCTACAGAGGTTCATGTAATTCCGATTATTTTACTTCATGCAGGCCATTCAAAGCTGCATATTCCAGCAGAGATCGAGCATGCGCGTGAGCATTATCCGAACATTACATTTACCTATGGTCAAACCATTGGCATTCATGATGAAATATTTGCGATTTTACAAGATCGTCTAGCGGAAATTGGTTTTCATTCAGAACAAGAGCAACAAGATACAGCCATTTTATTGATTGCACGAGGTGGCAGTGATCCATCTGCAAATGGTGATTTTTATAAAATTACACGACTTTTATGGGAAAAATTACCTGTTAAATATGTGGAAAGTGCATTTATGGGCGTAACAGATCCACGTGTTGAAGAAGGTATTGAACGCTGTGTTAAATTAGGTGCGAAAAAAATCATCATGCTCCCATACTTTTTATTCACAGGTATTTTAATGGAACGTATGAATGATATGTGTGTGAAGTTTAATGAACAATATCCAGATTGTACTGTTCAAATTGCCAATTATTTTGGCTACCATGAACGTTTACAAAATGTTTTATTAGAGCGTATTGAACAAGCGATAAATGGTACATCTACAGGCATGCAAGATTTAGAAAATTATCGTGCCTATGCGGCAGTTCATGGACATGCCCATCATCACCATCATCATGATCACGGACACGACCACCATCATGACCATGACCACCACCATGAAGAGGAGCCAGTAAAATGATTTTCATGTTAGCAGGGACGAGTGATGCAAGGGATCTAGCCCTTGCCCTGCAAAGCGCAGGACATGCGGTAACAGCTACCGTCGTGACTGATTCGGCAGCCTCTAGTCTTGCTGACGTTGGCCTACCACATTTAATAGGTCGACTGACAGCTGAGGAAATGGCAGCCATCATAACAGAGCAAGGCTATCAAATGGTGGTTGATGCCTCTCATCCATTTGCTGAGGAAGCTTCTAAAAATGCAATGGCAGCGGCCGAACAGGCACAAGTTCCTTATATTCGCTATGAGCGTGCCCATGAACACTATGCGCATCCTCTCATTACGATAGTGAAGGATTATGAGGAGGCTGCCCAATTAGCGGCAAAAAAGCGAGGTGTCATCATGCTGACAACAGGCAGCAAAACACTTGCTACTTTTACAAAGGTTTTACAAGGCTTAGAAAATACGAGAGTAATTGCTCGCATGCTTCCACGACTGGACAATATGGAAAAATGTGAGGCACTTGGTGTGGCACAACGAGATATTGTAGCTATTCAAGGTCCGTTTTCAAAGGAATTAAATGAAGCATTGTTTCGTCAATATGGAGTAACTTTGATGATCACCAAAGAAAGCGGTAAAGTTGGCTCAGTTGATGAGAAGCTTGAGGCAGCTCTTGCCTGTCATATTGAAACGATTCTTATTGCAAGACCAACCATTCAATATGGCCAACAATATTCAACATTTGAAGAAATATTACAGGCTGTACAACATACACTTTAGGAGGCATTATCCATGGATTTTAAAACAGATTTCAAACCATTAACGGTAGACCCAGATAAAATTTACGATTATAGTTTCTCGATTATTGCAGAGGAAATGGGCGATCATGATTTTTCAGAGGACGAGTGGAAGATTGTGCGCCGTATTATCCATGCTTCGGCGGATTTTGAGCTAGGTCGCAGTGTCATCATTACACCTGGTGCAATTGAAGCAGGGATTGAGTCCATCCTTGCCGGACGACATGTCATTGCAGATGTTCAAATGATTGAAAGTGGCTCTGGTAAAAAACGCTTCCAAAAGCATGGTGGCGATTTACATTGTTATATAGCGGATGAAGATGTCGCAGTAGAAGCGAAAAAACAAAATACAACTCGTGCCATCATTTCCATGCAAAAGGCTACAAAATTACATGAAGGTGGGATTTATGCAATTGGTAATGCGCCAACTGCCTTACTAGAATTGATTCGTTTAATTAAAGAAGGCTTAGCAAAACCAGATTTAATTATCGGTATGCCTGTCGGTTTCGTGTCAGCAGCCGAGTCAAAAGAAGAATTGCTGAAACTCGAAGGGATTCCGTACATTACCAATGTTGGTCGTAAAGGCGGTAGTACAGTGACGGTTGCCGCGTTAAATGCCATTTCACTATTAGCGGATGAACAGGCGAAAAAATAATGGAGCGGAAGCCAAAAAAGGATCCCAAGGACATGCGTCACGGTTATACAACGGGAGCCTGTGCAACTGCGGTAACAAAGGCTGCATTGCTCGCTCTGATTACAAAGGAAGAGCAGGAGACGAGTACCATTCATTTACCGATTGGTCGGGATGCAACCTTTACAATTGAAAAATGCATATTTGAAGAAAATGCTGTCAGCTGTGAAACGATTAAGGATGCTGGTGATGATCCTGATGCGACCCATCAGGCGCTTATTGTTGGCACAGTGAGCTGGGCTGATACACCTGGAATTCATTTAGATGGAGGGATTGGGGTCGGGCGTGTTACAAAGCCTGGCTTACCAGTGCCTGTTGGCGAGGCAGCCATTAATCCTGTACCACGTAAAATGATTCATAGCACGGTTCAAGGGGTATTAGACGAATTTCACATTACACGAGGCGTGAACGTAGTGATTTCCGTACCTAAAGGAGAAGAAATCGCTAAAAAAACGTTAAATGGACGACTTGGTATACTTGGAGGCATCTCAATTTTAGGCACAAGGGGAACCGTCGTGCCTTTTTCGAGTTCTGCGTATATGGCAAGTATTGTACAAGCCATTAGTGTAGCTAAAGAAGCTGGTTGTGAGCATTTAGTGGTAACGACAGGCGGTCGCAGCGAAAAATTTGCGATGAAACAATACCCCGATTTACCAGAAGAGTCTTTTATTGAAATGGGCGACTTTGTCGGCTTTACTTTAAAACATTGTAAGCGACTCGGTATCAAACAAGTTTCTCTTGTCGGTATGATGGGGAAATTTTCTAAGGTGGCACAAGGTGTCATGATGGTTCATTCCAAAAGTGCACCAATCGATTTTAACTTTTTAGCACAACTTGCAGAGGATACAGGAGCAGATGGAGAAACAATAGCGCAAGTACGTGAGGCAAATACAGCGTCACAAGTAGGTGAAATCATGATGGAGAAGGGCTATGATGCATTCTTTCATCATTTATGTGAGGCGTGCTGTTATTCCTCTATCCATCATATAAAAGGTGGTTTAACACTTTCCACATCGATTTATTCGATGCAGGGACAATTATTAGGAAGGGCTGATGACATTGCATCGATCGATGAAATTGATTGGGATCGGGGATAACGGATTAGCAAGCTTATTTCCCCAATACCTCGAGTGGATTGAAGACTGTGAGGTACTTGTTGGTGGTGAGCGAGTACTGGATTTTTTCCCGAACTTTACAGGTGAAAAAATCAGCATTAAAGGGGGACTTTCAGCACTTGTTGAAAGATTATCTAAGGAAACAAGAAATACGGTAATCCTTGCCACTGGCGACCCATTATTTTATGGCATTGGGGGCTATCTAGCTAAAAAGCTAGATATTGAGGTTTATCCATATATGAGTTCTGTTCAGCTGGCCTTTGCGAAGATGGGAGAAAGCTGGCAGGATGCCTATGTCACAAGTATTCATGGACGACCAATGAAAGGCTTGGCACAGCGTATCGATGGGAAGAAGAAAGTAGCGCTTTTAACGGATGCTGATAATAGCCCCAATGCGCTCGCTCGTTATTTAAAGCATTTTGGTATGACAGAATACCGAGCGTTTGTTGCAGAAAATTTACAGGGCGAAAACGAAAAATGTGGCTGGTATTCGTTAGATGAAATGGAAAGCGCTCATTATTCGCCATTAAATGTCGTGATTTTACAACAAATAATGGAACCGAAACGTTACACGCTTGGGATTGATGATGAAGAGTTTTCACAACGCAAGCCAGATAAAGGACTGATCACGAAAAAGGAAATACGTGTTTTAAGCTTACAGGCCATGCAGCTTCAACAGAATAGCATTATTTGGGATATTGGTACTTGTACGGGTTCTATGGCGATTGAGGCAGGAAAACTTGCGTCAGAGGGTCAAGTATTTGCTGTAGAGAAAAATGCACCTGATTTAGACAACTGTCTTCAAAATCAGCAAAAGTTCCGTGTTGATATCACAGCGATTCATAGTAAAGCACCAGAGGGATTAGACAGCTTCCCAGATCCTAATGCCATTTTCATTGGTGGTACGGGTGGCGAAATGGTGGAGTTACTACAGTTATGCTGTAGTCGTTTGAAGCCAAACGGTCGTATTGTCTTAAATGCAGCGACCATTGAAAATTTATATAAAGCGGTGGAAGCGTTTAAGGCTTGTGGCTTTGCGGTTGATATTTTACAGGCACAGCTTGCGCGCAGCAAACCTATTTTAGATATGACACGCTTTGTACCATTAAATCCAATTTATATTATTTCGGCTTATCGAAAGGAAGAAAATAATGAGTAATCTAGGTGTACTATACGGCTTGGGCGTTGGTCCTGGCGATCCAGAATTAATTACAGTCAAGGCGTTTCGTGTGATTCAGGAATCACCTGTTATTGCCTATCCAAAAAAGCTAAGAGGTAGTAAAAGCTATGCCCATCGCATTGTCGATGTTTATATTAATCCAGACGAAAAAGATATGCTTGGCCTTGTATTCCCTATGACCAAAGATGAGGCTGTCCTTGAACGTGAATGGACAAAATCAGTAGAACTTGTCTACGAAAAACTACAAGCTGGTAAGGATGTAGCCTTTGTAACAGAGGGAGATCCGTTACTATATAGTACGTTTATTCATATGATGAAGTTGATGCAGGACATGCATCCAGATGTAGAAATCCGTACGGTGCCAGGGATTTCTTCGTTCAATGGCTCCGCGTCTCGATTAGGGATTGCTTTAGCTGATGGCGATGACCGAGTGGCCATTATTCCTGCCCATGATGATTATGAAGCAATGCGTGAAGCCATTGAAAGTCATGATGCCGTTGTCTTTATTAAAGTGGCAAAGGTGATCGATTTAATGCTTGAGGTGCTACGTGATCTAGATTTATTAGATAAAGCATCTGTCGTGACGAAGGTCACTTCTGATGAAGAAGTTATTTGGGATGTTCGTGAATTGGATGGTGTGGAATTAGAATATCTAACATTAATGGTGGTGCGTAAATAATGAAGAAAATCTATATAGTTGGCGCTGGTCCAGGTGATCCAGACTTAATTACAGTTAAAGGTTTACATATGCTGCAAACAGCAGACGTTGTCATGTACACAGATTCATTAGTGAGTGAAGAGCTTATTGCGAAAGCCAAACCTGATGCAGAGGTCATTCGAACTGCTGGCATGCATTTAGAGGAAATGGTGGCCGTTATGGTGGAGCGTGTTAATGCTGGGAAAACAGTAGCTCGTATGCATACAGGTGATCCAGCGATGTATGGTGCCATCATGGAGCAAGTGGCTCTATTGAAAAAGGAAGGCATTGGGTATGAAGTGATTCCAGGGGTTAGCTCTGTTTTTGCATCAGCAGCGGCAATTGGTGCAGAGCTCACAATTCCTGATTTAACACAAACCCTCATTTTAACACGTGCAGAAGGACGTACACCTGTCCCAGAATTTGAAAAGCTGCGTGACTTGGCGAGCCATCATTGTACAATTGCTTTATTCCTTAGTGCAACACTTACAAAAAAAATTGTTAAAGAATTACAAAGTGCTGGTTGGGCTGATGATACGCCAGTAGCAGTTATTCAACGTGCTTCATGGCCAGATCAAAAGATCGTGCGTACGACTTTAATCGAATTAGATGAAGCAATGCGTGTAAATGGTATTCGTAAGCATGCAATGATTCTAGCTGGTTGGGCATTAGACCCGAACATTCATGATAAGGATCAATATCGTTCGAAGTTATATGATGCAACCTTTACACATGGCTTTAGAAAAGGTGTGAAGACAAGTGATTGAGTTACAGGAAGGTGTATTACCAGAGGTTGATCAACGCAATCCTTATGCGGTTGTCGCCATTACGAAGCATGGTGTTCAAATTGGACGTCGCCTGCAACAAACCTTTGCAGCGAGTGATTTATATTATATGAGTAAATTTGAGCAAGGCGATGAAGCAGAAAAGCATATTCAATTATTTACAGGTACCGTGCGCTTGTTATTGCCAACGCTATTTAAACAATATAAAGGGTTGATTTTAATCATTTCGCTCGGTGCGGTCGTACGCATGATTGCGCCCATTTTAAAGGATAAAAAGACAGACCCTGGCGTTGTCGTAATTGATGATCGAGGCGACAATGTCATTAGCGTATTATCAGGGCATCTTGGCGGTGCCAATGAGCTAACGCATGAGGTGGCAGCGGCACTTGGTGCAAATCCAATTATTACAACAGCTTCTGATGTGCAAAAGACGATTCCTGTTGACTTATTTGGCGCCCGTTTTGGGTGGGTATGGGATAGTGCCGACAAATTGACACCAGTGAGTGCTTCCGTTGTAAATGAGGAGCGTGTGGCCATTGTGCAGGAAACGGGTGAGCGCGATTGGTGGATGCGTGATACTGCCATGCCAGAGCAAATCAAAATCTATCCATCCACACAGGCAGCCATCGAGGCTAAACCTCATGCCACGCTATTAATAACGGATCGAATCATAGAACAAGAGGAAGAGATTCTTCTAGAAAACGGTGTTATTTATCGACCAAAATCTATTGTGCTCGGTATGGGCTGTAATCGTGGGACATCTGTGGAAGAAATTGAACAAGTGATTGATGAAACCTTGGCAGAGCTAAAGCTTTCGAAAAAAAGTGTGAAGGCATTATGCACGATTGATTTAAAAAAAGATGAACAATGTTTTTTAGATATTACCAAGAAATATGATTGGGAGTTCGTCACTTATACCCCGGCGGAATTAAATCAAATCGAATTTCCTTCCCCTTCTGAAACAGTCTTTAAATATACAGGTGCCTATGGTGTGAGTGAACCAGCGGCTATGCGTTATGCACAGGTCAAGTCACTCCTATTAGAAAAGAAGAAATCGGGTAATGCTACGATTTCAGTTGCGAGATACCTATTTTAAGGAGGAAGTCCATGCAAACAAATCGTTTTGTACTAGCTGGTACGGGTAGTGGGGTAGGCAAAACTACTTTCACCATTGGACTGATGAAAGCACTACAAAATAAAGGAAAAGTAGTGCAGGGCTTTAAATGTGGCCCTGATTATATCGATCCAACGTATCATACGGCTGTAACAGGTAGAGTATCACGCAATATTGATAGCTGGATGTTCTCCCATGAAGCAGTACGTGATATTGTGGCACGCGCAAGTATGGATGCGGATGTGTCCATTATTGAAGGTGTGATGGGCTTCTATGATGGCAAAAGTCCTTTATCAGATGCTGGCTCTGCCGCAGATATTAGTGTAGTGACAGAGAGCCCTGTTATTTTAATTGTTAATTGTGCAAGTATGGCGCGTAGTGTAGCAGCTGTTGTAAGAGGCTTTCAAGTTTTGTCAGATAAACCGAGGATCGTTGGCGTTATTGCGAACCAAGTGGGCAGTGTCGGTCATTATGAAATCGCCAAGGCGGCTATTGAACAAGAATGTGGCATTCCTGTCATCGGCTATTTAAAACGTGAACAAGGCATCGATATTCCGAGTCGTCATTTAGGGTTAGTACCCGCCATTGAAAGGGGAGAACTAGATTCATTTTTTGATAAACTAGGTGACCTTATGGCAGAAACGATTGACTTGGATCAATTACTTGACTTAACAAAAGCCCCTATCCTACATGAATCAGGTCATTTATTTGCTGAGGAGCCTTCACAAAATATTTGTATAGCGGTTGCAAGGGATGCAGCATTTAATTTTTATTATGAAGAAAACTTAGCTTTGCTACGTGCGAAAGGCGCGACATTACAATTTTTCTCTCCACTTGCCAATGAGCCTGTACCATCAGAAGCAGATGGCCTCTATATTGGTGGTGGCTTTCCTGAAGAATTCGCAGAGACATTGGCTTCACATACAGTCGTGAAAGACTCTATTCAAGACGCTATTGCCAAAGGACTGCCAACATTAGCGGAATGTGGTGGCTTTATGTATTTAACAGAGGCTATTACAAATAGTCAGGGTGAACGCTATGAAATGGTAGGTGTGATTCCAGGGGAAGTGGCCATGCAGACAAAGCTTGCAGCACTAGGCTATCGTGAAATTTTTGGCACAGCAGATAATTTCTTAATTGGTGTGGAGCAAGAAGCGAAGGGCCATGAATTCCATTATTCTAAATATAGTGGTACCCACAACACACCAGCCTACGAGACGATTGGTCGTTTTGGCAAAAAGCAAGAAGGCTATAAAAAAGGGAATTTGGTGGCTGGTTATACACATTTCCATTTTGTATCAAACCCAAAGCTAGTTGACAATTGGTTAACAGCTTGTAAGAAGGTGAAAAATGATGACTAATTATTTTCCTATTCATATCAATCTAGAATATAAAACCGTAGTGATTGTAGGTGGCGGACACGTGGCAACGCAGAAGGTAGCCTCTCTATTACCCGCAAAGGCCCATATTGTCATAGTCAGTCCAACCCTACATGATACATTACAGCCACTTGCCGATTCGGGGCAAATTACTTGGAAGCAGAAGGAATTTGAACCACGTGATTTGGATGATGCGATTCTCATTATTGCTGCAACGAATGTGACGGCTGTAAACGAAGCTGTTCAAGAGGCGGCACAGCATTGGCAATTAATCAATCGAACGGATAGACAAAGTGAAAGTGATTTCATTACACCTGCTACTGTTCGTCGTGGCCCATTGGTGTTAACTGTTTCGACATCGGGAGCAAGCCCAAGTCTAGCGCGCAAGATCAAAGCAGATTTAGAAGATCAATTCGATGATGCTTATGATGACTATGTATGCTTTTTACAGCAAGCACGATTAATGATTGCTGCTAAGTATGATAAAGGTCCGCAAAGACGGGCGGCATTACAAGCATTGCTAGAGCCAAGCATTCTGGAATGGACACGTCATGGAGAGATTGATAGACGTGAAGCCTATTTACAACAACTTTTGATGGGAGCGAAGCAATGAAGGAAGGAATAGTATATATCGTTGGTGCAGGTCCTGGGGATCCGAAGCTCATCACTGTGTATGGTCTGGAATGTATTCAAAAAGCTGATGTGATTGCCTATGACCGTCTTGTGAATCCCACATTGCTCGACTTTGCAAAAAAGGATGCAGAGCTCGTTTATTGCGGTAAACTTCCAGGTAAGCACCACCTTATTCAAGATGAAATTAATGCCTTACTTGTTGAAAAAGCACAAGAAGGTAAAGTTGTGACACGTCTGAAGGGTGGCGATCCATTTGTATTTGGACGTGGTGCTGAGGAAGCAGAAATATTAAAAAATCATGGCATAACCTATGAAATCGTTCCTGGTATTACAGCCGGCATTGCTGCAGCTGCTTATGCAGGGATTCCAGTGACACATAGAGACTTCGCGACAAGCTTTGCCCTAGTGACGGGGCATGGTCGTGAAGAAAAAGGACAGGATTTTTTGAATTGGCCAGCATTGGCTACAGGTATTGATACCGTCGCATTTTACATGAGTGTTGGAAATATTGCCTACATTGCTCGCAAATTAATTGAAAACGGACGTCAGGCCACAACGCCAGTAGCGGTCATTGAGTGGGGAACAACTGCTCAACAACGCACGATTACAGGACAGCTAGATGAGATAGCGGCCATTATTGAACGTGAAGGGTATCATAATCCTTCGATGATTGTCGTGGGAGAGGTAGTCAATGTACGTGAGAAAATTCAATGGTTTGAAGAGCAGGGATTAACATTTTCATAATCATTTCTTAGAAGAGGCACAAGGAGGAAGCAACATGACCGTTATCGAAGCATTAAAAAAGCGTAGAGCCATTCGAAATTACACAACACAACCAGTAGAGAAAGAAAAAATTGAGCAAATTTTACAAGCAGCCACCTATGCTCCGAATGACCGTATGCGTGAGCCTTGGCATTTTTATGTTATTCAAGATGAGGCAATGAAGCGTTATGAAGAAATGGCGAGTGCCTATTTACAAGAGCGTTTCCCCACAAAGCCGAACTTAGTGGAAAGCTCTTTAAAGGTTGTGCAAACAACGCCTGTAGCCATTGTTGTTACTGCAGACATTGTTGAAGGTGATACGGATGCGACAGAGGATAATGTTTTTGCCGTATGTAGTGCCATTATGTCCATGTGGCTCACTGCAGATGAGCTAGGTCTTGGTTTTGTTTGGCGTACACGTGGTGTTGGGCTCGTGCATGATTCACGTATGCATGCATTTATTGGTGCAAGTGCCTCTCAAAAAGTAGTCGGTACGATATTTATTGGCTATCCACAAGAGCAGGAGCAAAGCGACAAAAAGCGTACACCATTTGCAGAAAAGACAACATGGCTGTAAGGGGGCTACTCACATGGCAAGAAAAGGCTTGTTTTTAGTATATACAGGTGAAGGAAAGGGCAAAACAACGGCGTCTCTAGGTGTCACATTACGTGCAGTTGGCCGTGGCTTAAATGTGCGCTATATGCAGTTTATTAAATCACCTGAGCGTACGTACGGTGAGCAAATTGCCCTTCGCAAGTTAGGTGTGGAAATGGAGCAAATGGGTATCGGCTTTACATGGACAAAGACACCTGAAGAGCATCGTGCTGCCTTAGCTAAAGCATGGAAAAAAACGAAGGCCGCCCTGCAAGACGACAGTATTGATTTATTGGTGCTAGATGAACTAAACAATGCATTGGCTATCACCAAGTTTCCTATCGATGATGTCCTTCCACTAACAGAAGTCATAGAGGCGATCCAGCAACGTCCATCGACGATGCATTTGGTGGTCACAGGTCGAAGCGCGAACCCTGCCTTAACGGCAATGGCTGATTTAGTGTCAACCATCGATGCAACAAAGCATTACTATGATGAAGGCATCCCAGCGGTGAAAGGGCTAGAATTTTAAAGCCCTTCACCATTGCTGGGTGAAAAATATACGCGCGGAGTGGAGAGAAATACTCGTGCTTGCCCCGAGAATACTCGCGGAGCGAAGGGAAATACTCGCGCTTGCCCAAAGAATACTCGCGGAGCGAAGGGAAATACTCGCGCTTGCCCCGAGAATACTCGCGGAGCGAAGGGAAATACTCGCGCTTGCCCAAAGAATACTCGCGGAGCGAAGGGAAATACTCGCGCTTGCTCAAAGAATACTCGCGGAGCGAAGGGAAATACTCGCGCTTGTCTAAAGAATACTCGCGGAGCGGAGAGAAATACTCGTGCTTGCTCCGAGAATACTCCCGAAATGAAGGCAAACCCGCACAGCTCTAATACAATATACTGCGTTACACCAATAATGACGGAGGAAAGTGACTATGCCAGCTAAATCGATTATGATTCAAGGAACGGCTTCCGATGTTGGAAAAAGTATGATTTGTACGGCACTTTGTCGTATATTTTCGGATGATGGACTAAGTGTTGTCCCGTTTAAATCGCAAAATATGGCTCTTAATTCGTTTGTTACGAAGGATGGTGGCGAAATCGGCCGTGCACAAGGGGTGCAGGCAGAGGCAGCCCGTGTTATTGCGACGACTGATATGAATCCTATTCTGCTGAAACCGAAGCAAGATATGATGTCTGAGGTCATCGTCCATGGTAAGCATTTTTTAAATATGGATGCCAAAAGCTATCGCAATAATTTTGTGCAAGAGGCAATGCCAATCGTTGAAAAATCTGTCCGTACGCTACAAAATACATATGATGTCATTGTCCTAGAGGGGGCAGGTAGCCCAGCTGAAATTAACTTAAAGGATCGTGATATTGCTAATATGCGAATGGCACATTTAGCAGATGCAGCGGTAGTGCTTGTTGCTGATATAGATCGTGGTGGGGTCTTTGCCTCGATTGTTGGTACACTGGCGTTGCTAGATGATGATGAGCGCGCCCGTGTTAAGGGATTAATCATCAATAAATTTAGAGGCATGCGTGAATTATTAGATGATGGTCTTGAATGGGTGGAGAGAGAAACAGGTATCCCGGTGCTTGGTGTGATTCCTTATGTCAATATCAATATTGAAGCAGAGGATTCCCTTGCATTATCGTCATTACGCTTTAAAAAGCCAAAACCAGGCGAATTTACTGTCGATGTAGCGATGATTCGTTTACCCCGTATTTCAAACTTCACTGATATTGATCCCTTTTTCGATGAGCCAGAAGTAGGTGTACGTTTAATTAGCAATGTCCATGAGCTAGGCACACCGGATTTGCTTATACTGCCAGGAACAAAAAGTACAATGGATGACTTAGCTTGGTTAAAAGCACAGGGCTTCGATCAAGCTATTACCCATTTACGTGAGCGCGGCACAAAAATTATTGGCATTTGCGGTGGTTTCCAAATGCTTGGTGAAACATTACTAGACCCTGAAGCAGTGGAGGGAAATGGTGAAGCTGCAAATGGTCTTGGGCTATTGCCAATGGAAACGATTTTTGTAGGCACTAAAAAAACGGTACAAATGACAGGAACAAGAGGGCAGGATACATTGACGGGCTATGAAATACATCTAGGACGTACGAAAATTTTACGTGATGAAGTATCACCTTTTCTACTGCTAGAGGATGGTCGAGAAGATGGCGCAGTGAGTCATGATGAGCAAGTGATTGGTACGTATTTTCATGGCATGTTCCATAATCGCACCTTTACTCGTCAGCTTGTCAATGAAATACGAGTGAAAAAAGGGTTAATGGCTTTACCGAATGATGTAAAAAGTGATGCAGAACGAAGAGAGGACGCCTATAATATGTTAGCCGACCATGTTCGAGCAAATCTGGATATGAAAAAAATATATGAAATTTTATCTTTAGAGGTATCTATATGACAAGAAAAGGACCATTAGCCATTAATTATGAGGCATTATGGCAGGAGGGCATGAAAGACTGGCATGGAATGATGCCGGAGCGCATGGTCAATGATCAGTTAGAGGAGCAATTTTGGGCTCAATCCGTTGCACGTAAAAAAATAGGACAAACTGATCCTTATGCCCAACGCATTTTTCAGGAGCTTCAAAAAAGTATTGAGCCACAGTATTCTGTATTAGAAATTGGGCCAGGATGGGGTAATTATACGTTTCCATTGGCTGAGCGAGTGGACAAGCTAACCTGTGTGGATAGCTCTGAAAGCATGCTGCATTACTTACAACAGTGTATGCCTCATCAGGAGCATGTTTCATATGTTCATGCGAAATGGGAAAGTCTAGAAAGTGATGAAATTGAGCCACATGATATCGTTTTGGGCGTGAATTGTTTTTATCGGATGTATGAAATTAAAGCCGCCTTATCCCATATGAATCGGCTTGCGAAAAAGCGTGCCATCATTGGCATGACGACAGGTCCTATTCAGCCTCACTATGAGCGATTATATGAAAAGTATGGCTATGAAATTAAGTTTCCTCGTAGAGATTATATAGAATTTTTAAATCTACTGTATGAGATGAATATTTATGCGGATTGTCAAATTATCCCTTTGGAACGTGTCTATGAATATGAAAGCTATGAACAGCTTGTTACAACGCAAAGTAAAAAAATTTTAACGGCAAATGTCCAGCAAGCACATGTGGAAGAAGCTCTCTCACCTTTTATTGAAGAAAAAGAGGGACGCTATTATTATCGTCATGACTTTCATGCAGCCCTTGTCTCATGGCAACCAAAATAAAAGAGAAACCTTTGGAGAAATCTGTTCACCAAGGGTTTTTCTTATTGGGTATGTTAAGGTACAATAAAACGATAGAAACAAGAAGTGAGGTGGCATATGTGCAACTACATTTTTTAGGGACAGGCGCAGGCATGCCTTCAAAAGAGCGAAATACGAGTGCATTGATGATCAAGTTATTAGATGAAGTGAGCGAAATGTGGCTATTTGACTGTGGGGAGGCTACACAACATCAAATCCTACACACATCGTTAAAGCCACGTAAAGTAACAAAAATTTTTATTACACATTTACATGGCGACCATATTTTTGGATTGCCAGGGTTTTTAAGCTCTCGTTCCTTTCAAGGAGGGGATGAGCCTTTAACGATCTTTGGTCCCCCAGGTTTACAGCAATGGATTGAACAAACATTAGCCTTATCTAAAACCCATTTAACGTATCCACTGTATTTTGTAGAAGTGCAAGAAGGGATTATTTTTGAGGATGCTCATTTTGCAATTTATGCACAGGAATTGCGCCATGTTGTACCATGCTATGGGTATCGTATTGAACAAAAGGATTTACCTGGTGAATTATTAATCGACAAGGCACAGGCACTTGGTGTTCCTAAAGGCCCTTTGCTTGGTCAATTAAAAAATGGTTACGATGTCGTGCTTGAAAATGGGCATGTGATTCAAGCAAAAGACGTTGTTGCCCCCTCAAAAAAGGGCTTCACACTGACGATTTTGGGCGATACGAAATATTGCGAAGAGGCCATTCAATTATCAAGGGATGCTGACATCATTGTACATGAAGCGACCTTTGATGGGACACTGACTGCTTTAGCAGCCAGCTATGGTCATGCTACCAATGTGGAAGCAGCACAAGTCGCACAGCAAGCTGGCGCAGACTACTTGCTTTTAAATCATTTAAGTGCCCGTTTTCTTCCACAGGATTTACCACAATTTTTGGCAGAAGCACAAGCAATTTTCCCCCAAACATTACTGACATCCGATCAAGCCATTTTTACTTGGCAAAATAATAAATTAATCTAAACTAATTTAAAAAACATCTATTGATTGACATGCAACTAATAGATGTTTTTTATATATAGTTCTTACTATCACTATTTTCAGTTCGACTCATGGAATGTTTGTTACTAGCCAAGGAGAAAGATATTTGCTCAGAAGGCTATACATCAAGCGGAAAATATGAAAAGCATAACTACATTGATCAACCAATTAAATACAACAGTAGAAAAACGCCAACGATTTGCAGGTAAATATAGCGTTTAAAAGGAAAAATATAGTACAATCGATCCTTCACTTCCCGTATAATTGAAAAAAGGGGTGTGGTTTAATTGAATCAACAAAAGATGCCGCCAGCACTATTGCGATTAATTGTTATTTTTCCAAATGTGCTGAGCTATTTATTACTATTCGGATTAATTATTTTTGTCATCTCGAATTATGAAACGCTAAAAGCAACAAATAATTTAACCGTTTGGATTATTTTTATTATCGTATTAGCACCTGCTGCTGCCTACACGACTTTTAGTATTGTGAAGAAAATTCGGGCAGGTCATATGTAGCTCATCCGTGTTGTTATTAGAATGTATTCTAGTAACAACACATTTTTTTTGACAAACTGAGCTCTATCCTCTATATTTTTGTTAGTCATAACTAACATTTTGGAGGCGTGTACAATGAAAAAAGGCACAAAAGATAAAATTCTTGATGCAGCAACAAGTCTAATGACAGAAAGGGGCTATTCGAATGTTTCGGTAAAAGATATTGCTGCCACTGCTGGTGTTAGTGAAATGACTGTCTTCCGTCATTTTGAAACAAAACTAGGAATTCTTCATGCTGTCCTGCAAAGCCACTCATATATCCCATACTTTGAACATTTATTTGCACAAGATTTATCCGGAAACTTAGAGAATGATTTAAAGCAAATTGCTAACACATATCTAGCCTTTATGGAAAAAAATAAACCAATTTTTCTCATTACTACACAAGATAGAAGTATGCTACCAGGGTTAATGGATACAATTTCGGATAACCAAACTAAACAATTACTAAGCTTACTGGCCGTTTATTTTCAATCTCAAATTGAACAAGGAAAGATGAAGGAAATAGATACAAACGGACAAGCCATTGTTTTTTTAACGAGCCTGTTTGGTTTTTTTGTTTCCAATGCGCTATGGGACCAACATTTTCTAAAAGATCAACAAGAAATTTTTATTCAACATTTAGTTGCTACTTTTGTGAGTGGAGTCTGTGTTTAATGGTTCACTCACATAGTTTGCATATATTTTTTAAGTAAAATGTTAGTTATCACTAACTAACATACTATTTAGGGGGAAGTTTCATGAACGAAAAAAGAAATGTCATAGTAGCAATTCTACTATCTGCAGCATTTGTGTCTATTCTCAATCAAACATTATTACTCATAGCTATGCCACCAATTATGAACGATTTCAAGATTGATGCTAATTTAGCACAATGGCTCACGACAGTATATTTATTAACGAATGGTATTCTCATACCTATTACAGCTTTTCTGATTGGTCGTTTTTCCAATCGATTACTGTTAATAGTGGCTCTCACTTTATTTAGTATGGGTACATTTTTAGGCGCCTTTGCCCCAACCTTTACGGTTTTACTTATGGCTCGAGTTATTCAAGCGGCTGGAGCAGGGGTGATCATGCCCTTAATGCAAACGATTTTATTAACGATGTATCCAAAAGAAAAGCGAGGTTCCATTATGGGGCTAGCTGGCCTTGTAACAGGTTTTGCACCAGCAATAGGCCCAACATTATCAGGCTGGATTTTAGAACATTTTACATGGCGACATCTGTTTTTTACTGTCTTACCCGTTTCAGTTATTGTTTTGACTGTGGCCACGATTTTTATGAAAAATGTCACGACAAAAAAAGAGGGGCAGCTAGATGCTCTTTCTATCGTCTATTCTTCTTTAGGTTGGGGTGGCCTGTTATATGGTTTCAGCATCGCAGGAGCTGTTGGATTTCAATCAATGCCAGTACTTGCATCATTAATGGTAGGAGGAATTACGCTGTTTCTATTTATTAGACGTCAGCTTCAATTGCCTAAACCAATGCTTGAATTTCGTGTATTTCAATCCGCCATGTTCTCTATTACAACTTTTTTATCGAGTTTAGTTTATGCCCTCATGATTGGTACACAAATACTTATCACATTTTATATTCAAAATGTACGGCAGCTGTCGGCACTCGAAACAGGGCTGGTTTTATTGATAGGTGCGCTTGTAATGGGTATATTGTCGCCAGTGACAGGGAAGATTTTCGATAAAGTGGGTGGAAAAGGCTTAGCACTGGTAGGGTTCACCAGTATCTTAATTGGTTCAGGTGCTTTCATAGCATTATCAATGCATACAAAACTTTGGCTACTGGCATGTCTCTTTACGATGATTTCCTTTGGGATTTCAATGATTATGATGCCGCTGACAACCGCTGGCATGAATGCCTTACCTACCCATTTGATGGCACATGCGACAGCGATGAATAGTACATTGCGTATGGTCGGTGGTGCATTAGTAACGGCATTACTTGTAACCATCATGAGTACGGTAACTACTTTACAGCAAGAAATGGGTGTTGCTGATGCTATGCTAAATGGCATTCGCACAGCGTTTATTGTCACAACGATTTTAAGTGCTGTGGGACTACTACTGTCTTTATATATGAAGAAGCCAAATGCCAAATAGCCACCATCTCCTTGACGCATAAAAATAGTTTATCGAGAGAAACTAATGGAAGAAGAAGCTTCACAATTTTAGAAAAGAGAGGTGCTTTTTATGAATCCAATAAATTGTGATTTTTCACCAATGAAAGAAACATTAAAAGATGAGCTTCTCCAAGTGATTATGTCCTTACAGCAAAGTGTGCAAGAAATGGATACAGATGCAAATTGTCTCCTTGGCAATTTTGAGAAAATTAAAGAGAGATTTATGACAATTGAAATGAAAGCCGCGACGTTTTATTTAAATTGTTATCTTTCCCCGTTTACAGAAAAGTATCCGGAATTATCACATAGTGTGCAAAATATGTCGTTGAGAAGACATGGTGGTTTAATTGTCATCCAACGACAGGATTCGTTAGTGAATTTGATGCAGCCTGGTATTCATATTGGGGCAGATTTAACGCATTCCTTATTAGAATCCATTTTCTTTCCAGGTAATCCATTACATGATGGAGCGGTACTCGTCAATCAAAATCAAATTGAATCGGCAGCGAATGTACTGCCATTATCAGACCGTCAAACTGGTGAAAAAAAATTAGGAACAAGACATCGTGCAGCGTTAGGATTAAGTGAAGTAAGTGATGCACTTGTGATGGTCGTCTCAGAAGAAACAGGTAGGATTTCTTTTGCTTTTCAGGGAAATTTATACCCGATTACATCACCTGGCATCATATAGGGACTCTCCTCTGTAAAACAATATCTCAAATTCGAGATATTGTTCTTGCAATGTTATCACTTGCGTGGTAAAGTGATAACTGAAGGGAGGATGAAGTCATGAGAAATCATACATTAGGCACATTAACATGGATTCGTATGATGCGCTTTACAACGCAAAGTAACCAGTTATCGAATGAATTTTTAAAGCGTTTCGATTTAACAACGGCACAATTCGATGTGTTAATCCAAATCCAAACGTATGCACCGATCACTCAATCTCAATTAGCAGAGAAAGTAACAGTTACACAAGGTGGCATGTCTCGCATGCTTGCCCGACTTGAAAAAGAGGGACTAATCGAGCGTAAACAAAATTGGAAGACCAAAGCTATCTCATTGACGGCAAAAGGGGAGCAAATGATTGATGCAGCAACACCAAGTCAACTTCACTTCCAATCCTCATTTTTTGAAGAAGTATTATCAGATGAAGAAATAAAATCTTTATATAAAGTGATGACAAAGCTTGAAAAGCATAGCCGAGAAAAAAAATTGCCGCCCGTGTAATTTTTTTTACAACATCACTTGCTTAGTCAAGTGAAAAAGGAGGAACAGTAGGATGAATAAATTAAATGGACACCATCATATATCCATGCTAACGAAAAATGGCAAACAGAATAATCATTTTTATACAACTATTTTAGGGTTACGACGTGTGAAAAAAACAGTGAATCAAGACTCACCATCTATGTATCACTTATTTTATGGTGACTTAACTGGAGCAGCTGGTACAGAATTAACATTTTTTGAAATGCCCGTTGCAGGACGTACAGTGCGGGGCACGAATGCTATTACTCGTATTGGCTTACTTGTACCTAGCTCCGAAAGCTTACTATATTGGAAAGAACGCTTTCAACAGCTAGAGGTAGAACATAGCGATATCACTACTTATGCAGGCAAAGAGGCTTTGTTTTTTGAAGATCATGAGGGATTACGAATGGTGCTGTTAAATCATCAGGGGCATGATACGCCTGCACAATGGCAAGCATGGGATGGCAATGATATACCGGAGGAACATCGTATTTTAGGTATGGGGACTGTTGAAATCACTGTACGCTATTTACAAAGAACCGTGAATTTACTACAAGATTTATTTCACTATACAGTTGTTGCAGAAACGGACAAAGAAACGATTCTGCAATCGATAGAAGGAGAAGTGCTTGGAGAAATTGTCGTCAAAGAATTAGAAGGGCCAAGCGAGAAACCTGGTAAAGGCAGTATTCACCATCTTGCATTACGTGTAGCAACGGTCGAGGAATTACAGGAATGGGATACGAAAATTAAGGCACAGGGTTTGGATAGTACAGGTGTCGTCGATCGTTATTATTTCCAAAGTCTTTATTTCAGAGATCGCAACGGTATTTTATTTGAAATGGCGACAGAGGGTCCAGGGTTTACTGTGGATTCAGCAGTCGAAGATCTTGGAAAAGAGCTAGACCTTCCACCCTTTTTAGAAAAGAAACGTGCAGAAATTGAAGCCATTTTAGAACCACTAGAATAAGGAGAGATGAAACATGATGGAAAAATATCGTATCGATCAATCAAAAGGATTGGAATTTGGGCTGTACTCTTTAGGGGATCATATTCCAAACCCATTAACAGGCGAACGTATTTCTGCCCAGCAACGACTAAAAGAGCTAGTAGAGGCTAGTCAATTGGCTGAGCAAGCAGGCATTGATGTATTTGGTATTGGTGAGAGTCATCAATCGTACTTTACAACACAGGCACATACAGTCGTGTTAGGGGCTATTGCACAGGCAACGTCCACTATTAAATTATCTAGCTCAGCAACTGTATTAAGTGTTTCAGATCCAGTACGTATCTATGAGGATTTTGCCACAATTGATTTAATATCAGATGGTCGAGCAGAAATTGTAGCGGGACGTGGGTCACGTGTAGGAGCTTACCAATTGCTGGGTATTGATTTACAGGACTATGAAGAAATTTTTGAGGAAAAATTAGAGCTACTTATGAAAATCAATGACGAGGAGCTGGTGACATGGGAAGGGCAATTTCGAGCACCACTTCACCATGCACAAATTTTACCACAGCCCAAAAACGGCTCCTTACCGATTTGGCGAGCAGTTGGTGGTCCACCTGCCAGCGCTATTAAAGCAGGATATATGGGAATTCCGATGATGCTTACAACATTAGGTGGACCTGCTATCAATTTTAAACCATCTGTTGATGCCTATCGAGAAGCGGCAGAACGCAAAGGTTTTGACCCAAATGAATTACCTATTGCCACAACAAGCTTGTTTTATGTAGCAGATACAACAAAAGAGGCATTGCAAGGCATGTATCCACATTTAAATGGTGGTTTCCAAGCCATTCGTGGCGGAGGTTATCCAAAGCAACAATTTGCTCAAGCACCCGATACACGTGATGCTTTAATGGTTGGCAGTAAAGAGCAAATTATTGAAAAACTACTTTATCAGTACGAGCTATATGGCATGCAACGCTTTATGGCACAAATCGATTTTGGTGGCGTACCATTTGATAAAATTATGAAAAATATTGAAATCATCGGTCAGGATATTATTCCAGCGATGAAAAAATATACAGCAAAATAAGGAGTGGCTCATCATGAAAATTGTCGCGCTTGCAGGTTCTATTGTCGGCTCTAAAACAAGAACAGCAACACAGAAAATAGTTGAGATGTTACAAGAAAAATATCCACAGCATGAAGTTACATTACTGGATCTTGCTGACTATCAACTAGTTTTTAGTGATGGACGTAATTACTTCGACTACGAAGGCGATACAAAATATGTGACAGAAACCATTATGGCTGCAGATGCAATTGTTATTGGGACGCCAACATTCCAAGCATCGATTCCAGCGACATTAAAAAATATCTTTGACCTTTTACCTGTCAATGCCTTCCGCGATAAAGTCATCAGTGTCATTGTGACAGCGGGTACATCCAAGCATTATTTAATGGTGGAACAGCAACTAAAGCCGATACTAGCTTATATGAAAGCGCACATCGTTCCGACCTATGTATTTATAGAAGAAAAGGATTTTTTACGCAAAGAAATTGTTAACGATGATGTCCTTTTCCGACTAGCACGGTTAGCAGAGGATACAGTCATGGTAGCAGATGCCTTTGCAGAAATTCGGGCAAAAAAAGATGCAGAATATGATTTTTAAAGATTAATAGATGAAACGCTGTGTAAGTAGTCTGACGCAGCGTTTCTTTTTGCGTCTAAGCTAACTATTTGACCATTCAAACCATCGTGCATGCCCATCTGGACGCGGCATTGTACGTATGGATATGATAGTACCTTGATCTATAAAATCTTGATGAAGTTTTGTATCAAATAAATTGTTATAGCAATGATAAAGAGGCCTCCCCATGCTAATTTCTTTTAATTGCTCTATTAATTTATGACGTAATTCAATGGGGATTTGATTTGCGACATGTGTATGATAAATCACTAACATCGCCTCTTGCTCAATTATTCGACTAAGCTTTTTAATCAGTTGAATCGCATCCCCTTTTATTAACTGAATATCTAATTGATTGATGATGGGGAGGGCCTGTTGGAATAATATTCTACGTTCATGATGTTCAGGCCAAATTAACGCTTGAAGCCATTGACTTTCTACTTTATTTCCAAGATTAATTGGGTTTAAATCGATCCTATTCTTTGACAAACAATAGGAGATTGGGAAAGGGAGGTAGGCAGTGTTTCACCACGATTTTCCGAGAATAACATATAATCATTTTCCGTATTGATAATGGATAATTGTTGATTGTAGCAATCCATACCAAGCTGAAGTCCTGCACTTGCGCCTATTTCAATGAAAGCCAATGGTTGTTGATGTTTGGCATAGATTTCAGTCATCATTGGGTAGAGATAGGCACAACGTCGAATTTCATTTGTTTGTACAAGCTTTTCTTGAAACAATGTCGTTAATTCATTTGTATGTGATAGTACGAATGCTTTAAAAATAGGGAACACCTCCTGTATTGGATGAGGGGAGGGTGTTAAAGATGCATAATAATTGGTCAAAGGATCATTGGATGTAGCTAATAAATAATGAACTGCTGCCAACAATAAATTGGGCGCAGGCTGATCCTGTGGGATTAAGGAGGCAATGTCTAACAAATCTTCATCATTGGCAATTTTAGTAGCTAAATGTTCATAAAGGGGGCTTGAGCCTTGACATTCCTGTTGAGCAAACATCTGAAATTGACGACTTAATATAGTGTGCGGCATATGATTCTCTCCTTTTTACATACATAATCAAGTTCATCATCAGTCTAATCTTATTGTATAATTTAGTAAATTAAATATATTTAATAAATTTAATTAATATTTTTAATCACTGAGTTGAGATTTTGGAATATAAATGGTTACAATCTTTTATCGTCGCAGCCCAGACTTGTAATTTTCGTACAGCAGCGGAACAACTTCATTTATCTCAACCAAGTATTACGGTTCATATCCAGCAGTTAGAAGAATTTCTGCATGTACAATTATTTAAGCGCGAAAAAAATCGTGTGCAATTAACAGACGCTGGAAAGCTTTTTCAAGTAGAGGCACAGCATATGGTCAATCAGTGGGAACAAAGCATTGAACGTATTCGATTAGCAAGTAAAGGTATTCAAGAAAAAATCATTATGGCTATGACCCCGTTAATGGTTGAAACGATTCTGCCGCATGTGATCTATCAATTTATCAATGACAATCCTTCACTTGAGATATCAATTTTAGTAGAGGATTCAGCTAAAATAGAGGATTTAGTCAATCAAGATCAAGCTCATATTGGTATTTCATTATTACCAACACGTTATCGACATTGGCATCAAGAGCTGCTGATTGATAGTCCATTAGAGTTAGTAATCCCCCTAGATGCCTATGATGATGAAACAGGCACTTATATTGATTATGAGGAGTTATTTCAAACGTATACTTTATTTACGCATCATCATCCAACAATTTGGGGAGAGCTATTACGTAAATTAAGAGAAACATATATTTTAACGAAGCAAGTATCCATTTCTCAATCTTATGTGGTAAAAAGGCTAATAAAGGATGGGTTGGGGATGTCGTTTTTACCTCGTATGATTGTGAGAAAAGAACGGATGGAGGGACGGTTTAATATAGTTCCTTTTGAAGATTTCCCATTACCGAGTGTACCCGTATACCTCTTTTATAAGGAATCTACACAAGTACCAGATGGATTATTAGATTTATTGCAAACAAGAAATTATTTATAATTCACAAGATGGTCAAAAATGATTTTGAAATGATGCTGTTCAGTGTAAGGGTTTTCATAGACTTTGTCGAATTGTGGTATGATCGTTTTTAAAGAGTAGGAGGTCAATAAACATGGTATTTTCTCTATTTAAAAAAAAGAAAGAACAACAGCAGCTAAAAAATAGAGTGGAGTTTTGTATCACTAATTTATCACTTGGTGCGGCAGATGCGTATGATGAATTAGTAGAACGGGATGATATTGAGATAGAGGAATCTGGTTGTACATCTCACTGTGAAATCTGTGAGCAAAGTATTTTTGCGCTAGTTAATGGAGAAGTCGTGACAGCAGAGGACGCAGAGACATTGGTGCAGGCTATTGATGAAGAATTAAAACAAAACCCACTTTTCTAATGAAAAAACAGCTTGCGGGATAACAAGCTGTTTTTTCACTGCAAATCAATTTACCAACCGCGCACGTATTGTACGGGAGGTTGCACTTCTTCGCCTAATTCTTTAGCCGCATGAAGTGGCCAATAAGGGTCTCGTAATAAAACGCGTGCTAAGAAAATTAAATCTGCGCGATTATTTTGGAGAATTTCTTCTGCTTGAACAGCTGTTGTAATAAGTCCAACTGCGCCAGTAGGGATGTTTGCCCCATGCTTAATGGCCTCTGCATGCGATACTTGATAGCCTGGAAAGACATGAATAGCTGCTGGTACAACACCGCCTGTTGATACATCAACCAAATCAACACCTTGAGATTTCATCCAGCGACTAAAAACAATAAAATCTTCCATTGTTGTGCCATCCTCAGCGTAATCTTCTGCAGATACACGTACCAATAATGGCCCATCCCACACACTGCGAATCGCATCGATAACTTGACGAAGGAAACGATAACGGTTTTCCTGTGAACCACCGTATTGATCTTGACGTTTATTTGTCGCAGGTGATAAAAATTCGCTAATTAAATAGCCGTGTGCCCCATGAATCTCGAGCACATCAAAGCCAGCCTTTGTGGCACGAACAGCTGCTTGTTTAAACGCTTCTATTACATAAAGAATGTCCTCTTCTGTCATTTCTATTGGTGTTTTATAGTCTGGGCTAAAGGCAATAGCTGATGGAGCAAAAATTTCGCCATCCACCGTTGCTTTGCGACCAGCATGTGCAAGCTGGATGCCTGTTTTAGCGCCGTAAGCCTTCATCCCTTCAACTAGTTGACTTAATCCTTCAATATGTGCATCATCCCAAATGCCTAAATCCTTATTGGAGATGCGGCCTTCTGGCACAACACCAGTAGCTTCCAAGATGATTAACCCAACTTGACCAGCTGCTCGTGTCGCATAATGGACTAAATGAAAAGGTGTCACCATGCCATCGTCTTGCGCTGAATACATGCACATAGGTGCCATAACAACGCGATTTTTTAAGGAAATGGATTGTAATGCATATGGTTCGAATAATTTACTCAAAATAAAGCCCCCTAATTCCTAGTGATACACTCTATTTTGCACATAATATTAACCATTTGCAAGTGAACGAGATCGAGCTTCCGCTTCTTTAATACATGCTTCGATGGCTTCATTAAATTGATATTGCTCTAGTGCCTGAATACCAGCCTCCGTTGTACCGCCAGGGCTCGTTACTTTTTTCCGCAAAACATCCGGTTCATCTACCGATTGCTTGAGCATTTCAGCAGTACCTGCCAGTGTTTGAGTCATTAGTAATCGTACAGTATCTTTGGAGAGACCAACTTTTGTTCCTACTCTTTCAAAGGCTTCCATTAAATAATAAATATACGCAGGACCACTACCAGAAAGGGCTGTAACTGCATGTAATTGATCCTCATCGACTTCAATAACGGAGCCGACAGCCTCTAATAACTGGAGGAAAAGAATACGCTGTGCCGCCGACACCTCATTATTGAATGCTATCCCACTTGCTGACATACCGATTGTGGCAGATGTGTTAGGCATCACCCGTGCAATTGGACGACTTCCTAAAAATTTAGTAATCGTCTCAATAGCAATACCGGCTAGAATCGACAGAACGGCAGAGTGCGTTGTCATTTTAGGTTTTAGATCGCGCATGGCTGCAACAGCATCCTTTGGCTTCATTGCTAAAATGATAAGATCTGCCTGTTGATAAATGGCTTGATCAAACAGGCACTGGACTCCATATGTTTCGTGTAAGAACTGTAAACGTTCTTTGTCAGAGCGATTGGTGACATAGATTTCCTGTGGTGTAAACACCTTTTGTTTTATCCAGCCCTGCATCAATGCTTCTGCCATTGAGCCTGCACCGATAAATACTATTTTTTTCATAAACAAAACCTCCAGTTCAAAATAAAAAAGCGCTCTCGTCCTTATCTTGAAGGACGAAAACGCTCTCGTTTCCGCGGTACCACCTTTGTTTGCCAATTGTTGGCACAACTCTTAGCCCTCTTATCGCAAGGGAAACGGTTATGTTTGCATAACTGCTCAGAAGTAGGTTCGGTAATGGGAGCGGGTGATGTTACTCTCAGCAAATGTAACACTCTCTAACACCTTCACCAGTTACGTACTCGGCTTCTTCAACGCACAAAAATAATTAGATTATTCAAAATTATAGTGAGGAATTAGCAAACTGTCAACAGGAGGATGACGAAAACAGAAAAAACTTGTAAAATAGAATGAATCAGTATTCACTAGCTCGTAAAAAGGGGGAAACAACTTTGTCTATAGTCAAAATAGAAATACCAACACCCTATGAAGTAGGAGATGTCAATGCATTTATTGTAAAGGGCGATGCACTCAGCATTTTTGATGTTGGACCAAAAACGATGGAAGCCTATGATGCTTTGAAATGGGGAATTCGAGCAGCTGGCTTTGACATGCGAGATATTGAACAGGTTGTGTTAACCCACCATCATCCTGACCATGCAGGATGGGTCGATGCCTTTCCACATGCAGAAATTTTGGGGCATGCCTATAATGATAAATGGCTTCGTCATGATGAAGCGTTTTTAAGCTATCACGAGCAATTTTACAGTGAGCGTTTATTAGAGCATGGGGTACCACAAGAATATATTACAAAAAGTGTACATGTTCGTCGTGAATTAGAGCTTGTGGGTGAGCGCCCATTGACACAAATTTTGGTGGATGGAGACGAAGTGCCCGGTCATCCAGGATTAAAGGCAATAGAAACATTAGGTCATGCACAAAGCCATTTTATTTTCTGGGATGAAAAAACGCATCATGTTATTGGGGGCGATTTATTACTCGAAAAAATAACGCCCAATCCATTAATCGAGCCACCATTAGATCGTACATTAGGACGTCCAAAATCCTTACTGCAATACAATGAATCACTCGAAATTCTACGCCAATTACCCATCAAAATGATGCATACAGGGCATGGGGCCGATTTAGAGGATATTCCTTCTTTAATTGATAAACGATTAGAGCGCCAGCATCAGCAATCATTGAAAGTTAATGAGTTGCTAGGTGACGATCAATTAACGGTTGTACAAGTAACAAAACGCTTGTATCCAGCCATATTCCAGCATCAGCTAGGATTAACCTTGTCCAAAACACTAGGGCATTTAGATTATTTAGAAGCCAATGATTATATTAAATCAACGAAGACCGAAGCAGGTATCTATTTATTTCAAAGGAAGTAGGTTTACACATGAATAAATATAAAAAGACGATCTTCGTGACAGGTGCAACAAGTGGTGTAGGCTTAAAAACGACAGAATTACTTGTAGCTCAAGGGCATACAGTTTATGCCACGGGTCGTAATGCTGTTGCACTAAAGGTGCTAGAACGTTTAGGAGCTCACGTTATCCAAGCTGATTTAACCAATTTACATACACTCGATGATGTTTGTTCACAGCTCCCACCCATTGATGTGGCGATTCTTTCAGCAGGTGTAGGGAAATTTGCTGTAGCCCCCGCTTTAAAGGATGGGGATATTGCTCAAATGATTGAATTGAATGTAAGTGTACCGATTTACCTTGCCAAACGATTAGCTTCTGCAATGATGGCACAACAGCATGGTCATCTAATTTTTATTGGGTCACAGGCAGGAAAGGTAGCAACACCGAAAGCGAGTGTTTATGCTGCTACCAAGCATGCCATTGTCGGTTTCACGAATGGACTTCGTATGGAGTTAGCTCCATACAATGTGAAAGTAACCGCCATCCACCCAGGTCCCATTGATACACCATTTTTAGATAAGGCAAATGATGCAGGTGGCTACAGAGAGTCCTTAGGAAGATTTTTATTATCCGCAGAAGAAGTGGCACAAGCTACAGTTCAAACAATTGATCGTCCAGTTCGTGAGGTAAATTTACCAAGGATCATGGGATTATCGAGTAAATTATATGCACTCGCACCTGCAACCATTGAATTTCTAGGCAAATCATTTTTCAATAAAAAATAGTAATAATCAGACTGTCGCCATGCTCCCTATGTATGGCGACAGTTTTTTTCATACTTACCTGAAATTGTTGATATAGTAGGGAAGATGAAGCTAAAAAAGGAGAATACAATGTACACTATTGGACAAGTTGCTAAATTTTTAGGCATTTCTAGAGATACGATAAAATTTTACGAAGAAAAGGGATTGGTAAAGCCTCAGCAAAATAAAGGAAATGGCTACAGAAGCTATACCCATTTTGATATCTATGACCTAACAACGGTCAATTTTTATCGAGAAATTGATTTGGAAATCAAAATAATACAGGAATTAAGAAGAGGCAAGAGTATCGAGGGCATTCGCTCATTATTAGAAGAAAAAGAGCAGGGAATGTTGGAGGAGATTGCCTATAAAAAACGACAATTAAAAAAGTTACAAAGGGTCAAGGAAGATTGCGAAAAAATTAAGCAATGTTTAGGAACATACAGTATAAAGGAAATGAAACCACTAGAGATAATGGGAGAAATAGATCATTATACAGCTTATGATGAATATGACATTCTAAAAGAAAACACCGATAATTTTAAAAAAGCAGTGGTCCTTACATCATTAAGAAGAGTAATACGGTTTAATGATGAAGGGATACTAGAAGAACAATTTATAATTACCAGAAAAGTTGAAGATGATGACAAGGCAATAGCTGGGGAAATTCGAGCCTATCCAAAATGTCTTTATACAATCATTGAAGATGGTAGATGGTCTACAGGTGGTAAAAATACGGACGATCAAGTGGAAGCCAGTATGAGAAAAGTAGCCGAGGAAATGGGCTATGAGCTGTTAGGGCTTGTGTATATCAATCTACTGCTAGTTACGTATGAAGAAGGGCTGGAACGTATTTTTTTAGAAATGTATGTGCCAATAAAGTAAAAATAGAGATAGATAATTGACCTGTGAGCAACCCCCAGGTTTATGCTGAAGTTCAGTGCAATGAAATGGGGGATCAACATGAATAGAAATAAGAAGCTAAAAAGACCTGTAGCGAGTTTTATTGTCTTAACCAATGTCATTTTTTGGCCGCTTTTTTGTCTTGTAGGAGCTGTCAAGCTGTTAGGGTTTCCAACATGGGTTTTCGATGTAATACGCTGTCTATCAGCATGGTCATCAACCTTTGCCTTCGTTATATTATTTCCGAAAATATATCCTGGACAGAGCTTTCTACACTTTGTGAAACAAAAATTTAAGAATAGGTTGAACGGATCGGTGATTTTTTCAGTGCTGACGATTCAAGTCGTCATTTTTATTATTATTTTGAGTCTAGTTATGAATAATCATCAAACAGATTCTATTTTTACAATCTCTTCTTGGGTTATACTGAGCTATTACTTTTTTAGAAATCTTTTATCAGGACCATTAGGTGAAGAATTGGGATGGAGGGGTTTTGCCCTGCTGGAGCTTCAAAAGAAGTATTCCGCATTAGTCGCCTCTATCATCATCGGGTTTTGGTGGGGGCTATGGCATTTACCGATATGGCTTACGACTGGCTTTATGGGCATGGATTTACTCCAATATAGTGGCTTCTTTATGATAGCCATCATAGCGACGAGTATTATTATGGCAGGATTTTATAACATCAATCAGAATTTAATCATCCCCATCATCATTCACCAATTCTTTAATTTTTTTATTGGTTTAGTGAACGGGCATCTCGTTGATTTAATGATGTATAATGCCATTTTATATTCAGTAGCCGCCCTGTTATTGATCATCATTAATCCAAAGAATGCATTGTACAAGACAAAATCAATTAAATCGTGAAAAAAAATCCCGTTTTCTACGGGGTTCTTTTTTATTGATACATTTATATAGTATACATTTATGCCTTTAGTGAAAAAACGCTTATTCGAGTAAATATTCATACTTTCTCCAATGATTTGATGGATTGGTTGACGTTCGCTTAACTAGTAAAATAAATGTCTATGAATTTATAAAAATACACTTGTATTTATTTTTATAACATGATACTATTCGTGTATAAACTTTTAAATGAATGTATAAAAATACATATCGATAGAGCAATGGAGGCGCATTTTTAATGGCAAATAAAAAAGTTGTATTAGCTTACTCAGGCGGACTTGATACTTCGGTAGCAATTCCATGGTTAAAAGAACAGGGTTGGGATGTAATCGCGGTATGTCTTGACGTTGGTGAAGGGAAAGACCTTGAATTCGTAAAAAATAAAGCTCTTCAAGTAGGAGCTATTGAATCTTATATGGTAGATGCAAAGGATGAATTTGCTGAAAATTATGCATTAATTTCATTACAAGCCCATACTTGGTATGAACAAAAATATCCATTAGTATCAGCACTTTCTCGCCCACTAATCTCAAAAAAATTAGTAGAGATTGCGAACCAGGTCGGTGCGGATGCCGTTGCACATGGTTGCACAGGAAAAGGTAATGACCAAGTTCGTTTTGAAGTGTCTATTAAAGCATTAAATCCTGATCTAGAAGTATTAGCACCAGTACGTGAATGGGGCTGGAGTCGTGACGAGGAAATTGAATATGCGATGAAACATAATGTACCAATTCCAGCAACATTGGATTCACCATTTTCAATTGACCAAAATTTATGGGGACGTGCCAATGAAGCAGGAATTATGGAAGATCCATGGGTATCTCCACCAGAGGAAGCTTACGGCTTAACTGTTTCTGTTGAAAATGCACCAAATGAAGCAGAATATGTGGAGATCGAGTTTATAGCTGGTAAACCAGTAGCATTAAACGGAAAAGAAATGAAGCTAGCAGATTTAATTCAAGAATTAAACGCAGTAGCAGGTGCGCATGGTGTAGGACGTATCGACCATGTAGAAAATCGTCTCGTTGGTATTAAATCACGTGAGGTTTATGAAATCCCAGGAGCAAAAGTGCTGTTAACAGCGCATAAAGAGCTTGAAGATTTAACACTTGTAAAAGAATTAGCACACTTCAAGCCAGTGATTGAGAAAAAATTATCTGAATTAATTTACGATGGGTTATGGTTCTCGCCATTACGTGATGCACTTGAAGCATTCCTTGCGCAATCACAACAATATGTAAATGGTACAGTACGTGTGAAACTGTTCAAGGGGCATGCGATTGTAGAAGGACGTAAATCACCAAATTCACTATACAATGAAAAGCTAGCAACATACTCGAAGGAAGATCAATTCAATCACGCTTCCGCTGTAGGCTTTATCGAGTTATGGGGTCTACCAACCGTAGTGAACTCATCTGTTAATAAAAAATAATATTTAACAAGCGAGGTGTGGGAAGGCATTATGCTTTCACTACACCTTTCAATAAGAAATAAAGGAAAAGGTGAGCTGACATGACAAAACTTTGGGGTGGACGTTTCCAAAAATCAGCAGAAGCATGGGTAGACGAATTTGGGGCATCCATTGGCTTTGATCAGCAACTTGTGCTAGAGGACCTTGAAGGTAGTGTTGCACATGTCACAATGCTTGGTGCAACAGGAATTTTACCTGTAGCTGACGTAGAGGCCATACTAGGTGGTCTTGCCCAATTAAAAGAAAAGGCAATCGCAGGTGGGCTTGAATTTAGCGTTGCCAATGAAGATATACACTTAAATTTAGAAAAGATGCTGATTGATTTAATTGGTCCTGTTGGTGGCAAGCTACATACAGGTCGTAGCCGTAATGACCAGGTCGCGACGGATATGCATCTTTTCTTGAAAAAGCGTGTGCAGGAAGCAATTGATTTAATCGTGACGTTTCAACAAACATTAGTAGAGAAGGCTCAAGAACATATTGAAACGATTGCGCCTGGTTATACACATTTACAACGTGCCCAGCCAATATCCTTTGCGCATCATTTAATGGCGTACTTTTGGATGCTAGAGCGTGATAAACAACGCTTTACAGAATCCATCAAGCGCATTGATATTTTGCCATTAGGGGCAGGGGCTATGGCGGGAACGACTTTCCCAATCGACCGCTTAAAATCCGCAGAATTACTTGGCTTTAGTGAGGTATATGCCAACTCTATGGACGCTGTGAGTGATCGTGATTTTATTGTGGAATTTTTAAGTAATGCATCCTTGTTAATGGCGCATTTATCACGCTTTGCTGAGGAAATTATTATTTGGTCTACAGATGAATTTAAATTTATTGAATTGGATGATGCCTTCTCTACAGGTTCTTCCATTATGCCACAAAAGAAAAACCCTGATATGGCAGAGCTCATTCGTGGGAAAACAGGGCGCGTTTACGGGAATCTAATGGGCTTATTAACCGTGTTAAAGGGCACACCATTAACGTATAACAAAGATATGCAGGAGGATAAAGAAGGCATGTTCGATACTGTGCATACCATTCTTGGTTCACTTAAAATCTTTGAAGGCATGATTCGTACAATGACTGTCAATACAGAACGTTTGCATCAAGCTGTCCATGCTGATTTTTCAAATGCAACAGAGCTAGCAGATTATCTTGCGACAAAAGGTATGCCATTCCGTGAGGCACATGAGGTGACAGGGAAGCTTGTCTTCACATGTATTCAAAAGGGGATTTACTTATTAAATTTACCACTGGAAGAAATGCAGCAGGAAAGTGCACTAATTGAAGCAGATATTTATGATGTGTTAGCGCCAGAAGCGGCTGTTCGACGCCGTCATTCCTTAGGTGGAACCGGCTTCGAACAAGTGAAGATCCAAATTGACAAAGCAAAAGCCTGTCTTGTAAAACATTAATTGTTGCGTGCATGTCCTTGTGACTTTTGCATAGATATTCATTAAAGCTGTCCAGTGAGGCACTATGAAAACCTATATCCTTTTTCAACTAAGCCAGAGGGTGACGTGAAAAAGAGACCCTTACATACGTGAAGGACAATCCCCAATTCTGGAGACGCGGAATTGGGGTTTTTGTATAAGAAAATGGTGGGAGGAATCCAGTAAATGAATGAACGTTTTACAAAGGGGCTTGACACAATCAAACAATATATGACTGAGGAAGAAGTAACACAGATGATTACATCCGATCCATTAGCCGATGTGGCACCTGATTTACGCAAAATGATTATTGAATTTGCTTATGGTGATGTCTATGCACGACCAGGATTGGAGGCCAAAAATCGAGCACTTGTCGTGATAACAGCAGTTGTCACACAAGGTGCTGCGCCGCAAACAAAAACCCATATCCAACGAGGATACCATGCAGGCTTAACACAAACAGAAATTGTCGAGGCTCTGTTACAATTAGTGCCCTACATCGGTTTTCCAAAAGTGCAAAATGCCTTAACCATTGCACAGCAAGTCTTTGCAGAAAAAATTTGAAGCATGAATAAAAAATCAGGCAAAGGTTCATAATAAGTTCGGAAACACTTATTAATCTAATATGATGGGGAGGATGCAGAATGAGTAATAGTCAAACACCCAAAGACCAAGAATCTCAGGAAAGTCCGCCACAACTGGTTAAGGTTGAAGCTTCTTAAAACTTAAGCCTAAAGGTGAAACAGAATTGATCTGCTTCGCTGTAGATTAAGTTGAAGCGTAAACCTACTAGTAAAAAATCAAATAGAAGCAATAAGTGTCCATGGATCCAGAATTATTCTGGGTCCTTTTTGTGGTTCACTGTTAACAATCTAATTGAGGGTGAGAAGCAGAGAGAAAGGCGCTCCTACTAGGGTAATAAAATTCATAAGGAAGGCAAAATGCACTCACCCAAGCCAAGACTCCACCCCTTTCAAAGGTAAAACATCATATAAGACATTCACATAGGTGAGTTAGTCACCTTCATCATTACCTTCATTTGACATTTTGAGAAATCTGTATTACTCTATACATAACAGATTCTGTTTGGGTATTAACAATACAGATTGGAGGAGCGATATGCAAATACGGTTAGATCCAAATAGTGAATTGCAGCTTTATAAGCAATTAGCCAATCAATTAATTGAATTCATCGCAAAAGGTGAACTGAAAAATGGTGATACATTACCAGCGGTGCGTGCGATGGCTACGGATTTAGGTATCAATGTAAGCACAGTGAGTAAGAGCTACCATGAACTCGAGGAAAAAGGGTTAATCGAATTAAAACCGAAAGCGAAGGCAGTCATTATTGGTGGGCAAAAGCGAGAGCTGGAAGAAACAGAGGTTGAAAAAGTGGAAAATGCTTTAAAGCCAATTATGGCGGAAGCTTTTGCACGTGGGTTTGAAAAAGAACAAATAACAAGTTTGTTCCAGCGAATTTTAAAACAATGGAAGTAGGGGTAGTATGCTTATAATAGTAGGCATCTTTATCATTGTTGGTATTTTGGAAACCATGACACCACATTTAACAAGAAAAACGAATGTTTTTGGTGTTTCCATACCAGAACCTTATGTCAAGCATCCTCAATTACAGCTTTGGAAGAAGCGTTATAGTCAAATTATCGGAGGAATTGCAGGCTTATTTTTACTAGGTCAAATCGGATTCTCTTTGTCGCCTATGCAAGAGGAGAAAACGTCTTTAATCTCCTTTATCCTTTTGTATGTCATGCTCCTGCTATCATCTGGTCTTTACATGAGTTACCATGTTAAAACGAAAAATTTAAAGGGACAGGAACAATGGGAAACAAACATCAAAACGGTGCATGTAACAGACTTAACAATCCGCCAAAAAGATGAAACACTATCGCCCTTATTTTTTAGTTTACCTATCATCATGACACTGGCATTGATTGTTTTTACGTACATGAATTATGACACCATTCCAGCAATTTTTGCCACGCATTGGAATGGTGCAGGGGAGGCGGATGGTTGGACTGAAAAAACTAGGCTCTCCGTCATCAGTATGCCACTGATATTATTAGCGATACAAATTAGCTTTTTCATCATGGGCCAAGGGATGAAAAGTGCCAAAATTCAATTGAGTGCACAGGCTAGAGAAGCCTCAGTTCATCGGGAACTGACTCAACGCAAATATGGTAGCTGGTATTTAGCAGCGATTAATTTTAGTATGACGATTCTATTTATTGCTTTACATTATACAACCGTTATTTTACATGACCAAACAGCCCCATACTTTTTCCCCCTTTTTCTTGTCTTTAATATCGTTACATTAGGTGGCTTACTAGTATTAATTTGGAAGCTCAGTAAAAGCAATGAACGTTTTGATGAGGTACATACAAATGAAACAGCTGCGGCAGATGATCAATACTGGAAATGGGGGATTTTTTATTGTAACAAAAACGATCCATCCTTATTAGTGCCGAAAAAATTTGGAATCGGATGGACTGTCAATTTTGCGAATAAATGGAGCTACATCATAATCGGTATTACCTTATTGCCAATTTTATTGGTGATCTTCATATAGAGAGGAAGATTGGATGAAAAAATGGTTATTGTTATGTTGCACATTGTTACTTTTAAGTGCCTGTGGGCAAAAAGAGGTCACTGCGGACAATCAAGAGACAAAGGGGCAAAGTGCAATGAATGAACAGTTTATCGGAAAATGGGAGGGAAATATTGAAACGCCTAATGGAGCACTGCCAATTATCGTCGATTTACAGAAGGATAGTGGTACATTATCTGTTCCAGCACAAGGTTTATCTAATTTTCCATTTCAAAGTGTCAAGTATACAGATGACAATGTAAAAATATCTATTCATTTGAACGGCTCTGTTATTGCGATAAACGGCATATTAAAAAATGAACAAATAGAGGCTACATTTCAACAAAATGGTGGGAATTTCCCCCTAATTTTAACGGCTTATAAAGAGCAGCCCGTTACCTATGAAAAACTAAAAATTCCTGTTCAACAGGGAGACTTAACAGTTGCTTTACAAAAAGCGAGCACGTCGCCATCGCCTGTGGCTCTCATTATAGCAGGCTCTGGGCCAACTGATAAAGATGGTAATTCTGCTCTAGCTGGTAAAAATAATAGCTTAAAAATGCTGGCGGAAGGTTTAGCACAAGAGGGCATTACGACGGTTCGCTATGATAAGCGAGGACTTGGTGATAATCAAGCGCTCTTAACAAAGGAAGAAGATGGGACGTTTGATCAATACGTGGATGATGCAGTACAAATCCTACAAACATTGATGGCGGATAAAGCTTATACAAGTGTACACGTGATTGGTCATAGTGAAGGCTCACTCATTGGTTTGCTAGCAGCTCAAAAAACAGGGGTAGCGTCCTTCGTCTCTATCGCAGGTGCTGGAAGACCATTGGACGTAGTACTCTTAGAGCAATTAAAAGGTCAGTTAGCACCGAAGCTTTACAATGAATCAACGGATATTTTGACAGCTTTAAAGCAAGGCAAGCAGGTGACAACTGCTTCGCCAGAGCTGCAAGCCCTCTTCCGTCCATCTGTTCAGCCTTTCCTGATTTCCTTGCTAAAGTACCATCCTGCTGACGAGTTGGAGAAAGTAAAAAGCCGTGTATTAATCGTACAAGGAACAACGGATTTACAAGTAAAGGAAGTCGATGCCGAGGCATTAAAGAAAGGCAAACCAGAGGCAAAGCTACTTTATATGGAGGGTATGAACCATGTATTGAAAAAGGCTCCAGCAGATCGTGCAGGAAACTTAGCAACCTATTCAGACCCTTCATTGCCATTACATGAAAAATTACTACCAGCGATTCAGCAATTTATTAATGAAGAGTAGGATGATGAACGATGAGTATCTTTGTATATGGAATTATCATGCTGCTATTTCTGACCTTTGCCATTGTGCTGTCCCAAGGGAAAGGAGCGTTTTTAATCGCAGGATTTAATACGATGCCAGAAGAAGAAAAAAAGCAGTATGATGAGCAAGCATTGGCGAGATTTATGGGGAAAATGATGTATGGCTACTGCTTTTGTGTGCTTTTATGGATTCTTAATGAACTTTTTCATACACAGTGGTTATTTTTTAGTATCGGACTTGTTCTTTTCGTAGCATTGACGATCTTTTTAATGATCTATGTGAACACAGGCAATCGTTTCAAAAAATAAGAAGGATATAAAATGGACTTGGTCAATGCAATGACAAGTCCATTTTGTTTGGCTACATTTGAAGGAAATGCATTTTATCTATGAGAATTATTATCAATTAGTGGGATTTCTGTTAAACTAGAGACATGCTATTGGTTAAACTAGAAGGAGTGCTTGAGCTCGATGAAATTAAGTGATCATATACTTTTATGGAATCACGCATACATCAAAATTATGGATGTACGATTGACAATGATGGAGCAGGGAGAGGATTTTGGTCCCTATCGATTGCCGACCAGTGCCTTTCTCTATACAAAAAGAGGGAATGCTCAAATCTGGCTTGATAAAAACAGACATCTGGTACACCCGTTTCACGTCCTGCATGCAGGAAAAGGGGTGGATGTAGAGATTGTAGCGGAGAAAGAGTTTGAATACTTTATGATTTTCTATAAGGCAATACTTCCGTTACCTCATCGCCAAGAAATGGTAGCCTTGATGGAAAATCATAATCCTTTCCACTATCAATATGCTTTTGTGCCAGCTCATCCTCTTGCATTACTTGACAGAGCAGAGCAGATGAAGATAGTTTGGCAACAGGCCCATGACAAAGAGCTGAAAAATTTACATATAAAATCATTATTCTATCAATTTATCTATGAATTATTGCGGCAAATGCATGGACAGGGAATTCATCCCGTAAAGCCAGATATGGTGGCGCAGGCAGTTCGCTATATAGAGGAACATGTGCATATGCCTCTAACACTAGACATCATAGCGCAAGAGTTAGGCTGTAGCATTGGTTATTTATCAAAACTGTTTAAAGAAAAAATGCATACAAGCCCGATTCATTATTTAGGTGAAATGCGTGTCAATAAAGCAGCGGCATTACTCGTGCAAACAGATGCTACGTTGCAGGAAATTGCGGAGCATGTCGGTTATCCTGACGGTCATTCCTTGAGCCGAAGCTTTAAACGATACAAGGGTGTATCTCCAGCACAATTTAAAGTGGCATGGAGGCAAAAGCGGCAACTGGAAGATGAAGAATTGCCACTTTGGAAAAGAAGATATGCTATTCTCCCAAAACAATTCGAGTGTTATATTGATGATGAAATTGAAAATCATTATCAACGAAAGGGAGTAAATGAAATGTCGAAGTACAAAAATATGAAAGTAAAGGCTATGACGTTGTTTATGTGCCTATCATTGTTGCTAGCAGCATGCTCAAATACAAATGGAGCCTCATCATCGACAAATCAAGTGGAATCACAAGCGAATAGTGGACAAGAGGCTGTACAAGAAGGAAAGACAAGAATTGTTTCGACGCCTAGAGGTGATGTAGAAATTCCAGCTCAGCCACAGCGTGTAGCGGCTGATCAATATATGGGGCAGCTTTTAAAGTTAGGAATTATTCCAGTTGGTGTCCGCGAAGGCATGTTAACGGAAGGTTGGATTGAGAAAGCGGGGATTCCTCAAGAAACGCTCGCTAAAATCGAGAATTTAGGTGGCTTCCCAATGAATCCTGAAAAACTCATTATGCTAGAGCCCGATTTAATCATTGGGTCGATTGAGAAAAATATTGAACAATATGAAAAAATCGGCTCTACTGTTTTTATTCCTTACTGGGAAGAGCTTTCGACGGCTGGACCATTAGAAAAATTTAGAAGAATTGCTGAAGTATTTGGAAAAGAGCAAGAAGCTGAGTTATGGATAGAAGAATATGAACAGAGGGTAGAAGATGCTCGAAAACAAATCGATGGCATCATTAAAGAAGGTGAAACGGTATCAGTCGTGCAATTAAGCCCTACAGGTTTATTTGTGTTAGCTGCTGAGGGAGGGAATTATGGTAGTAACACCATTTATCAGATGTTGAAATTACCTCCAACAGAGCAAGCTTTAAACATGAAAGAGGGCTTTGAAAATATCTCATTAGAGGTATTGCCACAGTATTTAGGCGATCATGTATTTGTCTATGTCAATTCGCAAGAAGATGCAGAAGAAATTTTGAATAGTCCGATTTGGCAGGGAGCACCTGCTGTTAAAAATGGCAATGTTTATATGTATGGTGAGTTCGATGATGAGTTTGTCATGGAAGATCCTTACTCTTTAGACCTACAACTTGAGAAAATTGTCAAAGTTTTATTGGAGAAAAAAATAAAAAGCAAGTAAAACCTGCATTCATTTTGCAATAAAGTAGAGCTATTTTCTGATGAATGGCCGTTTGTATAAATTCATCCTAGCTGGTCATAATAAAGAAGATTTCACTTATGAAATCTATAATGATGAGGAGGATGAAAAATGAGTAGGTTCGAACAATTAGATCCAAAATCTCAAAAAATCCACCGCAACTGGTCAAGGATTAAGCGATCCAAATCGCAAGTAAATGGTGAAACGGAGATAACTCTCCATAATCGCCTCTTGCGAAGTGAAGCAAAGGCCCGTCAGTTTTAATCATGTTAGAAAAGTAAGTGTCATCAAGCCCAGAAAAAATTCTGGGTTTTTTTATGGATAAAAATAGAAGGCGGAATGTATTATAATACGTTATAAGGAAGAAAAGGGGAGGAAGGCTATGAATATTACTATTCCAACTTATTTACAGTCATATGCAGAAAATGTTGAACAGCTAGAGGCAGTTGAATCACAGTTACAGCTTTGTTCCAGCACAGGGAATAAACAGTTTGAAATTTGGTACTATGGAGATTTACTAACAATCGAAGGTGAGGCATTGCCTTTCATTACTGGAGCAACCGCTAGAATCGTTGCAAAAGACCCTTTAACGGCGGAGGAAATTTTGCTATTTGATGCAACCCTACATGGCTATAATGCGCTATTTTGTGATGAATTTACGGAGGAGCAGCGTATCCATCGTCCACTACGGAAATATCTTTTGCCCACAACAGAAGTTGTCCTATCATTTTTCTATAATATTGACTATGACGAAGAAGCAGAAGACTATGAGGTAGATGAACATGGCAATGTACAGCTACTCAACGGAGAAACAGCAGATTGGGAGACGATAAAAAGTATTGGCTATGATGCCTTTGCTTTTTATGGCAAATCAGAAGATGGTACACTGCTAGCATTTGCACAGGAAGAATTAGCCTAGCATGAAAGGAACATAGAAAAATGCAATTCATCTCATATACACAAGATTTAGCGAAGCAAATTCATCAATATCAATCAAACAATGCATTTTATCGGAACATTATGAAAACAGAAGAGCCAGTGAATATCGGTTTCATCTATATTGAGCCAAATGGGGTAGTTGGTATGCATGAAGCCCCTGTTCCTCAGCTTTTTATCGTGATGCATGGCGAAGGCTGGGTTCGTGGTGAAGATGATGAAAAAATCACCATAAAATCTGGACAGGGTGTACTTTGGCATCAAGGGCAGGCGCATGAATCTGGTAGTACGACAGGCTTGACAGCACTTGTGATCCAAGCTGAGCATATACATCTTACATAAAAAACGTGTGTAACGGTAGGAGGGGAAGGCATTGAGCAACACAGAAAAATGGAACAAATGGTTGAAAGACTATGGGTTAGCACATAAGGCTGAGCAAATAGCAGCTTATACTAGAAGCTCTATACGTATGGTAGCTAAGCAAAATGCTGATGAAGAAATTCCGATTGGCCATTCAAAAATAGGTGGCTGTCCGGATGTTCCCACAGATTTTGTGTGGCCATATACGAACGATAAGAGACCGTTGTATTTCCTTTGCCAACTACATGTAAAGGATATCAAACCTTACGATACCAACAATTTATTACCTACAGATGGATTATTGTCCTTTTTCTATGATGCAGCCGAGCAACCATGGGGATACGATCCGAAAGACTATGATGGCTTCAATGTTTTCTATTTCACAGAACCAGTTAGTAGCCTTACAAGAATAAAAATACCTGCTATCTTACTCAAACATGGCGACATTGCCAGTGCAAGTCTGCAGTTTAAAAATGAATGGACACTCCCGCCCTGGGAATCTCCATTTTGGGATGATTTAGAAGAAACTCTAACGGAAGAGGAAGCAGATAATTTGAGAGACCTTGCATATGAATCGATGGAAGAAGCTGATGCAAATGGAGCCGTTCATCGCATAGACGGTTTTCCAGATGCTATTCAAGGGGATATGTACTTACAATGTCAGCTTGTCTCCAATGGCTTATATTGTGGCGATTCAACTGGCTATAATGATCCCCTTCGAAGGGAATTAGAGGCTGGGGCAACAGACTGGCGATTATTGCTTCAACTTGATTCAGAAGAAGAGCTTGGATATATGTGGGGAGATAGCGGTAGATTGTATTTTTGGATTCGTGAGGATGATTGCCAAAAGACCCGCTTTGATCAGACATGGGTTGTCTTACAATGCTTTTAAAAACGAAGGGGGATAACGGTTGTCAAAGCAACCGTTATCCTTTTTCATGTTGTTTCACCATTTTCACTGTTTTAAGCGGATAACCATCGAAACACTCATCGAATTCTACTAGCTTTTCGAACCCCTTTGCCTGATAAAAATGCATACCAATTGTATTTTCTTTTGCTACACAAACAAATAATGACGATAGGCTGGGAAGCATGTTTAGCCCTCTTTGTAAAAGAGCTGAACCGATACCACTCCCCTGGCTATCAGGATGCAAGTAAATGGCAAGCAGCTCTGCCTCACCATGTGTAACATTTGAGAAATTAGCAAAGCCTACTAGCGATTCATCGACGATTGCGACTAAAAATAGGCTAGTAGTGAAGCGCTGTGTTAAACGGTTACTGCTATACGCCATTTGTAAAAAGCGATCTTGAATATCACGAGGGATGATTCCTTCATATGTATGGTGCCAGCTTGTTCTAGCAATTTCTTGTACAAAAGTAATGTCATTTTCTAGCATCTGTCGTATAATAAATGTCAACACTTTTCACCTTAAATTCCAATTTTTATCTTTATTGTAACATTCAATCAGTCAAAAGGGGGTCACTTTCATGCAAGTAGTGGAAAAAGCATTTGGCTATATTACGAGAGAGCATGAAGAACAATTACAAGTGCTCGTATTTGAACAGAATTCAGTTGGTGCAGGTATTCAAGTGCCCAAAGGTACAGTAGAAGAGGGCGAAACACCTTTAGAAGCTGTGAAGCGTGAAATGTTGGAGGAGACTGGTCTAACAACACTTGTCGTTCAGAGGTTAATTGCACAGGACTATTTTAATCATCCGTCAGGTATTTTACAGAAACGTTATTTTTATCATTTAACATCCGATGAAACACAAGATTCATGGCAACATCATCCAACGGGCTTAAATGAAGCGGATTTAATTTTTTCATTTTATTGGATTTCTGCTGAGCAAGAAGCGCTACTAGCAAAGGGGCATGGTGATTATTTATACCGTGTGTTAGGAAAGGTGAAAAATTGAACGTAGGATTATAAAGATGCGGTGGCATGACTACTTTAGCTATTAACAAATAGAAAACCCTAACTATGATAAAACACGCAATGAGTGTTTCGTAAAATAGTTAGGGTTTTTCAACGGTCTCTTTCAGGTTGGTTCAATCAAGCCTTGGCCACAATCTCTAAGGCTTGTGCAAAATCAGCGATTAAATCATCCACATGCTCAAGTCCCACTGAAAATCGTAAAAGTCCATCTGTGATGCCGCGTTTTGCACGCTCCTCAGGCTCCATAGCAGCATGACTCATCTTTGCTGGGTAGGAAAGAATTGATTCCACACCCCCAAGAGAGACCGCGAAAACAGGAATTGTCATTGCTTCGACTAATGCTTTGGCGGCTGCATAACTTGGTAAACGGAAAGACAAAACAGCCCCACCACTTGTACTTTGGCGCTGATGAATGTCATACCCTGGATGTGAGGCAAGTCCAGGATAGTAGACTTGCTCAACCAGTGGATTTGTAGTTAAAAATGTTGCAATTTTTTGTGCAGATTCAGCAGAGCGACTAAAGCGCACATCTGTTGTTTTGATATTTTGTAGCAGTGTGAAAGAATCTTGTACACCTAAAATATTGCCAAAAGAATTTTGGATAAAGTATAGCTCTTGTCCTAGCTTGTCATCTGCTGTAACTGTTAAGCCAGCAATAATATCAGAATGACCAGATAAGAACTTAGTTGCACTATGAATGACGACATCAACTCCAAGTTCTAGTGGACGTTGGTGTAACGGTGTCATAAAGGTATTATCTAAAAATGTCAGACATTGGTGTTGTTTCGCTAGTGCCACCACGCCACGAATATCTGTGATGCCTAATGTCGGATTTGATGGTGTTTCCATATAAAGCAGCTTCGTAGCTGGCGTTATTGCTGCTTCTACTGCTGCTAGATCCGTGAAATCTACAAATGTATGGGAAATCCCAAAGCGTGGTAACACCTTTGTCACAAAACGATAGGTTCCACCATAAACATCCTCGGTCATGACGATATGGTCCCCTTGGGATAACAGCATTAACGCTGCTGATACCGCTGCAATGCCCGAAGAAAAGGCATGAGCGCGAACACCACCTTCAAGTTCTGTCACAGCTTTTTCTAATGCGTCTCTCGTAGGGTTGCCTGAGCGAGCATAATCATATTCTCCAAACTCATCCATACTTTCTTGATGGAAGGTAGAGGACAGATACATGGGAACATTGACAGCCCCTTTTTTATTACCATAGCCATCACGAACACCTGCATGAATGAGGCTCGTTTCAATACGTTGCTTCATAAATTATGCCTCCTTTCTTAGGATATCGAATACTTGTTGTAAGTCTGCAATTAAATCTTCTGCTTCCTCAATACCGACAGAGAATCGAAGTAAACGATCACAAACGCCACGTTCAACACGCTCTTCATATGGCATATCTGCATGTGTTTGTGTGGCAGGATATGTAATAAAGCTTTCCACACCGCCAAGACTTTCAGCAAAAGTAATTAACTTTAAGTGACGAAGGAATGGGTCAATCCACTCAGGTTTTTGCAAGCGGAATGACAGCATGCCACCTTTTCCTGTATAAAGTACATCAGTCACTAATGCTTCTTCCTCTAAATAAGCAGCAATGGCTTTTGCATTTGCATCATGCTGTTTTAATCGGAGATGTAAAGTTTTTAAACCGCGAATAAGTAACCACGAATCCATAGCGCCTAGCACCATACCACTGCCATTATGAATAAAGCCAATGCGTTCAGATAATTCCTTACCTTTAGCCACAACTAAACCAGCTAAAACATCATTATGACCACCGATATATTTTGTAGCAGAGTGAAGGACAATGTCTGCCCCTAATTCGATAGGGCGTTGGAAGTATGGTGTATAGAAGGTATTATCTACAATTAACCAGGCTCCATGTTTATGGGCTAACTCTGCATACACTTGTAAATCGAATTCCTGCATAAGTGGATTTGTTGGGGTTTCAATGAATAACGCACGAGTATTTTCAGTTATTAATGCTTCCACCTGTTCAACCGATTCAAACTTTGAATAAACAGGCTTGATATTATAGGTTTCTTGGAAGAAGTTAAATAGTCTATAGGTACCGCCATATAAATCATCAGGCACGACTAACTCATCGCCTGGTTTAAATAAGGATAACACCAATTGAATAGCAGCCATCCCTGAACTACAGGCAAAGCCCATATCGCCCCCCTCTAAATCAGCAATCCCTTCTTCTAAAAGAGCACGTGTAGGATTTTTTGTACGTGTATAGTCAAAGCCAGTAGATTCCCCAATTCCAGCATGTTTATAAGCAGTCGATAAATGGATCGGCGGGCTCACAGCACCTGTTATGGGGTCACTTAAATTTCCTAGTTGTACAAGTTTTGTTTCAATACTTCTGTTTAATGTCATGACGTCACTCTTTTCTCCAATATTATTAAAAGCGACAATTTTCGCTTTCAATTTATTAGTATTCTCAATAATTGTTACCAATTTAACATGGATACTAAAGAAGAACAAGGGTGTTTTCTGAAAATTAGCTAGATTATTTATAGTTAATCACGTAGGAATAGTAGGAGATTGATTATTAAATTATGAGCAACAATGTGTGGGAGCTTCTAGTTAAGTTAACAGGATAGAGCAGAGAAAGTGGAGGATACGCATAAAGTTGGTGGATAGAATAAGAAAAGCAGCGGATAGAACGCGGAAAGAGATGGATAGAACAGAGAAAGAGAAGGATACGCATAAAGTTGGTGGATAGAGTAAGGAAAGTAGCGGATAGAACGCGGAAAGAGATGGATAGAGCAGAGAAAGAGAAGGATACGCATAAAACTGGTAGATAGAGTAAGGAAAGTAGCGGTTAAAACGCGGAAAGAGATGGATAGAGCAGAGAAAGTGGAGGATACGCATAAAACTGGTGGATAGAGTAAGGAAAGTAGTGGATAAAACGCGGAAAGAGAAGGATAGAGCAGAGAAAGTGGAGGATACGCATAAAACTGGTGGATAGAGTAAGGAAAGGAGCGGTTAAAACTCGGAAAGAGAAGGATAGAGCAGAGAAAGTGGAGGATACGCATAAAGTTGGTGGATAGAATAAGGAAAGCAGCGGATAGAACGCGGAAAGAGATGGATAGAGCAGAGAAAGTGGAGGATACGCATAAAGCAGCGGATAGAACATCCAAAGAGAAGGATACAAAACCAAAGGATCTGCCTCTTTCGAATAAGGCAGATCCTTTGGTGTCATATGTTAGGCTTGTTCTTTTTTGAGTAAATCACGAATTTCTTTGAGGAGCTCTTCTTTTGCATCTAATTCAGGAGCTGGCTCTTCAACGACTGCTTCTTCTTTTTTACGTGTAAGCTTCGTCATAATTCGGAGCGCCATAAAAATGGCAAATGCAATAATTAAAAAATCAATAATTGATTGTAGAAATACACCTAAATTGACTTGGGCTTCACCAGAGCCAAAAACAAAGCTCTTTGTTAAATCAACACCACCTGTTAAAATACCAACTAATGGCATAATGATATTTTCAACTAAGGAGGTAACAATTTTACCGAAAGCACCACCGATGACTACTGCTACTGCTAGATCGACAATATTGCCTTTCATTGCAAATTCTTTAAAGTCTTTCCACAAAATAAATGCCTCCCTATTATTATCCAATATAATGAATCAATCTGTATTTTACTATATTTTTAGCAAACCTTTCAACTGCTTTTATAGTGAAAATGAATAGCAACCTACAACTGGAAGTTTCTATCTTACAAAAATTAAAAGATTTACTACATATAACGAAAAATTTGGTAATATAGAAAAAGAATACTAGATTAGGTGTGACGTATGACAAAGAAAAAGAACAACAAAGCCATGTTATCACCCGCTACAAAATTGGGTATGATAGCATTATTGATTCCCGTTGCGATAACGGTGTATGTCCTGACATTTTTTGCGTGGAAGGAACTTCAAACATTACCGATTTTCGAAAAGCTTGCACAGCAAAAGGCAATCGAGGAGATTCAACAACATTTCGATATGGACATTCCAGAGAAATACATTCCGGTATATGTAGCAGCGGAGGAGAAATATGGTGTGCCATGGACATTGCTTGCTGCACATCATCGAATTGAAACGAGATTTTCTACAGTGAAATCAATGGTTTCATCTGCCGGGGCAGAAGGGCATATGCAATTTATGCCGTGCACGTTCGTTGGCTGGCAGCATCCTACTTGTTCAGGACTAGGAAAAGGAAACATCACGAAGGCTGAATTAATGAATCCAGAGACAATTGCTAAATATGGAGGATATGGCGTAGACGCGAATGGGGATGGTATAGCCGATCCCTATGATATTGAGGATGCGGTATTTAGTGCAGCTAATTATTTAGCTAAATACGGAGCTGCCAAAGGTAATATTAAGAAAGCTGTGTATCAATACAATCATAGTGAAGAATATGTAGAAAATGTATTGTATTACTACCAATTGTATAATAATTATCACGATGAACTCCGAGCAACCGTTTTACTAAATGAAGCAAAATAAAGAGCCATCACCATGGATGGCTCTTTATTACATATTTAAGTTGCTTTACGCATACCTTTTAAAATAAGGCTGACGATAAAGATCAACACAACGGCACCGATCAGTGCTGGGAACACGTAGAAATCACTTACTCTCCAACCCCAGTTCCCTAAAACCATACTACCGATCCAAGAACCAACAATCCCTGCAATAATATTCCCGATGATGCCACCAGGTACATCTTTACCTAAAATTACGCCAGCTAACCATCCAAGAATTCCTCCGATGATTAAATACCAAATGAAACTAATCATTATTTTCATCTCCTTAAAATTAAGATATAATGGCGATTACTTAGTTATACCCTGAATGGAGTAGATTAAACACTGCGATTTTGTTTAGTAATTATTACATGCTGTCATAATGGCTGTAGACAAATGAATGCAGCTCTTTCATCATGCCCACACTAACGTAACTCCAACTGCATAAATGATTGTGAAAATGTCCACATTAACTACAATTACTTCTATATTGTACATACACCGATTTTCGCTTACTTCTATAGTATGTTCACGCATTCAATTCGTACCAAAAATAGATGGAACGCTCCAAAATCAGCCGTTTGACTAAATATTTGCAAAAACCACCTTTTTATCCATGAAAAAATGCATTTTTTGTTGAAGCAGAATTTCAATCAATTATACGGTTGTTCATTTTTTATTTATATGAATGGAAAATGGTTAAATTTTCACCTTTTAATAGTTTGAAAATTCTGTTTAAAAGGATTATAATGAGAAAAAAGGAGCGTGTTGCATATGAATATGGCTGTTATGAAACGTTTAAATCGTCAAGGTTTTCTGATTGCTGGTCTGCATTTGTTAGTGCTGCTAAATCTTGCAGCCGATTTCTTATACGCATCGTAACCAATTGAATAGAAAGGTGAATGAAATGTTTGTCCCATTCTAAAACAACTGTGTCGACTTATTGAATAAAAAGCGCACGGTTGTTTTTATTTTGACTCATGAATAAAAAAATTATTCTGTAAATTATCAAATACATAGTATATACAGGAGGGATTAAATGACGACAAGATTGGATCGAGCGTTTAGTGATTTGGAAAGACCATTTGCTTGGTTGGACTTAGATGCGCTGGATAAAAATATACGAACTGTGCAAGAGGCTTGTGGTGGCAAGCAAATTCGTATTGCGACAAAATCGATTCGTTCTGTTGAAGTGCTTCGTTATGTTCAGAAAAACCTTGCTAATGTTGTAGGCTTTATGACATTCACAGCGGCAGAGACCATTTTTTTACTACAGCAGCAATTTGATGATTTATTACTGGGCTATCCAGTAATGGAGGAAGCAGCTATTCGTCGCTTGCTACATTTCGTCAAAGACGGGAAAAGCATTACTTTTATGGTGGATCGGCCAGAACATATCCAACTATTAGCGAAGCTGGGACTAGAAATAGGTGTACGTGTACAGGTTTGCATTGATATTAATGTTTCGAATGATTTTAAAGTACTGTATTTCGGGACTAAACGTTCATCGTTGTATTCTCTTGAGACGCTGACACCTTTTTTGCAAGAGATTCAAAAAACGTCAGCGATTGAGGTTGTAGGTGCAATGGGCTATGAGGCTCAAATAGCAGGCGTTGGCAATCGTCCTGCGAATGCATTAAAAGGCAAAGTGATTGAGGCAATGCAAGTACAAGCTAAAAAACAAGTAACCCAATTTCGTCGCTTAGCGATAGCCCATATCAAGGCGTATTTTCCAAACTTACGCTTCGTCAATGGTGGAGGCTCAGGGAGCATGTTATATACCAATCAGCAGAAAGAAGTGACTGAAATTACAGTAGGCTCCGCTTTTTATGCACCTGCATTGTTCGATCAATTTACACATTTACAGCTAGAAAAGGCAGCTGGATTTGCTTTGAGTGTAACGAGAAAGCCTGAAAAAAATATTGTTGTTTGTCATGGTGGTGGTTATACGGCTTCTGGAGCAATTGGATTGGATCGCTTACCTGTATTCTATGAACCTAGCAATTTTGCATACCTTAGCTTAGAAGGAGCAGGAGAAGTACAAACGCCTATAAAGGTCAAAGGAAAACATATTAATATTGGTGATACGATCTATTTTAGACATGCAAAAGCGGGGGAGCTTTGTGAGCGTTTTCAAGTACTCCATGGGATTCGAGAGGACAAGTATATGGGGCCTTACACAACATATAGGGGGGATGGACAATGTTTTCTATAGAAAAATGGCGTAATGGTGAAAAGTGGACAAATTGGGCGGGGAATGTTATTTCTTATCCGAGTGAAATGTACTTACCACAATCGGTTGAAGAAGTTTCAACCATTGTCAAGCATGCACGTGAAACGGGAAAAACGATTCGGGTCACAGGGGCAGCTCACTCTTTTAGCGCTGTGGCTATGCCAGAGCATATCGCTATTTCCTTACATAATATGCGTGGATTAATCGCTGTGAATGAGGAAAAGCAGGAGGCAACATTATGGGCTGGTACCTACCTATATGAAATTGGACCAATGCTGGAGAAGCACGGCTTTGCTTTAATCAATATGGGGGATATTCAGGAGCAAACGATTGCAGGAGCAGTATCAACGGGTACACATGGTACAGGGATTACACTTGGTTCTCTGTCGTCTGCTGTCATGACATGGGGGTTTGTAGATGGCACTGGCACATATCAGGAGCACAGGAGGGGAATGGACGATTTATCTGAAGCACTACATGTATCGCTCGGTATGCTTGGTGTCCTTGTCAAAGTAACGATCAAAGTCATGCCACTTTATAGCTTGCATTATGTTGGGGCAAGAGAAACTTTGAGCAATGGTCTCACACTATTCGCAGAGGATATTCGCCAACATCGCCATGTGGAATGGTTTTATTTCCCTGGCAGTGAGACGATTCAAGTAAAACGGATGAATGCTGTAGCACCCATCTATCAAAGTGAATGGAATAAAAAAATAGAAACGTTAAAGCTTCAAATTGTAGAAAATGGTGCTTTCTTTGCCATGTCAGAACTTTGTAAGTGGAAACCAGCGTTAAGTGGTGCTATGAGTAAAATAGCAGCCGCAAATGTGGTGAAAAGTGAAAAAGTGGGCATAAGCTATGAAATTTATCCTTCTCCTCGTAGTGTGAAGTTCCAAGAAAGTGAATATGCCATTCCACTCGCTCAATTTGAAGCATGCTTGGAGGAAATTCATACAACCTTTAAAAAAGGGATTTTTAATGTTCATTTCCCATTAGAGTGTCGAACAACTGCAGGGGAAGCAGGCTTTTTAAGTCCAACACAGGGGCGCGAGTCTGCTTTTATAGCCTTTCATATGTATAAAGGGATGTCAGAAGAGCCTTATTTTAAATGGGTTCATACTTTGATGCAAAAATATGATGGCCGACCTCACTGGGGCAAACAACACCATTTAACAGCACAAACCGTCTACGAACTGTATCCAGAGATCGAAAAGTTTTTAAAAATACGACACCAATATGATCCCGATCAAGTATTTTTTACAGGCTACTTAAAAAAATTGTTTCTATTGTAAGCGTTATCTCTATAGATAAGATGATTCAACTTGTCCGAAAATATGGGAATCAATGGTCTCTTACATTGTTGGTTATTATTGAAAAATTAAAATTTGAACGAAATGTCAAAATTTTTATCAAAGCGAGATAAAACTGATGCTTAATCAGCATGTAAACGATTTCAATTTTGACAGATTTTTTTAATTGTTTGAACAATTCAAAAAATACTGTTGACGAGACCTTTTTTTCGTACTATGATAACAACAATTTAACACGTTCGTTACAGCAGTAGCCATCTAGTAGGCTGCTACTCTATAAACAAAAATTAAAAAGACAGAACATTTTGTCTATAGCAACGAACATAGTATGGATAGCAATGAGGGGCGTTTAAAATGAGAAGTGACATGATTAAAGTAGGCGTAGATCGAGCGCCACATCGAAGTCTTTTATATGCAACAGGCAAAGTAAAAGCAAAAGATTTAGGCAAACCATTTATTGGGGTTTGTAACTCATATATCGACATAATACCAGGTCACGTTCATTTACGTACGTTCGCTGATGTAGTGAAAGAAGCCATTATTGAAGCGGGTGGTATTCCATTCGAATTTAATACAATTGGTGTCGATGATGGTATTGCAATGGGGCATATTGGTATGCGTTATTCATTACCAAGTCGTGAAATTATAGCAGACTCAGCAGAGACAGTTATTAATGCACATTGGTTTGATGGTGTATTTTATATTCCTAACTGTGACAAAATTACACCAGGGATGCTGATGGCAGCAGTTCGCACAAACGTACCATCTATCTTTGTTTCTGGTGGTCCAATGGAGGCTGGTACTTCTGCTTCAGGCAAGCAGCTTTCTTTAACCTCTGTTTTTGAAGGCGTAGGAGCCCATAAATCAGGAAAGATGTCATCTGAAGAGCTGTTAGATATTGAAAATAATGCATGTCCAACATGTGGCTCATGCTCAGGGATGTTTACAGCCAACTCGATGAACTGTTTAATGGAAATGCTCGGTGTTGCTCTACCAGGGAATGGTACAATCGTTGCCACTTCTGAAGAGCGTCACAAGCTGATTAAAGAAGCAGCCAAACAATTAATTCGTATGGTCAAGGAAGACATTAAGCCACGCGACATTATTACAAAAGAGTCAATTGATGATGCTTTTGCTCTTGATATGGCAATGGGAGGCTCCACAAACACTGTTCTTCATACATTAGCCATTGCCAATGAAGCAGAAATAGATTACAACATTGAAGATATTAATAAAGTAGCAGAGCGAGTACCCTATTTAGCGAAAATTATGCCTGCATCCGATATTTCAATGGATGATATCAATAAAGCGGGTGGTGTTAGTGCCATTATTAATGAATTAACATCCATTCCGGGAGCTATTCATCCAGATCGCCCAACCGTTGCAGGTGTAACAATGGGTGAGCTTGTCAAAGATTATCACATCACGAATGATCAAGTCATTCGAACAAAAGACAATCCCTATAGTGCTGTAGGTGGGTTATCGGTGTTATTTGGTAACATTGCACCTGATGGCTCCGTTATTAAAGTAGGTGCAGTTGATCCTTCCATCAAAGTATTCAAGGGAGAGGCAATCGTCTTTGATTCCCAGGAAGCAGCGCAGGAAAATATTGATAATGGAATAGTGAAAGAGGGCCATGTAGTCGTCATTCGCTATGAAGGACCTAAGGGTGGCCCAGGGATGCCTGAAATGCTTGCACCAACATCTGCGATTCAAGGTCGTGGTCTTGGTACAAAGGTTGCATTAATTACAGATGGTCGTTTCTCAGGTGCATCTCGAGGTATTTCAATTGGTCATATTTCACCAGAAGCTGCTGAAGGCGGTCCAATCGCCTTAGTAGAAAACGGAGATATTATTGAAATTGATCTACCAAATCGTACGATTAATGTACAAGTTTCAGATGAAGTTTTAGCTGAACGTCGTGCAAAATTACCAGTCTTTGAGCCAAAAATCAAACGTGGTTGGTTAGCAAGATATTCAAAATTAGTGACGAACGCTTCCACTGGTGGCGTAATGAAAATTTAACAACTAGATAAATGAAAACGTTGATGAGGTTAAAGGTTCTAGAGCCTTGTATCTACCAGAGAGCCGGTCGTGCTGGAAGCCGGCGATACAACTAGATCCGACATCCCCTCGGAGTGGGCTATTAAACGTGTTTACACCATTAGATAGCTCCGGGCATAGTCGAAAGTGCTCGTTATTAATGAATAAATGTTTTATGACACCCTATTGGATGTGAAATTTTTTGCATAGGTGTATAAATGCAGTCATTTATTCGCGAGGTAGCAATTATTTGCTATAAAAAAGGGTGGTACCATGGAAAGTCTTTTTCATCCCTACGTAAGGTAGTTCTTTGCGTGTGGAGAAAAGGGCTTTTTTATTATTTTCACGACGTAATGAGCAAACTCTCAATGAAAAGGAAGAGAGGTAGACTTACCAGCTAGTGGCACTTTACTAATCTAGAACACTGATGTATGACTTTGAAAGAAATGAAGGAGGCATAAATTGATGAGTGCGAATGTTTCAATCAATGAACAAGAACAATTAGCAACAACAGCAACGGCTGAACAAACCTATCAAGCGAAGGACGGTGCAGATGTTTTAGTGCAGGCTTTGCATGATCAAGGTGTTGAAATCATCTTTGGCTATCCAGGTGGAGCCGTATTACAAATCTATGATGCGATGTATAAAAATCCGATTCGCCATATTTTAACAAGACATGAACAGGGGGCTATTCACGCGGCTGAAGGCTATGCACGTGTCTCAGGTAAAACAGGCGTTGTCATTGCCACAAGTGGACCTGGTGCAACAAACCTCGTAACAGGTATTGCGGATGCCATGATTGATTCCATCCCATTAGTTGTCTTCACAGGTCAGGTTGCTACATCTGTCATTGGAACAGATGCTTTCCAAGAAGCTGATATCATGGGGATTACGACACCAATCACAAAGCACAATTACCAAGTGCAGGATGTCAATGACATTCCACGTATTGTGAAGGAAGCATTCCATATTGCAAGCACTGGACGTAAGGGACCAGTGGTTGTGGACTTTCCAAAAAACGTTTCACAAATGTTGTTTGATGTAGAGAATCCACCACAAGCACCAGATGAAATTTATTTACCAGGCTATCAACCAACCTATAAACCAAACTATTTACAAATTCAAAAGGCGATCCAAGCAATTTCTTTGGCAAAAAATCCAGTTATTTTAGCTGGTGCAGGTGTTCTTTTTGCTGACGCACGTGAGGAATTAACGGCCTTTGCTGAAAAATACCGTATCCCCGTAACGAATACATTGCTAGGGCTAGGCTCCATTCATGGGGAACATGATTTATTCCTTGGAATGGCAGGAATGCACGGTACGGTTACAGCGAATACAGCCATCACAAAAACAGATTTACTACTCAATATCGGTGCACGTTTTGATGATCGCTTAACAGGAAATTTAGCCACATTTGCACCAAATGCAACGATTATCCATATCGATATTGACCCTGCTGAAATTGGTAAAAACGTACCGACAGATATTCCGATTGTTGCGGATGCAAAAGAGGCGTTAAAGGCATTGTTGAAAAAGGATTTCGAAGGTCCTGATACAGCAGACTGGCTAGCCTTTTTAAATAATCATGCGAATGAATACCCATTGTGGTATTGCAAAGATGCCAATACGCAAGAAATCTTACCACAAGAGGCATTGCAATTAGTGCACAAGATTACAGAGGGTGATGCCATTGTAACGACAGATGTAGGGCAGCATCAAATGTGGGCAGCACAATACTACCATTTAAATAATGATCATGCATGGGTAACGTCTGGTGGACTTGGTACGATGGGCTTCGGCTTCCCGGCCGCAATTGGGGCTCAGTTTGCGAAGCCAGACAAAAAAGTTATTTCGATTGTAGGAGATGCTGGATTCCAAATGACGGCACAGGAGCTATCTATTCTACAGGAATTTAACTTACCAGTAAAAATAGTGATTTTGAATAATAGTTGTCTTGGAATGGTGCGCCAATGGCAACAAACATTCTATGAAGAACGTTATTCATCGTCGCTGATGCCAATCCAACCAGATTTTGTTAAATTAGCGGATGCCTATAATATTAAAGGCTATCGTATTAACACAATCGATGAGGCGGAGAATATTTTCCGTGAGGCACTACTTTCTGATGAGCCAGTATTAATTGATTGTCGAGTGAAACAGCTTGAATGTGTTTACCCAATGGTAGCACCAGGCAAAGGCTTACATGAAATGATTGGGGTGAAAAAGAATTGAAACGAGTAATTACTGTAACTGTGATTAACCAAAGTGGTGTATTAAACCGATTGACAGGTTTGTTGATGAAGCGACAGTTCAATATTGAATCGATTACAGTAGGGCATACTGAACAACCAAATTTTTCTAAGATGACCTTTGTTGTCAATGTTGAGGATGAACGCAAAATCGAGCAGCTAGTAAAACAATTATCCAAGCAAATTGATGTGTTAAAAGTCAATGATATTACCGACAAATCAATTGTTCTGCGAGAGCTGGCGCTAGTAAAGGTTATTTCACCACCAAATCTACGCTTGGAAATGAATTCGATTGTTGAACCATTTCGTGCACAAATTATTGACACAGCCAAAAATGTTGTGACGTATCAAGTAGTAGGGCACCCAGAAAAGATTGATGCCTTTATCGAACTCATTCGACCATATGGCATTAAAGAACTGACACGTACAGGAGCCACTGCCTCTGTGCGTGAAACGCAAAAAATCTCAAACCCACAGCTCTCTATTTTAAAATAGTTTGCATATAAAATTGATAGCTTTATTGAAACAGCAAGTTGCTAAAGCTATGAAAACCAAACCAAATTCTAGGAGGAAATAAACTATGGCTACAATGTACTATGAACAAAACATCAACGAGGACGTATTAAAAGGAAAAAAAATCGCTATTATCGGTTACGGCTCACAAGGTCATGCACATGCACTAAACCTTAAAGAATCAGGCTTTGACGTAGTAGTTGGGGTTCGCCCAGGTGGATCATTCGATGCTGCGAAAGCTGATGGTATTGACGTGAAAACTGTGGCTGAGGCTGCACAAGAAGCAGATGTGATTCAAATTTTATTACCAGATGAGCGTCAAAAAGCCGTTTATGAAGCAGAAATTGCACCATATTTACAAGCTGGTAAAGCACTGATGTTTGCGCACGGCTTCAATATCCATTTTGGTCAAATTACACCACCAGCAGATGTTGACGTATTTTTAGTAGCACCAAAAGGACCAGGACATTTAGTTCGTCGTCAATTCCAAGAAGGTGCTGGTGTACCAGGTCTATTCGCTATCCATCAAGATGCTACTGGGCAAGCAAAAGATTTAGCACTTGCTTATGGGAAAGGAATTGGTGCTGCGCGAGGTGGTTTACTTGAAACAACATTCAAAGAAGAAACAGAGACAGATTTATTCGGTGAACAAGCAGTACTTTGTGGTGGTGCAACACAGCTAGTAAGAGCAGGTTTCGAAACGTTAGTAGAAGCTGGCTACCAACCAGAACTAGCTTACTTTGAAACGCTACATGAACTTAAATTAATTGTAGACCTAATGTTTGAAGGTGGTATGGCTACAATGCGCTACTCGGTATCTGATACAGCAGAGTGGGGAGATTATGTGGCAGGACCACGCATTATTGATGAAACTGTAAAGGCTCGTATGAAAGACGTGTTAACAGATATCCAAGATGGCACATTTGCACGTCGTTGGATTCAAGAAAATGAAAATGGTCGTCCAGAATATACAAAATTCAAGGAAGCTGGTGCGAACCACCAAATCGAAGAAGTTGGCGCGAAATTACGTGCTATGATGCCATTCATCAACGAAGGGAAAGAAAAAGTTGTGCGAGAAGTAGCGGCAAGTGCGAAAAATTAATATTTTCGATACTGCGCTTCACAATGGTGAACAATTGGCTGAGATCTACTTAACCGCAGCTGAAAATTTACTATGAGGATATATCGACTACCGGCCGTAACTCCTCTCAAGATGTTTAGAAGCTGCTATTAAATGCCATTAACCGTCATTTAATAGCATGCCTTCGGGAGCACATCCTGTATAGGTTTTAAAGGTAGTGAATCGTATGACATACCATTCACAAGTCGGATGCAATGATGATATGGCGTATTGTATCCATTCACAAAAAATTACGCGTAGACGTAATGAATGCGCCCACCTAAATTAATGGTAGGTGGGCGTCTTTACTAAATTAGCGAATGCGCTATACAAAGAAAGGTGTTTTGATGATGGAGAGAAAAATTACAGTACTTCCTGGTGATGGGATTGGCCCTGAGGTTGTTGCTTCTGCTGTACGTGTATTACAAGTGATTGGTAAACGATTTAATCATACTTTTCATTTAGGGTATGCAACAATTGGAGGTGCTGCTATCGACCAGCATAATAATCCACTACCAGAAGAAACAATCGAGATGTGTGAAAATAGTGATGCGATTTTATTAGGTGCTGTAGGTGGTCCAAAGTGGGATCAGAATCCACCTGAATTACGCCCGGAAAAAGGGTTATTGCGAATTCGCAAACACTTCGATCTTTTTGCAAATCTACGTCCAGTAAAGGCGTTCCCGAGTTTACTAGATGCTTCACCACTGAAACGTGAAGTAGCTGAAAACGTTGATTTAATGATTGTCCGTGAACTAACAGGCGGCGTATACTTCGGGGAACCACGTATGCGTACTGAAAATGGCGCAATTGATACAACGGTCTACTCAAAAGCAGAAGTGGAACGTATTGTTGAAAATGCCTTTGAGCTAGCACGTTTACGTGGCGGCAAATTATGCTCTGTTGATAAGGCGAATGTGCTTGAAACAAGTCGCTTATGGCGAGAAGTCGTAGAAGCTAAGAAAAAAGATTATCCAGATGTGATCGTGGAACATAATCTAGTAGACTCTGTGGCGATGAAACTTATTACAAACCCAGGACACTATGATGTTGTAGTCACTGAAAATATGTTCGGTGATATTTTAAGCGATGAAGCTTCTGTCATTACTGGCTCTTTAGGTGTATTACCATCAGCATCTATCCGTGGCGATAATTTTGGCTTATATGAACCAGTACATGGGTCAGCACCAGAAATTGCAGGGCAAGGAGTCGCAAACCCTGCAGCAACCATTCTTTCTGTCGCTATGATGCTGCAATATTCATTTGGTTTAACAGAAGAGGCAGCAGAAATTGAGCGTGCTGTTAGTGCGGTATTTGATGATGGTTACTTTACAGCAGATCTAGCCCGTGATGGCAATCGTATTCTTTCGACAAATGAATGGACAGATAAAGTAATTAATGAAATTGATACTAGCTTTGTTTCACAAAGCATTATGACAACATATATTTAAAGAAATAGGTGAAGACAATGGGTAAAAATATAATTGAAAAGATTTGGGATAAACATGTAGTTTATCAGGAAGAGGGCAAACCGGACCTGTTATATATTGATCTTCATTTAATTCATGAAGTAACATCTCCGCAAGCTTTTGAAGGGCTACGTTTGAATGGACGTAAAGTGCGTCGTCCTGATTTAAGCTTTGCGACAATGGATCATAATGTACCAACGAAAAATTTACAGACTATCCATGATCCCATTGCACGCAATCAAATCGAAACATTGGCTAAAAATGCTGAAGAATTTGGCGTTGAGCTAGCAGGGATGGGTCACCCTGACCAAGGCATTGTACATGTTATCGGGCCTGAGCTAGGGCTAACACAGCCAGGTAAAACAATTGTCTGCGGTGACTCACATACATCCACTCACGGTGCCTTTGGGGCAATTGCTTTTGGGATTGGTACATCAGAGGTAGAGCATGTATTATCGACGCAAACATTATGGCAAAATAAGCCGAAGACGATGGAAATTCGTGTTGAAGGGGAGCTACAAGTTGGCGTAGCAGCTAAAGATATTATTTTAGCCATTATTGCGAAGTTCGGCATTGGCGTTGGTACAGGACATATTGTGGAGTTCACTGGAGAGGCAATCCACAAATTATCAATGGAAGAACGTATGACGATTTGTAATATGTCGATTGAGGCAGGAGCAAAAGCAGGGCTCATCTCACCTGACCAAACAACCGTCGATTATATTCGTGGTCGCAAATATGCACCCCAAGGTGAAAAATTAGAGGAAGCAGCTGCTTATTGGCTAAGCCTTGCCTCAGACGAGGATGCTACGTACGATACAGTTCGTATCATACAAGCAGAAGAAATTGAACCTATCATTACATGGGGTACCAATCCCTCGATGGGTACGGGTGTTTCAGGATATGTGCCTACACAGGCAGATTACGAGGATGACTCTGATAAGGCGGCACTTCAAAAAGCGCTTGCTTATATGGGCTTAGAGGAAGGGCAATCCTTAACATCCATTGACATCCAGCATGTCTTTATTGGCTCCTGTACAAATTCACGAATTAGTGATTTACGTGCGGCAGCTAATATCATCAAAGGACGCAAGGTGCACGATAAGGTCACAGCGATCGTTGTGCCAGGGTCACATACTACGAAAAAGCAAGCGGAGGCAGAAGGTTTGGATAAAATCTTTATGGAAGCTGGCTTTGAATGGCGGGAGTCAGGTTGCTCCATGTGTTTAGCCATGAATGATGATGTCGTACCAGCTGGTGAACGCTGTGCTTCTACATCTAACCGCAACTTTGAAGGACGTCAGGGCGCGGGTTCTCGTACACATTTAGTATCACCACCAATGGCAGCAGCCGCTGCGATTGCAGGTCATTTTGTTGATGTGCGTGAATTTGTCAAGGAAACTGTGTAAATCTTGCTTTACACGGAAGGGATGAGTAAAAATGGAACCAATTAATATCGTCAATAGTGTCATCACACCACTTGATCGTAAAAATGTCGATACAGATCAAATTATTTCAAAGGAATTTCTAAAACGCATTGAGCGCACAGGTTTTGGGCAGTATTTATTTTATCACTGGCGCTATGATGCGCAAGGCAATGAAGTAACAGACTTCGTATTAAATAAACCTGAATTTAAAGCATCAAAAATTCTAGTAGCACAAGATAATTTCGGCTGTGGCTCATCTCGTGAGCATGCACCATGGGCCATTTTAGATTATGGTTTTAATGTAGTAATAGCACCTTCCTTTGCAGATATCTTCCATAATAATTGCTTTAAAAATGGAATTTTACCTATTAAGCTAACAGAAGCCGAATGCGATAATATTCTGGCTAAAGGTTTGGCAAAGCCGTACACAATGGAAGTAAATCTGGCAGAGCAAACTGTAACGGGTGAAGATGGTACAGTGTATCAATTCTCGATTGATCCGTATTATAAGGAAACGTTACTCAATGGCTGGGATGAAATCGCCTTAACCTTTAAATACGAAGACCATATTGCTGCCTATGAAGCAAAGCGGATAGCCTATTAACTTGATAGACTGAAGACAACTTTATGTTGTCTTCAGTTTTTTCTTTTACAGTGAAATAAAGTAAAGCTGTTGATTTCCACTACTGATGGATCAATTAGCACCCAAAGATCATTTAGTATGAAAACTAGAGACTGCTATTGATTTCGTTTATTTATCTAGTAGAAAACCTCTCTTCAGCCTAACATCCAAGTATTAATCCCTTCATTCTCATGTCGTAAATGTTCGGCTTCCTCCACAGACGATTCCCAAATATGATGTTGAATGAGTTTCTGGTGATTTGTCTATTAAAGAAATGTTTAGCTTCCCCATACTCATATATAAATGGAAGGTACTAAGTTCTATGGTCTAATTGTGTCTTAGTGTTCAAATTATAAAAGAAAAAATTCCTAAATATAACATTATCTATTGATATTTTTACATAATATGTTATTTTAAAATGGGTAATATAGTACCAAATAATAAATATATTACCAAATAAGTAATGTAGTACTATAGGAGGACTTATTATGAAGAAAAAATTTAAATTCAATCAAGTGTTAATTGGGATTAGCACAATGGCACTGTCGTTAGGAGGGTTACAAGCAGAAGCATCAGCAGCAGAAAAAACGCCCTATAATGTATTACAAATGAAACCAATTGGCATAGAAACGTCGAAAGATGAAATTGTACACTCTACAAAGGCTGATGAAACATTATCATTTGATGAACGTTTGGAAATTGGAGATTTTTCGCAACATCCAGCTCCAATTATAGAACAGGCTGATACGAAGCAATTGCAGGAAAAGTACTCGATGGCAGAGCTTAATAAAATGAACGATCGTGAGCTAATTGATACGCTAGGAAATATTCGGTGGTATCAAATAACAGACTTGTTCCAATTCAGTGAGGAAACAAAAGCTTTCTATCAAAATGAAGAACGCATGCAAGTGATTATTAATGAATTGGGGAAAAGAGGAAGTTCTTTTACGAAAGATGATTCAAAGGGGATTGAAACATTTGTTGAGCTATTGCGTTCGGCTTTTTATGTAGCATTTTATAATAACGAACTAGGTTATTTAAACGAGAGAAGTTTCCAAGATAAGTGTTTACCAGCATTAAAAGAAATAGCTAAGAATCCGAACTTTAAACTAGGTACAGCTGAACAAGATAAAGTAGTATCTGCCTATGGGAAATTAATAGGTAATGCTTCTAGTGATGCGGAAACAGTTCAACTTGCTACGAAGATTTTAAAGCAGTATAACGAAAATCTCTCTACATTTGAAGACGAGTCGTCAAAAGGACAAGCTATATACGATGTAATACATGGCATTGATTATGACTTACAGTCGTATTTATATGATACTCGTAAAGAAGCTAATACGACGATGTGGTATGGCAAAATTGATAGCTTCATAAATGAAGTTAATAAAATTGCTCTTATACATAATGTGACAGATAACAATAGTTGGTTAATCAATAATGGCATTTATTATGCAGGGCGTTTAGGAGGCTTCCATAGTAATCCGAATAAAGGTTTAGAAGTTGTTACACAAGCGATGCAAATGTATCCATATTTAAGTGAAGCTTATTTTGTAGCAGTAGAGCAAATTACTACAAATTATGGTGGAAAAGACTATAGTGGAAAGACAGTAGATTTACAGCAAGTACGTGAAGAAGGAAAGGAGCAGTATCTACCGAAAACATATACATTTGATGATGGATCCATTGTATTTAAAACGGGAGATCAAGTAACAGAAGACAAAATTCAAAGATTATACTGGGCTGCAAAAGAAGTAAAAGCACAATATCATCGTGTAATTGGGAATGATAAAGCATTAGAACCAGGTAATGCTGACGATGTCTTAACAGTAGTCATTTATAACTCTCCAGATCAATATCGATTAAACCGTCAATTGTATGGATATGAAACAAATAATGGTGGTATTTATATTGAAGAGAATGGAACGTTCTTTACATATGAACGGACGCCAGAGCAAAGTATTTATAGTTTAGAAGAGTTGTTCCGTCATGAATATACACATTATTTACAGGGTAGGTATGAGGTTCCAGGTTTATTCGGAACAGGTGATATGTACCAAAACGAGCGACTAACATGGTTCCAGGAAGGAAATGCAGAATTTTTCGCTGGATCAACGCGTACAAATGACATTGTTCCACGTAAGAGTATTATTAGTGGATTATCGGAGGATCCATCACAACGCTATACAGCTGAACAAACAATGTTTGCAAAATATGGATCATGGGATTTTTATAACTATTCATTTGCATTGCAGTCTTATATGTATAATCACCAATTTGATACATTTGATAGGATTCAAGATTTAATTCGAGCGAACGATGTGAAAAATTATGATGCGTATCGTGACACTTTAAGTAAAGATCCACAACTAAATGCGGAATACCAAGCCTATATGCAGCAATTGATTGATAATCAAGAAAAATACGAGGTACCACAAGTATCAGAAGATTATTTAGTGCAACATCAACCAAAAGCGTTAGACGAAGTGGAGCAAGAAATTGTCGATATTGCTAACATGAAAAATGGAAATATGACAAAACATAAATCTCAATTTTTTAATACATTTACACTCGAAGGCACGTATATAGGTAGTGAAACACAAGGTGAATCTCAAGATTGGAAAACGATGAGTAAGCAAGTGAACCAAGTATTGGAGCAACTGTCGCAAAAAGAATGGAGCGGCTATAAAACAGCGACAGCGTATTTTGTAAACTACCGTGTGAATGCGGCAAACCAGTTTGAATATGATGTTGTTTTCCATGGCATTGCGACGGATGAGGGAGAAAATCAAGCGCCTTTTGTATCTATAAATGGTCCATATACTGGAATCAAAAATGAAAAAATCCAGTTCAAAAGCGATGGTTCAAAAGATCACAATGGAGATATCGTTTCTTATCTTTGGGATTTTGGTGATGGAAAAACAAGTGAAGAGGCAAACCCTATTCATGTATATGAAGATGAAGGAACATATAATGTGATATTAACAGTGCAAAATGATAAGGGAATAGCAAGTAAAGCTAAAACAATTGTAACTGTACGGAGAGGGGAGCAGACAGAAGAGAATAATCATCCCGAAGAAGCGACTATCATTCCATTTAATATGCCTCTAAAAGGTAGTTTGATTGATAAGGATACGAATGTATATCAATTCGATATTACGTCTCCAGAAGAAATAGATATTTCTGTTGTAAATGAAAATCAAATTGGCATGACATGGGTGCTTTATCATGAGTCTGATATGCAAAATTACACTTCCTATGGGCAGGAAGATGGGAATATTATAAAAGGAAAATTGAATGCAAAACCAGGAAAATATTATTTATATATTTATAAATTTGATAATGAAAACGGGACATATACAGTAAATGTACGGAATGGAGCGCAAACAGAGATAGAACCAAATAATCATCCCGAAGAAGCGACTATAATGCCATTTAATATGCCAATAAAAGGTAGCTTGCTTGATGATGATAATACGGATATATATCAATTCGATGTTACATCTCCAAAAGAAATAGATATTTCTGTCGTAAATGAAAATCAAATTGGCATGACATGGGTACTTTATCATGAGTCTGATATGCAAAATTACACTTCCTATGGACAGGAAGATGGAAGTATTATAAAAGGAAAATTAAATGCAAAACCAGGAAAGTATTATTTATATATTTATAAATTTGATAATGAAAATGGAACATATACTGTTAATGTACACTAATACTATTTTTTAAGATAAACGAAAATTCTTGTTTTTAGTGTGACGAGTAGCATTGAAAACTAAATAGTGTACGTAAGACATTCCTAGTTTAAAAAGCCCAATTTCTCTGTAATTAAATAGAGAAATTGGGCTTTGTTCTTACAATCGAGTTGAGTTTGTTTGAATCGTAAATTTTGAGACATTTTCCTGCATTTTATTAGCTAACTTTGCTAATTCTTCACTGGAATTGGCAATTTCATAAATGGAGTTTGTTTGATTTTGTAAATATGCGGCTGCTTCTTCCGTACCAGCTGCATTTTCTTCCGATATGGCAGATAAGTTTTGTAGAATATCTATTACTTCGTCCTTCTTTTCACCCATATTATTGCCTAAGTTATATAATTCCTCAATGACCGTTTTTATTTTTTCAATAGAGTTTGCAACATCTTCAAACTTGCCATTCGTAGTTTTAACACTTGTAGCTTGAGAATTGACAATATGATTCACTTCTTGGATAGTCTGAACAGCTTGTCCAGTTTTTGCTGTTAAGTCTCCTATAACAGTGGCAATTTCCTTAGTGAATTGATTTGATTGCTCCGCCAATTTTCGTATTTCGTCCGCAACAACTGCAAATCCTTTTCCAGCTTCGCCAGCTCTAGATGCTTCAATAGCCGCATTTAAAGCTAATAAATTCGTTTGTTCCGAAATGGTTCTTATCATCTGGCTTGCATTTTGAATTTTCCCAGAGCTTTCGTTTGTCGTGAGAATGATGTCATAAATTTCTTTTGCTGCCTTATTATTTTCTTCTGTTTTAGCAACAAGCTCTTTTAATATGAGTAAGCTTTCATCTTTAATATGGCTTACTTCATCGACAAATAGATTCAAATTTTCTAAATGATCCTGATTACTTTCAATTAATTCTCCTAGCTCTCCAATACTTGCAGTCCCGTATTCGGTATCTTTTGCTTGTTCCACAGCTCCCTTAGCAATGTCTTCAACAGCAGATGATAAATCCTTTGAAGACTCTAAAGAAGTACTGGTTGCATCTCGCAGTTCTTCAGATGATGCAGTAACCTTATTCGAAGTTAGACTGATTTCATTAAGTAAATCAACAAAGTGATTTTGCATCTCATTTAAAGCATATGTAAGCTTACCTACTTCATCGTTTCTAGTTGTTATATTTGGGGGGATTAACTCAGTGAATTCTCCTTTTCCCATGTCATTGCATTTATCAACTGCTAACAGTAAAGGTTTGAACATTTTATTTAAAATAAAAATCATTAAAATAATGAATAAAATACAGCCAACAGCAACTGTAATAATTTCCTTTAGTAAAATGGCATTCGTAACTTTTGTGATGTCACCCTCGAAAATACCTACATCCATAGATCCGTAAAGCGTATTATTTATATAAATCGGTACCATTATATCGAACGTCCAACTTTTCTGAACATCCGCATAAAATCTACTAGTCATCGTTTTCCCATTTTTCGCTCCATCTACAGAGTAGGAATCATCTTCATAGTTTTTACCTATTTTCTCCTTATCACTATGGGCAATTGCCGTAACATTTTTATCAATGACAACTGCATAAGCAATTCCATTTTGTTGTACTTTGTTTTCAACGAAATTTTGCAGTTCCACTGTAGGATTAGAGTTAGAAACTAGAATATTCTCCACTTGACGTGCAATTTCATCGACCTGCTGTATACTCTTTTCTAATAAAGCATCTGAAACATTTTCTTTAACTGTCTTAATATTTAAATAGGAACTGATGCTGATAATCGAAATAAACAGTAAAAGTGATATTCCAATAATACGATTTTTTAAGCTTCCTTTTCTGACTCTACCATTTTTCTGCTGTTGACCCATAGACACTTACCACCTTCTTTTTATTATCTCTATTTTAAAATTAATTATAGTACTTTAGTTGTAGTTAATCAATATGATTTAGAACAAGGGTATTACTATAGCTTTTTCATTTTCATTGTTTTAAAAATATTACCTTAGTTGGTGAACTTCCTTATTTTCTAGGTTTTGTTAGCTGTTCATTTTCGTATTTGAAAAAGGCTTACCGCAAACCCTCTTATATCAACTATCTCTTGAAAATTTAACATATGGACAAATGAAGGAACGCTACTACAGGTGAGATGGTTTATGTTAAACATGGCAGGCAGCTTAAAAGAATTTTTATGCTTAAAGAGTATGTTTATTATGTAGTGAATGACCATTTTTAAACATAATGAAAAATGACAAAAGGAAGCGAGTATGAACTTCTCGCTTCCTTTTGTCGACAGTCTGAACAGTCTCCGAGAAATCGAAGCTGTTTTATTGTATCTTTTGAAAACCCCTTGCTATGCGAGGGGTTCTAAAGAACTTCTAGCTAGGGACAAGAAAAAAACCCCAATCGTACAATGAATTCAGGTCTGGTCAACCGACTTCGTACGAAAGGAGATCCAAATGGATAATAAAAGTTTAGCACACGCAACATGGAATTGTAAGTATCACATTGTCTTTGCGCCAAAATATAGCAGGCAGATTATTTATGGACAAATCAAAGCAGACATAGGTAAAATCCTTTGCCAGTTATGTGAAAGAAAAGGAGTAGAAATTATAGAAGCAACAGCCTGCCCTGATCATATTCATATGTTGGTGAGTATTTCACCCAAACTAAGTGTTTCATCGTTTGTGGGATATTTGAAAGGGAAAAGTAGTTTAATGATATTCGATCGACATGCGAACCTGAAATACAAATATGGAAATAAAATCATTCAGGAATATATAAAAAATCAATTACAAGAGGATATTCTTGAGGATCAAATGACCATGAAAGAATTCATCGATCCTTTTACAGGAGAAGAAATAAAAGCAAACAAACGAAAATAATAAGACCACTTTAGTGGTAGCTTGAAAACGGAGTGCGGTTGGCAGACCATTCAGAATGTCTTTAGACATGGGCCAGTACCCCAGCGTTTCACGCGCAGAGCAAGAGGCTGGGACATAACTCATTTTATTGAGAAAAAGCAAAAAATGAATGTTATTTTTGTGATTTATTAAAGTTTATGTGTTCTAATAACGCAAAAAAATGTTAGACCAAACTTGTAAATGGTCTAACATTTTTTCTTTTGTCCCAGCCGCTCTGATTAAATAGCAATACAATATACCTTTGAAATAAAGTTGCAGTGTTTACAAAAAAAGATAAGATGTTTGAAATAAAGCCGCAACGAAATGGCTATGTGTTTCAAGGAATATCCTGATTTAATCATTGTTTTGTTTGAGGAAACCCAGAAACATTTGCGCGAAACGCTACTAGAAATCCAAGAAGAATGAGGATAAACATTACCCATGGAAAAGATACTACATCAAATGATTCCATCAGGATTGCTCCAATTGCACTCCCTCCACCGATAGCGAGGTTCCAAACAGTAACTAGCATTGATTGGGCAATATCTGCACCTTTTTTAGCATTATCTGCTATTGCTGTTTGCGTAAGTGTTGCTGCTCCTCCAAAAGTTAAACCCCATAAAGCTACAGCAATGTAAATGATAGTAGGGTGACTAATTCCGATACCTAATAATAATGATGCCAATCCAAATCCGGCTAGACTCATTAACACTAAAGTACGTAGTATACGCTCAATGAATATACCAATAGCCCAAATTCCAACTAAAGATGCAATACCGAAAACGAGTAAAACCAAATCAACTCGTTGCGCAAGACCTGCTTCGGAGAGGTATGGTCCGATATAAGTATAAAGTATGTTATGAGAAAGTATCCAAACTAATACAACAAATAAAATCGGACGAACTCCAGGGGTAATGAAAACCTTGAGCAGGGTCATTCGCTTTTCAGATGTTTGCCCAGGAAAGTCAGGGATTTTCCAGATAATCCATAAAATCAATAATACTGCTAAGAGTGACATTATTCCGAAAACAGATCTCCAGCCAACAAGGGAACCGAGAAATGCCCCAGCAGGAACACCAAAAGCTAATGCAAGAGGAGTACCAATCATGGCCACTGCCATTGCCCTTCCCTTAAGTAACTCTGGCGCCATAAGTCGTGCATATCCCGCGCTCATTCCCCACAGGACGCCTGCCGTTACACCCGCAAAGAATCGAGCTATTATAGTTAAGGTAAAACTAGAAGAAAGGGCTGTAATAGTATTAAATACAAGGAACCCAATAATACATAAAAGCAGCAAGGGTTTCCTATGCCACCCTTGTGTTGCAGTGGTTATAGGAATAGCTGCAATTAGTGAGCCAAGAGCATAAGCTGTAATAAGTTGACCTGCAAGAGATTCGGACACAGCGAGTCCTTCACTTATCTGTATTAATAAACCAGCTGGTATAGTTTCGGTAAGGATACATATGAACCCTGCCATAGCTAGTGCAATTAAACCGGCCCAAGGGAGACGTTCTGAAGGTATTGCAACAGATTTTTCATTTTGTTTAGTTAAATCATTATTATTCATTTATAAAAGACCTCCTGATTAGTTGATAGGATTAATTATACTAATGTCATTTTTGATTTTACATTTGATAATAAAGATATTATTGTGTATTTAGCTATAAAATTAATGTATTTTGATGATATTGCATTTGAAGTATAATATAATAATCTAGGAGGCATAGACACCTTACAATAGGATTAGTTAAATTAGCTATTAATTGTGAAATGTCAGTATCGTATAAATGAAGGGGTGCTTAAATGGATAGTATTGATGCAGATATACTAATGCGTTTACAATCAGATGCTCGGTTGTCAATGACTTCCCTTGGAAAACTAATAGGATTATCTCAACCAGCAATAACAGAGAGGGTAAAAAGACTAGAAGAACAAGAAGTGATTAAGAGCTACAGAGCTATAGTTTCGAATGAAAAAGTTGGGAAATCCACTGTTGCGTTTGTCCTTTTCCGGACTACAAAGTGCAATAATTTCGTTGATTATTGTAAGCAGGCCTCACAAGTAGTAGAGTGTCACCGAATTAGCGGAGAATACAATTATTTGATTAAAGTAGTAGTTGAATCAACAAAGGAACTTGAATTATTTGAAAATGATAGTATGAAGTATGGCGATTCCACTACATTGATTTCCTTATCATCACCTATTGAAAACAAGTCATTGATACCAAATTTAAGTGTTGAGTAACAAGTAGAGAGGCTTTTCAATTTTTCCAGAGTGCTCCAATAGAAAACTTAATGAACATGCAGGATTTCAAATTACTGCTGTTTCTGCTTATCAAGTGATTTCATTGGATATATTAGAAAAGTATCTAGATGATTTTTCGGTTTTTGCAAATATATTACTATAAAATTAGCTACTGAAATGAATACAATATTGTGTTCATTTCAGCTTTTTCTGCTAATCAAAAAGAAGAAAGGTAGTGAAATTGATGATTACAGTGATCGGAAGTTTAAATATGGATTTAGTTGTACACATGGATACTTTTCCAAAACAAGGGGAAACCATTCTGGGCAATGCATTTCAAACGGTCCCTGGAGGAAAAGGGGCTAATCAAGCAGTTGCGGCAGCTCGTCTTGGCAGTGAAGTGGCAATGATTGGCTGTGTAGGTGAGGATTATTTTGGTAAGGCATTACAAGCCACTTTACAGCAGGAGCAGATTCAGACAGATGCGATTGTAACTAGTACTTCTTCTCCTACAGGCATTGCCAATATTCTTCTTTACAATGACGATAATCGAATCGTTGTTGTACCTGGAGCAAACTATGCGTTATCCCCATCTCACCTTGAAGCTTCTAAGGAATTGATACAAAAAAGTCAAATGGTAATCATACAGCTTGAAATCCCAAAGGAGACGACAGCCTACGCCATTCAATTATGTAAAGAAGCAGGTGTTTCTGTCCTATTAAATCCTGCACCAGCAGCCAATTTTGATATGCAATGGATGGAGGATATTAGCTATTTAACGCCAAATGAAACAGAATGTGCTGAAATTTTTAATGAGCCGTTCGAGCAGCTTTTAAAAAAGTATCCTAATAAAATAATTTTGACACGAGGTAGTGATGGTGCATGTTATTTCGATGGCTCCTATCCAATCCATGTACCAGGCTATATGACGACAGCTGTGGATACAACTGGAGCAGGAGATACGTTTAATGGGGCATTAGCCTATGCTTTAGTAGAGGGACAATCGTTGGATGAGGCCGTATACTTCGCCAATATTGCTGCTTCCTTGTCTGTAGAAAAATTTGGTGCACAAGGCGGCATGCCAACACTTGGCGCTGTTTACGCTCGGATGGCTGGAGTAGAGGAATAGACTTCATTTAGGAGAAAGGTCATTGCAATAGAAAAACAGAGGTAAATAAAAATGATAATACCTCATACTTCTATTAAAATTAGTAGAATTCAGAGGGGTACGCTGTTCCCTTTAGTCCGAGTAACCGCTCATATATGGAGCAGACATCGAATAAGTATAAGGATGAATTCCTATTTACTATATAATCACATAAGTACATTGTCCTCTTTTCATCAATCCATGTATTAGAAAAGCCATGGTTTCCTTTATAATAGTTTTATAGATACATACGAAAAGAGGTTTTGAGGATGACGAACATTGACAACACGCCAATCGAATATACAACCTCAGCGAATAATATTTTGCCACAATTTGTTGATCACCTGCGACATTTGTATGGCATCATTGTGCAAAATACATATGTGAAAGATACAGCGAAACATTTAAATCGGATTATTCAAGATGCCAATAACCAAACGATGATCTTAGTAGTCGGAAAAGAGAGAGTGGGCAAAACGACACTTGTCAATGGGCTTCTTGGACGTGAAATATTATCAGTTGATGATCAGCATCCAACAGGTGTAAATACATTTATACGCTATGGTGAACAAGAAGAGATTAAAGCCTATTTTTTAGATGGCGTTGTAGCTATATTTGATATGAGTAAACTAGAGCTACTGACAACTGGTGATACGTTTGCCTCTCAGATTTTACGGGAACATTTAGATTATCTTGAAGTCTATTTGAAAAATGATTTATTAAAATCGGTAACTATTATCGATTCTGTCTCATTAGAAGCAGGTGGAGGCGAAATGGCTTATTTCTCAGAAGCGCTTATGAACCGTGTCGATGAAATTTTCTGGGTGCTGCGTGCGGGTTCTATGGCGATTGATGCCGAACTATTATTGATAGATGCATTAAAAAATAAAGGGGTAGAACCTTTATGTGTCATCAATGGCATTGATATCGATGAGCATGCTACAGCATTTATGAGCTCAGAACAACAACGTATTGGTCATTTAATGAGTGATTTTGTAGCGGTTTCAGCAACCGATGCACTAGAAGCCAAACAAACGGACAACCAGGAGCTTTGGCAAAAAAGCCAGTACGATCATTTAATTGCCCACATCCATCGTGTGGCTGAAAATAGTGATAAAAAAACCTACGCCATCTTAATCCGCTTCTTGCAATGGCTTGAACGATTCCGCTTCGAATTAACTGTAATTCCACAACGTGATCCTTTTCAATCTGCTGTAGAGAATATTGAGAAATATGCAGGCGATACCCAATATGAATTTTCTCGCTATCAACGGGATTTAGCAATTGTTAAAGAATATGAGCAAGAATACGAGCAGGTAGCGAATACATTTAAACAAGTTCAAACATTATATCAGCTGTTACAAACGATCTCGCTACATGATTATTTACAGGATGATAAGGTGGAAGAGTTTACTGAAATGGCTGTGTATTACCAACAAATGTTACGGGAATATCGCAACATGCATAGTGAATATTCCCGTGAATATGAGCGCTTGGATGCGCAGCATAAAAAAATTCATGGCAAAGGGCTTATGAAAGCTATTTTTGGTCAGCATACACAAAATGAATTTTTCAAAGAGAGAGTTCAAAAATTAAATGAGCAGCAATTGGATTGTGTCGCTCAATATGACAAAGTACAGCAAGCGGAAGCCACTGTATTACAAATGATGCAAGGTATACAAGCCTATTTAGTGGATTTAGTGAAAGAGCGCATGCATCGTATTGAACAAAAAGTACAAGAATTAAATCAACAACGTGCAAAAGAGAAGCGCCAATTAAAGCGTTATGCTGAAAAGTTAAACGAATTTTCTTGCTTAATTGAAGCGCAGGGTTATATTAAAGAGCAGCTTCAACCATTTTTAATGAACGAGCAAATGCCGCTGAAAACGAAGGATCTTGAAATGCTAGAGGAAACTGTTCAGGCTATTCTAGCTATTGATTTATCCAACAAAGGCTTACTTGCACGAAGTCAAATGCATAATAAAATGGAAAGTATTGCAATACCTTTTGATGTGCAAGAAAAGTACGCACTACAAAGGCTTACGTTAAAAGAAGAAGATGTAAAATCAAACGATATACCAGAAATACCAAAGAAATTAGCTATTCAGTATGAAGAATAAGCCTTTGCAAAACGTTCTAAAAGTATAATCTTTTAGAACGTTTCATGTTGTTGAGAACAGGTGATGTCAACGGCAGCAGCAGCCATTTTGAAAGGCGAGGGATTGATGGCCGTTCTGCTTGCGTCCTTTTCAGGAAGCGTTCGATGAGCCGCTTCACTCACCATGTGTAAAAGTATCTGTTTCTTATCTTTTATCCAAGCCCTAGTAAACAAAATAGCCCATTATTTGTATGATTAGAGAAAGGATAGTCTCTTATTTTCAATATGGAAAAATGATGAATGATAACACCCCTCCATAAAGAGTAGTGAATACCCTTCACTTTATTTGAAAACCTTTGCTAAAAAGAAACATTTTTATGGAGTGGAAAGTAAGTAGCCTGCAACGGAAACCCATTTTCACCCTTCACAAAAATGCTATGGATGGTTTTGTTTTTCAACACTACGAAACATTTCATTCCATTTTTACGTATAAATAGGAAGGAGGGATAGACATGATTGACATTAAAGGTCGTTACACAGAGGCCAAAATTTATGCACAAACAGCATTGCAAACTGCCATCGAGCAAATTCAAGAGCTGACAGATCAGGCTTTCATGGCAGGTACTAAGGTACGGATTATGCCAGATTATCATGCGGGGAAAGGTTGTGTTATTGGCACAACCATTCAATTACAGGGTCGTGTTGTACCAAATCTTGTCGGTGTAGATGTAGGCTGTGGTGTATTAGTCGCTCAATTAAATGTATCGACAGTGGATTATGAAAAGCTCGATACCATTATTCGAACACATATACCAAGTGGGCAGGACATTCATCAAGAAGTATCACCCAATCGACATTTTTTAGAGTTTGAAGGTAAACAATTTCGAGCAAGCGGCTTGAAAGATGACTATACCAATCTATCATTAGGGACACTTGGTGGAGGCAATCATTTCATTGAATTGGCAAAGGATGAAGACAATCACTACTATTTATTGATTCATACAGGTTCACGCTATGTAGGGGCAAAGGTTGCCAATTGGCATCAAAAGAGAGCTTATGAAAATTTACGTCGACAAGATTTGACTGAAAAGATAGTAGAGCTTAAGCAGCAAGGACGGGAACAGGAGATTCAAACGATGATTCAAGCCTATAAGGAACAACACCCGCCAGTTCCGAAAGATTTAGCCTATTTAGAAGGTGAAGCTTTCCATGACTATATTCACGATATGAAGATTGCACAGCAGTTTGCACGTATGAATCGTTGGACGATTGCAGAAACGATTGCTAAACAGATGGATTGGCATTTTGTAGATACCTTTGATACGATCCATAACTATATTGAGACAGAAACAATGACCCTTCGTAAGGGGGCTGTTCGTGCTAATAAAGGAGAAAAGCTTGTCATCCCTATGAATATGCGAGACGGTTCTCTTATTTGTATTGGGAAGGGCAATGCAGAATGGAATTATTCAGCACCGCATGGAGCAGGGCGCATGTTCTCACGTCGAGCGGCTAAAAAAGCGTTGAATATGGAAGATTTTAAAGACACGATGAAAGGGGTTTGGACAACATCTGTTAACGAAGAAACATTGGATGAGGCACCAATGGCCTATAAGCCAATGGCAGAAATTACAGCTGCTATTGGGGAAACAGTGGATATTGTAAAAGTTATTCAACCCGTCTACAATTTTAAAGCGAGTGAAGCAGCTAAGCCCTATGAACGAAAGGGCTAAACCAATAATTGGTCTTCCCTATTACCATTATGCTATAAATGGTATAATATAGCTTTACAATGATGAAATGGGTGGTTTTTTTGGTATCTTCAAAAGATGTGGCAAAGCATGCTGGTGTCTCACAAACAACCGTGTCTAGGGTGTTGAATACGCCAGAGCTGGTAAAGCCAAAAACAATTGAAAAAGTAATGAAGGCGATTGAGGAACTAAACTATGTGCCAAATGATATAGCAAGATCGCTTGTTCAGAAAAAAACAGGCATTATAACATTGATTTCGGGGCCGTTACACAACCCTTTTTTTGTTGATACAACAACAGCAATCGTGAATTATGTTAATGCACGTGGTTATAAAGTCAATGTCTATTTTGGAACAGAGGATAATTTACATTCAATTTATAATGCGGTTTTGGAAACGAAAGCAGACGCGATCATTTTATCTTCTATGCTGTACCAAGATGATTTGTTTTTTAAACTAGAAAAACTAGGTATCCCGTTTATTATGTTTAATCGTAAGCATCAAGAAAATAGACATTTTGTAGAGATTGATAATGTGCATGCTGGTTATCTTGCAGCCAATCATGTTTTATCGTTAGGGCATCAATCCTTATGCTGGATAGGTGGGCCCCATCAAATGAGTACTTTTTATGGGCGCTATCAGGGATTTGAACGGGCCTTAAAGGAACATGGGATAGAGGCCAAAGCCGTGCCTACTTTTTTAACGAATACTAATAAAAAGGATATTGAACGTGCCTTTGAGGAACTTTTACAACTCGCTAGTAGACCAACAGCTATTTGCGCAGCTACAGATGCTATCGCTATTGAAATATTAAATCTTTGTTTGGAAAGAGGCTTTCAGGTTCCGAAGGATTTTAATGTCATAGGTATTGATAATGTCGAGCTGAGTAAACATCATTCTATTGCTTTAACAACAGTTGGTTTAACCACAGAGGAAAACCTTGGTTTTATGGCCATCGAAAAATTATTTGAGATCATGGAAAAAAAAAGTACTTGCATCCAGCAAACAGAGTCTGTTAAACTTTTCCCAAGAAATACAACGTGTAAAAATGAACTGATGTAATGTCAGTTTGTTTTTTACACTAAAATGGTTACGTATTCATTTCTTTATTTTCTAAAATGAATACGTAACCATAAAGAAAGGAGTGACACAAGTTTTGAAAAAGGGCTTATGGATCAACGGGGAATGGAAGATGACCGCTGACTGGATGGAGGTGCAAGCTCCTTACTCACAGGAAGTGATTGCACAATTTGCGATGGCTACTGAACAGGATGTACAGGAGGCCATTGAAAGTGCGCAGGCTGCAGCTCCTCAAATGGCTGCTTTAACCGCTTTTCAACGCGCAGAGATATTGGAACATTTAGCCACGCTGTTTGCGGAACATCGGGAAGAAGCAGCAAACATTATTTCATTGGAATCAGCGAAGCCGTTAAAGTATGCCTATGCAGAAATTGATCGCACCATTGAAACCTATAAATTTGCGGCTGAAGAAGCGAAGCGACTTACGGGTGAGATGATTCCGATGGATGCCTCGAAAAATGGAGAGGGGCGTTTTGCCTATACATTACGGGAACCAATAGGTGTAGTGGCAGCGATTACGCCATTTAACTTTCCGCAAAATCTAGTAGCCCATAAAGTAGGGCCAGCGTTAGCGGCAGGCAATACCATTGTGTTGAAGCCTGCCACACAAACAGCATTATCTGCTCATTTTTTAGCCAAGTTATTAGCCCAAACCAATTTACCAGCAGGAGCATTTAATCTTGTAACTGGACAAGGCAAATTAGTAGGGGATATGTTTTTAGCACATCCACACGTTAAAATGATAACGTTTACGGGAAGCCCTGCAGTAGGCATTTCCTTACGTAATCGAGCTGGTTTGAAAAAAGTAACATTAGAATTAGGCTCGAATGCAGGCGTTATTATTGATGAAGGAGTCCAACTCGACCGTATAATGGATCGCATTGTGATGGGAGCTTTTTCAAATCAAGGTCAAGTGTGTATTTCATTGCAGCGTATTTATGTTATGGAGAGTATGATTCACGAATTTTTATCGCTGCTGAAAGTAAAAATAGAACAGCTAATAATGGGTGATCCACTGGACAGCAAGACGGATTTAGCGACGATGATTTCACGAGCTGAACAACAGCGAGCCTATCAATGGATTGAAGAGGCAGTTGCGGAAGGGGCACAGATTATAACTGGTGGTCGCATTGAGAATCACATTTTATTACCTACTGTTTTATATAATGCTCAACCACAAAGCCGTGTGTCCTGTGAGGAAATCTTTGCACCTGTCGTTACGGTGAATACAGTCTCATCGATAGAGGATGCGATAGTAGCTATCAATGATTCCCATTATGGCTTACAGGCAGGGATTTTTACACCTTCTATTGAGATTGCTTTCCAAGCCACGAAATCATTACAGGTTGGCGGTGTCATTATTAATGATGTTCCGACGTATCGTGTAGATCATATGCCATACGGTGGTGTGAAGGAAAGTGGCACAGGTCGTGAGGGCATTAAATATGCAATAGAGGAAATGACGGAAATGAAGCTAGTAATTTGGAATAACCAATAATCACGAATGGAGATGGGAAACATGAAAATGATCAAACAACACCCAAAATTGTATGTAATGGACAATGGTACGATGCGAATGGATAAAAACTATATGATTGCCATGCATAATCCAGCAACGATCGATCATCCAAACCAACCAAATGAATTTGTGGAATTCCCTGTTTATACAGTGCTGATTGACCATCCAGAGGGTAAAATTCTCTTTGATACAGCGTGTAATCCAAATTCTATGGGGCCAGATGGCCGTTGGGGTGAATTTACGCAAAAGGCATTTCCTATTAATATGCCAGAAGAATGCTATTTGCATCATCGCTTAGAAGAATTAAACGTTCGTCCAGAGGACATCAAATATGTTGTCGCATCCCATTTGCATCTCGACCATGCAGGCTGCTTAGAATTGTTCACAAATGCAACAATTATTGTGCAAGAAGACGAATTTAACGGTACATTACAAACCTATGCACGAAACGTCAAAGACGGTGCGTATGTTTGGGGTGACATTGATATGTGGATTAAAAACAATCTACAATGGCGCCTAATTAAGCGTGGCGAGGATCAAGTGAAGCTAGCAGAAGGAATCCAAGTATTGAATTTTGGTAGTGGGCATGCTTGGGGTATGCTCGGTTTGCATATACAGATGCCCGATACAGGAGGCATCATTTTAGCCTCGGATGCTATTTATACGGCTGAAAGCTTTGGTCCTCCCGTTAAGCCACCAGGCATTATCTATGACTCTGTAGGCTATAATGGGACGGTTGAACGGATTCGAAGATTAGCAAATGAAACGAATTCACAAGTATGGTTTGGCCATGATCCTGTCCAATTTAAATCATTTAGAAAATCAACAGAAGGTTATTATGAATAGATAGGAGTAGAGAAGCCATGCATAAATTAACCTTTACACCTACAAGCTATACCGGCTGGGGAAGCTTAAGTCAGCTCCTGATAGAGGTAGAGAAATTGAACGCGCGCAATATTTTGATTGTGACAGATCCATTATTAAAAGAAATAGGGTTAACAAATCATGTTGAAAAACCTTTAATTGAAAAGGGGTATACAACCACTATTTATACGGAAATTGCACCAGAGCCACCGCTTGCCATTGGCGAAAAGCTTGTAGATTTTACTCGAAATCATCAGTTCGATTTAGTCATTGGTGTAGGTGGGGGAAGTGCATTAGACTTAGCAAAGCTCGCTGCTGTATTAGCAACACATGAGGGACAAGTCGCAGATTATTTAAACCTAACAGGGACAAAAACATTGGACAATAAAGGGCTGCCCAAAATCTTAATTCCAACTACTTCTGGGACAGGCTCAGAGGTAACGAATATCTCTGTGCTATCACTCGACACAACGAAGGATGTCGTAACACATGATTATTTATTAGCAGATGTAGCAATTGTAGATCCAGCTTTAACGATTTCTTTACCACCAAAGGTAACGGCTGCTACAGGTGTGGATGCCCTCACACATGCCATTGAAGCTTATGTATCAGTGAATGCGAACGAGGTAACAGATGCCCTTGCCCTGCAAGCTATTCGATTAATTAGTCATTCGATTCGAACGGCTGTCCATGAGGGGCAAGATAAGCAGGCTCGAACAGATATGAGCTATGGCAGCTATTTAGCAGGCTTGGCATTCTTTAATGCTGGTGTAGCGGGTGTCCATGCGTTAGCCTATCCACTTGGCGGCCAATTCCATATTGCACATGGTGATTCCAATGCAGTGCTATTGCCATATGTTATGGGCTATATTCGTCAAAGCTGTGAAAAACGTCTGAAAGATATTTTAGATGCAATGGGTATAGCATCTGCCTATTTATCGCAAGAAGAGGCTTCCTATAAATGCGTCGACGCATTACAAAAACTCGTTCAAGATGTTAATATTCCTTCCACATTAAAAGGATTTAATATACCAGAACAAGCCTTAGAACAATTAACGGATGATGCAACGAAACAAACAAGAATTTTAGCACGAAGCCCGATGCTACTAGAACGAGAAGATATCTATGCTATTTATCGAGCTGCATTTGATGGAGAAGTTCGAGAGCCTAAACAATCATAATTAAGAAAAGAGAAACGTTGATTTTTGACGTTTCTTTTTTATGCAGATTATGATTTTTATTACGATCACCTACAGAATTAGCTGTTTATAGTACAAAAATTAAACTACGAAGCTTCTATGATGAAACTTCGTAGCTTTTGTCATTTCTTAGCTAATGATTCATGATTTTAAAAAAAACTATGTTTTATGCTTCAGCATCAGGTGTAAATGTACGCGAAGCTAATTCTGCATCTAGCATAAAGATAGCATTGGAGTCATTTTCAATACGCTCAATTTTGCGGATTAATGTATCGAATGTTGATTCTTCCTCTACCTGCTCATGGATAAACCATTTTAAGAATGCCATAGTCGCATGCTCACGTTCATCTAAAGCAATGTCTGATAAATTGTAAATGCGTCGTGTTACTTCTTTTTCGTGCGATAGAGCTGTTTTAAAGGCGTCTAAAATCGAATCAAAATGATTACCTGGGCTTTCAAAGCCTTGTATTGTTGCACGATAGCCCATATCACTTAAGAAATTATAAAATTTCATGGCATGGAAGCGTTCTTCTTCGGCTTGGACTAAAAAGAAGTTAGCGAAGCCATCATAATCTTGGTCTGTGCAATAGGCTGCCATTGCCATATAAGCATGGGCAGAGTAAAATTCAAAATTCATTTGTTCGTTAAGAGCTGTGTGTAATTTTTCAGATAACATAAAAGTTTTCCTCCTTTTGCAGTAAATGACTTCTTTACTAGTATACAGTGTAAAGGGGGTTACATACAAAAAATTTAATTTTCGAGGCAAATTGTGCAAAAGTTAATTGATATTAGTTCTCAATTAGAAAATTTGTACGTTTTCCTTTGAAGGAAATACGAAAACATCGCCTCGACATGAATCGAAGCGATGTTTTTTGTCTTATTGTTCTTGTTTCTTTTGGTTTTTGACACCGATTAAGTAGCCACCAAGTGCGATAGCAACTAAAACAATCCAGAAAATGGCTTTCCAAATAGTCGAGTGCGGGAATTCATGTGGAATCACGCCTAATTTCTCATGTGCCAGTGTTAACACAGCTAGTTTCACACCAACCCAACCAACAATTAGAAAGGCAGCTGTTTCAAGTGATGGGAATTTATCAAGAACTTTCACAAACCAACGAGCTGCGAAACGCATCATGATCACACCAATAATACCACCTAAGAACATAACAGCAAACTGACCTGCATTAATGCCACCGATATCAAAATCACCGATATGTGGTAGTGTGACAGCAATCGCTACCGCTGCTAAAATAGAGTCTACTGCGAATGCAATATCAGCAAGCTCTACTTTCACAACTGTCATCCAGAAGCCAGATTTCTTTTTAGGCTCTTGTACTTCCTCGGAGTTTTGCGAGGCTTTCCGGGAATCATAAATATGCTTTATTGACATAAACAATAAATAAGCAGCACCAATTGCCTGAATTTGCCAGAAATTAACGAGTGTTGTAATAAGGAATAGTGCGGCAAAGCGGAAAATAAATGCCCCAACTAATCCATATAATAAAGCTTTTTGTTGTTGAGCTTTTGGTAAATGCTTAACCATAACAGCCATTACGACAGCATTGTCAGCAGCTAACAAACCTTCTAGTACGATTAATACGACAAGTACCCATGCGTATTCTAAAATAATTGCCTCCAAATGTATTTCCTCCTTTAATTGTTGAACAGAAATGAATGGCTTGCTAACTTATTCTTTCCCTATTTTAAGCAAAAGAAAAAGACCTCTGCCTAAAAAACAGGCAAAGGTCTTGCTAAGCAATTAACTGTTCATTCCACAGAATAAATTCTGTGTGACAAAAAATGCCAACACACCCGATGGTAAGATACCATGTAATGACGAATGTGAAATCAGATGCATCGATCGCATCTGCTAGCTACTCCCCTTTGACAATAAAGTCAAAAGCTATTCAATTCTTACTTTTATAATAGCATGTGACAAAATGAAAGTAAATAAAAATATACTGCTATGGGGAAAAAATACTTTTCCGTTACCATTGCACAAATGGTACTATTAAAAGATAGGCGAAATTTTTACAACTTAGAAAGGAGACAAACATGTATAGAAAATTTTTTTCCTATTACAAGCCACATAAACGATTGTTTGTCATCGATTTTTCGAGTGCTATTATTGTAGCCATTTTAGAGCTTGCCTTTCCGTTAGCTGTACAGTGGTTTATCGATGAACTGTTGCCATCAGGCGATTGGGGCATGATTGTAAAAGTGAGTGTGTTATTGCTGCTTGTATATGCCATTAGTACTTTTTTGAACTTTATCGTCAACTATTTAGGCCATAAACTTGGCATTAATATTGAAACAGATATGCGACAGGAATTATTTACACATGTACAAAGACAATCATTCCGTTTCTTTGATAATACAAAAACAGGTCATATTATGAGTCGTATTACTAACGATTTATTTGATATAGGGGAGTTTGCTCATCACGGGCCAGAGGATTTATTTATAGCGATTATGACCTTTATTGGGGCCTTTGCTATTATGTTTAATGTGAACCCAACACTCGCTTTGATTGCAGTGATTATGGTGCCGTTTTTAACATGGCTAGTGACCTTTAGTAATGTCAAAATGAATAATGCATGGAAAACAATGTACGGCAAAATTGCTGATGTCAATGGACGTGTGGAGGACAGTGTATCCGGTGTGCGCGTCGTGAAATCCTTTACTAATGAAGCTTTTGAAATTAGCCGATTTAAAGAACAGAATGGATTTTTCCGCGCGGCAAAATTATATGCCTATAAAATAATGGCAGGAACACACTCCAGTATCTACATGATGACACGCCTTTTAACATTAGTGGTACTTGTTGTCGGTGCTTGGTTAAGCTTTAATGGAAAGCTTTCTTACGGTGAACTAGTAAGCTTTGTCTTATATACGAATGTTTTGATTAAACCAATTGATAAAATTAGTGCATTATTAGAGCTTTATCCTAAGGGGATGGCTGGCTTTAAGCGCTTCCGTGAATTAATTGAGCAGGAGCCAGAAATTCAAGATCGTGAGGATGCCAAGGTCATCAAGCACTTAGCAGGTGATATCGCATTCAACAATGTTCATTTTAATTATGATGCATCGAAACAGGTTTTACGTGATCTATCATTTGATGTAAAAGCCGGACAAACCATTGCCTTTGTTGGACAATCAGGTGCGGGTAAAACAACGATTTGTTCGTTAATTCCTCGATTTTACGAGGTGACAGAAGGTGCTATTACGATAGATGGTATTGATATTCGCAATATGACGCAGGCTTCATTACGTGCTCAAATTGGTATCGTACAGCAGGATGTCTTTTTATTTACAGGGACGATTCGTGAAAACATTGCCTACGGAAAATTAGACGCAAGTGAAGCAGAAATTCGAGAGGCAGCGAAAAAGGCCCATTTACAATCATTTATCGCAGAGCTGCCAGATGGCTACGACACGCAAATTGGTGAACGTGGCTTGAAATTATCAGGGGGTCAAAAGCAACGATTAGCAATTGCTCGTATGTTCCTGAAAAACCCACCGATCTTAATTTTAGACGAGGCAACTTCTGCATTAGATACAGAAACAGAAATGATTATCCAGCAATCGTTAACAGAGCTAGCTGAAAATCGCACAACATTAGTTATTGCTCACCGATTGGCAACTATTCGGAATGCAGACCGCGTGCTAGTTGTGACATCGAACGGTATTGAAGAAGATGGTACATATGATGAGCTAGTGGCTCAAAATGGACTTTTTGCGAAGCTTCATCATATTCAATTTCGTAAGGGACAATCGGAACAAAACAGTCAACAAGATTTTGTTGAACTAACGTAGAGAAATGGGGAGATTGTTTTAAAACAATCTCCCTTTTCTATTTGACACATATTCTCAAGCATTGTCATAAAAACACATACATGCATAGTATAGGTTTATGTAACAAGGGGAGGATGATTGAATGGTTATGCCATCAAATAATCAAAGGATATCTCTTCAACAAGCCATGCAAATTGCTGTACAAAGAGTACCAGGTCAAATCATACATTATGGCATGGATATGGAAAATGGGACTTTGGTCTATGAAATATTTATTTTGACTGCTCAAAATAAGATTTATGAAGTTGAAGTAAATGCAAAGACAGGTGTCATTCGAAAAATAGAAGAAGAGAATGATTACGACTAATTCTTGTTTTAATAAGCATAGCTCAAGTACTCAAATGATTTTGAGCTTGGGTTTTTTTTATTGATCATGAAAAGGCCTCAGCTCGTTGATTAAAAGCACACTTAGTATAGAAATAATTAGTAATGTTGAAGCGGGATTAGATAGGTTAGCAAAATTTTTGAATGGTGAAAGGAATAATACGCAAAAAAATCGAATAGAACAATCACTAGTAAAAATGATGAAATAGATGAGGTGAAGTAATGGATAACCAACAAATCATTGGTCAAACAAAAAGTGTAGGCTTTCAAGTAGGGGTTAGAAGGACATTTCCAATTTCACAGGAGCAAGCATGGGCGCTTATTACGACGGCAGAAGGAGTACATTCCTGGTTAGGAGAAGGTACTACGATTATTTTTGAAGCTGGGCATAAATACCATTCAAGGACAGGGACAGGGGAAATCAGGATTGTTAAACCATTAGAGCAGCTTCGACTCACGTGGCAAAAAGAAGCGTGGTCAAGACCATCCACTGTACAAATCCGTATTCTACCTAAAGAACGACATAAAACGACGATTAGCTTTCATCAAGAGCATCTTTCTGATCAAACTGTACGAGAAGAAATGAAACGTCATTGGGAAAGCGTGCTAGACAGTATCAAAGAAAGGGCACAAACTATTTGAGTGTACAAAGAATAGCATCCCTACCATTTTTGAAGGGATGCTATTTGCTTTGTTTTTAGGACTCTTTGTTTTCGTGACCTTTTGATGTTCGTGTATAATCCTGAGGAGCAAGTGCTTTGTTACGCTCTGTATAGCCCTTAGGTGATAAACGAAAGATGGATTTTTTAATGGTAGCCCAATTTAAATCTGTTGCCAGATTCATGTAGGAGTAGCCATAAATGCGAATATTACATAGGTAAAGGAGTGTTAAATATAATGAAACAAAGAAGCCAAACAGTCCAAAAAAGGCACTGGCAAAAATAAAGGCAATCCTTAAAATACTAACGGATGTAACAAGCGATTGATTGACCAATGTAAAAGAGGCAATAGTAGAAATAGCAATCACAACAATCATTTCAGGACTTGTTACCCCTGCTCGAATGGCAGCATCTCCGATAATTAATCCGCCTACCACACTGATGGTCCCACCAATAACAGAGGGTAGACGTAAGCCTGCCTCACGAAACAATTCAAACATTAGCAACATCAAGAGCATTTCAAGCGAAGAGGGGAGCGGTAAGCCCGATTTAGCCTGCACAACGGTTGCGAGTAGCTGTAACGGTAATTGATTTTGATGATAGGTCGTTAAAGCTAGCCAAAATGCAGGCAGTAGTAAGCCGATTAAAATACCTGATATCCTTAATAATCGTTCGAGGGAACTAAAGATAATAGGATATTCATTATCCTCAGCCGATTTAAGTAATAAAAACAGATTAACTGGTGTAACGACAGCATAGGCAACACCATCAACAAAAATTATAAATCGACCTCTTGCTAAGGCTTGAACGGCATAATCAGGTCGCCCTGTGTAGTCAAACTTTGGAAAAAGCTTAGAATTTTTATTGACCCGTTCCATCAATAAATCACCACTAAATACAATATCTGTATCTACGGCTGCTAGCTGCTTTTTAATCCCATGTAAAATATCCATATCCACAATATCATCAAAATAAAGTATAGCAACCGTTGTTTTTGAACGTTTCCCAAGCTCCATTTTTTCTACACAAAAGGAATTGGTTGGCAATCGTTTTCGTAACAGTGCGATATTGACGCGAATATCTTCAATGAAATTATCCCTCGGTCCTTTAACAAGAACCTCCATGCGCGTTTCTTCAGGTTGACGATTAGGTTTATGCGCAATATTACTAGCATATAAAAGATTATCTTCATCAAAATACAGCAGCAGGAAACCACTATAAACAAATGTAATTAGCTGTTCCTTGTCTTCTATTTTTTGAATACTCGGAATATGAAGATGCCTAGCAATATTCTCTTCAAGGGGGACCTCATCCAAATGGTCAAATAAATATTGAATACGTTCAATAATCACTTCATTGAGCATTTGTTGATCAATCATCGCATCACATGTAATGAAGTGTACTTTTTGCTGATTAAAGGTGTATTCTTGAAATTGAATATCTGCCGATTTTTGAAATAATTTTCTGAGCGTACTAAGATCTAGCGCCTGCTCGTGCTGAGGCATTACGATTCACCACTTTTCATGTCTTGTTTTTCAGTTTTCCCCTTTTTAGAAGATTTATCCGACAAGAAAGCTACGATTACGAAAAAAATTGACAGGGCAAAGAAAAAGATAAACGTAGAAGTTAGGATATAATTTCCTTTTACCTTTAAAAATAAATTTTCATTTAACATAATGAGTGGCAAGCAAAGTATAAAGAAGGGAGGAGCAAGCATTTGCCATATTCGCTTCGGATTGCCGGTCATTTTTAATAAATCTGCCACGATATACAAAAGGAAGCTAACGCGAATAAAGGTCCCTGTTAGCCATTGGTAAATAGAGAAAAAGTCTAGATGTTCAATATAGCGCCCGATTGTCACTAAACCCCATTCTTCATAGGCAGGATAGCGTTGTTTAGCCGCTTCACTTGGTCCAAATTCGGTAATGGCTCCAATTAATGGCCCTAATGTGAGTCCCACTAAGATCGATAGCATAATGACAAAGTGATACCACCGAATTCGTTCTTTAAATTGATGTTGTAAAAATAGTAGCATTAAAAGCTCTATGAACCCTGATGCTGGGAAAATCATGCCTCGAAAAACGGGCTGGAAACCATGTTCAAAAAACGGTCGTAATAAATCATAGTCTTTTACTTGTAGATTGGTAAAGGCAACAAAAAAGCCAAACACCACAACTCCGAATAACACAAAGACATTTAAAATCACAATTGTCTGCAAGCTCGTCGTCACCAGAAGAATACACAAAATGGTATAGATAAATAATAGGATGATAACGGGCGTTTGCGGTAAAAATGTTGTGTTAACCCATTGCAAGGTTTCAACCATCGTAAAAGCTGTAATAATCATTATAAAAATGACAATTGTATAAATGACAATAGAAGAGCCAATGTTTCCGATTTTTTCGTTTAACCAGTCTCGAATGGGTTCCTGTTTAGACTTCGATTGAATATATACTAATAGAAATAGCCAAAAGAAAATGACTCCTCCAGCAAGTAAAACCGATAGCCAACCATCTCTTTTGGCTACATCTAACAGCGGGGGAATAATCGTTACATGATTTTTTAAGCCAATAACAGTCATAGATAGGAAGATGACATGTAAAATACTGATTGATCCTACACCTTTCATGATGAAAACCCTCTAACATTGATTGATACATACTAGCTTAGACAAAAAAAGTCATTTTTATAAGCAAAAAATGGCATGACCTCATGAAAAAACGAGGTATTTGATGATTCAATCGTCAAATACCTCGTCCTATGAATAGTAAGCTCAATTAGTGAATATATTTCGTGCTAACTAGATCTCCTTTTAGCACATCTGTTGGGATTTCAAATTCTACAACTCCCATATAGCCTGGTGCTACTTCGTATTTATCGAAGGAAATCACTAGTTTCCCTTGATCTGAAATATAGAATGGTTGATCTGGTTTAATGGTTGTAAATGCTTCCATTAATTCTTCATCGGGAAGGCCTGCGCCTTTCACCCAGTAAATTTTTTCTTGATTAGATTCTGCAATTTGTGTACGCATTTGTTCCTTAATATTTTCACTAATTGTCTCAACATATTGTTGATCTTTAAAGAGCATTGGTAGTGTAATTAAAATTTCATTTTGCTTGTCGATTGTATCGTATTGCATGACCGTTGAAGAGGAAGCAACCGTATTCACCACATAACGGCCAATCGATAAAATTTGGTCATTATCTGTTTTGATTTCAAAGCCGCTATCAACACCTAAATGTCCACCACCACTAGCTTTTAAATCTCCAACCTCAGCAATAAAATTATCATAAAGGGCTTTCCCCTCTGCACGATATTTTTCATTTAAAGCATTGGCAAGCTCTTGATTCTCTAAATTTTCAATGGAAGGAACTTGAATGTTGGCATCATAATTATCTTCTGCCACCTCATATTCAGTCCAAGTTAATACTTTCACCACACTACCAACAACAGGGATTTCAGAAAGTGTTCGTGCCATTGCAGGGCTAACATTTAAACTAGCTGTAAACAGCATAGCCGCAGCCGCTGATCCAAGTAACCATTGTGGTGTGCGATTTTTTTTCTTTTTTCGACCTTGTTTTAGTGCGCTTTCAACCACAAAGTCTAGCTCCTTTGGAATAGGAACCTCCATATATTGTTTTTCTAATTTTTGTAATTTTTTATCCATGTGCAGTTTCTCCCTTCACATCTTCCAATTGTATTTTCAATAGTTTTAACGCTTTATAAAGACGCGATTTGGCTGTACTCAACTTAATATCAAGGATGTTCGCTACGTCAGCGAGCTTTAAATCCTCAAAATAATGGAGAATGACAACCTCACGATACATTTGTGGGAGCTCATCCAACGCATGCTCCAAGTCTACGTTCTCATAAACATCCTCTTGAGCTGGCGTTAAATATTGTAATGTATCATCATCTGTTACTTGTAAGCGTTTATGCTTACGCAAAAAATCAATGGCCGTACGGACAACTATTTTGTAAAACCAGCTTTTCATATAGGTCACATTTTCAAGTCGGTCTAATGAGAGCATGGCTTTTTGGATACTGTCCTGTACAACATCTAGTGCGTCCTGTTCATTTTTTGTATAGCTATACGCGAGCATATAAAAACGCTCTTTTTGTTCACGAATGAATTGGACAAACACCTCTTCATGTTGAAATGCATTTCTTGTTTTCATGTCCAAAGAAGCTCCTTTTTTAACATTGTCAAATTGTATACACTATCTAGACGTGCGAGTAGAGGGAAAAAGTTTAATCCAAGAAAAAAACTTACCTCGATTGAGATAAGTTTTATCCTTCAATAGTATCGGCATACATAAGCATAATGCTGATTATGAAAAATAGTCATATGTATTTTTCAAGAGTAATAGAATGGTCACAACGATAAATAATTTACGTACATAGCCACTGCCGCGTTTAATCGCAAATTTAGAGCCAACAATAGCACCTGCAATTTGTGCAAGTCCCATCGGTAGACCATAAGCATAATTTATTTGTCCTAAGTATATAAACATAAGAAGGGCAGCTATATTACTGCCAAAATTTAAAAATTTTGCATTTCCTGCTGATTGTAAAAAGTCAAAACCAACCATAAGAAAAGCAAAAAGTAAAAATGAGCCTGTTCCAGGACCTAAAAAGCCATCATAAAATCCAACTAGTGTGATCACCATAACAAAAATGAGATAACGTTTTGGTGTTAATGTTTTATAGCTCGATATACTTCCCCAGTCTTTTTTGAAAATGGTGTAGATAGCCACTGCTGCAAGCATTATCAGCATTAGTGGCTTGAGAACACTGGGGTCCATTAAGTGGACAATCCAAGCACCTAACATAGAGCCGAAAAAGACAAAGGGGAATAACTTATAGACGGCTTTAATATCTAGCTTGCCAGAGCGATAAAATGTCACTGTGCTAGTCAGTGATCCCATCGTACCTGCTAATTTATTTGTTGCTACTGCAGCAGAGGGTGGAAGACCAACAAACATAAGGGCGGGTAAAGAAATAAGGCCACCGCCTCCCACCACTGAATCAATAAATGCTGCTAAAAAACCAAAAAGAAGTAAGATCATTAAAATATTTACATCTAATTCAAAAGGCACAACAGGTCATCTCTTTTCTATCATAATAATCTGATAGTAGCGAACTGAAGATAAGCTGTAAATATACTATCGATTATTTTTGGGCTTAAGTACATGGAGAGGTTTTATAGAAAATGAATGTAATTGCTACATTATTCAAATAATTTCTACTTGAAGTCATTATTTTGATGTATTATGTAAATGATGGTGTTTTTACGTAAAGGGGACGTGATGACATGAGTTTAGGAAATCATCTACGCGTATTTCTCTGTGTGGTTTTTATGGGAGTGCTTGTAGGATATGTCTTTAATGCAAAAAAAGATATAACAGACCATGATTATATTGATACCGTAAAAGAAGGCTATTTGGAGAATTTTTCAGATGTCACAGTTCGAAATGCGTTTAATTATGCTTTTTTTGAACCGTACTGGCGTTATTATCAAGCAAAAACAGGGGAGCAGGTTGTTGAATTATCGGGTGATATTACGTTTCAAGGTGAAAAAGGACATGCTATCTTACAATTTGTTGTCAACGAACAAACGCAGCAATTCTCACTTCAGGCGATGAAATTTAAAGATGTAGTATTGAACCAGCAGCAACAACAAAAGCTAGTCGGCATGGTCTATCAAACATGGGAAAAGAAACAACTAGCTTATGAGTAAGGTTTTTTATTTTGTAAATCATCCAAACTGTATTACAGTAAAAGGGGGAGCTTAGAGACAGAGAGGATGTTTTAAATGAGATTAAGTATGTTAGATCAAATGCCCATTCCAAAAGGTCATTCTGCAGAGGAAGCCTTCCAACGTACAGAACAACTGGCACTACTAGGTGAAGAACTTGGCTATCATCGTATGTGGCTAGCTGAACATCACAATAGTCAGTCACTAGCAAGTTCAGCTCCTGAAGTGACCGCCGCTTTTTTAGCTGCGAAAACAAAACGTCTTCGCATTGGCACAGGTGGCGTTATGATGATGCATTATTCGCCTTATAAGCTAGCAGAGGTATTTAAGACATTATCTGGTTTAGCACCGAATCGGATTGATTTTGGTGTGGGTAGAGCGCCAGGTGGCGACCATGCCGCTATTTATGCATTAGCAGAGGGAAGACGTCAACGCTTCACGGAACAGTATGATAAGCTCGAAATCGTTTTAAAGCTGATGAATAATCAAAAAACAGGTGAGCATGTCTATGATCAAGTCATCGCAGCCCCTGCTCATATTTCATTACCAGAGGCTTGGTTACTAGGATCGAGTGGACAAAGTGCTATGCAGGCTGGACAGCTTGGAGTAGGCTATTCATATGCACAATTCTTCACTGGCAATATGTCGAAGGATATTTTTGATGCCTATAAATCCTATTTTACGCCTTCTTATTATATGGAAAAGCCACAAATTATTGTGACATATGCAGCAACGGTTGCACCAACTTTAGAAGAAGCGGAATATTTGGCAAAACCAATTGATATCTCTCGTCTTCAACTGATGAAGGGGCAAATCATTCAAACGATGTCACCAGAAGAAGCAAAGGATTATCCGTTGTCGGAAATGGATAAAATGACAATTGACAATAACCGTAAGGCGAATCTTGTTGGGACACCAAAAGACATTGCTGCATTTTTAATCGCTGAGCAAGAGAAGTATGGTTTCGATGAAGTCATGCTGAATTGTAATCAATATGAACTAGAAAGTCGTTTGAATACCTACAAATTCCTGGCAAAGGAATTAATATAGAACGAATAAAGCTTGATAAAATCACCTCGTGTATGTAGTCGTCGAGGTGATTTTTTATTGACCATTGGCTTGCACACAACATAGAAAAACCCGGAAATAAATTTCCGGGTCTGATTACCACTACATTTTTTTCTCCATGACACACTGCCTCGCTTCCGTATAGGATCTTAAGATATTCCTAAGAAAACTGTACTTTACTCAGCTTTGATGGTCCTTCTGAGTTATCGATCAATCGCACTCATCGGGTTAACCCTCCCAGTCATTGGATTTGAAGTGAAATCTTTAATAGTATAGACCATTCATTATTTTTTATACCTTGTTGAACAAATTATAAAAAATATAAATTAAGTAAATAAGCAATTTAGTGAAACTCTTCTTGGATCAAACTTTGGTCAATATGGAGGTTATCTATTTAAAGTTACTTACTGGAAAACATTTATACGCGAGCAGAGCCACTCACAAATGCGGCATCTTGATAATACATATTTTTCACAAGAACATTTGGCCCTAAGCATTTGACTGCTGGACAGTGGCAGTTGAGTGATTTTGCTAAGTCAGTTGTCATCCATTTATCAAAAATGGCTGGTAGCTCGTCATGCACAATATTGCCAAGTGCTGGTGTATCACCAAAATCTGTAACGATCACATCGCCTGTGAAAATATTGATGTTTAATCGAGAACGACCGTCTGGGTCATTTCGCATTGTGACATTCTTCGCTGTGCGCAGACGGTGCAGCAACTTTTGATCCTCTTCATTCCTACTGCAAGGGTAGAATGGGAGTGTGCCAAATAGCATCCATGTATTTTCATCACGAATATCAAGTAGATGGTGAATGGCTTCACGCGTTTCTTCTAATGATAAAGAACTAAGTGCACTTGCGAAGTCTGATGGGTACATTGGGTGTACCTCATGTCTCGCACACTTCATTTCCTCAATGATTTGATGATGGATATGCTCTAAATAAGGCAATGTTTTTTTATTTAACATCGTTTCAGCAGATACCATAACACCATGCTCAGCTAGCATTTTAGCATTATCAATCATGCGTTGGAATAAAGCTGCACGTTGGTCATAAGTTGGTTTGCGCTCCATCATGGCAAAGCCGGTTTCTACAAATTCATCAATCGTTCCCCAGTTATGAGAAATATGAAGGACATCTAGATAAGGGGCAATCAATACATAACGAGCTGGCTCTAATGTTAAGTTGGAGTTAATTTGTGTCCGTACGCCTCGTTCGTGTGCGTATTTTAAAAGCGGCAATACATAGTTTTGAACAGACTTTTTACTCATCATCGGTTCTCCACCTGTAATGCTGAGTGTTTTTAAATGAGGTATCTCGTCTAAGCGCTGTAAAATTAAGTTTATAGGTAGTGCCTCAGGGTCTTTATTTTGTAATGTATAGCCTACTGCACAGTGAGCGCAGCGCATGTTGCAAAGATTAGTAGTTGTAAATTCAATATTTGATAGTGTCATTTGTCCATGCTGTTCCACATCTAAATACGCTTCCCATGGATCAAAGACAGGTGTTATTTTTTGTAAGGTCGTCATCTTTCGTACATCTTCCTTTCTAGCATTCTATTGTCTCATATTCATCGAAAATTTCAAATATGAAATTACCGAACGGACTATTTTAGGACTAGACGAACATTTTTTTACCCAATATAGGAAAATGTTCACCGTTCCATATGGCTAGCAATTGAAGAGTTAAAGCGCATTGATGTCCTAATATTCTGTTATAGGACATTTTACTGTTATTTCTTATAAAAAACGTTATCATGGTAGAGAGTAAATAGTCACAATGCATCGAAGAAAGTGGGAACAGATATGACGAAATATGAGACACTATTGTTTGACGTGGATGATACGTTACTAGATTTTGATTTAGCTGAAAATGCGGCGCTGGACCGCATGTTTAAAGAGGAAAACATAGCTACTACGCCAGAGATGATTGCCCGTTACAAGGAGATAAATGAGACGATGTGGCGAGCTTTTGAGCGTGGGGAAGTAACAAAAAATACACTACATAATACACGATTTGCAATTGCTTTAAAAGAATTTGGGATAGAGGTTGATGGCGTCTACTTTGAATCGCTGTTCCAAAAATATTTACAGGAGGCACATCATTATGTGGATGGGGCTTATGAAGTCATTGCTCAATTAGCCGAAAGTCATCATTTATATGTTGTGTCAAATGGCATCATGATGACACAAAATAAACGATTAGTGGATGCCAATTTAGCACAATATTTTAAGGGTATCTTTATTTCGGAGCAAACGGGCTATCAAAAGCCGATGCCAGCCTTTTTTGATTATGTATTTGAACGGATTGATCATTTTGATAAAGCTAAAACGCTTATTATCGGTGATTCTTTGACGTCAGACATAAAAGGTGGTTTACTATCAGGGATCGATACATGCTGGTTTAACATCCATAATGTTGAAAACACGAGCGACATTGAACCGCATTATGAAATTAAAAAATTGCATGAATTACATGGGTTATTAAATAAAAAAATAGCTCTGTATTAAGAAATACGGCACTTCCTTTGCTATCTGGACAAAGGAGGTGTTTTTTAGTTTATCATCCGTTTTTTCATCAAACAATGTAGGTATAAAATACAACAGAAAAGGCAAAACCTTTTATGAGACTAGTTTCCATGAAAGGGGAAATATTCGATGAATATGGTTTTAACTGCCAGTAAACGTCAAAAAGGACGACAATCTTCATTAACACAGCTTCGACAAAATGGGGACATTCCTGGTGTTGTCTACGGCTTTCAAATGGAATCAACAGCTATTACATTAGATGCTAGAACCTTTGCAAAAATGTTAGCAGCACATGGTACGAAAAGTGTTTTTCAACTAGATGTAGAAGGAAAACGAATTAATGCTGTATTAACAGAAGTACAACGTTGTGCATTAAAGGGCAATGTTAAACACGTTGATTTTAAGTCCATCAATATGTCAGAGGAGCTAGAAGTGGACATTCCAGTAACAGTGACTGGTCATGCTGTCGGTGTTGCGGATGGCGGTTTCCTGCTACAGCCAAATCGTGAGGTACGCATCAAAGTGAAGCCAACCGAGATTCCAGAAACTATAGAAATTGATGTTACGAATGTAGCGATTGGCACGTCTCTTTATGTAGGAGATATTCGTCAGCAGTTTTCGTTTGAAATTTTACAAGAGGATGACTTCACATTAGCAACAATTACACCACCACCTGCTGAAAATGTACAAGAAGAAGATACTGTGGATGGTACACCAGAAGTGATAGAAGCAACAGGACAAAACGGTGCTGAACCAGAAGCATAGAGGAAAGAGGAGCCATTTTACGCTACGTAAGTGGCTCCTTGGTATTTTCTATAACAGCTGCTGTATAGATTTCCGATAACGATAATAAACGACTACATACATCCCACATGTTGCTAAAAATAGCCAAGGTGGAATAAAGCGCATAAGGGCAAAGGGTGTTTCAAATAAAAAAGCCAAAAGGAATGCTAAACCTTCTTTCTCCCATAAGCCAGGTGTATAATAGGCAGCTTTTATACTGAAAAAGGAATCGAAGTCATCATTGGCATACAAAATCATTAACAAAAGAAAAGAGAGTAACGCCCAATGGCTTGCATGCTGCATTAAACGTTTATATTTAGCAATATACGAATCATTATCCGAAAATAATTCATCGTTGCCATCTTTTCTTTTTAACCAATAGTAGGTTCCATCATACGACTTTTCTTTTAAAGGGCGCCACCCAAAATCCTCATGTAATTGCTTATAGTTTGGTTGCTCTTTTTTTCGAAGATCTTGCTGATAATCAATTCGGATAACTTGTTCAAGATCTGTAGTATGTTTAAATGTATAAAAACCTGCTGAATTTATGTTTGTGCAAACTAAGCCTTGGGATAACATTTGATTTAACCATTGTTCTTCCTTTTCAATATCAAAAAAGATTTTAAACTTTATCATGTTCATCAGCTCCCTCATATAAAGATAAAATTCGTTGCAATCGCTGTTGCTCGATAGCTAATATATTTAGCCCTTCAGCGGTTGTTTGATACACCTTGCGTCTAGAATCCTCGGTTGCAACAGGAGTAATCCAATGATATTTCAACAAATTTTCTATTGCCCCATACATGGTGCCAGCAGCAATTCTCACACTGCCAGCGCTCATTTCCTCGATTTTTTGCATCATTGCATAGCCATGTAACGGTTCACGTAGAGCAAGTAAAATATAATGCATGGTTTCTGATAAAGGCAGTAATTTATGTTTTTTCATTAGGTCACCTCAACTATACAGTTTAACTATATAGTTTGATTATATATAGTTAGACTGTATATTGCAACTGTATAAAAAAAGACAATGCATTTTTGCATTGTCTTGTAAGCTTATACGACAGCGCTTTTCACGCCAGTCCATCTCATAAATAATTTTTCATTATAGGTTAAGGCAAATTGTACAATTGGTCCAAGCCCAAATGCCATAATGACTGTACCAATTCCAATAGGGCCACCTAGTAAAAAGCCAATAACAGCGACAGTCACTTCCATTGTTGTACGAGAACGTGTAACACTCCAGCCAAGCTTATGGACCATCATTAACATTAACGTATCACGTGGACCGATTCCCAAATTGGCTACCATGTACATACCGCAACCCCAGCCTAATAAAACTAACCCTGTAAGATAGGAGACAAGTTGCATCCAAAATCCATCGATATCTGGCAACCAATAATTAAATATATCAATAAAAATGCCTGCTAAAAACATATCAATAAAGGTCCCTGGTAATGGAAATTTTTTTGTGATCAGCATATCAAATGCTAAAATGGCAAGTCCCAATATAATGGACCAAGTGCCGATTGTTAAACCCACTGTTTTTGTTAAGCCAATATGTAGTACATCCCAAGAGCCAACGCCAAAAAGCTGCCCTTTAATTGTTAATGTAATGCCAAAAGATAGCACGATAATGCCTGTTATGAAAAACAAACAGCGCGTAAAGAAAGCTTGTTTCATTTTTTAACCCTCATTTATCTGAAAATTCCTATTATCCATCCAACTATTATAACAAATAGATTTTCAATATGGCCGAAAATTGTCATTTCACATTTTTCAAAAAAAGGCGGTTTAGCTTTTTGAGGAGAGGGCAAAATAGATATGTAGATGAAAGGATGGGATGAAATGACTTCTGTACGTGATGAAATTTTAGAAGTTTTAAATCGAGAAAAGATTGGAACGATGGCGACTGTAGAAAATGGAAAACCGTACTCTCGTTATATGACGTTTCAACATGAGGACTTTGTATTATATACGGTAACGAATAAACATTCAGAGAAAATGGAAGAACTTCGTAAAAATCCCTATACCCATATTTTATATGGCTATGAAAATGAAGGCTTTGGGGATACGTATGTTGAAATAGAGGGCCAGCTTACGGAAGTCCATGAAGAGGGGTTAAAAAATAAACTAGCTGAATTTTTTACGAGTATCTTCGTTGGTAATCAGGACGAAATGGTGACCTTGAAAATTGAACCTATTCGCATGCGCTTGATGAATAAAAAGGGACAACCACCAAAAGAGCTAGAATTTTCGAACGACCATTGATGGATGGTCGTTTTTTACTGTACTACTATAAATACTTGCAATGATCGGTATTTTTCAGGCATGATAGTTCTTAAAAGAAAAAGGAGTATAGGCTATGACAACAAAATTACAGAAGTTAACGCAAAATATCTTATCATCTCAAGGGAAATTAGAGGCAGATTTCATACTGAGAAATGCTCAAGTGGCCGATGTTTATACGTTAACGTGGAAAAAGGCAGACATTGTTGTGAACAATGGTACGATTGTGGCACTGGATCACAACCACAAATTTCAGGCAAAAGAGGAACAGGATGCAGCAGGAAGCTACGTCATTCCTGGATTAATTGATGGTCATATACATATAGAATCTTCCATGCTAACGCCGGGGGAATTTAGTCGAGTTTTACTACCTCATGGTATTACCACAGTCATCACAGATCCACATGAAATCGCCAATGTCGCAGGAGCGGAAGGCATCCAATTTATGCTCGATGATGCACAAAAAGCGGATATGGATATTTTTGTGATGCTGCCATCAAGCGTACCTGGTACACAGTTTGAAAATGCAGGTGCAACACTAACAGCTCAGGATTTGGCGTCATTTCTAAAACATGAACAAGTTCGTGGCTTGGCAGAAGTCATGGATTTTCCAGCCGTATTAAATGGGGAAGAGGGCATGCTTCAGAAAATTTTATTATCACAGCAAGCAAACCTAGTAATCGATGGGCATTGTGCTGGCTTACAGAGCGAACAAATTACAGGCTATCGCGCTGCAGGCATACTGACAGATCATGAATGTGTGACAGCCGAAGAAGCCATTGATCGTGTAGAGCAAGGGATGTATGTACTGATTCGAGAAGGCTCAGCAGCTAAAAATTTACGTGATTTATTACCGGCTGTTCAGCCACATAATGCTCGTCGCTTTGGTTTTTGTACAGACGATAAATATGTGGATGAGTTAATCGATGAAGGTAGCATCAATTATGATATAGCTATGGCAATAGCCGAAGGGATGACACCATTACAGGCAATCCAGTTAGCAACTGTGAACACAGCAGAATGCTATCGTTTATTTGATCGAGGGGTACTTGCCCCAGGCTATAAGGCAGATTTTGTGTTAGTCGAGGATTTGTCGACGATGCAGGCAAAGGCTGTATGGAAAAATGGTCGAAAGGTTGCTGAAAATGGAGAAATGCTGACAAGTCGTCAAGAGCTAATTGTTCCTGCTCATATCCACCAATCAGTGCATTTACCAGCCATTACAAAGGATAGGCTACAACTAGCTTTCACAAAGGGTACGAAGGCTAATGTTATGGAGATTGTTCCAAATCAGCTCATTACCAATCATGTAGTAATGGATGTACCTGTGAAAGAAGGCGTTTTTGAACCATCTGTAGAACAAGATTTACTGAAATTGGCCGTAATTGAACGACACCATCATTTACACACGACAGGTCTAGGCATTGTCAAAGGCTTTGGTTTACAAAAAGGGGCAGTAGCCACAACCGTAGCACATGATTCACATAATGCCCTTGTCGTAGGGACAAACGATGAGGATATGATACTTGCGCTTGCACGCATTCAAGAAATCCAAGGGGGCTTTGTGATTGTAGCAGATGGCAAAATTCTAGCGGAGATGCCATTAACCATTGGCGGCTTGATGACAGATGCCCCTGCTCAGCAAGCAAAGGAACAGCTAGCAGGCTTGCATAGTGCATTAAAGACGCTCAACCCAACATTAGATTTCCATTTTCTACTGACGTTTTCTTTTGTGGCATTACCAGTCATTCCTGCACTAAAACTAACAGATACAGGATTATTTGATGTGACAACCTTCCAGCACATCTCTGTAGAAGCATAGACGAAAACGACCTAATAGCTTAAAGCTTTAGGTCGTTTTTGTATTTCGTGTTGATCTAAGTAGCTCTGAGACATCTTTTATACTTCCGATAATTATATATTTAGTAATCTTTTTGATAAAAATAAAAAACAGACAACATATTTCATTGACTGTTTTAGGATCTATTATTCTTTTAAAACACTAGGTTTATCGAAAGAAACAATATCTATTATATGGTCAAGACAAACAATTTGGTAATGAATTAGGTCTTTGTAGGAGTATATTTCCTGAGCAATTGTTCCATTACTTACAAAATCTAAATAGGTAGACTTTGAGAATAAACGTACTGAATGACCAATAAATTTATCTTCTGAATTTACAAAATGAAATGACTCATCGAAAACAGAATAGGCTACATACGAATCAAATTCTATATGTATCACTGGTAATGTCTTATCAATTTCAATTGGGTTGACATCATATAATGTATATTCACCAACATTTACCTCCTCGCTTTTAGAACTGATAGAAGCTCTTTTAATAGAAATTCTCAATGAATTCGTACCAGGCTCTACTATATTATCTAAAAAAACAAAACCTTTTTGCTGTATCAAATCCTCATAGTTCATCAAATCACCCTTCCATATTTATATATAAGGTTTTGGTCATTTTATAATTTGAAATTTAAAATGTCAATAATAAAATAGTTGATAAAGGATAAAAAAATATTGTTTTTCGATAAAAAATAATTGTCTTAGAATATATTTTAAGCTTCTGATTGTAGGTGGCAGGATCTGAATTTTGCACACTAAAAATAGTTAAATGAAGGAATAAGGTAATGACGAAATATATGATTGCTTCAACACCAATTAGATTAGGTGTACTTAGTTTTTGATTTTATGGTGATAGGGAGTAATGTAGCTCTGGAAGGTATTCTAATAGGATTTTTATTGGATTTGTTTGTGTAATTGGCACAGAGATAAATTCTTAAAAAAGGGGGATTGCGGGAAATGGTAGTTAAGCGGTGATTTTATAAATTGTTAATGGCATCTGATAAAATGCCTAGAACCGTATTTGGAAGATAAGCAAATTCCAAATACGGTTCCTTATGTTGATTATATAAAATTATTGTTACGTGATACCGCCGCTATAGCATGAATCAAAAGTTTTAGGGTTACAATATTCATTACTTTATTTTTTATCTTTCATTGTCCAGTCGTTGTGCATAATATCTTGAAGAACATTTTTCAGTTGTATAAATTGCTGCTCTGAAATATTTGATTGGTGCATTACTTGTCGTGACACTTCTGGTAGCATACAACGGACATTACTGCCTTCTTTTGATAAATAAATTTGCATTTGTCGTTCGTCATCCTTGGAACGCTCACGACAAATATAGCCCTTCGCCTCTAACTTTTTGAGCAACGGTGTTAATGTACCTGAATCTAAAAATAAACGTTGTCCCAATTCTTTCACTGTTATTTGTTCGTTTTCCTCCAAGGCTAATAAAGTGATATAACCTGTATAAGTTAGATCATATGGCTTTAATAATAATGTGTATTGTCGAATGATTTCCTTTGATGTGGCATACAAAAGAAAGCACAGCTGATTATCTAAATGATTAGGCATAAAAATCCCCTCTTAAAGTTCTTCTCATTACATTTATATTAAAAATAAAGTTCCTACTTGTCAAACGTAATTAAATTGTGTACAATTCGATTTGTAAAAATTAAATTGTGTACAATTTGAAATACTAATATAGATATGGGGTTTTCGGTTATGAAAGAATTATACTCAACTACAATGATTAATGATGGTGGGCGTAATGGCACATCATATGCAAAGGATCAATCACTCTCTTTAAAAATTGCACCACCAGGCTCAAAATTAGCTAATGTGACAAATCCAGAGCAATTATTTGCGGCAGGTTATAGTGCCTGCTTTAATAGTGCATTAGATTTAATTAAACGCCAAAAAAAACTAAACAACGCATCAACAATTAAAGTAACAGTCAAATTAATGGAACAAGCTACTTTTGACTATGTGCTTGCTGTTGACATCGAAGGACATATTGAAGGATTAGCATTGGAAGAAGCACAGGAATTATTAGAGTTAACACATACAGTGTGCCCATATTCAAAGGCAACAATGGGAAATATCAATGTAATAATTAAAGCAGTTTAAATTTTTTTGAAAAAGAGGGAAATGACATGTTATCAACTACACCATTAAAACAAATTATGCAGGAGCGAAAATCAGTTCGTAAATACAATGCTAATATTAAAATTTCTCGTGAAACAATAGTGCAGCTGTTGCAAGATGCTACTTCAGCGCCTTCTTCAAGTAACATGCAACCATGGCGATTTATTGTCATTGATGATAGGGAAATTCAAAAGAATATTAATTTCTTTTCGTTTAATCAAGAGCAAATCGAAACAGCCTCTGCCATTATTGCTGTCATTGGTGATACTGAAATGTATTTAAATGCAAAGGAGATCTATGCAAAAAATGTGGAATTAGGCTATATGCCAGAAGAAATTGCCAATAAGCTTGCTCAAGACGCATTAACAATGTATGGCTCAGCTTCGACAAAAACATTAGAAAATATCGTACACTTTGATGCTGGCTTAGTTTCTATGCAAATAATGCTATTAGCGAAAGAAATGGGTTATGATACAGTTCCAATGGGTGGGTTTGATAAAGCTAAATTTGCTGAGTACATGGAATTACCTGCGAATGAAGTACCTATACTATTATTAGCAATTGGTGAAGCAGCTGCACCAGCTTATGGCTCTTCACGTCTTTCAATTGATCACATTGTAAGGTTCAATAAATAATGTTAGAGAACGACTCACATTAAAAAATAGCCAAAACAAAGGCTTCATAATATGATTTGACTTTAAAAGGGGAGGGTGAAAGCTCTCCTTTTAGCGTGCTTGAAAGTAATACTTGTTTCTTTTCCATTTAGCAACCTCTTTATAATCAATTTTTTCGATCTATTTTATCGAAATAATCATCTTTATCGATTTGTAAAATCATAATAAGATATAAGCATTCGGAAACAATAGTAGGGAATTTTAAGGAAGAGGGGATAATCAATATGTCAATAGCAGTTATTTACGGTGGAAATCGTCCGAATGGGAATGTAGAGACACTGACAAAATTAATCACGCAAGGCTTAAATGTTGAAGAAGTTTATCTAAAGGATTATGTCATTCAACCAATAATAGATAAGCGACATGAAGAGGGGGGATTTTCCGAAGTAAACGATGATTATAACGCCATCATAGATCGTATACTCCCGCATGATATTCTTGTTTTTTCGACCCCTATTTATTGGTATAGCATGACAGGGGCGATGAAAAACTTTATTGATCGGTGGTCACAAACTTTAAGAGACCCAAATTATCCTAATTTCAAAGCAATGATGTCTTCTAAAAAAGCCTATGTAATTGCAGTTGGTGGAGATCAACCTTATATGAAAGGTTTACCAATGATTCAGCAGTTTCAACATATCTTTGACTTTATTGGCACAACCTTTGAAGGGTATATTTTAGGAGAAGGAAACAAACCAGGAGATATCCTTCAAGATTTAACAGCGTTGTCTGCAGCTGAATGTCTTCGAAAAGAATTACAATAGCATTTTGTTTCTGATGTATGTTAGCTACTAAAAAAGATCATTTATGCTCTTATGTTAAAGACATATAAAGAATAGAACAAAATTTTCTCCCGCGATTTAAAAACGGATTTGGACGATATGTAGCTTCCAAATCCGTTTCTTTTTATTTGATTAAAGGTTCTTTTGTTGTCGCTCGGTTTGACAAAATCGATTACCATGTTTTTTAAAATTCTCTCGAGCATCAGAAAGTCATAACGTCGTGACGTAAATCATAGATAGGTTCAATGTGTAAATCCTTGGCTATATAAATTGTCGTGTGGTATACACCTGCTAACATGATATCTGTTCATTATTCGACATTGCTTTGTTGTCCAGAATTTACGATGAATCATGAGACGCAACTTCTTTCTTTCAACTACTAACTAGTGTAAACTGGATTTTACTATCGATTTTTATGAATGTTTCGGTAAAATCTATCGGAAAATTCGAATGAAGGGGATTAAGTGAATGGATATGAAGCAGCTCCAAACGTTTTTAACGGCATCTGAAACATTAAGCTTTACCCAGACAGCACAGCGTCTCGACTATGCCCAGTCCAGTATTACAGCCCAAATTAAAACATTAGAACAAGAATTGGGTGTTATTCTTTTTGAGCGGCTAGGAAAACGCATTGTCCTGACAGAGGAGGGGAAACATCTCCAACAGTATGCAAAAAAAATGCTAGAGCTAGATCATGATATGAAAAAAGCGATGTCCAACGAACAGGCGCAAGTTGTCTTAAAAGTGGGGGCACAGGAGAGCCAATGTGTCTATCGACTGCCAACTATTTTACAACAATTTCAACAGGCGCACCCGCATGTGAAAATCATTTTTAAGCCAGTGCATACGACAGACATTGCGAAGGAATTATTACAAGAAGGCAAACTCGACGTTGCATTTATAACAGATACATATCAGGAAACCGCCATGCTACAGCGAGAACGATTGATTCAAGAACAGCTTGTTTTTGTCAGTGCCTCTAAAGAAATCAGGCAGCCTTTATCTGCTCAACAACTATCAATTGAAACTATGCTGTTAACAGAAACGGGTTGCTCCTATCGGAACCATTTAGAAGCACAGCTACAGCAAGAAGGTGTCTTGCCTTCACAAATGATTGAGTTTGCCAGTATTGAGGCGATAAAGCAATGTGTGATGGCAGGCTTAGGTATCACGTTTTTGCCTAAAATGGTTGTAGAAAAAGAGTTGAAAAGTGGAAATTTAGTGGAGCTACCGTCCTCAATCGACCTAGCGCCCATTTATACAGATATTGCATGGCATAAAGATAAGCATATGCATGCCTATTTACAGGATTTTATTGCTATAGCCAAGCTTTGCTATGAAGCATTTGGCAATGAAAAAAGAGCCTGAATGAATCAGACTCTGTTGCAAGCTATTGCTTCTTTAATGTACCAGAGAAATTAGTGCTTTCATTACGCTCTGCACGGCAATCAATCTCGGACACTTTCAGGGCGTTATTAGATAAACGCTCTACCTCGACGACACAACGATTGCCATTAGAGGATTTATTCATGATGGCTTTCGTACTGCTTGTGATCGTGGCGGTACCATTGACACTACCTGAAGCAGTGCCATCATTCGCTGTTAAAGCAAGAGAAAAGCTGTTGTTTGTGGCATTGGAAATGATGGCATCGCGGCGGTTAAAATCATTTGTTCCTTTTCCCCATTTATAATAATACGTATAAACGCCTTCCCAGGCACTCTTACTAGGGGTATTTTGCTGTAATGATTTATCGAGCTGGTTTTGAGCATTTTTCGCTCTTGTACTTAAAGATACATTGTTGGCATTATCATGAATGGACTGTGCGTCCGCTGAAATTTCATAAAAATTTCGTTCATCCATACGATAGAGCATCGTGACAACTTGTGCACGTGTCATATTGTTCATTACGCCATAAAACTTCTGTAAATTTCGATCTTCATACTGTGGATTTTGCCCTGAAGAAATATAGGTATCAAGTAAAAATTGAATAGATTGATCTAACCCTTTCTTCCCGCTAGCTAAATGAGCAATTGCTTGTGCCACGACACCGCGCTTCACAGTAGCCGCTCGAATTCGGTTATCAAAATAACCATTTAAAGGTACACCATAGCTAGCGAGTTGGTTATAAAATTCATCCGACCAGTTTGCCGTAGGGGTCTGTTTCTTTAACTCATCGATGGGTGATTCAAGCTCATAAAAATTAGCTAGCAATTTGGCCAACTGCTGTTCAGTAATCGTGGCATTTGGTTTAAATGTACCATCTGTAAAGCCGTTGACAATATCATACTCTTCTGCCCATACAATCGCTTCATAGGCATAATGATCCTCTGATACATCTCGAAAGCCAGAAGCTTGTACATTGCCTGCACTGGCTACAATCAGAATGGAAAATAATAAGGTACATACTAATTTTTTCATTCGTCGTTTTCATCCTTTCTTGCTCGCTTTAGTAATAGTTTGCAGGAAATGGATAAAAACTGCAAATTTTTCTAGCACAAAAAATAATCGCTGTCCCTTGTGGGGAAGCGATTATTTACGATGTAATTATTGGGCTGTGTAGCCACCATCTACAGTTAATGTGTTACCTGTCATAAAGGTTGAATCATCACAAGCCATGAATAAAACAGCTTTTGCCATTTCTTCTGGTTGTCCTAAGCGTTGCATAGGTGTTACTTGACGTAGTGGCTCTTTGCTTTCTTCTGGAATAATCGGTGTATCAATAAAACCCGGGCATAGGGCATTGACACGAATACCACGAGTAGCAAACTCCAATGCTAATGAACGCGTTAAATTAATAACGCCCCCTTTTGCTGCATTATAGGCGGCTGATCCTGGTGAGCCAACCCAACCATACATCGAAGCCGTATTAACGATTGTACCGCTATTCACTTTCAGCATTTCTTTAATGGCAGCCTGCGCCATTAAAAATACACCATCTAAATCTACATTGACAGTTTGACGCCATTCCGCATAAGGAAGCTCCTCAGTTGGTGTGACACGACCAATTCCAGCATTATTAAAAAGGACATCGATTTTGCCAAATGTCTCAATTGTTGTTTGATAAATAGCTGCTACTTCATTTTCGTCTGTTACATTTGCTTTGATAAATATAGCCTTTGCACCAGCTGCCTGTAATTCGGCAGCAAAGGCTTGGCCTTTTTCCTCGTTTAAGTCCACAAGTACTACTTTTGCGCCTTCTGCTACAAATAATTGAGCGGTTGCGGCACCAATACCAGAAGCACCACCTGTAATGATTGCGACTTTATCTTGTAATTTCCCCATATATGACACTCCCTTAAATTATAATTTTTTCTTGCACACTGCGTAAATGACGGTGTACTTTTATTGTAAAACGCTTGAAATTGGAAACAATCATTAATGTCGTAGCAAGTGTCTAACTAGTAGACATATTTGCCCGAAATGTCTAAAAGGGAGGAAGTAAAATTGCCAAAATGGACACAAAGACAGGAAAGAACCCGTCGTCATTTTTATGAGGCGTTTGTCGAATTAATTAAAAAGCATGGGTTTCAAGCCTTGACAGTGAAGGATATTGTGGAACGAGCTGGCTATAACCGTAGTACTTTTTATGTGCATTTTCAAGATAAATTTGAGTTAGCGGAAAATTTGCTCGAACAGATGTTGAATGGTCTGGAAGTCGCAGTAGGTGAACCTTATTTATATGGGGAAAAGGTGTATACGACGAAATTGAAAGCACCGTCCTTTAATATTATTCATTATATTTACAAGCATCGACTATTTTTCGAGCTGCTGAATGTTGAAGATACAATTCCTGGATTGCATACACGTATGCCCCTAACCATTACAAAAATATATCAAGAGCAATTTAAATTTGAAACGATCAATCAGCAGCCAGTCAATATGGACATGTTCAAGCATTATACTTCATACGGTTTTTATGGATTGATGATGCAATGGATTGCAAGTGGTTATGAAAAATCGGAAGACGCTTTAATTAAGGATATTATCGAACTAACTAAAACTCATATTTATGCATTTGAATTTATAGGGAAGCCACTGGAAAAAGAAGAGTGAAAGGTTTGTATAATATATTTTGCATTTTTATAAAAAATCTCTAATGAAATAATTAGAGATTTTTTTGTTTGGGCGAAATTATATTTTCTTAATGAAAAAATTTTTTCAAAAGAAATTTTCATAAAAAGGTTGAATTATTTTTGTTTTAAGCATATATTTTTCCTAAGGGAAACAAAATATCTGCAGAGAAAGAAGAGTGCGTGTATGAAAGATTTAGGTGATATCAAACTGACAATTTTTCCAATGGTCATTTTAATCCTTCTGGCAATACTATGGAAACTCACAGATTCTGTAGGGGCAGGCATAGTGTTAATACTTTTCTGGATGAGCTGGCGCCAGCTTATTAGGAAAATGAATATAAATTAAGCGATTGTATGAGAAAAATCGGTGATGTGAACGACAGCAGTTGCTAAAAGGCGGGCATGACAGGAAAGGTATGGCTTGTCCGCTAACTCACTACTTCGTACATATTAGCTATTTTTCAAGCAATCACTAAAAAAGAGAAAGATGAGGTAAAAAAATGAAACAATGGTTAGGTGTAATGGTACTATCACTCTCCCTTCTATTATTCGGTTGTTCAACTGAAACAGAGGGAAAGAAAGAAGGCATTGTTGTCGCAACAACTGGACAAATAGCCGATGCAATCAAAGAAATTAGTGGCGATCATTTACAAGTATCAGCATTGATGGGCCCAGGGGTAGATCCCCATTTATACAAGGCGACACAAAGTGATTTATCGAAATTGGATAAAGCAGAAGTCATTTTTTACAATGGCTTACATTTAGAAGGCCAAATGCTCGATATTTTTGAACAAATGGCGAAGGACAAAACGGTTTTAGCAGTGGGCGAGACATTAGATGAAAAGCAGCTCCTTGCAAGTGACGATGATTCGATGCTACATGATCCGCATATATGGTTTGATATTGAGCTATGGAAAGGCGTTGTCAAAGCAATCAGTACACAACTTCAGGAAGAATACCCTGAATTTAAAGATGATTTTCAAACGAATGAAGCATCTTATCTAAAGAAGCTGGATGATTTACAAAGCTATGCTCAAAACCGTGTGAACGAAATACCACAACAGCAACGAATCTTAGTAACTGCTCATGATGCGTTCAATTATTTTGGTAGAAGCCAAGGGTTTGAAGTACGTGGTTTACAAGGGCTTAGTACAGATTCAGAGTATGGTGTTAAGGATGTTCAGGAAATGGTTGATTTTTTAGTAGAAAATAAGATTAAAGCTCTCTTTATAGAATCGAGTGTATCCGATAAAGCGATGAAGGCTGTTATTGAAGGGGCTAAAGAAAAAGGTCACGACATTGTCATCGGTGGGGAATTATTCTCAGATGCCATGGGTGCTGAAGGAACAACGGAAGGTACATATATTGGTATGTATCAACATAACATCGACACAATCGTCGATGCATTAAAGTAGGTGAATGGTATGGATGCATTAACAGTAGAAAATCTATCAGTAGCATATGATAAAAAAACAGTATTAGAGAATGCCTGTGTGACGGTACCTAAAGGTCATCTAGCGGCCATTATTGGTCCGAATGGTGCAGGGAAATCAACCTTTTTAAAGGCCATTTTAAATCAACTTCCTAATAAAGTAGGAAAGGTTGAAATTTTAGGGAAGGTGTTTGAGCCGAAAAGTTTAGTTGTTGGCTATGTCCCTCAGCGTAATGCTGTGGATTGGGATTTTCCTACAAATGCGCTGGATGTAGTGCTCATGGGACGTTATGGCCATACGGGTTTATTTAAAAGACCATCCAAGCAAGATAAAATTGTTGCGCGACAAGCGTTAGCAAGCGTTGGGATGCTGGACTTTGCAGAGCGCTCCATCGGACAATTGTCAGGAGGTCAGCAGCAGCGTGTATTCCTAGCTAGAGCACTTGCTCAAAATGCAGATATTTATTTTTTAGATGAACCATTTGCAGGTGTAGATGCTGCGACTGAAAAAACCATTATTGATATTTTAAAAGATTTAAAGGCACAGGGAAAAAGTATTTTTGTCGTCCATCATGATCTTCAAACCGTCAAAGAATACTTTGATTATACGATTCTATTAAACAAAACGATTTTAGCATCAGGTGCAACAGAAGATGTTTTTACACCAGAACAATTACAAAAAACGTATGGTGGTAAACTATTCATGATGCAGCATGCGTAAGGAGGGACACAATGTTAAGTGGTAATTTATTGTGGGTACTTAGTGGAACAATGCTATTGGGCATTGCAGCTGGTATAACAGGCACCTTCTCCTTCTTGCAAAAACAAAGCTTAGTTGGTGACGCTGCGGCACATGCAGCATTACCAGGTATTGCGCTCGCATTCCTGCTAACAGGTCAAAAGGAATTGCCGGTTTTAATGCTAGGAGCGGGCATCACATCTGCATTATCTGTGTATTGTATACAATGGATTGTATCGTTTTCAAAAATGAAGGCTGACGCTGCCATTGGTTTAGTCCTCACTGTATTTTTTGGTGTTGGTGTAGTATTTTTAACAGTTGTCAACCGTAGTCCACTTGGTAATCAAAGCGGTCTGAATAATTTTATTTTTGGCAAGGCAGCGACGATGACCAAAGCGGATTTAATGTGGCTGTTTATTAGTGCAACCATTATTATAATGGTTAGCCTCTTACTCTATAAGGAATGGAAGCTACTCATCTTTGATCCTGTATATGCAAAAGGGATTGGCTTACCGATTGAGGCTTTAAAGGCAACCTTAACAGTTTTAATTGTGATGACAATTGTCACAGGTATACAAGCTGTCGGCGTCATATTAATGTCTGCTTTATTAATTATTCCTGCTGCAAGTGCCAAGCTATGGACACAAAAATTAAGCACGATGCTTATTTTGAGTGCCGCGATTGGAGGAATTGCGGGCATAACAGGAACTTTTATTAGTGCGATTCGAACAGGGTTATCGACTGGTCCGATTATCGTCTTAGTAGCAGCAGGAATATTCTTTATATCGTATTTTATTAGTCCTGCAGGTCAAATTAGTAAATATCGTAGAAAAATGCAATTTCGAAAGCAGGGTGATGTAGGATGATCGAATTTTGGGTTGTATTCACAGGATTATTAGTTGGTGTGACATGTGGGATTGCAGGTGTCTTCCTCATCTTGCGTAGAATGTCCATGATCGCAGATGCCATCAGTCATACGGTGCTCTTTGGTATTGTGATGGCCTATCTTGTTACCCAGACATTAAATGGCTTTTGGATGCTTGTAGGTGCTGCGTTTGCAGGAATTTTAACAGCCTACCTTGTGCAACTATTGCATTCTTCTGGCATTCAAGAAGATGCCGCAATAGGGGTGGTCTTTACCTCCTTGTTTGCGGCAGGTGTCCTTCTGATCACCTTATATGCCGGCAATGTCCATTTAGACGTTGAACATGTTCTAATGGGGGAAATTGCTTTTGTACCTTGGGATAAATGGTCACTGCTTGGGCTAGCGATGCCTAAGGCCGTGTGGATGTTGTTACTCGTCCTAGTAATTAATATTGCCTTCTTGCTGTTATTCTTTAAAGAAATGAAGCTTGCCACTTTTGATCCTGTGTATGCGGCTACTATTGGGATTCCCGTTGTATTTCTTCATTATGGCTTTATGACATCCATTTCGTTCACGACTGTTGCGGCATTTGATAGTGTAGGGGCCATTTTAGTAGTGGCCATGTTGATTGGGCCAGCCGCCACTTCCTATTTAATTAGTAAGACGATTAAGCAAATGTTTGTCTATAGTATGCTCTTTGGTGCTGCTGCTTCTGTTATCGGCTATTATTTAGCGAAGTTTTGGGATACTTCTATAGCTGGTATGATGGCGACAACGGTAGGGTTAATATTTATTGTGACGTTCATCAGCCAAAAAATAATCGAACGCAGAAAAAAAGCACTTGTTCATAAGCTAGAAATGTCTTAACGAAAAACACTGTTTGATGCGCTCATCAAACGGTGTTTTTTCTTTTAGATGGAAGTTCAACCTTTTGGATGAGTATTTCAGTTAGGAAAAATAGTATACTCATTAAGAAATGCTAGAAAGAGAAGGCTTAGATTCTAACAAATTTTTCTATATTTTTATGTACGAATATTTAATAGTTTGTTACGATAAATTTTATTGAAGAAACAACAAGGAGAACAGCATGTGGAGAAATCGAAACGTATGGATTATTTTATTAGGTGAATTTGTCGTCGGACTTGGCCTATGGGCTGGCATTATTGGAAATCTAGCCTTTATGCAAGAGGTAGTACCTTCAGACTTTCACAAATCATTAATTATTTCCTGTGGTATTTTAGCAGGCTTGGTCGTCGGTCCAATGGCAGGGCGCATCATTGACCAATCGAAGAAAAAAACGGTTGTCCAAATGGCAAGTATCGGACGAATCATTAGTGTTTTATTTATGTTTATCGCACTTTATACCAATTCGGTTATTTGGATGATTCTTTTTTTAATTACGTTGCAAATAGCAGCCGCATTTTATATGCCTGCCTTGCAATCGATTATTCCAATGATTGCGAAGGAACAAGATTTAATTACGCTTAATGCTTGGCAAATGAATGCCAGAACCATTTCAAGAATTGTTGGCACAGCCGCAGCAGGGTTTATGTTAAGCTTCTTTGACTTAAAATGGCTATATATTATTTCATTTATTGTCTATGTGATCATGTTTGTTATTACAAGCTTACTGCAATTAGATGAAACGACAAATGCAACACTGACACACAAAGATAAAGGAAACTTTAAAGAAGTATGGCCTATGGTGAAGGAGCATCCGGTCGTCCTGATGACACTCGTCTTAATGTTAATTCCCACATTATTTTTAGGCTCTTTCAATTTAGTCATTATGAAAATTTCTGAAATCCATCAATCAACAACCATCTCAGGATTGTTATATACAGTCGAAGGCATTGGCTTTATGCTAGGTGCTGCAGGCTTAAAAATAATTGCTGAACGTGTACACATGGGCACACTGCTCTTTTCATTAGCCTTTATTATCGGCTCAATGGAGCTATTATTATTACTGGCGGAAATTCCTTTTTTTGCTTTAGTGGCATTTGGGGTCTTTGGCTTTTCAGTCGGCTGTTTTTTTCCGACAACGATGGTTATTTTCCAGAAACAAGTACCGAAACAGTTCCACGGACGTTTTTTCTCATTCCGTAATATGATTGATTCGGTCGTCTTCCAAGTCGTGCTCTTATCTACAGGGATGATGCTAGATTTAATCGGTTTAAGTGGCATGGGGCTTATTTTCGGGATTATTAGCTTAGGTTTAACAACTACTTTCTTACTCTATTCTAAAAAGAAGAAAGTGGTTATGCATGCGTATTAATTCAATGTAACCCATGCTCTACACCAATACCTCTAGCGATATAAGGGTGGTGGCAGATGAAAGGAACTGTCTATGAAATGAGGACGGTTCCTTCTTTATTTTATAGATTCAATTAATCTTGATTGGTATGCATAGAATACCTTGAAGATGATGGCACTTTAAAAGGGATATTTACATAGATAATACATTATATTTAGAGAAGGAAGGTTGAAAAATGGTTGTAAAAGATCAAGGTTCAATAGAATCCTATATAGCGTCCCCAGAGAAACTAAAAAACTTATATAGGCGTGTGTTGATCGTTGTCAGTCTATCTCAAATTTTTGGTGGGGCTGGGCTTGCAGCAGGTATTACAGTAGGTGCTCTGTTAGCCCAACAAATGCTAGGAACAGATGCTTATGCAGGTGTACCGTCTGCATTATTTACGTTAGGCTCTGCAGGAGCAGCTTTCATTGTAGGGAAACTGTCGCAGCGATATGGTCGTCGCACAGGCTTAGCAACAGGTTTTATAGTCGGTGGAATAGGGGCCGTAGGTGTCGTTTTGGCCGCTATAATGAATAGTGTGATCGTTTTGTTCGCTTCTCTATTAATCTATGGTGCTGGCACTGCGGCGAATTTACAGGCTCGCTATGCTGGGACGGATTTAGCCAATGATAAACAACGTGCCACGGCGATTAGTACGACTATGCTGATGACAACGTTCGGTGCTGTTTTAGGTCCAAACTTAGTAGAAATGATGGGGAGAGTGGCGCTATCCATTGGTGTTCCAGCTCTTGCAGGTCCTTTTCTATTATCTGCGGTTGCCTTTATTGTCGCAGGGCTTGTGTTATTTATTATGTTGCGTCCTGATCCTTTAGAAATAGCTAAGGCCATTGAGGCACATCAGCAAAAAATGAACAAAGATAATAAAGCACCATCCTTGCATACAGCTGGCAATAAAAGAGGGTTAGCAGTAGGGGCAACGGTGATGGTTCTGACACAGATTGTCATGGTCGCAATCATGACGATGACACCAGTACATATGAAACATCATGGACATGGAATATCGGAAGTAGGCATTGTTATTGGATTTCATGTAGGGGCTATGTATCTGCCATCGCTTGTAACAGGTATTCTTGTTGATAAAGTTGGACGAACAGCCATGAGTATCGCCGCCGGTGTTACCTTGCTACTAGCGGGTTTATTAGCGGCATTCGCTCCAAGCGATTCGATGGTTTTATTAATAGTAGCACTTTCTTTACTGGGGTTAGGCTGGAACTTCGGTTTAATTAGTGGTACCGCACAAATTGTTGATGCAACCGAGCCGTCTACACGTGCAAAAACACAAGGGAAAATGGATGTTTTAGTTGCACTAGCGGGGGCATCTGGTGGTGCTCTATCAGGAATGGTCGTAGCGAATGCTAGTTATGCGGCATTGTCCTTAGCAGGAGGGCTATTGTCTTTACTGCTCATTCCCGTAGTGATTTGGTCTAAAAGAGCTTGAGCATAGTATATACTACATTGGTTACGAAACAATCTTGTTTGGGGATAGTTTCAAAGTTTAAAGAGTTGCTTCAAAGAAAAGTGAACCTTTTCCTATAGTTATTTTCTTTCTCGATAAATAGTATTTTAATAAGAAAAAATGGCTGTTAATGGTGAAAAAGCAGACGAAAGCTGTACCTCTCATTTTTCAAAGTAAAAATCTAACAAGACAAATAAAAACACCTTTCGTTGATAAACTTATCAAATCAACGTGAAGGTGTTTTTCTATGGGCTATGGGGACAAAAGTTTTTATCCAGTGTGAAAATGGAAGAAGTTGAAATGTGAATAGCGTGAACTCTATAAAATAAGCGGGAAAATTAGAATTTCTAAGTTTATCTATTCATACAAAATATAGTTTTTTAGTAAAAAATATGTCAATATTGATCCCTAAATCCACTCATTATTAGAAAAATGTAACAAATATAGACTTATTTAGTTTGTTTTAGTGGTTTTTCAAAAAAATAAACGACATAAAAATCTATTTTCATCATTAAATAGCCTAATTATGTTGTTTTTTGCCAAAATATGTGTCTTTCTCTAAAATTTATGTTATTAGGGATGTCTATTCTTATTAAGAACTTTCCTAATATCAATAGTAGATTAGAGGTGTACAAATGTAGAACAAATTGTAATAAAAATATTGTGGCAATCTATGTAGGGAGGTACAAACAATGAAAAAGAAAATAATTACAGGGTTGATAATAACATCGATTGTTGCTACTGGAGTGAGTCCTATCCATTCTTTTGCAACGCCTATAGTGCAAGTAGAAATGCAAGAGGAGAACGTAGCTCTGTCCTCATCATTAAGAAAATTAGGTGCACAATCAAAGTTGATTCAAATGTATATAGACAAAGCTTTAATGAACCCTAATGTACAGTTAGAGGAAGTACCAGCTTTAAATACAGAGCAATTTCTAATAAAACAAGATATGAAAGAGTGGGCAGTGGAGCTTTATCCAAAGTTAATTTTACTCAATTCAAAAAGTAAAGGCTTTGTAACAAAATTTCAGGCCTATTATCCTACATTAAAAGAATTTGTAGACACTAAGGAAAATAAGGAAGGCTTTTTGGATAGATTGGAAGTTCTTCAAGAAATGGTTCTGACAAACGAAGAAAGTGTTCAATATCAAATGAATGAGCTAACAGATCTTAAATTACAGCTTGATAAAAAACTAAAAAATCTCGATACTGATGTGATAAAAGCGCAGGAGGTACTAAGCGCAGAGGGAACAGGGAAAATAGACAAGCTAAAGGCTGAATTACTAAATACAAAAAAATCAATTCACAATGATTTACAGCAAATCGCATTGATACCAGGAGCTTTAAATGAACAGGGACTCAATATTTTCCAAGAGATTTATAGTCTTTCGAAAGATATCATTGAACCAGCAGCTCAAATAGCGGTGGCAGCCTATAACAAAGGTAAGGAAATTAACAACGCTATTCTAGAAGCAGAGAAAAAAGCAGAGCAAGAAGCAAAAGAACAGGGGAAATCTATTCTAGAGATTGAAGCAGCTAAAAAAGAGGCTCGTGAAAAAATTGAGAAAGATAAACAAGCTGAAATTGCTGCAGCCGCTGCTACAAAATCAAAAGAGTATGACCTTATGAAAACAATTGACCCAGAAAAAATCAAAAAAACATATAATACCTTCGCTGAAGTTAACAAACTAATGGCTGAACAAAGAGCATATTTAGATGATTTAGAGATCCAAAATCAAAAACTATATGATTTAACAAAGAAACTAACAATAGCAGATTTACAACAATCCATGCTTCTTCTTATGCAGCATGATTTGCATACATTTGCTAGTCAAGTAGATGTAGAAATTGACCTATTGAAACGCTATAAAGCAGATTTGAACCTAATAAAAAATAATATAACAAAATTATCAACTGATGCGGCAAATCAACTGTCTCAACAAGATACATTAAGAAGATTAAAAAATATAATCAATCAACTTGAGGAACAGGTTAATAAATTTTGATGCTTAAAATTTGTAAAAACCTATCGAAAAGTAGGGAGGAAAAAATATGAAGAAATTTTCGTATAAGGTGTTAACCTTGGCTGCATTGACAACGCTTTTAACTGCTAATAATAGTACATCTATTCATGCGTTTGCACAAGAATGGAGCGCTCAAAAAGAGGTCGTTCAAAAACAGGATAATTATGAATTAGGACCTGAGGGACTGAAGAAGGCGTTAGCGGAAACGGGATCTCATATTCTTGTAATGGATTTGTACGCAAAAACAATGATTAAGCAACCGAATGTAAATCTCTCCAATATTGATCTAGGGTCAGAAGGGGGAGAATTAATCAAAAATATTCACCTTAATCAGGATCTGTCTCGAATCAATGCAAATTATTGGTTAGATACAGCGAAGCCAAAAATTCAAAAGACAGCACGTAATATCGTGAATTACGATGAACAATTTAATAATTATTACGACACATTAATAGACATTGTCCAAAAAAAAGATAGGGAGGGGCTAAAAGAAGGCATAGGTGATCTAATCAGTTCAATTCATACAAATTCAAAAGAAGTGACAGAAGTAATTAACATATTAGAAAATTTCAAAACGAAACTCTATACAAATTCAATTGATTTTAAAAATAATGTCGGTGGTCCAGATGGGAAGAGTGGATTAACGGCCATATTAGCTGGAAAAGAAGCATTGATTCCACAACTTCATGCTGAAATTCAGCAGCTATCTTCCACTCAGAAAGACCATTTTAACAATGTATTGGCATGGTCAATTGGAGGAGGATTGGGAGCAGCTATTTTAGTTATTGGAACAATTGCAGGAGGGGTAGTAATTGTTGTGACTGGTGGAACAGCAACGCCGGTTGTTGTTGGTGGCCTTACAGCACTCGGTGCAGCTGGTATTGGTTTAGGGACAGCATCCGGTATTATGGCATCTAATCATATGAATGCCTATAACGAAATTTCCCATAAAATAGGGGAATTAAGCACAAAAGCTGATCTTGCTAACCAAGCAGTTATTGCACTTAATAACACAAAAGACACGTTAACATATTTGTATCAAACAGTGGATCAAGCAATCATGTCTCTAACAAACATCCAAAAGCAATGGAATACAATGGGGGCAAATTATAAAGACTTATATGATAATATCGATCAAATGCAAGATCATAAGCTCTCTTTAATACCTGATGATTTAAAAGCAGCTAAACAAAGTTGGAATGATATTCATAAAGATGCGGAATTTATTGCAAAAGACATTGCTTTCACACAAGACTAATGCACAAAAACTTAAAAAGTATATAGGGAGGAATATAAAATGAATAATAAGTTTCTTTACAATCTACTTGCTGTATCAGCCGCTTTAACCCTGACATCCACTTCTATAGTATCACCAGTAACCGCTTATGCAACTACAAGCAAAATGGAGCAAACGAACTATGATGATACGTCTCTTTCAGCAAATGAAGCCAAAATGAGAGAAACCTTGCAAAAGGCTGGGCTTTTTGCAAAATCTATGAATGCTTATTCGTATATGTTGATCAAAAATCCAGATGTGAACTTTGAAGGAATAAATATTAATGGATACGAGGATTTACCGGGTAAAATTGTACAAGACCAAAAGGATGCAAGAGCACACGCCCTTACATGGGATACGAAAGTAAAAAAACAGCTGATTGATACATTGACGGGGATTATCGAATACGATACCAAATTTGAAAATTATTATGACGTCATTGTATATGCAATAAATGCAAATGATGGAGAAACATTAATAGAAGGAATTACAGATTTACGAGAAGAAATTCAAGAAAATCAAAAATGTGCACAACAATTAATAGAAGCGTTAACGGAATTAAGAGACAATATTGGAAAAGATGTCAGAGCATTTGGAAGTAACAAAGAGCTCTTACAGTCAATTTTAAAAAACCAAGGGGCAGCAGTTGAGGATGATCAAAAACGCTTAAATGAAGTTTTAGAATCAGTAAACTATTATAAAAAATTAGAATCTGATGGAATAATAACAATAGCGGTGCCTACTATTCCTACACTAATTGCCGGCGGTATTATGTTGGGGATTGCAAAAGAGAATTTAAGTCAATTAGAACCGTTATTAAAACAATTACAACAGACAGTTGATTATAAATTAACATTAAATCGCGTAGTTGGAGTTGCGCATAATAGTATTAGTGAGATGTATAATGCACTTGATGATGCGATTAATGCTCTTACTTTTATGTCTGCACAATGGAATGACTTAGATTCTCAATATACAGGAGTACTCAGACATATTGAGAATGCAGCTGACAAGGCCGAACAAAATAAATTTAAATTTTTACTTCCTAACTTGAATGCAGCTAAAGACAGCTGGAAAACATTAAAAATAGATGCAGTCACATTAAAAGAGGGAATAAAAGAATTAAATCTAGAATCTTCAAAGTAGATTACTTTACTTTTTGCTATTGATAATTGGTATGAATTTCTATTGCATCGTTTTTTATGATATAAAAAACGATGCAATGCACCTGTTAATTTCATCTAATAAGACTTATATTTTAAAAGAAGTAGATTGGGAAAAACGTTTTTTGAAGCTACTCTTTATAGCTTGTTTATCCATTTTTTGAAAACATTGGATATTGGAGTATAATAGAATGCTTTTGTTAGATCTGACATACTCACCTCAACTAAAATTGGATAAATGGTAGTTTTTAGTGAGTGAAAGAGAAGGAGATTGTATTTATGGTGATATTAAAAAGTAAGAAAGTAATCGCAAGTATATGTTTTTTCTTTACAATGCTTTTTTCTTTAGGTGGTGTCCACTTAACTTCTCTGGCAGCTTCCGAACAAAATAATCTAAATTTATCAGAGTGGATGAGAGAAATACCTAACTCTCGCGCATTAGCAGAAATTTCTATTCCAGGAACCCATGATAGTGGTACATTCAGACTGGAGGATCCTATAAAATCCGTATGGGCAAAAACGCAAGAAAATGACTTTCGCTCTCAAATGGATCAAGGTGTCAGATTTTTTGACATCAGAGGACGTGTAACGGATGATAATACAATTGTTCTACATCATGGACCTGTTTATCTTTATGTAACACTCCAGCAATTTATTAATGAAGCCAAAGAATTTTTAAAAAGTCATCCAAGTGAAACCATTATAATGTCTCTAAAAGAAGAGTATGAATCCATGCCAGGAGCAAAAGAGTCATTTGCTAGAACCTTTGAAAATAAGTATTTTGGAGATTCTATTTTCTTGAAGACAGAAGGGAATATAACTTTAGGGGATTCTCGTGGAAAAATCGTACTCTTAAGAAGATATTCTGGTAGTACGATGACTGGTGGATATAAAAATTTTGCGTGGAAAGATAACGCAACATTTACTTCTATGACAAATGGTAATGTGAAAATAACGGTACAAGATAAATATAATGTGAACTATGAGGAAAAGAAAGCAGCAATTGATAGTATGCTAAAAGAGACAGCATTAAATAAAGATAACCCAAATCACATTCATATCAATTTCACGAGTTTGTCTTCTGGTGGTACGGCTTGGAGTAGTCCGTATTACTATGCTTCCTACTTGAATAGCATTACTGCGGCTAAAGTGAGATTAGAGCATCTAAAGAATCTTGAAACAAAAGCTGGATGGATCATTATGGACTATATAGGTGATAGATGGAATCCGAAATTACATGAAGAGATAATACGTTCTAATTTTCGCAATCTACCAACTGATGAGCCACACTTATTTGAGCATATAGATGGAGAGGGAATAGATTTGACTTATCTTCCACATTCTCAATGGAATGATCAAGTGTCATCCATTTTATTAAAACCTTATACAGAAATAACTATCTATGAGCATAGTAATTTTACAGGGAATAGTGTAACGATAGCAAACACAACTGGTTCAGCACAATTATTCAATTTAACGTCTTATAACTTCAATGACAAAATGTCAGCCTATACGTGGAAACTAATTCGTTAAGATTATCATACGAACAGTATTTATAAGCGTATAATCTTAGACCTGCCACTCTTACTAGCGTTGATGTCACGCTGTGCATGACAAAAAGGACAAGTTCATTATCCCTTATAAGGTGATTTCTCCACCTAGAAAATTAAGTGGCGTCATCTTTGAACAAAGATAAATGTTCCAGCTGTGATTTGGTTTAGAAGTGCAGCGTAGTACAATTGTATAGAAGCGCTTTTTAGATCTTACCCATATCTTTTTAGGGTAAGATCTTTTCAATCGGAACTATTTTGCGGGAGAAGCGTCACAATGTTAAATTGTAGGAAAGCGAAGAGTAGGTATAGAAGTGGAGTTAATCACAGATAAATTAATCATGATTGCTTTATTCATTTTAATCATTCATGCTATTGAGACACTTGCTTATGCTGTACGTTTATCAGGGGCACGTGTTAAATTACTAGCATCGGCTTTATCTCTTTTTAATGTGATGGTTATGGTGTCGAGGCTGGCGAATATGATGCAGCAACCATTTACAGGAAGTCTTGTTGATACAGCACCAGCCGATCAGGCTTTGATACATGTAGAAAACCAATTTCGACTGATTATTGGAGCGGCATCACTTGGAACATTACTAGGGATCTTACTAATCCCAACCTTCATAGCTATTTTTTCAAGGGCTATCGTCCATTTGGCAGAGGAAAGAGGCTCAATCCCCGCTTTATTGAAAAAGGGCTTTACGTTTGAATATGTAAGACGAGGTATGAAGCACATTCATAAACCTCATTTTACTTATTTAAAAGGTATTAGCTTACGGGATATACCAATGAAATTATTTGTTATCAATATTGTCATAACAGCGATTTATACCATTGGCGTTTTATCTGCTTTGTATGCCACTTTGTTAGTACCAGAACTAAAGACTACTGCGGTTATGGCATCTGGATTAATCAATGGCATAGCGACGATACTTTTGATTCTATTTATTGATCCTAAAATATCCATACTGGCCGATGATGTTATCAATAAGAGAGGAAGTTATCTTGAATTAAAAAAAGCTTCCGTTATGATGATGTTCTCTAGATTTTTAGGAACGATTGTGGCACAGCTATTATTGATTCCTGGCGCCCATTATGTAGCGTGGTTTGCACAGCTGATTGCTTGAATAGAATCCTCTTCCTTTATCGTTTTTTCGTATAGAGGAAGGGGGTTTTTTATTTTTGGGACGTCAGCTATTGATAACAGTGTGTGGTAAAAGGGAAGTGAAGCAGATATATAGTATAATGTATGTGAATAATACATTGGAAAAGGGGAACGAACGTATGCCGACTATACTTGTTGCGGATGATGATGCGAATATTCGTGAACTTGTTTGCCTTTTTCTGCGCAAAGACGGGTTCACAACAGTGGAGGCCGAGGATGGCAAAGAAGCTCTAGCCATCTATCACTCAATGCCTGTCGATCTTGTTGTGCTGGATATTATGATGCCGACGATGGATGGCTGGACATTATGTAAGGAGCTGCGCAAAGTAAATGCTGAGCTTCCCTTACTGATGCTAACAGCAAGGGGGGAAACATGGGAAAAAGTGAAGGGCTTTGAGCTCGGAACAGATGATTATTTGACAAAGCCTTTTGACCCACTAGAGTTGACGGTACGAGTAAGGGCTCTTCTAAAGCGCTACAGGATTGGCTACTCACAGATCATTCAACTTGGTCAAATCATGCTGGATCGTCAGACCTATAAAATTAAAAATGGAACAGAGTCTATTTCGCTGCCGCTAAAGGAGTTTGAATTATTATATAAGCTTGCGGAAACACCTGGGCAGGTCTACACACGAGAGCAGCTGATCGATCAAATTTGGGGAATGGATTATGCTGGCGATAATCGAACGATCGATGTACATATTAAGCGTCTGCGCGAGCGCTTCACTGCAACAACTGAATTTCAGATTGAGACAGTACGAGGTCTTGGCTACCGACTTGAGGTTAACGAATGATTCAATCATTATATACGCGTGTCGTTTTAACATTTCTAGTTGCCGTAATTGGTGGCACAACTATATCCTTTTTTATGGCAACATGGGTATTTGAAGATAAATTGAATGAAAACTTACAAATCCCCCTAGTGAATTTTGGTCAGGACATTGTCCATATATTTGAGACATTGCCATTTAATGAAGCAGAACAATTTATTCGTGAAATGCATCAGCTTGAATCCTACTATATCCGCATTTATGAAGAAAAGGGGCAGTTCAAATCCTACGGAGAGCAAAAGGGTGTTCCACTGGCCAATGTAACAATGACACAAGTTCAAAGTGTACTGGATGGGGAAGTCATTCAAGTTAATCCGGGTGGTGTTTCGTCTATTTTTGTAGGAATGCCACTACAAACTGCAATGGGGACTAAGGCGATGTTTATCGAACCCATCTCCCTCCCTTCTACTTCCTTTGCTATAAAATTGATATTGAATTTTGCTACTTATGCTCTTGTTATTGGCAGTGTCGTGTTTATAGTGGCTGCTAGGTTTCTCGTCAAGCCAATAAAAAAATTGACAACAGCAACAAAGCATATTGCAGGTGGAGATTTCAATGTTGAGTTAAATATTAAACAATCAGGGGAGCTAGGTACCTTGGCCAAAAGTTTTGAGGACATGGCGGAGGGGTTACAGCAATTGGAGCAAATGCGGAGAGAGTTTGTATCAAACGTCTCACACGAGGTTCAGTCACCACTTACTTCCATATCAGGCTATGCAGCAGCATTGAAGCAAGTAGATATTACAGACGAGGAGAAAAGTCGCTATCTTGATATTATCATGTCGGAAGCAAAGCGAATGTCTAAGATGAGTGATAGCCTGTTAAAGCTAAGTTTGCTCGAGTCGAAGACACAGCCAATGCAATGTGCGACGTTTAGTCTGGATGAGCAAATTAGACGAGTAATTGTTGCCATTCAGCCGCAATGGTCTGCTCGCAACATCCAGTTTAATCTTCATTTACAGGCTGTTCATATAATGGCTGATTATGACCAATTAAATCAGGTATGGACCAATCTTCTTACTAATAGTATTAAATTTTCCAATGAAGGTAGTATGATTGGGGTCAGTATGAAGCAGGACGCTCATCATGTGATAGTACGAGTAAGTGATTCGGGCATTGGGATTTCTTTAGAGGATCAGAAGCGTATTTTTGAGCGGTTTTTTAAGGCGGATCGTTCACATAGTCGTAAATATGATGGGAGTGGAATGGGTCTCGCAATCGTTAAGCAAATCGTATCATTGCATCAAGGAGACATTCAAGTAGAGAGTAAGCTTGGACAAGGGACGACCATCATTATCCAATTGCCTCTTATCACACAGTAAATGCGTGAGATAGCGAAATTTTTTTGTTGTTCATATTGCGTTCATATTACCGTCATATGGTAGACATCTTCGTCCTTTACACTGCTCAATAACAGCTAAGTAAGCTAGCTGGAATAACGGTTGTAAGGGAGGAAAGCACGAGCAAAGATGAACCTCGTGCATAAATATGAAAAAATTTTTTCGAATCTTACTTAAAACAATAGCTGTTATCGGTTTAACGATAGTGCTGCTACTTGCTATTGTGTTTATTGTAAACATTATCTGCAACAAAATAGAGCAAGGGAAAATAGAACACTATGGTCAGCTCATTACTGTGAATGAAGGAAAAATGAATGTTACCATCCAAGGGAAGGGGGCAGAAACAATCGTCCTACTACCAGGCTTCGGAACAGCAGCACCAACACTTGATTTTAAGCCACTTATCGAAGAACTGACTCCTCATTACAGAGTCGTTTCAATAGAGCCTTTTGGCTATGGTTTAAGTGATGATACCGATAAAGAACGAAGCACCGACAACATAGTGAGTGAGATTCATGAAGCTTTACAGGCGTTGAAAATTGACCGCTATATGCTCATGGGACACTCTATAGCAGGTATTTATGGACTCGATTATGTCAATAAATATCCGAATGAGGTGACTGCATTTGTCGGGATTGATAGCAGTGTGCCTACTCAAGACGGTATGGATACGAAATTCCCAATTAAGTCGTTACAACTTCTCAAAAAAACCGGGATCGCTAGAGTTCTTATAAAATTTTCAGATGATCCATATGCTGGCCTACCGTATGATGATGACACAAAAGAACAAATACGGATGATTACAAACAAAAACTTTTATAATACGAGCACTTCCAATGAATTAACAAATATAGAAATGAATTTTACAGCAGCCAAAAACGTAACTTTCCCTAAAGATTTACCTCTTTTGTTATTTGTTCAGGCGAAAAGTGAAGGCATTGAAAAAAATTGGATACCATTGCATGAAGAGCAAGTCAAAAATTCAGTTCATGGAAAAGTAATCACATTGGACGGTGACCATTACTTACACCATACAAGATCACAAGAAATTGTTGAAAACCTAAAAGAATTTATGGATAACTGATAGTTATAGCATCTTACCTCTTTGTTGTTAGAGGTAAGATTTTTTATTGAAATTCATGAAAATAAAATACCTCCCCCAATGAAGTCGCTTTAAGTAGCAATCTAATTGTCCCATTCTTTTACATGGATGTAATCCATACTTCGATAAGCGTTGAATAGCTTCCTGTTTATAATCAGATAGTAGTGATTAATGAAACAGGTTAGGAGTATCTTGTATGAAAAACTATCAATTTATTGCTTTACTAGTAGTAACAACCTTTTTAATGGGTTCATCGTTTGCTATCGTAAAATTAGGATTACCGTATTCATCACCATTATTATTGGCTGCCCTTCGATTTATGCTGGCAGGGATTCTAATGGTCATTGTTGTCATGATTTTCAAAAGACCTCATCCGACCTCAAAGAGAGAATGGCTCAAGCTATGCATCATCGGAGCATTTCAAACGGCTGGTGTAATGGGGTGTATTTTTTTAAGTCTACGCACCATTACAGCAAGTGAATCATCTATTTTAACATTTACAAACCCTTTACTCGTTGTCATATTTGCCACCATTTTTACCAAAGTACGCTATCGTTTCTATCAGTGGATCGGGGTTGTGCTTGGCTTAATCGGAGTGATCATTACAATGGGGGCACAAGTTGAATTGAAAATAGGTCTTCTATTTGGACTTTTATCCGCTGTATTTTGGGCGATTGCAACACTTTTAGTGAAAACATGGGGAATGTTCTTTGATACATGGGTTTTATCAGCCTATCAAATGCTGTTTGGGGGCTTACTCCTTTTGCTAGGAAGTGTCGTGTTAGAGCAACCATACTTTATTGTCAATCCACAGTCATTATTGATTTTGTTATGGCTTAGTATTTTTTCTTCCATCATTCAATTTGCAGGCTGGTACTATCTTCTTCAAAATAGTGATCCAGGAAAAACAAGTGCCTATTTATTTTTAGCACCTTTTTTTGGGGTGCTAACAGGATGGGTAGTATTAGACGAAACGTTACATGAATCGTTAGTGGTTGGTGGGTTATTTATCATTAGTGGGATTTATTTAGTAAATCGTACTTTTAGTAGAATAAAGGGCTAGTGGGGCAATCCAAAAGCCCTCTATTCTTCTAGCTGTCTAAATGAAATACCTCTTTAAAACCTCTTTTACCTTTCTCAGTCACTTTAATGGCGCGAATAGATGGTACACGTGTAAGCCAGCCGAGGTTTAATAATTGGTTTAATAGACCATTGCCTAGTGCACCTGCTAAATGGTAACGTCGTTCACTCCAATCTAAACAAGCAGGTGAAAAGGAGCGTCGTTTTCTTTTTAAAGCAGCTAGATCCATCCCGAATGTAGTAAAAAATAAAGTGCCTTCATCTGTCAGGATAAATTGTTTGTCCTCTAATTTTAGATAGCCTGCATCCACCATTGACTCTGTTAATTGGACACCTAATTTACCAGCTAGATGGTCATAGCAAGTTCTAGCATCCTGCAATAATTTCATTTGGCTAGATTGTTTTAAAGAACGTACTTCAGGTGGCGGTGAGATGACGAGAAAAGACTCAAGAAATTGAGCAATGTCCTCACCAGCTAATTGAAAATAACGGTGCCGCCCTTGTTTTTCAACTTTAATCAGCTTTCCTTCTACTAATTTAGCAAGATGAAAGCTAGCAGTTTGTGGTTTAATGGCAGCCATATACGCCAGTTCACTAGCTGTATGAAAACGCCCGTCCATCATGCTAGCAAGAATGGTTGCTCTTGACCTTTCGCCAAGAAGTGCCGCTACCTCCGCCATGTTTGGATTAATTCCCATATGTCACAATCCTTTCAGTTTTCTATATTTTGATTTTAGTTAATTTCATTATCGTTTACAATAAAAGTAATAGAGGAGGAGAAATAAATGGAAACCTATTATGCAGTGATTTTTACATCTCAAAGAACTAAACAGGATGGGGAGGGCTATGGCAAAATGGCTGACCTCATCGATGCCCTAGCACAGCAACAGCCTGGTTTTCTGCGTGTTGAAAGTGTCAGGAACGAGGAAGGAAAAGGCATTACGGTGTCCTATTGGGAATCGCTAGAGGCTATTCAAGCATGGAAAGATAATGCCAAACATTTAACCGCACAGCAATTGGGACAAGATAAATGGTACGCGAACTATAAGGTGGAAATTTGCCAAATGATAAAAGATTACTCTTTTGTGAAATAAAATGACGAGTGAGAAGGAGGTCTATTTTTTATGACAATTGCTGAGGAATGGCATGAGCTAAGACAAAAATTTCATCCTTCAGATCCGATAACGATTAATCAGATGCATGTTTTCAAAGAGCGATTAAAGCAGGAGCAGCAAACGGAAGAAACGTTAAGGCTACTAGTAGAAGTCTATTGCTTGCTTAGGATGTACCTAGAGGCTTATCGGCTTTTTACGACCATTATGAATAAAGCTGATAAAAAAGATCGAAAAAAATATGGTGTTCTGCAAACCTACATAAATCAACCAAATTTGGTGAATCCTCTGCTACCACGAAAAATAAGGGACCAACAGCCAACTCAAACAATCATTCCAACCTTTAAATATGTTCCTAAACCGCTAGAGGCGAAAATTTTTGAAACAGGTGAAATCGTTGTCTGTGACTGCTGTCAACAGCAAGTGGATGTCTATTACACAGGAGGTATTTACGCTATTGAGGATGTAGATTATCTTTGTCCTTCTTGCATCCACAGTGGAGAGGCTGCCCAAAAATATGATGGCTCTTTCCAGCAAGATTTAATGGATGATGAACAGGTTACTAACCCTGCCTTTGTACAAGAAATTCTCTATCGAACGCCCGGCTACGTAAGCTGGCAGGGCAATAATTGGGTAGCTCATTGTTCGGACTATTGTGCGTTTATCGGCTATGTTGGCTGGAGTGATATAGTGGAGCTAGGTATCGAGGATCAATTTGATAATTATACAGGCTTTCCGAAAGATGAACTTTCAGCATCGTTAATGAACAATGGTCATCATCAAGGCTATTTATTTCAGTGCTTGGAATGTGACCGTTATGTGCTCTATTCAGATTTTAGTTAATCGCTGTTAGAGGAGGTAGAGAGGTGGAACAATTTCTTCAACGATATACGTATTCATGGCGTTTGAATGGCTGGCTGATGCATGATATTTTTTTATGTATCGTGTTGGGATTAGGATTTTTACTGTTATTGTTTATCGTCATTAAACGTAAAAGCCTTGTTATTTCTAGCATTTTACTAGTTGTATTTATAGTGGTTAGCAATCTAGTCATGATTGTTTTTGGCTTAGCGGGGAGAAGCTTTCCTATAAAATCTGATTCGCCCATTTATACAGATGATTCACAACACATTGCTGTCCAAATGGTGCAAGGCTCTGAAAATAATGGAACATCGAACGGCATTACGCATTTGATTGCTCATTATCTCATTGTGGCTGTGAATTTAGAGACAGGTGAAAAGCAATGGACAAAATCAGCTTCCCATAAAGATACATTGATTGGGAATTTTATGGGTGGTCTTCTTGTTCATCATCGTGATGATGAGTTTGGTCAATTGTCACTGTTAGATATAGCAACAGGAAAGGAAATACTTTCTGAGCAAGAATTTCGTCAGCAATATCAGCCATTAATAGATAAATTAAGTAATGGTGCACATCAGATGGTTATTTTACAAAATAATTTATATTTGGAGGGTGTCGATGGCAAATTCTATCACTTTGATGGTGAAACTTTAAGTGAGAACCCAAAAGCTCAAGATTTCCTAACAGCTCGTTTCTTCATTGAGACAGGGTTGCCTGGATATTTTGCCACACACCCACAGTCTGTAGAGGACTATCAGGTAATTCAAGATTTTAGTCAGGCTGTTCTAACAGAGCCTGCCATTCAAGCCTACCAAAATTTAGAACCTAAAGTGATTGATGTGGATATCGCAAAAAAAACAGCTCTCGTGTCTTATCGTCAAACACAGCGGGAAAGTGCTGACCATATGGTTTTGTTTTATGATATGAATAATCATCAAGTATTGTGGGAAGAAAATATAGGTGTTATCAATCCTGACCAACAACAACCTGGTATACGTACATTAGAGGAGACCTATGTTATTCAAGCAGGTGACAGATTATTAGTATTGGATAAAGAAACGAAAAATAGGAATGTTCAATATCATCTGCGGTGGAATCGACCTATTGATTAGTGGCGAATGCCAATGTTTATCCTTTTGACAACAAGTTAAAACCATCTATTTGAAAAAACTGTTCATTTTTCGATTCTGTAAAAAAGGAGTATAATTTAATAGGAAGAAACTCTATGTAAAAGGATGACGTACAAACATGAATGAGCAATTAGTGGATTGGATTATACGCTTTCAAAGGGATAAAGATATTGAAGCACTCGCCCATTTAAAAGACTATTGTTATGAGATGATTGAGCCTTTGATTGAGGAATTTACTATGAAATATGGTGAAGAGGCAGGGGAGCTCCTGCATTTAAAATGGGATAAACGGTTTTATTTTATTTTTACGAAATATCAGGTCAATGTTGGACTACCTTTAGATACCTTTGTTCAAAATACGTACCGTTTTTATTTCATGCAAGTGTTAAAAAAGGCAGGCTATTTGTGACAGAAAAATCCCTTGATTTGTGTAAAAGCAAATCAAGGGATTTTTGTTTTATTGGTAAAGCAAATCTTCTGCTAGGTTAGTAAATATCTCACCGATAATCGTTTCTTCCTCATATACTGATGAGCCTGTATTTTCTTCAGGTTGAGCAAAAGGAACATGGGCGATTACTTGTGTTTGCAGTAAATCTGCTAACTGATCGGCTCCACCTTGTCCAAACAGATAGTTTTTTTGACCATCTGCTCCTTCAAAATAAGCCATGTTTTCAACAACACCAAGAATAGTATGTTTCGTATGTTGAGCCATCAAGCCTGCACGGGATGCGACGTGAGAAGCAGCAAGATGTGGTGTTGTTACAATGATTTCCTGTGCCTGAGGAATCATGGCTGCCATATCAATGGCCACATCGCCTGTCCCTGGTGGTAAATCTATCAGAAGATAGTCCAAGTCTCCCCATAATGTGTTGACAAGGAAATTGCGAATCCATTTGTTGAGCATGGGGCCACGCCACATAACAGGCTGGTTGTCATTGGTAAAAAAGCCCATCGACATTAATTTAACCCCATGACTTTCTACTGGAATAGCTGTTTGGTCAAGCATAGTAGGTTTTTGGTCAATATTCATCATAGCAGGAATACTAAAGCCATAGATATCCGCATCAAGTATTCCTACCCGTTTGCCGAGACGGGCAAGGGCGACTGCTAAATTAATGGTCACAGTCGATTTCCCAACACCGCCCTTACCACTTGTGATGGCAATGAATTGCACACCAGAATTAAGCAGTAGCATATTCGGCATTCCTTGCTCTGTCACATTTTTCGCTTGTAGAGACGCAGTTAATGTGCGACGTTCCTGATCTGTCATAGCCCCAAAGGTAATGGCAACACTGGAGGCACCAATCGCTTGTAATGCTTTTTCCACATCATGCTGGATCTTCGCTTTTAAAGGACAACCTGGAATGGTTAAAATAATATCCAGCGATAGATGGGTGCCGTTTATTTGAATATTACGCACCATATTCAATTTGACGATACTCTGATGAAGCTCTGGATCTTCTACTTGTTGTAATGCGTTGATAACATCTTCTTTTACTAACATGTCGGAACCACCTTATTCTTTTAAGCCTTTGCCAAGTCCCTTTAAGAAATGGACTCCAAAATTGAGCGCACGATTGACATCTGGATCATTTAACATTTTCATAAGCTTAAAGGCACTTACTTTTTCATTGGATTCAAGTGCTTTGCTCGCTTCATCTACACCTGAATTTAAGCCGTCAATTAGCTTAGTCGTTGTTTCTGGATTGAGCTCCGTCAATGCTCCTGCAACGCCCATTAAATTATTAATAATATTGGTTACAGGCTTACGAGTTAATTGTCCAAGTGCAATATGGGCCACATTCTCTTTCGCTTCTAGTAGCTTCATTGCTGCTTCTAGTGCACCTATATCATTCAATTCAGCCATAATACTAAACACTTGATTAACGGCTTCTTCATTATCAGAAAGCAGTTCTTTTAGATTGTCTAATTTTTGTTCCTTTAGTTGTTCTTCCGTCAATTGTTGTTTTTTAATGCTTGTAATAGGTACAGCCATGCTCTCACTCTCTTTCGTTAATAGTTGTTAAGTGAACGTAGCCAGGACGATTCCATTTCCGATGAACCTCAACACCATTTTGAGGATGACGCTTTTTATAGCGTGGGTTCGTACGAGGAAGTGGTGATTTTCCTTTTGCTTTTAGCACTTCAACTCGTACTTTTGTTTGTTTATAAGCTGGTGTTGATGTATTCACATCTGCTGCAGGGCCCGTTAAGAAGTTGATAGCTGAATCTTTATTAACGGAGTTCATCGGTAAAAATAATTCGTTTCCTTGCACGCGATCTGTGACAAGAGCATTTAGCTTTAATGCACCATAAGGAGATACTAAACGAAGTAAGGCTCCATCTGCAATACCTCGTTCCTTCGCCAGTTCCGGTGATACTTCAACGAAAATATCAGGTACTTTCGATTGAATACCTTTCGATTTATTTGTTAGATTTCCCTCATGGAAGTGTTCAAGCATACGACCATTATTAATAAGACAATCGTACTGTGCCTCATATTCCACAGGTTGCACCCAATCATTTAAAGCAAAACGAGCTTTTTTATCAGGGAAATTGAAACCATCTTCATATAGTAAAGGTGTATCTTTACCATCATGGCTACCCCAGCAGAAGCTACCCCAGCCTTCTAAGACATCATAGTTGGCTTGTGAGAAGAGGGGGGACAGGCTAGCCATTTCATCAAAGATGTCACTTGGATGATCATAATGCCAATCTGCTCCTAAACGACGAGCAACCGCTTGCAAGATTTCCCAATCTGCTTTCGATTCACCAAGTGTTGGTAATACTTGATAGAGGCGTTGAACACGACGTTCTGTATTCGTGAATGTACCTTCTTTTTCAAGGGAAGGCGCAGCAGGTAAAATAACATCTGCATATTGTGCTGTACGTGATAGGAAACAATCTTGGACAACAAAAAAGTCTAGTTGTGAAAGCACCTCATCTACATGGTTGGCATTACAATCAACAAGCGCCATATCTTCGCCCACTAAATACATGGCTTTCATTTTACCTTCCATAATCGCATCTAACATTTGCATATTAGTTCGACCTGGTTGCGACTGAATTGGGACACCGTAAGCTTTTTCGAATTTTGCACGCGCTGCCTCATCTGTTACCTTTTGATAACCTGGCAAGAGAGTTGGTAGTGTACCCATATCACAGGCACCTTGCACATTGTTATGACCACGAAGAGGGTAGGCACCCGCACCTGGACGACGATAGTTCCCAGTTGCTAAAAGTAAATTTGAAATCGCTGCGGATGTATAAGAGCCACCAGTATTTTGTGTTACACCCATGCCCCAAAGCACACATGTACCATCTGCATCACGAATCATTTCAGCCACTTCGATCAATGTTTCTTTACTAATACCCGTCATTTCTTGCGCATAATCAAGTGTATATGTTTCAAGTACTTGTTTAAAATCATCATAATGAAGGACGTTTTCTTGAATAAAGGCTTCATCGTGCCAACCTTGGTCAATGATATATTTGGTAACGGCCATTAACCAAACTTGGTCAGTACCTTGCTTCGGACGCATAAAGATGTCAGAACGCTCAGCCATTTCATGTTTACGAATATCCGCAACAATTAATTTCTGACCATGTAATTTATGTGCACGTTTCACACGTGTTGCTAAAACAGGGTGTCCTTCAGCCGGGTTAGCCCCAACAATGATGACAAGACCAGCCTTGGCAATATCTTTGATCGTACCCGCGTCACCACCTAAACCTACTGTACGTAATAAACCGTCAGTAGCAGGGGATTGACAATAACGGGAACAATTATCGACATCATTTGTTCCAAATAACTGACGTGCCATTTTTTGAATTAAGTAATTCTCTTCATTTGTAATTTTAGAAGATGAGATAAAGCCGACAGAACCAGGACCAAATTGCTGCTGAATACCACCAAGCTTTGTGGCAATTAAATCGAGTGCCTCATCCCATGATGATTCAACAAATTCATTATTTTTACGAATAAGAGGTTTAGTAATTCGTTCCTCAGAATTAACGAAGTCCCAACCAAATTTCCCTTTGACACAAGTAGAAATTGCGTTAACGGGACCTTCGGAAGGTTGTACTTTTAAAATTTTACGGTCTTTTGTCCAAACTTCGAATGAACAACCTACACCACAGAAAGTACATACTGTTTTTGTTTTTCGAGTACGTTTACTACGCATAGCTGCTTCCACTTCAGAAACGGCAAAAATACCGCTATAGCCCGGTTCAACTTCCTTAATTAAACTGATCATCGGATCTAACATATCCTGTTTCAGACCAGTCATAAATCCAGCCTCTCCAAGCATGGATTTTTCCATTAAGGCATTACATGGACAAACGGTTACACATTGACCGCAACTTACACAGGAAGAATCATTAATTGCAACGCCAGTATCCCATATGACGCGTGGTCTTTCGGCTTCCCAATCGAGGGATAATGTTTCATTCACCTGTAAATTTTGACAAACCTCTACACATTGACCACAAGCGATACATTGGTTAGGGTCATATCGATAAAACGGGTGTGACATGTCCACTTCATGAGGTTCCACTTTCGGTTGGTAAGGATATTTTTGATGCTCGATTTCCATCATTTCAGCCGTGTTGTGTAATGCACAATTTCCATTGTTATTATCACAAACTGTACAGTACAGTAAATGATTTTCGAGTAGACGATCCATCGCTTCTGTTTGTGCTGCTTTTGCTTTGTCAGAAGTTAATAAAACATTCATGCCGTCTACTGCCTTTGTGGAGCAGGAACGAACTAATTGACCGTTCACCTCCACGATACATGTATCACATGTTTCGATTGGATCAACAGCAGGCACATGACAGATCTGTGGATGCGGAATGTCATGCTGATTAATGGTATCAAGGATTGTAGCTCCTTCTTTTACATCATACGATACGCCATTAATATTAATTTGAGTCAAGATAACTTCCTCCTTTTGCACTTTGAGACTAATCGGACAACATGTTGCAGCTTAAGACAAAAAGGGAATAACAAATCGAGTTGGTTATTTTTGAAAAGATTGTCTTGTTATCATTGTAATTCCCAATTGTTCTTGAAGCTACCTCAAAATAGGCAAATTGCTAGATCATAACAAGTTATCCATGTCTCGGTTTTTAAAAAAAATAAAAAATCCACCATGAAATAACATGTCCAAGACATGCTAATGATTCATGGTGGATAAAATTCTTAGCAGGCCTTGCTAAAAACTCAATCTACTTTTATTTTTTAATAACAATAGAATTTAAATATTAAAAACACTATGCAACATCGTGACATAGGGATCAAAATAAATCAATTCCATTTGTGATATGAATATTATAGCTCTTTCCTTCAAAATGAACAATATTTATCATAAAATTTATTAAATGAGAATTATTATCAAAAAGTATTTTCTCTTTTATTTTTTTAAAAGTTGCTATATCATTAACAAACTGTAAGGGTGACCCTCATAACCATTTACCTAAAAAAGTTTAATTACGATGGGAGAATCGTTGCTATGTCTAAAAAAATACACGAATTTAATGACATGATTCGAAAGTTACGCAAGGAAGTATTTGGTAAAGGACCTGAACGTATTCATACCGTTTTTGTCGAGAATATGGCTGTATCTACTTTATACGGTAATATCACACCGACAGAAAAATTTATTGCCAGTACACCAGAAGGGTTAAAAATGGTGCATGCTGCAAGGACGAGTATGATTCAGGATTTATATACGCAATCACCACCAGAGGGTATGGAAGAATTGATGGGCAGCAAACTACTCCACCTATTTTCAGATATTAAAATTGAAGAGGATTTTGCGATTTCCGTCTTTGTTTTTGAAAAGAATATCAGTGAATAAAGGGGATGCCTTATGGAGCGAGCAATAACAAGGAAAATTGTGCGAGTTGAAGGACAGCAAGTGAAAGAAATGGATGATTTAATCGTCTCAGAATACGCGGTGACCGTAAAAATTAATCAGCAAGAATTTGTCACGATGGTATGTACACCAGAGTATGTAGAAGATATGGTCATCGGCTATTTAGCTTCTGAACGAGTGATTCGTAGCTTTGAGGATATTGAGGAAATTTGGCACCAAGAAAAAGAAGGCTTTGTGCATATTAAAACAAAGCATGTCAATCCTTATTATCAGCAGACGCAAAACAAACGCTATATTACCTCTTGCTGTGGGATGAGTCGACAAGGATTTGTTTTTACGAATGATGCATTAGCAGCAAAAAAAATGGAAGACGTTCAGGTGCAAATGTCGACTGAGGATTGCTTCCGTTTAATGCATGCGATGCAGGATGGTGCCGACATTTTTAAGAAAACGGGTGGTGTGCATAATGCTTCACTATGTGATGTCAATGGCATTGTGTTAAGTCGCATGGATATTGGACGCCATAATGCTTTAGATAAAATTTACGGCTATTGCTTACGCAATAACATCCGTATGCAAGATAAAATAATTGTTTTTAGCGGACGAATATCGTCGGAGATTTTACTCAAAGTCTCCAAAATAGGCTGTGCCATTGTGCTGTCTAAATCAGCTCCAACTGAATTAGCCTTGCAATTGGCTGAGCAGCTTGGCATTACGACGGTAGGCTTTATCCGACAGCATTCATTGAATATTTATACACATCCACACCGCATCCTATTACCAGCTCAGAATGCACTGAAAGAAGGAGATTAAATGACGAATCTACAAGACCAATTACACAGACCGTTAAGAGATTTAAGAATATCCGTAACAGATCGCTGTAATTTTCGTTGCCGCTATTGTATGCCAGCTGAGGTATTTGGTCCAGATTATGCATTTTTACCGTCTGATAAAATATTAAATTTTGATGAGATAGAACGATTAGTAAAAATCTTTGTTTCATTAGGCGTGAAAAAGGTGCGAATTACGGGCGGTGAGCCATTGCTACGTCGTGATTTGCCCGAATTAATTGCCCGTATTCACCATATAGAGGGTGTAGAAGATATTGCTTTAACAACCAATGGCTCTTTATTAAAAAAATATGCACAGCCATTGGCACAAGCAGGCTTATCTCGAGTCTCAGTTAGTCTAGATTCACTTGATGAAGAACGTTTTTTCGAGATGAATGGTCATCGGGGCAAGGTATTGCCGGTGTTAGAGGGAATTGAAAAGGCAGCAGAAGCGGGTTTACAAGTAAAAATTAATATGGTTGTTCAAAAAGGCAAGAATGACCAAGACATTGTTACAATGGCTCAATTTTTTAAAGAAAAACAGCATATTTTACGCTTTATTGAATATATGGATGTAGGGAATTCGAACGGTTGGCGTTTAGATGATGTGGTGTCCAAAAAAGATATCATTGAGCATATCCATCAGTTTTCTCCATTACAGCCAGTGGCTCCAAATTACAGGGGGGAAGTGGCAACGCGCTTTCAATATCAAGATGCACAAGGTGAGGTTGGTGTGATTTCGTCTGTGACAGATTCTTTCTGCTCCAATTGCTCCCGTGCTCGTCTCTCAGCAGAAGGATCATTATACACTTGTTTATTTGCAACTGAAGGCACTGATTTAAGAGAGCTGTTACGATCAGGGCAAGATGATGCAGCCATCATCAAATGTATTACGAACGTTTGGGAAACAAGAAATGATCGTTATTCAGATGAACGCAATGAACAAACAATGGCAAAAAGGAAAAATTCAAAAATTGAAATGTCTCACATTGGGGGGTAGTGTGTAAAAAAACAGAAAAAATCGGCAAAACGATGCCGAATTTTTCTGTTTATTTATGCACAAAGGTGCCACTTTTTCCACCTGTTTTTTCAACAAGATAGGTTTCTTTAATGACCATTGTTTTATCAACGGCTTTGCACATATCATAAAAAGTTAAGGCAGCAATCGACACAGCAGTAAGGGCTTCCATTTCAACACCAGTTTTCCCACTACATTTGACAGTGGCTTGAATATGGAGCTCATAGCCATTCTCCGCCTTTTCATAGTCAAACTGGAAATCTGTGCCCTGTAGCATGATAGGGTGGCACATAGGAATGATATCGGCCGTTTTTTTAGCACCCATAATCCCTGCAATTTGAGCAACTTGCGTCGGATCACCTTTTTTAATGCCACCTTGTTGGATGGCTTCATAGACTGCATCCGATAAAATAATCGTACTGCGAGCAATAGCTGTACGTGTCGTGATTTCTTTTGTAGATATATCGACCATTTTAGGACGACCTTCTTCGTTCCAATGTGTAAAATTATTCATCGTTAAACTCCTTTTTAGTCGTTTGTGACCAATCTTGTTGTGCGTTGATATTGACAAATGTTGGGCTATTGTCATCAAAAGGAACGTAGCAAACACGAATTTGCTCTAACAGCACTTTCATACTTCGCTTGTTTTGTTCCGTTAATTGCTTTGCCCTTGGTAAAGCTGTACGTCGATATAATGCCGCCAATGGTTGATCCCGTAGCGCTTGCGTAGGAACAATAGCATCATAGGCGTCATCAATCAGCCCTACTATTTTTTTGATAAAATTGGCATTCATATAAGGCATATCGCTCGCTACGACAAAAAACCATTCCACATCAGGGTAGGCTGTCATGATAGAATGCAAAGCAAAAAGTGGGCCTTGATGTGGCTGCTTTTCGATGATCCATTGGACGTTTTCCTGCCCAAATTGATGTTGTAAGTGCGCGTTCGTAGCAATAATGATAGGATCTAGCCGATTTTTTTGCAAGGCTGTGAGACTATGTTTATATAAAGGCTGCCCAGCAAACAGCTCAAACATTTTAGGCTGACCATAGCGAGAGGATTGACCACCAGCTAATACAACTCCAGCAATTTTCATAGGCGATTCAACTCACCGACAAAATGTTGGACAGTAGGAAGAATGAGCTTCATCATAGCCAATGTCACCGCATTTGTAGAACCTGGTAAAACATAAATAGCGGTTTGCTGACGGCTTCCAGCAGTGGCTCGACTAAACATTGCTTTTGGGCCAATTTCTTCATAGCTGAGAGTTCGAAATAATTCACCAAACCCCATCATTTCTTTTTCAAAAAGAGGCAGAATGGTGTCGTAGGTTTGGTCTCTTGGTGTAAATCCTGTTCCACCCGTGACGATAATGGTATTGATTGTGTGATCACTGCACCATTTCTTGATATGATTGGCAATATCCAGTGGTTCATCCTTTGTTAGCTGGTAGTCGACTACTTCAAATGTAGCTTCTTGAAGTAAGGATTGAATGCGCTGACCAGCATGATCATCTGCTTTAGTGCGTGTATCACTGACCGTTAAAACAGCTACTTGGATTAGTTGCTGTTGATGTGTGGGATGCACAGTAAAAGACCTCCTTCAAACGTATTTTGCTGAAAAACATTGCTTTTATTATAATGCTATAAATGAAAAGGTCAAACGAAAATTCAAAGAAAGAAAGGCCTCATACTTATGCAAAATAGATATTCTAGACAACAATTATTTCATCCCATCGGACAAACAGGGCAGCAGTCCATTCAACAAAAACACGTCCTAATCATTGGTGTAGGTGCATTAGGGAGTGCTAGCGCAGAAGCACTTGTGCGCGCTGGTATTGGCAAGCTGACCCTCATTGATCGTGATTACGTAGAGTGGAGTAATTTACAAAGACAGCAACTATATACAGAGCTAGATGCACAAGAAAAAATGCCAAAAGTCATCGCAGCTAAAACAAGACTTCACAGCATCAACTCAGAGATAGAAATCAATACTGCTATTATGGACGCTTGTACAGAGTCCTTGCTGCCATTATTAGAAGATGTCGATGTGATGGTCGATGCAACCGATAATTTTGATGTCCGTTTTCTCATGAATGACCTTGCACAAAAGTCTCGTATTCCCTGGGTATATGGTTCTTGCGTTGGTAGTTATGGTGCGACCTATACGATTGTACCAGGCAAAACACCATGTTTGCATTGCTTGTTACATGTCATGCCACATACAGGAATGACTTGTGATACGGTAGGTATTATTAGCCCAACAGTTCAAATCGTTGCAGCTTATCAAGTGGCAGAGGTTTTAAAATTGCTCGTTGGTGATGAGAAAGCCTTGCGAAAAAGCTATTTAACGTTTGATGTTTGGCAAAATCAACACTATGAAATCAATGTGGAAAAAATACGGCAAGCTGATTGTCCATCTTGTGGCAATCAACCAACATACCCTTATTTATCCTATGAAAATCAAACTAAATTACAGATACTTTGTGGACGAGACGCAGTACAAATACGCCCTCCGAAGCCAATTCACTATTCGTTCGAGCAGTTGGCAAATCAGCTTCGTCCCTATGGTGAAATTCAGGTAAATCCTTATTTGCTTTCCTGCCAAGCTGATGATTACCGAATTGTGATTTTCCAGGATGGGCGCGTAGTGATACATGGTATACAAAATATAGAAAAAGCGAAAAGCATTTATTATCGTTTATTAGGATAAAGGAGTGTGCCAAATGATAGAAAAAAGACAACCAATCCCTGTGGCAGAAGCGGTTCATCGTGTAATGGACTATGCCTTCCCAGCAAAAAAAGAGCTTGTACCATTAACACAGGCCCATGGACGTTTTATAGCAGAAGCTGTTCGAGCTGATCATGATGTGCCCGCATTTGATCGTTCTCCTTATGATGGTTACGCTATTCGCTCCATTGATAGTAAAGAAGCCTCCTCAGAACATCCAGTCCGCTTTCAGGTTGTGGGGGAAATTGGCGCAGGCTATGTCTATGACGAAGTAGTTGGTCATAGACAAGCTGTCCGCATAATGACAGGTGCGCCAATCCCACAAGGGTGTGATGCAGTAGTCATGCTAGAATTAACCCATACTTTCGAAGAAAATCAACAAATGTGTATGTCGATTAAACGGAATTTTGAAGCGGGGACCAATATTTCGTATAAAGGGGAAGATGTGCAGCAAGGCGCTGTTCTCATTGAAAAAGGTCAATATATTAATCCAGGGGTGATGGCCTTACTCGCTACTTTTGGTTATGAACAAGTACCTGTTTTTCGTAAAACAGTCATTGGTGTGATGGCCACTGGTAGCGAATTACTAGATCCCGGTGAACCTTTACAGCCAGGCAAAATTCGCAATAGTAATGCGTATATGATGATGGCTCAAATTGAGCGCGCTGGAGCAGAAGTTAAATATTTTGGCAAGTTTAGCGATGATCTTGAATTATGTATTGAGAATGTTGAAAAAGCTTTACAGGAAGTTGATATGTTAATTACAACGGGTGGCGTTTCCGTAGGGGATTACGATTACTTACCAGCCATTTACGAAGCGATAAATGCAAAGGTATTGTTTAACAAAGTGGCAATGCGCCCAGGTAGTGTGACTACAGTAGCTGCTCGAGAGGGACAATTATTATTTGGACTTTCTGGAAATCCTTCAGCTTGCTATGTTGGCTTTGAGCTGTTTGTACGTCCGATTATTCGCACTGCCTACAGTAATTCACAGCCCCATTTACGTAGAGAGCAAGCTATTTTAGGTAAGGATTTCACAAAGGCTAATCCATTTACACGCTTTGTAAGAGCACATGCTTATTATGAAAAAGGTCAGTTAGTGGCTGTGCCATCTGGTTTTGATAAGTCGAGTGCAGTTTCCTCTTTAGCATCAGCTAATGCGTTCATCGTTTTACCAGGTGGCTCGCGTGGCTATGAAAAAGGCATGTCAGTAACGGTCTTATTGTTAGAAGATTTGCAAGGAAGTGAGTGGCCTTGGGACAACATCGAAAAATCTTACAGATAGTTGGCTATCAAAATAGTGGTAAGACGACATTGATGGAGCAATTGATTAAGAGAGGGACAACGGAAGGGTTAAGAGTAGGAACCATCAAACATCATGGTCACGGTGGTGTGCCGATGATAGAAGCTTCGAAGGATAGTAGTCGACATGAGCTGGCAGGTGCGAGTGTCACAGCAGTGGAGGGGGAGGGTACTTTACGTATGAGTATTCAGCAAAATAGCTGGCAACTGTCTCAAATACTTGCGCTTTATGCGTCGCTTCCAATGGATATCATTCTGGTTGAAGGGTATAAAAATGAACATTATCCGAAGGTTGTGCTTGTACGAACTGCACAGGATCAAGCTTTATTACAGCAAGTATCTCAGATCATTTGTGTGCTCTATTGGCCAAGTTATCCACTGGATTCCTCACCCACTGTCCCAGCCTTTTCGATACATGAAGAAGCGCAATATATGGAGTTTTTATGGAAGGAAATGAGGAGAGAATCATGACGACAGCGTTATTTGAAGTTATCAATAAACCCATTGATGTAGAGGAAGTTAGACAAAAGGTTCTGAGTCGAAATGCTGGAGCCATTACACTGTTCATTGGCACCGTGCGTGAAATCACAAATGGTAAAAAAACATTGCACTTGGAATATCAAGCTTATCCTGCGATGGCCATTAAAATGTTTGAACAAATTGCGCAGGAAATACAAGAGCAGTGGCCAGAAGCGAAAGTAGCCATTACCCATCGTGTAGGTCATTTAGATATTGCTGATATTGCTGTAGTCATTGCCGTATCATCACCACATCGTAAAGTCGCTTACATGGCGAATGAGTATGCGATTGACCGTATTAAGCAAATTGTGCCAATATGGAAAAAAGAGCATTGGGAGGACGGTACGGAATGGATTGGCGATCAATTAGAAAATGTCCCCTATCCGCAAGGGGAACCAGGCATTCAGAAGGAGGAAAATCGTGATTAATATCTTATTATTTGCTCACTTGCAGGAAGCAGTTGGTACGCCTAAGCTAACTGTAGAGCTGTCAGATGTGACAGTGGCTGAATTGAAAGAGTGGATGGAACAGCACTATCCACAGCTATCATTACAGCAAATGATGACAGCGATTAATGAGGAATTTGCAACGGATACAACGATCATTAAGTCTGGTGACACAATCGCTTTTATTCCACCTATCAGTGGGGGATGAGAAAAAGAGGTAGTTGGATTGAACCAACTACCTCTTTTATACTTTTAGAAGATGAATGCTAAGTAGCAAAAGGAAGGAAATAGCCATCATGCACAAAACCCATGTCCAGGCAAGGGTCATGTTACCCGCATCAATCGCCATATAAATAGCGAGCGGTGTTGTTTGTGTTTTCCCTGGAATATTCCCCGCAAACATTAAGGTAGCCCCAAATTCACCTAAAGCTCGAGTGAAGCTTAAAATCCCGCCAGACACGAGTGCCTTTAATGCAAGAGGAATTGATACAAAAAGAAAGACCTGCCGTTCATTAGCCCCATCCACACGTGCCGCATGTTCAATATCGCGATCAACAGAGGCAAAGCCTGTTTTAGCCGATTGATACATTAATGGAAAGGCAACAATGGTAGAAGCGATAACCGCCGCCCACCATGTGAACATGACGGGCTGATCGAATAGCCAAATAATAAAATTTCCTAATAGACTATTTTTCCCGAAAATGACGATGAGCAGGAAGCCTACTACAGTAGGAGGTAATACTAAGGGTAACAATAATACGGTTTCTAGTACTAGCTTGCCTTTAAAATGGTGGGTTGCCATCCATTTGCCCATGAAAATACCTGCTATGATCGCGATAATGCCTGCGACGAAGGCAATCTCAATGGAAAGTCTAAGTGGAGACCAGAAATCGGTACTCATTTTTTATTGAGCTCCTTTAAACCCATACTTTTTAAAGACATTCATAGCCTCATCACTTTGTAAAAAGTGATAAAAATCTTCTGCTTCTTGCGCATGCTTACTCGCTTTTAGCACACCTACAGGATAAATAATTGGTGCGTGTGTAGCATCATCTGCAGTTGCAATGACATCGACTTTATCAGATACTAGGGCATCCGTTTTATAGACGATTCCTGCATCCACATTTTCTGTTTCTGTGTACGTAAGTACTTGACGAACGTCTTTTGTATACACCACTTTAGATTCAAGTGAATCCCAAAGTTGCATATGCTTTAATGTGTCCACACCATACTGTCCAGCAGGAACCGTTTCAGGTGTACCGAGCGCGATTTTCTCTGCTTGTTGTAAATCTTCGAAGGATTGGATTTGTTTTTCATTGTCTTTTGGAACGATTAAGACTAATTCATTCGCTAAAAGATCCGTTCCTTGCTTTTGATCAATCATTTCTTTCTCTACAAGTGCATCGAATTTATCTTCCGCTGCAGAAAAGAAAAGATCTGCAGGAGCACCCTGTAAAATTTGCTGTTGCAATGCACCTGAACCACCAAAGTTATAGAGGATTTTAATCGTATCATGCTCTTCTTCATAAGTTGTTTTAAGCTCTTCTAAGGCATCCTGTAAACTTGCTGCTGCAGAAATTGTTAATTCAACGGGTTTGTTTGCTGCCACCTCTTTTTCTTGGTTACCACAGCCTACTAATAGACCAACTAGTAATAATAGTGTCGCAAATAAACTATAAAATTTTTTCACTATGATTGTACTCCTTTTATAACTCGTTATAACAAGACATAGCTAATTATAATCAGTTATAAGTAAAAAAGAAAGATAGTGTTGGAAGAAAATTTCAAGATGTTCATCAAGCTATAAATGCGTTACCATGTAAAGAGAGGTTTATAGGAGGAGAATGTTTATATGTCACAAGATCAATCCTATACGATTGAAGAGGTTGCACAATTATTAAAGGTTTCGAAATTAACCATTTATGATTTGGTGAAAAAGGGAGATTTGCCAGTTTTCCGTGTGGGGCGGCAAATGCGAGTAGATCGTGCGGACTTGCAAGCCTATATACAAAAACGTAAAACAGGTACCACTCCAGCTATGTCCCCTGTAGCTACTTCACCTAAAAATCAGTCGAAAATTATTATTAGTGGGCAAGATTTAGTGTTGGATATAGTAGCAAAATATCTTGAGAAAAGACAAACAATGAAAGTATTACGTTCACATGAAGGTAGTTTTAATGGTGTCATGGCGATGTATCATGGCGACTGTAATATTGCGAGTTTACATATGTTTGATGGAGATACAGGAGATTATAATACGCCTTATGTAAAAAAAATCTTTGTGAGTCATGCCTTTGTCCTCATCAATGTTGTATCACGTAGAGCAGGTTTTTATGTTCAAAAAGGGAATCCATTGCAAATCCACACATTTGAAGATTTTAAAACAAAGTCATTTACATTTATTAATCGTGAGAAAGGCTCAGGTGCTCGCACTTTACTAGACGAGCAATTGCGTATTCATGAAATCGCACCATCCATGATTAAAGGGTATACCCATGAAGAAATGAGCCACCTCGACGTTGCCTCTGCTGTAGCAAATGGATATGCAGACGTTGGAATTGGGATTGAAAAAATCGCCAAGCTCATCCCTGTCGATTTTATACCCGCTGTCAGAGAGCGTTACGACATTGTGTTATTAAAAACGCCTGAAAATCAACAACTAATTGAGGCGGTGAAGGAAATTTTAAACGCACCAGATTTCCAAGCTGAGGTGGCTGCATTAGGTGATTATGACATTTCCCAAATGGGCCAAATTATGTATGAAACACTGTAATCAAAATTTTATATTGAGTTTAACAACGAAATCGATTATAATTTTACTGGGAAATTTTATGGTCGTTATGTCATAGTAATATTGCATAGCTTCTATGGAATTTTGAACGTATATATGGTGAGATGGATAAATTAGTAGGTAAAACTGCTAGAATATTAGCCCATCATAAAATAGCTTGCGTAGTAACCACGCAACTATTTTATGATGGGCTTTTTTATGTATATAGGTATAAAAAAGAGGAGTTGAATCATGTGACCTGGTCAGTATTACATGTCATTGGTATTATTGCTTATGCGATAAGTGGCGCATTTGTTGCGTTACAGGCCAAATATTCTTTTATTGGTATATTTGTGCTTGGACTTACTACATCTTATGGAGGTTCCATTATTCGCAACGTCGTACTGGATATACCAGTATCAGATATATGGGAGCGGCAATCCTTATTAGTTGTTTTAGTCACGCTGACGACTATTTTATTTGTCAAAAGGAATTGGATTCATCACTGGAACCGCTGGGGCTATTTCTTTGATTCGATTGGCCTTGCTTCCTTTGCAATACAAGAAGGATTGTTAGCGCAAAGCCTCCATCATGATCTAGGTATTATTATTCTAGCTTCTATGTTTACTGGTGTTGGCGGTGGCATGATCCGAGATTTGTTAGCGGGGAGAACGCCGCTCGCACTAAGAGAAGAAATCCATGCTGTCTTAACATTTTTGTGTGGGCTTTGCATCTGGGCAGGGTGGAGCAGCCCACTTCAATTGTCAGTCATTGTTATTTTGATTGTGATCATCCGTATGTTATCTGTGAATAATAAATTGAAGCTTCCTTAAAAATTGTTGGACTTGTCCAAGTTTTTTAGCAGGACACTGAAAGTAGGTGATTGAAGGAATGTTTTAAGCTGTTCAATTTAGTATGTTGTGTTTCTTTATGAAGAATATTCTTCTGCTGATTTGTATTGGAAATTAATCTGAGTGATTGAATGTGTTGGGTATAGAAAACTTCCTAATAAACATACATATCAACATAGTATAATTTTGTTTTAAAAGGACTTCTATAGGGAAGAATCCTTTTTTTTTTATGATTTTTAGTAGTTCTAACAAGACTCTATGTAAATACTCATAGACTAAGAACAACGAATGGTAAATATAACATAATTGGTATTTTTTATAAAATAAGGCAGTTTATTTATTGACTATTTATTCCAGGGTGTTTAATATTGTAATTGGAAAATAGATTTATTTTTATAAGTAAATATCCTTTAATGTAATTTTAAGGAATTTTTACTCTGGGGTTGTGGAGAACATTTTGGGGGCGTGATATGTGATAGAAATTTGTTTAATTAAAGTACCTGTACATATTTCGAATTATTCTGAACTAATGAATTTTGTATGTACAAAAAAAGCAAGAAGAATAGAAGCTTACTTAAATAAAATAGATGCATATAGATCCTTAATAGCTGAATTGTTGATGAAATATTTATTGATGAAGCATTTAAAATGTCATCCTTCTGAAATAAATATCCAAACGAATACATATGGGAAGCCATACTGTATCAATGGAGATTATGAATTTAACATTTCTCATTCAGGTGAATGGGTCATATGTGTCATTGGCAATTGTGATGTAGGAATTGATATTGAAGAGATGAAAGCTAATTACGATGATGAAATAATTAAAAATTATTTTTCACGTATAGAATACGCTTCGTACAAACAAACGCCAACTGAAAGGAAAAAAGAACATTTTTATGATTTATGGACTTTGAAGGAAGCTTTTGTGAAAAATATTGGATTAGGTTTAAGCATTCCTTTAGATTCTTTCTCCATAGAGACTAGTAATAATGAAATTTCAATTGAACAAAATATTAGTCCTTATCCTTATTATTTCAAGCAATATAACTTGATTAATGGTTATAAAATTTCCGTATGCAGTAAAATGAATGAATTTCCATCAGAGCAACAACTAAAGATAAAAGAGTTTTCGGCCTTAGAAAAATATTTTTTGAATAATCTGATATTAGAGGAGGATAAATATTATGAGTAAATTAATACCTCAAGTTTTAAATCTTCTTAAAAATAAAGAACTAACAAAAAATGCAGCGAAACAAATCATTGAATCGGTGAATGAAATTAAAAGTGAGTCTAAACCGAAAGTAGATAAAAAGATCGCAATTATCGGAATTTCTGCGGAATTACCTGGTGCTAAAAATTTTGATGAATTTTGGAATGTTTTAAGCAATGAACAGGACAAAATAACAGAATTAAGTGATAGTAGGAAAGCGTTGTGTGAGGGATTCCTTGTTAATAATATGGAAAAACTTAAAATTTCAAAGGAGAAGCCGTTTTGGGATGCAGCATGGCTAGATGAAATTGATAAATTTGATGCTGGATTTTTTAATATTTCAGCTGCTGAAGCAAAAGTGATGGATCCACAACAGCGTAGATTCCTTCAAATTGCATACCAATGTTTTGAAGATGCTGGTTATGCAGGGAGTCGTATAAAAAATTCAAATACAGGTGTTTACATTTCAGCAGCTATGACCAATTACTCTGAAGGATTGGCTGAATTCACACCATTAAGTGTTCCAGGTAATATTCCTGCTTTTACGGCCTCAAGAATTTCTTATATTTTTAATTTAAAAGGACCGTCTTATGTTGTGAATGCTACCTGTGCCTCTTCAATGTTGGCAATTCACGAAGCCTGTGTGGGTTTAATGAATAATGATTGTGAAACGGCATTAGTCGGTGGTGTTAATATTTTTCCTTATCCAATAAATAGTGAAAAACTTTTTATGAATGCTGCGGGTATTATGTCTGAGCAACAAAAGTGTAAGCCATTTGACGACTCAGCAAGTGGGATAGGAAGAGGAGAAGGGGCAGTAGCGCTGTTATTAAAACCTTTAGATCAAGCAATAGAAGATAATGATAATATCCACGCTGTTATAATTGCCTCTAAAGTAAATAATGATGGTACTTCAGCAGGTATTACTGCACCAAATCCTAAAGCACATGCAGATTTATTAGCCGAAACTTGGGATTTAGCTGGCATTAAGCCTGAGCAAATTGACTATATTGAAGCGCATGGGACAGGTACTCATTTAGGTGACCCTATTGAAATACGAGGCCTTCAAGAAGCAGTTGAACGAAGTAATAATGATAAACAATTTTTGCCAATTGGTTCTGTGAAGGGAAATATTGGCCACTTACTTGATGGAGCTGCAGGTTTATCGGGTGTAATCAAAGCGCTACATGTAATAAAAAAAGGAATAGTTCCACCTACAATAAATTTAGTTGAACCAAATACACATATTGATTTTGTCAATTCTCCAGTTTTTATTCCGACATTACCATTTAATATTAAAAAAAATAAAAAAGAAAATGAACCTATTGTAGCTGGTGTAAGTTGTTTTGGCTTTAATGGTACAAATGTACATTTACTATTAGAGGAAGCTCCAACGAAGACTGAAATCCATAAGAAAGATCATAATAAAAAAGCATATGTTATTCCTTTTTCTGCTAAATCTGAATTATCTTTGCGAGGGACTATTGAACATTTCTCCAATTTAACTGGGGATATGATTAATATAAGTGATTTAGCATATACGATGTGTACAGGTAGGGAGCATCATGAAATAAGAGTAGCCATTATTGCTGAGACAATAGACGATCTAATAGCCGCATGTAAAAATTTAATCAATCTTGATATGGCTAATTGGGAAAAAATTATTGATATGACAACCCATGACGATCACAATATCAAAAAATTGGCAGAAGATTTTATTACAGGTGAAAAATGTAGTTGGCATAAACAATTCCAAGATGAGAAGAATCATAAAATTTCTTTACCTACATACTACTTTGATGAGAAATCTTATTGGTTACAGAGTGAGGCTGGCGTAAAGGCTATAGAGGTAAAAGGAAAAACAAATCTTGAAGAAATCATTCGTTTAGCAGAAATAATCCTAGAAACAGAGAATATTAAGCAGACGGATAGTTTTATATCAGTAGGTGGAAATTCTCTTTCAGGGCTACAATTTATTACTCGTTTGAAAAAACAATTTAAGAGAGACTTTGTATTAGATGATGTATTCCTTACATTTGAACAACTAAGTAAACAATTAAACAATGATCATTCAAAATCAACAGAGGAAATACCTCAAATTAGTGTAGAAAATCATGAATATCCATTATCATACGGTCAAAACAGATTAAGCATTATAGAACAATTAACAGATCAAAAAATGGTTTACAATACTCCGTTTATTTTTAAAGTTAACGGGTTAGTTGACATTGAGAGATTACGCCAAACATTCGATTTACTTTCACAGAGACATGAATCGTTAAGAACAGTTTTTGTAAAGCATGAGAATGGAAATAAACAGAAAATACTGCAAAAACCAAACTATTTATTTGAATACAAAGATTTTCATTTAGAAGATAATGCTGAAGCAAAAGCTATGGATCAAATAAATCGTTGGAAAGAAACTCCGTATGATTTGGAAACGGGACCCCTTTTAAGAGTATTTGTATATAAAACAGGAAAAGATAAAAGTCTGTTTGCTTTAATGATGCACCATATTATAGTAGATGGCTGGTCATTATCGCTATTATCGGATGAACTTTTCACTTTGTACAATAGTAATAATATACATGAAACATTGCCACAAATAGAAAATACGTATGTAGATTTTGCTGCATGGCAACGTGAAAATATAGAAAGTGGTAGATTTAAACAACATGAAGATTACTGGCTTCATACATTAAGCGGAAGTCTTCCGATTACCGAAATCACAGGCGATAAATTAAGACCAAGTACTTTCCGCTATACAGGAAAGCTAAAAAGGTTTGATATTAGTGCTACATTAGCAGATCAATTAAGAACTTTTGCTAATACAAATGAAAGTACATTATACATGGTTTTAGTTTCAAGTGTATTTAAACTTATTAATCAGATGACTGGAGATACGGATATGGTGATCGGGACACCAGTATCTGGAAGATTGAATGAAGAATTAGAGAAAATTATTGGTTTATTCACAAATACTATCCCATTAAGGATTAATTATGAAGAACAGGATGATTTCCTTACATTATTAAGAAATGTCAAGACCATGTTATTGGATAGCTTTAAGCATCAAGAATATCCTTTCGATTTATTAGTGGAGAAATTAGATTTACCTCGAGATACTAGTCGTTCACCTTTATTTAATATAAACGTGGCACTTCAAAATTTTAAATTTAAAAATACGACATCAGCTTTTGACGATGCAGAATTAACACCTATTGTTTCTGAACACAAAACTAGTAAATGGGATCTTGAATTCGAATTCGTTGAATTACCAAGTGGAGAGTTATTCTGCAACCTTGAGTATTATGACGGTGTATATTCATCTAAATTTATTGATTCATTAATTGAAACGTATTTACAAATACTAGAAATGGTTTTACATGAGCATGAATTAAATAACACCGATGTAGAAAATAGTAAAAGTGTTATAAATGGTCAATTTGTCGAAGATGGCAGAAACTTTTTAAATACCATTTTAATGATGGCAGAAAAGAACCCACAAAAAACAGCATTAGAAGATAACGAAGGTTCATTAACATATCAAGAGTTGGTAGATAGAAGTAAATCAATAGCAAGAAAATTATTGAACAGCAACAGTGAAATCAAAAATATTGTCATTATTTCTGACAATAATAGAACAGCCATTTTAGGTATTTTATCTTGTTTAATGAGTAATGTCACATTTATACCTGTATCACCTAAAAATCCAAAAGCAAGAATTGAATCTATTATCAAACAAAGTCAAGCTAACGTTATTATTTCAGAAAAGAAATTCTATTCATTGTGTAATAGGCTGTTATTTGAAAATGACAATATTCAAACGGTTATGGTGTTAGGAGAAACAGATTTAGATCAGTGTGCTGTTGTTGATTCAAGTGAATTAATGAACGAATCTTTGTGGAACTATTTTGCAGAAGGGCAGAAAACAGAAATAGAGGCTAGTGGTTGGAATAGTAGTTATACAGGTGAAGCTTTCAGTTCCTTAGAAATGCAAGAGTATGCGGAAAATGCAGTAAACAAAATAAGAAAGTATTTACCTCAAGATTCAAATGTATTAGAGCTTGGATGTGGCTCAGGTTTGACAACTTTTGCTCTTGCTCCATATACGAAAACATATACAGCTATGGATTTATCTTCCTCCATTATCGAGAGGAATAAACAGATTGCCCAAAAATCTAACTTTAACAATATTCAATTTGACATTTCCAAGGCTCATGCCTTTAAGAAGTTTGAAACAGCATTAGATGCGGTTGTCATTAATAGTGTTATTCATTGTTTCCCGAGCTATGGCTATTTAAAGGTGGTACTTCAAAAAGCTATTGACTCTTTAAAAGAGGGCGGAATCATCTTCTTGGGAGATTTATTAAATATCGATAAAAAAGATGAATTTGTCTCTTCTTTACAAGCATTTAAAGAAGAAAATATGGATAAGAATACTAAATTAGATTGGGATACAGATTTATTTATTAATGAAGAAATTTTAAAAGAGCTTCTCAGTGATATCGGTGCTGATATACAAATTGAATGTTCTGAGAAGACATACACTGTAAGCAATGAGCTAAATCAATATAGATTTGATGCTGTCATCATTGTTAAAGAGAAGAGCGAAAAATATAAACAAAGCAGCTCTAAAAATATGCTAAGTGAAGCAATTCATCTAGACGAGCATGTAGAGATTGAGTTAAATTCTTTTGCTAAAACTTCTCCTGCATATATTCTCTTTACATCCGGTAGTACTGGAAAACCAAAAGGTGTAGTTGTTTCAGGTAAAAACCTTAATAATTATTTGAACTGGGCTACTGCATACTATTCATCTACTGGAAGATCGTTAAATATGCCATTTTTCACTTCAATATCTGTCGATTTAACGATTACTTCCATGTTTATTCCGTTAATAACGGGTGGAAAAATAATATGCTGTGAAGGAGAAATCGATCAGGCTTTTGAAAGTGTAGCCAAAATAAAAGAAACAATAACGATAAAAGGCACACCTAAACAGATCCAGTATTTAATTGAGGATGAGAGATTTGCACCAAATGTAGAGTGCTTCATCCTAGGGGGAGAAGCTTTAGATATATCATTATGTAAAACGTTGAGAGATCAATTCCCTTATGCTCGTATCATTAATGAATATGGGCCAACTGAAGCTACTGTTGGAACGATTTATCATGAAGTAACAGAAGAAGATTTACATTCAGATTATATCCATGCGCCAATCGGATTACCGATTCATAACACTTCTGTTTACATTTTGAACAATCAGAATCAGCTAGTCCCTTCATATGGTGTTGGTGAAATCGTATTAAGTGGTGAGAGTGTTGCCCTAGGCTATTTGGGAGAGCCTAATTTAACTAGAACTAAGTTTATAGCTAATCATATTAAACATTTACACTCAGGCTATTTATATAAGACAGGTGATTTGGGGCAAGTATTGCCTAACGGAAAAATCGTTTGTTATGGACGTAAAGATAATATGGTTAAAATTCGTGGCCATAGAGTGGAGCTAGAAGAAATCGAAAGATATTTGCGAGAAATCCCAAGTATTAAAGATGCTGTGGTTAAATTATATAAAAATGAATCTGGTGAACAGCTGTGTGCTTACTTAGTCAGTCAACAAGAGATTAATCAAAGAGATATTGAAAAGTACCTTTTACGATATTTACCAGAATCTTTAATTCCTACGTATTATCAAAAAATAGAACAAATTCCAATGGCTAATAGTGGAAAAGTAGATAGACTTTCACTGCCAAGCCCTGAATTATACGACGACAGAATAGTTCAGACAGATGATATTAGTAGTTTGACAGAGGTTGAAAGAGAGTTGCTGTCTATACTAAAAGGGATTTTAAGTGACCGTCAATTTAACATTGATTCTGATTTCTTTAAAATTGGAGGAGACTCCATCAAGGCATTAAAGTTTATCTCAAAGGCAAAGGAAAAAAATATTAATTTGAAAATTGACCATATCTTTAATTGTAGAAGTATTCGAAAAATCGCTATGAACACTACTAAAGAAATGGACATTCAAAAAGAATGGCAGGAATTAAGTTCTAAGGAGATTCCACTTGCTCCAATGCAAAGATGGTTCTTCCAACAAACATTTAAACATGCCCACTATTGGAACTTATTAATGTCAGTAGAATTGCCTGAGAAAGTGGATGTGGCTGCTTTAGAAAAGTCTTTCCAATCAATTATTTCGGTTAATGAGAGCTTGCTGACATGGTTTGATGTGAACGAGAGCAAACCAAAGGCTTTTGTTGAACCAAGCTTAGTCAACACATTTAAGCTAATTGTGAAAGATCTAAAATTAACACCTCCAAGTATGTTAAAAGAAGAAATTGAAAAGATTCAATTCCAATTACAAAATAACTTTAATTTTGGAAAGGTATTACCAATAGGAGCAGTAGTGTTCCTAACATCTAAGAAGCCTATTTTAACATTCTTTATTCACCATCTAGTCGTTGACGGAGTTTCATGGAGGGTTCTATTAGAGGAATTAGAAAATAATTATGTAGCTATTGTAAATGGTGAAGATAAGATCAGCTTCCCTATGACGCAATTTTCGGATTGGATAGGAGAATTGTATAAAAAAGAATTACACACGAATTATTCTTATTGGGAAAATATAGATGTGGAAAATGTACATCCATTATGCATTCAGCCTGTCAGAAAAGATTATTTATTTAAGGATCGATATCATGTAACGAAAACGCTAAGTGAAGAAAGTACAAAGCAATTTTTAAATGCTAGAAAACATTCAGAAATTTATAAACCTGATGTTCTTATTGCCGTAACATTTGCTCAAGCGTTTAGTCAACTATTCGGTCAAAAAGATGTGTTATTTAACTTTGAAGGGCATGGACGAGATAGTCGCCAATCAGCATTAGATCTTAGTAGAACAATAGGTTGGTTTACTACGATGTATCCGCTACAGGTGACAATAAATACTGTCGAAGAAATGCTTTACACAGTTGGACAAGCATTGAGCGAAATTGGCAGTGGACTGGACTTTATGATAGCAAGGTGGATCAAAGAAAATAACAACATTACGCATATTCAACCATCAATATTGGTCAATTATTTAGGGGATTTTGATAACGATATTAGTACTTCCACAAATAGTAAAAATGGAGGGAACGGAGTGCTACAGTACTCCTCAAATCTTCCTCAGGCCCCTGCTATTCATCCTGATAATGAACTTTCTAATATTTTGGAAATAAACATTTTTATTTTGGATGGAAAACTTAATCTAAGCTTAGAGGTAGATACACAAGTGATTAGTAATGAAAAAGCTCAACATCTCTTATCTAAGTTTGAAGAAGCTTTGGTTGAATGTAGTGGAAATGCAAAGGAGCCCCAAAGTACATGATAACTTATTTTAGCAAACCAACAAACAGAGGATTTACAATCTTTTTAATGGTTGTAGCTACTCATTTTATATCTTTATTAGGTTCTTCTGTTGCAAGGTTTGGGCTTGGTGTCTGGGCTTACCAAAGTACAGGTCAAGTATCTAGTTTTGCGGTCGTTTTAGTTGCGGGATTTCTACCAGCAATTGTGTTATCGCCTTTTATAGGAATTTGGATAGATAGGAAAGGTCCACGATTATTAATATTACTAGGAGATATTATTGGACTAATTATTTCTTCAATAATTTTCTCCTCCCTTTTACTAGGGAATATAAGTATGGTTCATGTAATTGCTGGTGCTATATCTCTTTCTATAGTTAGCTCTATGCAAACACCAGCATTACAAACATTAGCACCTAACCTAGTGCCAAAGGAAAAGTTATCTAGAGCTAATGGTGTATTTTCCATGGCATCATCGACTAGTGATGTTCTGGGTCCTGTTATTGGTGGTGTAATAATGGGATTTGGAAGTATTATCTATATCATTGGGGCAGAGCTAGTTACTTATTGTATTGCCATTCCTATTCTCTTAATACTTTGGACAAAATTAAGCGTGAAAGAGAACAGTGACAATGAAGATAGCAATGAAAATAACTCCATTTTAGGTGATCTAAAAGATGGTTTCAATTATTTAATCAAGCATAAATCACTTCTTACGTTAGTGTTACTATTTACGGTTTTAAATTTTGCACTAGGGTTCAATCAAGTAGTTGGACAGCCGTATATATTGAGCTTTGGAACCGTTGAACAATTTGGTTTACTAAGCTCTATATATGGAGGAGGGATGGTATTAGGCGGAATACTAATGTCATTCATCAAATTGAAGAAACACATCATATGGTTAGTACTAATTTCGAATTTTGGTATTGGTGTTTTTATAACGTTAACAGGGTTATTCAATAATATGCTATTAATTGCCGTTTTTTGGGGTGGTTTAGGGTTATTACTGCCAGTGGTTAATACAGGTACACTAACTTTAATTCAACTTCATACGGAGCCCAATTTATTAGGAAGAGTTTTTTCAATTGCTAGAACATTCGCTTGGATTTCATTACCCGTCGCTTACATTTTAGGAGGAATACTTGCTGATAAATTAGTTGCCTCAAACGTAAATATTATCCCTTATTTAGGTAGTGGAGAACGAGGAGTGTATGGGACACTACTCCTACTAGCTGGAGGCTTAATTATATTAACTGTGGCAATTTTCGCTCAACTAAAATACATTAAAGACTTTGATAGGAGAGAAGAAAATGATGTACAGCACAATGTCTAAAAAAATATTAAGTTTAGTAGAAGAAAATAAGTTGGATACAAATTTAGCATTAAATTTACTAGATGAAATGGAAAAAGAAACAAGTGAACCACTCGCAATTGTTGGTATGTCTTTAAGATTTCCTAATGTCTCAAACCTGGATGATCTATGGACAGGTCTCATAAATAAAAAGGATTTTGTGACTGAATTTTCAAAAGAGCGTTTTGATTTAATTGTTAATTCTAACCCTAAATTGCATGACATGTATAACCATTTGAAAAATAATTTAACGAATGATCCAAGATCGTATGGCTCATGGCTAACGAACATTGAACAGTTTGACCCTGAACAATTCGGATTGAATGAACATGAAGCTCAATTTATGGGGCCAGCGGAGCGTTTGTTTTTACAGGTTGCATTAGAGTCCTTGTACATGGCAGGATACAAGGAAAATCATCTAAAGGATTCAAATACTGGCGTATTTATAGCGCATACTCCTCATCCTGCATTTGATTATTTAAATTTATTTGAAGAAAAAGATGAGCGGGCTTTTATTTCAAATATACCTGCTAATCTGGGCTATCATTTATCATATGCATTCGATCTTAAAGGTCCAGTTATGACAATTAATACGAGTTGTTCCTCTTCTTTAGCCGCTGTTCATGTTGCTAAAAATGCGCTTAAGCAGGGGGATTGTAACTTAGCGGTAGTCGCTGGAGTGAATTTGAATTTATTTCCTTATTGGGAAGAGGAAGCGCCTGATTATGTTGTAAGAAGCACAAAATATAGATGTTCACCATTTGATGAAAGTGCAGATGGAATTATCGGAGGTGAAGGGGTTGCTGCTATTGTTCTAAAGAGATTATCTGATGCCATAAACGACAATAATCACATTCATGCTGTTCTAAAGGGTTCAAGTATAAGTAGCGATGGTGCATCAAATGGGATGCAAGTTCCGAATCCTGACGCTCAATCTAAAGCAATCATGGATGCTCTGGACGATGCAAAGTTATCATTTAATGATATTGATTTTGTTGAGGCGCATGGCGCAGGTACTCAAGTAGGTGATTTACTCGAAGTAGAGGGACTTAAAAAGGCCTATCTACAAAAATCAAATAAGACTGTTGAATGTCAATTAGGTTCAATTAAGTCGAATTTTGGCCATATGGGTGATGCTGCAGGTATTGCAGGATTAATAAAAGCTGTACTATCCATCGAAAAAAGAACAGTTCCAGGTCTTAATCATTTTGTAGCAGAAAATCCTAAAATAAGCTTCAAAGAAACACCGTTCAAAGTCAGCTCAGAAAATAAAACGTTTGATGAGCATAAAATTTTAAGAGCAGGTGTTAATTCAATAGGCATAAGTGGCACGAATGTTCATGTGGTACTAGAGGAGTATCGACATCATAAACAGGAGCAAGTAACTGAAAAACTGACACCGTTGTTTATTTCAAGTAAAACTCGTAGAGCGCTTTGGGATCAAATAAAAACCTTAGCTAGTCATCTTAAAAATAATGAAAATTACAGTATTCAAGATTTAGCCTATACATTAAATAATAGAAGAAGCCATGAACAGTCTAGAGTATGTATTTTTGCAAGCGATTGTCATGAACTACTTCGAAAAGTCGAAAGATTATTAAATGTAAGAACATTTGAAAAGGTCCCGAAGAATTTTTATACACAAGGCATATTTTTAGCTGATGAACATGAAACACAAGTTGATAGTATTAAAAATCTAGATGAATTTACCGCTTCATCATCAGCAGATAAAGCGCTAATGCAGCGATACTTAGAAGGTAACAATGTTACAGAGGAATGTCGCGAATTATTTAAAGATGGGCAATTACTTCCGTTGCCAGTTAGTATTTTTAATACAAGAAGAATATGGCCATCTAGTAAAGAGGCATTCCAAAATCAGACGAAAGAGCTATTTTTCGAAAAGAAATGGTTATATTATCCTTATGATAAGACGACTACTGATGTAGCATTAAAAGCAGGATCAACTTGGCTTTTCTTTGTGAATAAAGATGATGAAAATATAGTTGAGCTAAAAAATAGAATGGCTGCTTTAGGTATAAAAATAATTGAAGTACTTGAATCAGACAAATTTGTAAAATATACAACGGAACAATATGGTATTGACATAAATTCCGAAAAAGATATGTATAAGCTGTTTGAAAATATAGGTGTGGATGAATTAAGGAATTTAAAAGGGATTATCCATTCTTACACATTCAAGCACTTAGATGAAACAATGGAAACAAAAGAAAATATGGAGAAATCCCAAGAAGAAGGTATTTTCTCACTATTCAATATAACAAAGATGTTATTAGAGTTTGAAGTTACACATCCAATTCAATTAAATGTCATGTCGTCATTAACAGAGCAAGTTCAGGACAATGAAAAAATAATTCCTGCTAGGGTAACAACTTTTGGCTTAGCGAAAGTTATCTCACAGGAACAGCCGACTATTTCATCCTATTCGATCGATCATGATTTAGACGGAAGTTCTCAAGACATTGCTACACAATTATTAAAAGAGTTACAACAAGATAAAGATCATCGCCCAGAATTAGTGGCATTTAGAAAATCAAAAAGATACACAAAAGTTATTGAAAGACAAAGCGATGACTTTAATGGCAATGAAATTATAGTAAGAGCGAATGGAAACTATGTTATTGCAGGTGGTACAGGATATTTAGGTGTTCAATTAGGGAAGTTTTTAAGTGAAAAGCAAAATGTCAATATAATTTTATTAGCTAGAAATTTATTACCAGACCGAATGGAATGGGCAAAGATTATTGAGAATAATCAATCAGAAGATGAAATGTTGATTTATAAACTGATGTCAATTATGGAGATTGAAAGTCGAGGTTCTACAGTTACAATCTTGCAGTGTGATGTGACAGATGAACATGCTGTTAAAGAAACATTTGCGAAAATTAGACAAGATTTTGGTGAAATCAATGGTGCGTTCATGTTAGTCAAACAACTTTACCATCTATGGATAAAAGAATTAACGCTTAGTCAATTCAAAAAAGGTATTCATAACCGAGTAATCGGCACTTATTTAGTGGAAAAAGAATTAAATCCAGAGCCATTAGATTTCTTTATCCTATTTTCTTCAATCTCTTCTTTAATGGGTACAAAATCTGCAAGTGAATGCTGCGCTGTGAATCAATATTTAGACTCAATGGCTGGGTATTTGAATCAAAAAGGAATAAACGGTAAAACGATGAACTTTACGTTAATACTAGACGATAAAAAAGATTTTGGGAGTGATACGGCCATACCTCCAATTGATTTTGTAGATTTCCAAAATTCATTGAACTTATTTTTCACTAAAGGCTATGAATGGAGTCTGATTTCACGTTTTGATTTAGAGCAAGTCCATTATCTTAAACCAGTTATTAAAATTCCATTTGGCGAGCGTTTTTGGAACGAAGTAGAGCGCTTTAATCAGTCAAAAAATAATCAAAACGAAAGTATTTCAACGGAAGAAGTAGTAGTGAAAAGTGAGTTTACACTATCTGAGATTGAAGCGAGTATACGTGAAATTTGGAAAACAGTTTTAGGTATTTCAACGATTAAAGAAATTGATAATTTCTTTAGTTTAGGAGGAAGTTCTTTAAGTGCTTTAAGATTTGTTCATTTATTTAAAAATAAATTCATTGATTTAAAATTTGAAATATCTGATTTATATAGTAATCCTACATTCCAAGACCAAATTGTATACTGCGATCATTTTTATAATGCCAAAGATGAATTAAGCGATATTCTTGAGGCATTTGAAAGTGATGACATTTCATCAGAAGAGGCACTATCTCTACTATTGAATAAGCATTGAGTTGAAAGGAAAATGACTATTAACATTGGGAGGGATATCGTTTGAACACTGCAATTGTATTTCCGGGTCAAGGTTCACAATACGATTCTATGGGACAAGAATTATACAAAAATTATCAAATAGCTCGTGATCTGTATAATGAGGCTAGCGATATATTAGGCTATGATTTATTGAAAGCATGTGAAAATAACAATGGAGAACTTCGTAATACGGTAATAGTTCAGCCTGCAATTCTAGTTTATAGCATTGCCTGCTGGGAGATATTTAAAAAAAATAATGATGTAAAACAACTCTATTTAACTGGACATAGTCTAGGTGAACTGTCGGCAGTAGTTGCTGCCGACGGAATCCCTTTTGCCAAGGCAGTTGAATTAGTAAAGCTTCGTGCAACTGCTATGAGTGAATGTACTCAAGATGGTGGTATGGTTGTTTGTTTTGGACTTATTGGAGAAGAAGTAGAGGCAGTATGTCAAAGAATAGATACTGACAATAATCATGTAACTGTTGCCAACTTTAATTCGACAAATCAAATCGTACTAAGTGGTCATAAAAATGCATTGGAGCAGGCCTCCATTGAGTTACAGAAAAAGGGAGCGGTTACAAAGATATTACCTGTTAGTGTTCCTGCTCATAGTAGACTCATGAAGCCAGCAGAAAAAAGATTTCAAGCAGCTCTGCAACAAACACAGATGAATGATTGTCGATATCCTATATTTTCCTGTGCTTCAGGTCAACTATATAGTAGGGCTGACGAAATAGCAGATCAATTAAGTAGACAGCTTACAGAAAGTGTGAGATGGCCAAAAGTTATGGACGTGCTCATTAATAAAGACGTTGGCACATTTATTGAGATGGGTCCTAAAACGATTCTAACGGATATTATGAAGATGGAATATCCTGTCTATCGGGCGATACCGGTTAACGAGAAAAATGGCATCCATTCTATTTTAAATAATCTTAATGAAAATACATTCAAAATAGAAGAAACTATCCACTTTTTACAAGCGTGTTTAAGAGTTATTATTGGGACTCCTTTTAAAGAGAAAATCGATAAGCAGGACTTTGAGAAAGAAATCCATTCTCCCTATCAGATCATTAAACAGGAATTAAAAGAGATGAAAGAGAGCAAACAAATGACAGTGGAATCTCACAGAGTTGCAAGTTTATCTCAACAATTTTTTTCCATTTTAATGCATAAAGGGTTTCATAAAAATGAAACACTGGAATTTCTAAAATTATCAATCGCAAATCCAAATTTATATTCTAAATATCTAAAAATTAATGCTTCTAAATAATTTGTTAGATTGGGGTAATAGAATGTCAAATTTCTATGAAAGTTTTTTTAGTGAAGAAATCAATTACTATGACGAACAAAGCTTATGGTTCAATCAAAATAAATACAGTTTAAAACAACTGGCTAATAAAGCGTTTAAATTAGCAACCGCAATGCAAGAGAAGGGGATTAAACCGGGTGCTGAACAAAATGTTTTGATTGTTCTTAGAAGGTCACCAGCTCTTCTTGTTGCACATTTATCCACATTTATTGCTGGTGGAGTTATTGTTTGTATCGATCCAGAGACACCAAAGGACAGAATCGACAACATCATTGACGATATCAAACCTAGCATAATAATTACGCATCAGGATATTTATAAGGCAAATGCTTTTCAAGATCAGATCACTTTTAAGCTTGATGATGCTCTTCAACATTTTAACTTGGATCATAAGGAAATTAACATAAATATTCATTTTTCTGTAAAATCAGCTGCTTATATTATCTTTACATCAGGTACTACAGGCAAACCTAAGGGTGTAGTCGTTGAGTGGCAATCTTTAAATCGATTAATCGATTGGCATACAAAAACGTTTGATGTGACAAAAGATTCAATAGTATCTTTAACCTCTTCACCTGGATTCGACGCTTCCATATGGGAGATTTGGGGGGCAATAGCTTCAAGAGCATCTATTTATATGACGACAAAAGATGAAAGACTGAACCCAGAGCTATTAAAAAATACTTGGATAAAGCATCAAGTAACGCATTCATTTGTATCTACGCCAATTGCAGAGCGACTAATGGAACTCGACTGGGATCATAGTCATGTAGCTTTAAAATATCTTTTGGTAGGGGGAGATAAACTAACAAAGTACCCTTCAAAAGATTTACCTTTTCATGTAGTAAACAATTATGGACCAAGTGAAGGGACTGTTGTAAGTACTTCTGGAATTGTGGAGAGAGCGGATGGTAAGGCGAAAAAGCTACCTCATATAGGCTCTGCTTTACCTTATGTAAAGTGTTTTATTTTAGATCGAAATTTACAAATCATTCATGAAGTTGATAGAAAAGGAACATTATGGATATCTGGTGAGGGATTAGCAAGAGAATATATTAATTTGCCGCATGAGACAAATGAAAAATTTAAACAGTTAGACATTGACGGTGAAAATGTAAGAGCCTACAACACTGGGGATGTCGTCAGCAGAGATCTTCAAGGGAAGTTCCATTTCCATGGTAGGGAAGATTTCCAATTAAGCATTAATGGAGTGAGAATTGAATTAGGGGATATAGAGAGTACTCTTCAAAAACATAATAGAGTAAGTCAAGCTATAGCATTACCAATACATATAGCTTCAAATACGCTATTGACAGCATCCATTGTATTAGAAGAGGAATCCTCTATTTCAGAACTTGAATTATTTAGCTATTTAAAAGACAAGCTGCCTAACAATATGATACCAGTTCAACTTATTTTTCATAAACATTTACCGTTGACTAGAAACGGGAAAATAGATCGAGAATTGTTGAACAAACAGCATATTGACTATTTCAACAGAAAACAATTAAGTGAATCCTCAACGAATATAAGTGAGTCTTTGCAGAAGATTATTGATATTTTTTCTTCTACCTTAGACTTAAAATGCTCATCACAAACAGATTTGTTTGAAGTTGGAGGAAATTCCTTAGATGCGGCAGAAATTGCTGTGAAAGTGTCAAAAGCGTTTCATGTTGATTGTTTACCATGGCAAGTACAGCAACAGAGAAAACCATGTAATTTATTGGATATTCTTTCTACTTTACCAGCCCTATCAACAAACAATGAACCTACTGTATATAATAAAAACGAGTGGTTCCCTGCAACGAGTATGCAGAAAGGGCTTTGGTATTTATGGAAAACAAATGAAGGAAATCCGTTTTATAATGTAGGTGCTACTTTTCATATTAACGGACTTTTCGATGAACGTAAGTTTTATAGTGCCTTTGTGCAAAACATTAAGAAAAATGCTGCCTTTTTTGTGAATTTTAGAGAAAATGCCTCCTATGGAATTGAACAAAAAATTAGAAATATAGATGATATAGCAGAGCACGTGGATTATCACATTCAAATCTTACAGGTGAAAAATATGGAGGAGGCACGCTCACTTGCAAAGACAATTTATAATCAACCTTTCCAGTTAGAGAGCGATGTATTGTTTAGAGGGGCAGTCATTCATACAGAGAATGCTGGAGCCGTTTTTGTACTTGTCTCTCATCATATTGTATGTGATGGCTTATCTTTAAAAAATATACTTCAAAATATAGCTAAAGTTTATAATGAGGAAATTACTAGAGATGACATCAAATCAAGTAGTTCTGAAAATTTATATAATAATATAAATAAATTGGTTAATAAATCAAAGGATCAAAATTTAAAGGATTTTTGGGTTGAGCAATCTAAGACATTTAAACTCGCTCAACTGCCTATTCGAGAGAAATCCGAAGAATATATAAGAATTGGAAAGATTTTTGAGATTGAAAGCACTAGAGAGCTAGGTAAAAAAATTGATCAATTTTCGCAGGAGATGAAATTGAGTCAGTTTACAATATTACTAACTGCTTGGGCACTAAATTTAGCAAAATATTGTATGCAGGACACAATAACGATAGGAGTTCCTTATCATGGTAGGACAAATGAAAATTTAAATGATGTTGGCATGTTTGTTAATTTAGTTCCTTTAACGCTTTCATTAAATAAAAATGCCTCCTTTAAAGAGCTCCTGCATGAAATCAGTAACACTGTACATGAAAATATTGCTCATGGAGATTTCTCTATTGTTGATATTGCGGCTAACATTGATAAAAGAGAGTATTTTGATGTAGTAAATAATACATTCAGTCTTAAAGTGAATCTTGAAATGGATTTAAAGAATATCAACACAAGTTTTATCGAGCAAGATACTGGTGGATCAAGATTTCCTTTAAGTTGTTTCTTCAATGTGGAGAACGGAGAAGTAAAAGGACATATAGAATATTCATTTGCTCATTTCACAGAAGTAGAGATTCAATTGTTGGCGAAGAATTATTTTAGATTACTTGCTTCATTAATTAATGAACCAGATAATTTGTGGAGTTCTGCATTTACAAAAGGTTCCATTATATCCGCTAACGATAATGGAGGACTAATACAAAAGGCTAAGCCACTACACTGTCAATTTGAAGAGGCAGCGAGAAAATATAAGGATTATATTGCCATTCAAGAGCTGGATAGAGCTTTAACATATGAACAACTCAATGAAGAAGCAGAAAAATATGCTTCATTACTGCTATCAATGGGTATTGCAAAAGGCGATTATGTGCCTATTTATATGGACAGGGGAATTGATGTCATCGCAGTAATACTAGGTGTTCTGAAGGCAGGCGCAGTATACGTTCCTTTAGATACGGAGCATCCTATAGCAAGAACACAGAAATTATTAGCGAGATTAAATCCAAAAGTTTTAATGGTAAATACAATAGATGAAATACCATATGGAGAATGGGAAATTGTAAATACTTTAGAAAAAAATAGCTTTAAAAATAATGTAAAAGCAATGAGGAGTGTCTCTGTCCATGATCCAGCATATCTTATGTTTACTTCTGGATCGACGGGTGAGCCGAAAGGTGTAGTATGTCCACATTTAGGGGCTTCTTTACGTATTGAATGGCAAAAAAACCAAAATAAGATTAAACCTGGTAATAAAACATTGTTTAAAACGCCATATACATTTGATGTATCTGTTTGGGAAATATTTTATACCCTTTGTACAGGTGCTACGTTAGTTGTTGCTCCTAAAGACTTGCATCGGGATCCTTTAGGTTTATTGAATTTTATTAGTGATAAGTCAATTGACTTGTGTCATTTTGTCCCTTCTGTGTTGCAATTAATGCTCAATGAAATGGACTCTCAAAAAGATTACAATTTACCATTAAAATATCTTCATTTAAGTGGGGAAGCTCTGCCAGCTCCATTAGCTAAAAAAATAAATGAGTTGTTACCACAAGTCGAAGCATTCAATTTATATGGTCCAACTGAGGCAGGGATTGAAGTTACTGTTCAACAGGTAACAAAAGATCACTATAATATTGGTTTTCCATTACCTTATGTAGAAATAGAAGTTGTCGATGAAGCTGGGCTACCAGTTCCAAAAGGTTTTCCAGGTGAATTAATGATTGGAGGGCCTTCTTTAGCAAAAGGTTATTTCAAGGATGAAATAGAAACAAGCAAAGCTTTTGTAGAGCGAAATGGTAAAACCTTTTACAAATCTGGTGATTTGGTAAAAATTTCAGCGAATGGCAGTTTAGATTTTCTAGGAAGAAAGGATTCACAAGTTAAGGTAAACGGTGTAAGGATTGAGATAGAAGAAATTGAAGCGTGTGTAATACAGCAACCACAAGTTAATGATGCAGCGGTAGTATTAGGGAATGATCAAAATAACAAACCATGTTTAGTTTGCTTCTACACTTTAAATTTAAAAGATAGTCTAAGTAGAAATGACTTGAAAAAAGCTGTCTCTAAAGATTTACCGGCAACGTATATCCCATCAATGTTCGTTGAGTTAGATAGATTACCATTAACATCTAGCGGAAAAAGAGACAGAAAACTACTTAGCTTAGAAGCTTCACAATACCTTTCCGATGGTGCTCAAAATAATTTCAGAGAGCCAACAACTGAACTGGAAAAATCAATTGTAGAAATATGGGCTGAAGTACTAAAGGTTAATGAAATAGGTATTGATGATAACTTTTTTGAAATCGGTGGAGATTCCATTAAATCTCTTCAAATAGTATCTAAATTGCGTACCAATGGTATTGACATTACTCCGAAAGACTTTTTGAAGCACCCGACGGTATCAGAAATGTCTCTCATACTTAAATAATATGGAAGGAGGTTAGTATAGAATGCTACAAAATGATAAGAAACTCGCGTTAACACCATTGCAGCTAGTTATGTTAATGGAAACGTTAAAGGACCCAACATCAGATGCATATTGGCAAATTTTATCTTATGAAATTCCTAATTCATTTACATTCGAAGAGATTCAAGATGCTTGGTTAAATACTGCCAAAGCCAACCCAGCATTAAGAACAAAATTTGAGTGGCGGCAAGAGATAGAACCAATCCAAATTATTCAAAACAATGTAGAAGACATCAATGTAGTCGAGGTTAATTATTTAAGGATTCAAGATGAATTTATGAATATAGAGAATTGGTTTAAAAGTGAGATTGGTAGGCTACAGCAAACGATGCTGAATAAGACGCAACAATTTTATCTTATTCAAAATTGGAAACCATCTAAAAACTTATTAGTATGGGTGCATCATCATATCATTATGGATGGTTGGTCAATTGCTCAAACACTTGAAGATTTCTTTAAGCTGTTAAATAAGGATGTCACTTCATTAGCCATTCGTCCAGATATAGAACCTTATTTACATTATATTAGTGATCCAATGTATCAAAAAGGACTGGAAAAATATTGGGGAAATGTATTAAGTGATTTAGCTGAAGCCGAAACATTAGCTATAGAAAAGTCACAACATATTACTCAAAAGCCATTATTCATGTATATCGATAAAGAGTTAAGCAAGAGAGCGGCAGAAAATCTTCATGCCTATAGCATAAAGAATAGAGTTACAACTTCAAGTATTGCTTTAACAATATGGGGCGTGTTAATCAATCGATATCAACATACGAATAAGCTATACGTAGGATCGACTTTTGCATTAAGACCATATCAATTAATAGAGTCGAGTGATATGAATGGAATGCTTATAAACACATTACCCGTCAAAATAGATATAGAAGATGAACTAACATTAAAAGAAGTATGTCTACAGACAATGGATCATCTGCAAGATGTTTCTGAAAACAGCGGAGTTCCGTATTCTAAATTATTACAGTTTGGTGGGGTGTCTGGAGATACAGAAATCTTTAAAACCTCTGTTATTTTCCAAAATTTCAAGGGAACTTTAAATAATAAAAAGAATGGTGATTTGGTTCACCAATATGGAACAAGCTCTGATCCATTATCGGTAACATTTGATATTACGCAAGACTCCATATGCTTACGATTAGGTTGGGATCAACAACGTTATGAGAAAACGGAGCTTCTAAGACTTCTAGATTCACTTGAGTATATATTTGAAAATATAGATAACTATAATAATATGTTGGTCCAAAATATTAACTTAACACAAGGCGAAGAGCTATATTTAAAAAATGTTTTGACGACAGAATTTTCTACTACGTCTGAAAATTTTTCAATTCAATCCATTTTAGGAGACCATAGGGATGATTCCTTAGCCATTTCAGATGGTCAAAGAAATTTAAGTTATCGTGATGTGAAAAGATATAGCAATATTGTGGCAAATCAACTGCTCGAAGAAGGAGTACAGAGCGGGGATACAGTTGCACTGGTAGGAAAGAAAAGTATTGAAACAGCAATCGGTATTTTTGCTGCTTGGACAATAGGTGCGGCATGGTGTGCTATTGATACGAGTATACCTGAAGCAAGAACTAAACGTACATTAGACATATTGCAGCCAAAAACATCATTATTCCTAGATAACATTCCAACCATTATTGAACGTAGTATGGATGAAAAAGAAATGATAAGCGAGGCTTACAGATTTAAATCGGAAGATGTGGCATATTATATTTCTACTTCTGGTAGTACAGGGGAACCTAAAATCGTTTCATTAAAAACAGAAGGGTTGTCACAACTAATCCAAAGCTGGAAACAATTTTATGACCTTTCTAGTGAACAACATGTTCTTCAACTAGGGAGTTGGACATCCGATGTTTTTTTAGGTGATTTGCTGAAGGCATGGTCAACGAATGGCTGCTTGTTCGTTTGCGAGGAAGATAAAAGAATTGATATGGCATATTTAGCAGAAATGGCAGCTAAATATAAAATTTCGTTTTTGGAGTCAACACCTGTTTTAGTAAGGGAATTTATTCACTATTTAAATGAGGTAAATATTATCTTAAAAGATTTAAAAACGATAGTGGTAGGTGCTGATACGTTCAGACTTGAAGAAAAGAATGAAATATGTGACATGCTTTGGGACGGCGTCAATTTTTACAATGGTTATGGTCTAAGTGAATGTACAATTGAGTCTCTAGTTTATACGTGTAATAACAATCATGACAGTTCTAAATCCGGACTTTGTCCAATAGGTAAACCATTACCAGGAACAATGGTGAGAATTGTTGATAAATCAGGTAATTCGGTAGCCCCTGGCATGATAGGTGAACTACACATTGGAGGGAAACAAGTAACAAAAGGCTATGTAACCGAGGAGGGTTTAGTTACCTCAAATAGTTATACTCTGAATGATGTTAACTACTTCCGGACTGGTGATTTAGTTAGGTTGAACGCTAATGGAGTGATTGAATTTTATGGGCGCAGTGATCAGCAAGTAAAAATTCGAGGCTATCGATTAGAATTAGGAGAAGTAGAGAACGCGTTATTATCCCTTCAACCAGGTATGGAATGTTTTGTTATCTGTCTTCCAAGTAATAACGGTGAAAATACTTTAATTGCCTTTATAAGTGGAACAGACCAAAGTATTGAGACCATTAATAGTAGTATCTCTAAGATACTTCCGGATTTCGCTATTCCGAATATTATTGTTCCTTTAGAAAGGCTACCCCGCAATACGAATGGCAAGATTGATAGAGTTTTGCTAAGGAAACAAGCTGAAGAATTACTTAATCAGTTAACCGATACATCGACTATCTCAATGTCAGGAGATATGGTTGATATTGTAAGAGAGACATGGGAAGTAGTTTTAGGAAAAAAGGTACAGTTGAATCGTAGCCTATTCGATCAAGGTGGCCATTCTTTAATTGTACTGAAATTATATAACTTACTTAGAAAAGTGTTGCCTTCGTATGAGTTTGTAGTTGGTGATCTTTTCAGATATCCAACGATTAATCGGTTTGTAGAAGAAATTACGGCTAGAAAAGAAGCTGTGCCTATCCAAGAAAGTACTGTTCCATCTTACAGCAAAATTGAAGTACTTGAAAAAGTGAAACAAGGCGAGCTTTCAGTGGAGGAAGCTATGAAAATAATAGGTGGTCATAGATTGTGAAGATGAAACAAGAAAAAGGATATCTAGTATATAACCCAAATCCACATGCAAAATTAAAATTGCTATGTTTTCATCATGCTGGAGGTTCGGCACTTTCGATGGTTCCTTTAGTGAGAGATTTATCTGAAGATATAGAAGTATGTTTGTTCGAATTACCTGGTAGAGGAATGACTAATGATTTACCGTTTCTATCAACATTTTGTGAGGCAAAAGAATATCTTTTTAAAACAGTATTTCATTATATTGATCGCCCAGCCGTTTTATTTGGTCATAGTTTAGGTGGACTATTTGTCTATGCTTTATCAAGTTTACTGGATGATAAAAGTCAATATATTCAAAAATTAATCATTTCAGCTGCTAGGTCCCCTATAACTGTATCTAATAATGCGACGCATCCTGAAGCTCCGTTTACGAGGCGAACGAGGGAAAGTGTCATAGCAGATATTAGAAGGCTAGGTGGAGTGCCAAATGAGCTTGAGTCTGACTCGAAGCTGTTTAATTCAATCGTTGATGTTACAGGCAGAGATTTTCATTTACTTGATACATTTAAATTCGATGACAAAGCATTTATCAACTATCCAATGGAACTTTGGCTAGGTGCACAAGATTCAGCAGTTCCTGATGAGGAAGTGAAGCTATGGGAGAAAATGACGCTCAATGACTATAAGTGTAAGTATTTTAATGGTGGTCATTTTTACTTAAGTGAGAATGAGGAGCCTGCGAAAGAATTGACAAAGGAACTCATGACTATTTATACCAACATCAAAGGAGAGGTGATTCATGCAGACTAAACTTAAACCAGGTGAAAGAAGACATTATAGGGAAATTGAACTTTGGAAAGATATTACCCAAGAGCAATGGGATGACTGGCATTGGCAATTAACGAACACTATTAAAACGTTAGATGATTTAAAGAAAGTTGTAAACTTAACTGCTGAAGAAGAAGAAGGAGTGAAAATTTCTCTACAAACAATACCTTTGAATATAACTCCTTATTATGCATCTTTAATGAATCCAGATGATGTACGATGTCCAATACGCATGCAATCTGTTCCATTATCTGCTGAAATTATGAAGAGTCACTATGATCTAGAAGATCCGTTGGATGAAGATGAAGATTCTCCTGTACCAGGTATAACTCATAGGTATCCTGATAGAGTATTGTTCTTGGTAACCAATCAATGCTCCATGTATTGTAGATATTGTACAAGAAGAAGGTTTTCTGGACAGGTGGGGATGGCAGTACCTAAAAAGCAGCTTGATAGAGCTATTGATTATATTAGGAATAATAAAGAAGTCAGAGATGTTTTATTATCGGGCGGAGATGCCTTATTAATTAATGACAAAATTCTCGAATATATTTTAAGCAGTTTAAGAGACATACCGCATGTTGAAATCATTCGAATTGGTACTAGAGCACCAGTAGTATTTCCTCAAAGAATAACGGATGATTTGTGTACGATTTTAAAGAAATATCATCCTGTATGGCTAAATACACACTTCAATACATCGATAGAATTAACCGATGAAGCGAAAGAAGCCTGTGAGAAATTGGTCAATGCGGGGGTTCCAGTTGGGAATCAATCTGTTATTCTGACAGGCATAAATGATAGCGTGCCAATAATGAAAAAATTAGTACATGATTTAGTTAAAATCCGGGTTAGACCATACTATATTTATCAGTGTGATCTGTCTGAAGGGATTAGCCATTTTAGAGCGCCTATTTCTAAAGGATTGGAAATAATTGAATCTTTAAGAGGACATACTTCTGGTTATGCTGTACCAACATTCGTAGTAGACGCACCAAACGGAGGTGGGAAGATAGCTTTACAGCCAAATTATATACTTTCTCACAGTCCTGAGAAAGTCGTTTTAAGAAATTATGAAGGCGTTATTTCTTCTTATCCAGAGATAAAGCACTATGAGTCAGGTACAGCCGATAGTTATTTCTCTGAAGTGTATGATTTAAAATCATACGAATCAACAGGCGTTTCAAAGCTTTTAGAGGCTGAACCTTCGAAAAGCTTAGTACCTACAAATCTTCCGCGATATAAATTAAGAGAAAGATATAAAGAAGAGGGGGCGGAGACATTAAAGGATAAAAGAGAAAATAGAGATCTTTTAAAACAAAAGAAAATAGTACAAGCACAGAAAATAAATAAATGCTAGATAGGAGACTAGAGATGGTAAGTTTTTATGGTAGTTTATCTACAGAATTATATGATATAGATAAATATATTGGTAAAACATTTGGCGATGTAGAGTATTATTCAGAAAGGTTAGAAGGCGTTAAGGGAAAGATATTAGAGCCTGCCGTTGGTAATGGACGTATCTTAATACCTCTATTGCATAAAGGGCTAAATATTGAAGGTTTTGACCTTTCTGATGACATGTTACGATTATGCAAAAAAAATTGTGCAGAAAGAGAGCTTTCACCAAATCTATATTCATTAAATATGTGCAATTTTTCTTTGGAACAAAAATATGAGGCGATTATTATTCCGACTGGCTCGTTCCTATTATTGCATCAAAGAGAAGATTCTTTAAAAGCCTTAAAGTGTTTTTATGATCACCTAGAGGATGGAGGCCGCTTAATAGTAGATACTTTTCTTCCTGAGTCGTTTGAGAAGGGTTATGTTTCAACTAGAATATTAAAAAATCAAGACGGTGACTCTATAACGTTGGAAGAAGTATTGGTAGATGTGGACTACATTAATCAATTTACTATTACTCACAATAAATATCAGAAATGGCAAAATACGAAACTAATTGACACTGAGTTAGAAGTTTTCCCATTAAAGTGGTATGGAGTAGAAGAGTTTCGAGCAATTTTACAAGATATTGGATTTAAAGATGTTACGATTTCTGCGGATTATGAGTATAATAAATATCCAACAAATGGTTCAGAGGTATTTACGTATGAAGCTATAAAAAAATAGCAGTTAATAACGACTTTAAATTATAGAACCTCAACATAAAAAAAGGTTGTTCTTAAAGCCCTTAAAAGTTCGATTGGAGAACGATTCGTTTTCCAAATCGAACTTTTTCCTTTTCTGCTGAAAGTAGTAGGGACTTCCTATTTTCAGTAGGTTAAGGGCAACAGCATGCGATGGGGCGAGCCTTGAGGTATATCCCGTCAACCAAAACTGCCCATGATGATAGAAGGAAAAACATCTATATTAATTTAGATATTTTACAACAGACAACTTTATTTGGAAAAGAACGTATACATTTAAAAGAGGCGCCCTTATAAAACTAGAAGGCGCCTAAAACATTTGAGGTAAAAATTCCCTCATGAATCGTTGATTTTTACGTAACCATATTTTTAAAATCATACGGTGTGTTAATAATCTATGCCTTTTATTTGTCCTCGTCTTGGCCTCAATTAAGCTTTGTAGCAGAATACAAGTTTCCGTTGTATAAGCTTGAGGTTCTACGAGAACATCCAGCTTGTAATCAATTAGCCGTGCTGCCTGAATCTTTGCTAGTAAATAGGCAAATTGTGTATTCATTGCGGCATAATTTTCTTCTAATTCTAGCTCAATAAGTGAATAGAGTGTTTGTTCTATTTCAGCTTCAAGTTCTTGGAGTTGCTCATTTGATGGCTGTGTCAATACATATCACCTCTTTACACAACAAGATAACCGATAGCAGCAAATAGAATTCCAACTAGCAAGGTACTGGCAATATAGCTAATGGCTTGTCTCCATTTTTGTTGCTCTATAAGCTGTAGTGTTTCAAACCCAAACGTAGAGAATGTCGTGTAGGCTCCTAAAAAGCCTATGCCTATCAATTGCCACAACCAGTCACCGACATGCAGGGCGAATAAAAAACCAAGTGCAAAGGAGCCTGTACAATTAATAATAAAAGTTGCCCATGGATATGGATGTACAAGTAATTTTCCTAAATAGAATCTTGACAAAGCGCCAAAAATTCCCCCAATCCCGACCAAAATCATACCATGCGCCCCCTTGCAAGTCGTATCCCCAGCCATGCACCTGTTAGTCCTCCTAAAACACTTACGGCAACATAAAGTACAGCCTGTAGCCACTCATTATTTTCAAGGAGGAGCAGTGTCTCTAAGGAAAATGTCGAAAAAGTAGTAAAAGCACCACAAAAGCCAGTCCCAAGTCCTACTACAATCGGTGTGCGTTTTATAAAAGTGGTGAAAAGCCATGCTAAGCAAAAGCATCCAACTATATTTATACAAAGTGTTGTATAAGGGAAACCGTTTGTGCTTGGCCAAATCAGATTAAGACCATATCGACTGATTGCGCCAAAAAATCCGCCGATGCTAACTGCTAAAAATGTCTTCAACGTAAAGACCCCTTACTAAAAATGACTATATTGAAAGTGTATCATGAGATGAAAATTTTAGAAATATTTCTTCTGTTAGCCTTCCTATAAAATGATTTCGTGTAATAATCATTTTGTTATGACCAATAGCTTTGTAAAAGAAACGAGCCTTGAGTGCTTGAATCTTGTGAAGGAACTTTCTTTCTCTTTACCCTTTTTGTTCATTTCATCCTTTTGGTCAATATAAGCGACCTAACATTTACTGTAATGTTAAAGTCAATCAACCACTTATGCCTATGCTTTCCTTTTGGTTCTTTTCAATAATTCAACGCTTTAAAGCACTAACTATTTCCTGAAAATGATAAAAAAATAACAGGGTGATAGTTGACAAATATTTCTATAGTGTGATAATCTTCAAGAACACTATAACAAATAAACCAAGGGAGGGCATGACAATGTTAATTTTATTAGTATCAAATTCAATTACAGTTACATACATTGTCCATGCCTAACGCTTATTTAAGATTGCATAAAAAGGTATGGGTTCAATCCTGCCTTTTATAAGAGACACATGCTCTTTTTAGGGTATGTGTCTTTTTTCATGCCAAAAAGGTTGTAGTGAATACTAAAAAGGAGTGTATGTATATGAGAAACACAGTACAACGAATGATTTTCAAAAAGGAATTTCTAGAAAGTGGGTAGTCATCCACAACAGCATGGAAGAAAGAAGGTTATAATGTATGTTTGATGTGTTAAGTAAATTAGGCTGGTTCTTTAAAAAATACTGGAAGCAATATACGGTTGCCATTGTGGTACTCATGATTGCCAGTGGATTAGAGGTCATTCCTCCATATTTATTAGGCTCCATTATCGATTTATTGACTGCAGGAGAAATGACACCAGCTATTTTAACAAAATATGTATTCATTTTTATTGGGATTATTATTGGGGGCTATCTATTAAATTTTGTGTGGCAATTCCGACTATTTGAAGGAGCTATAAACCTTGAGAAAATATTACGTCGAAATTTAATGCAGCATTTTTTACGCATGACCCCAACGTTTTATGAGAAAAACCGTACAGGGGATTTAATGGCACGAGCAACAAATGACTTAAATGCCGTATCCATGACAGCTGGTTTTGGCATTATGACGTTGATTGATTCAACGATTTATATGGGCTTTATCATTTTTGCGATGGGCTATATGATTTCATGGAAGCTCACATTTTTTGCGATGTTACCAGTTCCTATTATGGCCATCCTCATACAATATTTAGGTAAAATTGTTCATGAACGCTATATGAAGGCTCAAGACGCTTTTGGTGAGCTGAACGATAGTGTACTGGAATCTGTTGCAGGAGTTCGAGTGGTGCGCGCCTATGTGCAGGAAAAAAAGGATGAGGCTAATTTTGCGGATATGAGTGAGATTGTGTATGCCAAAAATATTCATACAGCTAAAATTAATGCATTATTCGGCCCGATTACGAAAGTCGGAACAGGTATTAGCTATGTTGTAGCACTCGGTTACGGGGCTCATTTAGTGGCGATAGAGGCAATGACGGTTGGGCAACTGGTCACATTTAATGTGTATTTAGGATTAGCGGTTTGGCCAATCTTTGCGATTGGAGAGCTCATCAATGTTATGCAGCAAGGGAATGCCTCACTGGATCGTGTGCAGGAAACATTGAACTATGATGCAGATGTTCAAAATATTCCGAATCCACAAATGATTGCGACACCTAATGCAATTGGTTTTGATGCTTTAACATTCCAATATCCAATGAGTCAGGTGAAAAACTTACAGCAAATTTCACTTGCCCTGAAAAAAGGTCAAACGCTGGGCATTGTCGGCAAGACGGGTGCGGGAAAAACAACCTTCCTTCGCCAATTATTGCGAGAGTATCCAATCGGACAGGGGCAGCTTTCCATTGACGGTATCGACATCACCTCTCAAACCAAGGAGCAGATTCTTGATTGGATAGGCTATGTGCCGCAAGATCATGTGCTATTCTCACGTACTATTCGTGAAAATATATTATTTGGGAAAGAAGATGCGACACAAGCTGAATTACAGCAGGCGATTCGTGCCGCATATTTTGAAAAAGATTTAGAAAATTTACCAATGGGCCTTGAAACACTTGTTGGGGAAAAAGGTGTATCTCTTTCAGGCGGTCAAAAACAACGTGTATCTATTGCTCGTGCATTGATTAAAGATCCTGAAATTTTAATGCTTGATGATTCGCTTTCGGCTGTCGATGCCAAGACAGAGGCAAGAATTATTGAAAATATTCAGCGTGAACGTCATGGGAAAACGACGATTATTACTACGCATCGCCTATCTGGTATTCAGCATGCGGATGTTATCATCGTGTTGGATGATGGACAAATCGTAGAGCAGGGAACACATGAGGAACTTCTTTCGCAACAAGGATGGTATAAAGAGCAATTTGACCGTCAGCAGCTAGAAGGGGGTGCCTCATGAGTACGAGTCAACGTTTAACACGCTATGCGATGCATTTTAAAAAGCCGATATTACTAGGCTTATTCTTCCTTACAATCGCCGTATTTACGGAGCTTGTTGGGCCATTTATTGCCAAGCATATTATTGATAATTACATGACAATTGGTCATATTGAAATCAAACCGATTACATGGCTACTACTCGTTTATTTACTGTTAGCCATTGCAACGGCTATATTACGCTATTTTATGTATATCTATTTACAAATTGGTGCAAACCGCGTCATTCAAAAATTACGTAAGGATGTTTTTGAGCATATTCAAACTTTACCAATTCAGTATTTCGATAATTTACCAGCAGGTAAAATTGTTGCGCGTGTAACAAATGATACAGAAGCGGTGCGTAATTTATATGTACAGGTGCTATCCAATTTTGTTACGAGCTTTATTTCCATCATTGGTGTATATATCGCACTCTTTATTTTAAACTGGAAAATGGCAATGCTAGCTTTAACGATGATTCCTATTGTTTACGTATGGATGATTTTGTATCGAAAATTTGCCTCAAAGTATAATGATGTCATTCGTACAAAAATCGCGGACATTAATGCCATGATTAATGAATCCATTCAAGGCATGACTATTATTCAGGCATTCCGTCGTGAGCAGCAAATGACGAAGGAATTTGATGACATGAATAATGAGCATTATGCATACGAACGTAAGCTATTAGTGCTCGATTCAGCCACATCCTTTAACCTTGTGAATACGTTAAGGCTAATTATGTTTACGGTCTTTATTTTTTATTTTGGTACGCAATCATTTACAGCTACCCAAGTGATTTCAGCGGGTACTTTGTATGCATTTGTTGATTATTTAACAAAGCTATTTAATCCAATTACGAACATCGTGAACCAATTTTCTCAGCTTGAGCGTTCTCTAATTGCTGGGAAACGTGTTTTCGAGGTGCTAGATACAGACGGTGAGCCTGTCTCTGAAAAAAGCCTCCCACGATATAAAGGCAATGTCGTATTCGAAGATGTTTCCTTTGCTTATAAAGACAATGAATACGTGCTGAAAAACCTATCATTTGAGGCACATCAAGGTGAAACGATTGCCTTAGTTGGTCATACGGGCTCTGGGAAAAGTTCCATTATGAACTTGTTATTCCGCTTCTATGACCCATCAAAAGGCAAAATTACCATTGATGGCATTGATATCACCTCTGTTCCTCGTCAAACGATGCGTGAACATATGGGAATAGTGCTACAGGATCCTTACTTATTTACAGGTACGATTGCTTCAAATGTCGGCTTAAACAACCCTAATATATCATCCGAAAAAATAGAAGCTTCTTTAAATGCTGTAGGAGGCGAACGGGTTTTATCGAACTTACCTAATGGTTATGATGAGCCAGTGATTGAGAAAGGTAGTACGTTATCCTCAGGGCAACGTCAGCTGATTTCGTTTGCGCGGGCACTTGCCTTCGATCCAGCGATTTTAATTTTAGATGAAGCGACATCGAATATTGATACGGAAACGGAAGAAATTATTCAGCATGCAATGGATGTCCTGAAAAAAGGACGAACAACATTTATTATTGCCCATCGACTGTCTACGATTAAAAATGCCGATCGTATCCTTGTACTTGATCGAGGACAAATTATAGAGAATGGCACGCATGATGAACTGCTAGCACTTGGCGGTATTTATAACAAAATGTATCAAATGCAAGCGAATTCCTTACAATAAAATCTATGGAAAGCTCCACTTCATAAAAGTGGGGCTTTCCTATTTAACTTACATACGGAAAGATATTGACAAAAAACAACAGAACGGACAGCACTACAGCAACGCCACCCCCTGCTATGAAAAGCTCAAATAACCAGTAGGGTACATTATCATGCCAAGAAAAAGCAATAGTAAACCAACATTGCAAAACCAGAACTGTGCTTTGGCGAGATTTGTCTTCGCGGCATCTTTATTAGTCGAATAAATTGAACCAATAAATCTAGTAGTCTTCCAACTTACCACACCGATACGTGTCGTTTTCCATTAAAGCTGAACGGTATCGTGCATAAACAAGCCGAAAGCTAAACCAATAAATATATTACTGAAATCTCTCCCCGTATAGCATCCATTATGCACAGCTCCCTTTTTGTTGTATTTTTTCGGTAAACTGAAATATTTAGTAGAAATTTTTTTAATATGTAAACTTTTCATTGAGCTCTGCGTTGTATAGGCAGAAGGGAGGTAGACATGGTAAATCAATCAATGAATGAGTTTCTGCAGCAAGTAGGATCTCTGCTCTACCGTTATTTGAGAAAACGTGGATTAGCCCATGAGGATGCAGAAGATATCGTCCAAGATACATGTTATAAATTTTTATTACATAGAAATGGGATTCAGTCAGATAAAGTAATGAGTTGGCTATATCGTGTGGCAACCAATCAGTTTTATGATCTCAAAAGAAAAGAAAAGCGTCATCCAACAACAGAATTTGATGAAGTTCAGTTGACTTCATTGATTCATATTCCTGATTTTCAGGTTCTAAAAAAGGAAAAATTAAAGGATATACGAGACACACTTGAAACGCTATCCATCTTGCATCAGGAATTATTAATACTGAAATATGAGTTGGGATTGTCATACAAAGAAATTTCTACCTTAATGAATAAAAATGAAAACACACTAAAAACGCATGTCAGACGTGCTAGGGAAGAATTTACTGAACGATTTAAGGAGGATATATATTATGAATAAAGAACAAAATGATTTTTTGTTTGATGAGAAACAGACGAAAAAAATAATGAGAAAGGCGAAGTTTTGGTCCACAATAAAAATTATTAGCATAACACTCATCGTTACACCCCTTGTTCTAATAGTATTGTGGTATGGTCTTAGGCATTTATCGTTAAATAGTGCTCAAAAAGTAATGGATGACATTCATTTATTTAACGAAATAAGTGCTCCAAATATTCAAATTAGTAATCAGATATATGACTATAATTTGTTTGGAGGCAAAATAAAAACAACAACATATAAGGTACTTGGAGATCAGCATAGACCATATATTTGGAAGCCTATCGAAAGTGATTATAATCTATTTGGAACGCTTACACGAAGTTACGGCTCTAGCTCCATCCAAATAGAAAGTTCAGAATCACTAGCAGAAACAAATCAATTCGAACGGTTTAATGACTACACTGGTGATCGAGAAATGTTTTTTTATCATCCAAAGATTTCATACGATAATTATCAAGATAGTATCAGCCAACTGAATCAATTGGAAAAAAATACTTTAGTAGAACTAGCAATTTCTTTTGACAATGCATATAGTTTTGATGAGATTAAAAGCAAGTTACCTATTGATGTACAAGTAGATTGGTGGTGGGTGGATACCTTTACAGAGGATACCATAAATTTTTTGAAGCAAGGACAGAATACGATTGCAGCCAATTATCCGTACATTTATGGGTTTCAATCAGAGCAATCAAAACCAAAAGCTCGACGTTCTTCAAGTGACGAGGTTGACACCTTTATTCGAAACATTGAGCTTCTTCGTAAAAGCAAGAACTTCGAATGGGAAACAAACCAGGTTTATCAAGCTTTAATAGGGGAAAAAGGAACCATTGATAAAAGTGATGTGAAAATGATAGGGGCAGTAGTTACGGGCACACCAGAGCAATTAGAGTCATTACAAGGACAAGCATACATTAAAGGGTCTATATTTGGTGTAATATCAAATCAGAAATAGAAGTTTTGAAAAGAGTAATCGGCACTATCTTGCAGGAAAGATCAATTTTAGAAAAGCCTATTTTGGATTAACCTTTCTCCAAAATAGGCTTTTCTTTTTATTCGTTTAACAAAAAATAATAGCTAGTTGAATGATTATAAAGTGATAGTAGTGACGGATAAAGGTAAAGCAATTTAGTTTAAAATTAAATAGTTTAATGTTAAACTATTTAGGAATGAAAGAAAAGGAGATGTGTTAGCGATGGGTAAACTACAAGACAAAGTGGTTATCATTACTGGGGGAGCAGGCGGTATCGGTAGTGGGATGGCAAAAGCAATGGCAAAGGAAGGGGCTGTCGTTACAATTGTTGATTTAAATGCAGAGGCGGGTGAGGTAATGGCAAAAGAATTGCAAGAAATCTCACCAAAATCTATGTTTTTGCAGGCGAATTTAATGGAACGCGATCAATTACCAAAAATTATTGATACAGTCGTAGAAAAATACGGTAAACTAGATGTGCTAGTTAATAACGCTCATGCTGCGAAACAAGTTACAATAGAAGAAACAACACAGGCAGATCTTGATTTATCGTTTGGGACAGGTTTTTATCCAACCTTCTATTTAATGCAAGCAGCACTCCCACATTTAAAAGAAACGAAGGGCAATATTATTAACTTTGCATCTGGGGCAGGTATTCAAGGCCATGAGACACAGGCAGCTTATGCCGCAGCTAAGGAAGCAATCCGCGGTATTTCTCGTGTTGCCGCAAATGAATGGGGACGTTTTGGTATCAATGTCAATATCATTAGTCCACTTGCGGATTCACCAGGTGTACAGGCATGGGCAAAAGCACAACCAGAATATTATGAAGCGGTTAGAAGTAAAATTCCACTTGGTCGTTTTGGTGATATTGAGCAAGATATCGGTCGAGTAGCTGTTTTCTTAGCTTCTGACGATTCCCAATACATCACGGGTCAAACGATTATGGTGGATGGAGGTTCACTAATGCTTCATTAGTTCTCGGCGTTCGAGGAGGATTTTTTTGAAACAGACAAATATTTTTAAACTCATTCATATGATTGAACAGGTGAATAATGCCAATATTATACGCTTTACAAAAGCGTTTCCATATCCTTTAGGAATTTCACCGATTTTAGTGTTAAACGAGCTACATGTTAAAGGCCCTCAAAAACAAGCAGAATTAGCTGAAACCATTGGCTATACGAAAGGTGCTATGACAAGCATTGCAGAAAAATTGGTTAAGCTTGGATTAGCGGAAAGACTTTATGATCCATCTGACCGTCGCACCATTCGCTTGCAAATTACGGAAGAGGGGAAAGTAGCTTTGGCGAAGGCTCAATCCATCGGGAAAGAGGTCTTTGTACAGCTTTTTGAAGTATTAGATGACAAGGAAATTGCCCAATATTTGCTGATTCAAGAGAAATTAGTACAGGGAATTCAACAGAAAAATGACTAGCTAATTATCAACTCGCCTCTAAGAAATTTTATAGAGGTGAGTTGATTTTTTTGCTGGATATTTATATTAATGTCATAGGTGGTGGAAGTCTATGGCTTTGAACGGATAGGATACTCAAACTGAAGGATAGAACTCAATATGTGAAGGATAAAACGGGAAAACTAGTGGATAGAGCGCACCTTTTGCCCGATAGAATGGCTTTGAACGGATAGAATTACTCAAAGTGAAGGATAGAACTCAATATGTGAAGGATAGAACAGGAAAACTAGTGGATAGAGCGCACCTTTTGCCTGATAGAATGGCTTTGAACGGATAGGATACTCAAACTGAAGGATAGAATTCAATATGTGAAGGATAAAACGGGAAAACTAGTGGATAGAGCGCACCTTTTGCCCGATAGAATGGCTTTGAACGGATAGAATACTCAAAGTGAAGGATAGAACTCAATATGTGAAGGATAGAACAGGAAAACTAGTGGATAGAGCGCACCTTTTACCCGATAGAATGGCTTTGAACGGATAGAATACTCAAAGTGAAGGATAGAACTCAATATGTGAAGGATAGAACAGGAAAACTAGTGGATAGAGCGCACCTTTTACCCGATAGAATGGCTTTGAACGGATAGAATACTCAAAGTGAAGGATAAAACGGGAAAACTAGTGGATAGAGCGCACCTTTTGCTCGAATAGAATCACTCTAAACAGATAGGGCCCCCGAACTCAATATTTTGTTTAAAATCTAATTGTAAAATAGTTGAATTTATTGAAAATTGTCCAGCTTCATTTTATAATCAAGATGCGGTTCTATTATAGAGACAATCGAGGTGTGAAATGACATTAAAAACATTAGATAACTCATTAGAGGTTTTAAAATATTTTAATAAAGAAAATCCTACATGGGGTGTGCGTGAATTAGCAAAGGAGATGAATATTAGTCATTCTATTATTTATCGAATTTTAGTTACATTCGAGAGTCATGGATTTCTGATTCAAAATCCTGAGACAAAAAAATATGAATTAGGGCTTCGTTTTTTAGAGTATGGTCAGATGGTGAAAGATAAATTAAATCTTTCTGATTTTGTTTTGCCAATTATGAAAAATCTTGCAGAAACCATTAAAGAGTCGGTATTTCTAACTTGGCTAGATGGCAAAGATGGCGTCACCGTGGAAATAGCTGAAGGCTCTCAAACAATTAAGTTTTCGGTGTCAATGGGCACACGAACACCACTACATATTGGGGCTTCTTGTAAAGTCATCATGGCCTATCTACCTGAGGATCGGAAGAAGGAGATTATGGAGCATGGTATGAAAAGATTAACCCCAGAAACGATTACTGACCCCGCAGAAATGATAGCCGATTTAGAAAAAATTCAACAACAAGGCTGGTGCTTCTCGACGGGGGAATATGCTCATTCTGTTTTTGGGCTTGGTGTACCTCTTTTTAACAGCAAAAAAGAAGTAATTGCTTCTTTAACGATTGCAGGACCTATTTATCGTAAACCAACAGAGGAAAAGTTACCTGAAATGGTGAATGTTCTTCAATATGGAGCGATGAATATTCAACGTTATTTCGATCAGTATAGCTTTAAGCTGTATCATGAATAAGCTTGAAACAAGGCTCAAGATAGTTAATATCTATCTTGGGCCTTTGCTCTGATTTCCTTCATGAACGATACAGCCGTGTCTATTTCTTCAAACGTATTAAAATAATGTGGGGAAAAACGAGCCATTTGACTAATCTGATTACGTTCCATAATGGCATTGGCCATAAATGTGCCAGCCTCAATAATGACCCCACGTTCTGCTAATTCATTCGTTAGCTCATCTGGAGAAATCCCTTCTATATTAAACGGCGTAATGGATAATCGATGTGCACTATTTTGCGGACCATATAACACAATACCTGGGATGGTTGAGAGCTGTTCCACTAAATAGTTCGTTAATTGTTGTACTCTTTCATAAATAGAGTGAATACCAATAGCGTTGGCATAGTCAATCGCTGCTCCCAATCCCAAAATACTTGGGATGATTGGACAGCCTGGCTCAAAACGTTTCGCTGTTACTAAAAAAGAATACTCATCGTTTTGATAATCCCACTGGGTACTACCCCAGCCAATCATAATAGGTGTGAGTGCTGGGATAAGCGCTTGGCGCACATATAAAATACCTGAACCCTCAGGGCCGCGCAACCATTTTCGGCCACAGGCAACTAAAAAGTCACAGCCAAGCTCTGCAACATGTATCGGTGTTAAACCAACAGTTTGATTGGCATTAATCAATGTTAATACATGGTGTTGCTGTGCCAGCTGACAAATTTCCTTGGCGGGCTGGAGTGCACCAGCAGCATTGGACATATGGGCAAAGGCAATCAATCTTGTGTGTGGCGTGATGAGTTGCTCCAGCTCTTGTAAATCTACTAGATACTCCGCATTAGTTTTCAAAACTTTTAACTGAACACCTTGTTGCTGAAGGGCAAGCCAAGGCACATAGTTACTTAACATTTCTGTATCGAGCACAATGACCTCATCACCTTGTTCCCATTGCAAGCCCCCTGCTATATAATTAATAGCCATTGAACCGTTTGGCACAAAGGCAATTTCTTCTTTTTTGGCGCCGATAAATAATGCGCTTTTCTCTCGTATACGCTCTACCTGTGCATATATTTCTTGACGAAAAGAGGGTAAGTAGGGACCAATACTCGCTTGTTTTTGAAGATAGCTAGTCATTACATCCACTACTGGCTGGGGCATGGCAGAAGCAGCAGCCGTGTTTAAATAAATATAGTGCTCTAGTAGCGGCATATCTTTTTGTATTTTCATCATATTTAACATTGTGCGCACCAGCCTTATAAAATGATTAATTCTTTCGAATAGGTCATTAAATTCTTATAACCATTTTCTGTAACAATTAAATTATCCTCGATACGAACACCGCCGACATCCTGAACGTAGATACCTGGCTCCACTGTAAATGCCATACCAGGTTTTAATACTAGCTGATTATGCTGCATGATATAAGGTTCCTCATGTGCACTTAAACCAATACCATGGCCAAGTCGGTGTGTGAAATTGTCACCATAGCCTGCGGCGTGAATAATGCCTCTTGCTATAGCATCAATGTCATGTGCTGTCATGCCTGGTTTGATCGCTTCTATTGCCGTTTCATTGGCTTGTTTAACAATGCTGTAAATCGTTTTTAAAGTTGGAGAAATCTCCCCTAAAGCTACCGTTCTAGTCATATCTGCCACATAGCCCTTATAAATGGCCCCAAAGTCTATGACGATCAATTCGCCTGTCTCTATTTTTTTCATGCTTGCTCTGCCGTGGGGAAGCGCTCCTCGGTAACCTGATGCCACAATGGTTCCAAAAGGTGTTCCCTCTGAACCACGTCGTCTCATTTCATATTCTAATTGTGCAGCGACTTCCATTTCTGAAACACCAGCTCGTATCGTTGGCAATGTTGCTTCAAGACTTTCTTCTGCAATTTGTACAGCCTGTCGCATCAAGGCTATTTCATGATGCTCTTTTTTCATACGGAGTTCACGAATGGATTCACCGATGTCACATAAATTGTTATATGTAAGGTGTTCGATTGCTTTTTGTTCCTTTACGTGCATCGTGTCAAATTCCACACCAAGTGTTTGCGACGCTCCCAGCTCTTTTTTTAATTGCCAGATGGCCTGTGTCGGTCCCTCTTCATCTGAATAAGATACGATAGCATTCGCACACTCCGTATCAACTTTTGTTAGTTCTACTTGTGGTACTAGAAAATATAATTGATCGTTAGCCGTGATAGCCACTAACGTTAAGCGCTCACTTTGCTTTAACTGGAGACCTGTAAAATAAGACATATTCGACCCAGGTACAAGGATCGCCACATCAATTTGCTGTTGCTGCATATAGGAAACTAGTTTCTCTCTTCTATTTTGAAACATAGGGTCATTCCTCCTAAAATAAGTTATATTAATTGTTTCTATTATAGATACAGTGTATCTTAAAATTATATATTAATAATAATGAATTTTCAATAAATAAAGTGGACGTCAGCCTAATAGGTGGCTCTAATAGGAAGGGAATTTACAAATGAGGGAATAGTATGCTGTTAATTTAGTAAATACTAGTGTACGTCTTTTTTTCGTCCATTATGCATATAAGTAGACTAGATAAACTTTTTTCCAACTTAATACGTCAAAAAGAGGGGCAAAATTGTTAAGCAAGAAAGGACTAATGTATGGAAAAAAATATGAAACGCTCAAAAGAGAAAAAGAGCAAGAAAAAATTATGGCTGTGGATAGTCGGTAGCCTACTAGCAATATTTTTAATTTTTATAGGTGCTGCTTACTTTACCATCCAAAAAACTATGAATAAAATAAATACACCACTTATTCAAACAACGGATGCTGCACAACTCGAAGAAAAAACAGTGATCAAAAAAGAACCATTCTCGGTTCTCATGCTTGGGGTCGATGAACGAAAAGATGATAGCGGCCGTTCCGATACTATGATTGTGATTACTGTGAATCCTGAAAAACAGACAATGAAAATGCTTAGTATTCCCCGTGATACACGTACAGAAATTATTGGTCATGATACCGTTGATAAAATTAATCATGCCTATGCCTTTGGTGGCGTTCCGATGGCTGTAGATACAGTGGAAAATTTTCTAAATATACCTATTGATTATTATGTGTTTATTAATATGGAGGGTTTTCTACAAATTATTGACACGCTTGGGGGCGTAACCATCAATAATGATATGGATTTAACTTTTGATGAATATCATTTCCCAGAGGGAGAAATTACGTTAGACGGTAATGAGGCACTGATTTTTTCACGTATTCGTTACGAAGATCCGCGCGGTGATTTTGGTCGCCAAATTCGTCAGCGCCAAATTATTGAAGCTGTAATGAAAAAAGCTTCTACACCATCTACGTTATTAAAAGCAACAGATATGCTGAATGTTCTAGGTGATAATGTGCGTATGAACTTTTCTGTCAAAGATCTTATTCAGCTGCAAGGTCTTTATAAAAAGATGGATGCAGATATTGAACAGTTGTCATTTGACGAGGGGGATGGTCAAAGGATTAACCATATTTGGTACTACATTCCGAATGAGGTAGAGCTTGAAGAAATACAAACGGATTTAAAAAATCATTTACAAAAAAGTAAGTAAGTTAGCTATAACTTTGGGCCATGAAGGGAGGGAGATGAATGAATGGGAGGACCCAGGTGCTTAGGTATACAGCACTGAATCATTGCATGCAAAGCTATGTACCTAAACGTAAAGTGCGAAAAAATCCAGTCCAATCAGCGATAAGAGGCCTACAAGTATTGTGTTTAAAATTGTTTATGTAAGAGATAAAAAATCATTCAGGTAGGGCGCATGCCTAGTTGAATGATTTTTTTATGGCTTCATCAATCATTTTTCAATATTTCTTGAGATATCAGAAAATTAAGTGTATACTGACATTAGAAATGGTTAAAGGAGTGATTGTGATGATTATAGGCACAATTTTATTAGCATTTGCATTACCAGTAGGTATCGTATTAGCAGCAGATTTATTAAACGAGCAGCGTCACTCTACTACACTATCTAACCATTCATAATGACCAAACAACTAAAACGTTCATTTTTAGACAATGCTACCTTGTAGCCTTGTCTATTTTTTATGTTATTTCAGCAGGTATCACAGGTTCATTTTTACTCGTCAGCATGAAAAAATCTGGACGCAATTATACGAAAGCTTAGTCGATAAATTGGAAACTATTTATGTGATTCATTCGTCAATAGTATAGAGAAAATGTTATACTATATAAAAAAACAGTATCGGGGAATGAGCATGCAAGAGGAAAAAACATCTAATTTTAAAAAAGAAATACTATCCTACATTAAAATTATTGTCATTACAGCAGTTGTCGTTTTTGGCTGTAAGCAATTTTTATTTGCGCCGATCAAAGTGCAGGGAGCATCGATGTATCCGACGTATCATGATAAGGATATTATTATTGTAAGTAAAACAAGTAAAATCGAACGTTTCGATCAAATTGTTTTCCAATCACCTGTAGAGGATGAGTTATATATTAAACGTGTAATTGGTCTTCCAGGAGATAAAGTCGAAATGAAAGATGATGTATTGTATGTCAATGGCAAAGCGTACAAAGAAGATTATGTCAATCGCCAAACAGAGGATCCTAATCAATTACGCATTACGGAAAACTTTACGTTGGAACAATTAGTGAATGAACAAGAAGTGCCAAAGGGAATGTTTTTTGTGCTTGGTGACAATCGCCTAAAAAGTAGTGATAGTCGCCATTATGGTTTAATTTCCGAGGATGCAGTTTACGGTGAATCAAAATTAATACTATATCCATTTAGCCATTTTCATATTGGTTCAAAATGATGAAAAAGAGGTCACTCCCTTGAGTAGCCTCTTTTTAATTTTGGGGTAAATCTGTACAGCTTTTATACGTGGGATAATAGACACAAATTCTTGAATTTTCAACAGTTTCTTTAATGGGCGACGGCCTACTTTTTGCTGGAGAATGGATTGCTGGTTCTTCAATCGTGAACTCTTCTACTACTAATTCTACGCCATAAAATAGTATTAAAAAATAGCAAACAAATCCTACTATGCGCAAACAATCACCTCTTAAAATAGTTATTGTATGTTAATATGTATGGTCAAATTCGTCGAAATATAAGCAGAAATTCAAAATTTTCTCTCGATTCCACGGTTTTATGATGGCGTTCATTCTATGAAAAAAATCTATTGTCAATGAAATTTTGATGTGCTACTATAGCTAAAGTAAATATTTGATCTGTATAACCTCAATAATATGGATTGAGGGTCTCTACCAGGAACCATAAAATCCTGACTACAAAACTTTGCTTCATTTTTGTAGTCAGGATTTTTTTATTATGTTTAAAAAAAATCTCCTACAAAAATGGAAGTGTAATGAAAGGGAGATTACGATGAATTGGAGAGTTTATATTCTTGCAGTGACAACCTTCGCAGTAGGCTTAGTTGAATTAATTGTTGGTGGAATCCTGCCAAATATTGCAGAGGATTTACATGTATCATTAGCAACAGCAGGACAATTAATCACAATTTTTGCACTGGTTTATGCGATTTCTGCGCCAGTCCTACTATCCTTGACAGCCAAGGTGGAACGGAAGCGCTTATTCCTTATTTCTTTATTTATTTTCACGTTAGGGAATCTAATGACCTTCTTTAGTACAACGTTCATCATTGTGCTAATTGCTCGTATTTTCACAGCGATGAGTACAGCGTTAGTCATCGTATTATCATTAACGATTACTACTAAAATCGTAGAGCCTCGCCACCGTGCCAAAGCATTAGGGCTTGTTTTTATGGGCGTAAGTTCCGCGCTTGTAATCGGTGTGCCAATGGGTATTTTTATTACAGAAGCGTTTGGCTGGCGTGCTGTATTTTTAGGTATTAGTATCCTGTCAACGATTTCAATGGTTTTAATTGCCTTATTGCTTGAAAAAATGCCAATCGGAGAAGTAGTGCCACTGAAGGCACAAATCAAATCATTGGCGAATTTGAAAATCCTAACTGCACAGTTAACTACGCTGTTTATGTTAGCGGGTCATTACATGCTCTACGCTTATTTAACACCATTTTTAGTAGAAGCATTTGATCTGAGTGCCTCATGGATTAGTATTTGCTACTTAATTTTCGGTATTGCCTCTGTTAGCGGGAACGCTATAGGAGGCTGGGTGAGTGATAAAATTGGCACAAGCAAGGCTATTATTTTAATCGTCTCTGCCTTTGCCATTGTGTTATTTACTATTCCTTATACAGTTATTGCCCTGCCACTGTTTTTAGTATTTACGGTTTTATGGGGGGCGTTGAGCTGGGCTTTGACACCACCATTACAAAATTATTTAATTCAGGCAGATCCTCAATCATCTGATATTCAGCAAAGCTTAAATACAGCTGCCCTGCAAATCGGGATCTCCATCGGATCAGCAGTAGGAGGCGCCATGTTTGCTTGGACAGGGTCCGTTATGCACTTAGCAAGCTTTGGTACGATTCTAGTTCTCTGTGCATTAGCTTGTGCCATCTTCTCTATCAAAAGAGCACCTCTTGGTCAGGAGCAGCACGTAGATTATTCATCAGCACATCATAACTCGTAATAGAACAACTGCCTGTAAGGTATTGGGAAAGCCATCCCAATACCTTTTTTTGAATCTATTTTCGAATCGTTTCAAAAATTAAATTCTCTATGGTTTCTTAGCATACTCCAATTCTCTATGGAATAGATTGTTGTAGTTAATGAATTTACAGACTTGAGGAGTTTGAGATTTAAGTGTAAATACTACTTTTTAAAGGAAACCTTCAAATCTTGTAAATGGAAGGAGAACCCAATGACTGAATATCATCAACAATCATCTGCTGAAGTCATGAAAATATTGAACGTCACCACACAAGGCTTGACCGATGATGACGTCAAAAAAAGACAACAAATCTATGGCTATAATGTATTAGAGGAAGGGAAAAGAACAAGTACATGGGCTGTTTTCATGGGTCAATTTAAAGATTTATTGGTCATTATTTTACTCGTTGCGGCCTTCGTTTCCTTTCTACTAGGAGAAGTGGGAAGCACCATTGTGATTATGATCGTGGTCATTTTAAATGCTATTTTAGGCACGGTGCAGCATGTGAAGGCAGAGCAGTCACTAGATAATCTGAAAGCATTGACCTCTCCGATTGCCAAAGTCATGCGTAATCATCAACTAGTGGAGATTTCTTCTGAAGAAATTGTGGTAGGCGATCTTCTGATGTTGGAGGCAGGCGACTACATCAATGCGGATGGCAGGCTACTGGAAAGCCATAATTTACACATCAATGAAAGCTCGCTCACAGGCGAATCGATTGCTGTAGCAAAAAGTACGGACCCTATTCGGAAAAATAATGTAACGATTGCGGATAAGAAAAATATGGTGTATTCAGGAAGCTTTGTGACTAATGGACGTGGCATCGTGATGGTTACTGCGATCGGAATGCAGACCGAAATCGGAAAAATTGCGAATTTACTCGATACGGCCAAGGAGAAGAAAACACCATTACAAATTAGTCTTGATCAATTCGGTGAAAAATTAGCACTAGGCATTACCCTAATTTGTTTAGCTATTTTTACGATTGACCTTATTCGAGGAAGGGCCTTAGTGGAATCCTTTATGTTTGCTGTATCCCTTGCTGTTGCAGCGATCCCAGAGGCATTGAGCTCCATTGTGACCATTGTATTAGCTTTTGGCACCCAGAAAATGGCGAAGGAAAATGCGATCATCCGCAAGCTTTATGCTGTTGAAAGCTTAGGAAGTGTATCGGTTATTTGCTCTGATAAAACGGGTACCTTAACCGAAAATAAAATGGTCGTACAGGAAGTTTTCGTCGACCAGAAAAAGATTCCACACGATTGGCTGAATCCAACGAACCCAGTGGAAAAAGAGCTGATGGTAAAAGCGCTTCTATGTAGTGACGCTGTCGAGCGTGAGCAAAAAGAAATTGGTGACCCTACAGAAATCGCCCTCGTGAAATTAGGGAAACAATATGGTTTAGATGAATTGACAGTTCGCGAGCAATATCCTCGACTGGCTGAAATTCCATTTGATTCAGCGAGAAAGCTCATGAGTACTGTTAATCAGATGGACAAGCAACCTATCATGATTACTAAAGGGGCTTTAGATGTACTTTTACCAAAAGTGACACGAATCAAAACAACAACTGGTATTTTTGAGATGACTGCGCAGCATCGCCAGAAAATTGAAGCAGTGAATCGTGATTTTTCTATGAATGGTTTAAGGGTGTTAGCTATTGCTTATAAGGAGGTATTGCCTCTACAAAAAGTCGATACAAGAGCTGAACGAGATTTAATCTTTGTTGGCTTAGTAGCGATGATGGACCCTCCAAGAAAAGAGTCGAAAGAGGCTGTGGAAAGCTGTATAAAAGCAGGTATTAAGCCCGTCATGATTACAGGGGACCATAAAATTACAGCAACAGCTATCGCTCAACAAATTGGTATTTTACAAAATCCAGCAGAAGCTATAGAAGGACATGCACTCGAAGGTTTAACCGATCAAGAGCTACAAGAAAAAATACATGATTATTCTGTGTATGCTCGTGTTACACCAGCACAAAAAATTCGAATTGTCAAAGCCTGGCAGGATAAAGGGCATGTTGTCGCCATGACAGGGGATGGTGTCAATGATGGGCCAGCCCTGAAACAAGCCGATATTGGTGTAGCAATGGGCGTGACAGGCACAGAGGTTGCGAAAGATGCCTCGTCCATGATTTTAACTGATGATAATTTTTCGACGATTGTCAAGGCAATTGCCAATGGTCGTAGCATCTATACGAATATTAAAAATGCGATTCTGTTTTTATTATCAGGAAATGCGGGTGCTATTTTTGTCGTGTTATATGCCACTGTTTTAGGCTTACCTGTTCCTTTTGCACCTGTGCATCTATTATTCATTAACCTATTGACAGATAGTCTACCAGCAATCGCAATCGGTTTAGAGCCAAATAATAAGAAAACAATGAAGGACAAGCCTAGAAATATCCATACTCCTTTATTAAATAAAGCCTTTACAACACAAGTAGTGCTTGAAGGTATATTAATCGCCATTTCCACCATTATTGCGTTTCAAATCGGTTTATCGACAGGTGATACGTTAACAGCCAGCACAATGGCCTTTACCACATTATGCCTATCAAGATTAGTGCATGGCTTTAACTCCAGATCCAAACAATCAATCTTTGCTATTGGCGTATTTTCGAATAAATATACTTGGCTTGCCTTTATCATCGGTGTATTTAGCTTACACATTGTCTTGTTTATGCCAATGCTCACAACAGTTTTTGAGGTAGCTCCATTAACGACAGCTCAGCTAGGCTTTATTTATAGCTTATCGGTATTACCATTCCTAGTGAACCAATGGTATAAGCTACTGTTCGTGAGAAATCGATAGTAGGTCAAAAAAGAAGCTTCCGTTAGATAAAACGGATGCTTCTTTTTAGCTTTGAGGTGCTACTATCCAACCTTTACGCTTACTGAGGTCAATCAATTTTGCCCCTAATAGTGCATAACGCATATGAAGTTCACCATATTTAGTTAAGTGGAGCTTTTTTACTGACAAATCCAGTGCTTGGCTTACAGCAATTAAAGATGAGGCAATATTCATGGATAAAATAGCACTAATTTCGCCATCATTAATAGCCGATTTTCCACGAAGATCCGTTAGTTTCATCTTACTGTACTCGATTGCTGTAGTGGGTGCCAACATGCCATTTTCCTTTAATAATAATGTCAACTGCTTATTTTCCTCTTTTAAACATTGAATAAACTCCAAGATCATGATTTTTAAATGTTTATCACGTGTATGCTTAAAAAAGGCATGGCTTGAAGCAATATAGCTTTGATTGACACCAAGCTGTGACCAAAGCTTGAAAATTTCCTTAAATTGTAACGATGCTAGATTGTCCTTTATCATTATGGCACTTCCTAACTCTTAGTTTATCTAAGATTAGGATGGACAGGAAATGACATTCTATTCATCTTTTACAATAAAAGTTTACTAACGAGCTTTTAATAATAGGTGCCATAAGGAGACATGTGAGGATTAGGGTAGCGATATGGATAAGGGTATGGACATGGCTTCATGTAGTGCTGCGGCATTGTTTGTTTTGACGGAGTTTGATCGGTTGCTGACTGGACACGATGACAGCCTTTTGGTGGTCCGATATAAGTGGATGGAACAATCGGTGCAATTGTTTTCTTCCATTGTTCTTCATCTAAACAATACGTATGCGCCATAATATTTGCTGGTGTAAATTTCAAGATATCGGAACCTAAAATGACCTCTGGCGTTGGTGCATCAAAAATCGCAAGTAAATGAGTATTATCTGCTGTTGCTATTTCATAATGCCACCAGCCTTGCGGTATATTGGCAACTTGCCCAGGTCTAATGGGATAGTTTTGTATTTTCTTTGTAAAGGGATTCAAGATGGAAACCGTCGCTGCCCCAGCGATACAATAGACGAGCTCAGCGGCATTTTGATGGTAGTGTGGCTCAACGATATTTTCTTTACTCAAAAAAATATCGAGTAAAGATGTATTTTCTACTGTATTTAATTGTTCCACACTAAGAATATTAATGTAATTTTGTGAATCCTTTTTAAAAAGCGTACTTTTATTAACATCAAAAGTGAATTCTGTAGAGGGAGAGGTATAGTCGATATTTGAGCTAATACTTACATCCTTTCTCATGAAAGTGGGATATTCATCATCATAGATTATGTTTCAACAGCATATAGGCTTACACAGATGCCTAGAGACCAGCTACGGAACGTATCTTTTTAAAAATTAGCTAAAATTACCACCTCTAATTAAGAATGTATGTACGTGTAAAGAAAAGTAGATATTTGTTCTTTTTATATAAAGTATTGTAAATGTGTAAAAGGCATATGCAGAGCTGTAAAGGGGCGTTCAACAGGAAAGAATCGGTAGCGTCACCAAATCGTCCATATGATGTAGATAGAGAAATCAGGTGCCATTACAAAAAGGTGTGTAAAAATCATCAACATAACAGGTGAATCTTTTACTTTACAAGGCAAGAGGGGTGTACGTTTCCTATAAACAATATTTTAGCCATGCTGCCCATTTTACAGCGAGAGTCTAAGGTCATAAAAGATATTTTTTATATTGATGTGGAATGTTTTTATATGGAGTAGTTATAGTATTCTATGGATATTATAACTGCTCTTTTTTTACCTATACACCTCTTCTATGATTCACCTATCCAATCATGAAATTTACACTGCTCTTATAGGGCATAGAAGGAATCTAGATAAACAAAATACCGTTCTTATTACTGTAAAACTGATGCACTTGATCCACAATCTATTAGCAGGCGGCCTTTTTAAAACAGTCGCTGGCTATTTTAATTTCCTAGATTACATATAAACCGACCCTTCCAATCCCTCCTTTTACAGCCCTCCTAATTTTCTATAAGCAACTACATCACTGACTGTATCTGCCACTGATGCCTTGATGGGGTTAATTGGAAATATTATGAATTACTGTGAGTTATTTATGGTTTGAAAGTTCTGTTTTTTTATACAATTACTAGGAAAATAGATTTAATCTATTTTTCATAAATTGATACAAATTATCAATATTTCAGAATATTTAAATATTCCGATTCTCGAATTAGTTCCATTGTGATAAATTGGAAATATCACACTAAACTGAAAAGTGTGACAATTAAAGGAAGAGGAGGAAATGAGATTTGAAAAATTTTAAGTTTATGAAGTTTTTAAGTAGTATTCTAGTTTTCGTTATGGTGCTTTCTCTATTAGTTCCATTGTCGAGTGCTAGTGCTGAAGAATCGAAACCATTCAAGCAAGATAGTCAAAGTGAAAGTATAATTCAACTAAAGGCGGCTATTGCTGAACAGCTAAGCTTGTCTAAAGATGGTCCAACCCTCCATGAAAGCTTAGAAAATGTATCAGGCAATCAAAAGGTTGCAGTCATCGTTCATTTATCCGAAAAGCCTGTTGCATTAGAGCAAGGAATAAGTGAAGTCAAAGGCCGAAAATTCTCTAATGCCCAAGCAAAAGAAGTTCGTTCCAATGTAAAAGTACAACAAGCAGAAGTTAAAAAAGAGTTAGCTATTAAAAATGTGGAGATGACTCAAGGTTACACATTTGATACTGTTTTAAACGGTTTTGCAGCAACTGTGAAGGCAAAGGATCTCCCAAAACTGCTTACAGTTGATGGAATTACATTAATTGAACCTGATGCAATTGTTTACGCATCAGAAGATAATACGATGAAATCATCGGAACTTATGAAGAAAGATTCAGTAGAAGCTCAAATGAATACAAGTAATTCTTTCCTTGGTATCGAACAGCTTTGGAAGGAAGGAATTGAAGGACAAGGAATAAAAGTAGCAGTATTAGATACTGGTATTGATGCAGATCACCCTGAATTCGCTGGAATTTATAAAGGCGGAAAAAACTTTATTCCAAATTCTTCTACTTACACGAAGCCTCGAGCAGATAACGATGCATCGGAAACATTACCTTCAGAGCGTCCAGTCGGGACACCTGAATTTAATGAAAAAGGAAGCTCGTTCTATACTTCTCATGGTACACATGTTGCTGGAACAATTGCAGCAATCGGCGCTAACGAATTTGGTATTAAAGGAATTGCGCCAAAAGTAGACCTTTATGCTTACCGTGTTCTTGGAGCATACGGAAGTGGAGCTACATCTGGTATTGTTAAAGCAATTGAAACTGCTGTAAAAGAAAAAATGGACGTTATCAACCTTTCACTTGGCGGGGGAGCCAATTCTGAAACGGATGCTGGTTCTTTTGCTATTAATAATGCAATGATGGCTGGAACAATCGGAGTAGTTGCAACAGGAAACTCTGGTCCAAATCGCGGAACAATGGGTACTCCTGCAACAGCTCGTTTAGGCATTGCTGTTGGTAACACAACAAATCCTGAAACAATGTATAACGGGGAAGTGAATGTTACAGTTGGCAATTACAACTTAACAAAACAGCTTCCATTAATGGGAACGACTTTTGGGAAAGATGTAGCAAAACAGCTTCAAGGAGAATTTGACCTAGTTGCTGTTCCTGGAAACGGAGAAGTAAAAGACTTTGAAGGAATTGATGTAGAAGGGAAAGTGGCATTGATTTCCCGTGGCGGTATCGCATTTGTTGATAAAATTGCGAATGCAAAGGCAAATGGAGCTGTCGCAACAATAATTCATAACTTTGCTGGCGGAACAAATGCACCGGACATTTCAGGCACATTCCTTGGTGATTCATTTGAATTTCTGCCAACATTCGACATGTCTCAAACGGATGGTAATGCAATTCGCGCTGCATTAGCAGGCGGAACTGGAAAAGTAAGTTTTAGTAAATTCGCTTCCACAAAGACACTGGGGGATGAGGTAAACTCTTCCAGTTCGCGCGGACCATCTACACCAAACTTTGATATTAAACCAGATGTAAGTGCACCTGGAACAAATATTATGTCAACGATTCCAATGTATAAAAAAGATTTCCCTGATGCAGATTATGGGGAAGCTTATGGTCGTAAAACAGGAACATCTATGGCAACACCGCATATTGCAGGTATTGTTGCATTAGTTAAACAAGCAAATCCTAGTTGGAACGCGTTCGATGTAAAAGTGGCGCTTTCTAATACAGCACAGGTTTTAGATACAACAAAATACGATGTGTTTTCTCAGGGTGCAGGGCGTGTAAATGCTTATGCAGCAGCTCATCCAGAAATTCTTGCCTATGCACTTGATAGCGCAATTTTGGATGGTACGGGTGCAGTTACAGAAAACTTGAAAGGGACAGTTACTTTCGGTCCACAATCATTGAAAGATCAGGATATTTCTGTAACGAAACAAGTTTTAGTAAAAGATATTAAAGGGAACGGCGGCAATTATAACGTATCGATTGATGTGACAAAAACATTTGGTGATGCAACTGTTACAGTAGATCAGCCGACATTTAATCTAGTTGGTGAGCAAGTGTTAAATATTACATTAACTGCTTCACAAGCTACGGCACCAAATGGCTCTGAAATATTAGGGTATATTTATATCAATGGAGGATCTACAGAAATTTCATTACCATTTGCAGCTGACTTAGGTGGCGAGGCAGTAACGGAAATTAAAGATTATAAGATTACAGAAACAGACCTATCCTTTAACGGCGATGGAGTGAAAGATTCAGCTGTACTTTCATTCACATTAACTGGAGACGTAACAACTAACTATATCGAGCTTTGGGATATTATGAATCCTGAAGGTGGAGAATACGAAGACGGCTACATTGGTTATCTACATGCAGGTACTGCGCTAGGAAAAGGCTCTTATACGCTAAATGTTGGTGGGCAGTACAAACCATGGGGATCAGAACCTGCCACAACGATTCCAGATGGCCTGTATACAATTGACTTCACTGGTCTTGCAGCATCAGGAGCAGTTTCCGATTATGTTGGGCCAATTGTTGTGAAAACAACTAAACCAGAAATTACAGGTTCAGTAGCTAATGGTGTCGCTACAGGACAGGTAACAGATAAGTATATCGACTACAATGAAGAGTTAGATTTATATGATTTAAATTATAATTTAAATGATAAATTAAAAGCTTCCTATATTTCGACGATAAATGGTGAAGTACAAGCACCAGTTCCTTTTGAATTAAATCAAGACGGTAGCTTTACATTCCCAGTAACAGCAGAAACTAATGCTGTATCAGTAAAAATTACTGACGCTGCCGGAAATGTTGGTGAAGCAAAGATATATGAAAATGAAGTAGTAACAGCACTTTCTGTAAATCCAACTGAGCTAGACCTAAAAGCTGGAGAAACTGCACAACTGACGGTAACAGAAACGTCAACGCCTGCAAAAGGTGATGCAACAGAGGAAGATGTAACTACAAAAGCTACTTATGTGGTTGGAGATGAAAACATTGCAACAGTAGCAAATGGATTAGTCACTGCAGTAGGTGAGGGCACGACTACTATTACTATTTCATATGGTGATAATAAAGTTACTGTAAATGTTACAGTTAAAGCACCTGTTGTAGAAGTAGTAACACTAGAAATTGACCAATCTCAGGTTGAAACTAGTATAGGTAAGGAAGTTGCCGTGAAGATTACTGAAGTAACTACTTTTGATGGGAAAACAACAGAAAAAGATGTTACAAAGCTTGCAACCTATGAAGTAGCGAATGATAAAATAGCTACTGTAAAAGCAGGGGTGGTAAAAGGAAAAGGTCAAGGTAATACGACGATTACGGTAACGTATGGTGAGCATACACTAACATTTGGTGTGTTTGTAAAGCAAGGTGATGACAACGGAAACGGTAATGGAAACGGAAACGGAAATGGAAACGGAAACGGAAATGGAAACGGAAACGGTAATGGAAACGGTAATGGAAACGGAAACGGTAATGGAAACGGAAACGGTAATGGAAACGGAAACGGTAATGGAAACGGAAACGGTAATGGAAACGGAAACGGTAAAACGGAAACGGAAATGGAAACGGAAATGGTAATGGAAACGGAAACGGAAACGGAAACGAAACGGAACAAACCGGAAACCGGAAACGAACCAACGGAAAACGAAACGAAAACGGAAAATGGCAAAACAGAAACGGAAATGAAACGAAACGGAAAATGAAAAGAGAAATGGAAACGAACGAAACGGAAATGGAAACAAAACGGAAATGAAACGTGAAAACGGAAACGGAAACGAAACAAACGGAAAACGAACGAACGAAACGGTAACCATACGAACAGTCACCGTGGATTGATCTGAGGAAGAGACCTAGTCCGAGTAAAGAGAAACTGCACCTCGCACCTCCTCCGATCAGTTCCACCGATAGTCCACCCTGATATTTTTGGTCTTTCCATTTTATTTTCAAGATCGGTAATATATTTACCAAATTCCAATATACTCTCTGATTTAGTTACTCTCTGCCATTTGCCATGTCCAAGTAGCCAGTTCTTTGAATTCATATATAGTAAAGTAAGCATCGCCTGTATGGATAATTTTTTTGACTCTTAAGGTTGTCCATCGCATACCATGCTTTTCTTTTGCATCGGCAAAGACACGCTCAATCGTTTCTTTGCGCTTTGCATAAATTTGTTTGATGTCATAGGAATGTAAATGTTCTAGCTTCCTCCACATATGACTCCCAAATATGGCGTTGAATGAGTTTTTGATGATGCTTACTTTCTGTACATTGGGAAAGGCTTGGATAATTTGAAATAAACTGGGGGGCAGATCTGATTTATACTGGTTGAGCATCCTTCCTTCAATGTTACTGCATACTTCTAACATCTGCCCTTGGGCAAAAGATACAATGAGGCTCTGCTGTATGTATACTCTGTGCTTTCTGGGGCAATCCATCTTCTGCTCTTAGACGTGGCATAAGAATAGGCAACATTTGACTTACCAAAAGCTCCACCGCTGTTTTATAGGGCTGCATCTGCAAATAGCTGATTGCCTTTTGAAATCGTCGAATGACCTTCCATGCATTGTAATATATGGCTTAATGTGCATATCGAGCCATAATGGTAATGGTGATAAAGCCTTTCTGTCCGTGGCTGCGCTTTGAAAAGAATACATGCAACTGTTCTGCATGTTCATCCTTCCATGGCCAGCCAATTTCAGGATCTGTCAGCTTCCTCATTCTTCCATTCTTCCTTTCTAAACTTCCCCGGGGAAAGGGCTTTTCCCGTCTCTATGATCCATATATTTAACTCCCACCAGCTCTCTATAAGCCCGTGCTCTCTTTTCTTTCGCATGACTTTTGACTATAATGCCTATTCCGCATCATTTCATAATGCGTAGAATCGATAAATAAAATGGTCTGCATGGAGGAGTCCTGATGTACACCTTTAAAATACGGGAGAATATCTGTCTGGGGTTATAATGCGTCTTGGTGCTGATTAGATATAATTTTTACTAAGGTAGAGGAATGTGACTCTGGGTACAACTTAAAACCATGATACGCCTATATCTGTTCTAATTAATTCTTCGATCGTTTGATGCATGGAGCAAATGCCAAAAAACATACTGGAAATAAACGCTACCTTGTGACACAGACAATAATTTGGATGCCCATTAGGAGAATAGAGATGTTCTGTTTAAAGGATAGATAAACTGGAAAAAATCAAGCAGTACCTAGCCTTCTACCAAATGATCGTTGGGAACGAATTGATCAATCGTGTTACATTTCTGAATTGTCTTACGTCTACTAAGGATTTTCGTCATCATGTCATCACCTCTGCAAGTTTCATTTTCAAATAATTCTATGAGATAGAGTATCTTATAGTTGATTGAACGAAGGCGACTCCTATGGAAAAGGAAAGCCGAGATCCTGACTGACATGAGGCTGGAGTCTGATCTCTTCTGCCCATGAAAAGGCCCACCCGCAGTGGAAATCAACGGCCTTTAATTTATTCTCCATTGTAAGAAAAGATCGCAGGCAAACTCAAAATTCATCGAGTTTGTCTACAGTCTGAGAGAAATTGCACCTCGCAATTTCTCTTTTTACTATTTATAAAGAAGTTCCTTTAAAAAAATTATCTCCTACTAAACTAACTGTGACATATTCTTTCGAATTTTCTTGCCATATTTGATATAAATCAGTTCCTCTTTATTTCTCCCATTCATAGTTCACTTCTTGATCAAGATTTTTTTACCTATTCCCTAATCACAGATGATACAACATTTCCAAAAAGGGCTCACTGGCACTGATAGAATATCAATGCTAGATGGCTGCTTAGTTTTTTACAACTTTCTACTTGACAGGGATAAATTTGAGTACTTGGTCTTTTTCCAAAAATTGAACATTGCCAAGGTAAGAACATTCGTTCTATTATGTATACAAACAAATGTTCCTACGTAATATAGGTAAAAGGGAAAATCATTGTGCTAATAATAAATAACAATCATTTCAAAAAATTACGAGAGGCAATGGGAGGAAACTAAGATGAGAGAACAACTGATTAAAGCTATGCAGCATAAACAATTAGTGAATATGATGTATATAGCAAAAGATGGCTCCATAACAAAAAGGCGTGTAAAAGTCATTAAAATTGTTGGTGATTCATTCCAGGCGTTTTGTTTTACAAGACATGCAAAACGTACTTTTTTGATTAGGAATGTTCTAGCTGTTATTCCTTTTGTTAGTAAGGGACGTGAAGTTATATGAATTATGAGGGTATGCCCAATAGACCAATTATGTGTATCGATATGAGATGCTTTTATGCCAGTATCGTGGCGATGTTACATGGGCTAGATGTTTTAAAAACGCCAGTTGCCGTAGTAGCAAATTTTGACCAACCAGGTAGCGTAGTGCTTGCGGCATCACCATTGATGAAAGAGAAATTTAAAATCAAAACTGGAAGTAGACGTTATGAGATACCAAAACATCCTGACATTAGATTGTTTGAGCCTAAAATGAGTTTCTTTATTCAAATGTCGATGACGATTACTAAATTAATCTCTAATTATGTACCAGTTGATGCGATACATGTGTATAGTGTGGACGAAAGTTTTGTTGATTTAACTGGCACTGAAAAGCTTTGGGGTTCACCTGAGGAAACGGCTAAGGAAATACAAAGAGCTATTCTTGACCAATTTAATATACCTAGTGCAGTAGGTATGGGACCAAATATGTTAATAGCCAAATTAGCTTTAGACCTTGAAGCAAAGAAAACAGGTTTTGCTAAATGGACATATGAAGATATTCCAAAAAAATTATGGCCAGTTCAACCCCTTTCTGAAATGTGGGGGATCGGTAAACAGATGGAAGCAAATCTAAATGCTATGGGGATACAAACAGTCGGTGGTTTGGCTAATACAGATTTAAAAGAATTAGAAAAGCGCTTTGGTGTAATGGGCAATCAACTCTATTACCATGCATGGGGAATAGATCTATCCAAATTAGGGGAGCCGTTAATAACAAACGGAGCGTTAAGTTTTGGGAAGGGCCAAATGTTGATGAGGGATTACCATACACGTAAAGAAATCTCTGTAGTACTTCTTGAAATGTGTGAGGACGTAATGAAGCGAACGCGGGATGCAGGTTATGTTGGTCGTACAATTAGTATTGGTCTTTCTTATAGTCGAAACGCTATGACCAAAGGATTCCATCGATCTAAAACAATTGCAGTACCGACAAGCGAAACACTTGTGATGTATAAAACTTGTATTGAATTACTGGATAAATATTTTACAGGTGAACCAACTCGGCAAATAGCTGTCCGAATCTCCAACCTGGAAAGAGAGCATAGTATCCAATTAGATTTATTCGATGATCGTAAGCCACAGCGTCAAATAATCGGTCCTACAATGGATGCAATACGCAACAGGTTTGGAGCTACTTCAATATTAAGAGCAGTTTCTTTCACAAAAGCTGGGACGGCTATTAAGCGCGATCGCTTAGTTGGTGGTCATTTGGCATAGGAGTGATTTATTAATGATACAAGACAGAGGTCATATTAAATGGGCGTCGATGATGTTGCCGGAGCATTTAGAGCTTCTTAGAGAGTATAAACAAGAGCATCCAGAACAGCCAAGAGAATTGACTGAGTGGGAACTGGAAGAACTACAAAAAGCAATTGATCAAGCTTTTAATCAGCAATTGCACATAAAATTAGAAGTGTGGGAGGACTACAAAATCACACAATGGACTGGAATAATTAAATCGATTAATACTAATGAACTCATACTTGAAACACTACTTATAACGAAACGTATTCCAATTCAAAGTATTCAATCAGCTCAACTGGATGCTGATTATTATGATTAAAGCCAACGAAAGACAGTTACTGCATAAATATCTTTTGTTAGAGCTAGCAGTTAAATCATTACAGGTTGACTACTGTAGATTGGAGCAGTTTAAAATGAAAACGGTATTTCTTCCAATGATGGATTCATTGCTAAAGGATCTAAGACAGGAATATTTTCACCTCAAAGGAGAACTTGCACAAAAACGTATACGAGTAGTAGGCTGGCAACTAGTAGATGAATACTTTAGTGACGTACAAGTTGCCACTGCAGGTAATGATGTAGTACTTCGTTATGCAAATCAAGCTCTGAAATCACAGGTGGAAAAATTGTTGATGCATCATATACATGTAGCTTTAAAATAAAGATTGATTAAAGAAAATTTTTCCTTCATTTATCAGCAAACGTAAAAACACTCCATTTTGAAAAAATATTGATCAAAATGGAGTTAAGTATGAGATTTTTATTTGATTAATTAAATGAGCCTTATTCAACTAAAGCTCTGTTAGTTGAATAGACAAAATTCACCTAAATTTTCAGAAGGGAGTGTTTATGCTCAATTCTTATCCTGAAATGGTTCATTATTCGTATTTGTTCTTCAGTTAATTTTTCTATGTCCCAATACATATGCATTAAACTGTATTCAAAAATTTCCTTTAATTTTATAAATAGAGGGAGTTTTTCTAACATCTCTGATGATATAGAATTTTCTTCCTGATACCCTTCAATTATTGCGTTAGATATAGAACGACCATAGTCAACAATATTACTGTTTCCTACAAATGAATATTCCATCGCACTATAGATTGGAACAGCTAAATCAAATATATAGAAGTTTTTTTCGCAATCTTGAAAATCAATCATCGTAAAATTATTATGACTATCTACCAATATGTTTTCTAACCATAAATCACCGTGTATCAAACCATAATCTGACTGTTTTTTCGGAATATCCTTTATTGAGGATAAAACCTCATCTGCAATTTCTCTAATTATATTTTCTTCTTTAGGGATATATTTCAGAAAAGCATATTCTTCATTCTCATACCAATCGTTAATGTATTTAACGGTCTCTATATTTTCAAATGTTTTTGATAGGCGATGTAAACGACCAATTTGTCGACCTAATTCTTTTAAAACCTTTGCATTCCATTGACTTCTATGCAAGTGTGCACCTGAAGCACCCTTATATAGAACAGTTAGAACTTCACTTTTTAATGTCATTTTTTCAATTAATTTTCCGTTTAATGATTGTATTATGGGGGATACTCCAAATCCTTCGCTATACAAAAAATTAGTATATTTAATTTCTTCTAACTGTTCATCATATGTTTTATAGTTTGTTATTCTTGCAAAATAGTCCCCATGTTCTGTAATACATCGAAACATTTCATTAGTCACTGATTCGACTGCCATAATATTAACTGGATAAATTTTGTTAAGTGATTCAAGTATCCTTTGTTCCATAATCTTTTACTCCTCCTTTTATCTTTAATCCCATTAGACATTGTCAAACTTGTCATTAGGATAAAAAACACTGTATATTCCCTGATTATACCATATGAAAAAATCCCTTTTATTTAACTTAATTGCAAAAATATGTAAGTCAATTTAAATACAATGGGCATCCAAACAGTTGGTGGAATAGCCCATGCAGATGTAACGGAATTAGCAAAACGCTTTAGGGAATCAATACTATTATCATGCATAAGGCATTATTTTCTACATTGGGTGAGCCAGTAGTGAGCAATGCGCTGGATGGGAGCTTGAAAAATTACAACAGACGATCACACATGCATTCGTACAACATAACGATATTATGTTAACTATATGGGAGCAGGCTAATTATGAACAATGGGGAGACACCATTCAAATGGGGCAGGGAAAACCACGCTTTGTAAGGTATTAGTGAGGCTATACAGACAGCAAAAAGGACAAATTCTTTTAAAGGATAAAGTGTTATCACCATCAAAGCGAAGTAAGCTAACCTATTTTGTCATGCAGGACCCAGACTATCCACTTTATGCGGCAAGTGTTGGGAATGAAATCATGTTAGGTCGGCAAGTAACAGAGACTCTAAGAAACAAGGCAATCGAAGCACTGGAAAATTTTTTGCTTGTCCCACTAAAGGACAGACACCCTGCATCACTATCAGGTGGAGAAAAACAGCGTGAAACACTAGCAGCAAGCAGTATTCTGTAGCTGATGCACAAATTGTACCACTGGATGAGCCTACTAGCGGGTTAGATGGGGCAAAAATGGGTGTAGCACATGGCAAATCAAAATAAATTTGTTTTTATCATTACACATGATTAGGATTTTATAGACATTATTTGTGATGAAGTGTTAGTTCTATAAGGAAAGGACCATAAAAATAGCAACGTCACTCATTTGAACAATGCAAATGAGTGACGTTTACTTCAAAGCGGCAAGTTCATAACGATTTGCTCACCAATAGGGCCTATTCTTCTTTCTCCGTGGTCCACAAAGCCAACTTTGGCATATAGATGCTGGGCAGCCGTGTTTTTATGATTGACAACTAACACCACTTCGTTACATTCTTTAAATTCCTGTTTGACAAAATCAGCTAGTGCAAACATGGCCTTTTTAGCATAACCTTTACCTTGCTGTTGATAATCGATAGACAAAGCGGTTAGTAACATTGCTTGGGGATTACTGGAATATTCTTTTACTCTATCCGTTGCATGAAGAACAAAAAAACCAACTGGCACATGATTACTTAAAATGACAATAGGATATTGTCCAACCTTTTCGATCGTAATTTCTTTTGGAAGGGCTGTAAACTGGTGTTGTTCTTCAGGTAGTTCAAAGCTGTTTAATTGCTCCGCATAGTCTTCAGAGAAATGTACTAATTCAATGCTCGTTGTTGTTTGCATAAAAAAGCCTCCTTTTTTATTATTTTAACTACAGAACAAATGTTCGTCAAGGAGGCTTGTATAAAAATAATGCAAGTTTGGACTTTTTAACTTAATAAGTGACCGAAAAATAAAATGAAAGAAATACTAATAATCAAAATAAGTGTGATAACCATTGTCAATATTCCCCGAAGCAAGGTCGTTAAATTTCTTACATCTTTCATGCCCATAAGGCTAAGATAGAAACAGACAATGGACAAAAGTAGTGTCAATGTCAATGGATGAACATGAAGGTAGGTGTCAAAAAAGTTTTTCAATGTGCCTGATAGAAAAAATAGTAGGGTACAACCTAAAGAAAAAATAAATGACCAAAAGTTTAAATTAATTCCCATTGTTTCCCTCCTTCCTACAAAAACGAATTTGTCGTATCGATGTGCCAATGATTCCGTTTGATAGGGTAAAAGGATGAAACAAACAAAAGGGTAGGTGTAAAAGGAGGTCACTTGGACGAAAGTGACCTCAAGTACCATAAAGGAGTATAACGTAAAGTTGAAAGAACTTTACATTACTATTAGTATGCCTGAGCTAGTTGTTGAAGATAGTTATCTATCTCAGACACTAGCTTTTAATTATAAGTCCATATAAAAAAGCTAGAAAAACCTAAGAGAAGGCTGCGGGAGTTGTTTCCTTAGCCTTCTATAAAGGAATAGAAGCTAAAAAACATCCTAGACGGATGTTTTTTAGTATAACGGCTGCTGACAAGGGGGAAAGCTGTTGACATCTTGAATCATATGAATATCATATTGCTTTAAGGCGAATTGACTTTGATATAAATATTCAAGGACAAGTAGTTTCCCATCTGAAACACCACAGAGGACACCTGAAGTACCTTGACCATTTGTCAAAGAAACACCGACAGGCTGACCGATTAAGTAAGCAATTTTATGTTGCCAAGGCACAATAGCCACTCCTTTCATTATAATATATGAAGGTGGTGGCTAGAGGTTCTTGCCAATAAAGTGACTTACATTAAAACGTAGCCTCTGTTATTTGTTAAATTGCCATTATCCTAAAGGAATAGGAGTTATAATTGGGTTTCTGATTTTCAGTGGGAATATTGATTTACATAAAAAAGCAAGAGGGGGTTCTTTTAAGTAAAGATAAAAACTATTCACAGAAGAAAACAAAGCAGCAAGGAAGTTACTGATAAAATTCAACTTTATAAGAAGAAGGCCATTTAAGACAATATGAATGCAACCGTGTTACTGAAGAATGTAGTGATATGTTGATCTATTCTTTATTGCATACAAAAGGGATAGCATTGTACAAAAACATCTTGGGGGCGATGTTAAAGGTGCTATCCCGCCATTAATGTATGTGTAAACGGTTATAAACATTACCACTGTGTGTAAATTAGAAAAAACGAAAAATTTTCTTTAAAGTAATGATGTCTTTTGATGATTACTGTAAGTAAAAAAGGTTAATCGCGACCAGCCTCCTACCATAGCTGGTCTAATAATCTCCCACCATACACAGAGACGCTTTTTTACTAACGACGCAGTTAGTTAAAGAGCGTTGCTTGACTTGTGTTCAACAATCGGACCATAATGTGACATAATAAAATTTGTCATTATTTTAATGTGTAATAGACTTAGTAATTACATTTGTTCTTCCTATATAACTTGAAATGAATTTTTTTAAATAAAAAGGAGAGTCAGTATGGAGATAGTATATTTTGCAGGTGGATGTTTATGGGGAGTACAAGCTTTTATAAAAACTTTACCTGGAGTTACGTTTACAGAAGCAGGAAGAGCTAATGGCACAGGTCATACACTGGAGGGTGATTATGATGGGTACGCCGAATGTGTAAAAACGGAATTTGATCCGACCATTGTCACAATCAGGGAATTAATGGGATATTTTTTTGAAATCATTGATCCATACAGTTTGAATCAACAAGGACAGGATATTGGCGAGAAATACAGAACGGGAGTATATAGTGAAAAGCCTGAACACTTACAAGAGGCGAAGGCGTTTCTTGATGAGAGAAATGATTACGATCTTATAGTTGTTGAAGTATTACCTCTTACAAACTATGTAAGAAGTGCAGAAGAACATCAAGATAGGTTAGCTAGATGTCCAAATGATTATTGTCATATTCCAAAAGAAATATTAAATAAGTATAAGTATTGAAGAACATTGAGTTGCATCGGCAGCTCTTTTTTTTCTTTTAAACTAATAGTGCACGTTAAATAATATATGCCCGTTTTATAAATGAATATAATTTAAGCATGATTAGTTCTATTATTATTTTTGGTATTGCAGGCATACTCTATACTTTGGTGGAAAATTCTTTCAAGAGAAATATAAAATTTGCTTAAACTAACGGGTAGCAATTGTTCAATTTAGTACACTCGCTTCCTGTGCTAAAGGGGCAGATTAGAAGTACTTAATTTGGATATTAACAATATACACTTGTTTTTGAACATCGTCCTCCAAACAAATTTAGAAAAACGTTTTCAAGATTTATCATTTATTCAATGTGCTTCTTGGAGTTATCCATCTAGATAGATTTATCAAAAAATCACTCATGCCAATATCATGAGTGATTTTTAATGGGTAACCTATTAAATAACGCCATCAGCTTTGGTTTTTTGTGTCATTTTTTTTATTTCTAAGTATAAATGATGTCAGGAATAAGAAGCTTGCCACCCATAACGAATAGAAAAGATTTTCAAGCAACGCCCAATGCCCATTTTTAAAATAATCCCATCCTGTTGATAATAAAAATACAACGATAATGAATGTGATATATATAGATTTTCCGAATGTAGTCAATTTAAACACCTCTATTTGTAATGTATGTAAATTGTAGCGTCAGTGAAAGTAGCAGGCTAAAATCAAAGAAGTCCCATTATTATTAGCTATTACAGGTCATTTTAAACGAGATAATGAGAGATCCGAAAAAAGAATGATCAGTGAATAGGTGTTTTTAGTTATAAAAAGATTTTTTAATATAATAATTATGCAAATTTAACAACCGGAAAATTGTATAATTATCCCACTGGTATAGCATAATGAATGAGCATGGAACAGTGTATAAATGCTTTATCGAGATGGAGCTATGTAATTTGTAGATACTGTATAATTCCTTTTTAAAAAAGGGTTTTTTGAAATGATTTATAAAAATACAAGAAGATGTGATGTCAAATGATACGAGCATCCATTTAGGAGACATGCTATCGAATTTGAATTTTTTGTTAATTTATCTTTCTTTTTCCCATTTAGGTGCCAATGAGTGTTATTCTATATTGGAATAATAATTATGGAGGCGATATTATGTATTACAGTAATGGTAATTATGAAGCTTTCGCACGTCCGAAAAAACCCGAGGGTGTCGATGAAAAATCAGCCTATCTGATTGGTTCGGGGCTTGCCTCACTTTCAGCCGCATGTTTTTTAATTCGTGATGGCCAAATGAAAGGTGAGAATATTCATATTCTTGAAGAGTTAGATATTTCAGGCGGTAGTCTTGACGGAATTTTAAATCCGACAAGAGGGTTTATTATTCGTGGTGGTCGAGAAATGGAAGATCACTTTGAATGCTTATGGGATTTATTCCGTTCCATTCCATCATTAGAAATAGAAAATGCTTCGGTTTTAGATGAATTTTATTGGTTAAATAAAGAAGATCCTAATTATTCAAAATGTAGATTAATGGAGAATCGAGGACAAAGATTAGAGGATGACGGAAAGTTCACATTATCCGATCAATCGTCTGAAGAAATGATTAAATTATTCTTTACGCCTGAAGAGAAGCTAGAGGATAAAAAAATTACAGATGTTTTCTCTGATGAATTTTTTGAATCGAATTTTTGGCTGTATTGGTCCACGATGTTTGCCTTTGAAAAATGGCATTCTGCTATGGAAATGCGTCGTTACATTATGCGCTTTATCCATCATATTGGTGGATTACCAGATTTATCTGCACTGAAATTTACAAAGTATAACCAGTATGAATCCCTAGTACTTCCGATGATCAACTATTTAGAAAAACATAATGTTGATTTCCAATATAATACGGTTGTCGAAAATGTTCTAATTGACAATGTTGGAGATAAAAAGGTAGCTCATACATTAGTGTTAAAGCAAAATGGTGAGAAAAAAAATATAGAGCTAACCGAAAATGAATTGGTTTTTGTGACAAATGGTAGTATTACGGAAAGTACAACGTATGGAGACAATAACACACCAGCCCCTGAAACAACTGACTTAGGAGGAAGCTGGTCTCTTTGGAAAAACATCGCTGCCCAAGATGCTGCGTTTGGAAGACCAGAAAAATTCTGTGATAATTTGCCGAAAGAAAGTTGGTTTGTTTCAGCAACACTCACTACATTAGATGATCGAGTAGCACCTTATATTGAAAAGATTAGTAAAAGAGATCCATATGCGGGGAAGGTCGTTACGGGTGGTATTGTAACAGCAAAAGATTCGAATTGGATGCTAAGCTATACATTGAATCGACAACCTCATTTTAAAAATCAACCAAAAGATCAATTAGTTGTTTGGATTTATGGTTTACTATCTAATAAGCCAGGGGATTTTATTAAAAAAAGTATTACGGAATGTAGTGGCAGTGAGATAGCACAAGAGTGGTTGTACCATATGGGTGTACCTGTTGAGGATATTCCAGATTTAGCGCAAAATTCTTGTCAGACAATCCCATGCTATATGCCATATATCACATCTTACTTTATGCCGAGAGCAATAGGCGATCGTCCGTTAGTTGTCCCAAAAGGATCTGTAAACCTAGCCTTTATAGGGAATTTTAGTGAAACTGAAAGAGATACCGTATTCACAACAGAATATTCAGTAAGAACAGCAATGGAGGCGGTTTATCAATTATTAGCAATTGACCGAGGGGTTCCTGAAGTATTTGCTTCTGCCTTTGATATTCGTACGTTATTAGCGTCAACGGCTCGCTTACTAGATGGTAAAAAATTGACAGATATAGATGCGCCATTTATCTTAAAACAAATCGGTAAATTAGGTATTCATAAAACAAAGGATACAATCATTTATGATTTACTAAAAGAAAGTAAATTGATATAAAAAATAGCTCATCCTAACAATTTGAATCAGCACAAAAAAATAATAGACAAAGTCGAAATTCGGACTTTGTCTATTATTTTTTTAATTATTTAGCTTATCGGAAATATTTCTTAATATTTCAGTTTGTTCCTTTTGTAAGTTAATAAATTTAAGTAAGAACCAAACAATGAAAACAACTGGGACAAGATAAAAAAATAATAGCAGAAAAACAGGGATAATGCCGAGTAATAATTCCATAATTGTATGAAAACCTCCTTATTGGTTTATTATACCATAATAATTATGGGGGAAGCGGCCAATTTTTGAAGATAGCTCAACCTACTAGCAACCATATTTATTACATAGTACAATGCTTTAAACTAGAATACTGAAATAGCGAAATAAGAAAAAATAAAACACCCAAAAAAACAAAGAGGAGGGTACTTGGCAGAACAAGACTTAATCCAGAAAACATACCACCGATTGCCATACCTGAATAGCGAATAAAATTAAACAGTCCTAAGGCAGCTCCTCTATATTCGCTATATTCATTACTTATAATCGTTGAAAATAGTGGAGGGGCAAATCCAATTGCTAAGCCATACACAAATAACAGGGTACTTAATACGATAATTGATTGAGTATGTAGGAAACCAAAAGCTATAATTAACAACGGGAAGAAAAATAAAACAGTGATAAATAGCTTTTTCAACGTCACTTTCTTCTGTATTTTTTTAAAGATAACACTCCCCAAAATCATACTAACAGTTAAAGGTAAGTATAATAATCCAATGTTTTGTAACGATATATGATAATGATCGTGGAGCAAGATCGGTAAAAATACTAGAATGACAAAGTAAATAAAGAAGACAAAAAAGCTTACCGTCATCGTCATTAAACCGACACGATTCAAAAAAATGGCTCGATAGATTTGGATAAAGCTACTAGCATTTTCTTGACCGTTATTTCTTTTTCCGTTGTTAGGAAATGCCAGCATAATAAACACAAGTAATAGGGTTGCAATAAGAAATAGACATAAAAAAATACCTTGGTAGCCATAATATTCGCCTAATATTCCACCTACTATTGGAGAAACTGCTGGGGCCAGGGAAAGTAGTATTTGATACGTCCCCATTGCGCTCCCCCTTGCTTCACCATCAAATAAGTGTGAAATCATATTTATCGTAACCAAGGGAATAACACCAGCTCCAATGGCTTGAACAACCCTAAAGACCATAAATACTAAAAAGTTGGTTGTAAATGCACAGACGATGGTTGAGATACTAATTAACAAGAAACTAAAGATCAACAACCGTTTTTGATTTTGGGTATCTATTACTGCACCTAAAAAAATTTGAACCATGGCTATGATAAAAATAAAGCTACTGACAGTGAAATTCACCCAATTAATAGATACGCTAAATGAATCCCGAATGAGTGGAATGACAGGCGTATAAATATTTTGATTTAAAGAAGCGAAGAAACTGCTTATACTTAACAAATACAATGCAAGTATTTTCGTTTGAGCTAGTCGAGACATATACATTCTCCTTTTACAGCTTTAATGTGACTTCATGTTTTCGGTAATAGCGTTTAAAAATCGAATAATTGTCTCTAATTCCGAAGTGTTAAAATCATTAAGGATACTTAAGTAACGATTTTTTGCCTGCTCATGTAATTGATGGTGGATAAGCGCAAGCATCTCCCCTGATTTTGTTAGCATATAATATACTTCCTTTTTATTATCTTCTTGCTGCATTTTTTCAAGGATATTATGCTCTAATAGCTTTTTTACTGCTTTTGTAATCGCTGGTTTCGAAACATTTAAAGTTTCTGAGAGTGTGATGTTATTCGCCTTTCCTTTCTCTTTAATTGCTGCAACAATGTGTAATTGTGTCAATGTCCAATCTGAAACAATTGCTTCCTCCTGACTGACTTTCATTCCTTTTCTTCTTCTGTCAGCCGATTCTCTTTCTGTAATTAATCGTTGCAAAGCTTCTATAACATCATTTTTTTTCTCCATTTGTGTCACCTAGCCTTATTTTATTTTAGTTAACTGGTTAACAATTTCAATTTTATATTTTATTTTTATTTATGTCAACAGGTGTATTTAACGAGGTTATTTAATAGTTAATCAGTTAATAATAAGGTTGATATTAGCGATTTGACCGTAGCTATGCCTAGTGAAACTTGGATGTAGTGCAGTCAACTAAAATAAAATGAAGAAATTCATTGTAGTTATAGTTCAACTTTATGGTTCACTGCATCTGAGTGACTTTAGAATTAGTTAGTGAAAATGGTCTACTTTGGTTAATTCCTACATATCAAAATTCAATATTAAGTAAGGTTGAATACTTTTCTTTTATTATTAATGATCAATTTTGGGTTTGTGATCCTAACTGCTATCGTATTCATGTTATTGATGAGATGAATTTTTCGTATATTGAAGACTTATTAACCCAGCCAATAAATAAAGTGGTTGTAAACAATTCGAGTACAGGAAAAGATTTGAATAATAACACTTTTGAAGTAATAAATAAAACAAAAGTATTTTCAACCTTAGATTCAGCAATTTGTTATACGGCAAACTTAAAAAATATAACCGAGGACTCTGCGGTTATTTTTCAAATAATTAACCCAGAAGGAAAATTGCATTTTGTGGACTGTGAGTGCTTAATGAGGAATAAAAAAATGGTGAACGAATTTATTATGCAGGATTAAAAATTACGCCTAATTTATTAGAAGGTACCTGGACCTTTCAACTGATTCATCAAAATAAAATAATAGATTCAAAAGCCGTTTTATACAAAATCTATAAAATTAACTATGGAAAAGATAAGAATAGTCATTTTACGAAAAAAAATTTCAATTTTAATTTAGAAATTTGAACGATATTAATTTTAGGAAGTGATTTTTATGAGTACTGGTAGGCAAATAGCTTCAATTTTTATATTACTATATTTTGTAGTTTTTTTTATAGTTTCAAAAACCTTTTCATTATCATCTACATTCAATTACATAGTTTGCGGAGCAGGATTAATAATTTCTGTTATTCTACATATGTATTTTAAATTTAAATATGAAAATATTAAAAAACCAGGTTCTCGTTAAATTGAGTACCTGGTTTAATTAATTCCATAAATTTTATCTTGCTAATACATATTCTATCGTATGTGCGAACGAACATTCTATGTAAGGGAGATGAACTCAACTTAGAGGAAATCGCAACCGCATTAAGTCTCCAGATTCCAAATATACCCCACATAAGAATACAATTAAATTCATATAAATAAAGGTAGTAAAAAAATCATAGAAATCTTGATTTCAACGTACCTATTCAATTCTAAATACACCCCCATAAAACTAAATCTTAAGAAAAACTTCAGGTTCTACTAAGGAAATATTTAAGATTCGTTGTGTATACTTATTAAAAAAAGGAAATTCACGAAACCATTTGAAGATTTAAAACGTATTGGTAGTAGGAGAGAGAATATTGGAGTAGGTGAAGATATGGCACATACGATTTACATAGTATTAACTAAAACAGGGACATTACTATCGAAAGCGATAGGCATGTATACGGGCAAAGAGATGAATCATGCATCCATAGCCTTTGATGAGGGGCTTTCTGAGATGTATAGCTTTGGTCGAAGGCAATTAAACAATCCGTTAAGTGGGGGCTTTTTACGAGAGGATGCAGAAAGAGGCCTATTTGAGTCTGCCGATTGTGTCATTTATCGTTGTCGGATATCCCATTATCAATATTTAGAGATGATGAAAATTGTGCGCTATATGTATTGGAATCGGGATCGCTATAAATATAATTTTATCGGTCTTTTTGGTGTGGTGATGCAAAAGGAAGTGAGACGTGAGCGTGCTTATTTTTGTTCCCAATTTGTAGCGACGCTATTAAAAGTGGGTGGTCTAAAAATCTATCAAAATCCAGCATTAATGACGCCTCATTGCCTAGCACAATTACCATATTTAGAAAAAGTGTTTGCTGGAAAACTAGCAGACTATTTACAAGCTACTCGTGAGCCAGTTATGCTGTATGGCTAACGAAGACATACTCCAATCTATAAATGCCTTTCATTACGTATTAATATCAATATATTGAATCAGGTAGGCAATCTTCCATTTTATTTTTTCGTAAAATAGAAGATTGCCTGCTGATTTTTTATTAGTAATATTTACCTCATATAGGATGACCATACACCTAATTGCTGGAAAGCTGAAAATAAGTCCTATTCCTGTTAAAGTACTACCATAAAATTGCTATCATAAATACTAGGTACGTATGTGTAACGATTGAATCATCAGCAAGGAGGATATATAGATGAGTGAAGAACTAACAGCAGTTGGTTGGGATGCGATTGATCAGGCATTAAGACAGGTGTATAGTGAGCAGGAGCCAATGCATTACGGAACCATGATTCCCTACTCGCTAGGAGGACAAGATCCTTTAGATGGGATAAGTGCATATAAAAGTGAAACCCCGATTCCGCATTGGCATTTTGTTACATATGGTTTCTCGGAATTATATGAAAAAGAATTTGACAATCAAGAATATAGTGGGTATGGATTTGAGCTGACATTTCGCTTAGTACGCAACGAGAATGAAGAGGAGCCACCTGCTTGGGCTTTAAATTTACTGCAAAATATGGGCAGATATGTCTTTAATAGTGGCAATGTTTTTAGAGCAGGGGATTATTTAGATGCAAATGGACCCATCTGTCTTGATGCTGACACGCAATTAACCGCACTCGCCTTCACATATGATCCACAGCTTGCTGAAATAAATACACCAAATGGAAAAATGGAGTTTATTCAAATGGTTGGTATTTCAGAGGATGAGCTAGAAGCGATGCAGACGTGGAATACACTTGGGGTGCTAGAGGCTGGTATTGAGCAAATACCAAGCTATATTACGGATTTAACACGTAATTCTCTCCTGCAAAATCAAGAAGTTGTCGCAGCAGTTGAGCAAGGAATGGAGGAAGATGGCTCCAATACGGGTTTTCTTTTTGTAGACCAGCTCGCTTGGGAGATTGGGAAAAAAGGTTGGTTTAACAAACAGTCCAATGTTATTCAACTCGGGGCGAAACAGGCAGAGGTCATTAGTAAATTACTACGTGGGCGTATTTTAAAAGATAAAAACCTAAGCTTAGTCGGACAACAAATAACAATCCAATTTAAAGCGGATTCCCAAGTTGGCTATCGTGAGGATGGACAGGAAATTACCATTTCATTGAACAGGGCAGCGGTAGAAGAATTAAGTCAAAAGCTAGTGCCACAAGAAAGCCAATTCACTGTGTCTTCTTTAGCAGGTGTAAGCTTTCAAATTTTGAAAACACATATTAAAAATCAAGAAGGAGCGGTTGTGAAAACAATCGGATAAGATTGATCTCTCGCTAAGGCTTTTTAGCGGGAGATTTTTCTCTAAAAGTAGAAAGGGAGGGTGAGACATTGCAACAGTGTGTAGAACATTTTCTAGCAGCTGTGTGGGAACAACTCACAGCTGTTTATCAACAAGAAAGTAAACGGATAATGGACTTAAAAGAACAAAGTAAATTACAAGCAGGTGTCTTTCATTATTTAAAAGTTGCCTGGAAAAAAGGGAAAAGTCCTAATGGCAATATCTTTATTGATGTCTATGAGCCATTTAGTTGGAGTGATAGTGCCTATAGGGTAGAAGCAGGTCCATACATACAGGAGTTTACCAAAGTAAATCAGATAGAGGAGCTTTTTTCGGCTCTCTGTACAAAAATGGAGACGTTGTTTCAATCCGAGCAATATGGTTTCCGATTTTTTGATTACCATTTTCAAGTAGTCCTTGAATTTGAGCATGACGGGACGATGCTTAGCTATCAGAAAAAGCTTCTCCATGATCATAAGCTAGCGTTAGTGAAAGAGCAGCTGGCTACATTTATTGAAACAAAGGTAATGGCTGAGCTACCTATACGACCAAGTGATCATGATGAATTTTTCTTTGCACAGTATTTAGTCAATCCGCATTTTTTTCATCAGTCAGCCAGTGAAATCGAACCACTTATTTGTCAACTAGAAGTAAAACATCGTGCCAATAAAGAGCGTCTAGACCAATGGATTCATTATTATACAATGGCGTTTAAGCACTGGGCAGAGAAACAATTTTTACCGTACTATTTTAAACAAACAGGGGATTATATCCAAGAGTGGGTGCTGAAAACTGAGGATATGGTACAGCAACTGGAGCAGGAAAGGCTAAATTTCTTTCTTTATGTAGCATTGAAAATTGGTCAAAAAGATCCAGCTACCTGTTTAAAGTATCTTGAGCTTGCCAAACAGCTGGGCTCACAGCAAGCTGTTGATTATTTGCAAAAAGGAAGCGGTCGTTTTGAAAGTATGCGGAAGCGTGAGATGTTCCAAGGGCAAGCAAATGATGTTTTACAAACAATTGATATACGAGTAATAGTTGAAGAGGAAGCGGCTTATCGTGAAGCGCTTCATTATATCATTCAACTGTTGCAGGAAGGTTTTCCAAAGGGCTATAAGCTAACCTTCAAGAGTAAAGTGAAAAATTACCTTCCTGTTAAAAAGTTAGCCAAGTCAAAGCTCCATCAGTTTTTTGCCAATTGCCTTGAATATCCTAGCCTTTTTCCGTTAGTAGCGGATTATGCACAGATTGCTATGGAGGAATTTGCATGGTATCAGGATGTCGAGCCGAGCGAAAAATCAGCGATGCCTGGCACCTACGCGGTCTTTGGTTTAGGTCTTTATAGTAAGGCTTATTTCCCGCTCGTTGAACATTATATGGCACTAGTGGATACAGAGCATCAATCTGTGCAGGATGCTTATGCCGAGGCTTTTCAGGAGGTACATGGCCTAGCAGTGGAGGTGATGCCTGTGTTCGTAGCTATTCTATTAGGTGGGAGTGAGTCGGCTAAGCCATTAAAGGGCATGGACATCAAGGGGTTAGACTTACTTACGGCACTTGTGCAAGAACTGGAGAAAAAAGAAGACTACCAGCGTGCATTTATTTTATATCGAATATTTGGTAGTTCCAAGAAGATCGCACAACGTCTAAAGCAAGAAGAAGCACCGATGAAAAATGAGCTGCAGAAATTATTGCAATGGATGGATTTATGAAAGGAGGGCAGTTAAATGGAATGGGCGAAGGTGTGTAAAACTAAGGATATTGAGCACGTGCGAGAGGCGGTAAGCAAGCTGGATGTCAATGAGCGGGATGTACGTGGTAGAACACCGTTAATGCTTTTCCTAACAAATCGAATGCCACTTGAAGGAATCAAGCTGCTATTGGCACAAAATATTGATTTAGAGGCACGAGATAAGCTAGGTGATACGGCGCTTAAAAAGGCTGTAAAATTTAAGCAAGCAGAGGTACTTTCATTACTGCTTGCTGAAGGTGTAGATTTACAGGCGCCTGAGGGGATTACCGCTACAGCTTGGTATGCAGCAAGAGACCATAGAGGGATTGCGGATTTATTGCTGGATACGCCTGGAGCCATTCGACTGACCTTGCAGGCAGCAGAACAGCTGCAAGTGGAGTCCATTTTATATGAGGAATCCCTTGATACAATGTGCCATGAAATAAGTAAGGTGTCATCAGCTGTCATTTTGCATGCCATTGTGAATGGCTATAATTGGGATGATGGACCAGAGCCCATGCTTGCAGCGTTAGCCAATCCAGTATGTGCACCTATAACCATGGTGGACATGTTTGAACTGATGGAAGGCGAGTATTGGCTAGAACAAACAGAAGAAGAACTAGCGAGCTCCTATTGGAAACGACCATGGAAAGAGATGGCAGAAATACTACAGGAAAAGTTGAAATTCTGTGATAGATAGTGAGGAATGTGCAATGGATCAGAAAGCAAAAAAAATTTTAATGCAAACCTATTGGCAATCAGGTAGATGGCGGTCAGGCGGATATACTTATACAGAAGAAGATTTTCAGTATGCCAAAAGTAAGGGCTTGATGTTTGACCGATTAACCATTACTCATGATGAATGTGTACAGAGGTTACGACATCTTCATGAAGAAGGTGTAACAAAGGAGCTTGTGGTGACAGCATTTTTGCATAGCTTATCGACGCGTAAAGTATATTTGCGCAGTGCCTTATCCAGCTGGGCTCTTACCCATGACCTACTAATCCACACGTATCATGAGCGACCTGTTACATTAGTATCCTATAGTGGCTGTGGGTACTGTAATGAGCAGAAAATCATGTCAAATGAAGAATATGTAAATGAAGATTTAAATGTGCTTAATTTTGAACGAATGAAGTGGGGAGGTGTTCGTCTCAATTGGCTCTTATATTGTTTGCTAGATTTAGAATGTTTAGTGAAAGAACAAGAGACGTTTACGGTGTGTGAGGAAGATATAATGATAGTAAAACAGATGATAGCGGCAATAGAATCCTGTAATGAGACGGATGCAGCTAGACAGCTGGAGAAGCGTTGGAAGGATGTTTTTAAGTCCAATCAATATGAACGAGATGCTGTGATGGAAATCTGGGGCTATGCTGGTTTACTAGTATCACAGGATGATTATCGCAAGGAGCGTGGACGTGGAACGGATTTTATGTCAATGGCTACCTGGAGAGGACAAGATGGCTATTCGCAAGATAAGATGCAGTTTTACTTTGGCTCCTATCTGTAAATTTGGACTAGCTACGCCAACTCATAAGACAATATTCTGTTAGACAATCCTGATAGCGCAACCATATGGAACGAGCTCTAGCATGCTTCTAATTTGATCGTTTGCTGTGGACATGTTCATTGGGAGACGCCCCCTAGTAATGTGCGCTGATGGTGTGCTAATTTTAAATACAAATGGTTGCGAAAAGCTTTAATTAGATAGATGAAGGGAGAAGTGTAGGGAAATGGGTGCATGGGGATACAAAGCATTGGAAAGTGACGAAGGTTTGGATGTAGTGGGCTTTTTACAAGATTTTATGAAGCATCACAAAGAATCGAGTCAGATTACCTTGTGGAGCATTGTCCAGATGATGAAAAATAAAGGCTTTTTTGGAGACAACTTTGAGGATATCGATTTTTTCTACGATATTAGCGCTATGGCACTGGCAGAGCTTTATTGCCAATATCTTGATACAGGTCAAATCTATGGTTACGAAAGTAAGAATGTACAAGTGCACTGGACAGCAAATGAAGACTCTTTGACATTTATTTTACAGTATCTAAAGGACATTCAAGATGAAAAGCCTGATCAGCATGGAGGGAGAGAAATGACAGAACTATGGAGAGAGTCCGAGAGTTGGCTAGAATGGCAGTCGAATCTAGCCTATCTTATACAAAGGATTGAACAAGAAATCAGCTGTTTGCAGCAATAAAAAAGGGAGGTCATTGGAAGTGACCTATGATTTTTGGATAATGGCTTCCATCATGGAATTGCTTGACTATCCAGATGAGGAAAATGATCATTATATTCCTCAGCCAACATTGCAAGCCATTATGGATGTGCTTAATATCCAAGTGCCAATAAAAGAAATTTACGAACGTTTTTTTGATCAGTCCATTCATACAGGGCATGTTTTAGTATTTGCTAATAAGCATCTGCCGCATGCCTGTATTGTACTTGATACTTATCGTGATCCACTAGATCAGCAGGATTTAATTCGATTTGGCTGGAGGGTGGCAGCGAAGGATGTTTGTCTAGTAAGACAGTTATCTCGGAAACTATTTGACAATTGTGATGAGGGCATTCGCTACGAGGAAGGTCAATCTATTCTCTATCAGGTACTGCAGGAACAAAGCTATCCTCGTAAATACTACTACGAGACGGTATTTGAGCAAAAAATGAAGAACTATATGGTGTGACCAATCATAAAAGGATTCGTGACACTTCCTATAGAAAGTGCGCGAATCCATATGAAAGACATTATACAAAGAAAAAACTAAATAAAGATAAGATGATGGAAATGCCAACAATAGGTCCAATCATTTTCATATGTCGTTTTCGTCCCATCACAACAATCGCCACATACTCACGAATCATGGCATTTGGCCAATAATAAAAGGCTGTCTTTGATCCTATGCCTTGACTATTCAAGCCCGCAAGTCTTGCATAAATACCAGCGCGAAATAGGTGGAAGTTATTCGTCGTAAAAATACTGTTATAGTCCTTACCTTGTTTCCGATCATCCATCAGTTGTTTAGAAAATAACATATTTTGATAGGTATTGACAGAGCGGTTCTCCTGTAAAGTATGCTCAATTGGAATGCCTTTTTCAATCGCATATCGTTGCATTGCTTCAGCTTCAGGTAGATTCTCGTCATGACCTTGTCCACCAGAGAAAATAATGGTCGGTGGCGTAGTAACAGCTGCTTGCTTATGGTAGAAATCCATTGCTTTTTGAATTCTACTAGCTAACAGCGGCGGTACTTTGTCATTGATCAAGCCACTTCCTAGCACGATGATAAAATCTTGATTCAGCTTTGGTCGATTGAATTGATAAAGAAAATAGGCGGACAAAAAATTAGATAAATGGATAAAGAAATAAAACGTGATCAGCGAGATCCCACCAAAGATCGGTTGGAGGTGGATTGAAAACACACTCGCTGGATAGATAATCGGTAAGAGGATAAATAGCAATATGCCTATGGCGACCAGTAATGTTAAAGAATTGGCCAAACGTCGACCTTCTCGCTTCATCAATACTCTCGCATTTAAAAATAAACCAAACATTAAGGCAAGAATGCCAAAAGGAATCAAGATAAATAGGGCAATAAAAGGGATAATAACAATGAGCCTTAAAAAGTAATGGTCAGATGCTAAAGATGCGATGACGCAGAATAACAGAAAAGAACAAATAAATAGATTAAATAATAGTCCATTGATCATTTTTCTTGGGTCTTTTAAATAAGAAATGAGAAAAATGACAAAAAGAATGAGTGGAATAATGCCAAAATACATACAAAATGCACCTCTAGTGATGGAGTGGTTGATGATATCTTTATATTATAAGTCATAATTGGGCGAAATCAACCATCGACAAAATGACAAGAGGGAGCCTGACGATACTCCCTCTATTTTTTGTGTGAGCGATTTTCGGATTTATGGAGATAATGAAGATATTCATGACGCGTTAATCCGCCAGTTTGACGATTAAATTCATCATAAGTAATATCTGCTGGTAAGCCAAATTCAGCGAATGCCTGTTGATGTTCTTTATGATAGTACGGATGAGCCAGTGATCTAGATGCATTTTCTTCCTCTGATTTCAACCAATCAATTGCAACGCCTGCAGAGACACCGTGGTTTGTAAAACGATTGCCTGTTTGAAATGTAGTGATAGATGCTGGCTTGCTAATCGTTCCTGTGCCCCATGAAAGACGGTAACGAGGCTCCTTCCCATAGTGGAGAGTCTGTCCGTAACCTAGAGGGAATAAAATATCGTCTTCTGTTAACGTTTTATGACCAAGCTTTTCATAGCAGCCCCTCATAAAATAGTCGTCCATGACGATTTGTGTTTGGGAAGCTAATGGAGCAGAGGTAATTTCCTCAAGAGAAGGCAAACGCTCTGTCGTGGTCAACAGATAAGGACGAATAAATAAAGGCATAGTCATCACATTATGCCAAATACTATCTTCTGCAAATAACTGATCTTTTTGCATTTGCCGTAAATCGCCAATAACCAGCACATAGCCGTTGACGAATAGATCAATCTCTACACGAAAAATATCGCCTGGTATAGCCTTATAACGTAAACTTTTCATCTTTGTCAGCTTTTTTAGCTTGTCTGCGTAATCTGTAGGAAGCTGAGTCGGAAATTGCAGTAGCCAATCCATGATCGCCGACTTAGTCGTTAAATGCTCAAAACCTGTAAGCGGAAGCTGATAATATGTTTTTGCATTGCGAGCTGTAATATAGCTTGATGGTTGGTGTTCATTGCCTAGACCAGCAGAAAAAATAACACCTGTTGCTTTCACGGCAGAAATCGTTGTGTAATTTAATTTCTTTTCCTTTCCACGTGCGGTTTGTGGGACAATCATTTCACGATTACGTGTTAAAATGTCCACATCAGCTTCCTGATAGCTATGCTCATTAACGAAAATTCTTTTTTTAATCACATCCCCCTCGAAGCAAATAAAGTAATCTTCTCGAATTTGATGTGTGTCCCAATGATTTTCTAGCATATGTAGACCGAAATAAGGGCGTAGTGAATTTGTTAGCCAACTAGTAAATAATGTCAATAAGACTTCCTCCTTACGTATGTTTGTTATGTGGGTCAAGTATACTGAATTTGACGGATGACGAAAATAGGATGGGTGAAAAATGGTTAAAATAGTTGCTTTTATGTGATAGCAACGATTGCTTTCGGAGCAGAAGGCCGCCTTTTTCATCAGGCTATAGAACTGTTATAATGACAGACAGAGGTGATGAACATGCATATTTTGACGATTGAAGGCATACCCTATGCTTGGCTTGAGCCATTACAGGAAATTCATGCTCACGTCTTTGACGGTGCCAAACTGCCAGTCGAAAAGCTAGAAAAGAAAGAAGGTCTTCTTTGTTTATTGGCAGTTGAAGATGAGGCGCTATTCGGCTTTAAACTGGGCTATCCACATCCAGATGGTGTTTTTTATAGTTGGTTGGGTGGTGTTCATGTGACAATGCGGGGGCGAGGTATTGCTAGTCAATTAATGAAGGCGCAGCATGCGGCTATTCAGGAAGTAGGATTTCAAAAAGTTCGTACATATGGTAGAAATACACGCAAAGCCATGCTCATTACCAATCTCAAACATGGCTTTGATATCGTTTCAACATTTATTGATGAAAAAGGAAGACATAAAATTATATTTGAAAAAACATTCGATTAAGGAGTTTTAAACATGAAAGCATATTTAGCAAACGGATTATTTTCTTTAGGAGATCGCTTCGTCAATGAGCAATTGGCAGCAGCTATTCGGGAGGCCGTGCCAGACATCGCTTTATACGTACCACAGGAAAACGATGCTATCAATGATAAATCAGCTTATGCAGATAGCTTAGCCATTGCCCAAGCAGATTTAGAAATGCTGCAAAATAGTGATGTATTGATAGCTGTATTGGATGGGGTTGAAATTGATTCAGGTGTGGCCGCTGAAATTGGTGCGTTCTCTATGCTGAATCGTCCTATTATTGGTGTACTGACAGATGTTCGTCAGCAAGGACGAGACAATATGCAAAAAATAGAGGCGCTAATCCGAGATGGGCTAGAGAATCAGTTCGTTTATCGTAATCTATTTGTTGTGGGGTTAATTAAACGTAATGGCGTTATAACGTCTTCCATTGAAGAGGCTGTGGAAGCCGTACAAAAATTGAACAACGAGGAGGCATAATCATGCTGTTAGCTACATCAGACGTGATAGCAGGAAAAGACATTATTAACACTTTAGGACTAGTGCGAGGAAATTCTGTTCAATCAAGAAACATCGGCCGAGACATGATAGCTGGTCTTCGTAATATTGTGGGTGGCGAGATGAAAGAGTATGCTGAGATGCTTGTGCGTTCTCGCGAAATCGCCACACAGGCAATGATAGAGGAAGCCCAACAAATGGGAGCAGATGCCATTGTGGGTGTCCGTTATGCGACTTCATCTGTAATGGATGGCACATCAGAAGTGTTGGTATATGGAACGGCTGTGAGATTTAAATAACAGTTTCAGACTGGGGGATAGAAGCCATCGAGAAGTTTGATATGCTCTCGATGGCTTTTGTCATTTTTTTCTCTCTTTCATATTCAATATTTGGTAAACTATTACCAAAGGAGCGCTTGCATGAACATTTTTTTAGACCACTTAAAGTTACCCATCGCATCCGTAAAACCATGCTCAATGGTTTCTTTGATTTGTTTGATGTTATAGAACTATCGTAAATGTTCAGCTTCCTTCACATAGAATTCCCAAATAGGAAGTTGAATGAGTTCTTACTTTCTGTACATTATAATAGGCTTGGTCACCTCAAACGCTTGCTTTTCATCAACATATGTAGTTGGAGTTCTTTATCTAGAAGCTGATGGAATGAAGAGCGCTGACTTCTGCGGGAGAAGCGGAAGTTGAGATTCTGGACTGAGAGGATGTTTTCTGTGCGAAAGCGAAGCGGAGGGAAATAGCTTGACTGCGCCTGTAGCGGAAATCAATGGCTTTACTTTATTTTATTGCAAAAATGCTGCGTTTATCGAATTTATTGTAAAATTTTAGTTAATTATGTTAGAAATACAGTCTATTGTGCTGCTTTAATGATGTTTTATTATAAGATGCGTATAATACCTATTATACAGATAAGGTATAATGGTTATGGTAGTAAAGGTTAATGATGCCCAACTTAGAATCTGTTGGGCATGATAGAAGAAAGAGTGGGATATATGGTAGATTCACAACAAAGCAAAGGCTATCGTGTTCTTTCGATATTTGATCGATTGATGGATGGCCAAGGAATCAACAAGAAGCAGGAAGCATTGACACATCAGGTTGGTGAAAAAACCATACAACGGGATATCGACGAAATTCGTACATATCTGAGAAAGGCTAAACTCAATTGCCGCTTACAATATGTCCGTACAGAAAAAGTATATAAACTAATACAAACAGATCATCATCGTTTATCTAAAGAACAAGTATTAGTTATTATTAAAATACTAATTCAATCAAGAGCATTTAGTAAGACTGAGATGAATGAACTGTTGGAGAAGCTTATTTCTATTGTGGCAGCAAATCAGGATGCTCAAATACTATTAAAGGAAAAATCGGTAGAGGTAGATGTACAACATAACCAATCCTTAGTACCATTCATTTGGAGCATTTCAGAAGCCATTCAAAAGAACAAGGTCATGACAATTGATTATGTAGCTGAGGGAGAAAGTATCTCCACCGAAAAGATGGTGAAGCCTCTAGCTGTGATCTTTTCAGCACCCTATTTTTATGTTCTAGCAGATAATCAAGATAGTCCAACTGTTTACCGAATGGATCGTATTCAGCATCTTCGTGAACAGGATAAAACATTTCAAATAGGTGAGCTCCACAAGGATCAGCCATTGATTGATGTTAGTGAGCCTATACGATTTCTCTATAGAGGAAAGTACCCCCAAACTGTTTTCAATCGATTTCCGACAGCCAAGCTCGTATCGCAAAATGATCATGCCTACTTATTTGAAGCAAATGTGTTTGGAAACGACATCAATATGTGGTTTTTAAGTCAGGGAGCAGATCTAGAGATATTGGAGCCAATCGAGCTGAGAGAAGAGATGATAGAAACTATACAGGCAATGCAGCAAAATTATCATTGTATTTAAAAACCCGCGCAATTTTAAGCACGGGTTTTACTATTACTGAAAAAGTTGTTCAATGAATGTCAAATCGACATCATGATTGAGCTTGTAATCTTTCATATAATTTTCTTCATATAAATAAACGAATAAATGGTGATTATCATCTATACGTAAACCGATTTCCCTGTCATCATTGATCGATAACGTCAGCCAATAAGCTTCTTTAAAATCGGATTTAGCAAACCATACTTTTTTTAATGGCAGGTCTTTTAATGGCTGCATTATTTGGTCGATTTCTGCTTTATTTGTAAGCATGATCGTTTTTTCATCCGAAGAACGAATGACTTCAATTTCATGAATTTCCTTCAAATCGAGACGCTCTGTTACCTCTGTTGTAAAATCGGTGTCCCTTGTTAGTAGCATCGTTGAGATATACAGAATAAGTAATGGTAGTAAAATGCCTAGAAGTAGTTTGTATCTTTTTTTCATACTCGTCTCCTTAAATTCTAAAAATTCGCACATATGTATTCTTTTCCACGCTATAATTGAGCATATACTGAAATGATAAAGGAAGGCAATAAAATGACATATAATTATGCAGAAAAAGAACTATTTTATCCAGATAGAACTATTATGTATCGAGGCGGCGTCAAAAAAAATGATTTTGGCCATGATATCTATGATGGGAAAGGCATGCTTTTTGATCAAGATGGCGAGCTCTTATTCGAGGGGGAATTCGTCAATCATATGAAGCAAGGCAATGGCATCATGTATTTAAAAGGGCAACTTATTTATCAGGGAGAATTCATTCAAAATAAAAAACAGGGTCATGGCATTTTATATAAGGATGGTCAAAAGCATTATGAGGGTCATTTTCGCAATGATTTAATGGATGGCTATGGCATCTTATATTATGAAGAGGATGTGACGGCTCCTTATCAAGCATTGCGGGCACAATATCCTCATTTAAATCAGCCACAGTATGAGGGTGATTTTGTACATGGCATGAAAAAAGGAAAAGGCAAGCAGTATTATCCAAATGGGTTTTTACAATATGAGGGTGATTTTATTTGGCATCATATGCAAGGGGCTGGTAAGCTCTATTATCCGACAGAATCACCAACGGCTGAAGAGCTTGCCCGTGGTGTCACAACATGCCACTATGAGGGTCATTTCTTTGAAGATCTGAAACATGGCAAAGGGAAAGTTTTTTCTAGGCAGGGTATGCTGGAAGCGGAAGGACAGTTTAAAGAAGATAAGATGACAGGGCATGGAACGCTTTATTATGCCAATGGACAGGCTTCCTATAGAGGGGAATTGGTTCATGGCAAAAAACATGGACGAGGCGATTATTTTAATGAAGATGGCAAAATCATTTACAGTGGTGAATTTATCAATGATGAACGATTGCGCATTACACCTGAAATCGAACAGGAGATTACTAAACTACAAAAGCAATTGGACAGTCTTGTAGGATTGCCGAACGCAAAAAAAGAATTACATAATTTAATAAACTTCATTAAAATCCAAAGCCTGCGTGTCGATCATGGATTAACAAGCTTTCCAATTACGTATCATCTTGTTTTCTCAGGCAATCCAGGGACAGGTAAAACAACAGTGGCACGCATTATTGGCCAAATCTACAAGCATCTTGGCGTGTTATCAAGCGGACATTTTGTTGAAACAGATCGCGCAGGATTGGTCGCTGGATATGTAGGGCAAACAGCACTTAAGGTTCAGGAAGTTGTTAACAAAGCAAAGGGGGGGGTTCTCTTTATTGATGAAGCCTACTCATTAATTCATGATAAACAGGATGCATTTGGTAAGGAAGCGATTGACAGTTTATTAAAAGCAATGGAGGATCTACGTGATGACTTAGTAATTATCGTTGCTGGGTATACAGAGCTTATGGAGGAGTTTTTACAAGCTAATCCAGGCTTTAAATCTCGCTTTAATCATTTTGTCCAGTTCGATAATTTTAGCACCGATGAACTCTTTGCTATTTTTGCTATGCTTTGTCAAACGAATGATTATCAATTCGGAGAAGCATTTGCCCAACATATGAAAGTGCAGCTACGCCAAATGCCAATTGAAACAATTCCTAATTTCTCGAATGGTCGCTATATTCGAAACCTGTTTGAAAAATTGGTGACGATCCAATCAAACCGATTGATTCAACAGGCAACAATCTCGAAAGAAGAATTGATGACTTTTGAGGAGCAAGATATTTTACAGGGCCTATCAGAAAAGCTTTTTGATAACACTTTTTAAGATAAGGAGTAGACGAATGAAAAAATGGTTTGCCATTATTTTAGTGTGTGCTTGTATTTTACCACGGATAATAACGATTCATGTTACAGTAAATAATCATATAAATGTCCATAAAAACAATAAAAGTTAATGAGTTATGCTTGATATGGTAATATAATACAAAATATACGATATCGTTAACGAACACGGATGCCTTTAATTGGTATTTTCGTGCACCGGATGGAGAAAGTTATGAGACTGTTGTGCGCAGACTAACATCTTGGCTTGACGGGATTCAACAATTCCCAAAAGTGATTATTGTCTCGCATGGTCTGACTGGGCGAATTTTACAGGGTGTCTATGCAGGACTTAATAAAAAAAGGCACTCAAGATGTATTATTCAAGTCAACCAATAAAGAAATCTCAAGAATTTGTTCTAATATCGAAGATGATTAGTACATATAAAGATATTTGAGTTCATCACATTGTTCTCAAGGAATATTCAGAAATGCCACCTATTATAATGTGTAGGAGGCGTTTTTTTATGAAAAAATGGATGTTATGTTGTTGTATTTGTATCGTGGTTTTCTTATTTTATTATACAAACAAAATATATGAACGCGCTCAGCTAGAACTGCCATCATTACATAGTCATAATGCTTTATTGCTCAATGAACAAGGCGAAGTATTATACGAAAAAAATGCAGATGCTATTATTTATCCAGCTTCCTTAACCAAGATTATGACAGCCATCGTTGCCATAGAGATGACAGAGGATTTACAAAGACAAACAATTGTAGAACCTCAAATTATTGCCAACTATACGGCCCAAAATGCTTCGATGGCAGGCTTTCAAGCAGGAGACTTTGTAACAATGGAGGATTTATTATATGGCACACTCCTTGCCTCAGGTGCCGATGCAACAGGAACTCTTGCAGATGCTATCGCAGGCAGTGAGGACAAATTCGTCACTTTGATGAATAACAAGGCGCAGGAATTAGGCATGCATGATACATATTTTGTTAATACCAGTGGCCTACATGATGAGGCACATGTATCTAGCGTGCGGGATATCAGTAAGCTTCTACGCTATGCGTTAGAAAACCCTATCTTTTATCAAATATTTACCTCGAAAAGCTATACAACCCATGTGCCTAATGAATTAATTATCACAAACTCGTTGTTTACAAAAGTGCCTAGTGTAGATGGCCCCATACTAGGAGGGAAAACAGGATATACACCAGAAGCAGGGCTCTGTCTGGCGTCCATTATCGAAAAAGAAGGAAAATCATTTCTTTTCATTACAACCAATGCCCCGACCTATGTTTGGACGCCACCCCCTCATATCGAAGATGCTTTAACTGCCTATGATGCCCTGTAAGTGGAAAAAAGATGAAAACATCTCAACTTTTTCATCGTTTCCAACGTCTTATTTGAAAGGAAGACATTTCTTGTTTTGCGATGGTGCTAGATAATCCATTTTTGAGGGAAGTCTCTCCTGGATCAAGCAAAACGATTACTTTTTGTAGCCCTTTGCTTATTGATGCGGGGAAGATGCCCTCATGGTTGGGGAAGCTCTGGGGAATTCGCTCCAAAATAGGAGCGAGCCACTCAATCACTCCACAAAAAGGAGGGCTCAACATGTCATTATCATAATTTACGCATAGTTTTATAGAAAAAAGGGAAGGAGAAATGTAGTAAGGTTAATATTATACAGATGTGAAGGGTCTTGGAAGATGGAATCTAGTCGATTACTACTATTTTCTGGTCTGAATGGTTACTCTATAATGATAGTTAATTCTTAGCATTTTTTTAGCAAACGACATGGGAAGACATCTAAGGACGGTGAAGAACAATGACAAAATTTTTACCCTATGCAATCGTGTTGACATTGATGATGTGTTTATTTGCTGGGCAATTGTCAGCAAGTGCTGAAGGGCCAGTGGTAATTCAAAAAGTGATGAAGGATACGGTCATTTATGAAAAGCCTTCCAAAACTAGCAATGAGATGGGGGAATTGGCGAAGGGACACTTTGTCACAGTGACGCAAGCAAGCAAAGGGTGGACACATATTCAAACGCCAGAGCAGGCAGGCTTTGTGCCATCTGATGTTTTAGTCAAGTTGAAGTCTGTCGGCTATTTAGTCATTCAAAAGGGTGGTGCGACGCTATTTACTGCGCCAAGCCAAAATGCACAGCAGGCAGGATCGCTTTATGAAGGACGCATGATTTATGTGTATGGCACAGCACCTGGAGGCTGGTCTTTCGTCCAATATGGGCAGGATATAGGATATGTGGCAACAAATGCTTTAAAAAAACCTGTTCCAACGAAGAAACGAATCAACGCTGTGGCTGGTGCTGAATTACGTTTAACTGCTAGCCCACATGGAGAAGTTCTTGGTACACTTGCCAATAATACAGCTGTCCAGTATTACATAACGCTTGCAGGCTGGGCCTATGTAGAAGCGGGCGACCAAAAAGGGTATGTCAAAGCTTCTGAGCTAGCCAATATTCAGCTAACCGATAATAAAGTGTATAATAAAGGTGTGCCAGTAGTGAAGGGTGCTAAAAAACGTGTAGCTTTAACATTTGATGATGGGCCTAACGCCAAGGTAACACCGCAAATATTGGCGACTTTAAATAAATACGATGCGAAGGCTACATTCTTTATGGTAGGAAAAAATGTGTCAAGAAATGCTGCTATCGTCAAGCAAGTCTATGAGGCTGGGCATGAAATTGGCAACCATACCTTGAATCACAAAAAATTAACGGCTTTATCCATAGCGGAGGTTAAACAAGAAGTCAATGGCACAAGTAATGCGATTTATACAGCCATTGGCCAATACCCAACCGTTTTCCGTCCACCGTATGGGGCGACAAATGATCAAGTGCGCTCGTTCATGACGATCCCTTCGATTTTATGGTCGATTGATACACTAGATTGGAAACATCATAATGCGGATAAAATTTTAGCGTATGTGAAAGCCTCTGTAAAAGATGGCAGTATCATTTTAATGCATGATATTCATCAAACGACAGCGAATGGTTTAGAAAATGTCATTCTTTATTTACAGAAACAAGGCTATGAATTTGTTACAGTGAGTGAGATATTACAATAAATAATAGAAAAGCTGTGCAATTGTCTTCTAGAGACCACTGCACAGCTCCTTTTATTTAAATAAATTAATGGTTGTAATAATAATAGGAATCCCAAACACGTCGATTAAAAAGGCGCCGACAATTGGTACAACAAGAAAGGCTTTTTGAGAAGGTCCGAAGCGTTGCACAACAGCTGACATATTTGCCATGGCATTTGGCGTTGCCCCTAAACCATGTCCTGCAAAACCAGCTACCATCACAGCTGCATCGTAGTTTTTGCCGAGTAGCTTAAACAAAACGAAGATACTAAATACGACAATAAAGAATACTTGCACAAAAACGATGATGAATAATGGTAGCGCTAAATCAGCAATTTCCCATAATTTGATACTCATTAATGCCATTGAAAGGAACACGCCTAATGTTACATCCCCAATTAATGAAATGCTTTTCATATTAATTGCTTGAGGTTTAACTTTATCCATAATATTACGTACTAATACAGCCACAAACATTGCGCCTACATAGCCTGGTAGGACGAAGCCTGTTGCTTCTGAGAATAATGTCCCAACATATGTGCCGACAGCCATGCTGAACGTAATCAATAAGACTTGTGTAAAGAACGAGTCAGATGTAATTTGTTCGTGTTTATTTTCATATTCGACTGCTTCAGCTTCTTGTTCATCAGGTGTTAAATTGTATTTACCGACTAAATATTTGACAATCGGACCACCAATTAATCCACCAGCAACTAGACCACAAGTTGCGGCAGCAGCCCCAATCGTCATGGCTGAGGAAATGCCCAAATCTTCTAATGTTTGTCCAAATGCGGCAGCAGCCCCATGACCACCTTCCATGGAAACAGCACCAGCCATCATTCCGATTAAAGGATGAATCCCCATGAGGGAGGCAAGTGATACCCCAATGACATTTTGCATTAAAGCAAGGAAGCCACAGGCTAGCCAATAAATAACTAATAATTTTCCTCCGAGTCTCACTAACTTAAAGCTTGCCCCTAAGCCAATCGTTGTGAAGAACGTAATCATAAATAAGCTTTGCAAGGACGTATCGAGCGATATTTCTAGAACACCAGTTGTTTTTAAGATGGTAGCGAGAGCAGCGAACAATAAACCACCTACCACCGGAGCTGGAATACAAAATCGCTTTAAAAATCCAATTTTATTAATAAGAAAGCTTCCCAATGCAAAGAGTGCGACGGCTAAAAACACCGTTGTTATTTGATTAATTTCGATCATGAGCCTTGCCCCCTAAGTAAGTTGTTCAGTGCTTCATACACAAAATAAGCACCTAATTTAACCGTTCGTCCATTTTCATCTAATAACGGATTGACCTCACAAACATCAAATGAATGTGTATGAGGATGTGCAGTGACTTTTTGTAGGATCGTGCGTACCGTTGATGGGTCAAGCCCAAACGGTGAAGGTGCACTTACACCTGGAGCAAACGCTGCATTCAAGACATCCATACATAAGGTTAAAAGAACATAATCATGTTGATCCATATAGTGTTGTAGCTCATCCAATAATTGCTGTTGGTTGGCTACTGTCATGTGATCTTCAAACACATACTTTACCTGTAATTCATCCGCTTTTTCGAATAGTTCTCTTGTATTGCCATAGCGTTGAATACCGACAACAAAATAATCAGCATATGGATCCTGTTCTAAAATTTGACGGAACATAGTACCAGAAGAAGGCTGTTCATCGTATGGTCGTAAATCAAAATGAGCATCTATATTAATAATGCCGATTTTAGCATCCTTTGATAATGCTGAGCGAACACCTAAATAATGGCCATAAAGTGTTTCATGACCGCCGCCAAGCACAATACATGGACATTTTTTTTGCAATACTGTTCCGACAATTTCACCAAGCTCACGCTGCGCTTCCTCTAAATTATGATTAAGACAAACGATGTTGCCAACATCAATGATTTGTTGATCATCTTCAAATGTCCACGGTAAACTAGCTAGTCCTTCCCGTAGTGCGTTCGGTCCATTGGCTGCTCCTAGACGACCTTGATTTCGACGTACCCCTTCATCGCAAATAAAACCAACGAGTGCAGCCCTTTTCTTATCTGAAGCGCTTACATCATTAATCGCCAATCTTTTTACTTGTTGATGTAAACGAAAACTGCTTGTATTTGTCGTTGAATCTATACGGCCTTTCCATTGTTTTTGATCTGTCAGTGTGTACATAATCCTATTCACCCCATTGTTAAAATTATTGTAGAAAAAGTATTGTTGTAATTCATTATATATTCACATAATTATAATTACTAATATATAATTAATATTAACTTATAGCTTTTAACTATAAATGAAGGAGGATTATATAAGTGGATATTAAACAACTACACTATTTTATTGCTGTTTCAGAACAAAGAAATTTCTCGAAAGCCGCAGAAAGACTGCATATTTCGCAGCCTTCCTTAAGTAATGCTATCAAAAAATTAGAACAAGAGATTGGTTCCCCCTTATTGGAGAGAAATACTAGAAATCTGCAATTAACAGAAGCTGGAGAGCTACTTTTTGAACGGGCAAAAGTTATTGTGAAAAATATGGAAGTATTGAAAATTGAAATGGATGAAGTCATTGTTCATGGCACGAGGGACATCACCATTGGTGTTATGGAATCGATCAAGCATTGGTTGCCTAAAGTAATCGCTAACTATAAAAAGGATTATCCACAAATGAAGATTCATTTAGTCGATATTTTAGGCAGTAAACGTGTGAAGAAATCGTTAAAAAGCTATAAAACCCATTTAATCATAACGAATCAGTTAATGGATGATCCAGAGTTGGAAGTCCAAACCTTATATGAAGAGAGGTTGGTTGCAGTGTTACCCTTACACCATCCGTTAGCCAGGAAAGAGACTTTAACCATCTCGGATATTAGTGAAGAGCCATTTATTATTAGTACCGAGGGCTTTCAAACAAGACACGATATTTTAACGATGTTTGAAAAGGCTGGGAAAAACATCAACATACAATTTGAAATCGAACGTTTTGAAACGGCTGTCTCACTAGTGCGTGAACAGTTAGGGATAACGATATTACCTGAAAACTATTTGCAAGGACCAACAGCCAAAACCATTGTAAAAAAAGAGATTGAAGGTGCAAATTTAAGTCGCAATGTTTATTTAGTATCTTTAAAAAATCGTCATTTACCATTGGCTATCCGACAATTATTGAAAGATATTTTGCATTCTTTTGAAAATAAGATGCTATAACATGCAAGCAATCCTTAAGACATATTTTTTCTGTTTTATTAGAAAATTCATAATAGAACATTGCTTTACTAGAAAAATAGCGGTAACATTTAATGTAAGAATGAAAATGAATATTCATTCATTTTATGTTGTTGAAATAAGATTATGGCAATAGCAGAAAAAGACTTTTTGGCAAGGCGAAGGGTTGATTTCCGTTCCGCCAGCGTCCTTTCCAGCGTGCGTCCGATGAGCCGCTTCACTCACTGCATTCTCTCTAGGGTCTCACCTGTGACGTTAGTGACGCTAGCTCCACTAAAATCAACCATGTGGTAAAAGTGTCTTTTCCTTCTCTTTCATACGAGCCGTAGTGAACAAAATAGCCCTTTATTTTCAATGTGAAGAAGTGGTAAGTGACAACACATCTCCATAAAGGGTAGTGAATAACTTCACTTTAGTTGAAAACCTTGCTAAAAAGAAACATTTATATGAATTGGAGTGGAAGGGGGATAGTGAGACAGGCGAGCCTCTAAACGGAGCGGAAGCGGCTCGTCGCTCGCCGACAGGAAAGCAAGTAGCCTGCAACGGAAATCCATTTTCACCTTTCACAAAAATGCTATGGATGGTTTTGTTTTTCAACACGATGAAAATGAATTTTCATTCATTTTTAAAGTTCAAGCAAAGGGGGTATCTTCCAATGAATTTTTCTTATAGTGAAAAAGTTGTGAAGTTACAGGACAAGCTAACGAATTTTATGGAGCAATACATTTATCCAAATGAGGCTGTTTATGCAGCGCAGGTAGAGGCTATGGAGGATCGTTGGGGAGCGATTCCACCCATTATGGAGGAATTGAAACAGAAGGCACAACAGGCGGGATTGTGGAATTTATTTTTGCCAGATAGTGAATATGGGGCAGGATTAAGCAATTTAGAATACGCCCCTTTATGTGAAATTATGGGACGTTCACTACTGGCACCAGAAGTGTTTAATTGTAATGCACCAGATACTGGAAATATGGAAGTGCTTGTACGTTATGGCTCAGCACAACAAAAAAAGCAATGGCTTGAACCATTGTTACGAGGAGAAATACGGTCATGCTTTGCGATGACGGAGCCCGCTGTTGCATCTAGTGATGCTACCAATATAGAGGCGAGCATTGAGCGAGATGGCGATGAATACATTTTAAATGGCCATAAATGGTGGACGACAGGTGCTGGGGATCCTCGCTGTAAAGTGGCCATTTTTATGGGTAAACATAAGGATACAACTGCCCCTATCCATGAGCAACAGTCTATGATTCTCGTACCGATGGATACACCAGGGGTAAAAGTAGAGCGTATGCTGACTGCTTTTGGCTACGATCATGCACCAGAAGGACATGGTGAAGTTACCTTTACCAATGTACGTGTACCAGTGGACAATATTTTATGGGGAGAAGGAAAAGGGTTTGCCATTGCTCAAGGTCGACTAGGACCGGGAAGAATTCATCACTGTATGCGTCTCATCGGTGCTGCGGAGCGCGCATTGGAGGAAATGTGTGTGCGTGTTCAGGAGCGACAGGCGTTTCATCGACCGTTGGCAGATCAAGGAGTAATGCGTGAGCGTATTGCTGAATCTCGTATGGATATTGAGCAAGCAAGACTTTTAACATTGAAAGCGGCCTATATGATGGACACAGTAGGCAATAAAGAGGCTAAAGCTGAAATTGCTATGATTAAGGTAGTGGCACCAAATATGGCACTAAGGGTTATTGACCGAGCCATCCAAGCATTTGGTGCGGCTGGTGTTGGGCCAGATACGACGCTTGCTGCACAATGGGCAAACTCACGAACATTACGTTTAGCAGATGGTCCTGATGAAGTACATCGTAATACCATTGCTAAATTAGAATTGAAAAAGCATGCGAAAAAACAAGAGGAGCTGATGAAATGACGGTCCTAGAGTTATTTAGCTTAAAAGGTAAAACAGCGATAGTGACAGGTGGGGGACGGGGACTCGGAGCGCAAATTGCTCAAGGATTTGCAGAGGCTGGGGCCAATGTCGTCTTATGCTCAAGAAAAGTGGAAGCGTGTGAGGAGATTGCCATAGCACTTGAAAAGCTAGGTGTTCAAACATTAGCACTAGCCTGTGATGTCACAAAACCAGAGGATATTGCTAATGTGGTGGCTAAAACGATTACTACATTCGGTAAAATAGATATTTTAGTCAATAATAGTGGTGCTTCATGGGGGACACCTGCCATTGATATGCCCTACGAAGCCTGGCAAAAAGTATTTGATGTCAATGTCAACGGGACCTTTTTGATGAGCCAAGCAGTGGGCAAAATTATGCTGGAGCAGAAAAGCGGCAAAATTATTAATATTGCTTCCATCGCAGGACTTGGGGGCACACTTCCCGCCTTTATGGATACCATTGCCTATAATGCGAGTAAAGGGGCCGTTATAACCTTAACGAAGGATTTAGCTGTTAAATGGGGACCACACGGTGTCAATGTCAATGCGATAGCACCTGGATTTTTCCCAACGAAAATGTCCAATGTTTTAATTGAACGAGGACAGGACTATTTGATGGACGTTACACCGTTAAAACGTTTAGGCTCAGAAAATGATTTGAAAGGTGTGGCGTTATTTTTAGCAGCACCAGCTTCAGACTATGTAACAGGTGATGTCATTGTTGTAGATGGGGGCATGAGCTCTATCATTTAGGGAGGGAATAAAATGGATACGATGCAAGTAAGGGCAAGTGAGCGTTTAGATGTGGACAAATTACATGCCTTTTTGGCAAGCTATTTTCCTGAGCTACCACAGGGTGAACTTGAAATTTCGCAATTTAGTGCAGGGCATTCCAATTTAACGTATTGTTTAAAAATAGCTGATTTCGAAGTCGTTCTTCGTCGTCCACCGCTTGGACCAGTAGCCAAGAAAGCACATGATATGAAGCGTGAATTTACAATTTTATCAGCATTGCATCCGTTTTTAACAGCGGTTCCAAAGCCATATGTCTATGTAGAGGATCGAGATGTTATTGGTAGCGACTTCTTTTTAATGGAGCGCAAAAAAGGTATTGTTCTCGATACGCATTTTCCAAATGGGACAGAGCCAACAGAGGAGCTAGCCCGTCAGTTGTCCGAAATGATGGTAGACTCTTTAGTGGCGCTTCATGCCATTCCCTACCAAGACACAGCGTTAAAGGATATGGTGAAGCCTGATGGATTTATGGAACGACAAGTTCATGGCTGGATAGAGCGCTATGAAAAGGCCAAAACAGCAGAGCATGCGGAAGTAGCTATTTTGACAGAGTGGTTAAAAAATCATATTCCTTCCAATAATGAGGCAACCATTATTCATTATGACTATAAATTAAATAATGCGATGTTTTCTGAGGACTATGCCGAAATGATTGGCCTTTTTGATTGGGAAATGACGACGGTAGGGGACCCATTAGCCGATGTCGGTGTAGCAATGAGCTACTGGATGCATGCGGATGACCCGAAAATGTTGTTATATGCACTGGGAGAACCACCAGTAACCATTTTACCAGGCTTTTATACGCGACAACAGTTTATTGAACGATATGCGGAGAAAAGTAAGCGAGATGTTTCGACTATTCATTATTACTGTACATTTGCTTATTTCAAATTAGCCGTTATTTGTCAGCAAATTTATTATCGTTATGCTAAGGGGCAAACACAGGACGACCGCTTTGCTCAGTTGGATAAAATGGTCGCTGCACTCATACAACAGGCTTCTAAATCGATATAAATTCTAAAAAACGGTTACTTTTTACTAAGTAACTGTTTTTTTATTGCTCTCAATAACAGATTATCCGACATTATAAAATATAATTATTTATAGCTACTCGCACCAGCCCTTCTTAATAGCCAAAACAACACACGTAAAAAAAATTAAGAGAGATGGAATGTATGTTCTTATTTTATCACATATGCCTTCTTTTTGCGAAAAAAAGGATTTTATATAAAACAACAATATTTTATTGTTTATCGATAAATAATTGTTGACTTAGAATGTGTATAAAGCTATTATAACAATAGTGAATAGGTGTTTGATAATTGATCAAATACAAATTTAAACAAATAGATGGAGGAAGCAACAATGAAAAAATATTTACTAGCTACAATTCCAATGGTACTTGGGGTTTTATGTTTATTTATAAAGGGGATTATTGGTGATGAAATATTAGCGGATGGAACGATCGTGGAGAAGAATTTCTTTTTCATTCCATTAAGCTATCTATTTTTCTTTAGTGGCATACTGACATTCTTATTTATGGCCCTTTTTTCAAAAATAAAAAATATGAATGTCGCAAAATAATGCTAAAACAGGCCCTAAATAGGAGCCTGTTTTTTTACGACCATATTTGATCAAGTTTATCGCTGTAATAGTGAATAGCTTTTTTATAATCTTGAATGCCCTGATGATTGGTTGTGCGTAATAATGTCTGAAGTAATGTCTCCATCGATTTTACATGGTTGCCAAGATTGTAAAGTGTCATGGCATAGAAGACCTTGACATGCTCGGCTTCAGGGAATTCGTGAATGGCTTGTATAAAGATTTGTTCGGCTTGCTCATATTGCCCTAATGTCCGATAAGTGCTACCTAAACCAAGATAAGCATCTATTAAAACATCTGGTTCCAGTCCTAATTTAATCGCTTTTTCATAATGGGGGACTGCCTCCTTTTCTTTTCCTAAAGAATCAAAGGTCCAGGCACATTGAAATTGATAGTAAGCATTTTCAGGATGTTCCTTGACTAGTCCCACCATCAATTGATTTGCTTCCTCAAGCTGTCCGTTTTTTCTCAATGTGATAAGATGTGCTATTTGTTTATCCATATTATTAACCCTCTCGTTATATTTTATAATAAATTACCATTCGCGAAAATAATCTTCAATCAACAATTCGAATGAATCTACTAATAGCCTCATTTCTCCCGAATCATGATAACAAATGAAAACCTTACCTGATGAATCGATAAAAATGGGATTGCCCTCACCATCCATTGAAAAGACATAGCTAGTGTCTAGAATGTTTGGAGATAGAACATCTTTGTATTGGTGACGAAAATCCAGGGTTAGTTATAATCGACAACGGTTTCGTTTCCAATATTAGAGCCATTAGAAAAAGCATGAACTGCTATTCCAGCATAGGCACCCCCAAATATTTCAATGAATGTTACATAATCAGCATGAAATTGTACATGAGGTTGCTGCTGATCAGCTACAATTTCTTCTTGGCTAGCTGGAGTGCCTACTAAGGAATGCTGATCCTTTTGTTTATTATACATGATCTCGAATTGCTAGAAACCTGTAGGAATGGTATTGTTTATGTCATAGTAACATTCATGAGGTGATAGAATGCTAGAGCGTTCAATGGAAAAGACACGGGAACATCAAGAGGAAAGGAAGTGATTAAACAAAACAAGAAAAGAGGATTAAGATGATGACTTATCAAAAAATAATTTGTGATGGATTTGAATTAAATTATTGTATAAAAGGGCAAGGTCAGCCGATTTTGGTGGTGGGTAGCAGTGTTTATTATCCGCGTTTGTTCTCTGAAAACTTTTCCCAACATTTTCAGCTTATTTTTTTAGATCATCGAGGATTTGGCAAGCCAACTCGTGCATTTAAACAAGCTGATTATACATTGGATAAAATAGTGGAGGATATAGAGCATGCAAGACAAATCCTAAAGCTAGATGACTTAATTATTGCAGGGCATTCGGGGCATGCATTTATGGCGGTGGCGTATGCCAAAGCCTACCCTCAGCATGTTCAAAAAATGATCCTATTAAATACAGCAACAACGAATAGCCAAAAGAGACAGCAACAAAGTTTGTCTTATTTTGAGGCATATGCAAGTGCGAAGCGTAAACATCAATTTCAGCAGGATATTGCTTTATTGGAACAGGATCTAAAGAGAGAACCTGAACGACGTTTTGTTCATATGTGTATTCGGATGGGTGCACATAGCTTTTATGATTACACATTCAACGCTACCTCTACATGGGATGGCGTGTATCCAAATATGGAAATCATTGATTATCTTTGGGGTGTAGCTTTTGCTGAGCAGAACCTTTTACAGCAAATACATCACTTAAACATGCCGATTTTTGTCGGTCTAGGTAGGTATGATTATTTAGTTGCGCCTGTATCATTATGGGATGCAATGGAGTGTACTCCTCATGTAAAGAAAGTTATTTTTGAAAAAAGTGGTCATAATCCTATGCTGGAAGAACCTGAATATTTTGATGAACAATTAATTGCATGGATAAACGAAGGATAGTTATTTTTGGCTGGTGATGCTTTTATAGCAAATAACCAGCCTTTTTCCTTTCTTTAACCATAAAAAAGGCTACTCCCAAAAGGGAAGAGCCAAAGTATTAGCTTGCAGAACAAGCTTTGCGTATCGCATCAATTTGTCGACAGTCAATCATCACAGGAACGGCTTGATCATCTATTTGAAGGAAATACCCACAGCAACTTTGCGAATCAAGATAGATAAAGTAAATACTTAAAAATTGACAGCCGTTCGAGAGGTATACATCGACTAAAGTTCCAAGTTTAAAATATTCTAAATGATGGCAAATACAACTGTCACACTGCTTTTTGGCTTGCTCCTTCTTCTTATATGTTTTTTCATATTGGGGGCTATTATAGTATTTGATTGTATATGACTCTTCCTCATCCACATGATGATCGATGTCAGAATAGTAACCTGAGCAAAAATTCTTTGAGGCACAATAGCATTTAGCAAACTTATGATAATTATTAAACTCCCAATTCATTCGTGTTAAAGATCTGTTTTCATCCATTCCTTAAACGCTCCTTTATGGTTTGAATGTCTTGCTAGCACGAGGCACCTATTTCTAATCTATGTCAAAGAGCATTTGGGAGATGGTAAAATGTCCAATTGTTTGTAGAATAAAAGAAAAGACTAGACTCACAAGTAGAGTCTAGCTTTGCAGATCATGTTTGCAATCGCCTTGCAATAAACTATATATTTCTAAATCGACAACTCCTTTACCAGACCATAATGAAGCTTGTCTCAATAGACCCTCTTTTAAAAAGCCATTTTTTAGCAGGACTTTTTTCGAAGGCTCATTTAACGGCATGACCTCAGCTTGAATTCGATTAACATTTACATCCTCTAATAAAAATTTCACAATGATTTCGACTGCCTCTGTAGCGATGCCTTTGCCCCAAGATGTCTCAGCTAAATAGTAACCAATTGTTACCATATCTACTTTTTGATTAAAGTCCATTGCTTCGATAATACCTACTAGTTTTTCACTTTGTGATTTTTCGAAAATACCCCATTTAATTCTGCTTTTCTTCGAATAATCTCGTTCAAAATGAGCAATCATTTTTTGAACAGTTTGTAAGTTGTGTTTTGGGATGATTCCGCAGTACTCAAATACTTTGTCATTATCATAAATGGCAAATAATTCTTGTAAATGGGATTCTTCTATTTTTTTTAATTCCAAAGTTGTTGAATGTAAGATTGGGAATTGTTTAAATACTTTTTCAATAATCATTGATGTTGCTCCTTTTTATTCTTTAATGGGAATGTATATTGTCATCTTCATATCATGTGGATAGATAGATTGCATGACATCGGTTATTTCAAAATCAGGGCCTGCATCTCGCTCATAATTAGAGTTTGGTAGCCATACTCCGTAAATGTAACGTCTTGTATTTTGAATTCCTTCCGCAGTGCTATTCAATGTGAATTCCGCATATTTACCAGCAGGAATTTCAAGGTGAACGAAGCCTTTCTCTAATTGCTCCTCAAAGCAATGAACTTCCTCTCCTACAATAAAGGAAAATTGACCATCCTCTTGAAAACCTGTAGAAATGCCATATGCCATATTAGGGGCTACCTTATGTGAGATTCGCTCATAATACTGCTGTTGGCCAAAATCTAAATAAAAGCTTGGGATGTCTGCATAATACTGATCGTTTTGTAAGGACGTTTTGTATTCATAGCCAGTGATACATTTTTTAGGTAATTGAAGTATTTCTGGTCGCTGCATAGGGAGTTCTCCTTCCAGTTTATAATCCAAAAAGTTCATTTTGGTTAGAAGTGGTATGGAGTTGGCTTCTTTTCGGTACTTAGCAGGTGTGACGCCAAAATATTGAACGAATGCTCGTGTAAACGCCTCTTGAGAACCATATTGAAAGTTGATCGCAATTTCCAGTATGTTCTTGGGAGTAGTTACTAATAGAGAGGCCGCTTCAGAAAGCCTTCTGTTGCGAATATACTGCTGTACCGAAAATCCTGTAATAGCTTGAAAAAGTCGTTGGAAATGAAATGCAGAAAAGTAAGATTGGGAAGAAATAGCTGTGATCGTTAACTTTTCCTGTAGATTGTCCTCAATAAACTCTATGGCGTTTTGTATTCTTTCAAAATAATCCATACCATCATCCTTTCTCGACTTAATAGTACTGTTTCAGCGAAAGTATTTTTTGATAATTTGTGCTAATTTGTACATTAAATGGTCATCAACATGAAATCAATAGAAATATTGAATTAAACGTTCAATTCAAATTTACAAGATAATGATAGTTAGCTCTATGTTCCCATTTTTCTTTGGCATAATATGTTCAGCGAATTACACGTATCTTAAAACAACCTAATCAAGAAACGTCACTCATTACATTTGAAGCGGCTGTTAATGGAAATGACCAGCACTCTGAAAAAGAGTCTGGTCATTTTTGGTTGCTTAATTTAGTTTTAATTTTGTAGCAGTCCCGATTCCTTTTGTATGAACATCGACCTTAATACGAACGATTAGCTCGGGATAAAGGGTTGGCCAGTCTTTTTTTATTCGATTCCATGCATGGTAGTCCTCTCGGTGTAGCACTTCACTAAATTTTAAAATGTCGGCTTGATAGGTTTGTTGGATCGTATGAAGCGTGCGTTCTAAGCTCTCTTTAATTTGTCTACTCGTCTCTTTATTTAATGCATCGATAGTTTCAGGTTTCGTTAAATCCAGATGACAACCTACCTCAGCTATGTTTTGGTCAATATCAAGTTGAATCGTAATGGAAGGGCTGTCATTTTGAAAATGGCCCGTCACTTTTGTTGAAGAATTGATAATTTCTGTCGATATTTTTCCTTGCTCAGGGCAGGCAATATTTTCAAACGTGCTTTTTATATGATTGTTTAAAAAATTATAATCTCTGCTTTCTTGTTCGGTTAAAAAGCCAATTAGCTTATAATTTTTAAAAACGGCCATTCCACCATATTGTAATTGTACAGGGCTCTCAATTTTTTCTATATTGCTAATAGATTTTCCAATATCCGCATCTCCGAGTATTTGAATAGAAGGTAATACGGCACTATGATCAATACCACCTAAAGATTGGACTAAATCATCTAAAATTACAGATTCTGTCGTTCCCCATGCAGCTTCTGAAACCTTTAAGGATTTAAACATTTTACTGGCAGGAACATCCTCTAGCGGTGTTAAAACACTTAAAATTTCTTGTGCAGTCGATTCTTGGGTAACGATAATGTTAAATTCGCTCCGACCCTCAGCATCTCTTTGAAATAAATCCAAAATGCTATTCATTCCTTCTTTAGCCATTTCCTCTCCAATAATAATGATCTGAGCATGTGCATAATAAGGCTTCCTTGGCGTTAGCGTTGTTAATTTTCGAATGGCATCAAATAAGGATTTTCCCTTTGCGTGATAGGTGAAAACAGGAACTTGAAAGCTGGTTGCTTTGTTCGAGGCTACTTGACTAGGGTTAACGATTTGAACGGAGATTTCAACAAGCTCGTCTGATTTATCGACCCCAACAGCCGTAACAATGGCTAATTCGTTTAACTCTCGTTTATTCCAACAGCCACCTAGCAAGAGAATCACGCTAAGCAGTAGGATGAAAAATAGTGTGTGTTTGATGATGGGCACCTCCTCTAGGAAAAGGGCTAAGTCATTTCCGATACTATTAAGGATAAGCAAAAGCCATGCAAAATAATCGATATCGACGAGATTCTTTTTGGAGGAAAGTAAAGTATGGAAAGGGAACCTGTATGTATAAAAGCGAGGAAATGGAGGAAATGGCAATGAAGGAAATAGTAATAGGTGTAGAAGCTATTTTTATCTCGAACCCAAATTATCGGCAAAATGGTATGAGGACATATTGCTTTTAAGCTTCTATATAGGACGGGGCAGCTGTCATGATAATCGCTAAACAATGTCCAACCGTCACTTGCTTAGTAAAAGCAAAGGAACATCAGCCATGATGTTTTCCAGAGAAATATTTTGGGTTGGTAATTTTAATTACATGTCGCGCAATATTGAAGAGACCTATCAATTTTTAGTGGATCATGATGTGAAAGTCAATGCTCTAGGAGGGGAGGGAAAAACAAAAGATGGAAATCCTTTAGGGGTTTATCAATCATAAGCGGGTCACTGCATGAACAGTGACCCTAGTAACAAGTCTTGGAGGTGTAAGGCTAATTAGCTTTACACTACTATAGTATACTGATTCTCTATATTGAAGTAGTTAATTGCCTGGGAAATAGAGAGAAAATTGAGAATTATGAAAAATGCTGTTCAACCCCAAAAAAAGGAAGTAGCAGTGTACCATAGGCTTTCTATAAATTATGTGATGGAACAACTGGAAATGGTGAGTTTCATGACACCTTTTATAGTAACCATTCACCAGACAAGCTAGGCATTCAATACAGTGTGAAAAATAAAGGCACACAACAATTTAGTTGGAAAATGATTGACTCAGATGGCAAGCTATGGGCTCAAGGGACATTAGCAGCTGGAAAAGCACATACGGCAATACTGGAAAAAGGAAGCTATACTATGCCAGAAGGAATGTATTCTATGTCCATTATTACGATAGATGGTGCGGAGGGCATGTTTGATTTTGTTGTAAAATTGGTGGAATAAAAACTTTTTAAAATAGATGTAACTTTTTTAAAACATCACTCGTCTAACTCATTAGTAGAATACAAAAACTAAAGCAAACTAGTAACATTCACTTTTCACAAAGGGACCAGGAGCACATTTTTCGTGTTTTCCTGGTCTTTTTGTGTAGCATTATCGATTTTTAACGAAAAAATGAAACCTTTATGGAATTTAGACGTATTCTTAATTGAATCAAAAGCTAAGCAAAATTAGTAAGATTCACTTTCACTAAAAAGGCTAGGACCCACATGAGGATGTAGGGATCTAGTCCTTTTTGTATATTTGTATAGTGATCAAGGAGATTTTCATAGTGTTGAAAAACAAAACAAGCAATAGAATTTTAGTAAAATAGCATCTTTTTCAACAACATGAGAGGACCAGCGCTCATGGAGAGTGACTGGTCCTTTTGTTTACTTGCTCTGCAAAGTATTTTATAGAATGAACACTATAAAATTTGAAAGGGCAATTTATTTTCTCGAAAAACCATTAAATTCCCTTAAAAGTTTATTGGAAAATATTTTAACTTGTTCAGTGCTCCAACTTATCGTAGTATTATAACGAATCAAAACTAAGCAAATTAGTAAGATTCACTTTCACAATAAAACCAGATGCTCCTCAAAGATGAGCACCTGGTTTTTTGTTTTAGGGTCAACTATTCATATTAGCTGAGATTTTTAATTTGTAGTAAGCATACAGACAACAAATCAATCCGTCAGAAAATATGATGCCTCCGATCATTCTAAAACAGGCTATACAGCTTTCCATCATATATATTGTCTGCTGGCAGCTATGTTTTGATTGACAAGTATAGGGGTCTTATTCTTCAATGGTTTCTTCATACGTTTTACGACCCGGGTTTATTTTTGTTACTTGGATCGTTATGTCCCCAATGGAATCCTTTGTTAAAGGGATTTTTCCATCTTTCTCTAACTTTTTCCACGTCTTGACGTTGGAGCGATAGAGATACTCTGAAAAACGATAAATATCAACGTCCAACTTTAAACCTTCCTCATAGGTTGTCAATATTTGTTTTTTTACTTCTTTTATAATATTGGCTCTCACCTCATCAGAGTTTATTTTTCCCTTAAATCCATTCAAGGTAGCACGCAAATGAATCGTAATATCAAATGTCACTTGGTTATTCTTAATGACAGGCTTCACTTTGACATCTAATTTATCTAAATCAGCGGTTAGATAATCTCTTTCGCCACCTTCTAATTTAAAGGTGACCTCTCCGCGACTAGTTTCATTATGCATCCATTGATTGCCTTTTGCTGCAGAATTCTTAATAAAGCCTTTAAAGCCATCCTTTGAGAGAATTCCTACACCTGAGAACGTTGTTTCTTCAACTTCTTCATCCATCGTTTCCCAATCTTTCATGATGGACACGTAGGGGATACTGACCTCATGGCTCGGTTCATTTAAACCAATAATTAAATTTCTTAAGTTTTGAGGCTCAATAAAGGATTCTTGTTGCGTTGTATTGACAGGATTACTTAATTTTGAAGAAGTCAGAGAATTTCTTAAAATCGGTGTGATAAGCATGACATCTTTAATAGGGTCCGTTGTACTGTAGACCCAAATATGATAACGAGTCTCTCGAAAACGAATGAACGTATCAATCACAGGGATACTTCGTTCATTTTCCATGGCTCGTTCTGTAAAGAGCAAATACCTCATATGCCCCCAAAAAATCTCCTGGTCAGAGGAACGATACAATTTATAAATTGCTTCTTCCACGGTTTTACCTTCAGCAAAGCCTACTTCAGCAGGTGCAACATTGCCACTAGGCTGATCGGATTTCGCTACATCAGCAAAATTAATAATTTGTAGATAAACCTTGTACTGATTATCCTCATAATCTACCCCAACGGCATTGACATAATACATTCTTTGAGGCTCCGTCACATCCCAACAACCGGTCATAAAAAAGGCAGACGTTAAAATGAATAGGAGAAATACGATATGTTTTTTTGTCATCATGTCCCTACTTTTATATTTGGTTAGTTATCAAATAGTTTTGACAAAAATATAAGGATTTATAAGTATGAATGTTGAATAGAGAATAGGCTATGACGGATGTGAATATTCGCGGAGAGAAGTGAAATACTCGCGGAGAGGAGTGAAATACTCGCGAAGAGGAGTGAAATACTCGCGGAGAGGAGTGAAATACTCGCGAAGAGGGGTGAAATACTCGCGAAGAGGAGTGAAATACTCGCGGAGAGGGGTGAAATACTCGCGAAGAGGGGTGAAATACTCGCGAAGAGGGGTGAAATACTCGCGAAGAGGGGTGAAATACTCGCGAAGAGGAGTGAAATACTCGCGAAGAGGGGTGAAATACTCGCGAAGAGGAGTGGATTCTCACGAACGGAGTAAATAACTTATAGCGCGGTACAATATAAGAGAATGTGTTAATGTAAGTCGCATTAACACACATCGTTTACTTATTTATTCTCTACTAATATGATTAAAAACATGGGTCTCCATTAGTTTATCCTACATTGCAAGAATATATTAGTATGTCCTCTGGTTCTTCCATGAAACTGATTATTAATACTGTCTGAAGTAAGCAGTGGAATGCATGGACAGTGTAAGATGATATTTTCGGTAACTTCACGACACATTATCACAGAGGAACATTCGTTTTTCCTGAACCTTTTGCAGCATTTTTCAGAAAGATCCTCAGCTAGTACAAATTTTTTATACACTACAAACCCAGTAAAATAGCTCCCATCTCTAAAAAGGTAGATATGAGAGCTAAATTCCTATGGTATCGCAGCAGTTGTAACCCAGTTAAGTTATGGCTATTTGAAAAATTCAAGAGATATTATGAACGCTCCAACTAACTCAATTGAATAATGGACAAGGAACGATTCGCGTAGTTAGCGATTGGATTGGCCGATGAGGCACTTACTCCTACTAGATCGCCTGCGGATAATGAAGCTTGAACAACATAGGTAGAACTGCTTCTATTTAACACATTAAAAATAGCGAGACCATCTAGAAAAATGGGTTGTCCGTTGACGGTAATACTAACTGTAAAATAGGATTGTAATGGATCAGGTTCTACTGTCGTTTGAGCATTTATCGATATCGCAATTTGATAGACGCCATTGCTTTGCACTACTAATTCATTTCCAGATGGACTTACTGTTACATTAGATAAAGGGCCCACTTGCTGAAATGGAATAGGTGCCGCAATAGGGGATATAATTTCTAAGGTGTCACCTCTTATGGATCCATAACTTAAGACACCAATATTGGGTGTGGGAACAGGACCAGGAATAGCAATAATTTTGGGGAAAGAGTTTGTTTCTTTTTGACAACAGCCCATATTTATATGTTTATAAGACATTAACTACCCTCCTTTTTATTTACTAAAGGTAGTATATTCGACACTTAATTCAGTAATTGGACGAACACCTAAAGCCCAGTTACTCATATTCGAGCCTGGGCTTTTCTCATGTTTGGAGAATATAAAAAGCTATTTTCTTGCCTGAATCAAGGTGAACCAGCTTTTGCCATTCAATGTTCCGGAAACATTGTAAACAGGCTGATAGAAACCTTTTGTATCATACATATGCGTAAGCTCTATTAATTCTATAGACAGTTGATCGCCTTTTTTTATTGTAAGTTCTTCGTCTGTTACGAGTGCATTATATTTTATTTGCGGAAATTCGCCATTCTTAATACGTTCATACACTTCTGTAGGGGACAAAATGTTTACTTCCGTTATAAATTGATGGTTACGTAGATTAGATGATAAGGAATATACATCGCCATCTGGTTTCAGCCCAAGACTTACTTCCCCAAGCCAATAATCTTTGTTGATATTAGCGCGATCTGGAAGTGTCCATTCTAATTCACCATTCTCCCATACAGTAAACTCTGCCTCTTGAGGGAGGAGAGCAAGTTCGTCCATTATTGCCTTCGCCTTGTTAACAGAATCTTGTCCTGCTGCTGTAGTTTGGTCAGGTGTATACAGATTCTCTGTTAATGACCAATTGCCCTGTGAACTGATAAATAATGTATAAGGATTACCTGTGTTGTCTGCCAATAAAATTTCGCGATCCCCTCTATTTTCCGTTGTACTCGTTACGGATAAACCTAGTTTTTTTTGCAGCAAGGTTTCAACTTCGTCATTCTTCATTATTTTCTTATACACGGGGGCAACTGTGGGTGCTGTACTTAAGTCCAATGAAGTGGAGACATCAACACCTGACATATTCGATTTTGTATAGGCATTTATTGCAAGATGACCAAACTCTTGTTGGTTGTAGACAATCATCATCCCAACAAAAATCAAACCCATTATGAGTGGGATGGCCAGATTGCCAATTAGACTTTTTATTTTTACTTTTTTATGCTGAACAATGGAAGCCACAAGTCTATATAACTGGTATCCGATAATCCCACCAATTGAGTTGTTGATTAAGTCATCAAGCTCGAAAATTCCCGCTCCTGTAAGTGTTTGATATGTTTCAATGGATAATGTAGCACTGACGACTACGAGAAAAAGCCACTTGAATAGTTTAAATTTAGGGAAAAGCAGGGGCAAGAAAACGCCTAATGGTACAAACATTAAAATATTAAAAATACAATTTTGAAGATCTCGTAACGAATATTTTTTCCATGCATCGATATAACCACTAAATGGTTGGAGATTCATCTGCAGAAAATGAGAAGAGCCTCGGCCAATAATTGTTAACTCACAAACAAAAACAATATAGCCGATGAAGAGTGCTCCAAGCATAAGTTTTTTTACGTGGTTTCGTTTCCGAACGGATGGTTCCTTTTTATTATAAAAGAAATAATAGAATGCAATGAGTAAAAACTCAACACCAATAATAATCATTACTGGCAGCATTAAAGATTGAATGTTATTGATAATTTCTGTTACGCCCAATTTAAAACGCTCCTAACTGATGATTTAGCTTTTCTTGATGTAATATTGTCGACTTTCCTTATTGTAAATGGAAATTATTAATAATTATTGAGAATATTTATGAAGATTTCTTAAGATTTTGCATCAGCTATACAGGCTTAGGGTGCTGATTTTAATCCCCTAGTGTGGCGTCGTTAATATAAGAGCAAAAAAGGCAGAAGTCAAATTACGTTTGTCATAGCAATAAACCACTTTCATTGCTGTATAACTCTGTAATTATTATAATGAATAGCAATAACTGGTAAGGAGATGGTGGAATGAGTAAGAATTTCATTATATTTGGAGCGAGTCAAGGACTGGGTGATGCATTTGTCAAAGGTTTACCCGTCATGGGAGACTCTGTATGGATCGTGTCACGTTCTCGACCTAAAAGCTTAAATCTCAACGATGGTGTCAATCGTCATTGGCTCGCTATTGATTTGTCCAATCAGCAATCAATTCCAACTTTAAAAGAGAAGGTAAAAGACATTCCTTTCGATGTATTAATTTACAATGTTGGCGTATGGGAAAAGCGTGGATTCGAGGATGACTATACATTTGATTTGGATGAGGTCGTAGATATTTCAAACATAATCAATATAAATTTAACTTCTACAATTACATATATCCAAGCGCTTTTACCAAATTTAAGACAAGCGGAAAATGGAAAAGTGATTTTAATTGGCTCAACAGCGGGCTTAGATCACACGAACAATGCACAAGTTTCATTTGTTACATCTAAATTCGGCTTACGTGGCATTACCAATGCCCTTCGTGAACATTTAAGAAAGGATAAAATTTCTGTCACATGTATTAACCCAGGGGAGCTAGCAGCAGAAGTACCTTATGAAGAAGGGGCAGAGAAAGCAATTCATTTATATGAAGGGACTCGTATTCCTGTACAAGATATTGTATCAATTGTGCAATGTGTCATCCATTTATCACCTGTTTCATGTGTAAAGGAAATTACTATTCCTGCAATAACGGATTTGAATGCTTGATGATCGCCTGTTGCTCAGAAAGCATTGTAGCGGGAGTTAATCTTCTATTTGCAATCGAATAGGGCGAATAGAGGATATTGCCGATGCAGTAACGTTTCTGGCTTCCACTGATAGCAGCTGGATAATAAATGTTTCTGATGATTTTCGTTTATAAAACGCAATAATACTGTGAAGTTCCGATAAGGGGAAAAAACATTGCTTTTCATGCCTAACCTCAAGAAAAAATGGATATTCCAAAATTTAAACAGTTTAGGACTAGACAAAGGTGATTTTACATGGTATATTGTATTCAATAGAATCATCCGAAAAAAAAGATGCAATGAATTCACATATTACAAAAAGTAATCGTGTTTTGATAGATGCTTTTTGTGATATGTGTTTTTTTATGAATGTGATTTTATTTAATTTGATTAATGGAGGTCATTTACATGACACAAGGTACAGTAAAATGGTTTAACGCAGAAAAAGGTTTTGGTTTCATCGAAGTTGAAGGCGGACAAGACGTATTCGCTCACTTCTCAGCTATTCAAGGTGAAGGTTTCAAATCACTTGAAGAAGGTCAAAAAGTTGAATTCACAGTAGAAGAAGGTCAACGCGGACCACAAGCTGCTAACATCGTAAAACTTTAATTTTTAATGAAACATACCACTCTTAATTGAGTAGTATCAGACTGCTGACAAACTCAAATTTGATGTTTGTCAGCAGTCTTTTTTATAAACGAAACTAAAATCGTGAAGCAGCTATCTTTTATCAACTATCTTACCTCTGCTAAATACTCCTCTTCAATCAAAAATCCCTTTTTATGTAATTTCGCTATTTCTTCTAAAGTTGAAACACACAAATTCTTAAAAGTTTATGAATTCAGGACAATTAACAAAAGAATAAAATAAATAATTAATGAAATAAAAATGGAAAATCGTCTTTTTTTCAGGTTGAATCGATGTCTTGAATTAGTACTCATATCTCGTACAATGCCGTTTTCTTTAAACATGTTACAATACTCGCATTTCTCCAGTACTGAACCTTCTCTAAATTAAGCAATATCATATTCTGAGACGTGTCCCATCACAGAATCCAGCAAGCGAAACAATCCACTGTTAAATAAGAAAATTTTTACGTCGTTATTATATTTCGGAAATTTCAAATAAATGAATGACCAACACCTAATTAAGTGGTAAAGTATAGAAAAAATGAATGGAGAATGATCTTATGGAAAAATGGAAAAGGGTTGAATTAAAGCATTTTTCAAGTGAATATATGAAAGAATTGAACTCTTTTGTACTTACAGAAGAACAAAAACAATTTTCTGCCCTTCCAAGCAAATTTGGAGAAATTAATGAAGGACAGTATCGTATTGTCATTTTAAGTGATAATACACCAGTGGGTTTCTTCCTTCTCAATGCAAATGAAAGAGTAAAGAAATACTCTACTAATTTGAATGCCATGTTATTAACTGCATTATCAATTAACCATACAGAGCAAGGAAAAGGTTACGCAAAACAGGGAATGACCTTACTAGTTGAGTTTGTGAAAGCAGAATTCCCTAATTGCGATGAAATTGTTTTAGTTGTAGACAAAGATAATATACCAGCACAAAAACTATATTTTAAAGTAGGATTTGAAGATACAAATGAGAGACTAATAGGACGAATCGGCGAAGAAATCATCATGAGACAATTAATAAAATAAAGTTAGATCACAAATAAAATCGTCACCAGAGCTGATTTTATATTTGAGGATTAAATTTTTTAAAGTTTGCGAAAAGATTTCCCTCCCTTGATATTTTTTATGACTTTAATAGTAGGGAAAGACAGACGATTGTCTACATAGGTAAACTTTCAGCGAAGAAATGACAACATGGCCGACCCAGAGTTGCTGTGTTTCTGGGATTACGGAAAAATATTGAAATGTACCGATTTGCTGCTTATGATGGAGGTGAGTATGAGATGTATAGTAATACGGCAAATATGCTTAAACAGACGACAAATCTTATCAATGCATTGAATAAAATAAAACAAAACCTATCTTTTGTAAAATTGTATATTAATAGCGATAGAACACTGGCAATCTATTTTTTAAGTAATGCATATAGTGACTTTAATCTATTCAAAACTATCTACTTATCTGTAACACCTGGTGATCAAACAATTGATGAGTTTTTAGAGAAATATGAAAAATTCTTTGTAGAAGTAAATAAATATTTAGAGGTTTTTACTGATAATAGCGTAGTTGAAGATAGACTTCATAAGGAAGTATTGTTTGCAATCAATGAATTAGAAAGATATCTGTTAAATCTGTTGGATTTGTATAGATAAATACTTAGACATTCCTTACACAGAGGGATGTCCTTTTATTTTGCAAAGCAATTAGTATATTGGCGTAGGGAGATAAAGCAAAATATAATTTTATTATTAAGCAATCACATGTCTATGCTTTATCTACCCAGTAACATTGAGCAGCAAATGCAGGAGCTAAATATGAGAAATGAATAGAAAGATTTGCTTTTGGAATAATGATACATGGAGATTTTGCAGGATTAAAACTCATTATCGTTTAAAGAAGTAATTTATTTTGAAATCAAATATATAAATAGAGAAAGGAGGAAAAATATTGTTACATATATCTAAAAAAATAGGAATAGTAAGTTGGGTTGTGACCATTTTATATTTTGTGATAGAGCCTATTTTTATTATGACTGCACTTGTACCCTATAATTTTATGCAACAAGCTATGAGTGATCTAGGAGTAACATCATGTGGGAAGTATACATATTCAATTGCACCTCATCATTCTTTTGTTTTTCTTTCCATTGCCAGCAGGTCTATTACAAAGACTTTATTATGGTGTGATTTTCTTGTGGGGTACTGTGCTCACAATTTTATTAAGTTCATCAGAATAAATTATAAAGCCCAGATATTCAGTTAACGTACCGTAATTGTTAGGTAGTGTCTAGCAATTGAGGATAGTTTAAATGAGTACCTGGGCATGTTTAATGATGTATTGATTTTATAAGGAATAATGGTAATCAGTAAAATTGCAACCTTTCTGTAAGGGACTTGCGGAGTGCTCACTATTTAAAAGGTTAACATTAACTCACTTTTCCATTATCGATTTATTTTTTGTATTCCACATTTTATAAAGCTCTCTATCAACAAGGACTAATTCCATACCTAATTCACTTGCATATTTAGTTAAGGTTAAAGAGGATGGAATAGAGCTAAAGGTTTCCATTCTCGAAATAACACTTTTGGATAGACCAGTTCTCTCAGCCATTTCATCTTGACTAATATTTTTTTCTATTCTTTTATTTAATAAAGTAAAAGCCAATTTAATTAGCTGTTTTTCATCTTGAGAAATCATTTCATCTTCTATTAATTCATAATAGCGAAGAAAAATTCTTGGTATTATTCTCATTGAGTAATTTTCCAATTGCTACACCTCTTTATTAATCTCTACTATTTATAGAGTGGTTAATATTAGACATTTTAGCTCGTCTAATAAATGAATTTTAGTAATTCTTTATAGTAAAAGGATTACTAAAAAAATTATATCCATTCATTTATAATATTTCTATATATTGTTTTGTAAATATTGGATTAAAAAGTATTTTTTCCTAAATCGTAAATTAGAGAATAGGTTATTTGTAGCATCCTGTGTCTATGGTAGTGATTCTATATAATTATATTAATGCTGATAGGAATTATAAGTATTATATAAAAAATTAATTAAGGCTTTCGAAATAAAGCCGATAAAATCATCTCGTTAGTTCTTAGAGGTGATCTTGCTGTTGAGTATGTATGCTAAATTGGCTTTGTGTAAAAATTAAAAACATGGTAAAATAAACCATATAAATCATAATAAAAAATTGGTTTGATAGGGGGATTGTATGAATGATAAGAAAAGTGGGAAATTACAAGTCTTGGTCATAGTATTCATGATATTATTATTGGTTGCAGCGTTTGTGTTATTTTTCTTAGGCCATTACATGATAGGGTTTATTTTATTTGGAATATTTATGCTGGTTTTGAATGCTATTAGTAATTGGACAAAAATTAAAAATGAAGAATATGTTTATTTAAAAAATCATAAAAACAATGAGTATTGGTAATTACATTTAGGAACGCTTCATGTAGTTAAACAAACGGGTAATTAGTTCAACAAGCATTTGGGGATCAACACAATAGAAAGTGATCGAAAGGGGGTATTGCTAAATGAATAATAACTTTATTGAAATCATTCAGTCGCTTTATTCTGACCTTTCCATTGAAGACTTTTATCCTAATGAAATTGGACAGAATAATGATGTGTTCATTGTAAACAAATCTTTGGTTTTTAGATTTCCAAAATATAAAAATGGAATCAATCAATTAAGAAGAGAGACGGAAATTTTAAAATACATTAAAGGTATCATCTCAACCCCTATTCCGAATCCAATTTATCAGTCTTTTGAAGAGTTAAAACCAGGTAAAGTCTTCACCGGCTATAACCTAATAGATGGTGTTCCTTTGTGGAAGGAGAGCTTAACAGGTGTTAATAGTGTTGAATTGGTTAAGGGGTTGGCCAAACAACTTGTTTCTTTTCTTGTAGAACTCCACTCTATTTCAGGGGAAAAAGCAAGTCGAGATTTGAAACTAAAGGTTCGTAACCCACTTGAAGAGATGTATAGCCTGTATGATAAGATTCAAAATAATGTATTTCCTTTTATCAGAAGCGACGCTCAAAAGGAAATTTCACAATCTTTTGAAACGTTTCTAGGGAAGGCATTCTCAAATTTAGATATAACATTTATACACGGAGATTTTGGAGCATCTAACATATTATGGAATCCAGAAACAAGTATGATTTCAGGGATAATAGACTTTGGTGGTTCGGGTTTAGGAGATCCAGCGTATGACTTTGCTGGAATACTCTCTAGCTATGGCGAGGATTTTTTGGATATGTGTATTAACCTATATCCTAACGGTGATGAAATATTTGAACGGGTTAAATTTTATAAAAGTACATTTGCTTTACAAGAGGCATTGCACGGAATTGAGAATGGAGATAGACAGGCTTTTGAAGATGGCATTAAAGATTATAGATAGATTACTTGCTCAACTAATAGGTGCTTTAGTACAACAAGGGCTTCAAACTTCTACATATAGTAAGAGCGTGTTTTGGACAGTTTTTATTTTCAAAACACGCTCTTTATTGTTCTCATATTAAGGTTTATTACAAATTTATAGCACGAGAAGTTAATGCTAAGTTTGTGATCAAGCCATTTATTTTATCGCTCAACCACATGTTCGAAATGTACGCCCTTTTCCTATGACATCCAATAAAGAAAGTATTGAGCGTGTCTTTGTGGATGCAAAGGAAAAGTGTGGAATATGATGGACAAGCTTAAGAGGTCTTAATAAATTGTCCAGGTAGGCGATGCTTATTTTTGCTGCCATGAATTTAAAGAAATTGGCTAGGCAAGTTGTTTAAAAGAGTTCTTTTGCTTGAAGAGTCTGTTTTATTGGGTGGTATATTATCATATTTAAACATAATGAAAGAAGATAAAAGGAATCGAGGGTGAACTTTTCGATTCCTTAAGTCGACAGTCTGAGATCACCCTATAATAGGTGAACCTGATGTTTTTTATTTACCAAATGAAAGGGATTAGCTTTTTAGTTTTTTGTTTATATATTGTAAATTGTTCTCCGTACTTATTTTGTAAGTAATTATCTGATTTTGGGATATAGCCAAAAACAAATACGAAGAATAAACTAAGAGGGATAAGCAAACTATAAATATTGTTTGAGATTAGTGCTAAGCCTAGTACCCAAAGGCAGTCTCCGAGGTAATTAATATGAATCGCATATTTAAATAAACCTCCCGTATAGAGCTTACCTTTGTTTTCAGGATTGTCTTTGAAAGGTTTTCTAAGTAATTCTGAAACTGTGTTTAATATACTTCCTCCTAAAAATAATAGCCAGCCTACAATTAGCATTGTTATGTTTGGATCCTGTTTGCTCGTAATCATTAAAATGGGAAAGCCCAAATAATAAATCCCAAAGGCTATACTGTTCATGATAGCTTCCTGCATTGCAATACCTCTAGGTAACCAAATAAACATCATAGCTGTTAATCGCAAAGCTGTAATAATTAAAGCAATATAAAGCCCTAGAGAAATGGCAGATTTTCCATATGTATTGAAAAGTAAATAATATGCAATAACTAAATAGATAATCTCAGCAACTAAAATGAAGATTTTTTCTTTTATCGTAGAATTATTTATACCGTACAAAGTAAGACACTCCTTTGTTATTTATATTTAATAGGAAAAAATACGTCTGTGATATTATTATCCTCTTGTGTACTATAGGGATCTGTTTGATAAACTTCGAACGGTGCACCATTTAGTTTATAGTTATGTTCGGTTATCCAAACATGTAGTTTTGTATGGATGGAAGGTAGTTTATCATAAGAACCAATAAGCGTAGCCATTGCACAAAGACCAGGATTAAATAATCTTGTTTCATTCGTGGCGGTTGTAAGTGGTATGGCCATTTCTACATCATAATTATCAGGTTCATATTCGGCACTATGGAAAATAGCAAGTGGTTTTGCACTAGGTAATAAATTATTGAACATAATTTTACTAAACAACTCATTAAAGTGTTTTAGAAAATCATCGGTATTTATTGTCTTTCGCTGAGATAAGATATCATATGGTAAGTGATCCACAAGTTTAATCTCAATCTCATTTAAATAGCCCATGATACTTCCCTTTTTATCAAGCTCATGAATATCAAGTTTTAATTCATTTAACAATGAAGCATAAAATGTAAGTTGTTGTGTAAGAATTTCTTGTTTTGTTTTCAATTTAGAACTAAGAAGTTCGGTATCATCCCAATTAGTTAAAATAAATTTGATTTCTTCTAAAGAAAATAAATAGTTTTTCAATCGCGAGATGGATAAAGCAGTTTCTAATTGAGGAACATTGTAATAACGATAGTTATTTCTAGCATCAACAAAAGCAGGCTTTAAAAGTCCGATTTCATCGTAGTAGCGAAGCGTTTTCAGTGTAAGATGAGATATTTTCGAAAATTCACCAATGGTCAGCATAACAATCACCTCCTTATAAATTACTTTAAATATAAAGCATCCTGTAAGGGGAGGGTCAAATCAATAAACTAAGCTTTCTTAAAGTTTTTGGCATTCAACATGGGCAACATGACTGCATCGAAAAAATATTTTAGAAGTTAATAAGAAATCTAAGAGCCTAGCCAGGTTGGCCTAAGCATTCTAGTATTAAATAGTTTGAACCTAAGATGAGTTTCTTTATTAAAATATCTATGATTCTCACACCACCACATACCACAAGTTTATAGTCAAAAGCTATTGGCACTGAAAAGCTTTAGCCATGATAATACGGTGCATGAGTCGATAAAAGTAGCAATTTAAAAATTGTAATAGAATCCCATTCATTATATATGTATATTTATATAGGAGGAGGGATATTGGTGAAAAAAGTTCTTCATCTAATAGCTATTACATTAGTTGGATTTTATTTCTTGTACGGCTTAACTAACATGTTTTTAAATAGCAAAGGATATGAAGGTGCTGACTATCTAGTTTCTATCATTTTATTGGTACTTATTGTTTTATTTGAGGGATTTCTAATTAAACTTTATAAACGAGCCTATAGCGCTGAAGCTATAGAAGCACGTAAACAAAGAGAAGCTGCGAAAAAGAAACAACAGTTCGAGGCAGAGAGTAAAGTACTTGGTTCTAAATCTCGACAACAGCTATTCAATGCAGATCTATGTATTAAAGTAAAACATATGGCTGGATTACCAGTTGCCGAAGGTGCTGAGATATTTGTTTACAGATGCAAAGATAAAATCGTGTTTGAAAGAAGTCAAGCCACAATTGAATTAAATATAAATAAAGTGATTGATATTCTAATAAAAACAGATGTTGAAATTCAAAAAAGTTGGGTAAGTGATGCTGGTAAAGCTATAGCAGGGAATAATCTTTTTGGTTCATTAGGTGCTATAATTGGTGGAGAGGCAAAGGAAAAAACGAGCACGATCATAGAGAAGTATTTAATTTTTGCTTATGAAAAGAATGGTGAAATAAAATATATATCTATGGAAGTCACGAATGAACCTAATGCAAATTGATTTAATTCAAATTATTACAATCTCTCCAATAACGAAAGAAGATTTACAAGTCTTTAAAGAGCGAATTAGCAATTATAGATTGTAGACAAATGATCACTAATTTTGTGAATATAGTGGGGCTATCATTGAATAAACACAACATAATTGAGTGTACTGTCATTATCTGCCACTCAAACAGATAGGTAAGCATTATTTTAAATTTCATTTTTTAGAAGGAAATCATTCAATTTTGCTGAACTAATAAATGGAAGAGAGGGGAGTAAAGTGAGGCAGTATGCAAACAAGGAAGAATTGATTAGTACGATTAACGACAAGTATAAAAAATATATTGCAGAATTTAATGATATACCAGAAGTCTTGAAAAACAAACGGATTGAGGAAGTGGATAAAACTCCATCCGAAAACCTTTCTTATCAACTTGGATGGATAAATCTTTTGCTTCACTGGGAGCAAAAAGAACAACAGGGAGAAGAAGTACACACGCCAGCAGAAGGCTATAAGTGGAATAATCTAGGTGGATTGTACAATTCTTTTTATGAACAATATGGAGCGTACTCTTTGAAAGAACAACAATCAATGCTTGATGAAGCGGTCACTAATTTATGTGAGTGGTTAAATATTCTATCTGAGAAGGAATTATTTGAGGTTGACCAAAGACGATGGGCAAAAACACAAGCTAATTGGCCTGTTTGGAAATGGGTTCACATTAATTCAGTTGCTCCATTTACAAACTTTAGAACCAAAATTCGTAAATGGAAGAAGATTAACCTTTAAATATTTTTGAAAAAGAAGTGATGTTCTTTTGTACATATTGATTAGTAACAGGCGGTATGGATATTCTTTAGCCTTCCACAAACATGGAGGGCTTTTATTATGCGCTATGATTATTAATGGAGATGGGCAACGGTACACAATATTCTCGATTTGCCTCATGGCTTTTTACTTTCAAAAAGGGCAAAGATTGTAGATAAATGGAACAAACATTTAAGTTTACTTAGCACAGTAGGCGGCTGAGGTTTATGACAGTACATTTTATTTTAAATGCAATCGATTTTATCTGGAATGGCAGCTAACTGGGGAACGATTAACAGTAAGCGTCGGTATCAAGGCATCATCAAAAAAAGCATGATGTTGGTTTGAATCGTAGCTAATCTCATCTATTTAGTACTGCAAGATCAAGGATTTACAATTGGACAGATTATTCCAGATGCTGTTGTAGTAATGTTTATCTTAAACGAACTAGTTAGCTTAGGCGAAATTTCAGCAAAACTCGGTGTGAATATGTATGTACCAGTTAAGAGAGCATTAGAGATATTCAATACAAAGAAGAAAAAAGCGAAATGACATATGCTTTAAGCAGTCCTTGCTACCAATAAACAAATATCCAATCAAGGCACCATACACAATGGCGCCTCAATTTATCACTATACGCAACAAGGCCACACAGCTAATGAGATTTCATATAGGATTAGCAACAACAATCAGGTGTCTTATCATGTTACTGTGGATGATAAAGAAAGCATTCAGGCTATACCTTTTAATCGAAATGTTTGGCATTGTGGGGGTAGTACTGATCCTAATGCGATAAAGAAAGGAAACTGGCTTTCTATTGATATCAAAATTTGTCACAGCAAAAGTAGTGGATTACGTTATCGAGTTGCAGAGGAAAACGCTGTTCAACACATTGCGAAACATTTAAAACAATTCGGTTGGGGTATTAAGTAAGTGAAGAAGCACCAGGGTTGGAACGGCACGTATTGTCCGCAATGAATTTTAAATGAAGATCGTTGGAATCGTTTTTTGAAATGAATTAAAGGCATCGATGAAGCCAGCGGAAATCTGAAATACCAACAGAAAAGGATGATGTCATAATGCAATTCACAAACAAGCCAACTATAATCGCAGTAGATAAAAAGCCCAACGATAAATCACATCTAGATAAATTCGCTGTTGGTACACTTACCGGCAGTGATTTTGAAGGGAATTAACATTGCACATCGTAGTGTTTAACAGCAAAGGTCAATTACCTTAATGCTTTTTAACCACCTATTTGAATAACGGTTAACGAACGACTGGCGTAACCAGCGACTAGAGAATCCGACGAGGCACTTACTCCTACTAAGTCTCCGGCAGATAAAGTAGCTTGGACAATGTAGCTTGAACTACTTCTATTTAGTACATTAAAAATAGCTATTCCTTCTAAAAAAATAGGTAGTCCATTTACGGTAATGCTGACAGTGAAATACGGTTGATCTGGATCGGGTAATGCTGTTGCTTGTGCATTTATTGAAATAGTAATTTGATATACGCCATTGTTTTGCACTACTAATTCATTTCCAGATGGGCTGACAGTTACATTAGATAAAGGGCCCACTTGCTCAAATGTAACGGGTGTCGATACAGGCGATAAAAAATCTAATGTATCTCCTCGCAGGGACCCATAACCTAATACGCCAGGAGTGACAGGTGCAACGGGGCCAGGAGTAGCAACAATTTTAGGGAAGTAGTTCGCTTCACTTTGACAACAGCTCGTTTGTGTATGCCTACTAAACATTTCTAGATTCCTCCTTTATAGTTTGTTTAGTATTATATTCTAATCTCTTAAAATGATTTGAATTAATACCCATCAAATAACCAACATAATTATCAACAGCAAGTTATTAATCAAGTTCAGGCGCTCACATGAGTACCTGGTCTTTTTTTATTTCCATAAATCTCCTCGACATTAGGGGAGTTGAAAATAATAATGTACAATCGGAGGTAGGTCGGTGAGGTAAGGTTTTCCTCTCTTGGTATTTATCAAAACCTAAATATTAGGGAAAGATAGATCGAGGACCGATCATCGCTGAGCAAATTCGTTCGGAGCATGACATACACGGTCGATCTATATTTTTAAGAGATTAGGTTTATTAATTAATATAAAAGGTAATTAATTTACATTTATTTGCATTTACTCTTTTTTGTAGTATGATAAATAAATATGAAATTTAAAGAGGTGTAGAAGGTTATGCTGAAAATTTTACCAATTGCCTTTGCTATCATAGCAATATCTCTTTCAACTTATGGACTTATTACACGTGATTACCAGCTGAATTTCCTAATGATATTCTTTTTGGGTTTATCTATGTTAACCTTAGGAATTAGAGAATTTCAAAGTAAGAGAAAAGCTTATGGTTTGTTTCTAATAGGAGTATTTTTCTTTTTAACATATGCATCAATTCAAAGTTTCATATGGAGATAAATAAAGGAATGGTTTATAAATGAACTTCCTCCACTTTCCATTTATTTCAGTTAAACTTACTACAGCAACAAAATGCCCGGAAAAGCACCCAATACAATTTGCTACAAAATAATGTGGTGTGTTCTACCACGAGTCGCAAATGAGCTCTCGACAATAGGGTTATCACAATGTCAAAGCTTTCATCTTAGGATGGAGGCTTTTTATTATGTATTCGAAAGGATGAGGAAAGATGGAATTAAACAACATACAAGAGCTAGAACAATACGCCGATGTGTGGTTAGCCAATAATCAATGATTGGTAGCAGGTATTTTTTATCAACTTATGAACCCACCTATATCCAATATGTTATGCTCTGCTCTTTAACTATGTCTGCAATTATTTTTTATAGTATTACAGATATAATTAATGGACTATTTAATGTTAACTGAATTTCAGAAGTAAACAAAAAATATTGTAAGGGTAATCGCGTAATAATATCAAAAGATATTCTATAATTTTTATAGAAAAGCACTCTTGTTTGAGGGTTAAGGAGAGAGATTCTGGAGCTATTCAGTTTACTAAAATTGACCTAGAACCTGTTTGAACGAAATTAGAAGCTACTAAAATATTAAATTTAAATGATGCTCCTGTTACACTTGGTTTTAATAAAGTCGAGAGTTTAGATATAGTAATTGAAGAATTATTAAAATTACGACATATAATGTCTGGTGAAGGTGAGTACGAATGGACTGCTAGTGGAAGAATTGTAGATAAAAGCTAAATATGAACTAAAAAAAGCCACTCATTTGAGTGACTTTAATAATGTCTTAGATTAATCATACCTGTTTCAGTACCGAAAATACCCGTTTGTACTTGCAGTTGTAAATCAGTTGCTTCTGCTACTTCTGGAGCAAGGTCAAATACAACTTTACCTTTAATCTCCATGTCAGGGTTTACTTCTTGTAAGAAGAAGCTATTTTGAATGTTACCATCTTCACCTTGGTTTGCTGACATGCTAGCAACACTATCGGATTCATATGTTTTTTCACCACGTTTTAATTTGAAGAAACTAGCATCAATTGTTACAGCTTTATTTCCATTGTTTTTGTAAGTAACATCTAACACAACATATGTACCACTTGCTTTTGTAGGTAATACAGAAGGCCCTACTTGATCTGTTAAACTAACTCCATTTAGAGTAAACACTGCATCTCCAACTTCTAAAGGAGTATCAATTACGGCAATCTCTTCTTTTTCTTTAGCTTTTTCATCATCTTTTGATGAATCTTTATTTTCTGGCGCTTTTGCAGAAGTCTCAACTTTATCTTTAGAATCCTTCTCCTTTGTTGTATCATTGCCTCCTGCCATATTACCAATGGCGCCGATTACAATGATGGCAACAATTAAAATAAACCACCATTTTTTGTAGAAAGGTTTTTTCATGTAAAATAGTCTCCTTTGTATATGTTGTTAGTACTATTAAATTATATCAATATTACCATGTTATGTAAACTTATTATACTAGAATATGGTTCAAGCTTAGTAAATCACTCAAAGAAATAGCCAGGTGCTCAACAGAGTACCTGGTTTTTTATTTGTTTATATAGAGTTTTGATAGATATTAACTAGAATAATTATGTATATTTTACATAATTTTGAACATTGTGGGAAGTCTATTATTAAGATGTACCAATTAAACAACACAAGGAGGAAATTATTTATGGCAATTAATAAAGGAAATACTGATTTTAATTTAACTGTTTCACAAACAGGGGATAAGAGTTTAAAAGTATCATGGAACTGAAACTAAAGTAGCCAAGAACAGAACAGTTTTATATAAACAAGATAAGAAGTCACCCATTTAAAATAATGAGTGACTTTCTTTTGTTATTTATCACAAGCTAATCCATCACCATCTCTAAAGGCACTTTCTCTCCGTTTTCTCGTTTTAAAAATAGGGTAGCTACCGATTTATCTTTCCCGATATTAGCTCCCATTGCTCCAGCTATAGCTCCCGCATTACCGAATTTACTTCCGATTACTGTCCAGCCAACTATACTTGAAGTACTCTTTTGGACATTTTCTACACGTTCCCATTTAATTAACTTGAAGGTTTCTGGTTCTTTGTAGTCGACAGCAATATTTACATAGCCTTGTTTGGTTTGTATTAAAACAACTTTCTTTTATCTGTTCTTTTCCATTCAGGATGGTCATGTTTAGTTTGATTGCTTTAGGTGCTTTTTCTTTCTTTTGAGGTATTGTTTTTTCTGGAATGCCGAAGATATTTTCAAGTTCATTCGCGAAAGGTTTGGTTGCATTATCATTAGTTAGTTTGAGTTTAATCTCATTCTTTAAATAGGTGAAATCAACTTCTACAGCAAAAATCTTTCTGTTAACGACTAGTTACTAATAGCATTTACATCATAAGAAATAAAAGATTTTACTTTTTTATCTTTTTCCAATGTAAGCAATCTTTTAGTAGTTAACAAGAATAAAAAATAAGTTAACTTTTTTGAACCTGTTGTTGCAGATATTATCTGTTCATCATGCTCAATATGAGCTGACAAAATATCTATATCTTCTTCAACAAACGAAATAACCTGTTTACCAGCTGGCTATAAATAAACTCTTATTTGTTCTTGTATATTCAAATTAACTTCGTCTTTCCATATAGAATGTTGGTAATAAAAGAAAACTATATCAATCCTGTTTGATGTTGTCAGTACGTTATAAATAATAAATAGGTCACTTATTTGAATGAAATGAGTAACCTACTGTGTGTAAATACAGATTAGTGTAACTGCTCGTGCATGTTTATTTATTAATCATAAAGAGGTACCCCAGTGTTTATATGAATTATATTTCATATTAGAAAAATCCATATATATTTTAGATATTTAAGAAATGCTTCCCTCTATTTTTCAACGTTCCAATTTCCATAGAGCAAAAACCCCACCAAATCAATACTTTTACGCTATAATGTAGGACGAGGTGAAGAAAATGTTTGTGAGTGAAAAACAGATTGAGATTCGATATGCGGAGACCGACCAAATGGGCGTGGTGTACCATGCAAACTATATCATTTGGTTGGAGATTGGGCGTTCGCAGCTGGTAAATGATGTAGGTTTTGAGTATGCTGCTTTAGAAAAAGATGGCTATGTTTCGCCAGTAATGGATTTATCGATTTCGTATAAGGCAGCCATGCATTATGGACAAGTAGCGACAGTGCGTACTTGGTTGGAGAAGCATGATCGTTTACGAACAACCTATGGCTATGAAATTTTACATGAGGATGGCACGGTGGCAGCCACAGCTCAATCCGTACATATTCTTGCGCATAAGGATACATTGCGCCCGGTCTCTTTAAGTAAAATTGATCCTGCTTGGGATGCCAAATATAAAGAAATTGCTGTTGAGGCAAAATAGGAGAGCAACAGATGGAAATGTTTTTAGTGTTAGGTGCGATTTTGGCAGGTCTTGGTGTTATTTTAGGTGCTTTCGGGGCACATGCACTGAAGGATAAGTTTGCTTCACCGCATTATGCAGCGATTTGGGAAACGGCTGTGCAATATCAGATGTATCATGCTTTAGGGATTATGGGGCTAGGTATTCTCTCTAATGAGGCACTTTTAGGAAGCTCTAGTCTGCTTTCTTGGGCAGTATATTTGATGTTTACAGGGATTGTTTTCTTTTCTGGTAGCTTATATGTGCTTGCCGTGACAGGTGTGAAAAAGCTAGGGGCGATTACACCAATTGGCGGAATGTTATTTATCGTCGCATGGGTGCTTGTTATAATAGCTGCCTTATCCTAATAAAGAAAATGTAACGAGACAGCTCTTATGATTCATTTCATAGAGGCTGCTCGTTTTTTTAATTATACGAAGAAAATGAAACAATTTGTCTGATTTTGCGTATTACATAGTATTGATAGATGATAAAATAAGCTAAACATTAATATGAAGGTGGGAAAAATTATGGGTTTATTAAAAGCAGGAGTTGGGGCATTAACAGGCGTCTTAGAGGATCAATGGCGTGAGTATTTCTATTGTGAGGCATTATCTGCAGATGTTCTTGTAACAAAGGGTGTGAAACGTACTTCTAAACGAGGTTCAAATAAAGGCAATGACAATATCATTAGCAATGGCTCGATTATTGCCATCAATGAAGGGCAATGTATGATGATTGTTGAGCAGGGGAAAGTTGTTGAATTTTCTTCAGAGGCTGGAGAATATGTTTATGATACATCAACAGAACCATCGATAATGTTTGATTCAGATTTGTCGCAAGGTATTCTGGAAACGTTTAAGCAAATAGGCAAGCGTTTCACTTTTGGAGGAGAGCCTGCGAAAGATCAGCGAGTTTACTATTTTAATAAGAAGGAAATTGTAGGGAACAAATATGGAACACCTGCACCCATTCCATTCCGTGTCATCGATCGCAATATTGGTTTAGATATTGACATTGCAATTCGCTGTCACGGGGAATATTCATATAAAATTATTGATCCATTATTATTCTATACAAATGTTTGTGGCAATGTAGAGCATGAATTCACAAGAGTAGCAATTGATAGCCAGTTAAAATCGGAATTAATGACAGCATTACAGCCTGCTTTCGCGCAAATTTCAGCAAGTGGCGTTCGTTATAGTGAAATACCTGCTCATACAGTTGCTTTAGCAGATGCACTCAATAAGGTATTATCAGAAAAATGGCTTGCAACACGTGGCTTGGCTGTTGTGTCATTTGGTATCAGTACGCTCAAGGCTTCTGATGAAGATGAAGCCATGATTAAACAGCTACAACGTAGTGCCGTTATGCGTGATCCAGGCATGGCAGCTGCCCATTTAACGGGTGCGCAGGCAGAGGCTATGATTGCAGCTGCTAACAATGAGGGCGGTGCGATGGCAGGATTTATGGGCATGAATATGGCCGCACAAGCTGGTGGCGTCAATGCTAGTCAGCTTTATCAAATAAATGAGCAAAATAAGCAAGCCCAAATGGCTCAAAATCAAGCAACGAAAGCAACGGATACATGGACTTGTGCATGTGGTCATGAAAACACGGGGAAATTCTGTTCAGAGTGTGGTGCGGCAAAACCAGTGGAAGAAGGCTGGGCATGTACCTGTGGTGCGGTCAATAAAGGTAAATTCTGTAGTGAGTGTGGGGCAAAAAAACCAGCTGGCGCTTTACTTTATGTATGTGATAAATGTGGATGGACACCAGAGGACCCAGTGAATCCGCCTAAATTCTGTCCAGAATGCGGCGATGTTTTTGATGAGAATGACGTCAAGTAAGGAGATGATGACTGATGTCAACGCAAGATGTTGAAAATGTCAAACAAGTGCAGCTTGACTTTGATGCGGAATGTCCGTCATGTAGCGCATCAATTGAATTTAATCCTTCCACGGGTAAACTGACTTGTCCGTATTGTGGCTTTGAGACTGAAATAGCAACGCCTGATCAGGAGGAACAAAAAGTTGCCCAGGAAATGGACTTCTTCAACGCAGAAGAACGTGGGAATTTCAATTGGGGCGTGGAGAAAAAAACGGTCATTTGTAAAGCCTGTGCAGCTGAAACGATATATGATGCTCTGCAGGTTGCAGATAGTTGCCCTTACTGTGGTTCCAATCAGGTTATGGAGGCTAGCGCTGAAAATACACTTGCGCCGAATGGGGTATGTGCTTTTGAAGTAACAGATAAGCAAGCAGGAGAACATTTTCAAAAATGGATTAAAGGCAGATGGTTTACACCGAAAGCTGCTAAAACTAGTGCAAGACCCGATGCTTTTAAAGGAGTATACCTTCCATATTGGACATTTGACTCCAAAACAAGCTCTAGATATTCTGCTAGATATGGACGTCATCGAACGGTTACTGATAAAGATGGAAAAACGCACACGGAAACCGATTGGTATTCAACAAGTGGCTTTTATCAGGAGTTTATCGATGATCACTTAGTCAGTGCAACGACCCGATATGATCGAGACATGATGCGCAAGATTGAACCTTTTAATCTTTTAAATAATAAAGCCTATAAACCAGAATATGTAGCTGGATTTTTATCAGAGCGTTACAGTATTGGCTTGCAGGATGGATGGAGCCAAGCAAAAAATGAAATCCATGATTATCTCCATGCACAAATTACGTCCAAAATTCGTTGGGAAAATCGTGCGGATGTAGTATCAAATTTACGCTTTTCCACAAATCATGATGATATTACATACAAATATTTAATGTTACCGATTTGGCTATCCTCCTTCCGCTATAAGGAAAAGATTTATCGCTTTATGGTGAACGGACAAACGGGGCGAGTAGGCGGTAATGCGCCAATTTCACCACTTCGCGTAACCATAGCTGTTCTGTTATCTTTAATGGTACTAGCAATCATTTGGTATTTCTTCCTGTCTGAATAATGATGAGCAGCACTCCAATTTGGAATGCTGCTTTTTTTCATCTCTGACTTCTGGGCGACAGACTGTTTAGATTTTTCGAGCAGACGGGCTATTGGACATAGAGTTTTTTTTACAATAAGTATTGAAGGGTGAAACAACATAAAATTGTCCTAAATTGCTGGGTAAATGACTGATTTATTTAGTGTAGATAGGGTTATTATCATGTATTGTCATGGCTGTTTCCGCGGTATATTGCATACGTTATAGTGAGAGTACACCCTTGAAAAAATGTTTTACTGGTTAAAAATGATCAGATAGTAGAGAAAGCAACCTATGCTGTCTGAAAGTCGTTAGAAATGGTGAAAATCAAACACTGGTTAGAGTGAAGAAAAGGCAAAAATTTAGGTGAGATTTTCCATAAATTAAGATAAGTGAAGTTGCGATTTTACTTTAAACCACTTATTATACAGTCAGAGAGCATTTTTTAAGCTATTAATGCACTATATAATGTTATTTTTGAATAACAAATAAGAAGTTATTCATAATGGAGGTTTCGATGATGGATGCAATTGAAGTGTTAACAAATTTAGATCAAATACATGGGTATTATCAACCGATATTTAGTGCAGACGCGCATACGGTGATTGCCTACGAAATTTCCGGACATCTCCAAATTGAAGGGCAACAAATTAATTTAAAGGATTTCGTCAATAATGAAGATATTCCAGAAGAATATCGAATTGATATGGAGCATAAAATTTTACATGCGGCATTAGCCAAAATTGATGAGATTGCATCTGATATAGATATTTACATTCCAAGTAATCCAAATTTATTAATGCAAGATTTTGGTGAAAGTCATTTTAATATTATCCAACAATATATAGCTGAAGAGGATTTACGCCGTATCGTACTGGTTGTATCAGAGCACCGTTTTTTAGGAGATATAAATAAATTACACCACGCCCTGCGTTATTTTACGACTTTTGGGGTGAAAACCGCTGTGCAGGAAGTAGGAGCAGAAAGTCATTTAGAGCATATTGCATTATTGGCACCTCATATTTTAAAGGTTAATACACGTGATTTAAATTATGATTCTTGGTCAGCTCAATCGGACATGATTTCCGCTATTGGTAGCCTTGCCTATAAAATTGGTGCCAATCTTTTATTTGAAGATATCGAAACGGTGTACCAGCTACAATTTGCATGGAAAAACGGCGGTAGATTTTACCAAGGTCCGTACCTAGCAAATCCAGCAATGACCTTTGTCGATAAAGATGTGTTAAAGGAACGTTTTAAAAAGGAATGCCAGCAATTCATTACTTCTGAAAAGAAAATGCTAGAGGCGCAATATGTGCAGCTGAAAAAATTAAGAGAGGAATTAGAGGCAATTGTTCACCGTGTGAAACCAACGAGCGACAATGTATCCCAGTTAGAATATCTAGCCGAGTTATTGGATAATTACTCTTTCCGACTCTATATATGTAATGAGGATGGTTTCCAATTAACACCTAATATTATGCGAATTGATGGTAACTGGGAAGTACAGCCAAGAGCCATTAATAAAAACTGGAGCTGGCGTCCGTACTTCCTCCAAACAATTATTAAAATGCGGAATGATCAAAGTGGGGAAATCTCAGAATTATACCGTGATATTGAAACAGGGGAAATTACTAGAACATTCTCCATCGCCATCAACGAACATGAATATTTGTTTGTTGACCTTTCCTATGACTATCTTTATGAGCACAGTATTTTTAGGTAAGCCTAGAAATGCTTACCTATCAAGGGTTATGGGGCGTAACTTATGATTGTACCCCAAAGTTGAAGATTAAAGTGATTTATCCGAATTGAACTTAACCTTTACGAATAGTTCTCTTAAAGAAGGTTTTCATGAATTTATGCCATAGACTTTTGTTAACTTACAAAGCTTTCATCTTAGGATGGAGGCTTTTTATATGGAAATATATCCTATGTCATTTTAAATGGTCAGATCAAGTGAAAATAGGTGATGTATTAATGGGAAGTGTAGAAAATGAAATATTCGTGATAAAGTAATGTTGTACTAAAGTATCTGTTGCATCTTTAAAGTTGTTCTTGCGATTATGAGTGATAATGGTGTAATATAGCTTCAACAAATAACCCGAGCTTTGACATGAAAAAATTTAAAACGTTTATTGATAAAGCATTTAAATGGCCAGATACACGTCAAAAAATAATAAAACTTCATCAGATGCCCGAGGATTTTGCAGTTCCACATAATTCCCCTGAATTTAACTATTTTAAAGTTATTATTCAAGTTATAAACAAAAAGGACGGATGTAATGAAATATAATAAAACAACAATGCTAAAGCTTATCAATGAACATCGAGCGTTGCATGATGAATTAAAAAAGCTAAAATCTGAAATGGGTTTAGAGAAAAACTTCGCAGTAAAGGCATTGTATCATTCATTTGTTGCAGAGGAAGGTCCTTACATGAAAGAATACCAGGATTTAGAGCGATTATAATAAATCATGGTACCTCTAAAAATGGTTGGGAAAATAAGGGTAATCCTTAGTTTAATTTAGTGGAGCATCATTCAAATAAGGAATGATGCTCTTTAATTTTAGAAAGAGATATTAAGTGTGTCAGAGAGAGCTTCCTTTGCTTTTTTTAGAGATTAGGCATCAAAAATGTTTTAATTTGCTATTCATAACCATATAATACTATTAAAGCTATTATTAGTATGAATGGAGGAATTAAATGGAAATAAAAACACAAAATAAATTTATTGATTTAGTGAAAAATACCATTAGTAATAACGGACAAACTATCGGAAAGCGTCTTGAAGATAAGCACAAAGGCTTTGAGAGCGGCTGGAAGGTTGATGGAAATGAAGTTGTGTTTTGGGTTAGTCCTACACTAAGTCTTAGTGATTATACAGGAAGCTTAATGAATGAATTTAGTTTCACTATAGCTTTTGACGAAGAAACAGATAAATTTATTGTATCTGGCAATAGTGCCAAGTCTCGAACTTTGTTATAAATAATCAATTATTGAGTCACATCCAATAGATGTGGCTTTTGTTTTTGTAATGATAAAAAGAGTTGCATGTACAAATTGAATAGTTATGATAATTTTCTGAATATAATGTGTTACTATTTATTTATGAATAATGCTAATGATGGTGAAAAGGAGTTATGATGAGTATAAATTTCGAATTTAAAGATTTTCCTAAATTGGAAACGGAACGCTTTATCTTACGAAAAGGTATAGTTGATGATTGCAAAGATATTTTTGCACTTTATTCTGATGAAAAAGTGGTCAAGTATTTGCCATTAACATTATTTGCTTCAGTTGATGATGCATTACATGAATTAAACTGGTATGATAAAATTTTCAAAGAACAAACTGGCTTAAGATGGGTAATTGAAGAAGCTAAGACCAAAAAAGTGATTGGCACTTGTGGTTATTTGAATTATGAAAAAGAACATAACCGCATAGAAATTGGCTATGATTTAAACCCTGAACATTGGGGAAAGGGTATTATGCAAGAGGCTTTAAGTAAGATTATACATTTTGCTTTTACGTCGATGGGAATAAATAAAATCGAAGCGAAAATAGAGCCAGAAAACAATTCATCTATAAGATTGTTGGAAAAATTAAATTTTAGTCAAGAGGGTGTTTTGAGACAACACGAACTTGAAAAAGGGAAGTATGTTGATCTTGCCATTTTTTCAATATTGAAAAGTGAATATCAAGAGATTTAGGAAGAAGTCATGTCCCGTAATGGGAGGTGGCTTTTTCTATTGCTTTGAACATAGCCTCAAGCAGCCTTAATTTGATGTTGTAGTCACATTTTTTAAGTCCTTTGTGCACTAATTTGAGTCTGTTTCCTTTCTTTAGAAAAAGGTCGATTCAGTATCATTAACTTCTGAATCCGCCCCTTCCTCCTAAGAATATTACTGTAGTAAATTTCTTGCTAAATCTGTAAAGGCTTTTATCGATGGAGAAATCCATTTTTCTTGATGCCACAACATTTGAGTGGCAAATTGTATTTCAGATAAATCCCAAGGTAGAGGGATCAGCTCACCTCGCTCCATTTCTCCCTTTAGCGCCATTTTTGGTAATAAGGCAATACCGAGTCCCGCCATTGTACATTGTTTAATGGCTTCTACACTATTAAACTCAAGTTCGGTCAAGCTGTCTGCCCCATTCTTTACCAAAGTACGATAAAAGAAAGTCCGATAAGAGCAACCTTTTTCACTTAATAGAATATGCTCTCTATTAAAATCTTCTATGCTTAATGTAGCACGAGAAGCTAATGGATGGTCGGGGGAAACAACCATAAGAAACGGTTCGTCCAATAAAATTTCTGTATGAAGATCTGATGATACGATCGGTTCATCTAGCATAAAGACCACATCAACATCTCCTTCTCTTAGACTTTGTTTCAAATTTTGACCAGACAAAGGCTTAAAAAGCAGACGAACATGGGGATATTGTTGACGATAATCTCTGAGTAATGCTGGTAAACGGTATGTACAGAGTACTTCGTCTGCACCAATGATAATTGTGCCAGTTAATTCTCCGTTCTGACTGGAGACACAACGGGCTTCCTCTATATCGTTTAATATTTTGGTAGCATAGGGCAATAACTGGTGGCCAGCATCTGTTAATACGACACTCTTGCCCAAGCGATCCAATAACCTGACGCCCAATTCTTCTTCTAACGCCTTGATTTGCATGGTTACAGTAGACGGAACATAGTTCAACACTTCGGCAGTGCGACTAAAACTGCGAGTGGAAGCAAGCGTCCAAAATGTTTTAAGCTGACGGATTTCCATTGATACAGCACCTCTTAATTCAAAAAAAATGAACGTTATATTCAAAAACGTTTCGTTGATTTGATGGTAACAGTATCGTAGAGTAAAAATCAAGCTACACGCAAAATTTTATAAAAGGGGATTTGAATTATGAAAGATTACGAAATTTATTCACTTGGAGATGTCTTGCTACAATCGGGACAAAAATTGCCTCAAGCTTTTCTTGCTTATAAAACCTATGGAACTTTAAATACTGCAAAATCAAATGTGATTGTTTATCCTACTTGGTTTGCTGGCCAGCATACGGATAATGAGTGGTTGATTGGTTCTGGCAAAGCACTTGATCCAGACAAATATTTTATAATCGTGCCTAATATGTTTGGGAATGGATTATCCTCCTCTCCAAGCAATACACAGGCTCCTATGGATAAAGGTAATTTTCCACTTGTAACGATCTATGATAATGTTCGGTTACAACATCGACTCATAACTGAAAAATTTGGTATTAAGAAAATTGCTCTAGTCGTTGGATGGTCACTCGGTGCGCTGCAAACCTTTCAATGGGGAAGAAGTTATCCTGAGATGGTCGAACGGATTGCACCGTTTGGCGGAACAGCAAAGACCAGACCACATGCACAAGTTGTTTTTGAGAGCCTTATCGCAGCATTGCAAGCAGACGCCAACTGGAAGCGAGGCTTCTACACTAATCAGCCTACAGCAGGACTTGCTGCGATGGGACGCGCCTATGCGCCATGGGGATTTTCTCAAGCCTACTATTTAGAACAGCTCTATCAAGAAGAAGGGTACACAACATTAAAGGCATATCTAGAAGATTATTGGGATAAAGTGTTTCTTTCCTTTGATGCAAACGACTTGATTGCCATGCTACGAACAGGTATTAACGGAGATATAAGTGCTAATCCTCAAGACAACAGAAATTTTGAAAAAGCGTTAAACTGTATCACTGCTCAAGCCCTTGTTATGCCAGGGTCGACCGATCTTTTTTTTCCGCCAGAGGATAATACTTATGAAGTAAAGCACATGCCTAATGCAGTTTATCGACCAATCGAATCTAAGTGGGGACATTGCTTCGGAATTGGACAAAACGAACAGGATTCTCTTGAGATAGACAACCAATTGAAACAGTTTTTACAATTGGTATAGCAAATTTATGTATGGAGTAAAAGTGAATTTTTATTTGGCATTCATATTGCGAAGAGGGCTAAACGTATAAAATCAATTCACCTTTAATAGAACCTAATTCGAAAAACACCCTCCAAAAAAGAAGTGACTATCTATGCCTATCCAGTAATGAGTAAGTTAAAAATTGAATGAAGTGCAGTATAGAACCATTATGGCATTTATGAATATAACAATTTTAGATAGTCTGTTCAGAATTTGTTGAGGATGCTATGCTATTTTAGTAATGAACATGCATAGGAACAAAAAAACTAGGTGCTCCGATTAGGAGAGCCTAGTTTTTTAAGATGAGAAGAGTCACTTGGGATGGTGTGACCCTGGTAACAATTTCGGAGGTGTAAGGCTAATTTCGCTTTACACTATTATTTATATGCTGTATTCGTTATAGTTATATAGTTAATTGCCTGAGAAATAATAATAAAGAAACTCATAAATCGTCTCTACGCTTCCTTGATTAGCTAGGATAGAAATGGTAAAGTGAAAATAACTTTAGGGAACAGGAGGAGAATTTACATGAAAAAAAGATCTATTCGTTTTTTAAGCATGGGTATAGGGTTCTCCACGGCTGTTTTTTTCTAAAATCGTTGAACAAGGGATAAGTTTGCCCTTTTTTAGAAAAATAAGAACCTAAAGGAGTATGGAAGATGACAGTAAAAATAGTGCGTAAAAATCCAATGCAGGTGCCTTACCCAGTCGGAAAATATAGCCATGTAACAATCATCCCGAAAGATGCAACAATGTATGCATTTTCAGGACAAATAGGTATTGGTCAAGATGATCAATTGCCTCAAGGATTCGAGGAACAAATAACCAATACATTTAATAATATAGAAACGATTTTAGCAGCTGAGGAATTGGATGCTAGTCATGTAGTCAAGGCTAACATTTGGGCAACAGAGGAGACTGATTGGGCTTATTTCGATCAGCAATGGGAAGCCATGTTTGGTGATTCCTATCCCTCTATGACTGTTGCTTATGTTACGGCTTTAGGGCTACCAGATATTAAAATAGAGATTGATCTTTGGGCTGCTAAATAGCCTAAAAACGACAATATCCAAAAGATATTGTCGTTTTTTGTATAAATACTGTTCTAACGTAACATCCTTTTTAATTGCTTCAATTCATAATTTAATTCGTCAATTTGCTTTTGTAGTTTGTCAATATCATTGCTATTGCTTTCATTTTCCTTCAACTCATCCTCTAAAGCAAGACCAGCCGCAATAGTTGCTATTGCGTCACCGAGTGTTGTAATGGCTCCTGCAATGACCGCCAGCTTAGCTGCTTGGCTAACTGATTCGATCCCCTCGCTATTCCTATAGCCCTTGTTATTTTTCATAAAATCCTCCCTACAAAAAAGGGTATTATTTGCATTATATGTTTAGGATAAGTGACAGGTGAAGAATCATTTGGCATACATAGCCTAAAAGGTTACTGATGTTGGCAAAGAGGCAATAGAAAACCACCTACAACAATATAACACTGGGCTCGTTTTTTAGCTCTGATTGGAGTGGTTGTTGATTCTGCAAGCAAATAGGCGTATAAAATGCATTTTTTTTAAATGACAGGTTTTGAATAATAGTGGTGAGTGAAGGGCAACGGTTATTAACAAAGAGAAATTCACTGGAGCGAAAGCAGACCGACCACAATTAAATAAGCTGCTATCTAAAACAGAGGAAGGTAAGAAGCTTGTTAGAACCAAACCCCTAACTTGATTTTCTTACAAAAAACTTTTGCAACAGGGGGTCTCTTTATAGGGAACATCATTGATTTCATGAAGCCCTCCTATGTTTAGCACCAATAATCAAGTGGTTATTTAAAGAGGCGTTTTCCAGAAATTTTGCGATTTTTGGAGGCTTTTATTACATAGCTATTTCAAGGTAATTCAAAGAATAAATAATCATTTTACCTTATGGTAAAATATGATGTCAATAATAAATTTGTAATTTTTTTAAAAAATGTTATAATAGTCTTACAATTACTTTTTTAAAATCGTATTTCGAATTCAGATGTCCTTTTTTACAGATAGAATTTGGGTACGTTTTTTTAATATCCTTTTTTAAGCCGAAGAAAAAATCAAAACAGTTATGTGTGCTTTAAAGGAAGTTAGTTGAATAAAATGATTAATTTACTATCTAATAGTAACCGAGTTTTTATTCCTTAAGGAGGACTAGAATAATGAATCTAATCAATAAGAAAGTTACACACAAGCGTTTTGGCATAGGTAGTATAGTTAAGCATAATGATTCTAGTATTGAAATACATTTCGGATCGGAAAATAAAAGGTTTGTTTTCCCTGATGTATTTGGAAAGCACCTAAAAATACATGATAAAAGTGATGCTAAGTTACTTGAAGAGATTATACAAAAAAAGGAAATTGAGCGAAAAGAGGAAGAATGGAAGAAGGAAGAGGAAAAAATACTACAAAGAAAAAAACTGGTACTTCGTTTGGAACACGAAAAACTTATGCATAACCATAAACTTCATCCTGCATCACAAATGGTTTTTTGGTGTGACTCAGAAGAACAGGATAGTTCTTTTTCAGAGTGGAAAGTTTTTTCGGGTATATTAAAAAGTGGTAATAACAAAGGAAAGCCAAACAAACCGAGCCGTTTGCACCAAAATAGCGCTGTCCTCTTAACAGCAAAAGATTCCAGCATGCTTGAAAAAGACAGACGTATCTTAGGTGTCTATATGGTGAATGAAAACTTTGTCGGCAAGCTTTGTGAAGATGGATATATTCCAGCTCATTCAAAATACAGAATTCAACTTACAGAACAGGAATCGGATCAGCTGCTTTTCTGGCACTATTATATCAATGAAAAATTCCCTGAAAAAATGACATGGAATACAGGTAAATATCGTTATTTTGAAAATTTATGGATGGCTCAAATTTTGCTTGATATAGTTTCATTAAAAAGTGACACAAATGAACGAGAGCTGGCACAACAATTTTTTAAACATTTTTGCAAAATGAATCAAATAACAGCCCAAGAGTTACCAAAGCCTAATGGCGCATTAACGCGTATATAGATGTTAGTCCAAGGATTATAAGAATGACGAACAACTATTTTTTAGCGGTATATTTGATTGCATTTTACCAAGAAGAAAAGACAAAGCATCGAATAATCAGATACTTTGTCTACAGTCTGAGGTTGAGAAATTATTTTCTCAACCTTTTTATTTACACTCAATATTTTCTACATTTAAACACTTAGTTTCACAATAATAGCCTTTGCCGCCAACATAAACTTTTTCTATTTCATTCTTGCTATTGGTTGCTAATTTAACTAATATTTCGGAAGGTGAGTGTAAAGAATACCCTTGTTCAAATACATAGACTTCTTTTTGCAAGTAGTGCTTTTCATAAAGGTAGCAAGCTAATGCACCGTTTGAAGTTCCAGTCGCTGCTTCTTCATTGATGTCGTATAGTGGAGCAAAATTTCTGCATATAATTCGATTGTCATTAAAAGTATATAGATGCATCCCGACAACATTATAATACTTGCTGATTGTTTTAATTTTTTCAAAATTAGGTTGCAGTGGATGTAATCGTGTTTCGCTTTTTATAGGAATTAAAATATCTTTTAAGCCCGTGGAGACAATTTGAATTGGGTATTTATCGTCTATATCTTTAATGTCAAAACAGTCGATGAACTCGTTTGGAGATACAATATCATAGAATTTCGGTTTGTTTTGTTCCATAAATATGATGTCATCTTTTATGGTAATAGTAAGGACACCGCTGTTCGTTTCAATCGTATAGCTATTCCTGAAAAGTTTATTTAAATGCATCAGTATCGCGAAAGAGCCAATTGTGGCATGACCACATAAATCAACTTCTTCTTTTGGTGTAAAATACTCAAATTTATAATCAGCAATTTCAGATTCTGATATAAATGCGGTTTCCGCATAGCCCAGTTGTTTGGCTATTGCCATTTTTTGAGTAGTGGTCAATGTATTCTCAATAAATACCACACCTGCTTTATTTCCGCCTTTATGATCCTTGCTAAATGCACTTGCAACATAAATTGATATTTTCATAAGACACCCTTCTTTCCTCACTTATAGTAAATTGTAGCATAGAAAGCACTAGGTATAAATGATGTTGGATAAATTTGCTATAAAGCAAGAGACAAACTATTTTTTAGCATCTGAACTCTTCAAAAATAGTTTATCTACAGTTTGAGTCACTAGATTTATTTTCTTGTGTTTCCTATAAAGTGCCCCAAATGTTTACTTTCGGTTCTTAATAGCTATTTTATAAAAATAAAAAAACAGCGTCAGCACTGGGCTTACGCTGTTTTTAAATTAGTCACATCTGCATATTTCTGACCGTAATCGTATGTATGCAATAAGTGACCAAATAAAATGGGGATGTGTTTCTTGCTGAAGATATGAGCAAAGATGGAAAGCGAGTAGGGTACATTACCAATATATGACGTTTAATCCACTACTGATAGGTGTTTATCATTGACGATAAATAATTAGTGCCCTTTTTTGCTTTGGCGTAGGGGAGGGGCTGTCCAATAGGTGCCCATTCGCCACAGCCATTCCATAGGACCAAAGCGGAAAAAATGTAACCATAGCTTGCTAAAGAGCAATTGACAAACATAAATACCTAGACAAATCCACAAAGACTCAATGTAACGAAGCTGTCCAATGAGCTGGAAGGCATGACCGATTACTAGAATAAGTGCGGTTTGCCCCAAGTAATTGGTTAAGGCCATTCGTCCATATGCCTTTAATGGTGATAACAGTTGTTGAAATAAAGAGCTTTGTAGTAATAGAATGATTGTCCCCATGTAAAATGCCGAAGCGAATGGGCTAAACTGTAATCCGATTAATGCAAATTGCTCGATATTTGTAATATGGACGTCTAGCTGATCCTTGGACAGCTGATCCATCGTATCGATTGCATCAGGGACATACTGCCATTGATAAATCCAGCTAGCAATACTTATACAGCCCATAACAATCGTTACTAGTATGATTTTATGTCGATGAATTGAGATATTTTCAAATAAGCGATATTGACCAGCAGTTAGACCTAGCAAAATCAGTGGAAAGGGCATCAAAATTTTAAGGCCCCAATAAGCAGTAATAGCTAATAGGATTAATCCAATGATTAGATTGAATTGTTTGCGTATTTTATAAAATGGCAAGGCTACAAAGCCAAAAATGGCATAGACCGTTAAGGCTTCACCTGGTTGGAAATAGAAATGGACAATCCCCATAAGTAATAACATCAAAAGTCTGCGACTAAATAAGGAATAAGCTTTTTCATTTCTTGCAAGGGCACGAGAAATAAAAAGATAGAATCCTATACCAAATAAAAATGAAAAAATGATGAAAAATTTACCCTCTATAAAAAGAGTTAAAAAGCGACTATAGGCGATATCGCTCGTTAATGTAGGGGGTTCAATCCACATTAATGCGGGAATATTAACTAAAATAATGCCAAGTAGAGCGAATCCTCTTAAATAATCTAATGTATCAATTCGTTTGTTGTTGTCGGTTGGTTGCAACGGTCATCTCCTCCTTCAAAGCCAAGTATAAGATAGTTTACTAAAAAGTAGTAACGATGAAGGTTACACGAATCTGACGAAATTGTCATCTAACAGATTAGCTTTCATTTGGCTCTGGATATATCTCTAATAGCTCGTGTGCATGCTGACGCAATAGTTGAATTAATGCTTGGGGTTCTTTGACAATCGCATGTGGACCGAGGCGAAAGAAAAGGGAGCTATTAAATTGAAGTTCACCTTGATCGATTATCGTATCAATATAGCCTGTACCATCACTAAGTAGGACAACAGCTTTTTCAAGATGTGGCTCACTTAAACATTGACGAACCCCTTCACTTGATAATTCTACATATAAGCGAATAGGATGTTGAGGTTCATAGGCACTTTCGAGCCATTGCTGCAAATTCATAGTCGTCTTATGGCTTTCATCGCTGGCTTCAATGGCATGGATACGATCAACACGAAAGAGTAAAATTTTTTCGTTTGATAATAGTAACGCAGGCATATACCATAAGCCATCATGAGCGTACACACCAATAGGCTGGACATGCTTTGAAGTGATACCAGACTTTGATTCATATTGGATATGCAATTGTGATTGCTTGATGATTGCCTCTAAAACGTCTGTTAAGAGTGGTGTTGTAATGGCCCTTTTAGGATTCCAAAAGGCCATATAGGATTGCAGCGTATCCACCTTTTTCTTGGCCTCCTTCTGTAAGGAATCATAAAGCTTTTGAGAAACAGACTTCATTTCGGTATTAAAAGGTAAGTCACGATAATAATGCAAAGATTGGAACGCAAAGAAAATAGAGACCGCTTCTTCCTCAGTAAATAAGATAGGGGGGAGAATCGCATTTGACAATACTGTATAGCCGCCATGTCTGCCCTGCTCCGCATAGATAGGTAGCCCCATGTCACTTAAATCTAAAAGGTAACGATGCACCGTTCGCACCGAAATATTGAATGTGTCGGCAATTTCCTGCGCTGTAAATTTCTTTTTAGCACTGACAAATAACAAAATATCAATTAATCGTTTGGCTTTGGACATATTTTTTCACCTTTTTATTTAATCATGCCAATAGTTGTCATGTTTTATATCTAGTATAGAGATTGTACAAGAGATTTTCAAAAGAACAGGAGTTGACGAGATGTCACGAGAAATAGTGGTATTTATCGGATTAAGTGTAGATGGATTTATTGCCAAGGAAAATGATGATTTACAGTGGCTTGAAGAAACAGAAGGGGAAGGAGATAATGGCTACTCCGATATGTATCAAACTATTGATACTGTTATTATGGGCAAACGAACATACGATTATATTTTAGCGCATAGCGATACGTTCCCATATCCTGATAAAAGGTGCTATGTGTTTACAACATCTCAATCTGGGAAAGATAAACATGTGACGTTTGTTCAAGAGGATGTTGTCGCATTTACTAAGCAATTAAAAGAACAACAAGGTGCAAAAATTTGGATGGTTGGTGGTGCGGGGATTCTAGACGCCTTTTTACAGGAACAGTTAATTGATGAATGGATTATTACCATTACTCCCCATTTGCTAGGTGCAGGGATATCTTTGTTTAAATCTCCACGTCCGTTCGAAAATTTAAGGCTACTGGAGACAAAGCGATATGGTCAAATGGTGCAAATGCATTATCAGGTGAGAAAAGAGGCTTAAATCGAGCCTCTTTATCCGAAGATGCGAGAATTTACATTCGACTGTATCAAATATGATGATAAAGTCTCTTTCTAAATGGAGGTAAGAAATTAGCATACATTTACCAAAATAATGCTAAATATAGTGAAGATCATCTTGATAGTGTTCGTAAAGGTAATCATATTCAGTCGGATAATTATATTTTTGTAGATTCTTTTCGAATTTATGTTGATACATGTATGAACCTCCTCTTTACCATTATTAAAATTATTGTATAATAAAGGGAATATTTCTACAAAGATACATAAGATGGGAGATGATTCGGTGACGATAGGATTTCCACAAAGAATACATATTATTGGATCCGTTGGCAGTGGGAAAACGACATTAGCGAGGGAATTATCTAAAACCTATCAGATTCCTTTTTATGAATTAGATAATGTGGCATGGATTCGAAAGGATTCAGGGGATATTAGGCGAACAGATGAAGAAAAAAAGGAGCACTTACAAAGCATTCTCCAAACGAACACTTGGATTATTGAAGGAATTCATCAAGAGGAGTGGGTTGTTGAAAGCTTCCAACAAGCTGACTGCATCATCTTTCTCAATACGCCTTATCCTATTCGTGTCTTCCGTATTATGAAGCGGTTTATGAAACAAAAAATCGGTATCGAAAAAGCCCATTATCAGCCAACATTTTCGATTTTCTTTAAAATGTTTCGTTGGAATAAACGCTTTGAGCAGAAGGGGAAACCTAAATTTTTTAAACAACAAAGCGATCTGTTAAATAAAATTTTAGTAGTTCAGCATAAAAAGGATTTGCATCACTTCCTTCAACAATTCTAAAGCGTATCCCGATAAAAGGATACGCTTTTTTTAAGCATTTTTCTTTGTGCGTGTAGTACGCTTTCTTGTAGCTGGCTTTTTTGTTTTATCTAAGGAAGCCTGTAGTGCTGTCATTAAATCTGTGACATTATCAGGAATTGGACGTTGTTTATCACTGGTCGCTATCGTATTCGTACCTTTCTTTTCCTCGATTAATTCTAGTAAAGCATTGCGGTAATCGTCCGTATATTTTTCAGGGTTGAATGTAGTCGTCAATTGGTCTACCAGCAATAGAGCTGTTTCAAGCTCCTTTGGTACAACATCCTGTTCACTTGGAATATTTGGAACATCCCCAACACTTCTCACTTCATCTGGATAGTGAATGGTTTCCATCACGAGGGCATTTTGATAAACGCGCACGATGGCAAGCTGTTCCTTAGATCGAATAATAATTTTAGCAATGCCAATTTTTCCTGATTGCTCTAATGTTTTAAGTAATAAGGAATAGGCCTTAGCTCCGGTTGCATCAGGAGAGAGGAAATAAGTGCGCTCAAAATAAATGGGGTCAATTTCAGTTAATTGCACAAAATCAATAATTTCCACAGCTTTATCTTCATTTTCCTTACGCAAGTTTTCTAAATCCTCTTGATCCAACACGACAAATTTATTTTTGGCATATTCATAAGCTTTGACGATCTCTTCATCTTTTACTTCTTGGTTACAGCCCTCGCAAACCTTTTTGTAGCTAATCGGCGTATGGCACTCCTTGTGAAGCTGTCGCAATTTAACATCTTTATTTTCAGTAGCGGCATGTAGTTTCACAGGGATATTAACCAGTCCAAAGGAAATACTGCCTTTCCACACTGTATGCATTGTTTGTCACCTCGTTTTTCTTACTATGATATATTTTGATGCTTTTTATGTATCTTAAATTGAAATCATCAAACACTGAAAATAAAAAGCAAAGTAGGTATGGTGAAATGAAACCAATGCTTTTAACGGAAACAAATGATATTCCTAGTGGCGGTGAATGGTTATTTGAAACGAAATATGACGGTTTTCGCTGTATATTAGTTTGGGATGAAGAGCCGCTGCTCATTAGCCGTAATGGTCGAAATTTAAACCACTTGTTTCCTGAAATTTTGGCTTTTTGTCAGCAAATACATGCGTCCATTCAAGCATTTTTACCACTAACCTTAGATGGGGAGTTAGTTTATTTACGCAATCAATACAAAAGCGAATTTGCCATTGTTCAAAAAAGAGGGAGAATGCAAAATCAAGATGCCATTGAGACACATGCAAAAGCTTTTCCTTTTCGCTATCTTGTGTTTGACGTGCTAGTTTTCAAAGGGGTGTCACTGCAAAACCGCTATTTAAAAACACGTAAAGAGCAATTGTCCAAGCTTGCAACAAGATTAAAACTGCCAAGCGTCGACTATGAGGATCCAAGGTCTATACAAATGATCCAAGGTGATGAGGACAGAGAGAATGTATGGCAAGCCATCAAGGTTTACAATGGTGAGGGCATGGTGGCGAAGAAGAAAACAAGTAAATGGCTGGATAACACCCGTTCTAGTCATTGGTTAAAAATTAAAAATTGGCGTTATGTGACGGTCATAGTAACGCAGTATGATCAGGTCAATGGCTATTTTCATGGCTCAATTTATGATGAGGGACAAATACGAGAAGTCGTTACATTTAAGCATGGCATGGCTGAAGAAGAACAGCAAACACTTGTCGCATTCTTTCAGGCAAATGGGCAGCGCCATAAAGGACTATGGCAGTTAGAGCCTTCTATTTGTGTCGATATCGCATGTATAGATTTCGACGGCAGTAAGCTTCGAGAGCCTAGATTTCATGCTTTCCGATTAGAGCTATCACCAGAAGATTGTCAATGGCAGCATATGCAGCGGCAGCTTTTTCCAATCCCCGAATCAGTACCCATTACCCATCCAGAGAAACCAGTGTGGCCTGCAATGGGTATAACAAAGGATTATTATTTATCCTATTTACAAAGCATCGCGCCCTATTTATTACCTTTTCTAAAGGATCGTCCACTTACATTAATACGATTTCCACATGGTGTTCCAGGAGAAAGCTTTTATCAAAAAAGTAGACCAGAAAAACTGCCTGATTTTGTGGCAACGACGGCGATGGATCATATTGATACTATAATATGTAACAATATGGAAACCCTTTTGTGGTTAGGAAATCAACTGGCTATAGAGCTGCACATTCCATTTCAGACACAGCATTCCATTTATCCAACAGAAATTGTTTTCGATTTGGATCCTCCCTCAGCACAGCATTTTTCATTAGCTATTACAGGTGCACTTGATTTAAAGGACATTATTGACTTTTTTAATCTACAATCTTTTGTCAAAACATCGGGCGGGAAAGGCTTACAGCTTTATATTCCATTACCCGAAAATACTTTTAGCTATGAAGAGGTGCGTGTGTTTACTGAATTTGTTTGTCGTTTTTTATGTCAGCAAAAACCGAATTTATATACAATGGAGCGTTTAAAAAAGAATCGTCATGAAAAATTATATTTAGATTATTTACAGCATGCTGAGGGTAAAACCATTATTGCTCCCTATTCCACTCGTGGCAATGTACAGGGCTTAGTCGCAACACCTCTGCATTGGGGGGAAGTTCATGAGAGTCTATCACCAGAGTTCTTCACGATTCCTGCTGTCATGGAACGTATGAAAAAAGGGAGTAACCCCTTTCAATCATTTCGTGAGGTGGGGGAGCAACAGGATTTTCAAGCTGCTTTGGATCGTTTAAAAGAATGATTCCTTTTCAAATTTATCTAGGTGAATACATGGCCCTTCTAAACCTAGTAAAAAGAATAAGCAAGCATCAGCTAGTAGGAAAAAAGCAATCCTACTGAAAAACAGGCTAGTTTTGACTACATTAGCAGCAGTCCCCTTTATAGGGATGCAAGTGGAGAAGCTAAGCGTTTCGCAAGTTTCCTTGTGGCCCCGAAAAGAGGTGTCTCCAAAATCACTAGAGACACCTCTTTTTACTGTTAGCGTGACGCCTGGGTATTTACTTTTTCTAAGTAGTCCAGTATGCCCATTGATGACACAATCGTATCGAACGGGATTGTTTGATAGACTGGATGATCTGTGGGAATGTCGTTTTCCTGTAAATAGCTGAATAAAAGAGCCTTTAAGCGATCATCTAGATAGCGAACTTGCTGCTGGAAGTCGCTTGATGTTGCTTGTGCGTTTCTACCCTCTGCTAGAAAGAGAGGTGTCCAATAGCGCACCTGACGATAAGCCTCTGTTGGATTTTTATACGCACCGTAATGGCCGAAATATAGTTCACTTGCATGGAGCTTTTCATACAATTGAAGAGATAGCTCCATTGTTTCTGGGTCGTACTGGTTTGGAGAAGTCGACGGAATGATTAAATCAATCGCTTCACCATCCATTTCTGGGTAACGAACGCCTGTTGTATCCCCGACAAACAAGCCATTTGTAGCAGAATAAAGCATTGAAACATGATGTTTAGCATGACCTTCTGTATGAAAGAACGTTAAATGATGTTGTCCTAAAGATAGACGCTGTTCATGGCTAACCTCAATAATTCGCGTAGCATCGATAGGCACAATTGGATCAAAGAGTTTATCAAATTCAGCACCATAAACGCTCTTTGCACTGGAAATAAGGCGACTTGGATCAATCATGTGAGCCGCCCCTCGTGGATGGACTACTAATTTGGCATTAGGACAGCTTTGTAAAAATAAACCTGCGCCGCCAGCATGATCTAAATGGATATGTGTCACGATTACATAGTGAATATCCTCTAATGCAATATTTAATTCCTTTAATCCTGCCATAATATAAGGAACGGAAGGGCTTGCAGAAGTTTCGATCAAGGCAATTTTTTCATCCATTAATAAATAGGAGCTCGTTCGCTGCACACGATTTAAATCATGTGTGTCAATACAATAGAAATTTGGTGCGATTTGTTGGACATTAGTCAAATGTATTTCCCCCTTTTATTTCAAAAATGACTAAAATATGCTTTCGAATGCAATATTTAGCTACAAAAAGTAGTAGTTATACTATATAATAATAGAAAATTAAACTGAATGTCCATTCATTTTTTAGGGGGATAAAAATGGAGAATAAAATTCGTTACGACACACGGAAAGTCCACCGTGTCAATTTGGCTATCATCTCAATCTTAGCCATTTTAATTTGCGGACCAATGATTCTATCGAAAGGAATACATTTTTTATTTATTGGGCTTGCTGTCATTTCATTGGCAGTTTGTAATTATTTATTACCCATCAAAACGTATGTCAAAGGTTTTATCTTTGGCTTAATTCCATCAAGTGTTGTTTTTACACTATTTTTGCTTGATAGCTTTTCATTAAATAAGCATTATATTTTACTATGCACGGTGGCCATTATTGCCTTGTATTTTAAAAAAGAATTAATTGTCTTCTTTGGTATTCTAACAAATCTTAGCTTTTTCATTTTATATATGGTCAACTCGTCATCCTTGTTGGGCCCATTTGATGATATCATCGTCTTTGTAACACTTCTAGCGATTATGAATGGCGTGATTATTGTCTTTTATTTGCTAGCCAAATGGGGGAATGAGCTGATTGAACATGCAAAGGCGCAGCAAAATGAGGTACAAGCATCCTTCAATCAGTTACAAAATACCTTTCTTGAAATCGAAAAAAGCAGTCAGGCCTTGGATGAGCATGTCACGCAATTCCAGCAAACGATGCAAAGGATTTCAGGCTCTAGTAAACAAATATTGCTAGCGACAGAGGCTATTTCGGCAAGTATTCAGCAGGAAGCCTCTAGTCTGCAAGTGATTCATGGCACAATGGGCGATTCCGTCCATTTCGTGAATGAAACTTTGACCATATCAAAGGATACCGTAGGAAAATCAACTGAGCTGCAGCAGGAGGTTTTGGCAGGTTGGAACAAAATGCAGGAGGCGATGGCCCAGATGAGCGTGATGAGTGATGCGATGAGCTCAACTGCAGAAACTGTAAATGAGCTACAGCACAGCTTGCAAACGGTAGATAGCCTATTAAAGGGAATTACGCATATTGCAGAGCAGACCAATTTATTGGCATTGAACGCGGCCATAGAGGCGGCCAGAGCAGGGGAGCATGGTAAAGGATTTGCCGTAGTGGCAGATGAGGTACGCAAGCTAGCAGAGGAAAGCGCGGCGATTACCGTAAGTATTACAAATGTGACGAAAACCTTGTTTGAAAAATCAACAGCAGCACATCAACGTTCTGACGATGGTGAGAAAGCGTTACAGCATGGGGAACAATTGTTGCAGGAAGTCAGTCATTTCTTAAATGTCTTGAAGGATTCATTTGCTCAAACCAATACAGATTTAACTAGGGGAATGCATGAATTAAGCAGTGCGATTTCACAGTTCGAGACAATCCAAGTGCAAATTGAAAGACTTAATAAAATGACTGAGCAAAATGCTGAGTCCACTGGCGATATTTTACATTCAGTGGAAGATGAAAATCAGCTACTGGTGAGGATGACCGATACGACCAATCGCATTCAGACGTTAAGTGATACGTTAAAATCATTAGTGATGGCAAAGGTTTGATTGAATCATTGAAATTGAAATAAATGGTAGGGTAAAATGAGAATATGATTTAACATTGTAGATGGAGGGTATATAGATGTTATTCATCAGCATTGTTTTATCCATACCTGTTTATGGTTATTGTATATGGTGCTTATATGATCCAGAAGAAAGTTTTATTTTTTGAACGTTGGCGCTACAAAGAAACGCCAACGTTATCTGATTTGTAAATCAAATTCATACGTATTGGTAGCGTGTTTGCCAGGGTGATTGTAACGTTTTATTTAATTGCAGTAGCACCTGATCCGTTGCCAAATGTTACAGGATGAGTTGAAAATAGAGGAGGGATTCCATGAACATTCGTAGCTTAAAAAGTTCAGATTACTATATTTTATCTCCATTGATTAATGAGTGGTGGGGAGATAGGAATATGTCAGATAAGCTGCCCAAATTATTTTTTGATCATTTTACGAATACTAGCCTAATTATGGAAAAGGATGGCGAAATTATTGGCTTTCTTGTAGGGTTTTTATCGCAGGCTAACTCAAATGAAGCATTTATCCATTTTGTTGGGGTCCATCCTGATTACAGAAAACAGAATATTGCAAAAAGGTTATACGACGTATTCTTTCATGTAGTGAAGCAATATCATCGAAATATTGTGAAATGTGTCACGTCACCTATAAACGAAATTTCGATAGCCTTTCATACGAATATGGGCTTTAGAATGGAAAAGGGTGACAAAGAGATGGATAAGGTGTCCGTCCACAGCAATTACGGTGGCGAAAATCAAGATCGTGTGTTGTTTTATAAGATTCTACCGTAATTAGCTTTACAGAACTTGCATATAGTCCCGAATAAGGGGGCTATAAATGTTTATCAAAAAGGTATTTACGTTATGGTTTCTACTAGCTGTTATTGTTTGTAGTGGATTTTTCCTTTTGGCGAATGCACCTATTCAATATGCTGAAAAATCCAATGTTTCAGTGCCACAGCCCAGCAATAATGAATTATTGGGTTATATTCAGCAATATCAATTTTTAATCAGTGAGATTTCCCATGCCTTGCGCAAAGAAAATTATAGCTTTCAATTAGATTACGGGGTTCTGCCTAATGACAAAATCGAACTTCTCGTGTCATTACCAGACAAGGCTGATACTAGCACCAAACAAAAAATAGAAGAAATTATGTTGAATGTGTTGAAAGAAAATAATTTAAATCCCGTTTTTTTTCAATTAACGTTAAAAAATCTTTACGAACCAGCAGAGCCTAGCTCAACGCGACTAAGCTATAATGATGTCCTCGCCAATCTATTTGAAGAAATGATTGACCAAAATTATGGCATCTTCAGTATCGATCATAGTATTACATCTGAGGAAATTCAGATAAGGATTAATTTAACACAAGAGAAAAATAACATGATACAAAAGCAGGTTTATCAGCTAGCGGAAGACATGATTAAGAAACATCATTATGATGTAGAGCAATTTTCTATCGATGTTCAAAATAATATCAAAATTTTAGATTAAAGGGTTATGACAAAAGTTTTTTAAATGCAGATCATTGATTAGGAAAGAGCTGTATAGAAAAACTCTGGCATAAACAATCTATGAAATAAATAGTAGCACATCCCACTTATATAGAGAGGAGAGCCTATTTAGGGTGAGGTTGTACGTTAATACTAAAGACTGAGCAGACCAGTTTGGTTATGCTCCTTTTTTATATCAACGAACACCTCTATATCCTATAAAATGGAGGTTAAGAATGATGAATAAAATGGCTATCGTTACAGGTGCAAGTCATCCAAGAGATATTGGTACAGCTATTTGCAGAAGATTGGCTGCGGATGGGGTAAATATTTTTTTCACACACTGGCAAGCTGATCCTGCTTGGATTGATGAATTCCAAATGGAGATAGAGAGTATGAGGGTCTCTTGTGAAGATATGACGATTGATTTATCAAATCCACTGGCAGCACAAACGATATGTCAGAAGGTTGTTGAAAAACTAGGCGTACCTTCCATTCTAGTAAATAATGCAGCTCATTCAGCACAAGATGGCTATTTAAAGTTAGATGCGCTAACACTCGACCAACATTACGCAGTCAATATGAGGTCAACCTTTCTTCTTTCTGTTGAATTTGCCCGACTGTGGAAAAAGGCCAATTTAAAAGCAGGCAGAATTATTAATATGACATCAGGTCAGGATTTAGGTCCGATGGTTGGGGAATTAGCCTATGTCTCGACGAAAGGAGCTATTTCAGCGTTTACAAGGTCCTTAGCTCAAGAACTCGCTCCCTTAGATATTACCGTAAATGCTGTCAATCCAGGGCCAACAGATTCTACTTGGATGAATGACGGCATTAGAACCCATCTGTTACCGAAATTTCCACTGGGTCGGATTGGTACGCCTGATGACGTGGCGAAAACCATTAGCTTTCTTGCAAGTGAAGAGGCTACCTGGATAACTGGACAAATCATTCATTCAGAAGGTGGGTTTTTGCGAGGATAGAAAAGTTGAGATTAAGAGTCTTGCTAGGCATTGGGGCAGGCTCTTTGTATGTCAGCAAATGACCTAACATAAAAAGGGTCACTCCCAAATATGGAAATGACCAAGTTTTGTAAGGTGTGTTCGTTGGAGGAAAAAATCTTAAAGAACAGATTCTATATTATTTTATTCGTTTAAAATAATAATTTCTAGGTTTTTAACCAGTGACTAAGCTTCTTCCTCAAGGCTGTATTTTTTCCCATAATCAACACTTTTATACTCCTCCTACTTATGTATCGTAAGGCAAAAAGGTTGCTGTAGACCCACTCGATGTTGAGTTGTTATTATAAAAATGTACGTAAGTGGGAGGTAAGTGAATTGGAAGCAGAAAGATATAATAATCTTAAATTAGGTGAGCGTGGTGCAATCATCAGTATTATTGCCTATATAGTTTTGTCCATTATAAAAGTTGTAATGGGATACATGACGGGTTCAGAAGCTTTGAAGGCAGATGGGCTAAATAATACGACCGATATTATTGCTTCTATTGCAGTACTTATAGGGCTAAAGCTTTCTCAAAAACCTGCAGACCATGATCATCGATACGGTCATTGGAAAAGTGAAACCATTGCATCGATGGTAGCTTCATTTATTATGATGGCAGTTGGTATTCAAGTATTAGTGGGTGCTTTTACGTCCATTTTTCAAGGTGGAAAAGAATCTCCAGATATGATCGCAGCCTATGTTGGGTTAGGATCAGCAGTGGTTATGTATGCTGTCTATCGTTACAATAAAAAATTGGCTGACAAGATAAACAGTAAAGCAGTCATGGCTGCCGCTAAAGATAATTTGTCAGACGCTTGGGTAAGTATTGGCACTGCTGTAGGGATTTTAGGATCACAACTACATATGCCTTGGTTGGATACGGTAACTGCTATAGTGGTAGGTTTCATCATTTGTAAAACAGCTTGGGACATCTTTAAAGAAGCTTCTCATGAACTTTCTGATGGATTTGATGAGAAAATTCTTCAAACATACAAAGATATTATTTTAAAAATAGAGGGAGTCAAAGGGCTAAAAGAAATCAGAGGAAGAAATTATGGTAACAACGAGGTGATAGACGTCGTCATTCTTGTAGATGCAAACTTAGATATAACGGAAGCTCACGATGTCGCGTCTGTTGTTGAAAAAAATATGGTTGAAGAACAAGGCGTTTATGAAGTGCATGTACATGTTGAACCCAAGGAAGCATAGTCGGGTATAGCAGTTACGATGAACATTCATCAAGTTTGAGGAATTTTGGTACATTCCTGTCCAATTCAATAATAATTAAATTTGTAAGGATAAAATTTTATAATAGCACCTACAATTCAATTCGCGGCTTTTAGACTGTGGCAAATACAATGTTTGTCACAGTTTTTTCTTTTGATATCTTACTCTTCATTCTTTTGCGTAGTAGCATGTTGTTTTGGAGACAGTCTAAATGATATTCATAAGCTAATGGATATCTTTTAAATAAAAGACTGTCGAAATGATGAAGGTTAATGTAGTGTAAAGAGCTGTTAGAACACTTTGGAGTAGCAGAAGTAGTTGTTCGTTCTGCTTGAAATGGTAGAAACAGTGCATAGCATGTTTGAGACATACCTGTCGAAAAATATATGAGCAGTTGAGCTTGCTTTAGAAGGGGATTGTCTGATGAAGGCTACCACAATTAAGCAACCTTGAGTGAGCTTAATCACTCTTGGTGAGAAAAAATTGAAACATGTAGTAGGACAACACCTTGATCCAATTGCTATCCAAGCTGGTAAAACAATGGACATAGGATATTGTGAATGTCCTCTAATTAAAAAAGCGCTTCAAAAGTATGGAATTGGAAATGCAAATTTATCAATGGGTCTTGTCATTGCAACTGCAAAATTAGTTGAATATCATTGGGTACCGAATCAGTTAAATGGTCATTGAATTCGAAAATAATTAGAGCGCTTGGTGATTTAAAGGGTGGTTGTTATGCATGGAAGCTGAATACAGTGAAAGTATTATCTAAGCCAGTGCTGACAAAAGGGAAGTTAAGCCTATAGGAATGAGATAAGGAAATAGTTGAAAGAAGTGTTCAGTAAACGAGTTGTGACAATATATGCAGGTGAAGAAAAGAAATTAATAAAAGGGTCACTGGGGTGGGGGAAGACCCTTTGATCATAATATGTGTGTAGAAGGATGTTAGATAGCATTAGATTATGGTAGCTTAAAGAAGGCGTTTATGGATGTAGCCAATAATAAAGGTGTTACTTATGCATAAAACGAGCGCCAACAATAATTAAAAGAATAAATAGGACAACGATTAGTGCAAATGATAAATTATCATGTTTGCCATAGTCTGTATGATAAACTTCATTTCCCATATTAAATCTCCCCCTTTCTATAATCTAGAATATGTAGAGTTATAGATAGGAGAGATGCTATTCATCTAATTAATCATTCCTTCCTTTCGTAAAAAAATAATTTAATCACTCTATTAACCTATTTATGTATTAAAGTAATTACTTGTGTTTTTCAAGTTCTTCGATACGTTTTTCTAGCTTTTTAATCTTAGCATCAGCTGATGAAGCAAAAGCAAAAGAAGCTGCTGCAAATAGAAAAGCTATTAAAGCAAAAGTATTCATCGGAAACCTCCTAATAATGATAAAGGAAAACTGTCTGCATTAATTTACGGATGAAACTGGCAAAGGTTTCAAATAGTTTAAAGGCGATGAATAAAGAAAAAGCCGCAGCGTTTGTATACGCCACAGCTCGAATTGGTTTATGCCCGTCGATGGCTTAGTCAGATACGCACTATAACACATTGAAGATACATAGTAATCACATTCCTAATAATGCCTTTATTAAACTTAATTATTTTCTAAGTACATCTTTTAATAGCTGTATCATTTCAGCCTGCTGTTCTATTTTTTTACGACCATTTCGATTAATTGCAGCAAGCTCTAAGCCAATTGCAGCAGCAAAGAAGAATAATAAACTTTCATACATATAAAAACCTCCAAACGTTTAAATCAAATAACCTTACTCAACTGTTCCTTTAGTAAATTCTTCTGATGCTCGTTTTCTTCTTTACGCTGATATACATTGTTTCGCATGAGGGCGATAATAACAAGCAATGTCCCTGCAACATCAAAAATTGTTATTTTATATCCTTGGATCATCATAATGACTAATGTTGTGATTGGGACGAAGTTAATGAATAAAATTGCATTTACGGACGATAAAATTTTTACGCCATAGTTCCAACTAAGTAATGCCACAAAACCTGGTAATATCATCATGAATAATAAATCATACTTAACTACAGAAATCGTTCCTATGTTTGGCATAGACACATGCCCTTGGATTGTAAATAACACTGTTAAGAAACCTGTTACAATTGTTCCAAAAACACATGTCAATGTTGAATAGCGAAGGGTAGACCAATCACTAAATGATGCTCCACCCATCGTATAAATCACCCATCCAACAACACCAATGAGGATAAATGCGAGTGAAAACAGATTATGCTTAAGTGTAAGTAAGAAGCTTATATCACCTTTTGTAATGACAAAAATTGCACCAATAAAAGCAATAGCCATACTGATCATCATGTATTTCTTCGGTTTCACATGTTTAAATCCCCATAAAACGCCAATTGAAATCATCGGCATGAGCGCCTCCATAATAGAAGCTACCATAATACCTGATTTTCCCATTAACATTTGGCCATAGAAAATTAGCACATTATATACAGTAAAAGCCATCGTTCCGTAGAAGACTAGCAGCTTTCCTTTTCCTTCAAAACGAAATGCCTGTCTTCCTTCTTTTATCCATAAGAAAATGACTAGTATAATAGCTACAGCTCCATATCGTATAGTTGAAAAATAGAATGGATCTATGTAGGCCAAAGCATGATCTGCGACTGGAAACATTGCTCCCCATGACATACTTGCTATTAAACATGCCACTGCGCCTTTTAATAATTGAACATTTTTCACATTTATCACTCCGTATATCCCAATTCTTTTTAAATTCCGCAATAGCCATTATAAAAAAGAATATGCATCATGTATAATGATTGAAAACGATTAATAACATCATTTAAAATGATATTTTACAAGAGGAGCACTTAATGGAACTACGAGACTTGTTGATTTTTAAGAGCGTCGCAAATCACGGAAGTGTGAGCCATGCAGCAAAGGAATTAAATTATGTTCAATCTAATGTAACAGCGCGTATAAAGCTATTAGAAAAGGAGCTCAAAACATCGCTTTTTTACCGCCATAAAAAGGGGATGACATTAAATGCAGAAGGAAGAAAAATGCTAGTATATGTTAATAAAATTTTGCAGGATGTCGAAGAATTGAAACAAGTATTTTTAGATAGTGATTCACCAGCAGGTACTTTAAAAATTGGTACAGTTGAAACGGTGAATATATTGCCAAATATTCTTGCTTCTTATTACAAAGAGTGTCCCAATGTCGATTTAACACTGCAAGCTGGTTTAACTGAAGAACTCATTAAAGAAGTTACAGATCACCAATTAGACGGGGCTTTTATTACCGGGCCCATTAAACATCCACTTTTAGAACAATACGATGTATGTAATGAAGAACTCGTTCTTATAACCCCCAAAAAAACTTTTCATATAGAGGAATTTATGACTACACCAATTCTTATGTCAAACCAAGGTTGCGGTTATCGAGCGAAGCTAGAGCAGTGGCTTAAAGACGAGGGCTTACTCCCTAAAAGGATCATTGAATTTAACATATTAGAAACCATTTTAAAAAGTGTTGCAATTGGTCTAGGAGTTACGATTGTTCCGCGATCAACTGTTGAACATCTTTCTACTACAGGCAAGGTTTATTGTCATCCAATCCCAGATAAATACGGCATTATTTCAACCGTCTTTATACGACGGAAAGATGCATATATGACAAAATCGATGGAATATTTTTTGAAAAAAATTGTTGAGCACCAATAACTTTCACGGTTTGTTTTGACGTCCCGATACTGATTTAAATAGTGTCCTTAGAGTATTAGCGATTTTAAGGGCATTGAATCCAAAGTGAATGGCAAGATTTAAAAGATACAGGAGCAATTGGGAAAGAATAAATATAAAGAGCGCGTATATCCTTTTCGCCAGGTATTAATATTGCTGAAATAATGGTCCTTTGAAAGAATATTTTATTGCGTTAAAAGTACATTAAGGTTTTTCTATTTAAAGCTAGTCTCATTTTGTGGATATAACTCTAAATGAATTGTATTTTTATAAAAGTCAATAGACCTTTTCAAATTTTGTACAAACAATTCTAAACGCATATAAATTTCCATTTTCAAGCCCCCGTAGATAAAAAATAGTTATATCAACGTGATAACGAGTTGAAATGATTGGTGTTACGAATGTTAATGTTACAAATTTTTTTATTATTCATCCCAAAGGACTGAATATATTCTCCGATTTAAGAGCTTTTATGTTACTTCACATTTTGAGGATAAAACAGGCTATGTGAATGAAAATTAATAATGAAATCGAATTATTGCATGAACGGCATCGTTTTTGAAAGAAATTGTACATTAAATGGGTTTCATGGTGGGGTTAGAAAATAATAAAGGGTCACGCTGCGAGTAGTGACCCTTTACTAGCATAGTTTTAGTGCAAACTTCAAAAGTACTAATTATATTTTAGTGAAACTACCTGTATAGAGACGTATAATCAAACGCGTACCTTATGACCAATGTATTGGGCTCTTTCCAATTTAATTGATATGCCCCTTCTGAAAAGGGTCTATAGCCATCATCGGTATGTGTATTTATTAAATATTTACTCTATGATATCAAAGGGGTGGGGGAGTTTCAGCTCAATTCGTAGTCTTACAAAATGTATTACATGAAGGGCTACCTTTGTTGAATGAGTATGTCCCCATTTGAATTAAAAATGCATAAATGAATAACTAGTTGCAAATCCACGGGGTGAAGCTTTTCTACAAGAATCCAAGTACTAAGAAACAAATGAAAGAGGGATTTTTTCCCTAATTGGAGAATATAATACTAATAAGAAAATTTAAAGGGGTGACGAAAAAATGAATAACAATATTAAAGATGTGGAAAAAAAGCATAAATATAAAATCTATCCAAAATCAGAAAGACTAACAGTAGTCTTTTTATTTACATCCGTCCTAGTTTGGGGGTTTTATGATAGATTTACGACAGGTCATTGGGGAGTTCCAGCATATTTGATAATCATGACTTTTGTCTTTAATTTAATTGTTAGAAGTTATTATAGTAGAAAGGAAAAAAAAGGAGACGGAAAATTATAACTTTACATAAATACCTAATTAAGTTGGTGTAAAATAGTACCAAAAATACTATTATGAGGTGATGAAATGTTAAATTCAAAAAAAATAATTGCTAGTGCTCTTTGTTCAACTATGTTATTTGCAAGTAGCAGTGTATGTATTCCTAATGCATATGCCTCAGAAATTGCTCCAACAGAGTATAGGGTAGTAGATTCTGTAACTACGGATAGTTCGCTTAATTTTAATCTAGTTAATTCTTTAAATAATATTGATATTAATGTTGAATATACTGACGATGGTTTTGTAGTAAACTCACTCAATAACGGAAATGAAAAAAGTACTTTGATTTATAATAGTTCTACTGGTATTGCTACTTTAAATGGTAAAGATATTAATCTTGAGATAACTGAACCTGACTTTAATGCAGATACAAATTCAGATATGTCAGTTTATGCTACTGATTATGTTTATGTAGCTCCAGCCAGTCTTTCTTTTAAAGGTGTAGCTACATCATTTAGTGATGTAGCCACTTTAATGACAGGTGTAATTGTTATAGGTGCATGGTTAGGAGTAAAGCTTCCTAATAAATTAGTATCTGATAAAGTATCAAAAGCATTAGGTGCAATTGGTGTTACAGCTCTAATAGTAGAAAGACAGGTGAGCGGCACATGGAAAGCGGATTTGGTCAGAACAAAAGATAAATTTAATACTGGGTACCCAGGTTCTATAAATCAATATCAATACAAGTTTCGTTATCAAGATATTAATTCATCGCTAACAATTGGACCTTGGAAAATAGATTTTGCTGTTGATAATGTTGGCGATTGGTGGTTCCAAGATAAACCTATGAGATAAGAAACATTTATTTTTAAGAGCTCTGCACTAACTGAATATGACTGTTTAATGTATCATCTTATCGTAAAAAACCAGGCGCTCGAATGAGTACCTGGTTATTTTTCTATTTTAATACAGAATCATTTAACAAAACATTAAATTCGTCAACTTTACTGTTGTCTGAAATCTGTTGTTACGAGCGAAGTTGTAAACGTAACAGGGCTATATCTCAGCTCTATATCACAACGGTAGTAGCAGAGGGGAGGGCAATAAATTGGAACAAAAGAAACCAGTGATTCCGTTGAATCTTCAGTACTTTGCAGACACAACCATGCATGCTCGTGATGCTATTCATGGTGCACAAGGGAAAGCGTATGTGAGGGTTGAAGGAAAACGTTATTTATTTGCACAGCTAATCAACCTAGAGGCACGTATGGACAAAACCAAAACACAAGTCCCTATTATGGGTCGTGTAGCTAAAGGGAATAGATCAACAGGTGCAGAGTATCCAGAAAGTGCCACATTCTATTTCAATACATCTATTTTCCGTAAATTATTGAAGCGTTATAAAGACACTGGAGAAGATGGCACAAACAGCCTGCCGACTACTCTTTCAAGAGTGCTACAAGGCAGGTATTGACTTTGTTTTCATCACAGAAATATCGTAGCCAAGCTCGCCAAAACTATCTATATGAGCAAGGTAGAACAAGACCAGGGCAAGTAGTTACCTGGACACGAAATAGTAATCATACATCGCGTAGAGCTTGGGATATTGCTGTAGCACCGCCAAGAAATTTATATGATATTTCTACTCTTTCAAAGGTTGGGGCAATAGCTAAAAAACTAGGAATCACTAGGGGAGGCTATTGGCCTGTAGGTCAGTATGATGCACCTCATTTTGAAATTCCTACAACATGGAAGATGCCTGCAGGTTATAAATTTGAAGGACAAGTAATCGTGCCCTCAAGTAGTGCCATAAAGGTACAACTCATTGTAGAGGATACACAAAAACAAAAGGAGGATGATACTATGAAATTCACAAGCACAACCGCAAAAGCTGCAGTACGTGATTACATTCAACAAGCCGTAGACAAAAAGGTGATTGATAAGTCATGGCTTGAAAAATTCGATAATGGAACTATGACAAGTGGTGATTTTGAAGGATTGAAGATTATCATTGCACAACGTAGCGTTTAACAGCAAATGCCTGTTACCTTAATCGGTAATGGGCATTTCATAAAAATATTATAAGAATAGTAATGTAAATAATATGTCAATAGTCAAATTAGTGAACTTGTTATTAGCAATATTTTTTTGTTTTTATTGAAAATATCAAGCATAAAATGGAGTTAACGCTATAAATGTATATATAGCACTAAAAAAATATCGATACCACTAAAAAAAGATGGGAATAAGTAGCGTGATTTGGCGGACTTGACGAATTTCCTTTGAGTAGCGCCAAATTAATGGCGTTCACACCGTCAAAAAAGTGGCGTGAACATAATATTGAATTGGGGAAGTTACCAATGATAGGATAATAATTAACTCGAGGTAAGGATTTGCTAGTGAATCAAATACAAGTTTGAAGGGATAAATCATGAAACATACAAAAATTATTAGTATTTTACTAACATTTACTTTATTAATTAGCATTGTATTTCCATCAGCTGCCTCAGCAATGGAATTCACAGATAATGATCAAAATGAAAGTTTATATTCGGAAACTGAATTATTAGTTCCTCAACTAGATACAGAGGAATATAATAAATACATTTTAGATACTGAAAATTATATAAATGAGCATCCAGAATTTAAGGAACTATATGAATCATTTACCGATGTTGAAAGACAATATTTTTTTTGGGATTCTATTAACACTGCACGAACTCCTTTTATGAATTCACTGGAATCTGAACAATTTATTGTTGCTCCGAGGGTCGCTCCGATTGTATGGTTCGTTGCAGCTACATGTGTTAAACTAGTTGTAAAACAAATTCCAAAAGCAACAGTGAAATTTTCTTCACACGCAGTTATACAGGCTAATGCACGTCAACTTTCTTCCAAACAAGTTGCTGATGCAATTGTAAATGGAAAAAAATTCATGGATAAACATACACGTGCTAGAGCTATTTATGATAAAGATCAAAATATTAATGTAGTGTTTATAGGGAATTCAAAAGAGGTTGTAACGGTTTACAAACCTGATAGTGGGGAAATCGCTAAGAAATTTATTAGTAGTAACTGGGGATGGTAAGATTTAATTATGGCAACCTTATACGATAGATCATTTGATGCATCAAAGACAAGTTTAGAAGTGGTTAATATAGAGAGTGATACTGTTTCCAGTAATATTTTGATTAAATTTAATTGTGGTGAACATCATTTAGATTTTAAGTTTTTGGTTTTACGAAGTGATCTTATAATGCTGCATACGCTGATATTAAATAATTGGGACGAATTATTGGAAGCAGAAGTATGGGACTCAACGGATCCATCTTTTTCATTTGCTATTTTAGCGAATAATAGTGACCTAATTGATGAACAGATTTATCAATTCCAATTTTGGATTGATGCAGGAGAATATAACTCTCATAGAGCTACTCGTTCCGGTATTGGTATTACAATTTATCAAGATAGAAAATCTATTGAACAATTTGCATTACAGATAAAAAAAGAATTTGATTAGGATTTAAAGCAAAGGCCAGGCGCTCATTCAACAATGAGTACCTGGTTTTTTTTATTTCCACAAATTAATTACTTAATAAAATACAAAAATAAATAAACCAAGACAGCTACATGCCATCTTGGTTTATTTTCATTTCTAATAATACTTGTTTACGTTCTAATATTAATTCCATGAGCTCGTCTAAATCTTCCTCTAAGGCGTGGTCTCTTATAAAGCTACGTGCTCCAGATCGTGCACTAAGATATTTAGCACGTTCTTTATTCTTCGCTTGCCAACGTTTATTCGCCTCAGTCTGCGGATTTTTCTTCATTAAATCCTCCTCTTTAATATAGTACGATGTCTTTAAAAAGAAGTACCTAAATTTTTCCCCAATTTACATTTAAAAAACACAAGTTGAAAAACTGTTGGTTAATCATATGAATGGTACCAGACGCTCAAATGTGCACCTGGTTTGTTTTTTATTAAAGCAGAACTGATTATCCAAAAAGAAACAAATTGTAAGGTATTGTCATATGTGTATATGTATATTATATAGTTATTAAAATAGTTGCATCATTTCTTTAATGTTTAATTATAAAGAAGTTAATAATCTAAAAGTAAAAGTTGTTGTATTGATTTTTTCTACTACTCATACGTGTCCGGATGAATTTTTATTTACTATTTATTCCTGCGGTACACTTTTTACAAAAAGTTCGTGTACCGCAGCTCGTACCGCAATCTGTACCACAGTTAAATACATTTAGATATGCTTCGTTAGATAGGTATAGAAACCCACATTAATACAAACCCTTGATATTATGCACATCAAAAAATTAAAAACATCAGGGTAGAAACCAAGGTCATAAGTTATGCTTATCAAAAAAGATAATATTAATGTAATTTACTTATGAATATAAATGCGCTATCATGGGTATTGGAGAAAAGATGCTACACATTTTTAAAGCCTTTTCAAAAAGATATATTTAGGGGGATCCGCAAATGGCACAAGGTAATTTACACAACAGCCGTGCATCATTCGAAGTGAATGGTAAAACTTACAATTACTATGACTTAGCTGCGATTGAAAAAGCTGGCGTTGCAAAAGTTTCAAACCTTCCTTACTCAATTAAAGTGTTATTAGAATCTGTTTTACGTCAATATGATGCGTATGTAATTAAAGAAGAACATGTAAACGAATTAGCAAAATGGGGCAATGGTGCTGACCCTGAAGCAGAAGTACCATTCAAACCATCTCGCGTTGTATTACAAGACTTTACTGGTGTACCAGTAGTTGTTGACCTTGCATCACTTCGTTCTGCAATGAAGGAAATGGGCGGTGACCCAAGCAAAATCAACCCTGCTATTCCAGTTGACCTTGTAATTGACCACTCAGTACAAGTTGACAAATACGGTAATGCATCTGCACTGCAAGCAAACATGGACCTTGAGTTTGAACGTAACGCTGAGCGTTATAACTTCTTAAAATGGGCTCAAACTGCTTACAATAACTTCCGTGCTGTACCACCAGCAACAGGTATCGTTCACCAAGTAAACTTAGAGTACTTAGCTCCAGTTGTACACGTAAACGAAAATGCTGACGGCACATTCGAAACTTTCCCAGATTCAGTAGTAGGTACTGACTCTCATACAACAATGATCAACGGTATCGGTGTTCTTGGATGGGGCGTAGGTGGTATTGAAGCCGAAGCAGGTATGCTTGGTCAGCCTTCATACTTCCCAATTCCAGAAGTTATCGGTGTTAAATTAGTTGGCGATCTTCCAAACGGAACAACTGCTACTGACTTAGCATTAAAAGTAACACAAGTATTACGTCAACGTGGCGTAGTTGGTAAATTCGTTGAGTTCTTCGGACCTGGCGTATCTAAATTACCACTAGCTGACCGTGCGACAATCTCAAACATGGCTCCTGAATATGGTGCTACATGTGGTTACTTCGCAATCGACGAAGAATCATTAAACTACATGCGTTTAACTGGTCGTGACGAAGAGCACATCGCGGTTGTTGAAGCTTACCTTAAAGCAAACCACATGTTCTTCGATCCAGCATTAGAGCCAGTTTACACTGATGTTTTAGAAGTAAACTTAGCTGAAATCGAACCAAACCTTTCTGGTCCAAAACGTCCACAAGACTTAATTCCACTATCTCAAATGCGTTCTCGTTACAAAGAAGCAGTGGTGGCACCACAAGGTACACAAGGTTTCGGTTTAACAGAAGATGAATTCGCAAAAACTTCTGTAGCGAAATTCGCTGAAGGCGATGTAGAAATTCCAACAGGTGCTGTTGCAATTGCAGCGATCACTTCTTGTACAAATACATCTAACCCATACGTATTAATTGCTGCGGGCTTAGTGGCGAAAAAAGCTGTAGAAAAAGGTCTAACAGTGCCTAAATGGGTAAAAACTTCTTTAGCACCAGGTTCTAAAGTTGTAACTGGTTACCTTGAAGATTCAGGTTTACAAACGTACCTTGATACAATCGGCTTCAACACTGTAGGTTATGGTTGTACAACATGTATCGGTAACTCAGGTCCATTACTTCCTGAAATCGAAGATGCAATTAAAGCAAATGACTTATTCGTAACTTCTGTACTTTCTGGTAACCGTAACTTTGAAGGTCGTGTACACCCACTTGTAAAAGCTAACTACTTAGCTTCTCCACCACTTGTTGTTGCTTATGCACTTGCTGGTACAGTGGATATCGATCTACAAAAAGATTCATTCGGTAAAGACAAAGATGGGAATGAAGTATTCTTCGCGGATATTTGGCCATCAACAGAAGAAGTTAATGCAGTATTAAGTACTGTTGTTAACCGTGAGTTATTCCAAAAAGAATACGAAACAGTATTCACAGCGAACGAAAAATGGAATGCAATTGAAACATCAACTGAGTCTCTATACACATTTGATGATAAATCAACTTACATCCAAAACCCACCATTCTTCCAAGGTCTTGCAAAAGAGCCAGAAGCAATCCAAGGCTTAGACGGCTTACGCATTATGGCGAAGTTCGGTGACTCAATCACAACTGACCATATTTCTCCAGCTGGTGCAATCGGTAAAGATACACCTGCAGGTAAATATTTAATTGAAAACGGTGTTGCAATCCGTGACTTCAACTCTTACGGTTCTCGTCGTGGTAACCACGAAGTAATGATGCGTGGTACATTTGCAAACATCCGTATCCGTAACCAAGTGGCTCCTGGTACAGAAGGTGGATTCACTACTTACTGGCCAACAGGCGAAGTAGAGTATATCTATGACGCATGTATGAAATACCAAGAGCAAGGTACTGGCTTAGTCGTACTTGCTGGTAATGACTACGGTATGGGTTCTTCTCGTGACTGGGCTGCGAAAGGTACATTCCTACTTGGCGTGAAAACTGTTATCGCACAATCTTACGAGCGTATCCACCGTTCTAACTTAGTAATGATGGGTGTTCTTCCACTTCAATTTATGCCAGGTGAATCTGCTGAGACACTAGGCTTAACTGGTAAAGAAGAAATCTCTGTTAACATTACTGACAACGTAAAACCACGTGAAATCTTAACAGTAACTGCTAAATCTGAAGACGGCACAGTTAAAACTTTCCAAGCTTTAGCTCGTTTCGACTCAGAAGTAGAAGTAGACTACTACCGTCACGGTGGTATCCTACAAATGGTTCTACGCGCAAAAGCTGCTGAGTAATCATCATCATAAAAACCGATCTCTTAGGAGGTCGGTTTTTTTATATGGAGGATAAAAATTAGATCGAACCAAATGACGGATATATTGGATAATTATATTTTAATTTCCAACTAACCTAGCATTTTCCCAAATCTTTAGATAAAATTAATATGTAAGCATTACATTTTACATAAATGGGGGGACGATTAATTATGACAAAGAAAAAACATAAGCTTTATACGGCGGCAACAGCTGCAATGGCGGTTACAGCTGTTGCAGTAGTACCTGTTTCGGCTGCTAGTCCATTTTCAGATGTGAGCGAAGATCATGCATATTTTAACGGTATTTCCACATTACATGCAGCAGATATTATTCATGGTTTTCCAGATGGTACATTTAAGCCCTCACAGGACGTAACACGTGGACAGGCGGCAAAGATGATAGCAAGTGCTTTTCAATTAACAACAACGGATTTGACTGTAGAAAATCCGAATTTCAAGGATGTTGACTCATCTAGCCCATACTATAAGGCGATAGTTACACTAGTAAATCTTGGGGTTGTACAAGGCTATGAGGATGATACATTCCGTCCAGATGACACGATTACACGTGGTCAAATGGCGATAATGGTAGCAGAGGCAGCAGGTTTAACAGCGAAAGGCAAAAGCCCATTTACTGATGTACAGCAAAATAGTCCATTTGCAGAGGCAGTAACAGCACTGTATGAGGCAGGCGTTGCGAAGGGGGTTTCTGCCACAGAATTTGGTGTAGATAAAAATGTTACGCGTGGTCAGTTAGCAACATTTATCGTCAACGCATTAGACTTACCTGTGGATACACAGCCTATACCGGAAGAAAAAGGGGAAGACCCTAAAGGGGAGCAGGTAAAGGAAGAACAGTCTACTACAACAAAAAATAGTGCTTTGTTAGAGGAAGTATTTACTAAAACAGTAGCCAAGCAAAAAGAGCTAAAAAGCATGAAGGCTACCATGACCATCTCTCAGTCAGTGGAGGCAAACGATGGCAAGGAAACCATGAAAATGGATTCTAAAGGCAACATGAAGATGGAAATTGTTACAGAGCCGATGCAATTCTTTGCTGATGGTACAATGTCGCTAACAGATCCAACAAGTGGTGAAGCGATTAATTTGCCGATTAAAATGTATATGACGGCTAAAGATGGTATGTATATGTATGAGGCAGAGCAAAAGGCTTGGGTAAAGTTCCCGAAACAATTATTTGAGGATGTACTTAGCCAAACAGGGATACAGCCAGATGCAACAGAACAATTGGAGATGCTACAAGCATTTGCTGAAGATTTCACATTAGTTGAAACAGCAAACCGTTATGAATTAACACTAAAGGGTGCTGGGGATAAATTCACAGAGCTAGTGAAGCAGCAGCTTGGCGCAATGAATTTAGGAATGGATGCTGATCTAGAGGCACAATTAGGTAACATGTCCTTTGATAGTCTCACATATAAATTATTGATTAATAAAGAAACATTTGATGTAGAAGAAATTGCTATGGATATGACCTTAAAGATGAAAGTGGAAGGCAATTCGATCAAAACAAGACAGCAAACTACAATTAAATATCATGATTTCAATGCGGTAACAACGATTACGATTCCAAAAGATGTGCTAGACAACGCGAAGGAAATGGATTTTAACACATCAGAAACAGCACCATTAGAAAAATAATAGCAATAAAGTAAAAAGTAGGGTTACATCATAATATTTGGTGTAAGCCTGCTTTTTATCCTGCTGTAAATCATGTTTAAACGATGTTTACTAACTCAAAACTGGTAGCCAGTGCCTTAGCGGTTCGTGATTGACACCTATATATTGATCCTTAATCAGAACTATATCATTAGTTTCAAGAAGTAAAGAGTTAGGAGTGAAGTTATTACAATCAATATCAGAAAACAAATGTACATAATGAAGCTGTCCAAAATGAACTCTTTTGGACAGCTTTATAAAATTATTTAAAGCCCATTAAATCCTTTACTTTCAATGTATTATCAGGTGATGTTAGCATTTCAAGTAAGCCAAATGCGACATCGAATGCAGTGCCTGGGTTCGAAGATGTAATAATGTGCTCTGTGTAGACAATTCGTTCATTAGCAACATTTGCACCATAGGATTGAAGCTGCTCTAATCGTTTACTTGTTGGATGATTATAAGTTGTCGCCTTCTTATTTTGTAGAATACCGCTATGCCCTAATATTAGGGAGGCTACACAGATTGTTGCAATAGGCTTTTTCTGTTCATCAAAATGACGCACAACTGTTTGAAATTCCTCGCTAAAGGCATCTTCGTAAAAGCCTGCTTCCTCAAAGCCCCCTGGGATTGCTAAAGCATCAAAATCCTTTAAATCAATTTCATGCAGCAATTTTTCAGGAATGACGCTAAAATTCCATGTACATTGCAATTGTTTATGTAACCCGACTGTAATGACTTCTGTTGATTCATCGCCTTCCCATTTATTCCAGCCAAGCACATCTGTAAAAACACTGGCTTCCACGGCCTCGAAGCCATTTGCTAAAAGTAATAATATTTTTTTCATATTGATTCTGCCTCCTTTATTGCTTTTATTGTAATCAAAAGAGCTGAATGTTAACAGAAGCTGTATAATGTATTTTGGATAAAAAACTTTATTTGAAAAGGTATTATAGAAAAAATAATTGATTTAGAAAGGTGAAGGACCATGGATCAAATTGATATACAAATATTACAGCAATTACAGCACAATGCAAAAATCTCGATGAAGGAATTAGCAGCAATTGTTCATTTATCTTCTCCCGCTGTTATTGAACGGGTCAAAAAGCTGGAGGAACAAGGTGTGATTGAAGGGTATCATGCAAGGGTGAATTTGAAAAAGATGGAGCGCACTATCGAGGCCATTATTTTATTTAAATCCATTGATTGTAAAAGCCTCTCTGCATTTTGTAAGGCTCATCCTGATGTCTTGGCGTGCTATCGAGTGGCGGGGGAAATTAGCTATATTGTCAAACTAGCGACTTATTCAGTAGAAACATTAGAGCAGTTTATTGATGCAGCTATGCCCTATGGTACACCTTCTACCAATATCGTGTTATCTTCAACGGAAAAAAAGGTTATTAGCCCGTTTGCTGACAATGATTTAGAATAAATGACAAAAAAAGCAAACCTCGAAGCTATGAGCACCGTTTATAGGAAAGAGAGGGCTCATTTACGAACTAGAAAGAATAATGGAACAGCATACAGAGAGGCTTATTCGTCTTGCCTTTTACTATGGAAGAGATTGACAAAGTGCAGAAGATATCGTGCAGGATGTCTTAATTAAATTTTATGATAACCAACAAAACTATGAGGAACGTGGCGAGCTAAAGGCTTATTTATCGAAGCATCGAGGCAAAGATTTACGCAGTTGGGCCTATTGCAAAATTCAAGTACAACAGAAGCTTTTTGCAAAGCAAACTACCACTAGAAGGGTATACTTGTACAGCAAGACGAACGCATTTTGATTGAAAATGTGATTCTAGCACTCCTATTCAAGCAGCGTGAGGTCATTTTTGAAACAATGTCTGTGGTGGATATAATTATCTGTAGATGAATTGGTGCAAAAACATAGCAATGGTACACGGTTTCCTTTAGTGGATGTCCCAAAACGCTATCAAAGTACAATATAGCCAGGTGATTGGGAACAATGCCTCTCAACCTCTCATCGATTTTCCTAGAGATGAAAATAGTGGAAGAACATCAATAAAAGGAAGCTAGATATTCAACGTTTTAGAATGTCTAGCCTTTCCTGTACAATTGGATTAAAATACAATAGTTGTAACATTTTTCTACGTAGGAGGTGTTGTATTGGTATTTGCTCTATTAGATAATGCGACAGCCTTTTTCCTAAGCTTACCTCTTCTACTGATTTATTTAAAAAGTATACCGCAGGAAGAATCCCTATGGCGGTGGTCGATGCCTTTATGGTTGTTGAATTACAATGTCATTCGATATTTTGTCTCGGATGGCGAGATTTTTTGGGTTGTTCTTTGTTGGCAGTTATTATTTTTGTGGCCAATAAGTCTAGCAATATATATTCATTTATACAATAAGGAAAAGCAGTGGGCGTTTTACATAGGATTAAAGAAAAAGCATGTACTCATTGTGGCTTCATTGATGGTGCTATTTGGGGGAGCTCTCATCTATTCACTTCATCAGGCAAATGAGCAAGTAATTGTTTTTCATCAGGAGGTCATGGAAGAACTTGAGATCAGTTCAGATCGACAGCATTATTTAATGTATAATGCGAATGCACCTTCTACACTTCTTGGTGTAGCGGATGACATAGCTGAGGTACGCAGAGGTCGGGTTTATGCAGCCACTTTCCCTTGGAGCAGTAAGGTGATTGTGCACCTAGATAATTGGCAAAAGGAATTGACCTATGTCCGTTTTTATAATGGATGGAAGCTGGATGGGCTATACCGAGAAAGTAGTACGGAGTATCACAATGAATAAGCAAAGTGGAATTAGCCAGTTGTATTGAAGGAAGATGAATTAAAGGCTAGATTAATGGCATTGAAAAAGGGTCAGGCTACTTGGCAGCAAGAGCATCAACAGCAGGTTTTGCATGCCATGCTAGCACATATCGGTTCTACTGAAGTGAGCTACGAGATACATGGATTTAGGGCAGCTTTTATGAATGGATTTTAGAAAAAATTTGCTGAATCATCGTTGCTTCATTGAACTTTGGGATTAAAGCTTAAACCATTTATTATTCAAAGGAATCTGATTGGGTTTTTTACTCACTCGTTTACAATCTTATTGCTCGTACTTATTTTAGCTAGGGATCTACACAGATATTTTTTTATCTAAGGATAGCATGAGGCTTGTCAAACGAAGTTATGAACTTACATATCATCTGAAAAGGATGTAAGAAGCTATGTACCTGGCAAAGGATGGGCACATAGTGTGGCACATGTATCGGATGCTATTGATGAACTAGTGAAAAATCCTAAAATGAATGGATCAGCCTATGTCGCTATGTTACATGCACTTTGGTTTTTCTATTTACAACCTGCTTATGTATTTATTCATGATGAGGAGGAAAGGTTGTTAGTCCTGATTTTCGCTATGTTGGAAAAATGAAATCATCCAAATATTGCAGCAAACACTGTCAACAGTAGCCACATTAAAGGGGCAATTGGATGAAGTAAACTTTTATATCGGGCTATTTAATGTCAAAATATTGCTGAAGAGCTTTATTCAAACCAATCCGCAATCTTAATATATGACTCTCCATCAAAGTATTGTCACTTGTCTCAACGAAATTTTTTAAGGTTGTCCACTGTTGACAGACAATTGGTAATTTGTTACGATGAGTGACAATAAAAGCATACAAATTCGTTGATGAGAAAGAGTAGTGTTTCATTTTGTTCTACAGAGAGCCGACATTTGGTGGAAGTCGGTGTGCAGGTGTTACATGAAAATCCTCTCTGAGAAGATTGGCTGAATAGAGTAAGCCAATCCGGGTGTCTACCGTTAAAAAGAACACGTATGATTGTACGTTGCTGAGCGCTATTGACCATTGTGTCAATAGAATTAGGGTGGTATTCGCGGTTAACCCCGTCCCTTTCCTTGGGACGGGGTTTTTTGTATGCCTTTTATACAAAATGGATTGTATAGGAGGAACTCATATGCAGGAAGAACAAAAGAAGGAAACAGTGGTTGAACGAGAAACAAGGATTCGTGCGTTGTGGGCGCAAGAAGGAACCTTGGCAAAGTCCATCAACAATCGTGCTGGACAGCAGCCCTTTGTATTTTACGAGGGACCGCCAACAGCGAATGGTTTACCACATGTTGGTCATGCTTTTGGCAGAACAATTAAAGATGTTGTGGCACGCTATAAAACGATGCAAGGCTATCTCGTTGAACGAAAAGCAGGCTGGGATACACATGGATTGCCTGTGGAATTAGGAGTAGAAAAGGCATTAGGCATCTCTGGGAAGCAGGAAATTGAGAATTACGGGGTAGAGCGATTTATTCAGGCATGTAAAAAGAGCGTTTTTACCTATGAGCAAAAATGGCGTACCTTTACCGAGCAGCTTGGCTACTGGCTTGATATGGATAATCCTTATCTGACACTAAGCAATGATTATATCGAATCTGTGTGGCATATTTTAAGCCATGTACACAAGGAACAACTTTTATATAAAGGGCATCGTGTTTCACCTTATTGCCCTAGCTGCCAAACATCCTTAAGTTCACATGAGGTAGCACAGGGGTATAAGGATGTCAAAGACTTATCCGTTACAGCGATGTTTAAGCTTCGGGATCGCGACGAATATTTCTTAGGCTGGACAACGACGCCTTGGACATTACCTGCTAATGTAGCCTTGGCTATGAACCCATCTCTTCAATATGTACGTGTAAAGCATGAGAATAACATATACATCCTCGCTAAATCACTGGTAGAAAAGGTTTTTACAGAGCCTATCGAAGTACTAAGTGAGCATGATGGGCAAGAGTTTGCGGGTGTTTCCTATCAACCACCATTTTCTTATGTAACGGTCGAAAAAGGGCAAGTTGTCGTTATGGCGGATTACGTGACGGAGCATAGTGGAACAGGAATTGTGCACATTGCTCCAGCCTATGGAGAGGACGATTATAAAACAGTACAGTACCATGGTTTGTCCTTTGTCAATGTAGTTGATTTAAAAGGCTGTTATATAGAAGCTGTGTCTGAGCTTGTCGGACGCTTTGTAAAAGATTGTGATGTTGATATCATTAAAATGCTAGCGGCAAAAAAACTTCTATTTGCTAAAGAGAAATATGAGCATAGCTACCCACATTGCTGGCGCTGTGATTCACCTTTGCTGTACTACGCAACAGATAGCTGGTTTATCAAGATGTCAGCATTAAAGGAGCAGCTTTTACAAAATAATCAGCAAGTGACATGGTATCCAGGTCATATTAAGGACGGTCGATTTGGCAACTTCCTAGAAAATTTAGTGGATTGGAATATTAGCCGTAATCGTTACTGGGGTACACCATTGAATGTCTGGGTTTGTCGGGAGTGTGCTCATGAGGTGGCTCCAAGTAGTGTTGCAGCATTAAGAAAATTAGCTAAAGGGGCTTTCGATGAAAATTTAGAGCTTCATAAACCATTTATTGATGACATTGTCTGTACATGTCCTGTCTGTCAAGGAGACATGAAGCGGACGCCAGAAGTTATTGATGTTTGGTTTGACAGTGGCTCGATGCCATTTGCCCAGCAGCATTATCCTTTTGAAGATGTCACGACTTTTCGTCAGCAGTTCCCTGCAGATGTCGTCATTGAGGGAATCGACCAAACAAGAGGCTTTTTCTATAGCTTATTAGCGGTATCGACGTTATTTACAGGCAAGCCACCTTATAAAAATGTTCTATCGTTAGGGCATGTCTTAGATGAGCATGGGCAGAAGATGTCAAAAAGTAAAGGTAATGCTTTAGAGCCTGTTGAATTAATCGAGCAATATGGAGCGGATGCTTTACGGTGGGCATTTTTAGTCGACAGCTCCCCTTGGAATCCGAAGCGTTTTTCTAAGAAAATTATCTTAGATGCGAAATCGAAACTAGTGGATACACTTGACAATACGTTTAAATTTTATGCAATGTATGCCCATATCGATGGCTTTACGTATGATGCTACAAATAAAGGGAGTCGATCACCTCTAGATCATTGGATTTTGTCTCGTCTCCATCACACTATCCAACTTGTCACAACGTTCATGGATGATTATCAATTTACACAGGCTACACGAGAAATTGCTCAGTTGGTAGAGGAGTTAAGCAATTGGTATATTCGCCGTTCACGAGCTAGATTTTGGGCAAATGGACTGACAGCAGATAAACGAGGTGCATTTAGTACGCTTTATGAAGTGCTTACATCTATTTGTCAATTGGTAGCACCGTTTACGCCATTTATTGCTGAAGACATCTACCGTCAATTATGTGGGAAAAGTGTTCATCTGGAGAACTACCCAGCATGTGACGAACAATTAGTGGATGTCAAGCTTGAACAAGAAATGGCAATGGTTTTAACAGTAGTGGAACTTGGACGCAGCATTCGCAATAGTCAGGGAATGAAGGTTAAGCAACCTTTAAGTGAACTCATTGTTGCCGTAAAAGGAGACCTGATGGATTGTCAAGTCTATAGTGAGCTCATTCAAGATGAGTTAAACATCAAAGCCTGTAGGTGGGCGCATGATTTTTCAGCCTATGAAAGCATCCAATATAAGCTGAATTTTAAAACTGCTGGAGCTGCATTTGGTGCAAAGGTTAATCAAGTAAAAGAATATGTGATGGCATTAACGAATGAAGAAAAGCAAAAGCTTCAGCATAATGGTTCGATTAATTTTGAGATGGAAGGACAACAGCTAACATTATTAGCAGCCCATGTTGTTGCTGAAGCGGTTGTGAAGGAGTATTATAGGTTAGCTGAGGATAGCACATGTCGTGTATTGATGAATGTTCAACTAACAGAAAGCTTGCTACAAGAAGGGCAAATGCGAGAATTAATTCGCACAATTCAAGACGCAAGGAAAAAATGGCAGCTACCAGTGGTCCAATATGTGTCGATTGCCTTTAACGGTAGTACAAAGGTACTTTCTATCATCCGACAGCATGAAGCAATATTACAAGCGAATGTATTAGTCAAGGCTATTCATTATGGTGAAGCGTGGTCTAAAGCGAAATCCGTTGAAACAACATTGTTTAATGAACAGCTCACGGTATTTGTCTCACTCTAAAAGAAATGCTCAGGAGGAATCCTGAGCATTTCTTAGTGTTGAAAAACAAAACAGTCAATTGAAAGGGAGAAATGGATTTCCGTTGCAGGCTACTTGCTTTCCTGTGGGCGAGCGCCGAGCCGCTTCCTCCGCTACCGCTCCGTTTAGAGGCTCGCCTGTCTCGCTATCCCACGGGAGTCAAGTAGCCTTCCACTCCACCCCACAAAAGTGTTACCTTTTTAGCAAAGGTTTTTAAATAAAGTGAAGGTGTTCACTTCTCTTTATGGAGAGGTGTTGTCACGCATCACTTCTCCACATTGAAAATAAGAGCCTATCCCCTCTAAGAATACAGATAATGGGCTATTTGATCGCTATACTACTATGAAAAAAAGTAAAGACACTTTGCAGAATGGTTGATTGGAGTGGAGCCAGCGTCACTCCTAGGGGATTTAGCGTCACAGATGAGACCCTGGAGCGAGCGTAAGTGAGTGAAGCGGCTCATCGGACGCCCCCTGGAAAGGGCGCTGGCGGAACGGAAATCAACCTCTCACCTTGCAAATTTGCTTTTTCTGCCGTTGACATCATCTTTTTTCAACAACATGAAATGCTTCAGGAGGAATCCTGAGCATTTTCTATGTAGGCTACAGTAAGCCACTTGCGAGATAACACGCTGTTGCCCAAATAAAGATGGCTGAGCATTTATTCAAGATGCCCATCAACTTACCAGAGCTATCAAGTTTTTTGAACGAGGCACCAGTCAACGTGAGACCGAAAAACCATAGCCAAGAAATTAGCACGCAGGCTACCGTGAAAATCATTTGCTCTGTACCACTATATTTTAATGCGCTCGTACCAATGACGCCGATTGTATCTAATATAGCATGTGGATTAAGTAACGACACAGAGAGGGCAAAGAGAATTTGTTTTTTTATGGGCAGTGGTTCACTTTTTTTTGTAGTGCTCGGATTTGAGCGCCAGATGGTATAGCCCATATAAAGTAAAAAAACAATACCAACAGTCATTAAAGCGATACGTAGCCACTCAAATTGTAAAACAATTAAGGATAGTCCGAATACCGCAAGCACAATTAGCATTGTATCACAGAGGGCAGCTGTTACACTTGCTGGCAGGGCGCGTAATAAATTGGGTTGTGTAGCACCTTGAGAAAAAACAAAAACATTTTGTACACCTAAAGGTAAAATGAGTCCAAATGCTAAAATGATGCCATGAAGAAAAGCTTCCAACAATCATCCCTCCTTTCACTACTCATTTTAGATATGGTATAACTAAAAGAAAACGACCAATTGGATGGTTTTTTATCCACCCAATTTTCTAGCAGGAAAGGTGATGGATAAATGAACTGGCAGCCAAATAGACAAAGAGATACCTCATTACAACAGCAAATTGTGCAATGGATAACAGCACTGGTGGAACGAGGAGACTGGGTAGCAGGAACAAAACTGCCCACCCAAAGACAGTTAGCCATGCAGTTTGGCGTCAATCGTAGCACGGTTCAACAGGCTTTAGAGGAATTAAAAGCAATAGGTCTCCTTGAATCAAAGGTAGGCTCTGGGGTTTACGTTACGCATAATTCATGGCATGCATTAATTCAACAAACACAGCCGAATTGGCAAACCTATATCGAAACAAGTATCCATAAGCCAAACTATCACACTATCCAATTAATTAATGAATACGAGCAGCGTGAGGATGTCATTCGTTTAGGAACGGGTGAGCTAGCACCAAGCTTATTGCCCACAGAGGCCATAGAAGCTTCACTAAGGGAGCTATCTTTTCAGCCCAAAGCATTGGGCTATTCCTCACCACAGGGTAATGATCACCTTCGTGCAGCTATCTGTGACTATGTACGAAAAAGAGGCATCGTTGCTGAGCCTCAACAGGTCTGCATTGTCTCAGGTGCACTTCAGGCATTGCAGTTAATTGCCGTTGGTTTACTAGAACAAGGGTCTATTGTATTTCAGGAGCCAACCTCCTATTTAAATTCTGTCCATCCATTTCAATCAGTAGGGATGCAAATGGTGAGCATTCACCGCGATGAACAGCTTGCCCAAACATTGTCTCAAAGGAAACGGAAAAAACAAGCCGTATTTTACGCTATCCCAACTTTACATAATCCAACGGGCCAAGTATGGACATCTCTGGAAAAAAAGCAGCTCTATGAAGCCTGTCAGGCATCACGTATTCCAATTATTGAGGATGATGTCTATCATGAATTACTTTTTGAAGCGACCTCTCCTCCTATTAAAGCAATGGATAGCAGCGGACAAGTCCTTTATATTGGGAGTGTCTCCAAAACCTTAAGCCCTGGGCTACGCATTGGCTGGCTTATTGGTCCAACCACCGTCATCGAACGATTAGCCGATATAAAAATGCAAACGGACTATGGCTCAAGTGCTATCTCACAAGAAATTGTCCTACATTGGCTACAATCAGGAAAATATGAATCGCATCTTGCATCTTTACGTCAGCACTTGCAGGATCGAGCCCATTTCACTGAGCAAATTTTACAGGGAAAATTTAAAGACATTGCTACTTGGAGCAAACCAAAGGGAGGCTTTTATATTTGGCTCAAGTTTCATGAGCCACTTATAGACAAAGAATTCTTTATGAAGCTATTGCAGCAACAAGTATTAATCAATCCTGGCTATATTTATGACCCACAAGATCATCATCATATTCGTCTATCTTATGCCTATGCAACATATGACGAATTGCAGGAAGGCCTCCAAATCTTGCATAAATGTGTAGTGGAGGCTTTGCTACAGTGACTGATTATGTTTTCATGGGAATGAATTTGCTCTACGTTTAGAGGAGTGATGCCTCCGCTCCATAATGTGAGGAAAGCGGTCAAAAAAGTAATCATTCCTCGTAACCAAATAGCCATTCTCATGCACTCGCCCAACAGAAAAGCAAGTGAATAGTACAAGCTGTGTGCCCATACATTTAGAAGGATGAAAGTATTTTTTAAATTTCTACGATAAAGAGGTGAACGATTGGACAATTTGCCGCCGGGTTATTTTCAAGTGCCTCAGCCTATTCGGAATGATGGAGCTGGAGGGGTGGATAAGGGGCCACGCGATATTATGAGGGATTTAGAAAATCCGGATATGCTGGTGCCACCAACGACAGATGCGGGTTTGATCCCTAACCTACGATTCTCGTTTTCAGACACGCATATGACATTAAATCAAGGTGGGTGGTCACGGGAAATTACGGTTCGTGAATTACCGATTGCTACGACATTGGCGGGTGTAAATATGAGCTTGACACCGGGAGGCGTGCGTGAACTGCATTGGCATCAGCAGGCGGAGTGGTCTTATATGCTACTCGGCCATGCTCGGATTACGGCAGTTGATCAAAATGGCTGTAATTTTATTGCCGATGTAGGACCAGGTGATTTATGGTATTTTCCACCTGGCATTCCTCATTCAATTCAGGGGTTAGAGGATGGCTGTGAATTTTTATTAGTGTTTGATGATGGCAATTTCTCAGATCTGAATACATTGTCGATTTCAGATTGGTTTGCGCACACCCCGAAGGATGTGCTATCTGCCAATTTTGGGGTTCCAATTAGTGCTTTTGATCATATTCCGAATGAGCAAGTGTATATTTATCAGGATCAGGTTCCTGGTCCCATCAATTCACAAAAAGTGGAGTCTCCTTATGGGCAGGTTCCACAAACTTTTAAGCATCGCTTATTAGCACAGCCACCACTGAAAACACCAGGTGGCAGTGTGCGTATTGTGGATTCAACTAATTTTCCGATTTCCCAAAATATCGCAGCGGCACTGGTAGAAATTGAGCCTGGGGCGATGCGCGAATTACATTGGCATCCGAACAACGATGAATGGCAATATTATCTACAAGGAAAAGGGCGAATGACTGTTTTCACAGGGAATGGAACAGCACGAACATTTGATTATCGTGCAGGTGATGTTGGCTATGTGCCGTTTGCGACGGGGCATTACGTTGAAAATACTGGCACAGAGCCATTATGGTTTTTAGAAATGTTTAAAAGTGACCGATTCCAGGATGTATCTTTAAATCAATGGATGGCCTTAACGCCAACAGAATTGGTGCAAAGTAATTTGCAGGTTGGCCCTGAGTTGCTACAGGCTCTTAGAAAGGAAAAATGGCCAGTGGTGAAGTACCCTGGTTTTTCGTATTATCCAAAATAAGAATGCAGGTGAATACTTTGTAAAATTAAAGATAAGTGAACGCATGTTTTTATTTTAAAACAGTAACTTATCTTTAATGTCACACATTATAGGATAGTTGGTACATCACTTATATAGTAGTGGTGTACTTTTTTATTTAGTAGACCTCATTTATTACTACAACAACGAAGGGAGTTTTATAAAAATGGTTATTATGAAACACCTACATATTTTCTAGGATATTTTTTATGGGTTTTTGAAGTACGTCTATAATGGCAGCGATGATAGCTGTTACTAAAATCCCTATTAGACCAAGTGCTATCGGACCTGCTGCGTCTTCACCCGTGAACAGAGCAGAAACCCTTAAGTAAACTATTAAAAACAAAATGAAGAAAATAATTGTCAAAGCGCATTTTTTTATAATCTGTAAGGAATTAAGGGATAGCTCAGAAAAAGCATTGTTTATATTGATATAACTCAATAGTTTATAGGCTTGATACAATGCAACAGAAAACGTAATGCATACTCCATAGGCACATATTAACAATGGATATATCGAGTAATCTCCTGGACGCACTTTGGCATCTCGTAAAGCTGCTTGAGGTAACCAATAGATACACACAACAAGTACCGCAATTCCAATAAGAAAAGCAATGATCTTTAAGAAAAAAGTTGAACTTAGTTTAACATTCATTTGAAGCACCTCACCGATTTAATGATAATATGATATTAGTCTATTTATTATCGTTTATCAATATATTTATTTCGTTTTTTATTATATTATTGTTGTTATTCAAATGATTATTTAAAAATCATGTGGGAATCGTACTTCCGTTATGGTAAGTTTTATGATGAGGTACTGAACAATAGGGCGCAATTGTTAAAGTTGGGAATGCGTCTTTCATCATCTAAAGGGCGATTAAAATAGTAAAGAAATTCGGCAAAATTACATTAGAATTCAGTTTAGCTTGTGAAGTAGTGTATTTAAACTAACACTGCAGTTGAGTTTAAGAAGGATAAAGAAATCATCGAACGAATTAGTTAACTATATTGAAAATGAGGTGACTAAATGAGATTAGGGTTAAAACGAGATGAGGTAAGGTTAGAAGCACATTGTGATGAGTGGAAAAAAGAGTTTTTTAGGGTGAAACAGGATATTTTAAATGCAACGCCAATTCAAGAGAATAGAATTGAACACATTGGTAGCACAGCCATAAAGAATATCGTTGCCAAACCAATATTGGATTTAGTCGTTGGTGTTGATAATATTGAAAATGTTGATAAATCGATATTTCAAGGGCTGAGGGAAGTTGGTTTTTTAAAGCTCAAAGTGGAACGCCCTAATGAAATTGTGCTTGCGAAGTTTAATGATGATCATTATGAGGAAAAGACACACTTTATTCACTTAGTAGAATACAACAAAGAACTCTGGAAAAATTTAATCTTTTTTAGGAACTACTTAAATTCAAACGAAACAGCAAGGGAAGAGTACAGAGAACTGAAAATGAAATTTGTAGAAGAGAAAAATGGTGGGATCAATGAATACACAGATTATAAGGAACAATTCGTAAAAGGAATCTATGAGAAAAGGAAATAATTTCTTGTTAAGCTAACAGTATGCTTTACTTTAACAGGCAAAAGACAAATCACCGTCTTGCTATTCAGCAATCGGGCGCTTTCATGGAAAACTAGGAAAGTGTCTTTATAGGACAAAGTGTTATGGAACGCTGCATTTAATTAGGGGGGCATTGTTATGGAAATATACTGGGTAAACGGACAATATCAAGAAGATGAGCGGATTTTTGATTCTCAGTTTGAAGTTTATGAATGGACGGACTCATTATATCAAGATTTCTCCAATGGCTTTTTGAGAAAAGAAAATATCGGTTATGCAACTCCTGATATAAAGGTCATTGATTGTTTAACGGAACTAATACCACAATGGGCGGAATACATGAATGTATATGTTACAATGCATAGAGATAAGATTGAGGTAGATTGTAAAAAAATGTATAGAATTTGGACTTCATATAGTAGATAAAGTTCTTCCACCATCGGGCGCGGTTCTGTAATAAGGATCAGTGCTCGATCATTATAGGGACATATAATTGAATAAGAAATTATAATGTATAAATAGGGATAACGTCAGGAAAATGCGGATTTATAACGCTAAGTAAGGTTCAACTATGAGAAAACCTAATTTCTCAGTATGAAGTAAAAATTAGGTTTTTTCAATAATAGAAAGAGATTTATAAGTATTTATCGCTAATCACTTTCATATGGTGTAACTCGTGCCCGACAATGCCATATACAATGGTTCCTACTGAAACTGGACTGTTCATTATAGTTCCTTTACGAACCCACGCAGCTTCATCAATAGTTGAAATCAGGCTTAATGTGTTGGAGCGTGCGGTGTCTAAACCAGCTAGTAACTGTTCCCAAGATAATTTGTTGAAGTTTGCCGCAGAAACGTATTGATCCTGATCCATTGCTGGGAGTGGTGCAATTTCATTTCGTGCAATGGCAAGTATTCGATACGACATCACACGTTCCGAGTCGGTCATATGCCCAATCACTTCTTTTAAAGTCCATTTCCCTGGTGCGTACGTCTTACTTGCTAACTCCTCTGATACGCTGCCTAAGAGGGTAAGGGTCTTAGCTTGTTGCTTATTAAGTATTTCTTCAATATCTCCATCTGGCACAAGACTAACATACCTATCATGCTCTGGATTTTCAATAAATAATGGTCGTGGACGCACATGAATCCTCCTCATCGGAATAGTTAATTATGGTTGTAGGGTAATATTCTACTTTCAAGCGGATATTTCCTTTATATAATATTTATTTATTTTCATTACCGCTATTTCGAAGACATATTAAATAATCGGGCGCAATTCTTGAAAAGGAATTGTGCCTTTTTCATTAATAGGGCCATTTAATTGAATTAAAAATGGGGCTTTATGTTAATCTTGATTTGAGTTTGTGAAACAATGTACTTAAGCTAACGATGCATTTAGTTGAATAGCAATTAGGTGTGACTGGAAGAATTGGAGATGATATAAAAAAACACCGAAGTGTCATATGTATTTTCAAATTAAGCTTATGGACAACTTGGAATTTGTGGGGTTAATCATAATAGTGAAATTCAAAACCGTCTTCTGGTTCGCCAACTTCATATCCCAATAATTTTGTAGCTCTATTCTTAAATATTGTAATCCATTCATCCCATTCTTCTGATGGTAACTTAGCATAGAATTGTAATCCACTTGATTCAATACTTACTTCTATTAATTTATCATCTGAACCATACCACTGTGGACAGCCGTTTACAAAGTTGTTCCAGTTAGGCATTTCTCTATATAAACGCTCCAACTTATCCCAAACTTCTTGTGGAGCAGAATAATGAATATTCAAATTAATATTGTATATTTCCATATGTTCTCCTTTTAATATATTGTTTTACTGTGGGTCAACTGTGATAAAAACACTTTTTAATCCGTCATCCGTATATAAAAACTCCATTTGTAAACACATATCTGCCAATTTTGAATTTGAAGTTAAAGCATAATCAACAGCAAATCCACTATTATCATTGAATTCATAGAAGTTGATTTGTGAATATTTGTATTTGGGGTGGAAATTACATGGAGCGCCATATTCATCAAATGAATCAAATCCATTTAAGTTTAATGTTTCTTGAACATAATAGAATAACTCACCAATATCATCCACTTCACATTCATCCACATAATTTAAAATGTTTTCATATTCTTTATTGTGCATTACTTTTAATATATTAGTAATAACAGTTAAAGCATATTGTTTATCTTCATTTTTCATAGTGAACCTCCAAATTCTAATTTGTCTTTCTATTCAACTGTATAATATCATAAATTTGTGAGAAAATTCACTTAAACTAACGGAGTGCTTTAGTTCAATAACGATCTTCCACAATCTGGCGCGATCATGGAAGAAGCCAATGATTATTTATTGTAGTATTGTGGTAGATGTTGTAGTAGTAAATGGGTTCATATGTTGTCCAAAAAGGATAGATGTAAACAGGTATAATTCCTGTTCATCTATCCTTTTTTTACCCACTATAATGTGTGATATTTTAATAAAATACATGATAATTAAGTTCTATATTTATTCTCACCTGCTTTTTGTTAATATTGATATTTTTTGCGCGTCAGCAGCAAAATAGCGATGGCAGGCACTGTACAAATAAGCATGGCTGCAAAGGACAGGCCAGGAGATATTTCGTATAAATATCCCCCTAAAAACGTAAGGATTGCTGTACTTAAGCCCATGGCTAATGCGGAATAGAGACCTTGCGCATTTGGAATTTGTTCCTTTGGTAGAGCTTTCGTTAAGTAGCGGATAAAAGCGAAATGTGCTAGTGCAAAGGATAATGCATGCAAGGTTTGTGAAGCAATAAATACCCAGACATTCGGGAACATAAAGATGAGTAACCAGCGCAGGGAAGAGCCGCTTGCTGCTAAGAGCAATAATGACGATGAACGCCACTTCATCAATAATGTATCGGCCTTCATAAAGTATAGGATTTCGCAAATTACTGCGATGTTAATAATCATGCCCATATAGAATGGGTCAACCTGTAAGTCTTCTAAATAAATATAACCATAGCTATAATAAGAGGCATGTGCACCCTGTAATAAAATTACGATAAATAAGACAATCGGGAAGCCCTTGATAGTCCATAAAGTCTTCATCGATAATGATTTCGCACGTTGTTCTTTTGTTGGCACAACAAGTAATTCCTTTGGAGTGGCTAATTGTTGCATAAGTAACATGCCAATCAACCCAATAATCATGCTCCAAAAGATGATGTTTTTGCCGAAAACGCCCGTCAGCATACTTATAATTAATACAGCAATCACAAACCCGAAGGAACCATAGGAACGGCTTTTGCCGTAGTGAATATTGCCATGCTGGACAAGCGTTGCTGCACTACTTTCCACAGCAGGTAATAGTGCTGGATAAAAGACACTAAATAAAATGGTCACGATTAATAATGCGATAAAGCCAGTGCTTGGAATATAAAGTAATGCAGTTAGTAGAGCACCTACTGCTAAAATCGTAATAAGACGTTTATTGTGTACATATTTTGCAAGGGTTGGAAAGAAGAAAAGATTGGACGTGGCACGAGCTAGTAGCCCACAGCCCATTACAACACTTGCCTGCGATACTGTCAGATGTTTTGCATCCACAAGCCAACCTGTCCAGTAGGGTAAGAAAATGCCCCAGGTGATGAAAAATGTAAAGAAATTCTGAGAAAGCCATCGTTGATTGTTCATATAATTACCGTACCTCCATTAACTAAGTTGAATAATAGCATGTTCATCGCTACAATAATGTGAGATATCTCATATTTTTTAGAGGGGAGAGTAAAAAATGCATATTCTAACAGCTGAAGCACGTACCCAATATCTTGAAAAATATCCGATAAATGATTTTTTCTCATTTGCTATCGATCCTTATCTGGAAGTGTGTCAATTTGACAAAGGAGAGTGGATTTTTCAGGAAGGCTCCTTTCCAGATACATTGTATTACATGATAGAAGGCAAGGCGAAGCTCTATATGACGCATAAAAATGGCAAGGTTTCACTAATTGAATATTTGGAAGCTCCTCGTTTTATGGGGGAAATTGAATTGCTTAATGAGGCGAGGTATACAAAGGGGATACAAACTGTTACCAAGACAATTTGTTACTCCATTACACAGGCATGTAAGGAAAAGTTACTTGTGGATGCCTTGTTTTTACGTAGACTTTGTGTGTTTCTAGGGGAAAAAGCCACGAACATGACATCTAAATATACACAAAATCAAGCATATCCGTTTGAGAATCGCTTAGCAGCCTTTATTCAATTATCTGCTGATCAAGGTGTCTATAAGGAAAAGCATACGGAAATCTGTGAGTATTTAGGGGTTTCTTATCGCCATTTATTATATGTATTGGCACAGTTTTGTGAAGAGAAGATATTAGAAAAACGTAAGACAGGCTACCATATTATTGATGAAAAACGTCTTGCACAGTTGGCTCAGGAGATACAATAGCGATGGACTTGCAGGAGATCGTGCTAGAAGGAAGCGCCCGATTAAGTTAGCAGAACGCTTACGAAGTACCATATCAGACTTCATATAAAGAAGTCTGGGTTTGGCTTGTTGTATTCACTTTTTTTAATGAACCAGCGAGCGATGTCCTTACCACTATGGTAGAAGTCTACCTCATGCACCTTATTTTTTTGGATGGTGATGTCTAGCGTGTTTTCCATAACGTCAAAAGGTAAAACACCGATACATAAAGGATTGTTTGGTAAAAGACTTTCATGTGGTTTACGAACAGTTTGTTTCGCTTCAAGGTGCTTGTTCGCCGTATTATTTTGTGTCATATGGAATGCAAGTAGTTCTCCTTGTGCCAATGCCGTGCTTGATGAGTAACCAGTACTTTTCATTCAACATGCCCCCTTTTGTCGTTACATTTATTGTACAAGACTGGTTGGAAAAATAGCCGTTATTTACAAGGCTTTTACAATAACTTTAAGATTCATGGAATATTTAGTAATTTGTAACCGCATTCATACCGTTTTTGGATAAAAACCATAGAAAACTGATATAAATTCTTTTTGAAAAACTCATACTCAAACTATTGTGAATTTTTCTAACACAAAGTATTATTGTAATTAGATTTAACGTGAAAGTTTTCACAAAGTCACGAAATCGTTAGGAGGAATTTTAATGAGTGCAATTCGAGTAGGTATTGTAGGATATGGAAATTTAGGACGTGGTGTGGAGTATGCTATTTCACAAAATCCAGATATGGAAGTAGTAGCGGTGTTCACACGTCGTGATCCTTCAACAGTAAACGTAGCAAGCAATGCGAGCGTATATTTAGTAGATGACGCCGAAAAATTCCAAAACGACATTGATGTCATGATTTTATGTGGTGGCTCTGCAACGGATTTACCAGAACAAGGACCACATTTTGCACAATGGTTTAATACAATTGATAGCTTCGATACACATGCGAAAATTCCTGAATTTTTCGATGCTGTAGACGCAGCGGCACAAAAATCTGGTAAAGTGTCTGTTATCTCAGTTGGATGGGATCCAGGTTTATTCTCCTTAAATCGTCTACTAGGAGAATCCGTATTACCAGTTGGTACAACATATACATTCTGGGGCGATGGTTTAAGTCAAGGTCACTCAGATGCAGTACGTCGTATCGAAGGTGTTAAAAATGCTGTTCAATACACATTGCCAATTAAAGAAGCTGTAGAACGTGTACGTAATGGTGAAAACCCTGAATTAACAACACGTGAAAAACATGCACGTGAATGTTGGGTTGTGTTAGAAGACGGTGCAGATGCTGCAAAAGTGGAACAAGAAATTGTCACAATGCCTAACTATTTCGATGAATATAACACAACAGTTAACTTCATCTCTGAAGATGAATTTACAGCAAACCACACAGGTATGCCACATGGTGGTTTTGTCATTCGCAGTGGTGACAGTGGAGCAAACGATAAACAAATTCTCGAATTCTCATTAAAACTTGAAAGTAATCCAAACTTCACATCTAGTATATTAGTGGCTTATGCACGTGCTGCGCATCGTCTAAGTCAAGCTGGTGATAAAGGAGCGAAAACAGTATTTGATATTCCATTCAGTCTGCTTTCACCAAAATCAGCTGCTGAATTACGTAAAGAATTACTATAATCATAGAAAATCACCCGATTATCATTCATTTGATTATCGGGTTTTTTATTTTTGCCATTCATTCGATAAAATATGGTAAACTGTCAATAATTTAATAATCTGAATTTTTGTGAAAAAATGGAGCTATTGTAACCTTACACAAATTTGGAGGTTATCGTTAACATGACAGATATTATTATTCAATCAAAATGTATGGCACCAAGTCCATCCACTCATTGTATCAATAGAGCCGCACTTATGAAGACATTAAAGAAGAGTCATCACCATACTTGTACATTTATTCATAGTGGTGCAGGGTATGGTAAAACGACCATCCTCACACAATTTCTCTCGAACGAAGCGAATAAATTTTCTTGGTATAGTATTTCCGAAGAAGATGATAATTTATTACCCTTTTTAAGACATCTTTTTTTTAGCATACAGCGAGCTGTGCCGAATTTTGGTCCTACATTCGATGAGTGGAATCAATTGTCACGCTTCCCTAAAATGGAGGAGCTGAATCGCTGGTATAAGCTTTTTGTCAATTGCCTATGTAGCATAGAGGAGCCATTTCTAATTGTCATTGATGATTTTCATTTAGTGGATCACGTCTTTTCAATTAATTATTTTATGGAGAAAGTTATTGAATTTGCTCCACCAGCGATTCATTTTATTATCGCATCTAGAACATTACCGAATTGGGATATTATGAGAAAATTAAAGCTGCAAAAGAAGTGGCTAGTGATCAACGAGGACGAGCTGGCCTTTTCAACTGAGGAAATTGCTGTTTTTTTTGAAGAATATGTAGACGTGCATTTATCCGATGCTGAAATGGCCAAGATATTGGAGATCACAGAAGGCTGGGCCATCAGTCTTTCCTTGTTAGCAGAGCAATGGCATCATGTTTCTTTAGATTATTGGCTAATGATTTCTCCGAATGATCTTTTCACCTATTTGTCAGAAGAGGTTTATAGTAGGATGACTGCAACGGAGCAAGAGACCATTTTAAAACTAGCTATTTTTCCTACATTTTCAGCGGAGCTATTGGAAGATTTTTATGGCTTTGAGATGGCACAAATGTTGAATACTTTATCACAGCGTCATTTATTTATTCAACCAGTGACAACAGATGGTTTATACCGCTTCCATGCTTTGTTTAGTCGGTTTTTAGAAATGAAATGGCGTCAGCATACAAGTTGCTATACGGACCTTCATAAACAAGCGGCATTCTATTATATGGAACGGCATAATATTCAAGCTGTGCTTTATCATGCCTTTAAAACGAATGACCATGATTTTTGTGGAGAGCTATTACAGCGTCATGCAGAGCCATTAGTACGTGCTGGACAATTTGAATGGTTATTAGAAAAAATCAATCGATTTACTGTACAAGAAAAAGATACATTTTATAGATTATATTATTTTGATGGCGAATGCCATCGCTACCGTGCTTATTATGAAAGGGCGAAACAATCCTACGACAAGTGTGCAATGATCGCACAGCAGCAGCAGGATCACCTATTTATGACAAAATCTCAAGCAGGTTTGGCACATATTTACTTAGACACTATACAGCCTGCATTAGCAGAGCCTTATTTAGAAAAAGCATTAGAGCTTGCCAAATATACCCCCTTACTAAAAGAGGAATTATTAGAACTTCAACGGCAATATGCTGAAAACTTAGTGAACTTAGGGAAGGCCAAGGGTGCACAGTTATTTATGGAGGACGTGGCATTGCCAGCGGATGTCATGCAACGAGCGAATGTGGATGTCCGAGTTTTACTACGGACTGGGCAATTACGAGAGGCGAAGGAATTATTAGCACAGCGCCTTGAATTGCCACCTCAGCTTGTGGCAACCCATCGTGAAAGTGAACTACTAGCAGCATTTGTCTATGCATTGTTAGGACAAGGAAAGGAAGCTTGGTATGCAGCCCAGCATGGGATACGCAGGGGGTTAAGAGAGAAGTCTATTTTTATAGAGGCGGTTGGTTATATCAGAAAAGCACATGCGCTACTATTAATGGATTTCCCAGATTATCAAGGGGCATGTCAAGCCTATGAAAAAGCGTTGACTTTATTGAATGCCATTAATATTTCTCGAGTTAAGGCCGAACCTTATATGGGGCTAGCGATTGCTAAACATTATTTAGGAGATATAGTAGCGGCTAAGAAATACTTGGCATTGGGCTTACGAGAAACCGAGCAAGTACAAGATGCTTGGATGACAGGCCTCATTCTTTTAGCGGAAGTGAAAATCATTCTCTCCCAGCAAGAAACAGAACGAGCGAAGCAATTAGTAAGGAAGGCACAACAACTATTTCAGGAATGCGGAGATCGCAATGGCTTGATGCATGTTCTATTCTATCAATCCGTTATCGCGTTTCAAGAAAATAATAGAGACCAATTTCATCCGTATTTTCAACAGTTTGCGCAATTATGTTTGGCAAATGGCTATGACTATTTTTTACAAAGGAAAATGATACTTGGTCCAAGTGATCGAATGATTTTCTATGAGCTATTGCATTTTAGCCAAACAGGAGGTGTGGAACATGCAGCCATTCTTACATTACGAAGCTATTTTCAAGTGGAGGACAGTATCAATTATCCGCATGATGCAATACAAATCAATCTTTTTGGGAGTTTAAGTTTAATTCGAGCACAAAGAAAGCTCGAAGATAAAGAATGGCAACGTGATAAATCGAAGGAATTGTTCGTGTATCTATATTGTCATCGCAATCGTTTTACACCAAAGGAAGAAATAGCGCAGGCATTATGGCCAGACCGCACTGTCGAGTCTTTAGATCGGGATTTTAAAGTGGTCTTAAATACATTATTAAAAGTGTTGGAGCCACAACGACATGCAAGGCAGGAGAGCTTTTTTATTCAACGTAAGAATAATATGTATCAGTTGCAAAATATTGCCTTTCTCCAAATTGACGTGGAACGATTTCACTATTATTACAACCTAGGAATGGAGGAATTTGATCCACAGTTGTCCGATGAATGGCTACTGTTAGCGGAAGCGAGTTATCCAGACGCCTTATATGCAGAAAAAAAGCAAATCGACTGGCTTACTCAAGATCGCGAAAAGCTACAATTTTTATATATAGAAGTTCTAGAACGTTTGGCACAAAATGCCACAAGGCAGCAGCAATATAAAAAAGCCATCCACTATGCAGAGAAAATAATTGGAGAGGATGCACTATGGGAGGAGGGCTATCGCCTGCTTATGTACAGCTACTACCAACTCCAAAACCGTTCTCTAGCATACAAATGGTACGAAAAATGTGTACAGCAGTTACAGAGCGAATTAAATACAACCCCTATGGAGTCGACCATGGCTGTCTATGATTTAATTATGGGATAGCTAGTGCCGTCGTTTAAATGAGGGAATCTTATTCGGGTGGTACTACTTTGTAGTGTAGGGAGAGCCACTCATAAGTAGAAATGAACTATATGAACAAGTTAAAAAAAGCAACATATTTAAATGCCATTTTGTCAGACAAATAAAAGGCTGGCCACAATTTGCAGATTGAACAAGATGAGTGAATGGTTGAATCGTGTAGAAGGAGAGATGAATTAAAGTGATACTTGCAAATGAAAAATTATTTTTAAGGGAATTCACGCCACATGACTGGATTGATGTTCATAAATATGCCTCACAGGAGATTGTTTGTAGGTATCAAACATGGGGACCGAATACAGAGGAGGATTCAAAAGAATTCATTCAGGATGCACTCGATGAAGCAAGACAAACACCAAGGGAAAGATATGTTTTTGCTATTATTTATCAAGAAACTTTAATAGGTTCGGTTGAGATAATGATTAGGGATTTCACGAATAAGGTGGGGGAAATTGGCTATATTGTTAACCCTGACTATTGGGGGAAGGGAGTAGCAACGCAGAGTGCTAAATTAGTGATCACTTTCGGTTTTGACACATTAAAGCTCCATCGTATTTATGCAACATGTGACCCAAGAAACATTGGATCATCAAAGGTTTTAGAAAAGGTTGGAATGGCCAAAGAAGGAATATTACGTGAAAATATGTTAATGAAAGACGGTATTTGGCGAGATTCCTTCTTGTATAGTGTATTGAAGCAGGAATGGTCTTCATGAAGCGTACTACAGAATGCAGTTTGAAACACTAAAAAATAGTTCCTAATACAAAAGACAAAAATGTTGTATATTCAACGTTTTTGTCTTTCTTTTTACCTGATGTAATTAGTAGCGTAGCGATAAATCTTTTAACACTTTTAAATTTTTAATAAATAATTCCATAACATCGATACAGAAAAATGCTTTGTACTTTTGTGCAAAGCATTTTTTGTAACTAATTTGTAACTGGACTTTTGTATAGTGTTGTCATAGCAAGAAAGCGCTTTCTATGGAGCTTATTTTAAAGGGGGGTATAGGATGAAGAAGCGGTGGTATTGGTTTCTTTTAGTAATGTTGGCTGTGGTGTTGGTAGCTTGTAGTGGGGAGGATACGAAGGATGATGCAACAGATGCAGATTCCTCCGATGGTGAGACAAAAGCGGTGACGGCGGAAGGAGGCACGATTAAGATTGGGGTGCTTGCTTCGTTAACGGGGGCGCTTGAATCATATGGGAAGCAGACGCAGCGGGGATTTGATTTAGGGATTGAGTATGCGACTGGTGGGACGATGGAGGTCAATGGTAAGAAAATCGAGGTTGTGTATGAGGATACGGAGACGAAGCCGGAGGTGGCCGTGCAGAAAGCAACAAAGCTATTAGAAGATGACCAGGTTGATTTTTTAGTAGGTTCTTCAAGTTCTGGTGATACCCTTGCTGTTCTACCGCTGGCGGAGGAGTATGAAAAAATTATGGTGGTGGAGCCTGCGGTGGCTGACAGTATTACAGGTTCTGAGTTTAATGAGTATATTTTCCGTACAGGTCGTAATTCATCACAGGATGCCTATGCAGCCGCGGCGGCTATTGCTAGTAAAGGTGTGAAGATTGCTACATTTGCCCCAGATTACTCGTTTGGCTGGGATGGGGTGAATGCGTTTAAAACGGCAGCGGAGAAATTAGGTGCTGACATTGTGTTAGATGAGTATGCAGACCCAGCAGCAACAGACTTTACGTCTAATTTACAAAAGGTGCTAGATGCTAAGCCTGATTATTTATTCGTTGTCTGGGCAGGAGCAAATTCACCATGGAATCAAATCGCAGATCTTAAAATTCAAGAAAAGGGCATTAAAATTTCAACGGGAGCACCTGATATTATAGCGCTTCAATTTATGAATCCATTGGTTGGTATGGAAGGTTTTTCGGTGTATTACCACACACTACCGCAAAATGATGTAAATAAATGGTTAGTTGAGGAACATCAAAAACGTTTCAATAAAGTACCTGACTTATTTACACCTGGCGGCATGTCTGCGGCGATTGCCATTATGGAGGCATTGAAAAAATCGGAGGGAGATGCAGATGCCAACAAGCTGATCGGCATAATGGAGGGGATGTCATTTGAGACACCAAAAGGTACGATGACGTTCCGTGAAGAGGACCATCAAGCCCTTCAATCGATGTATTCAATTCGCTTAGAGCAACAGGATGGCGTGGATTATCCAGTACCCGTACTTATTCGGGAGTTAAGTCCTGAGGAAACAGCACCACCTGTTATGAATTAAACAAATGAGAGGCAGCATGGCTGTCTTTCTACATAACTATTAGAGGAGAAGGGAGTAGAGGATGGAGCCAATACTACACACAGACAATTTAACGATTCAGTTTGGGGGACATACGGCGGTGGATTGCGTTAATTTTCAAATGCCTGAAAAGCATTTAAAGTCCATTATAGGGCCGAACGGTGCTGGGAAAACAACATTCTTTAATTTGATTAGTGGAGAGCTAAAACCAACTGCGGGTGATGTTTATTTTAAAGGGCAATCACTTGCCCAAAAGTCGGCCATCGAAAGAACACGTATGGGGTTGGGTCGATCCTTTCAAATCACGAATGTGTTTCCAAATTTAACGGTTCTCGAAAATGTTCGTTTAGCCGTGCAGTCAAAGGAAAAGATTCGTTATCAGCTATTTCGACACTACAAAAGCTATAAGGCGATTACCGACAAAGCGGAGGAGCTATTATCACTCGTTTTACTCGACAATAAACGGGACGCCCTGACAACGATCCTATCACACGGGGAGAAAAGAAAGCTTGAGATTGCCATGCTACTTGCGTTGGATACGGAAATTCTGCTACTCGATGAACCAACAGCTGGTATGTCTTTAGAGGAAGTACCTACGATTTTAGAGGTCATTCGGACCATTAAAAATCAAGGGAATAAAACCATTCTGCTCATTGAACATAAAATGGATATGATTTTAGATTTATCGGATTCCATTATGGTGTTATTTAATGGTCAGCTACTAGCAGATGGTTCACCCGTGGAAATTATGAATAATGATACCGTACAACAAGCATATTTAGGAGGGCTGTACGATGACCACCTTACTGACATTAAATGAGGTTCACACGCATATCGGCCAATATCACATTTTGCAGGGAGTTAATTTTGAAGCGAGGGAGGGACAGGTTAGCGTACTGCTTGGACGAAATGGTGCAGGTAAAACAACGACCTTGAAAACAATTATGGGATTAACACCTGCGACAAATGGCGAAATCGCCTTTCGCTCCCACTCCATTAAAAAAAGCCCAACATACAAGGTGGCTAAATTAGGGATAGGTTATGTGCCTGAAAATCAAGGGATTTTTGCAGATTTAACGGTAGAGGAAAATATGAAGGTAGCCATGTATAGGGAGGATACTGCCACGTTAGAGCGACAGCAATATGTGCTGGAGCTGTTTCCCGATTTGAAGAAGTTTTGGAAAAAGGCTGGCGGGCATTTATCAGGAGGGCAAAAGCAAATGCTGTCCATGGCAAGAGCCTTTATCAATGATAGCCAATTAATATTAATTGACGAGCCTTCCAAGGGGCTTGCGCCCATAGTGGTGGAGAAGGTGATGGAAGCGATTATGGAAATGAAAAAGAAAACGTCCATTGTTCTTGTTGAACAAAACTTTATGATGGCAAGCCGGATTGGTGATACCTATACTTTGATCGATGATGGCAAAACAGTAAATTCGGGCATGATGGAGGATCTGATTGTCAATGAAGAACTAAAACGCAAGTATTTAGGAATTGGATAAAGGAGGTGACCATCATTGGAGCTTTTCATCAATTTACTCATTAATGGCTTAGCAACAGGGATGCTGATCTTTCTGCTGGCGGCAGGTTTGACGTTAATTTTTGGCTTAATGGATGTGTTGAATTTTGCACATGGTGGATTATTTGTTTGGGGAGCCTATGCGGGAATCTTTACCTATATGTGGACAGAAAGCTTTATCGTAGGAATTATAGGTGCGCTTGTGACGGGCGCGTTACTTGGACTGCTTACAGAGAAATTGATTATTACGCCTGTTTACGGCAATCATATTCAGCAAATTTTAATTACGTTAGGGCTTATGCTCGTTTTGCAGGAATTCATCAAGGTGATTTTTGGTCCAAATGGTGTGGCCGTGAAAACGCCGAGCTATTTAGCGGGAAGCTGGGAATTTGGTGACGTGATTATCATCAAATATCGCCTATTTATTATTGTTATAGGGTTTGTGATTTTTGGTGTTTTTCAATATATGCTGAAACGCACGAAGATTGGGTTGATCGTTCGAGCTGGTGTGCAGGATAAGGAAATGGCACAGGCTCTTGGTATTCATATTAAGCGTGTATTTCTATATGTCTTTATGGTGGGTGCGGCTCTTGCGGCACTTAGTGGAATGTTGATGGCTCCGTATTCGGGCGTCATCTATGCGGAGATGGGCATGGAGTACGCCATTTTAGGATTTATTGTCGTCGTCATTGGCGGAATGGGTAGTTTTTCAGGCTCATTGTTGGCTGCTATTTTAGTAGGGCTAGCAGGTAGCTTTATGGCTTATTATGTGCCTGTGCTGTCACTAGCAGTCAATATGATTTTAATGGCCATCGTTTTAATTTTCCGTCCACAGGGGCTGTTTACGATGCGAAAGGAGCGAACATCATGAACAAGAAAATGTCCTTACGCTCTATCGCTTTTTTCCTGTTATTGGCGATTTTTATCGTGCTCCCTTTTGTCAATGATTCAAGGACGCTGCTTATTTTACTGACACAAATTTTCATTTTTGGCATACTGGCGATGAGCTATGATATTTTGCTCGGTTATACAGGAATCGTTTCCTTTGGACACGCTATGTTTTTTGGTATTGGCGCTTACACGACAGCAGTCATGCTCAAGCAAATGGAGAACACACTATTCATCTTTGTGCTGTCCATCGTGATAGGCATGGTAATAGCAGGCTTTGTTAGTTTTTTAGTAGGTTTATTAACCTTGCGCTTGAAAAGTCATTTTTTTGCGATGCTCACACTAGCCTTCTCGGGGTTATTTTTAGTAGTAGCTGAAAAGTGGCGCTCTGTCACGTATGGCAATGATGGCTTTACTTTTCGAGCACCAGATATTTTTAGAGATCGGATGACCTTCTATTTCTTTGTGTTAGCAAGCTTAGTTGTCATCTTTTTAGCGCTCCACCGTTTTGTTAACTCGCCGACAGGTCGACTACTAATTGCTGTTCGGGAAAATGAACAACGGACGAAATCATTAGGCTTTAATACCTTGCACTATAAAGTGGTTGCCTCCGTTGTTGCAGGCATTGTTGCGAGCTTTGCAGGCTCCTTATATGCGATTTCTTTACGCTTTGTTAACACAAGTGTGATGGCGATGGATATTACACTCGATGCGCTATTAATGACGATTATTGGTGGAGTCGGCACTTTAGTAGGGCCATTACTAGGGGCAGCAGTGATTGAATATGCACAGCATGCATTATCAGGGCTAGCACGAGATTACCCTATTTTTGAACGCTGGATTATCTTCTTTGGGATTCTCTATATTTTAGCCGTTATCTTTTTCCCGAAAGGTATTATTGGCTCACTAAGACTGCTGTTTTGGAAATGGCGAGCAAAGCTAAAGCAAAGAAAAAAGCCCGTAGCTCTGCCCCAGGAAAAGGAGCGATTTGAATGACTGTTGGTATTGTCAGTACAGGTATCTATCTACCTCAAAATAAAATGACTTCGCAGGACATTGCTGCTCTTTCAAATATTCCAGAGGACATTATCCGTCAAAAAATGGGTATTCATGAAAAGCCAATCCCTGGTGAGCATGATCATACCGTGCAAATGGGCATATGGGCAGCACAGGATGCGATAAAAAAAGCAAATCTGGACCCGAAAGATATTGATGTGATCATCTATATGGGTGAAGAGCATAAGGAATACCCACTATGGACAGCCTCCATCAAAATGCAAGAGGAGCTTGGTGCGGTTAATGCATGGGCATTTGATGTGCAATTGCGCTGTGGCACGACGATCATGGCATTGAAAGTAGCGAAAAGTTTAATGGCATCAGATGACACAATTCATACCATTCTTTTAGCAGGTGGCTATCGCAATGTGGATTTTATCGATTACAGCAATCCACGAACGCGCTTTATGTACAATTTGGCGGCTGGTGGAGGTGCCATATTGCTACAAAAAAACTATGAAAAAAATCAGCTTTTAGAGGCGGAAATTATAACAGATGGTTCTTTCTCAGAGGATGTAGTTGTACCAGTTGGAGGTACGAAAACACCGTTAACACCATTCCATTTAACAGAAAATTTATATCAGCTTGACGTTTTGGACCCGATTGGGATGAAGGAGAGGTTAGAACAAAAATCATTAAGCCATTTTTTGAAGGTTATTCGCTGTTCTCTAGCGAAAAGTGGATACAGTGAAGAACAGCTCGACTACTTAGCGATGCTGCATATGAAAAGGTCTGCACATGATTATATTTTAGCAGAGCTTGGCTTACAGCAGGAACAGTCTATTTACTTACAAGACTATGGACATATTGGGCAAATCGATCAAATATTGTCCTTACAGCTAGCTCAGGAGCAAAATCGTATTCAAGCAGGTGCTCTTGTGACGCTAGTGAGTGCAGGCATTGGCTATGTTTGGGGGGCTATCACAATACGTTGGGGATAAGGGGGAAATGGTATGTTACAAACAATTCAACTAGCAAATGGTGAGACGATGGCATATCGCAAAAGAGCTGGAGGAAGTCATCCTTTAGTGTTGGTTCATGGCAATATGACTTCCTCTAAGCATTGGGATGTGCTGATAGATGCTTTAGATGATAAATACACCATCTATGCAATCGATTTACGAGGCTTTGGAGGTTCATCCTATCATCAGCCAATCTATACCATTAAAGATTTTAGTGATGATGTTAAGCTATTTGTGGATGCGATGCAATTGCAAAGCTTTGACATGATTGGCTGGTCAACTGGCGGAGCTGTTTGTATGCAGTTTGCAGCCAATTATCCAGGTTATTGCCAGCAATTAATCTTACTGGCCTCCGCTTCTACACGTGGCTATCCATTTTATACGGATTTAGGAACAGGCGATCCAGCCTGCTTTAAGCGAGCCTATAACTATGAAGATGTACTTGTGGATACATCTAAAACCAAGCTTATCCAAGGCTTTTATGACACAAAAAACGGCGAAGGTTTACGGTCGATATGGAATGCTTTAATTTATACCCATCAGCAACCAAACGAGGAAAAATACCAAGAATATATAGAGGATATGCTAACACAGCGCAACTTAGCAGAGGTGTATCATGCACTCAATACATTTAATATAAGTGCTGTTGACAATGATGTGACAAAAGGGTCACACGAAGCTCTCCTACTCCAGATACCGATTTTAGTACTGAGAGGGGATCGTGACTTAGTTATTACAGAGGAAATGAATGCGGAATTACTGCAAGACTTAGGCAAAACGGCACAGTTTGTTAGCTTAAAAGATTGTGGGCATTCACCATTGATGGATGATTTAGCACAATTAACAGCTGAAATCGAGGCTTTTTTAGAAATTGGAGGAAGACAGTATGCGTTTAAACAATAAAGTAGCCATTATTACAGGTGCAGCCAATGGCATCGGCTATGCGGCTGCCGAGCGTTTCATCGAAGAAGGGGCATGGGTGTTTATCGCTGATTTCGATGAGAAGGCAGGGAATCTCGCAGCTCAACAATTAGGAGGAAACGCTATATTTATACAGGTGGATGTGGCAAGTAGAGAGAGTGTTAACCAGCTGGTGACAGCAGTGATCGAACAGGCTGGACGCATTGATATTTTAGTGAATAATGCAGGTATTACAAGAGATGCAATGCTAACAAAGATGACAGATGACCAATTTCAGCAGGTGTTAGATGTCAATTTGACAGGCGTTTTTCATTGCACACAGGAGGTCATTCCCCATATGGTGGCAGCTGGAGGTGGCAAAATCATTAATACATCATCGGTTAGTGGGGTCTATGGCAATGTTGGTCAAACGAATTATGCAGCGACGAAAGCTGCCATTGTAGGGATGACCAAAACATGGGCAAAGGAATTAGGGCGTAAAGGCATCAATGTCAATGCAGTGGCACCTGGCTTTACAGAAACAGCTATGGTCAAAAAGATGCCTGAAAATATTTTGGCTCAAATGCGGGCAATCGTGCCGTTACAACGTTTAGGAACCCCACGGGATATAGCCAATGCCTATTTGTTTTTAGCATCTGATGAGGCATCGTATGTTCATGGTCATACGCTTCATGTAGATGGCGCCATTATGATGTGATGGGGGTGTCAAGATGTTTGTTGAGCAAGAATGGATTTTAAAACGTGCCGCCTTAACGCCTCATCACATCGCCTTGATTAATCTAGCGTCAGAGGAGCAATGGACCTATCAGCAATTATCAGAGGAAATCGGCAAATGGAGTCAATTTTTCGAGCGTCAGCAGCTAAAAAAAGGCAGTAGAGTCGCAGTTTTTGCGAGAAATCATATCCAACTTTTTGCTATTTTATTTGCCTGTGGGCTACGAGGGCTTATTTATGTGCCATTAAACTGGCGATTAAGTAGAGAGGAATTAATACAAATTTTGGAGGATGCGACCCCTTCCATTCTCTTGTATGAAGAAGAGAGTCATTGTTCTTTGGTGGTAGAAAAAATGTTTCCACTTCATCTCATTAAGCACGAGAAGGCAACGCTACCAAGTAGGCAAGACGTGGACTTGAATGATCCATGGCTAATGATTTATACCGGAGGCACAACAGGTCGTCCAAAGGGTGTTGTGCTATCCTTTCAGTCGGTCAATTGGAACGCAATCAATACAATTATTAGCTGGGGTTTACAGGAGAAAGATCGGACATTAAATTATATGCCGATGTTTCATACAGGTGGCTTAAATGCTTTATGCATACCTCTTCTTATGGTGGGAGGAACCGTCATCATTGGCGATAAGTTTGAAGCGGAAGCCGCACTGCGGGCAACGAATCAATATCAAACGACAATTTCCCTTTTTGTCCCAACGATGTATCAAGCGATGATTGCTACGGAATACTTTCGAGAAAATCATTTCCCCTCGATGAACGTATTTTTATCTGGCGGTGCCCCATGCCCACATCCCATTTATGATGTCTTTCATAAAAAGGGGTTATTCTTTAAGGAGGGCTATGGCTTAACAGAGGCGGGACCTAATAACTTTTATATTGCGAGAGAAGATGCTTACGCGAAAAAAGGGGCTGTTGGGAAAAGCATGCAGTTTAATGAAGCGAAAATCATTAATCAAGCTGGGCAAAGCTGTGCACCTCGTGAAGTGGGCGAGCTTCTGGTAAGAGGTAAGCATATGTTCCGTTTTTATTGGAATAACAAGCAAGAAACCGCCAATATCCTACAAGACGGCTGGTTAAAAACAGGTGATTTGGCGACGATGGATGAGGATGGTGATTTTTATATCGTCGGTCGTAGAAAAGAGATGATTATCTCCGGTGGTGAAAATGTCTACCCTCAGGAAGTGGAGCAATGTATGCTGCAGCATCCAGACGTACAGGAGGTTGCCGTGATTGGGGTAGCAGACGATTATTGGGGTGAGATTGTAACCGCATTTATTGTTTGTTGTCATCAAGTAGCGACTATCTTAGATGAACTTAACGAACTGTGTCATCAACAATTAGGACGTTATAAGATTCCGAAACAAATCATTTTTTTAGACCAACTACCGAAAACAAGTGTTGGTAAAATTGATAAAAAGGCATTGCATAGGCTAGTCGATTCCACCTGCTAAGTATGATGAGTCTCTCTTAAATAAGAATTAAAAGTGAGGAACAAATGAATGGCACACGCATTAGTTATTGGTGGGACAGGAATGTTAGCTGATACAACCCTTTGGTTAGTGAAGAACGGATATGACGTTTCGGTAATTGGACGTAATGCCAATCGAATGGAATGTTTCATAAGTAAATCATCAAATCCATCACGTGTCACACCAATTTTAGTTGATTATCTTGATATAGCCTTATTAAAAGAGAAGCTAGAAGAAACGATAGCGCATAATGGACCCATTGAATTGGTCATTGCTTGGATTCACTCCTATGCTGAAACTGTATTAGAGAGCATAGCTAGTGAAATTTCAGGAATATGGAAGCTGTTTCATGTATTAGGCAGCAGCGCTAATCTAAATGAAATCAAAGATAAAATCCATCTACTTGAGATCACTCACTATCGTCAAGTCCAGCTAGGTTTCATAATGGAAAACGGTCAGTCAAGATGGCTTACACATAAGGAAATTTCACAAGGAGTCATCGATGCTATTCAGCATGATCGATCTATCAATATCGTTGGCACGCTACAGCCTTGGGAACAACGCCCGTTATAAATAGGAAATAACCTTCGTCCAACTAGTGTGACGAAGGTTATTATTTTTTATCATCATAAACGATTGTGTTGAAAAGCATTTAGATGTCATATGGGATGTAAAATAATATCCCATATTTTTACACAAAAAAATGCATTGTTTTTGATTCAAATAGTGGCGTACTAAGCTTTTAGAAGAATGCATGTTCATCTTAGGGCTCTTACTTTTGATTTCCTTAGACAGATTTTTCTTGTAAGCTTACCCTAATTTTTTCGCATCTCTTCCCATCAGACCAACATATCAGTAAAATAGAGAAGGTTAGGGGGATTGCATGTGAAAGATCAACGCTTTAAAATAGCGCATCGAGAGGCGCTTATTGGGATAGGACTAGTCCTTGTCAACTTTGCGATTTGGTTTGGCTTTGCCTATGGATTAGGTTCGGGAGACCCCAAAAATTATTCATATGTCTTTGGTTTCCCTGCTTGGTTTTTCTATAGCTGTATTGCAGGGACAGGCTTTATGATCCTACTCATCTGGGTTGTAATGAAGCTCTTCTTCAAAGAGGTGCCATTTGATGATGAGGAGGTGGATCGCTAATGCATTGGCAAGTTGTATTTCCATTGCTATTATTTTTAATTATTATTTTCGGAATTGGTGTTTGGTCCAATAAGCATATTCGGTCCTCTAATTCTTTCTTACAGGAGTATTTTCTTGGTGGTCGTGAAATGGGTGGTTTTATCCTGGCGATGACGATGATTGCTACATACGGCAGTGCGAGCAGCTTTATCGGAGGACCTGGTGTGGCCTATACGAAAGGGCTTGGCTGGGTGTTATTGGCAATGGCACAGCTGCCTGCAGGTTATTTTGTACTGATGATTTTAGGCAAGAAATTTGCTATTATCGCTCGTCGTTACCAAGCTATTACGTTAATCGATTTTTTACGAGAGCGCTACAAAAGCCATGTCATTGTAATTTTATCAGCCATTAGTATCATTGTTTTTCTATTTTCGGCTATGATGGCGCAATGGGTAGGTGGTGCACGCTTAATTGAGTCATTAACAGGCCTAAAATACACAACGGCACTATTTATTTTTGCGATTTCAGTGCTAGTGTATGTCATTATTGGTGGTTTTCGAGCTGTTGCTTTAACGGATACTGTGCAAGGTTCGATTATGGTCGTTGGCACAATTATTCTATTAATTGGCACAATTATTGCAGGTGGTGGCATCGATAATATTATGGCCTCACTTGTCGCTGAAAATCCTAATTTTGTGTCACCATTTGGAGCGCAAGGAGATTTAACACCACTGTATGTTTCGACATTTTGGATTTTAATTGGCGTAGGGGTTGTAGGGCTTCCGCAAATTGCTGTCCGTGCCATGAGCTATAAGGATTCTAAAAGTATGCACTTAGCCATCATTATTGGTACGATTGCCATCGGGACAATCATGTTTGGCATGCATTTAATTGGCGTATTAGCACGACCTGTCTTACCTGGCATTGAGATTGGTGATAAAGTAATGCCGCTTCTGACATTAAAGGTATTGCCACCATTTTTAGCGGGGATCGTCTTAGCTGCGCCAATGGCTGCTACCATGTCAACTGTCAATGCTCTGCTTATGCTGGTCAGCTCCACGGTTGTCAAAGACATTTATTTAAATTACATGAAGCCACAAGCTAGTGATGCAGAGATTAAACGTGCAAGCTTTGTTGTGACCACGGTTATTGGCTTAGCTGTTATTATCTTTGCGCTCAACCCACCCGATTTATTAGTGTGGTTGAATTTATTTGCTTTTGGTGGGCTAGAGGCTGTCTTTATCTGGACAGTAGTTTTAGGGTTGTATTGGAAAAAGGCCAATAAATACGGTGCGATGGCGTCCATGATTACAGGCATGTCCTTGTATATTATGATTGATCGCTTTTATCCTTCCGTCTTTGGTATGCACACGGTTACGATTCCCATTGTTGTATCCTTCATTATTTTTATTCTCGTTAGCTTAGCCACAAGTCATAAATTCAAAAATGAGCAACTCATGATTTAAATCAAAGAACGCCGCAGATACAAGTCTGTGGCGTTTTTGTGTTTAATGAATCATAAAATCATAGGCATTTTTCGCAAGCAATGTCACTGTCACTACGATAAAAAGCATACGAACAAAACCGCTTCCTTTTTTGATCGCCATTCGGGAGCCGAGCATAGCGCCACCAATTTGAGCAATGCCCATCACGAAGCCATAAACAAAATGGATTTGACCTAAGTAGGCGAACATACAAAGGCCTGCCACGTTACTTGCCAAATTTAAAAACTTTGCATTTCCTGCCGCCTTTAAAAAATCAAAGCCTATCAACAAGAAGCTAAAGATTAAAAAAGAGCCTGTACCAGGTCCAAGAAACCCATCATAAAAACCAATGCCAAATAATAATCCCATAAATAATAGTAAGTGGGTTCTAGAGAGAGTTTTTACGCTAGAGACAGCGCCCCAATCCTTTTTGAAAATTGTATAAACCGCAACGGCTGCCAGCATCACGAGCATTAATGGCTTTAGTAATGCTGGGTTGATTAAATGCACGGTCCATGCACCAAATAAGGAGCCGACAAAGGCAAGCGGGAAATATTTGAGAACGGATCGTATTTCAAGCTGACCAGAACGATAAAAGGAAATGGAAGATGTCAGTGAGCCCATTGTCCCAGCAAGTTTATTGGTTGCAACAGCAGCTGCTGGATTGAGACCAGCAAACAATAAAGCTGGCAATGAAATTAAACCGCCCCCTCCCACTACAGAGTCGACAAAAGCCGCCAGAAATCCAAATGAAATTAACAGGATAAGAATATGTACATCGACTTCAAAAAACATAATACACCTCTTTTAAATTAGTTACTACTGAAATAGTAACTAATTTTAATTGCGCTGTAAACCCTCATTTTTTCATTGGCAAATCTTCACAACAGTAGCCTATAATAAAGATAATGGAGGGATTACATGGAGGAATTAATCGCCCAGTTGAAAGACATGGGCTTTACAGAATATGAAGCAAAGGCCTATACGGCACTTGTGCAGCAAAGTCATGTTAGTGCCTATCAGGTCAGTAAAAATTCTGGTATACCACGCGCAAGAATTTATGATATTTTAAACGTCCTTGTAGAAAAGGGAATTGTGCTAAAAGAAGAAACGGCTGAACAAACGACCTATGCGGCTATGCCTGTATCTGTGTTTTTACAGCAGATGCAGCAGCGCTGGCAATCGAATTTTACATCCATGAGTGCGAAATTAGAAAAATTAGAGGAAAAAGTGCAGGAAGTGGAGCCAAAAGTAGTCATGCTAAAGGGCAAGGAGGCGATCATCAACTATTGCCAGTCACTTTTAAAAAAAGCCAAGAAAAAAGTGATTCTATCGATGTGGGAAGATATGTATGATACTTTAAGGGGAGATATTCAAGAAGTGGCACAGCATGTTCCTATTCATGGTATTACCCTATATGTAGGGGAACAGCTAGAGTCGATTGACCAGCATAGAGCTACACACTACACGAAAAAAACGTCTACACCACATTGGTTTATTTTATCGGTAGATGGTCAGGAAATGATTTATGGTCACTCTCCATCTACGCAAGAAATGGCCTTTATCACCAATGACCCTGTCCATATTTATTTGTTAGAGGATTATGTTTGGCATGACGTCCTTATCAATCGATTGGTAAAACGTGATGATCAGGAATTAGAAGACTGGATTGCTAAGGAGCGTAAAGCTTTTTTCTTAGAATAGTCATAAGGGAAGGGGAGTAACGTGAAAAAATTCGTGTTGCTAGGTTTAATGAGCTTATTAATGTTAGGAGCATGTAACGCTAAAACGCCTACCAAATCACTAATGATTCATGAGCTAACTGTCGTTCCAGACAATATTCAACAAAAAATTGAGGCTAATGATAAGATTCAATTATTGTATGAAGATGACTCTACGTATTATCTTGTTTATTATTCGAAAGGGAATGTGCTGGCAAGTATTGCGGCTGAAGAAAACAGTCAAGTCATCCAACTGAAAGAAGGTAGCGAGCAACGAAAAGAGGCTCAACCCTATGTATATAAAATCATTACCAAAGATCCTGAGCTAGACACGATTGATTTGCGAATAAACGGCGAGAGTACGCCAATAGATCGCGTAACCTCTATATAAGACAAAAACCGAAATCCCATTAAATGAGATTTCGGTTTCTTTACAAGATATCTTAATAAAAGACTTTCTCTACATTGTATTTGGAGCGGAAAGTGTTAATCGCATATGTTTCGTAAATTTCACGTTCCATTGGATCTTCTACTTCATAGACCTCAATTTTGAACACTTCATCACGATGATTTTTCATCGGAGATACATTGTCCTCGAAATGCTTTTTAATACGTTGACGAATTTTACGTGCTTTGCCGACAAATAATAGCTCATTCTTGTCATTATAGAATAAAAAAATGCCGCCTTTATCACGTGTGATTTTATGGAAGTCAATAAAACCAAAGTATGGTGTGATAGGCACATCACCAGGTTTTACTTCTTGTTCACGTTGACGGATGACTACATCAGGTTTTGGAAATTCAATTTTAATCAAAGTATTCACGTTCCTCTCTGTTACTAAAGTTATATGGTAACATAAATACGGCATGTTTACCATAAATTTTAAATGTAGAAACACTACTTATAGCAAGCTTAGTGTACATCAAATAAACGAGGAACATGCATTTGAATCACAAAATATTCTATGAATTATTGATATTCTAACTAATTCATGCTACAATTCGATGTAATTAAATAATCTTATCAAGAGAAGCTGAGGGATTTGGCCCGATGACGCTTCAGCAACCTCTAACAATTGTTAGAAAGGTGCTAATTCCAGCGAAGGATTTTTCCTTTGAGAGATAAGAGTGGACGTGAAAAAATCCTTCTCATTCTATCTCGTATGGAATGAGGAGGATTTTTTAATTTGTCAGCAAGGTTTGCTAAAAGAGAGTGATCAAAGAGAGGGGAACGCAAGATGCCAATTAATATTCCGAAAAATTTACCAGCTGGAGAACATTTACGTGAGGAAAAAATCTTCGTCATGGAAGAGGACCGTGCGAAAACACAGCAAATTCGTCCGTTAAACATATTAATATTGAATTTAATGCCTGAAAAAGAAAAAACGGAGCTTCAATTACTACGTTTATTAGGGAATACACCGCTACAGGTAAATATCACCTTTTTAAATACGGCCACACATGAGTCGAAAAACGTCAGTAAATCACATTTACAGCTATTTTACACAACGTTCAACCAAATTCGTCACCGTCGCTATGACGGGATGATTATTACGGGAGCACCTGTAGAAAAAATGGCCTTTGAAGAAGTTAACTATTGGCGGGAAATTTCAGAAATTATGGACTGGTCCAAAAAGAATGTGACATCCGTTTTACATATCTGTTGGGGGGCACAGGCGGCACTGTATCATCATTATGGGATAGGAAAGGTAGAACTTTCAGCTAAATGCTCAGGTGTCTATTCCCATGTAATCACCGATTTAACAGTGGATTTAGTACGTGGCTTCAGTGATTTATTTACCGCTCCACATTCACGCTATACTTCTGTTTCGATCGACGAGGTTCGCAATCATCCAGACTTACGATTATTATCCTATTCAGAGGATGCAGGTGTATTCATCGTCCAATCAAAAGATAATAAAAACATTATGATTACAGGGCATCTGGAGTATGATGCGACAACATTAGCCGATGAATATAGCCGTGATGTCGCAAAGGGCATAGATATCGCTGTTCCTGTGAATTACTTCCCGAATGATGATCCATCACAGGAGCCAATGAATACATGGCGTGCCCATACGCATTTATTATTCTCTAACTGGTTGAACTACTATGTTTACCAAGAAACACCATACGAATGGGATTTTGTAGATGAAATTGAATATCATATTTAATTAATAAAAAGTCTAATTTCTTTTCTCACCATAAAAGAAATTAGACTTTTTGATTGTCATTCGTTGTTTCTGTATTAGGCGTTTCGGTACTTTGAGCTTTGGTTTTGCGATTTCGTATAACTGCGACAATCAATAAAAGTATCGGTAATAAAATGGTGATTATAAAAGAAAAGATTGGCCAAATTTCATTATTGTAATTGGTTGAATGTACAATGTCTGGATGAATAATTTGAGAAAGCCCAATGACAATTAGACCCATCGGTAATATGAGAGGGCGATGATCCTTGATTTTTAAAATTTGCGCAAGACCGACAACAGTCGTATAGAAATACATAAATGTGCGAATATAAATGGATGAAATCCACATAAAGGCCATGATGATTTCAATGCGCTGCAAAAAATTCCCTATCGATATTCTTTGCGCTAAGGCATAGCTAGGAAATGTTCTAGATGACGTATTCTCAGGTCCTAAAACAAGAATCGATAGCACAATCAACGTAATTAAGACGATGCCACCGAGGATTGTCCCAAAATATAACCCTTTCTGTGCAGATGGCTGTACATTGACACCAGCAGGATACAGTATTAATAACACCAGTAATGGAAAGGAAAAGATACTCATAAAGCGTGCAATACTATAAAGCATAGATGTTTTGGTTGCTTCTAATAAGGGTTGAATGTTCTCAAAATGAATTTGAGGCGTAATACAAACCATAAAAAAAATAAAAATAAAGACAAATGCTGGAAAAATAATTTCTGCTGAACGGGCAAAGGTCTCAATGCCTAAATAAGCAGCGTACATAATGATAATACTAAACATCAAGGCAAATGCTAATGTCGGAGTCTCCGGCATGACTTCGGTTTTCATAAAAATACCGATAAAATAGAGTAATTCTCCAGCAGATAGAAAGGTTAAGATTAGGAAACAACTGGCTGTGATTTTTCCAAAAAAACGACCAAGAATTTTTTCATTTGCCTCTACAAAATTAAGTGACGGTGTTTGGTTGGCTAGTGTTAAAAATAATTTAACGGCCAGCAGGCTAAGGACAACTCCAATGCAGGCGGCAATCCATGCATCTTGCTTAGCGGCACCCGTAATACTAGAAGGGATAATTAAAATTGCCGTTCCGATAGAATAGAGGAATGTAATGATTGTAAATTGTCTTGAACTAATAATCTCTTTTTCCATCGAGCAACCCTCCATTTTTTATCCTTCTATCTATTTTGTTAATGACACAATATAATCTTTAATTGGTGTAAAGATAAAGGTAATCAAATCCAATGGGCTTGGAATATGGATTTTTAGCGCATTTCCCATATTCAAAGCCGTTCCGATGAGAAGCAAAATAGAAAATACGACAATGGTTTTTGAATCATGCTGCTTTTTTAGCTTTGGTATAAAAATAAGTGCTAGGATCATTGAAATGATAAAGATGGCTACAGCTAGCACCATTTCGTTACTCCTCCTTTGGCTTGTTTAATAATGAATTTTGCATCGTACCTAAACCTTGTGTCGTTACTTTCACTTGCACATCTACCGCCAAATCTGGAAAGATGGAAGCCCACTCATCCTTAATTTTTTTCCACTGTTTTGGATCTGCACGATGTAAGGCATCACCGAAACCAAACACATCAACCTCATATTGCTGTTGTATTTTCTCCAATGTTTTTTGAATTCGTTCATCAATGCCCTTAGCTGTTTTTTTATTGACATAATCAATGGATTTATTTTTTGTAAGATCGATATCACATTCGACCTCTCCTATGTTCTGCTCAACATTAATACGGACATCAATTTTCGGCTTTCCGTTATCAAAAGACCCTTTCACTTTTGTTGTGGATTGAGTGATTTCAGATGATAGTGTTCCTTTCTTTGGGCAGGCTATGATTTCAATCGTACTCTGTATTTTATCATTCAGGAAACTAACGCTTTTACTTTCTCCCTCAGTCAATAGTCCAATATATTTATCCCCTTTAAAGACCGCTAATCCTGCATACTGCAACAGCACAGGCGTTTTAACTCGTTGCACATTTGTTTGATCTACACCTAATTTCTTATCACCATGTACTTCAATAGCAGTAATTAATGCCCCTTTATGCTTAGTCGTTAATGTATTGACTAACTCATCTATATTGACAGCTATTGTGGCGCCCCAAGCTTTTTCAGAGACATCAAGGGAATTTAACATTTTATTAGCGGGTATCTTTTCAATGGGTGTTAGTACATTTAACACTTCCTTCGCTGTCGCTTCATGAGACATAATGACATCAAAATCCTTACGAAATTCATGGTCCCTTACAATTAAATCAAGTGAATCACTAATTCCTTCTTTTGCTAGATCTTCCCCTAAAACAACCACTTGAAGATGGGCAAAATACGGTTTTCGGGCAGCATTGGTTGTCATTTTTCGAATTGCCTCAAAGATGGTCTCGCCTCTCGAATGATAGCTAACGACAGGAGAGCGTTGCGTGGAAGCCTGTCGCATCGAAATTTCACTTGGATCAACAATTTGAACGGTAATCTCATATTCCTCGTCTATTTTGTCAATACCCAGTGCTACGACAATGGCTAATTCATTTAATTCACGCTTACTCCAGCAGCCACTTAACAGTAAAGTGAGGATACATAGTAAGCAAATCACTTTTATTTTTGCCATATTCCATTCCTCATTTATCCAGTAGTTATTTCCTGCCCTTTACATTGACATATTTATGTCCTCTAACAATATTTTTTTGATTAACTAAACGAGGTCGTGTTAGTAACTTTCTACGAGGGAACAAAAGAAAGGCATCCTTTTGATCCTTTAAAACTAACGGTGCAAATGGACTTAAATAAGGTACACCAAATGAACGAATACTACATAAATGGAGAATAATGACCATAATACCGAACATAACACCAAATAAACCAAACATAGCTGCTAAAATCATTAATGGGAAACGTAACACACGAATCGTATTCGACAAACCGTAGGCAGGGAAAAGAAAACTACAAATTGCTGTTAAAGCTACAATAATGACCATTACAGCAGATACCACACCCGCATCAACTGCCGCCTGACCAATAACTAAAGTACCGACTATAGACACCGCTGGGCCGATTGTTCTAGGCATACGAAGCCCAGCCTCCCTTAATACCTCAAAGGCAATCTCCATAATGAGTGCCTCCACAACTGCGGGGAAGGGAACGCCTTCTCTTTGTGAAGCAATACTAATCAACATTGGTGTTGGCAGCATTTCCTGGTGAAAGGTAGTTATAGCCACATATAAGGATGGCGCGACTAATGCCAGACCGATGCCAAAAAAGCGAAGTATGCGTACAAGTGAGCTAATCATCCAATGCTGATAATAATCCTCCGCTGATTGCAAAAAGGATGTAAATAACGCTGGTACTACTAAGACAAAGGGAGTACCATCAACAAGAATCGCCACTTTGCCATCTAATAATTCACCAGCAATAACATCTGGACGTTCTGAATTGTAGACTGTTGGAAACATAGAGTTTTTAGAGTCTTGAATAAAATCCTCTATATAGCCACTTTCCAGTATGCCATCGATATTAATGCGGTCTAATCGGGCTAATACCTCTGCGACGATTTTGTCACTGGCAATGCCATTTATATACATAACCGCTACATCTGTTTGTGTCACATCACCGATAACTCGTGACTTTATCCAGAGATTCGGGCTTTTTATTTTGCGACGGATGAGTGCGGTATTGGTACGTATGGTTTCGGTAAAGGACTCCCTAGGACCTCGAATAACAGATTCAGTCGATGGCTCTGTAACGGCTCGATCCTTAGCACTTCTGGTACTTGTCACAATCCCTTCTGCAAACCCATCTAATAAAATAACCGTTTCCCCATTGAGAATGGCATTGTAGAGTGTTGTGAAATGCTCGATATTCGACACATCCCCAACTGTTAAATAGGAGTTTCGTACATATTGATTAATGGTCGTTATTTCAATGTCTTGTTCTTCCTCGATATTTGCCATAAGCTTATCAATAACAGAATCGGAGATTGTCGTTTTATCTGACAAGCCATCAATCGAAATGATAGCGATGTTATGAGGGGTAGATTCACCAATTGTGATTTCACGTATGATGATGTCATTACTGTGACCAAGCGCCTGTTCAATGATTTTTTTATTTTTAGCTAGGGATGTATACAACAAATCGTTTGTATGGGATGGGGAGGTATCGATATTGTTAGACATAGACATGTGTTTTCCTCCTCAAATATACGCTCATTATTTATAGAGTGGACAATTTTTTTGAGAGATAAACGAGGTGAGGGTGAAAATCTAACTATTGGCATGATGGAGCCAAATAAAAAAACAGTCTATCCTTTCATGGACTGAAAGGATAGACTGTTTTATGTACGATAGTCATATTGCAATTCATCATTACTAGCATCAACGTCAACATGTAAGTTGTGATCGTTAAAGAACCAGAGATCTTTCTCATCAATGTAATAGGTTACATCATCAACCACTGTCTGTACGCCTATAGCAATAGGTTCTTCACGAGTCATGCCAAGTGAAAAGCCTTCATGAAAAGGACTAGAGCCACCATAGCGTGCATAAAAACGAATCGTATCACCTGGTTCTACTTCCATTTCGTGTTTGAACCACTGGAGTGCTTCATCTGTCAATGCAATGTTCATTTCGAATGCTCCTCTCTTCCTAAAGCCATTTTACCTTTGGCTCAGTGCCGTTTTTAATACGTGTAATATTGGCACGGTGACGATAAATAATAAAGGTAAATAAAAAGGCTACCAAGATGCCTAATGCAAAGTCACCCGTAACAAAATAATAAACGATTGCATAGATAAGTGCTACTAAAGCGGCTATCATCGATGTTAGGCTGACGATCTTTGTGATTTTTAATGTCACAATAAAGGTAATAAATAATAGGACAAAGAGTGGCCACGAATAGCCTAATAAAACACCTGCGGATGTTGCCACTGCTTTTCCACCACGGAAATTGGCGAAGATCGGAAACATATGACCGATTACGGCAACAAGACCAAGTAATAAGGGATGCAGTGTGCTGTCAGAGAAAACGGGAAGTGCTACTAATAAAACCGCAGCTGTTCCTTTGAGCACATCCATTACGGTTACAACAATACCTGCTTTTTTCCCTAATGTTCGGAATGTGTTGGTTGCACCAAGATTACCGCTCCCGTGTTCACGAATATCGGTATTATAAAAAATTTTACCTATCCATAATCCAGAAGGTATAGAGCCGATTAGATAAGCACATAAAATAATAAGTCCATTGATCATAGCTGGACTCCTTTCATTCATAGTCCATCACTTGGTACTAATAGTTTGTAACAAGTATTTTACACTTTTTCTTGCTAATCTACAATGTTATGAAGGAGATTTCATTAGGAGCCTTGAATTCAATACAAAAGAAAACCTATTAATAAGGGGTAGGCTTTCAGACATGAGATTCTAGAAAGTGAAAAAAAGCCTTTATAAAAATATAGGCAAAAAGGCAATTTTGTCAATCCTTCATTCCTTTGGTAGAATAGAAGTCTAACTTTATCCAGTTTAACCGTAATAAACATTGTAGCGTTTACACTGAACTAGATTCTATGTATGCTGAAACTAAATCGGCTACTATGCGTCAAACGTTTATGGATACTAGTAGCAGTCTGCCCTGCTTAAATACCAATTTTAAGCAACTGTTGCAGATGTTTACTATTGATAAAGATGATCAAAACTGTGAGCAAATTTTAAAAATTTAATGGACCTGTCGCTAGCTATTGACAGGAAATGCTATTATTATTAGGATGAGAACATAAATAGAACATGTGTTTGTTTTTTGGAGGGGAATTTTTTGACGAATAAACAGTCAACTAGCGTTTATAATGATGACGCTATACAAGTATTAGAAGGATTAGAAGCGGTACGCAAACGACCTGGCATGTATATCGGTTCAACGGATGGCCGTGGACTTCATCACCTTGTGTATGAAATCGTAGATAATGCGGTGGATGAAGCACTGGCCGGCTTTGGATCTCATATTATTGTCACAATTCATAAGGATCAAAGTATGAGTGTGCGCGACTTTGGCCGTGGGATGCCAACAGGTATGCATAAAATGGGTAAACCTACCCCTGAAATTATTTTTACGGTGCTACACGCAGGTGGTAAATTTGGACAAGGTGGTTATAAAACAAGTGGTGGCTTGCATGGTGTAGGTTCCTCTGTAGTTAATGCACTATCAACATTTTTAGAGGTGACGATCCATCGTGATGGTAAAAAGTATCGTCAGCGCTTTGAGCATGGTGGACATCCTGTCACAACACTTGAAGAAATTGGGCAAACGAAGCAAACAGGTACACTTGTTCATTTCCTACCAGACGAAACGATTTTTTCTGTCACAAAATTCAATTATGATACGTTAGCAGAACGTTTACGTGAATCAGCCTTTTTATTAAAGGGCTTAAAAATTGAATTAATCGATGAGCGCGAGGAAGGCAAACAAGATGTATTCTTTTATGAGAATGGCATTGAAGCTTTCGTTGCGTATTTGAATGAAGAAAAGGATGTTCTTCATCCTGTGAAATATGTAGAAGGCATACAAGATGATATTGAAGTAGAATTCGCTTTCCAATATAACGATGGTTATTCAGAAACGATTTTGTCGTTCGTTAATAATGTACGTACTCGTGATGGCGGCACACATGAAACGGGTGCAAAAGCGGCATTGACGCGTGTATTTAATGAATATGCAAGAAAAATCGGCTTGCTAAAGGACAAGGATAAAAACCTTGAAGGGACAGATATTCGTGAGGGTTTAGCAGCAATCGTGTCTGTTCGTATTCCAGAGCATTTATTACAATTTGAAGGACAAACCAAGGGCAAGCTTGGTACAAGTGAGGCTCGCTCTGCCGTAGATAGCGTAGTGTCTGAGCAAATTTTGTATGTGCTAGAGGAAAATGCAGAGTTATCGGCTTCTCTTGTACGTAAAGCAATCCGTGCGCAGCAAGTAAGAGAAGCGGCTCGTAAAGCGCGTGAGGACGCTCGGAATGGCAAGAAAAGCAAAAAAGGTAGTACGATTCTATCAGGCAAATTAACACCAGCTCAGTCTCGCAATGCGGCCAAGAATGAGTTGTATTTAGTTGAGGGTGATTCTGCAGGTGGTTCTGCCAAACAAGGTCGTGATCGTACATTCCAAGCGATTTTGCCTTTGCGCGGTAAGGTCATCAACACAGAAAAAGCCAAGCTACAGGACATTATGAAAAACGAAGAAATATCAACGATTATCCATGCGATTGGAGCAGGTGTTGGCACGGATTTTGCTGTGGAGGATTCAGCCTACGATAAAGTAGTGATTATGACCGATGCGGATACGGACGGGGCACATATTCAAGTCTTGCTCTTAACGTTCTTCTATCGTTATATGCGTCCACTCATTGAAGGAGGCAAAGTCTATATCGCTTTACCACCACTTTATAAGGTATCAAAAGGTACTGGTAAAAAAGAAGTGATTGAATATGCTTGGACAGAAAACGATTTACAAAAGGCCATCCAGAAAGTTGGAAAGGGTTACATATTGCAGCGCTATAAAGGTCTTGGTGAGATGAATGCTGACCAGCTATGGGATACGACAATGAACCCTGAGACACGGACATTAATTCGTGTCACAATCGAGGATGGTGCACGTGCAGAGAGACGTGTCACGACGTTAATGGGTGATAAAGTAGAACCGCGTCGTAAATGGATCGAAGCCAATGTTGACTTCGGTATGGAGGATGATTCAAATATTTTAGAAAATGAATTCATCCAACAAGAGGAGGACCAAGCATGAGTAGTACAGAAAAGTTTCAAGATTTACCGCTAGAAGAAGTGATGGGTGATCGTTTTGGTCGCTATAGTAAATATATTATTCAAGACCGCGCGTTGCCTGATGCACGTGACGGTCTTAAACCAGTACAGCGTCGTATTTTATATGCAATGTTTACAGAAGGCAATACACAGGATAAACCGTTTCGAAAATCCGCAAAAACTGTCGGGAACGTAATCGGTAATTACCATCCGCACGGTGATAGCTCTGTTTATGAAGCAATGGTACGTATGAGTCAGGACTGGAAGGCACGTCATATGCTTATTGAGATGCATGGTAACAATGGTTCGGTTGATGGTGATCCTCCAGCTGCGATGCGTTATACAGAGGCGAGACTGTCTGCTATTGCTGGTGAAATGCTACGAGATATTGGCAAGAAAACGGTCGAGTTTGTACCAAACTTTGATGATCAAGATATGGAGCCGACTGTTTTACCTGCACGTTTTCCAAACTTACTAGTCAATGGCTCTACAGGGATTTCGGCTGGCTATGCAACAGATATTCCCCCGCATGCGCTAGATGAAGTGCTAGATGCTGTGTTAATGCGCTTAGACAAGCCGAACGTGACAGTAGATGAGTTGATGACTGTGATTAAAGGGCCGGATTTCCCGACAGGTGGGATTATCCAAGGGGTAGATGGCATCAAAAAGGCTTATGAAACAGGTCGAGGTAAAATCATTGTCCGTGCGCAAGCCGTAGTAGAACCGATCAAGGGTGGCAAAGAGCAAATTGTCATCACGGAATTACCATATGATGTGAATAAAGCGAATCTTGTGAAAAAAATTGATGAGCAACGTGTAGATAAACGTTTAGAGGGTATTGCGGAAATCCGAGATGAATCAGACCGTACAGGCTTACGTGTTGTAATTGAGCTGAAAAAGGATGTTCCGGGAAAAGGAATCTTACAATATCTATTTAAAACAACAGATTTACAGGTAGCTTATAATTTTAATATGATTGCTATTCATAATCGTCGTCCAACGATGATGACATTGCCATTATTGCTAGATGCCTATATTGCGCATCAAAAAGAAGTGGTGACGAACCGTTCGATTTATGATTTACAAAAGGCAAAGGATCGTTCTCATATTGTAGAAGGGTTAATTAAAGCACTCTCCATTTTAGATGAAGTGATTGCGACAATCCGTTCTTCTAACGATAAGAAGGATGCGAAGCTTAATTTACAAGCGAAGTTTGATTTTACAGAGGTACAAGCCGAGGCGATCGTTAGCTTACAATTATATCGTTTAACGAATACAGACATTACAGAGCTTCGTCAAGAGCAAGACGAGTTAAATAAGTTGATTGCGAAGCTAGAAGGAATTTTACAAAGTGAAGCCAAGCTTGTACGTGTCATTAAACAAGAGTTACTAGAGATTAAGAAACGCTTCACAGAGCCACGTCGCTCGAAAATTGAGCAGGAAATAGAAGAAATTAAAATTACGCTAGATGTCCTTGTGCCAAGTGAAGAGGTTGTGGTGACGGTGACAAAGGATGGCTATATTAAACGTACATCCACACGTTCACATGCCGCTTCCAATGGTCAGGATTTTGCGATGAAGGATTCGGATTACTTATTGTATGAAGCAACCTTAAATACACAGCATCATCTGTTACTGTTCACAAATCGAGGCAATTATATTTACCAGCCTGTTCATGAGCTACCTGATATTCGCTGGAAGGATCTTGGACAGCATATTTCAAGTATTGTGCCAACAGGGGAAGATGAGTCTATTATTGCAGTGTATGGCTTTGAAACATTCGAGCAGCCAAATACGTATATTTTAACAGCTACAAAAGATGGTCAAATTAAACGCTCCCCACTGGCAGATTATGCGGTGACGCGTTATTCGAAGCCAATAAAAACAATGAATGTTAAAGCGGGCGATGCGATGATCTTTGCATCGTTTGTGACAGATGATGTGGAACTGATGTTAACAACGGATACAGCCTATGCGATTCGTTTCCCACTGGAAGAATTACCAGTTACAGGGGTGAAAACAGGCGGTGTCAAAGGCATCACGCTAAAGGATGGAGAAGCCTTAGTCGGTGTCAATGTGCTACAGCCTGATGCTACACAATATGTGGTAATCGTCACACAGCGTGGAGCCGTGAAGAAAATGAATGTTGCAGAAGTTGAAGTGGCAAGTCGTGCAAAACGTGGTCTAAAAGTATTAACAGAATTAAAAGCAAATCCTCACCGTATTGTGGCAGTTATTCAAGCAACGAATGAGGAGCAAATAGTGATTGAAACGGAAAAAGGTGTACAAGAGCTCATTGATGTCCAAACATTGACGCGTGCTGATCGCCATTCCAACGGTTCGTTTAAAGTGGATATTGCAACAGATGGGGCTATTTCCCATGTTTTAACGGCTAAAAAAGAACAGAAACTAAGCTAATGATAAGCCCAGTCTCTTAGGAGTGCTGGGTTTTTTTACGAGAGCAGTCGTTAGTCAAAAATAGCATCTTGTCATTTTAGCGTAACTATGGGTATAATAATCAACGAAAAGTTCATAGCACAAGAATGTAGGGGGGCTAGTAGTTGCTAGCTGAGATTGTGTCCGATAGACGCTGACCCTTTGAACCTGATTTGGCTCGTACCAGCGTAGGGAACATCTATTCAAAAAAGCAAAGTTTTGAAGATTGATTGCAATACGTCTGGGAGGAATCCTAGGCGTTTTTTTATGTTTTCAAGCAATATCTTGCCAAACGCATACGCTTTCTTTCTGGTGACAACATTCAATCATGAACACTTTCACATTATCAACTAGGAGGACTTCGCATGAAAAAATGGTTATTTATTCTAGTGGCTGCACTTTTAACGTTAGTGGGCTGTAGTGACAAGGAGGACAAGCAGGCTACTGATCAGCTGAAAAAAGTATCAGTGGTCTTAGATTGGACACCAAATACAAATCATACAGGACTGTATGTCGCAAAAAAACTCGGTTATTTTGAGGAGCAGGGCTTAGATGTTGACATTATTATGCCTGGGGAGGCAGGAGCCGATCAGCTTGTTGCTTCTGGCAAGGCAGAGTTTGGTGTGAGCTATCAGGAAGGGATTACACAGGCTCGTGTGCAAGATGTGCCTCTTGTCTCCATTGCTGCTATTATTCAACATAATACATCTGGCTTTGCTTCTATTGCATCAAAAGGTATTACATCACCAAAGGATTTCGAAGGTAAAACCTATGGCGGTTGGGGGGCTCCACTAGAGCAAGCTGTCCTACAATCATTGATGCAAACAGAAAAGGCAGACATTCATAAACTAGATATCGTCAATGCAGGAGATTTAGATTTTTTCACGATGATGCAAAAGGATATTGATTTTGCTTGGATTTATTACGCGTGGACAGGTATTGAAGCTGAGCTACGGGGTGAAAAGATTAATATGCTGTACTTAACAGATTATAGTGATCAGCTGGACTATTATACACCTGTTCTAGCTACAAATGAAAAAATGATCCAGGACAATCCTGACCTAGTTCAAGCGTTTGTGGCGGCTGCATCGAAGGGCTATGAATACGCCATAGCACATCCAAGTGAGGCGGCTGATATTTTAATAGAAGCGGCTCCCGATTTAGATCAAGCGTTAGTGCATAAAAGTCAGGAATGGCTAGCCGATAAATATCAGGATGATGCCAAGCAATGGGGAGAGCAAAAGCTTTCTGTATGGGAAAACTATGCAAAATGGATGTCTAGCAACAACGTGTTAGAGGGCGAATTTAATGCGAAACAAGCCTTTACAAATGATTTCTTACCTAAAAAGGAGGCCAAATAAGATGGCGAATTCATTAATCAGTGTTCAAATCATTCCAAAAACAGAGAAATTTGAGGATGTTATACCGTATGTCGATGCGGCGATTGCTGTGATAGATGCTGCTGGTGTGAAATATGAGGTACATCCGTTGGAAACGACGATGGAAGGTGAGCTGTCAATGTTGCTGCAAATCATTGAAAAAATGAATGACAAGATGATTGAGCTTGGTGCTATCAATGTCATTACACAAGTGAAAATATTATATCAGCCAACTGGTATAACAATGGATACATTAACGGAGAAATACCAGTAATGAAACAAGCTTTGCAAAAGGGAAGGACGATTATTTTTATCGCCTTCCTCTTATTCGTGTGGGAGCTCATTGTGCATGTGGCTGAAGTTCCTCATTGGTTATTACCTGCACCAAGTCGTATTTTGTTGGAAGCTTTTAAAGCCTATCAAACCTTTTTACCACATGCTTGGGCTACGATGCAATTAGCCTTATTAGGACTTGCCATTGGTATTGCCTGTGGATTAATGGTGGCGATTGTCTTGCATCGATTTACATTTATTCGGGAGTTGTTTTATCCGATTTTAATTATGTCGCAAAATATCCCTATTCTTGTCTTAGCGCCATTGCTCATTATTTGGTTTGGCTTTGGTTTATTACCAAAGCTCATCATTATTTGCCTCGTGTGCTTTTTCCCCATTGTTATTGCGGCAATGGACGGATTTCGGCAAACAGCACCTGAGTTAAAGCATTATTTTGCCATGGTTGGTGCTACAAAGGCGCAAACTTTTTGGAAGCTTGAATGGCCTCATGCATACCCAACGATTTTTTCAGGTGTAAAAATTGCTGCGACGTATAGTGTGATGGGCGCTGTTATTGCGGAGTGGCTTGGTGCAAAAAAAGGAATAGGCGTTTATATGACCTTAGCACAGTCCTCGTTCCGCACTGATCGTGTATTCGTAGCCATTTTTGCGATTGTTTTATTAAGCTTACTGTTGTTTAGCAGTATTCGCTTACTTGAAAAATTCATGGTGAAGGGGAGAGGCTATCATGCTCAGCATTCAAAACATCGCTAAATCCTTTGATACCCTGCAAGTTCTTGAAGATGTATCCTTTGACGTTAAAGATGGAGAGTTTGTGGCCATTGTTGGTCCCTCTGGCAGTGGTAAGAGTACCCTTTTTCAATTAATTGGTGGCGTTTCTACGATTGATCAAGGGTCCATTTTATTAAATGAAGAGGACATTCAGCGAAAAAGAGGAACGATTGGTTATATGCCTCAGCAGCCTTGTCTACTACCTTGGCGCACGATTTTAGAGAATGTCACACTCGTAGAGGAATTACAGCATCAACCAAATACTGAACGTGCTATAGAGTGGCTTGAAAAGGTGGGGCTTGGTTCATTTATCCATGCTTATCCAAACGAATTGTCAGGCGGCATGCAACAGCGTGTATCTTTTATACGTGCGATGGTCAGTGATAAGCCTATTTTATGCTTAGATGAACCATTTTCTGCGCTGGATGAATTCACCAGACTGGAAATGCAAGCGTGGCTATTATCCATCTGGGAAGCCTATCGTAAATCAATACTATTTGTCACGCATAGTATTGAGGAAGCACTCTTTTTAGCGGATCGGATCCTTGTTTTAAGCAAACGTCCTGCGACGGTTAAAAAGGAAATCATTGTGCCTTTTGAAAGACCCCGAAAAGAGGAAATTCGTCATTCAGCAGCGTTCACCGAGTTAAAGCAACAATTATTTATGTACTTACAAGAAGAAAAGGGTGATATGTTTGTTGATTGATGCTCATATTCATTTGGATCAGTATCGAGATGAGGAAATTCCAGCCTTACTTGAAGAGGTAGAGACGGTGATTGCGGTTAGCATGCAGTTGTCGTCCTGTAAAAGAACATTGCATTTATCGAATAACTATCAGCCAGTGAAAGCCGCTTTTGGCTTTCATCCAGAACAGCCTTTACTAAGTCCAAATGATGAGACAGCTTTATTTGATTGGATTCGTTCGCATCAGGATGATATGGTTGCTATTGGTGAGGTGGGTCTACCTTATTATTTAAAACAAGAGCAAGCGATTGATGAACGTCCCTATATGGCTCTATTAGAGCGTTTTGTTGCATTGGCAAAGGAATTGGATAAGCCAATAGTGTTACACGCTGTCTATGAGGATGCTAGCATCGTTTGTGATTTACTTGACAAACATCAGCTTCGCCAAGCACATTTTCATTGGTTTAAAGGGGATGAGGCTGTGGTGAAACGCATGATTCAGCATGGCTATTTTATTTCGATCACCCCTGATTGTTTGTATGAACAAGAAATTCAACAGTTGATACAAGCTTATCCCATTGAACTAATGATGGTGGAAACGGATGGTCCTTGGCCTTTTGAAGGACCGTTTACAAATAAGCGTACATCTCCGTGGATGATGCATTCGACCATTGAGGTCATAGCGTCCATCAAGGGGTTGTCGACACAGGAAGTGGCTCAAATTATCACGCAAAACACCAATGCCTTCTATCGGCTTTAAAAGAAAAAGCAGTATAGGGAACGTTAGTCGTCCTTATACTGCTTTTTATGTTTTGTGAAATCATGATCGAGTTTCTCATTCTTTGTTTTTGTTATGCGCTCGTGTGTACTGAAGGATATAGATTGACGGTTTTTTTCAACATCCTTGCCGACAGTTCGTTTAACATGCATCCGTTTCTTTTTAGCCCTTGATTGTGACATGAGCATAACCTCCAATCTTTTTCTCATTCTATAGTAGCGAATAGGGAAGAAAAAGTAAAACCTCGTAAGCGAGATGCTTACGAGGGTGTTGAGTGATTAGTGAGATACGTCCTGTACAGAAATACCTGTGTTTGCTTTAACGTCAACTTCACGATACTTCGCGTCATCCGTTTCTTTAGAAAGGAATGTACCGATGAAACCACCAAGGAAACCAAGTGGTACAGAGATTAAGGCTGGGTTCGTTAACATGATTAATGGTTCACCAACGAAAATCGCCTTACCTTCAACTGGATTCCATACGTTTGGTGAAATAGCAACTAACACTAATGCAGAAATTAAACCTGTTAACATCGCCGTTACAGCACCAGCTGTATTAAAGCGTTTCCAATAAATTGTATAGATAATAACTGGAAGGTTAGCAGATCCCGCAATACAGAATGCTAGAGATACTAAGAATGCAACGTTTAATGTTTGTGCGCCAAGTGCTAATAGGATAGAAATAACAGCGATTGTAATGGAACCAATGCGAGCTGCAAGAACTTGCTCTTTTTCTGTAATTTTACCCTTTTTGATAATTTGTCCATAAATATCATGAGATAGGGCAGATGCACCTGAAAGTACAAGGCCTGCTACTACCGCTAGGATTGTTGCGAAGGCTACCGCACAAACGAATGAGAATAGGATGTCTCCACCAAGTGCTTCTGCAAGCAGTGGGGCAGCCATGTTACCAGCAGCGTTTGCAGCGATAATATCTTCTTTCCCAACGAATGCTGCTGCACCGAAACCTAAGAAAATTGTTAGAACGTAGAAAATACCTACGATCCAAGTAGCCCAAATAACCGATGAACGAGCTGTTTTTGCGTCTTTTACTGTAAAGAAACGCATTAAAATATGTGGAAGACCCGCAGTACCCAATACTAAGGCAATTAACATAGAGATTGTATCAAGTCCATTTGTGTATTTTAGACCTGGATTTAAATAAGCAGCACCACTATCAGTAGCTGTTGTCATTTCTGTAAACATTGTCGAGATACTGAAGCCGAACTCTTTTAATACTAAGAACGAAATAATCACTGTACCAAGCATTAACAGACAAGCTTTGATGATTTGCACCCAAGATGTCGCTGTCATACCACCGAATAATACGTATGTTGTCATCATGAAACCTACGATTAACACGGCAATCCAGTAGTCGATTCCTAAAAGTAATTGAATAAGTGCTCCTGCACCAACTAGTTGTGCAATCATGTAGAATAAAACAATTGTAATCGTGCTTAAAGCAGCTGTTCCACGAACTTTTGCATTATTGAAGCGAGCTGTAATCATGTCAGCTAATGTAAATTTCCCAAGGTTACGTAATGGCTCAGCAACGATGTATAACACCACTAAGTAAGCTACTAAATAACCAATAGAGAAGAAGAATCCATCAAATCCAAATAATGCGACTGCACCAGCGATACCTAGGAAAGAGGCTGCTGATAAATAGTCTCCAGCGATAGCTAGTCCATTTTGCCAGCCTGTTAAGCCACCACCTGCCGTGTAGAAATCACTTGCGGAAGATGTACGTTTAGATGCCCACCATGTAATAACTAATGTTAAACCAACTATGGCTACGAAGAAGAATATGGCTGTAAAACTCATTCCGTTACTCATCGGCGGCCACCTCCGTTTTCGTATTCAGCGATAATCGCTTTTGCTTCTCTATCAAAGTTGTTTGCCTTAGCTACATATAAATGACATAACCCCCATGTCATGATGAATAGCCCCGCTGCATAGATCCACACCCAAGTAATTTCCCCAAATGCCTTTTGATGTAGAATTGTCGTGTACGATGTCAGAATTGGTAACAACATGTATGCCAATAAAAATATGACAGTTATAGACCAAAGAAAAGAATTTTTTCTGCGTACAAGAGATTTAAATGATTCTTGGTTTGCAATTGCATCATAGTCAATCACGATACCTTTTTTTGCCTGATTGTTCGCCATTAACATTCCCCATTTTGTGTATATTTTTTCTACCTCAAGACTTGATTTTGCTAGTTTAGTGAATTCACATTTTCATTTTATGAAACAGTTCACAAAATTGCAATACATTTCAGAAAAATTATGCAAAAAAAATTTTTCTGAAAATAGTACTGAGAGAGAAAAAATGGCACAAACTCAAGAATATAGGGGGTTTTAGAAAATTCAGATAAATAAATAAAGCAAAGGGAAATCTAGATTCTTGACAAAAATATAAGGGTAAATTTACAAGAAAATCTTGTTTTTTCAATTAAAATTAAACACCATTTACCTAGTGGGAATTGGATTTTTTCTGTTTTTTGGAAGAGAAATAGTATTGTTCAATAAATAAATTAGTAGATATTGAATAACAAAAAAGGCGAAAAACTCGATGAAAAATCGAATTTTTTGCCTATTTTTTTGCATTTTTTGAATTGGAATTCATTATGCAAGAGGTGAATAAATATTAATGAGAAATATCAGAAACAGATACGCCTGTATTCGCTTTCACACGAATTTCTTGATAAATACGTTCAGCTTCTTCCTGTGGTACTTTGCTAGCTGTCAAAACTGTACCAAGGTACCCAGCAATAAAGCCTAATGGAATCGTAATAATCGCAGGAACAGCAAGTGGTACAAGCGGTTGACCAACAAAGATGGCTGCACCTTCAACGGGGCTCCAGACATTCGGTCCCATTGCGCCTAAAATTAAACAGGACACTAAACCCGTTACCATAGCTGTTACAGCTCCTGTGGAATTAAATTTCTTCCAATAGATTGTATAAAGGATCACAGGTAGGTTGGCTGAGGCACCGATACAAAAGGCAAAGGATACTAGGAACGAAACATTTAAGCTTTGGGCAAACAATGCAAGAATAATAGACACAATCGCAATCGAAATAGAGCCTGTACGTGCAGCTACAACCTGTTGCTTTTCAGTTAATTTCCCTCCTTTTATGATTTCTCCATAAATATCATGAGAAATAGCAGAAGCCCCCGTTAACACTAAGCCTGACACAACAGCTAAAATCGTCGCAAAGGCTACGGCGCCAATAAATGCCATCAAGACATCTCCGCCTAAATAATGCGCTAGAAGTGGGGCAGCCGTATTACCAGCCTTACTTTCAGCAAGAATTTGATCTAATCCAACAAAGTTTAGCGCACCGAACCCTAAGAAGATCGTTAGTGAGAAGAAAATAGCTGTAATCCAAGTTGTCCAAGAAATAGAAGAACGTGCTGTCTTGGCATCTTTTACGGTAAAGAAACGCATTAAAATATGTGGTAAACCTGATGTTCCTAAAACTAAAGCCATCATCATCGAAACGGAGTCGATTGTACTTGTGTATTTAATCCCAGGCACAAGGAATTCTTCCCCATGATCCATTGCAATTGTGTCAAACATTTTCATAAGAGAGAAATCAAATTTCATTAACACTAATACCGCTAATAGACCTGTCCCAAATAATAACAAGCTTGCTTTAATAATTTGTACCCATGAAGTTGCTGTCATGCCGCCAAACAATACATATGTTGTCATCATAACGCCGACAATTAACACAGCAATCCAATATTCAATTCCAAATAGTAGTTTAATTAATGCACCAGCACCTACAAGCTGTGCAATCATGTAAAGAATCACAATAATAATCGTACCTGATGCAGCCACGCCACGAATTCGTTTTTCATTAAAACGAGCCGTTAACATATCTGCTAATGTGTAACGCCCCAAATTACGCATAGGCTCAGCAATGACATAAAGAAGCACTAAATTTGCTACAACATAGCCAACAGAGAAGAAGAAACCATCAAAACCAGTTAAGGCAATCGCACCAGACACCCCAAGAAAGGCAGCTGCTGATAAATAGTCACCAGCAATCGCAAAGCCGTTTTGCCACCCCTTTAATCCACCACCGGCTGTGTAAAAATCAGCAGCCGAGGAAGTGCGTTTTGCTGCAATATAGGTAACGACAAGTGTTAATCCAACAATGGCTAAAAAGAAACCTACAGATACAATATTCATTTAGTTACCACCTTTCGCATGATACTCGGCTAGCACAGCAGCCGCAGCTTTATCGAATGAAGCAGCTTTTTTTACATATACTGTACAGAGCACAATGGTCATGATAAATAACCCTGCAGAATATACCCATACACCCGTAATATTTCCGAATAATTTTTGTTGTAGTACAGGTTGGAAGGCAAGGATCGGAAGCAAAATATAAAGAATTAGAAACACTGCTGTAATCGAGAAAAGAAAGGTATTTTTCTTTTTCACAAAGGTATTAAACGATTCCATTGCCTCAATTGCATGATAATCAATTGATTGAGCCTGTTTTTCACTAGAAACATTCGCCATTATTATTCCCCCTAAAGTTATATATTTCTGTTTTAAACGACATATTTCTTTTTCTTTCGTCGTTATATTCACTTATTTTATGGGGGATATTCTTATAATGCAATACTAAATTTTGAGTTTTTATAATTTTTAGTCAGTTTAGTTACGTAGAAATAACATAGAAATATTAAGTGTTTAATAGAATAAAATGGTATTAAAGAGAACGAGAATTTCGAGTGAAATAATATTATTGAAATAGTTTGTTGCTGATAAAGTTGAATGTAGGAGAAAATATATTCACAAAAGAGAATTTTCTGTATTTTATTATTCTTCTATTAAAACCCAAAAGGTAGAAATAGTTTGTTATATAACAACCGTTCTTTCTCTTGGGAAATAACGAAAATAATAAAAAAAAGCTTTCAAAAAAATTTTGAAAAGGATGTGTCATTTGGAAGATGTAGTGTAATGAAATACCAGAATCAGTTAATGTTCACATGTTATACAAATAGCAATCTGGGGGTAAGTCCATTATCTTGTATTTGGCTTCTAGAATGAATAAAATAAGATGATGAAATGAAGGGAAGTGGTACCACAAATGAAAAAGAAAAGTATATTGCTCGTTTTAGTTCTAGCATTCAGCAGCATTTTAGCTGCTTGCGGAAGCTACAAATTTGAGCCATCTGTAAACATTGAGGTCCAAGATTTCAATGTAATGAATCAAAAAAATGAACAAGTGAGCCTAGATGATTTAAAAGGTAAGCCTTGGCTAGCAATGTTTATTTTTACAAACTGTACGACGATCTGTCCGCCAATGACATTTAATATGACAGAGGTCCAGCAAGCACTACAGGATGAAGGCCTTGAGGATTATCAAATTGTCGCATTTAGTGTAGATCCAGAGGTGGATAAGCCTGAGGTATTAACGAACTATTTAAATACGTATAATGTTGTCGATGAAAGCAAATGGCAGCTATTAACGGGCTATCAACAAAAATTTATCGAACAATTTGCACGTAAATCATTCAATTCATTAGTCAAAAATGATCCAAACTCAGACCAAGTCATACATATGTCGAGCTATTATTTAGTGAACGCAGACGGCACAGTTGTAAAAGACTATGATGGCGCGACAAACGTACCAGTTGAAACTATTGTTGGAGATATGAAGGCACTCATTAAGGAAAGCAAATAACACAGAGGTCCATGTGACTTCTGTGTTTTTTTGTTGTCGAGAAAGAATTCACCTCCAAAGATTGGATTCGTCTCGATTTTCTTTCTCAATATTGCACAGAATAGCATTGTACTTTATGGTTGTATCCATAGGATGGTTCAATAACTTAAACTATTCAACTAATTAAAGGAGGGATTATTTACATGACTAAACAGGACCAACTACACACCATTAAAGAAAATTTTATCAACTGTCAAAAGGTACTATTGGCCATTGGTGATGAAACACGTCAATCTATTTTACTTGTGTTAATGGCTACGGATTGTCAAACAGGATTACGTGTAGGCGAAATCACAGAACAAACCCATCTGTCTAGACCTGCTGTGTCACATCACCTTAAAATTTTACGTGATGCCGGTGTTATTTTAATGCGTAAAGAAGGGACAAAAAACTTTTATTATATAGATATACGCACAAAATTAGGTTTACTAAAAACACTTGTTACGGATATTGAGACGCTATTAAAGGAATTTTATTGAGAATACGATAAGTTATTTGGAGGAATAAACGATGAAAGCAATGGTTATCAATCAATATGGCAAAGCCCCGATGCAGTTAGCAGAAATACCTACACCTGAAATTGGTGAATATGAGATACTTGCAGAAATTCATGCCGCTAGTATTAATCCTATTGATTTTAAAATACGCGATGGGAAAGTGAAGTTGTTAATACAATATAAAATGCCTCTAATCCTTGGAAATGATTTTTCGGGAGTTGTGGTAAAGGTTGGCACAAAAGTAACTCGTTTTAAAGTGGGCGATGAAATATATGCACGCCCACGTAAAAGTAAAATCGGTACTTTTGCCGAATTTATCGCAATACATGAAGATGATATAGCCCTAAAACCTAAAAACTTGAGCTTTGAGGAAGCTGCATCCATCCCTCTCGTTGGGTTAACTTCATATCAAGCATTACATGACATCATGCACTTACAAAAAGGACAAAAGATTTTAATTCATGCAGGGTCTGGTGGTGTAGGCACTTTTGCTATTCAACTGGCTAAAGTAATGGGTGCCACAGTAGCAACAACTGCTAGTGAAGCTGGTGCAAACTTAGTCACATCTCTTGGTGCAGACGAAGTGATCAATTACAAGACAGAGAAGTTTGAAGAAATATTGGGAAATTATGATGCCGTCTTTGATACACTTGGGGGTGAGACGCTTGAAAAATCTTTCGGGATCATCAAAAATGGAGGGAAAATTGTTTCTGTTTCTGGCATGCCAAATGCCCGTTTTGCTAAAGAAAATGATTCAGGATTTTTCAAAACCCTATTATTTTCAGCAGCAAGTTATAAACTGACTGCACTTGAAAAGAAGCATCATGCGCAATATTCCTTTTTATTTATGAAGCCAAGCGGTGATCAATTACGTATAATTGCGGACTATATTGAATCTGGTAAAATCAAACCCGTCATTGATCGAACTTTTACATTTGAAGAAGCTCAAAAAGCGATGGAATATGCTGAGTCTGGAAGGGCAAAGGGGAAGATAATTGTGAAAATCAAGTAGTCATCTAAGCTATCTTGGTTGCTATTGATCTAAATTATTAAATGTATAGAAGGGTGTTTCCTTCTTATTTAATGGCCAATTTAACTAGTTTTCGGAGTGACTACGCTTAATATGAACATGGTGAAGGAAAATATAATAGTGTTGGCACATGCTTCCAAAAATGCCTATGCTAGAAAATGATATTTCGATCTTGATGATTCCTTCATTGTTTTTTCGCTGAATTTACATTGAATATTTTGGCATAAATAGATTTTCCTCTTACAAGCTCAAATTCATTAAGCAATTTATGCAAGTGCTTATGGCCAAAAGCTAGCTGATGTATAGAGATAAATATGAAAGAAGCTGTGATTGCAGCTTCTTTTTTGCAGTAAATAGTACTTTATTTGAACGTATAAGATTGTAGCCCTTGTATCATCATTCGACTGATGGACTTTGTGAGTTCTTCTAATGAACAATCGAATTTTCCTGCTAACCAATCTTGATACATCGACATTAGCCCACCTACTAAGAAATGGACACGTAATACAAATTCTTGACGTTCTTGACTGGGATGAATAGTTTCTTGAAAACTAATGATTTTCTCAATCAGAATGTCTTTTAATTTCACGACAAAGCAAGAGGCCCCCTGTACAAAGATTAACTTTCGGTAAAATTCAATATCTTGTTGTAAAAAGTCGACCATTTTTAAAAATAAAGGCATCGGATTTTGAATGATTTCGACCGCTTTAAAATCATTCAGAAACTCTACCATTTTGCCCATTAGTTCATTTTCAATTTCCTCAATAACCGCCAAAATATCCGAGTAATGAGCATAGAATGTTCCTCTACTTACTTCAGCTCGTTCAACAATATTTTTTACGGTGATCTTTTCTAAATCCTTCTCCAGCACTAATTCTACAAATGCGTGCCTAATCATTTTTCTTGAGCGAATTGCGCTTTTGTATTCTGCTTTCCCACTCATTTTTTTTGCACTCCTAAAATATTTTTCTAAAGTTGAACACATTGATATGTCAATGTTCAAAGTTGTACATATAGACGAAAATTGAACATTGTCCCGTTTTCTGAGGCTAAGTATACTTGATTTACGAGTAAAAGTATACACTTGTATGATTTTATAATCGTTTATCTAGGGGCTAGCACTCTCTAGATAGTTGTTAATTTAGTAAAGTGAAAGTGAGAGAAATGATGATGAAAAAAATCATGAATTGGCGAGTAGCATCGTTCGTTTTATGGATAGTCATGGCAGTCCTTATGGTCGTGACGATGCCTAATTTAGATCAATTGGTTAGAGAAAAAGGGCAAATTACTATTCCCGAAAGTGCTCAAAGCAATATTGCAGAAGATCTGCTTAATCAAATGGATAATGACAGTGGGGAAAGGTATCAAATTATTGCTGTCTTCAATAGTGGGAATGATCAAGCATTAACAAAGGAACAAAAAGAAGAAGTAGGAAAAATCATTAAAGAATTAAAAAAAGAACAAACTCAGCTCGGTATGAAGGAGATTATGACTCATTTAGATAATGAGCAAACGAAAAAACAGCTCATTTCTGAAGATGGAACTACCATCCTAGCCCAGCTTTCTATTGAGCAGAATAATAGAGAAATTTCTGAGATAACGAAGGAGCTTACTAAAATTATAGATAGTAAAAATGTAGATACCTATCTAACAGGAAACAGTCTGGTAATGGAAGATTTCGTTCAATCCACCCAAGAGGGGATTAAGAAAGCAGAAATAATAGCGATTTTCTTTATTATCGCTGTGCTCATTCTTGTTTTCCGATCACCAATAGTGCCATTCGTCTCTCTTTTATTGGTTGGAGTAGCTTACGTAGTGTCACTAGGAATCATTGCACACTTAGTAGATCAGTTTAATTACCCATTTTCGAATTTTACTCAAGTATTTTTAGTTGTGATTTTATTCGGTATCGGCACAGATTATAATATCTTACTCTTCACTCGATTTAAGGAAGAACTGGTGAAGCAGGAAGATCGTTGGAAAGCAGTGCGCAGCACGTATAAAACAGCTGGAAAAACGATTCTGTATAGTGCGCTTGCGGTGTTTATTGGATTTATGGCTCTTTATTTGGCGGAATTCGGGTTATACCGAGCAAGTTCAGCTGTAGCAATTGGCGTAGCTGTACTCGTATTGGTCTTATTGACCTTAAATCCCTTTTTTATGGCTTTACTGGGGAAAAAGATGTTCTGGCCAGCGAAAACTTTTACTGGTCATAATGACAGTAAAATCTGGGGATTTTTAGCGAGGCTATCTGTTTTAAGACCTTTCGTTGCATTAGTCTTTACAGCGATTTTGTGTGTTCCATTTATCATGAATTCTAGCCATTCTCTAAGCTATAATGACTTGTTGGAAATCGATGATCGTTATGCTTCAAAGCAAGGGATTAATGTGATTGAAGCGCATTTCCCAGCAGGTTTTTCATCACCTACTACACTTGCCTTACAGTCAAATGAAGCACTGGATAATGCAAGATCATTACAAGCATTAGATGAAATAGCTGAAAAGATTTCGCAGATTGACGGTGTATCTAAAGTATTAACAGCTACACGACCAGTTGGAGAAAAAATGGATGACCTATACATCACGGAGCAATCTAAACAAATAAAGAGTGGCTTAGGTGATGCGAATGAAGGTGTAGGTAAGATTAGTAATGGTTTGTCTTCAGCTGAGCAACAATTCCAACAAACAGATACAAATGCTGCTCAAAATGTTCAGGCATTAATTCAAGGAACAGATGAAATGACAAAAGGTGTTTCTAGTTTAGGGACTGCTATTGATCAATTAACAAACGGCGTAAGTGCAGGAGCAAATGGCGTCCAAGAACTAGAAAATGGTTTAGCTTCTGTAAAAGAAAATACGAACACTTTATCCATTTCGATGTCACAATTATTAAATGGTTATACGGAACTTGAAAAAGGTTTGTCCTCATTTAGTACGAATCTTACCAGCATTGGGCAAGGGATTGAAAGTGCAGAAAAAGGATATAGACAAATTGAAAGTGCAATGCATGCACTCGTACAGTCAAAACCAGAGCTAGCTAATGATATGAATGTGCAAACGACGCTTAGCATTGCATCAACTGAAAGGCAGCAATTAGAGCAATTATCAGAGAAATTACACACAGTGACAGCTCAATTCGAAGGGGCCATGACATCATTTAGGGAAGTAAATGCTTCACTTGCCAAAGTGAACAGTAGCTTCTCCCAATTACAAGCAGGTGTGAATCAACTATATGAAGCATCTTCTAGCTTAACACATGGTTTGCAATCTGCAACAAAGGGGTCTAACCAAATCGCAAGCCAAGTACCCTCCCTTGAATCAGGATTAATGACGATTAACGAGGGACAAAAGCAACTGCAAACAGGACTAACGGATTTAGCTGATAAAATGGCAACCTTACAATCAGGATTATCAGCAAGCACAAAAGGTTTACAAGACGTCAGCACAGGTTTAACAGATGTTCAAGACTATTTAACAGGTCTTAGTGAATCAGAGGCTTCTGAAAAGTTATATATTCCAAAGGATGTTTTAGTGAGTGATGAGTTCCAAAAATCATTGAACATGTATATGTCCGATAATCGGAAAATAACTCAGATGGGTATCATTTTAGCTGTGAATCCTTATTCAAAGGAAGCCATGATAATTGTTGACCAAATTGAGCAAGAGATACAAGCGATCATTAAAAGTAGTGAGTTTCGTGATGCGAAGGTAGCAATCGGTGGAAGAACATCGCAAAATGTGGATCTTGAAGAAATTGCGAGTGGGGATTTCACTCGAACAGCAGCCATCATGCTAATAGGCATTGGTATCATTCTGATCATTATTACTCGTTCTTTCCTAAAACCAATTTTTATTTTAGCCTCTTTAATCATAACGTACTATACTGCCATAGGTATGAGTAGTATTATAAGCGCTAAATTTCTCAATATGAGTGAACTAGCGTGGAATGTACCATTCTTTAGTTTCATCATGATTGTTGCACTAGGAGTAGACTACAGTATTTTCTTGATGATGCGTTATAGAGAGCTGGAGGGGAATTCGACAAAAGCTATTATCGATGCCACACGTCACATTGGAGGTGTGGTGATATCAGCAGCGATCATTCTCGGAGGTACATTTGCGGCATTAATGCCTTCAGGTGTCATAACGCTTATTGAAATAGCCATAACGGTTATTCTAGGGCTTGTTCTACTTACTTTTGTCATGTTGCCAATTCTAATTCCTGCTTTGTTAAGCGGGGTGGGGCGAATTCGCAATATTGGAAGAAAGAAAAGGAAGCAATAGATAACTTATAAAAAACCATAGTTACACCAGAAAAAAAGCTGCCATTTCAGAAAGCTTTTTTCTGGTGCTGACGGGGAAGGCAAGTGGAGACCTATTTAGCTAATTAAATGATAAAAAAGTGAAATAGAGAGCAAACTCCATTTCACTTTTTTGAATAAAGCATTTTTCTGTAACTAAATATGACTAATATGAAACAATGGCACTGAGCATAATAGTTAATCATAATCTTTAAAATTTAACTCTCCTCTGAAAATGGATTGCTTGATTGCTATAATTATGGACGTTTTTATTCAATCCAAAGGTTGATAAAATCACATCATACTACAAGTAGGAGTGATAGCCATGGTTAAGGTACGTTACAAAGTAAGAGAAGTGTTGGACAAGAACAAAATAGATACATTTTTGCAGCAAGCTCGCATTGGGCATCTAGGTATGGTTGACGGTCATTTGCCATATGTTATCCCACTTAATTTTGTGTGGACAAACGGGGTGCTTTATTTCCATGGAGCCACTGGCGGGAGACGAAATCAAGTGATGGAAGAGAATCCAGAGGTCTGCTTTACAGTTTGCGAAGAATATGGAACGATTACTAATCCAGTACCCGCTAAAACGGACACCGCTTATATGAGTGTCATGGTTTTTGGTAAGGCTCAACCTATCGTCGATCTAAATGAAGCGACACATATGTTGCAAGAAATGATAAATAAATATGTACCTGGTTACTATAATCGTCCCTTATCCCAGCAACATGTGGACAAATATCGATCAGCCGTTTTCGGAGGGCCGGTTCAAGTTTACCGAATTGTTCCGCAACATATTACCGCGAAAGAAAATCCAATTGCACTAAGGGAAATGTTCAATATTGAAAAAATCCCACATACATAGTACTGGTTTTCAGAACTTGTTAAATCAAATCACTTTAAGCACCACTAACCCTAGTCATCTAGGGTTAGTGGTTTTTTAGTGTACCTACTTTATGGACTGTTAAAATTCGCATTTTTGGATGTTTTTTATCAATCCGTAATACGTTATGCTAAGACCGTTCAATAAGAAAGGTGGTTTTTAAAATTAATACGATGAAATCAATAGAAGCCTTTGAAATAGCAAAAAAGCTGATGCCTGGTGGCGTAAACAGCCCAGTAAGAGCATTTCAATCAGTTGGGATGGAGCCCATTTTTATTAGCCATGGGAAAGGCTCGAAAATCTATGATATTGATGGCAATAGCTATATAGATTATGTTCTTTCCTGGGGACCATTAATTCATGGACATGCAGATAAGGAGGTTTTAGGTGCACTTCTTGAAGCCATTCATAGTGGGACAAGTTTTGGATTGCCAACTTTACAAGAAAATAAGCTAGCTGAATTAATAACTACTCGCATTCCTTCCATAGAAAAGATTCGAATGGTTAACTCAGGTACAGAAGCGACAATGAGCGCCATTAGACTAGCTAGAGGCTTTACTGGCAAAAACATGATTGTGAAATTTGATGGAAACTATCATGGACACAGTGATCATCTATTAGTAAAGGCAGGTTCAGGAATTGCTACATTAGGCCTTCCTGATAGTCTAGGTGTACCTTTAGAGATAACTAAAAATACAATCTCCATTCCCTATAACAATATCGAAGTCTTGAAGAAAATATTTGATAAATATGGCTCACAAATTGCAGCCGTTATAGTAGAACCATTTGCAGGCAATATGGGAGGAATACCAGCTAATCCTGAATTTCTTCAAGCGATACGCTCTTTCACTACAAAATATGGAGGGCTATTTATACTTGATGAGGTCATGACTGGCTTTCGAATAGATTATCATTCTGCTCAGGGGCTTTATAACATAAAACCAGACTTAACTTGTTTAGGTAAGATCATTGGTGGAGGGATGCCTGTTGGCGCATATGGTGGAAGAAAAGAGATTATGAATCAAATCGCTCCTGAAGGGAATATTTATCAGGCTGGAACTTTATCAGGTAATCCAATAGCGATGGTAGCGGGGTATACGACAATAAATAAATTAAATCCTGACAGTTACGAGTATATAGAAAGGTTATCTAATAGACTTATTCAAGGCTTATCCAAAGTAGCTCATAACTATAATATCCCCCTTAAAACAACTAAAGCTGGGACAATGATTGGATACGCATTCATCGATCATCCTTTACAAGATTTTGATGATGCTCAAAAAATAGATTCCGAGATGTTTTGTCGTTTTTATAGGGAAATGCTTAAACAGGGTATACTTTTACCTCCGTCTCAATATGAAAGCATATTTATATCGACTGCCCATTCCATACATGATATTGATAGAACGATTCATGCTGCAGAAGTAGCATTTAAAAGAATAATAGCATTTGTTTAGATGAAGCAAAGTATACTAAAACCATCCTATTCCTATAAAATTATCGATTTGATAGTATAATAATGATTGACTGTACGAAACTATTAATTTTCACTTAATTTAACAATCTTTATTCTAATTGGAAGTGAATTGAATGTTAAAAGTTAACCGAGACGATAAAAATCCTATATGGCAGCAGTTACTTGACCAAGCTATTCATCATATTACAACAGGAAAATGGCCACCAGGGGAGTTGCTTCCTCCATCCCGAGAACTCGCCTTATTAGTAGGTGTTTCACGCTCAACTATACAAATTGTTTATGAGGAATTATTTAGTCGTGGATATACCGTGACAAATTGGCGTGGTGGAACAAGGGTAAGTGAATGGGGATATAAAAAGAACTCGTCAGAAGAGGTCATTCTTCAGGGACCATCTACGCCAGTATTACCTTTATTAAACTCGGCAGTTGATGAGTTAAACAGTTGGTTTAGAGGTAAAGCAAATCAAAACGTTGCAATCGATTTTTGCCCCCATGAGCCGTATTTGGACGAGCATTTCCGAAAAAAATGGAGACAATCTTTTTTACAGGCTTCAGCAGAAACAGACCTGACCAATTGGGGTTATGGCGATGCCTACGGTTTTACACCGCTACGTGAACAGATTCAACGTTACCTGACATTTGAAAGAGGTGTACATGTAGATATTGACCAAATCATCTTAACCTCTGGCGCACAGCATAGCATCGATCTGATTGCCCAAGCTCTTTTAAAGGAAGGAGAAACGGTTTCTGTTGAAGATCCTGGATTTCCTGCTGCCTGGATGACCATGAAATATCGGCGCATGAATGTTATTGCTGTGCCTGTTGACGAGTACGGAATACAAGTGGATTCTATTCATCCACAAACCAAGCTCGTTTTTGTTACACCTTCTCACCAATGTGCAGTTGGTGTCATTATGTCTGAGCCACGCCGACAACAATTGCTGCAAAAATCTGTGAAAGATCAATTTTGGATTGTAGAAGATGATTATGATGGTGAATTTAGGTATCGGGGTGGCCCGCTTCCTACCTTGTTTAGCCAACAACCCCAAAACACATTATATATGATGAGTTTTTCTAAAATGGTTGCTCCTGGCATACGAATTTCGGCTGTCATTGGTCCAAAAGATGCCATTCGCCAACTTGCGCAAGTACAACAATTAACTTATCGACATCTCCCAATTATGGAGCAATTAACACTTGCTCATTTTATTGAGCACGGTCATTTTATGCGTCACATGAGGAGAGCAAGAAATGTCTATCGACGTAGACATGAAGCTATGACGAAGGCAATCATAGCGTCAGGACTAGCGGAACGTTTCAAGCTAAGTGGCATTGAAACGGGCTTGCATATGCTTCTTGAAGCGGAAGAATCGTTTGATGAAGAAGCAATGACGAGCCTCGCACTCGAAAAGGGGATACGTGTTTATCCACTTAGTAAGTATTGCTTAGAAAATAATCGAAAAGGATGGGTACTCGGATTTGCTAAAATGGATGAGTTAGCAATTGAGGAAGGTATTTTTCGTCTCGCAAAAATCCTCTTGCAAGAAACGTAATCATTAGCGGGTCATAAAGGAAATTATTATAGAAATGGGGTGGAGTGATACTATGCCATACATTCACGAGTTTGGAATCATTTCTTGTATAACTTTCTAAGGTTTTTAGTAAAAAATACATCACGTTGAAACATTCGCCCACAACACAAATAGACCGTTTAAAAGTCTCGTCTATTGGGGAATAACCTTGACACCACCGAGCTTTCATAGACAATTTTTAAATATGGTGAGTGAAGCCAATGTCGAATATCAATCAGCAGAACTTGAAGAATTAATCAAAAAAATTGCTGAGGCAATAAAACAAGATAAATGGATGATTCATTATAGTGTTTCATTTTTCCAATACATACAGGTAAGGGGAAGAGGCGATTGTTCAATAAGAGCAATCGCTTCTTAACATACCCTTTTTAAAATCATATTAAATTATTAAACTGTATGTTGTTATCACTTGGTATCTTAGTAATAAGGGTGATTTATTTTATTAAATCCGAAACGACCTGACCAATTAAGAACAAAAAATGATTGGTAATATAATTTGAACCCATCTTGTTTGGATGTACGGAATAATCTTTAAGCCTAAGAAAGAGCCAACAATATAGCCAATTGAAACAGGAATAGCAATTCCCCAATTAACAATGCCAGTAAAATAATAAAGAGAAAGTGTCTGTTCAGCAAGCAGATATTCAGCAAAGTTTATATATTTGCTCGCGGAAATCCGATCTAATCGAACAACCATTTATACACTTTTTAAAAACTCATTTAAATGCTTAAGTTAACCTTTAAAATCGTGAACACGTACAATGCTGTTTTGGTTGACTCTATTTAATCAATAAGGTATGTAGAGTGAGATATATAGTTGGTAGTAATTATTGGTGAAAATCCGTAAAGAGAATAAAAACGTATGTTAATATTCGAGAATTAATTAATCGTTCGTGTTTTTAACGGTGAAATGCGAATCATCCACTGGCTGGATACTTTTACTTTTGCGTAAAAAACGAACATTATAGATAAAGCTTTGTTAATGAAATGATTAGGAGGAAATACTTTACGAAAACTAGTAGTCAGTTTGTACGATGAGCAATGGATTCAACTGTTTCTGGAAGAGGCTGAAAAACTGAATTTTATATTTAAAAATGAAATCATAGACATCTATCAGGTATTATGTTCGATGACTATCATTTAATTAATTATCACGTACAGAAGGAAGATGCCCAAACCATACTTCAAAATGCGTCAGCTATTTTCTTGTTAGGTGGAGATACTCTTAAACAGAATGAGTTTTTGATAGACTATGAATTGACGGATTTGATTAAAAAAAGCACAGCTGTTGTAATGGGGGCAAGCGCAGGAACAATCAATATGTCCGCTAAATGGTTATCGAAAAACTTTGGTTATCCAGTTGAAAAAAGCTTTTTATACGAAGGAATCGGTCTTGACAATTTTTCCGTCCTGTCGCATTTTGATCTTGAAAATAAACTTTATCGAAAGAAATAGATATTTATACGTCGAACAAAGATTGCGCTGTACGTGTAAAGAGAGGCAACATCGACATTTTAGGCTATGTCTATTTAATTTCCCACTCCCAAAATTCAGAAATTGGATGAGACGCTCTAGCTGTGGTGAATGGCTAGACTGGAAGAGCGTGTTTGGATCAATCTTTTTTCCAAAACACGCTCTTTTCCTTTTTTAAAGTATCAATTTGATCAAACCTTGGCAACAAAAGGTTTAGGCTTTTTCATGAAGTGTACTTTTTGTTCGCTCATTAATTAGGTTAAGAAGTGTAATGATTTTCTGAAAATCTTCAATGGTGAATCTTTCCAAATCCTTTAAGTAATTGCCAAACTCTTCTTTATCGAGTTTTTTATGATATTCATATACCAGTTGACCTTTTGGTGTCAATTCAATCGTTAATTCTCGATAATTGTCAGGATTTCTATATTTAAATGCTAATTCTTTTTTTATTAATTTATCCATCATTTGAGAAACTGCACTTTTTGTACGGTGTGTGATTTCTGCAATTTCAGTAGTATTTGTTTTGATTTTATCACCTATTAAATTGAGTGTGTGAGCCTCTATCATATATAGTTCATCTTCCGTACCGTACTTTCTTGGGATACTTTCATAGGTACTAATGGATCGAGATGTTTCAAAAAGTGTCTCCATTAGCTCATAAAAGATTTCTTCTTTCTCCACAGATCATTCCCCCTTAGTAAACAAACATCCCTTTATTTTAACATATTCATAAATAATTTCCTTCAATTAATCATGAAGCTTCAACAACCAATCAATTTTTGTGAAGGGGATCAAACATCCCAATTTTAATTTTCGGAAAATTCTATTTTCTTATTGACGATTTTACAGTTAAGGTGCTAAACTGATGAAAATAATTGCTCAGGTACGGAAAAAACGTATTTTCGAGCAATGACGAGGAAGGGGGATGAGAGAAAGAATGATATATGATTTTGATGAAATAATTAGTCGACGTCGTACTTATTCGTTAAAGTGGGACGGGGAAGAATTAATTAAAGACATCGGTTATACAGAAAGATATGATTATGAAACGATTCCATTATTTACAGCTGATATGGATTTACCCGTCATGCAGCCTTTGATAGATGCACTTCATCAAACGGTTGATCATCGAATCTTTGGGTATTCTATTTTTCCGAATGAGTACTTTGAATCCATTCAGCATTGGTTTAAAAAAAGGCATGATTGGGTGATCAAAAGAGAGGAAATCGTATATAGTCCTGGAACGGTTCATGCTTTGAATATAGCTGTACAAGCATTTACTAAGCCTGGGGAAGGAATCATTATACAACGGCCAGTTTATCCACCGTTCACTACTGCGATAGAGCGTAATGGTAGAATTGTTCAAAATAACGCAATGAAATGTGAATCAGATGGATCTTTTTCAATTGATTTCGTAGATTTTGAAGAGAAAGCAAAGGATAAAAACACAACCATGTTTATTCTTTGTAATCCACATAATCCAACTGGAAATATATTCACCAATAAAGAATTGAAAAGGCTTTCAAAAATTTGCGAGGAACATAATGTAATCATTGTGGCAGATGAAATCCACGGTGACTTAATTAGGAAAAATAAAAGATTTACACCAATCTGTAAGGTTGTAGAAAATACTGATCATATTGTCACTTGTACAGCCATTAACAAAACATTTAATGTTGCGGGTCTTCATTGTACAAATGTCATCATTTCCAACCCCGAACGCAGAAAAACCTTTAATGACATAATGGGGATGCAGTTACCGTCACCGTTTACCATTGCAGCTCTTATAGCCGTCTATAACGAGGGAGATGAATGGTTGGAACAAGTTACGCAATATATTGACGGCACAATGGAGTTTGTAAAAAGCTTTTTAGCTGAAAACATGCCTACAGTTAAAGTAAGAATTCCAGACGGCACATATGTGATGTGGATGGACTTTAATGGATATGGTCTTTCCGATCAAGAGATTCATCATCGTATCTATAATAAAGCGAATGTTCTACTAGAAGATGGATGGATGTTCGGAAAAGAAGGGGAAGGTTTTCAAAGAATTTGTGTCCCTTCGCCAAGACCACTTATAAAGCAAGCACTTGAACGGATTGCTGTTGAATTTCAGGATTTGGAATAGAATAATCCATTAAAATAGGGGTGTATAAAATGACAACAATCGAGTTTGAACTTAATGCTTTAAAGGCTGCAGAAGAAATCGAAGGCTATGTCATTAATATAAGAAGAGATCTTCACAAGCATCCGGAGATTGGGTTACAGGAAATACGGACTATTAAAGTAGTTACAGAGGAATTAACTAAAATGGGCATTGATTACGAGATCGTCCCGAATGGTGGAATTATTGGATTTATTCATGGGGAACAACCAGGGAAAACATTGATACTTAGAGCTGATTTAGACGCACTTCCGATGAAAGAAAACGAAAATAATTTAAAAATGAAAAAAATAGTCGTTTCTAATACTAGTCAAGCTGCTCATACTTGTGGTCATGATGGACATACAGCAATGCTTCTAGGGGCAGCGAAGATTTTGGTTCAACATAAAGATAAGGTAAAAGGAAAAGTACTTCTTGCTTTTGAGCAAGGAGAAGAAATGGGCGGAGGCATTTACAATCTTTTAACACGCTTATATGAATTAGGGGCTGACGGCATTTGGGGCATCCATTTAAAATCTGATATTCCAACAGGGAAAATATCTGTTGAACCAGGACCAAGAATGGCTGCTTCCTTTAGTTTTAATGTGCTATTGAAAGGAAAAAGTGGACATGGCTCCAGACCAGATTTATCGGTGGCTCCATTAGATTGCTTTACAGATTTTTACAGCAATTTAAAAGCTATGAGAATAAATACTTTAGATCCTTTTAAAACCATTACCTATTCTATTGGCATGATTCATTCCGGTTCTGCCGTAAATATCATTCCAGAAAGCTTACAATTCTCAGGAACTGCCAGATATTTAGATGATGATCAAGGTTCACATGCTGCAAGCGAATTTAAACGAATCCTAGAAAAAGTTTGCGATCTACATCGTTGCACATATGAATTTATTACAGAGCCCATTGAATCGGATTTATTTGTTTACAACCAAAACGATTGCGCACACATAGCATCACTTGCTGTAGAAAAGGCATTAGGTGTAAATACGTTATATTCTTCACCAGCATGGATGGGCTCAGAATCCTTTGCGTTTTATGAAAAATACTTTCCAGGTGTATTTGCCTTCGTTGGAATAAAAAATCTTGAAAAAGGGGTTGGGGCAGAGCATCATAATGATTTCTTCGATCTAGATGAAGATGCTCTCAAGCTAGGTGTAGCTTCCACTGTACAATACACCATTGATTTTCTAAATAATGAACATCAAATCGTATTTGCGGCTGACAAAAGGGATGTCAAAAGCTTGTTTATTGATAATGGATTTGCCCAATTAATAAAACAATAGGCCATCTTATAAAAGAAGGAGATAGATAAAATGACTCGAAAAAGACTTTGTTATTTACTATCATTCATTGCATACTTTGGAATGCCTTTGGGAGTTCCCTTTATTAAAAGTACCGAACCTTATATCTTGGGACTTCCGCTTTTGTTATTTTGGATGGTTCTTTGGATTTTATTAGGGACAGGTATCATGCTTTTAGTACATCGCTTAAATCCAGACGTAAAAGCAGAGGTGGAGTAACATGACAATATCTATTGGTATTATTGCTGTGTTTTTAGGAATTGCATTAATTTTAGGCATTATGGCGAGTAGAGGGAAGGATATGAGTCTAGAGCAATGGAGTGTTGGCGGTCGAGGTTTTGGCTCTATTTTCATTTTCTTGCTAATGGCCGGAGAAATTTATACTACAAGTGCATTTTTAGGGATAAGTGGTTGGATGTATGGAAAAGGTGGAGCAGCATTCTACAACATCATGATGCTGAACTATGTCATTGCTTACTGGTTAACGCCAAAAATATGGAGCTATGGAAAGAAACATAATTTACTTTCTCAATCTGATTTTTTTGAGAAGGCATATAAAAGTAAAGCGCTTGGAATGGTTGTAGCAATAGTCGGTTTGGCGGCTTTAATTCCTTATTTAATCATTCAATTGAAAGGTCTTGGCATTATTGTTTCTGAAGCTTCTTATGGAGCCATTGACTCCAAAATCACGATTTGGATTGGAACCATTGCGATGATTGTCTATGTCATGGTTTCAGGTATTCATGGCTCAGCTTGGACAGCAGTCATTAAAGACTTCCTTATACTTGGTGTTGTTTTATTTCTAGGAATCTACTTACCATTTCATTATTATGGTGGTATTCAACCAATGTGGGAAGCTATTGAAGCCACAAATCCAGGGTTCTTAACACTTCCAGACTCAGGTTTAAGTGCGTCTTGGTATGTTTCAACAATGATGCTGACATCATTAGGATTTTACATGTGGCCCCACACCTTTGTTGCTACTTTTTCAGCTAAAAGTGGAAATGCCCTAAGAAGAAATGCGATTATTCTACCTATCTATGCATTATTTATATTATTTGTCCTATTTACCGGAGCAGCAGCTATTCTACAAGTCCCGAATTTATCGGGAGGCGATGTTGATTTAGCATTATTCAAAATTTCCACACAAACGTTTAGCCCAGTAATAGTAGGCTTTATTGGAGCAGCAGGGCTGTTAACGGCAATTGTTCCAGGCTCATTAATTTTGATGTCTGCAGCTACACTTTTTGCAAAAAATATAATAAAGCCGTTTCGTCCTCAAATTACGGATCGACAAATTGGTATTATTGCTCGTTATACGGTTCCATTGGTTGCCCTAATTGCCCTTTATTTTACTTTTAGTGGTGGTGGTGCTATAACTCTATTATTCTTAATGGGATATGGATTAGTTACACAATTTGCACCTGCTGTTGTTTGTAGTTTCATGAAAAAAAATCCACTGTCGTTACAAGGTGTGTTCGCTGGGATAATTGTTGGCGTTATGATTGTAGGTTGGCAAGCCGCTACAGGCGCAAATCTAAGTACCCTTTTCCCGAATTGGCCAACATTTATACAAGATATCAACATTGGGTTCCTTGCATTAGGCGTTAATATTGTAGTGAGTTTAGCAGTTAGTGCATTTACAAGAAAACTTTTCATAAAGCATGATGGGGCTTCCAACGAGGAAATCGTGGAGAGTTTACCATAGTAACACATTGATATTATTGATGAATTGTAGGATAGATTTACATTTATAATAGAGCCTGTAATTATATGAAAGCTCGCAAAGAATAGTTGAAAAGAGCATGTTTTGATTCATTTGTTTCAAAGCATGCTCTTTATAATTGTTCTCATCTTAAACTTATTTAGTAAAGGACACGCCATAAATAAAAGGTAGCGTAGGATTCCCAGTTTTTCCACGGTATCGATAATTCCATGATTTCATCTTTTGTCGGCTTTCGATTCATATTTTGTAATAGTTTTATCGAATTAATAAGTCCTACATCATCGATTGGAAAGGCTGTTTGGAACCTCAGACAGCGCATTAAAACATAATTGGCTGTCCAAGGGCCGACTCCTCGTATTTTCATTAAGCTTTTTTCAGCATCTTTAAAGTCCATTTCCATTAATTTTTCCCTCGATAATTCTCCACTTGCCATTAATTTCGCAATGCCAATGATATATTCACTTTTTTTCACCGTCATTTTAATATTTGCTAGGTCAGCAGGGGTTAATTGTGCAATTCGTTCGTATGAAGGGAACACCCAATATTTTTTACCATTCCATTCAATGAAATCGCCAAATTTTTCTACAAATTGCCTCTTTAAGGTGTACGCGAAGGCTAAGTTAATTTGTTGGCCTAAAACTCCCCAGCATAAAGCTTCAAATAAGTCGGGAATGCCGATTACTCGTAATCCATAAAATTTTTGGACAGGTATTTTAAGTAATGGGTCTGCTTTTGCCATTTCATAAAATGACGTTAAATCATTATCGAGATCAAACCATTCATGAATATATGTTACAATTTCTTGCCGCTTCCACTTTTCAATAGGTTTAGAATCATTTAGGAATTGAATCACCATTTGTTTATTATTGATTATGCTTATTTGTACTAAGGATTGAATTTTCCCAATTGTTATAACTTTTGTCATAATATTGTTCTCTGTTTCGTACATGCATTCATTTTTTTCCCTTGTTAAATAACCTAGGTTAGCATCCATGTCGAAAATTGTAGGTAATGTAATAACAATATCATCATTGACTTCATACCATGTCACTTTTCATTCTCCTCGTCCTATTAAGAGTAATTTTACTTTATCACATCATAGCCCTTACTAATTTTGTTATCTTGCTCTTACATTCTCAACTTCTTATTTTTTTCTATTTATGAGGTTATAGTGTTAGTATGACGAGATATCGATATGGGGAAAGGTACCAACCATCTATCAAATGGTTTATAAACGAATGTGACAGTATTTTTCGGAAGATGAACTTTTCAATAGCGAAAAAAGTTACGAACCCTAGCGTGGATATTCATGTTGAAAGTAAAAAATTATGAATAAAGGGGTTTATGATCTACATTTGTTGACTTCTCGATTTCTCTTTCTTTGCTGCTTAAATTTTCCCATAGAAAAACAGCACCTCCAATTGTTAGTATGTGTCTAACAATCGGGGCGCAGCACCAACCAGCTTCAGGTTCCTTAATCTCTTTTTATTGTATCCTAGACATGGATATTATAAGACCAATTCTTTATATGCATCGTATATTTATATAGAATGCAGATATTGGATGTCACCATGATTTTGAATACATTTTCTATTTAAGTGAATCAATCGTTTTAAAAATTCTTGAATACAACTCTTGTATGTTTGAATTGTTCTCTTTATGATCGATAAGCTCATACCTCCAAGTTTCATACTTGATTTCTTTATCAGTTGAGGTATTTAAATAACCAGTTGCATAACTCAAGGGTTGGATGTCAATAAATGTATCATAATCCACTCCCTCATTGACAAAAGGAATGTGAGCCTTAGTTGATTGCATAAAGAACGTCGGAATTTCTAATTCATTATAAACAGTAACGTATTGGTCATCATCTGCTTCTGAAAGAAATTCTTTAGTTATAATTACAGCGTCTAAGTCGTCTGAAACTTTTTGTGTGTTTCCTTTCAAATCATCAAAAGTTATTTTTTCAAAGACAACTTTTTCCTCACTAAAATCAGGAAATGGACCGATAATCCCGACTTTTAAATCATTCCCATTATACATTTGGTTATTTGATATGTTAGTATCACAGCCGACTATTATCAAAAGAGTAGCTAGCATAATAATAGAAAGTATTTTTTTCATGGACCAGCCTCCTGTAATGGAAAAAAATGGGTTAATAACCTAAAACATCACGTTTTGTTAGACCTGTTGTTAATGATGCATAAAAACTACTTGAAGAAGCAACAGAGTAGGATGCAGTGAAAATGTTTCCAACTCCTATTGTACCAGTATGAGTGGTTGAAGTTGAATTATAAAAATTTCCATTGATTAGGAATAAGAAATGTCCATTATGAAGTTCCACTTTGATTGTGCCTGAAAAAGAGATTGGATTAGCTACAAATTCTTGTAAAAGCGGTGCTTGGTTTGTATTAATATATTTTGGTGTGCCGCCTGAGCTACATATCTGTACATATACTTGTAAGAGGGGTCTGTAAGTTTTTCCGAAAATCGGGATTTCCGTATTTGTTCCAAACCATGAACAGGACTCTGCCTTGGGAGAAAAGGTATCAAGTTTGTTATATTCAGCTAATTTAGAGTAAGCTTCTTGAATTGTAACGCTTTTTATTTTTGCATATTGCTCAGCTACCTGTTGGTCTGATAATTCAACAGTAAACTCTTTATTTGAGTTAAGTAGGTCTTCCAATTCCTTTGAGTTAAGTGTTGTTCCATCTATTATCTCTAATGTTTTACTATCAACCCTTTCCGTAGCTTTTACTTCAGAACCAAAGAAAGATAAAAACAAAACGAATCCTAGAAAATAAATCAATGTTTTTCTCAAAAAAATCCCTCCATTTTTTGATGATTAATCTATTCAACCTAAATATATATATATAATAGAAAATACTGTCAATACATCTCTTGCTTATTGAAGAAAAGTGCATAAAGATATCTATGCTTTTCCGTATTTTTTAAAGAAGAGATTCAGTGATGTTTTATTATTTATTACGCTTACCTATACTAAGGTCCAAATTTCCCCATTGGCTATAGCTTTTGTCATGATATCTTTCTCTATTTCATATATGCATTCAATTTCCCCCTTGTTAGATCGCCTAGGTTTGCAATCATATCGAAAATTGTAGGTAATGTAATAACAATCACACCATAGCCCTTACTAATTTTGTTATCTTGCTCTTACATTCTCAACTTCTTATTTTTTTCTATTTATGAGGTTATAGTGTTAGTTATCAGGAATGTAAAGGAGGGTATAAAAATGGTCCAACATATAAAAACACGTGTTGAGAGCTTAGATTGGGAGACCATTCAACATGAATTAGATGAGCAAGGATTTGCAAAGCTTCCTGTGATTTTAACAAAGGAGGAGTGTGAATTCTTCATAGACATGTATGGTGTGGAAGAGTCATACAGAACGACGATCAATATGACGAGATATCGCTTTGGGAATGGGGAGTACAAATATTTTTCTTATCCATTACCTGACATCATCCAACATTTAAGAGAGGCTTTTTATTTGGCATTAGCAAAAACAGCTAATCGGTGGCTGAGCTATTTAAAGAAGACAGAACAGTATCCAGAACAACTTCAAGATTTTTTGAACACCTGTGAAGAGTATAATCAAACGAGACCAACACCTTTACTATTAAAGTATGAAACAGGCGGATTTAATTGTTTACATCAAGATTTATATGGTGATATATTTTTCCCGTTTCAAGTAGTATTTTTATTAAATCAACGAGATCAAGACTTTTGTGGTGGTGAATCTCTATTAGTGGAACAAATTCCGCGTGCTCAGAGTAGAGGGCATGTCATTACTTTAGAACAAGGCAGTGCGCTAATCTTTCCTACTCACCATCGACCTGTTTTAGGTAAAAAAGGATATTACAAAAATACGGTTCGTCACGGAGTAAGCACAGTTACTGCTGGAGAACGCTACGGACTTGGAATCATTTTTCACGATTCTAAGTAAAAATTAAACTTCAATATCTTGCTATTCTATTCCTAGAATTGTCCATTCTGAATTTATAGAGAGTATATTGTAAGGAGAGGTGAGATAAATGTCGGATAGTATCGATAACGGACATCGAGAGAGCCATCATCCTAGAATGATAAATGAAGTAGAAATGATAACAGAGGAAAAGTGGCAAGCCATTATAAATAATGATGCAGCGTACAATAACCAATTTTTCTACGCTGTAAGGTCGACAGGGATATTTTGTAAACCATCCTGTAAATCTCGCGTTCCGAAAAAAGAAAATGTATGCATTTTTTCAAACGCAGAACAAGCCCTCCAAGCAAATTTTCGCCCTTGTAAACGTTGCAAGCCCACTAATGAAAATCTGCCTGATAGCGAGTGGGTGGATGCAATTACGGAATACATTGATAAAAATTTCACAGAAAAATTAACGCTAGAATCGTTAGCAAATATTTGTCATGGAAGTCCGTATCATATGCATCGAACATTTAAAAAGATCAAAGGCATGACGCCAGTTGAATATATACAGGAAGTTAGAGTACACGTAGCTAAAAAGTATTTGATTCAGTCAAATAAAGCGATTGGAGATATTGCTTTATGTGTGGGGATGGCTAATACGCCTTATTTTATTACTTTATTTAAAAAGAAAACGGGACAGACGCCAGCACAATTTCGTCAAATGAGTAAAGTGGAGGAGAAGTACAATGGAAACAAAGAATAATTCAAGTCTATATTGGTCTTTACTAAAGTTTAAGGATTGGCAATTATATATTGCGTCAACTTCAAAGGGGCTTGTCTTTGTAGGTTCACAGAACAAACCATTCGAGGAATTAGTCGAATGGACAAAAAAACGCTTTCCAGGAAGTACTCTTGTGGAAGATGATGAAATGCTTGCACCTTATGTTGTTGAAATTACTCAGTATCTAGAAGGAAAACGGAAAACCTTTACTGTTCCATTTGAGTACGTAGGTACGCCATTTCAGCAAGCCGTCTGGGATGCACTTTGTGAAATTCCTTATGGGCAGACGAAATCCTATTCCGATATTGCCAATGCTATAAATAAACCAGCTGCTGTTCGTGCTGTAGGAGCGGCTATTGGGGCTAATCCAGTATTACTTACGGTACCTTGCCATCGTGTAACAGGGAAGAATGGCTCTTTAACTGGCTACCGGGGTGGATTAGAAATGAAGACATTGCTCCTGGATCTTGAAAAGCGAGCTTCATCAAATAATGAATAATTATTGCTGTACAATGAATGGGGGCCATTATGAAACATGAAATATTCTATAAAAATCCGAAAACCATTCTAAATAAAGGAACTGGCTTTCTGTCTGGCTATACGCATTCACTAAATCCCTATACAGGCTGTTCATTTGGATGTTCCTATTGTTATGTTCGCGAAATGCCTGTATCTCTTTTCCGGGAAGGTGAGTGGGGGCATTGGGTCGATGTTAAAAACGGAGCTGCGCATGTATTACAAAAGGAACTCCATCGGGCCAAAGCAAAAGGGAATGTAACCATTTTTATGTCATCAAGTACAGATCCGTATCAACCAATAGAGCATAAGGAAAAAGTGACGCGATCTTTACTTGAAGTTATGGTAGAAGATCCCCCTGACTTCCTATTAGTACAGACTAGAAGCCCACTTGTAAGTCGAGATATCGATTTACTGCAACTTTTAAAAGATAAAGTACGGGTAAGTATGACCATAGAGACGGATAGGGAAGATATTCGCAAGCATTTTACGCCCTATGCTCCACCTATTTCAGCAAGGCTTAAAACACTCCAACAGCTTGCTGAATTTGGTATTCCTGCACAGGTTGCCATCGCCCCCTTACTACCAAGTACTGAGCGATTTGCAGAAATATTGCGTCCCTTGGTTAACCGAGTATGTATTGACGATTATTTTATGGGGGACGGACGCGGTGGTAAACGCACACACAAGATGGGCTTACAGGCGCTATATAGAAAACTGGAAATGGAAGAATGGTATCATCCATCCGTCTATCAAATGGTTTATAAACGAATGAGGCAGTATTTTTCGGAAGAAGAACTTTTCATTAGCCAGAAGGGTTTTGAACCCTAGCGTTAAGATGGGTAAAAGGAAACCAGCATTTTTAAATATTTTTCCTTATTGTTGTACCTAATAATTCATTCATGCGAACGACTATTAGTTTGCAGGTATTGTAAATAGCCATATAAAAAAGTCGATTTCTTATTGTCTAGGAATCCGACTTTTTTTAGATAGGAAATTGCTTAGCATAATATTATAAAGGTGAAAAAAGTCTGGAGGGTGTTTTGGGCAAACGGCACTATTATGATATGAAGTATAAAATCCTAATCCATTTTAGTTTCGAAAATGATTGAGAGCTAGCAGGGTTGCTGAATCATATTCAGCAGGCAATTCATCTTCAAAAAAAATAGCTTCTACTGGACAAACTAATTCACAAGCTCCACAATCAATACAAATATCAGGATTAATTACATATTGGGTATCTGTCATAACAATGCAATTTACTGGACAGACATCCAAACAGACAGCCGCTTTTTCATCCCTACATAATTCTGTAATTACAAATGCCATTATAAATCCTCCCATCCAGACAATTGTTGTTTTAATTCTTCAGATGAGTATTTCCAATAGTCTTCATTAAATGCAGATAAAAACTGATAAAGTAGTTTTTTTGAATTACTATCTACATGTTTCAAGAGAACTTTCCCTTTAAGTGCCTTATCTAAATAATTTACTTGTTCTGGCAAAGATTTATAGCCAAGTTTAATACGTCGTACTTCTTTTGATACCCGTACTTCACTTGCAGTACATCCCGCATAATAAGGACCATTTTGAGAAATTTGAATAGCTACCCAAACTATCCAATAACGATAATAATCGTCACTAGCATGAGCTAAATCAGAGGAAAAACGAACTTTTTTCTCGATTATACTTCGTCCATGTAAGGCTTCTAAATCTATAAACACCTGTTCTTTTTCACAATCTATAATAATCGACGTTACATTATTTAAATCAAGGGTTCCTACTCCGTAACCGCCATCTCCGTCTGTTGAATCGTTACTTAAAATTGTAAAATGCATTTTCTTTTTCATAGAAATCACCTCGACACACTTTTATATCCCTTCATTAATAAATGTTTAATACAATGCCCCAATTTAGAAACATCAATGATTGACAGATAAATTTAGTCAACGGTCTGAATATTTGCATAAAGCTAAAACGACATGAGAAAATCATTGGACTTTAATTTATACAGATTGATAATTTTTCTGATGCCAATAGAACAAACGCATTACGTATAGTTTTGTACAAATAAATGTACTTGAACGTTTTAGTAGTATTTTTTATCTATACGTAATGGTTGTCTAGGATTTTTCCTAATACTTTTATAGTTAAAAAGTATAAATAAAATATACAATTTATCTCATTACTTGTCTTCAGACTAACGTCTGAAATGTTATGTACTGGTAAATTAACTATAATACAGTTATTCATCCTTTAATAAATGAAAGGCAGTTGCTATAAATTTTACCTTTTGTTTACTTTATTTTTCCTAAATTTGGTTTTATTGAAGTATACTGCTAATAAGGACAACAAAGAGAACTCTTTGGTCCAAATAACCGTAAGCGATGAAATCAATTGCTTATCTAAGGAGGAAATTCTGTTATGAAAAGTAAACTATCTGGGGTATTAGCTGCTACATTAGCGCTAACGATGTTCCTGCCAACAGGGGCAATGGCGTTTTCTAACAATAAGACTACAGTTGTAGCTAATCAAGTTGTAGCTAATCAAAAACTGGAGAAGATTGCAGCAGAGAAGGCTACGCTACTCACGGAATCCTATGGGACGGCTAGCGTGCAATATGCGTTAATTGATAATGGCAAGCTAATTTTGTCGGGACAGAAAGGCAAGGACAATTTAAAAGGGGAACAGTCTCTAACCAAAGATACCCAATATGGAATTGGATCGGTCAGTAAAGTGTATACAGCAGCGGCTATGATGAAATTGGTCGATGAAGGAAAAGTCGATTTAGATACTCCTGTTGTTAACTATCTTCCTGATTTTAAGATGAAGGATGAACGATACAAACGCATTACACCGCGTATGCTGTTGAACCATTCCTCCGGCTTACAAGGAACTGTGTATAGTAATGCAATTTTATTTAAAGATAATGATACCTATGTCCATGATACCTTGTTACAGCAGTTGTCAAACCAGAGCTTAAAGGCAGACCCTGGCGCGTTCTCAGTATACTGTAATGACGGCTATACGCTGGCCGAGATTTTGGTGGAAAGAGTTAGCGGTATGAGCTTCACCGAATTTCTACATCAACGTTTTACAGAGCCCCTAGAGCTCAATAATACGAAAACATCGCAGGATAAATGGGCAGACGATAAACGGGCTGAACTTTATTTTCCATCCTATCAAGGGCAACTTCCTATTGAATCAGTGAATTTGATTGGTTCGGGAGGGATTTCTTCGACAGCAGAAGATATGGTAAGGTTCTCACAATTGTTTATGGGACTGGGAAAAGAGATTCTCTCTGAGAAGGCAGTCAAGGCTATGGAGCAAGAGGAATATAAAAAAGGAATGTGGCCAGAGGATGGAGATAATATTTTCAACTATGGTCTTGGATGGGATAGTGTGAAACTATATCCATTTAGTGAATATGGGATAAAGGGTTTGGCTAAGGGCGGTGACACAATATTACAACATGCGACACTGGTCGTTCTACCAGAACAGAAGATGGCCGCTGCTGTGGTGTCATCCAGCGGTAGTAGTGTTACAAATCAACTGATGGCGACTGACTTACTGCTTGCTGCACTTAAAGAGAAGGGCACAATTAAGGATATTAAGCCAAACAAATCCTTTGGCAAGCCAGTAACGACTCAGATGCCTCAAGATCTAGTAGAGAAAGCAGGCTTTTACGGGAATAGTTTCAGTCATTTCAAACTTGAAATTATGAAGAACGGAAAACTGTTCTTATCCCTTAATCCCGAAGAAAAGTATGTATATACTGCGGACGGAAGCTTTATTAATGAGGAGGGTACATCCAAGCTCAACTTTGTCACTGAGAAGAACGGACGTACTTATTTAAAAGAGAGCACCTATCAAACAGCACCAGGTTTTGGGCAAGTTGCGATGACTCAATATTTAGCTGAGAAGCTTGAAGACAATGTACTATCGAAGGAGACTGCTGCTGCATGGAAGAAACGGGAGGGCGTGAAGTTCTATCTTGTGAACGAAAAATATAGTTCTGCTCAATATCTCGTACCAATGCTGCTTACCAAACAAATTAATCGTCAGGAAGACCTAGCGGGCTATTGGGAGGGCAGAAAAATTATAGGTCCAAACATGTCGGCGCATCAGCTTCAAATCCCAGTGATGAATGGCCGTGATATGACAGAGACTCGTTTCTATACGGAAGGCGGGAATGAATATATGGAAATGTCCGGATTTTTATACGTAAGTGGAACTAACGTAAAACCGCTTTATACAGGGCAGTCATCCAAAGTAACTTTGCAAGCAAAAGGACATGCGAAATGGTTTACGATCCCACAAGCGATAGCTGGGAAAACAATGAACGTGGAATTGTCATCGAACAGTTCGTTTGCGGTTTATGATGAGAAGGGCGTATGCGTGAATTTTACCGTTGTAAGCGGCAATAACAAAGTAAAGCTACCGAAGAATGGAACGGTTGTATTTGCTGGTGCGCCGAACTCGGAGTTTGCTATCACACTGAACTAACTATGGACTTCCACAAAAATGTTTAATATTGACTAGATGAAGCCAGGACGATCCGAATCACGTATTGCTATTTATCTATCATTTCTATAATTTTATATAAAGACTGATCATTTTAAACTAAGCTCGACTATCTTATGCAACAGTTCGGCAAGTTTTGTGTAGCAGTCAAAGCCCAATTTCTCTCCTACAATTCAGAGAAATTGGGCTTTTTTAGTTTTCTTAACAAAGAATATAAACATTGTTTTTATGCACTCTTTTAAATCATTTTCATGTTATTTCTTACAAGGGTATTTGAATTTGCTTGTTGTTGTAACAATAATAGTGTACGATACATAGTATAAGTTATACAGTGTATGTCATATAGTAAGTGGAATTGAGGTGAGTAAATGAGTACGTTACTGAATTCATTAACGACAGAACTTAGGAGAGGAACGCTGACATTAGCCGTTTTAAGTCAATTACGAACACCCCAGTATGGGTATTCACTTGTTCAATTATTAGAGGAAGCGGGCATTAACATCGATCAAAGTACCTTATATCCATTGCTTCGCCGTTTAGAAAAACAAGAGTTAGTGACGAGCAGCTGGGATACATCAGAGAGTAGACCGCGTAAGTATTATGTATTAAGTGACTATGGATTAGAGGTATTTTTGCAATTAAAAAGAGAATGGATTAACAATTCAAAAGAACTTTATGAGTTATTACAAGGAGATGATGATCAAGATGAATCTGACTGAGATTTATATTCAAGAGGTCACTCGGAGGCTGCCTGAAAAAAATCGTGAGGATATCGCACTTGAGTTACGATCAACCATTGAGGATATGCTACCTGACGATTACAGTGAGGATGATGTAAAGGATGTACTTGAAAAATTAGGGAACCCAGCAGCATTAGCGAGTGGTTATCGAGATCAACCAATGCATTTAATTGGTCCACGCTATTTTGATGTATATTTATCGTTATTAAAAATGATTGTCCCAATTGCCGCTGTCATTGCGTTAATTTCGATTATTGCCGAATACTTTATTGGTTTTGGTGGGGAAGAAGTGATTATTAATGCCGTCCTCACGATTATGGGTGAAGGAATATGGAGAATCATCGAAGTAGGAATACATGTCTTTTTCTGGCTAACACTCGTATTCGTCATTATTGAACGAACAGATAAAGGAAAAGATCAGCATCCGTTGTCAGCAAGCCTAACAAAATGGACCCCTGAAGATTTGAAAAACATTATTTATATTCCAAAGAAAAAAGCGATTACGAAGCTTGAAGTATTTGGCTATTTAATGTGGACGGCGATTTGGGCAACTCTTTATTTTTATGCAAATCACCTTGTAGGTATATATGAAGGCGGTGGTGATGGCCTCAACTTCGTAATGCCAGCTTTCAATCAGGATGTTTTACTTCGTTATTGGCCAATTGTTATCGCTGTCATCGCTCTCGAAATTGGGTTAGCTCTCTACAAATTATTGAAAGGACAATGGACGAAAAAAATGGCAATCTTTAATACTATTGTTGAGCTTTTCGCAACCGTTGTATTCATTGTTATCTTAAGCAATCCAAATTTAATGAACCAAGAATTTATAACGTACATGAGTAAATTATTTACCATAACAACTAAGCAATTGGAAATATGGATAGTCGTCGGCGTCATCATCGTATTCATTTTATCTGCAACACTCAGTATCTTCGATGGATTCCGTAAGGCTCGAATCCGTTAATTCATTTTTGTTTATAAAAGAGTAGTTAGTTATTCCAAAATAGAACTACTTAAAAAAGGTGGGATGCCATAGGAATCCCACCTTTAAGTAAAGTTTAATATTATTTTAAAGAAAATTCTCTGACGTCTATTATTCTTGCAGATGCTTCCCCATATGTTATGTCATATGTTATGGCAAAAAAATCTGCCCCATGAATTAAGTTAAATTTCCCACTCCCTATTGCCCGTACTCGATCTGGGTCTTTTGGAGATCTAATTAGCCCATAAGTGTTACTAGCTAAATCAAGACCAGCACCAATTGAAATTACTGTCCCAGAAGATTCAGCTTTTATACCTGTAATAGCATCTGCATAAATTTCAACATTTCCAGAGATAGATACCTGATTTAAGTATACATCTGTTCTAGTTTTTGTATATGGTGGTACTGGAATAGGTTGTGGAGTTGCTGTGTAAGTTGTAGTCACACTTTTTGTGGTAGAATCAGTATTAGAAAAATTATACTCAAGCGTCGTTTTAATTTGCCCTTCAGTTACTAAGGGAATTCCAACTTTACCTGATGCTTCAAAGGCTGTCTTAAAACCGTGTAGGGTTTGAGTAGTTGTTGAATCTGTAATTGATTTACTAAAAGAGCTAGTATTATAGGTTATTAGTCGATCAGTTCTATTTTCAAATGTATTTGAACCAATAAACAGCGGAACGACACTAGTAACATTAGTGTTCTCTATATTTATCCCCGAAACATCAACACTTTCTCCAAACATATAAGGAAAACGATTATATGGTAAAAAGCCAAAAAGTGGTGGGATACTAGCTATCATATTATCAATTTTTTTATCAATATCTTCGATTGATACACCTTGTTGTTTAATAATATTATGGGTATTTTCAGGAATTTCAGTAGCCTTTGCTGTATATATATTACCGGTTACAAACAAAAAGCTTGTCATCATAGCACACAAAATTATCTTGTTACTTTTCATTTTTCTTCACTCTCCAATATCTCATTTTTTAATTCTTGAAGCGTCCAATTTTATAATGATTAATTTGCCCTACTCTAGATGATGCTACAGTAAGTGCTGTTTTTTCCTTTCACGAAGATAATAATATCAATCACATAACTAAGCAAATATGCTGTTAATGTAGCTAAATACATCTAAATCAAGCATATTTACACTATATATTTATATTGAAATTATAAAAAAATATGTAAAACGGGAGTTTGGTACTATGTTTTATACTTTTAAGAAACCACGAGACTCATTTTTTGTCACAAAAAATGTATAAAACATATAAGAAATTACAAATGAAATAGTGGCATTATCAGGGGATGAACCTTTATAGGACATACTCATGGGTAATGACAAAATATGTTGAATTTTAATTGTCTGACACTCAAAATACTAGATGAGCATTGCTTATAAATTTGTCCGAAAGTTCTTGTCCATTTACAATATACAGATGTCATGTACATAAGAGAATTTGATTGTAAGCAAGACTCTTCTCACTGCAAAATAACTTTAGTTTACATAATAATTATCATTTAATCTAGATTCTCCTTAAGATGAATTAAATATTCAACGTAACAATTAATAGCACTTTCAATTGTCAGACAAAATCTAACCTAAGCTAAAACAAGAAAAGAAGTACTAGAAGAGTTTTGTGTATATAAGAGGTAGAGGTCAGGGATTGTATCGCAGAAGTTTAATTTACTGGAATCAATAATTTAAGGGGATTTTGGCACTAGGCAAGATGCAGAGTACACTGACAAAGACAAAGATAGAAGAACTTATTTATCTACATGGGTAGAGGTCAAGAAATATTGTTGATCGTTGTTAAGCCGAAAGAAATTGCTTTATAGATACATTCTTTATTCAAGTAGAAAACTGCCTGATGCAGTGTAATGTTACTAAACAATCTGACAATAGAAATTAGAAAAGGGTCACTGAGTTACGGTGACCCTGAATGAGGGAGGTTGTGGCGGTCAACCAACGCCACAACCGAATAAGTGCGTGCGATACACTTAATATAAATTTGTGCAGGTAGTGGTTACTTATACATAAAAAAAAAACGCAGCGTCGTCACACGCTACAGCAAACTAAATAAGCTAAAAGATATTGTTTAAAAAGGGCGAAAAGGTATGCCTCATAAATGTGATGTTTGTAAGAAAGAGTTTAATTAGCATTAGAACGCGGAATGTCTATATTACTTAATATGTGAGCTAATAATAATAAGTGTTATTCCCATAAATAAGCAAATGATTCTCGTCACAGGAATTTTATCAGCTAGTCCAAATAGTGCAATTGCTGTCGTTACGATTAAAGCTGTTGGACCAACCAATGCAAGCATTGTATTAATATAGAATGCTTTTTCTAAATTATTCAACTTTAGCATCAATAAGCCAGCACTTACTTCAATACTTCCAGACAATACACGTAAAATAACCATAGCAAGAACCGATTTTTCAATAATTGTCATCATCCTATCTTTATAGATAATTCTCGCATATATTATAAATCCTTCTTAGGATCATAATAGACTTCTGTTTTAATGAAATATTAAAATCAATATATGTATGATTCATATCAAATATTCTTGTTATATTATGCTTTATAGCTTTAATTGAAAAATTTTATTGACAAAATATTTTTTTTGTGTAAAATGAAAAATAATTCAAAAATATTTGTCATAGAACAAAGGCTATGAAAAGAAATAGTATCAATTATTTTTACGAACAGAAAGTTACCGGTTGATGAGAGGTGCATGTAAAACGATTGGGAATTCATCTTGGAGCTGCGTACCGAAAAGATTATTCTAAGTAGGCTACGTCGGTAAGCACCCGTAATCATGTGCGAGAGTATCGTCAAATGACCGTACTTCTTAAGGTAAGTAATGTGAATTGCTTATAAATTAAAGGTGGTAACACGAGTTGAATCGTCCTTTTGGTTAATCCAAAAGGGCGTTTTTTTATTCCTTTTTTGAGCAAGTATTTGAAAATCTAAACGTATTAGGAGTAAGACATTATGAAAGATAATCATCAAGATTCACAGCTAAAGCGCGGATTAAGTACTCGTCACATGCAATTAATTGCACTTGGTGGATCAATTGGGGTCGGTTTATTTTATGGCTCTAGTTCAACAATTCAAATGGCTGGACCATCTATTCTACTAGCTTATTTAATTGGTGGATTAGTTATTTTCACAATTATGCGTGCATTAGGAGAAATGGCAGTAGAGGAACCAGTATCAGGCTCGTTCAGCACGTACGCGAATAAATATTTAGGACGCTTTGCGGGGTTCTTATCTGGTTGGACGTATTGGTTCATGTGGATTGTCGTTGGCATGGCAGAATTAACAGTAGTCGGTGTATACATTAACTACTGGTTCCCTGATATTCCACAATGGGTAACTGCTCTTGTAGTCCTTGTTATTATGACGCTTGTAAACCTAGCAAATGTAAAAGCTTACGGAGAATTTGAATTCTGGTTTGCGATGATTAAAGTTGTTGCGATTATCGGTATGATCGTTCTAGGATTAGCCATTATTTTCTTCGGTGTTGGCAACCATGGTGAAGCAATTGGCTTCGATAATTTATGGGCACACGGTGGCTTCATGCCAAACGGTTTCCATGGTATTTTAATGTCACTAGTATTGGTTATGTTCTCATTTGGTGGGGTTGAATTAGTTGGTATTTCTGCAGGAGAAGCTAAAAATCCTAGCAAATCCATTCCTTCAGCTATTAACAACATCGTTTGGCGTATTTTAATTTTCTATATTGGTGCATTAGGCGTTATGATGGTTATTTATCCTTGGAATGAAGTTGGTTCAGAAGGTAGCCCGTTCGTTCAAATTTTCGATTATGTCGGCATCCCTGCTGCGGCTCACATTATTAACTTTGTTGTCATTACAGCAGCAATGTCTGCATTTAATAGTGGTTTATACGGTTCAGGGCGTATGCTACACAACTTATCGGTACAAAAAAATGGTCCGAAATATTTTAAAACAGTAAGCAAAAACGGTAGTCCACATAGAGGCGTTTTATTTTCTTCAGCCGTATTATTAATGGCGGTTGTCTTAAACTATGTAGTACCTGAAAAAGTGTTCATCTATATTTCTGCTGTTGCGACAGTTGCAGTCATTACAAGCTGGATGATTATTTTATTAGCACAATTGAAATTTAGAAAGTCAAAAACGAAAGAGGAAGTAGCTGAACTGAAATTCAAAATTCCGCTTTATCCATTTTCTACGTACATTGCCATTGCATTCTTATTAATGGTTATTGTGTTAATGGCCTTTATTCCAGATATGCGGGTTGCCCTATATGTCGCTCCAGTTTGGTTTTTAATCTTATTTATTGGATATAAAGTAAGAAATATTAAAAAGTAGTTGAATCATTGCATTTAACTGATACTTCTTCAACGGAGACAGTCCTTTTGGTTTACTTGATTGGTTACACCTATCTCAAGATTAATAATTTTTATCCACTAGTAAACGTTTAATAACAATATTAAATGAAAGTTTGGAAAGAAACCGAAATCCAAGAAATGCTATTAAACTAACATTTCTTGGATTTTCCTTTGAATATTGTTTCTACAGCTTTTTATGCAAAGGGCTACGATAGTAATTATGCAGAGTATGTTATCTGAATAAAATGATTGTAAAAAGAAATTGGAGGGGTTCTATGGGTGATAGGTTACCCTTTTTTAATATATTGATAAATAATAGCTCTCTAAAAATGGAGGCTATTTGATTAATTTCTAAGAAAATTTTAAATGTCATCTGCCAACATTTTTTGAACTAGCAACGACTTCAAGTTGGGTAGGGTAGGCAACCATCTTTTTCTTTATTATTGTACTAACGGGGCAGTTTAGTTGAAGAGTGTTGTTTAACTTGTTACTCCATAATCAGGCCATTTTCTTGAGTAACATATTTAAAGAAAATTGTTAAGGTGTTTGTTTTATCATTAAACAATAAAGAAGATAGATGATCAAAGAAAAGAAGTAATACAAGTTAATATTAGTTTCGATGAACCGCAGCGTAAGATAAGAAAAAGCCATTCCCTCCACAAGTGGAGAGAATGACTTTCCTTCATAAATCGCAAAACTACTGATTACAATTTTGCCCAACGTTCCTCTAACCAGTTCATAAATTGTACACCTTTATCGCCTTCATACGCATCAAAGACATCTAAACGCATACGTTTTAGTTTATCCGCAAAGTCTGCCACTGTATGATCCTTCGGCAAGCTCTTTTTAACCCGCAGGAAAATTTTGTCTGTTCCTTTGATAATATCAAAACGTGCAGGTGATGGCTTCTCTACGTCTTCGCCAAGCGCCGCAAGTGCTTCATAGGCTGCTACTTGCACCTTGTAGACAGTATCATGTTGCATACGATTTATTAATAAATCTATGATTTTGTCATGTTGATAAGCCGATAACTTTTCGACTGCGTCTAAACGCTCTCGCCAGCTAGACGTATAATTTGCCTGTTTTTTTAATGTTTCATACTGCTCAGGTAATGCTGTTTCAAACTGTTTCAAATAATTGCACCTCTTTTTTTAACTAGAGGAAAAATGAATTCTTTTTCTTCTGCTTCTCTTATTATACGTTGTCTTAATGAAAATAGCGATAAATCGCTGGTAAGGATATATATATAATGGAAACTAACTACATTAAGGTGAACCGTATCATAATTATGTACTATCTTAAACTAACGAGGGCTTTAATTTAAGAAGACATCTGCTTATGATCTTCCACAATGGGGCGCTGTTTTTGCGCTACATGGATGGCTAACGGAATAATGGAATTAAGATAAAAATTGCCAAGTTCAATTTTAGTATCGAGGAATTCCGCATTTTCTTAAATTACATCAAGTTGTATGTATAAAACATCGCTTAAAAAGTGCCTCCTAAAGCTAACCCGTTCTAGATTAGAACGGGTTAGCTTTACTGAGACTATAAAATTAAATAGCTATATTGTATTGTCACTTTATATTACTTCATCTGGTGGTTGTGTCTTTCTCCAGCCATAAAACTGCATGACGTCTTTTGATCATATAAATCATTTCAATTCCCACCTTCCATGTTTTTTAATTAACAAAATTAATATTGACGAATACGAATATAACTTTCAATTTTTCTTTGGTTCTCTTCAAAGATTTTTTTCACATTTTCATTATGAAGTGCTTGCTCACGAGAGATCTTACGTTTTGTAATAGTTATCGTGAGAGCAAAAATGTTTAATATCATTTATTATCACCTCCTTAAATTACCATGAAAAATGAAAAAAACCGTAGAGAGACTCCTCTACGGTAAAAAAAGGCACAAAAATACCGCAGGGGCACACTTCTCCCTGCGGTATGGGTATGCTTAATTACAAAAAACTTAAGCGATCCATTCCGATCTGGTCGAATGTGTGATTTTCATTTTTACTGAAGTTGTAGCTACCAATGACATTAATTTAACGATCATTTCATTCGACCTCCTTAAGAATTTTTGTTTACTTTGTAAGTATATCTTTCTTTAAGTTGTTTGTAAACATCTTTTACTAAGATTTCCTGATTATTGAAGCGAGAGCTGTTATGCAACGGGTGCATGGGGAAATCCAAACCCAGCAAATTCTACAGGGGGATGGCTATAAAATGAAAAAGCATTAGTAGATCACATTGAATATGGTATCCTATACATTAATAAGAAGACTAAGAGATATGTCAATAAGAAAATTGCAGTTATTAGTGGTGGTCATTCGGCTAGTAATACATTATTGGCACTCGCTGAATTACAAGCAGAGAATCCTGCAACAAAGCTAGTGTGGATTATGCGTAAAAAATTTGTAGCAGAAGCCTATGGTGGTGAAGCATAGTTGTGGTGGCACAGTAAGAGCGCATGGAGAAAAAAATCTGCGCCAACTAGAAAAGGACTTCTATATAGTCGGAGCTAAAAGTTATGGACGCGCTCCAACATTTTTAATGGCAACTGGCTACGAACAAGTTCGTTCAATAACAGCTTATTTATCAGATGATGAATAAGCGTCAAAACGTGTGGAGTTGGAGTTACCTTAAACAGTATATGCAGTATAAATCTTGCCAATTAAACAAATTCACTAAAGGGGGAGACAGTTTTGTCCATATATATGTATATGGACAAGAACTTTTAGACATTTTATTTTTTCACAAAACATTGATAAAATAACAATCTTATAAAATTTGTCTAAAAGTTCCTGTCCAAATTTAAGGACAAGAACTTTTAGATTTTGTATAATAAAGACAAGAACTTCTATACATTATTTTTTCTGAAAATTCAAAAAATGAGGTGCTTATATTGTATAAACCCTTAATTACTGACGCTAGTAAAAAATATGGTAACAATAGGTGGTTGGCATACAGTAATAAGTTAAAAAGAGTGGTCTATTTATTTAGTGATTTAGAATATGAACATTGGCTGCAGGTAGAAACTGATCCATCAATAATTAATTTCTGTGAACAACCGATTAAAATGGAAATCATCGAAAACAGCAGAACACATTCCTCCATAATTGATATGTGGGTGAAATATAAAAATGGTGAGGAAACATTTATTGAAATTAAATATTCAAACGATTTATTAAAAGAATCTGTTAAAAAACAGATTTATATTCAAGGCGTTTGGTGTAGGGCAAATCAAATAAAACATTTAATTAAAACTGAAAAGGATATAAAACTGAATCCAATTAAACTATCGAATCTTAAACTATTAATAAAGCAGGTTAGTAAATCAATTAATCCAAATTCCCAAACTATTGACTTTATTAAAGGGCATATTATGGAAGAGCCAAAATCAATTCAACAAATAGCAAATGAAACAAAAATCGAATTTCAAATATTATTCAATATTATATGCATTTTGTTATATGAGGGAAGTATTAATTGTAATTTTGAAGTAAAACATTTAGGCAAATATTCGGAGGTGTGGAAATAAAAATGCGAAGGTTTTTTTCAGGAAAAGATGTTTCAATTGAAGATCTTAATATTTTTAATTGGGATGCCATATATACTGGTCATCTAAATGAACATGAACTAACGATTTTTAATACAAAAAAGAAAGCAATAGACCTTTTCTTTAGTACCGAACTACCAATTAATCAAATAGTATTAGAAACAGGTATATTTCGAAGTGAAATCTATCGTTTAGCATTGAGATGTATGGTCTATGACGATAATAACAAAATAATGGGATACCGAGGTCTATTACACAATAACAAGGTTGTTCCATATAAAAGGAAATCAATTAATAATCAAGATATCACTAATTATTCAGGTACATTCCAATTACTTTTAAAGAATTACCCTGACTTAAAAATCTTTTTAATAGAGGAGTATTTTAAAAAATCTAAAGTAAAGAATAGTGCTAGAGAACGTAAAATTAGTTTGAAAAATTTGCATAGGAAGTTTATTGATGAATGTAGGAAATTAGGAATAAAACCTAATGAGTATCCTTTCAATACGACTAGCTTAGCCCGGAAGTCAGTTGAAAGGTTTATTAAAGAGATCTCTAATAATTACATTCGAGAAGTAGCTAGCATTAATGGGGGGCAATCCTATATGCTTTTAAATAATGTAAATAATTCTATTAACTCAAATTCAACAATCACTAGACCATTAGAAAGGGTAGAATTTGATGGTCATAAAATTGATTTAATAACAGCAATTGTATATAAAACTCCAAAGGGAGAAGAAATAAAAGATACAATAGATCGTATCTGGATATTAACTGTAGTTGACGTAGCTACTAGAGCAATTCTAGGTTACCATTTATCTTTCAATAAGGAATATAACCAAGAAGATGTGAAAATGTGTTTTCAATCAACAATTTTACCTTGGAAATCAAAAGAACTTACTATACCAGGATTAAACTATTCTAAAAATGCTGGTTTTCCCTCATCAAAGTTTTCTGAAGTTGAATATGGTACTTGGGATGAAATAAGCTATGACAATGCAAAATCACATCTTTCAAACGAAATAAAAGATTTATTAACAAAACAAATAGGTTGTTCTATTAATATGGGACCAATAGCAGTTCCTGTGAAAAGACCAATTGTTGAACGACTTTTCAAAAAAATTGAAGAGAACAGTTTTCATAGGCTCCCCTCAACTACAGGTAGCAATGTAATGGATCCACGCAGAAAAGATGCTGAAAAGAATGCAATTAAGTATTCTATTACTGCTGATGCGATTGAGGAATTATGTGAGGTAATTATAGCAAATTACAATGCAACTCCTCATGATGCTAATGATGGCTTTACTCCATTAGAGATCTTTGAAAGTAGGATTAATCAAGGAATGCATATTAATACTATTCCTATCGAAAATAGAGACTTAGTTAATTTATTTCCAATAACTTGTGAACGAAGAGTTAAAGGGAACTTGGAACAAGGAAGAAGACCATATATACACTATAAACAAGAACGATATTCTAGCCCTGAACTTAGTAAAGATTTTTCAATGGTAAATGAAAAAGTAATTATCTTGATTAATACTGAGGATCTTCGTTCAGTTGTCGTTTATAGGCAGGATGGCTCAAAGTATGGTGTATTAACTTGTAGTGGTTACTGGGGAACTGTGCAGCATTCTTTAAAAATAAGAGATGCAATAAATAAATTTAAACGTGAACGATATTTTCATTATACCGAAGATGAAGATCCCATGGATGCTTTTCAAGCTTTTTTAGAAGAAAATGCAATTAACGATAGGAAACTTAGAAATCTATTAGCTGAATTAAAATCCTATAAAAAGAGATATAATATTGATTCCAAAAATAAAGAGAAGAAAAAAGTACTGGTAAAATTAAAAAAAGAGCAACAAAAACTACACCAAGAAGTTATTGATGACAGAAAAGTCGCTGCTGTTGAAGATATTTCTAGAGGTATTACTAGTAGTAATAAACAAAATGATGAATTCAAATCAACTCACGATTTAATCATAGAACAAAAAATAATTCAAAAAGAAAAAAGTTCTACGACGGCTAACACTAATTCAGATAAAGATGAAATTAGATTAAATAACATCAACCTTGAAATCACAGAAACAAACTACTATGACCATTTAATAAACGTAGAAAAAAACAAAAATAAAAGTAAAAGAAAATCAATCTCTCTGTAGGTGGTGTATATTATGGTGAACTTATCAAATATAAACGTTCCTTTGGGAAAACACCCAGTTGACACTGGGAAATATCTAATTGCTACAAATGAAATTGATAAATTATGTTATATAGTAGGGAACTGGATAGATAATAGATTTCCAGGTGCTATTATTCATGGACGCCCTCGCCTAGGTAAGACACGTGCTATTAAATACCTAATAAAAGTACTTCCTAAAGAATTAAATCAAAATATTCCTATGTTCCATATTAAATGTAAAACCTATAAAAATCCTAGTGAAAATAACTTTTTTGAGGATTTGTTAGATGGAGTTGGACATGCTGCACCTGAACTAGGAAGACCAAGTGAAAAAAGAGTCCGTTTAAAACATTTTTTTATAAACATGGCAGAAAAATCAAAACAAAATAAAATTGTTATTTTCATTGATGATGCGCAAAAACTAACAGCAATTCAATATGATTGGCTTATGGATGTATATAATGAGTTAGATGAATATGGGATTGTATTAACTACTATTCTAGTAGGACATGACGAATTAATCGACCGTAGAAAAAGATTTATTAAAAATAAGGATTTTCAAATAGTAGGTAGATTTATGAGTGATAGCTATCAGTTTAATGGGGTTAAAGATGTCGAAGATTTTAAAATTCTACTTGAGCAATATGATACGGGAACTGAATTTCCTGTTAATTCAAATCTGTCATATACTCAGTTTTATTTCAGGGATCATTTTGAAAATGGGTTTAGGTTGGTTAACTATGCAGGAGAGTTTCATGACGTGTTTTTAGAACTTCAATTAGATAAAGGATTACAAAAAAACAAAGAAATACCTATGCAATACGTTACACTGTCAATTGAATATATCTTGAAAAACTATGGATTTTTTGGTGAAAATGTTCAACTACTTAATAAAAATCTTTTCAAAAAAGCAATAATAAATTCTGGCTACATTCAATCCGAGTTAGTTTTATTAGATGTTGAATAAAAGGGAGGGGGTAATGTGAATAAAAAGGAGTTTGTATGGAATAGGGACTGGATTCATAGTTATATATCCAATTGGTGTATATTTGAAAGATTTAAATTTTCTAATGCACTAAGCAACAATGATATTCTGAATATTTTTGGGAACGAGCATATTCAAAATATAAAGCATATTGCAAATGCAGGTTATTACGTACGAGATCTTACAAGTCTAGCTGGAATAGATGAAAAGAAGTCTATTGATTTATTAGGAGTGAATTTGAACAGAAGGGATACATTAATTTTAAAAAAATTTAATTCTCTTATTGGTACGTCACACAACTATTTTATCAACAAACATGTTACTTATTGTCCAAACTGTATTAAAAGTGGTTTTCATAGTATATTTCATCAATTGAATTTATTCAAATACTGTATTTTTCACCCAAATGTATCATTAATTGACTATTGCCGGAAGTGTGATACTCTTTTAGGTGAATATTTGTTATCCAATAATCCTAATCCTCCCTTTACTTGTAAGTGTGGTACTAGTTTTTTGGATAGTGCAAATGTAATTTCCACTTTTAATAGCTGGAAAAAATTTTTCACTATTAAAGATAAAGAACTATTAAGCTTACTTACAATATATAAACATCAAAAAGCAACCCCAGTAATTATTCACCCTCAGCGTATTTTTCGAATGGATGAAGGATATGATCAATCAGCCCTGTTTTTATTAATAGAATACACTAAAAACTATTATTTAAATACAGACCTAAATGATTCAGAAGTTTTAAAAATGGAATATTGTCAGAACTCGCTCTCTTCAAAAAACTCTTTTAAAAAAGCATTAAACATTTACAATAAAACTTTTGAATACAGGAATAGATTCCATACTTTTGAAGAAAAGGATAAAATAGATGCAGTGCTTTTTGAAATTTATATTCATTCTCGAAATATTTATAAAGCAATTAAAAGGTATTTAATCAAAACCTTTCTAAAAGAGCATAAAAATTGTATTCACCTTAATAATGAACTACTTGAAAGCAAGACATCTTGCAAGTTTTCTACAGCCTTTACCTTTTGGAGAGAAGAGTTTGAAGGAATTAATCTATCACATACTGTAAGAGAATCACCTGACAAAACAAAATTATTTAACTTTGAGAGCTACAATGAGCAATTTTCACTTTACACAAAAGGTTTTTATTGTACCTATCTAGAAGACTTGTTGGACAGCTGTTTTAAAATCACTCACGATGCAAATATATTTGATATAAATCAAATAAAAAAGATAGTGAGTACTCTGTTATCATACTTTTTGATGGAAAGATTTTTTAAATACTTAGATTTAATTTCCAATTCTTCAACGTACAAAAGGTTTAATAATTACTTACCGAGAGAAGTACCTATGCATTTAGTTATAATTGAAAAAGAACTAAATCGTACTACTATATATTATCAAAACATACACGAGAAATTGGAAAAATTGGTTCAAAATATACAAAAGGAACAAAATAATTGTGGATTTGAAAGGAACAAAAAATACGATAATTATAGAACCCCCCTACAAGTTGCAATACAAAAAGTGGATAGGAAGTAAATTTACAATTTGCTAATAAAAAGAGGTGCCTAAAATGTGGAAAGATAGTGAAACAGAATTAGATTTTTTGGATTTTGATTATTTAATTGGATTACTAGATGAGTTAATTGAGGATGATACATTACTTCCTTCAAGTATTGGAGTATATGGGGACTGGGGAAGTGGAAAATCTAGCTTAATTCGCATGAGTATGAAAAAGGCTGAACAACGTGAGGGAACTGTATGTCTCAATTTTAATGGATGGTTATTTGAAGGATATGAAGATGCGAAAACAGCATTAGTAGGAAGTATCCTAGATGCCATACAATCAAACCAGAAGTTATCTACAGGAGCCAAAAAAACAATACGCGCTTTATATAAAAGTGTTGATAAATTGAAGCTTGCTAAAAAAGGCGTTAGATACGGGGCTGATTTATTATTAACTGGAGGTATAGGGACATTATTAGAACTATCAACAAAGGAGGTTATTGACCAAGTAAAGGGAGCTGTTTCAACAGATAGTTTTGCGGATCTTGAAGAAGATAAAATTTTAGATGCTATTAAAAGTGAGTTAGAATTTAAAGAATTACGTGAAGATATAAAAGAATTTCAAGTAAATTTTGCAAAATTATTAGATGAAAGTAAAATTCAACGATTAGTAATTTTTATTGACGAATTAGATCGTTGTAGTCCGGATACTATTTTAGACACACTAGAAGCTATACGTCTATTTTTATTTACTGGGAATTCGGTATTCATTATTGGTGCAGATGAAAGACATATATCTTATGCTGTACAACGTAAATTTGATGAAATTGAAGGGCAGCAAATTAATATAGGAAAAGAATACCTAGAAAAAATTATTCAATACCCAATAAGAATTCCTAGATTAAGCTCCACAGAAATGAAATTCTATATTACCTGTTTACTTTTTGAAAAAAGTTTAAACCCTGTAGAATTTGAAAAAATACTTACTTTATTTAATGAAGCAAAAAGAGAAAATTTCTTTAAATTTGCTATTTCATTTGAATTGATTAATGAAAAATATGCTGATATAGCAGAGAAAGTAAAAGAGGATATTGTTGTTGCTGAACAACTATCAGATGTATTGGCACAAGGTCTAAATGGTAATCCAAGGCATTGTAAGAGGTTTTTAAATTCTTTAGTTATGAGAGAAAAAATGTCTTCTTATAAAAATATAAAATTAGATAGAAAAATCTTAGCTAAATTAATGATGCTAGAATATTTTAAGCCTACGCTTTTTAAACAAATCGCTGAATTCCAAGGTAATCTACAAGAGTTAAACAATCAATTAGGTGAATTAGAAAATGATAAATTAAGTGAAGAAAATGTTTTGAAAATCTGGAATGACGATAATTGGGTTAAAGATTGGTGTAGTATCGATCCAAAAATAGGTGAAGTAGATTTAACACCTTATTTTTATTTCTCAAGAGATAGCTTAAATAATAAAAGTTTTAGTTCACTAAAAAAATTAAGTCGCAATGCAAATAAAATATATGAACAACTTATAAGTAGAAGTCAGGGAGCAAGAAATACTGCTATTAAAGAGGCTATAAATATTAGCGATTATGAAGCAGTCGAAATACTACAAATGTTATTTACAAAACTAATTGGTACATCAAATATAGAAATTGATACATTAAAGTCTTATTTAGAATGGGGAAAAACCAAAGAATCATTATATTCTCAAGTATTAAGTGATCTCAATTCATTACCAGGCTTAAAACTAAAGTTACCCACGGCACCATTAATCGCAGATTATATAAAACATACAAAACAACTTACTTTATTCCAAGAAACATTGGTAAACTGGAAAAAAGAAAATCCTAAAATTGTTACAGCTTTAGAAAAATCACTCACAAAAGGAGAGAAGTAACATGGGAACTTCTAGTATATATAAAGGACCAATAGATAATAATCCTCTACTACCAGAAGGTTTTAATCCTAATGAGCGAGATGGGGATGAAGAACAGCAAGGAAAAGAACCATTAGCTCCGTGGAAAACTGCCAAAAATTCTATGTCACAGTATATTAATGAAAGCCATAGTAACAGAGGAAGGGTTTTACGAAGTTATACTAAAGCACTAGGCGGTGCAAGCAACGCTGCTAGTACAGCTAGAAGTGGTATTAAATCAGCCGTAAATCTAGGAAGATTCCTATCTTCGATATCTTCTGAAGGTTTAGAGAATACACTTCAACGTTTAAGTGTCAATTTTAAAGGAAAAGGAGTTGAGGAGCTATTTTCAACTCTAGTTAATGTCTTAGTTCCAGAATCAAATTTGAAAGAAGATGCAATAGCAAGAAAAGCTTCAATTGATGCTCTCTCTCAACTCTATGAATTTGTAGAACAAAATGATATGGATATTAAATCTTTAGAATCTTTAAATCAAGAATTCTTTGATACAGTTATGGCCACTTTTATTTCTAGCTTTATATTTGAACGATTATTAAATGATTTGGAAAGTCGTTTCGAACAATATGCTTCTGATACTGATCTTGCTATTGAAAAAGAATCAGAAGTAAAGGAATATATCATCCAGCATACTGGTGTTAAATTACGAGAAATTGACTTTAAAAATATAGATTATAATCAAAGTAGCATAGAAGATGTCTTTGAAGACATTTACAAAGAATGTTATGAAGTATTGGAGGATTATCTATGATTCAAAATGAGCTTTTAATTAGAATAGATAGTGAAGATACGTACAAAATTGAAAATGATTATATAGATTACAACTTAAGTGATAATTCTATATTTACATATACATTTTGGGATAAAAATTTAAAATCACTACCCAACTTTTTCAGTGATGAAGGTTTAGATTTATTTTACATATCACTGTCAGTGTTTGGTGCAGATAGAGTTTTACTTAGAGATTATGGTGAAAATGCCTGGAAAAGAAATATAAAACTTCATATTCCTGTGTTATCAATCCAAAAGTGGGAGCAAAATAAAGCTTTAATAGAGTCTATCTTAAATTTTTTAAGTGGGGATAATTGGGAATTGGTATTCCGAGAAAGAGGACTCACAAAAAAAGAAAGACAACTCAAAGAAGAGATATTGAAAGCAGAAGAAAAATATGATTACGAAAAATTATGTATGTTTTCAGGAGGACTAGATTCATTTATAGGTGTTATAGACGCAATTGAAAATTATCCTAATGATAAAATATTATTTGTTAGTCATTATGGTGGAGGTAAGGGAGTCCGAGAGTATCAAAATGCTTTATTTACCTCGCTTAATGAGACTTATAATTTAGACTCACATACTTTTTATAGCTTTTATGCTAGTGCAAAAAATGGAGTAGAAGACACTACTAGGACAAGATCTTTGATGTTCTTCGCACATGCTATTCTTTTAGGAACTGCTATTCAAAAAAGAATGACATTGTTAATTCCTGAAAATGGGTATATATCTTTAAACATTCCTCTAACTAATTCTAGATTGGGAAGCAGTAGCACTAGAACAACACATCCATATTACATGGAACTTTTACAAAATCTGCTTTCCAATTTAAATATAGATATTTATTTAGAAAATCCTTATCAATTTCAAACAAAGGGTGAAATGATTTTAAATTGCCAAAATATTGATTTCTTGAAAGAAAATCTAGCAAACACAATGTCGTGTTCTCATCCAGACTTAGGTAGATTGTATGGAGAATCAACAACTTCACATTGCGGAACATGTTTACCATGTATTATTAGAAGAGCCTCAATAAAAAAAGCAAATATATCAGATACTAGTACGTATAGAGATCTATATTTTGAAAGTGGTCAAACAGCTAAAATGAATTTAATGTCTTATAATATAGGATTACATAAATATAACAAAAAGTACTCATTTATGAACATTCAAAATTCAGGACCAATATCAAAAAACATTTCTAATTTTGTTAAAGTTTATGACCGTGGAATGGATGAACTAAAAGAATTATTGGAGAGTATACATGAACAAATTTCACTTTGACACACATGTACATTTAGATTTATACAAAGACTCAGATAACATTATTAAATATATTAATGAACATAAATCATATACAATTGCAGTAACAAACCTACCAATATTATATGAAAAAGCTAAGAATAATATTCCTAATACTAAATATATTCGATTTGCCCTTGGTTTACATCCAGAATTAATACATGAATTTCCAGAGCAAATAACTGAATTTTTTAAAAAACTTAAAAAAGTACGATATATTGGCGAAATAGGATTAGATTTCAGTAAAGAGTACTCATCATATCAAAATCTGCAATTAGAGTTTTTCAAGAGGTGTATTAAAGAGTGCCATTCATTTGGCAATAAAATATTAAGTATTCATTCAAGAAAAGCTGCAAAAGAAGTAATAGATATTATAGGACCTGAATTTAACGGGATAATTATTCTGCATTGGTTTAATGGCAATCAGTCTGATACAAGAAGAGCCATTAATAATGGCTACTATTTTTCAATAAACAATGAAATGATAAAGAGTATAAACGGTAGGAAAATAATAGAGGTTATTCCGTTAAATCGCATTCTTCTTGAAAGTGACGGTCCATTCACTAAAACATTTAAAAATAAGTATGATATAAAGCTTTTTGACGATTTGATTGTGTCTATTTCAACATTAAAACAATGTAAAATCGAAGATTTGTATAAAATTTTAAGAAACAATTTTAAAACTATACTTGAAAGTAATAAGTAAGTATTGATATAAAAAGCAAAAGATAAAAAGTGAAAATCAATGGTAGATGAGTAGTATATTTTCGACAAAGTGATATGTTTATGACTTTTTCTTGCAAAAATTACTTTATATAGAAATTTAACTAATCTGAATTTAAAGGAACGTAATTCTCTATGTTTTGGCTTACGTATAGACTAGGCTAAAAGTGAAAAATTCAAAACTATATATGATTAAAATGAAAATAGCCTCCAAAAAATAAAGGCTATTTTCATTTTAATATCTAGCTTTTTAAACAATTTAAAATATCATCTGCTAACATTTTAGAACCTGCTGCACCTTTTAGATACTTTAAATTTCCTGTAGATAACCAATCAATTTCTTTTAGGTTTCCTAACATCTTTTTTAAATTAACGGAATCAGGTTGATGGGATTTTAATGAATAATTTTCGTTAATTATTTTATTTCCTACAATGGCTAATGCATTTAAACATGTAATATGCGTCATTCTATACAACTGATTATCGTCCCACTGTTCTGGAAACAAATCTTTTATTAAATTGAAGTAAAATAAAGCTATATTTAATTTTCTTTCTTTAGAGAGGCTGGCTAAAGCAGATTTTTTAGTTAGTAAACTAATGATGTTGTACAGATTTTGTAATGTAATATTTTTATCTTTTGTTCTTCTTCCAATTAGGGTCCCTTTACTAAAAAAAGGGCTTTCTGGCTTAAGAATTAAGTTTGTAGCTACCCAGCTAAGGTCATCATTATCTCTATTTAAATAGCGACTTAGTGATGTACCAATACCTTTAGCTTTTGAATTGATTACATCAAATAATTTAATTTCTTCATCCTCATCTAAATAATGAAAAGCCAAAAAGGGAACGTTTAATGTGCTATCTGTTTCATTTATATATTCACTAATCCCTCCTAATCTATGCTGTCCATCCATCAATGTAGCTTTTTTTGTGCATATTAATCTCCCAAAATTCCTTCTATGACCATCATATGCATGAAACTCCCAATTTCCTGAAGCATTTAATAAAATAGGTGTGTAAAGAGCATCTTCACCTTGAGAAAGATAATTTGCAAAATCTTTACATCGTTTTTTATCTATAGGACGTTGATAGCCTTTTCCAGAAGAGTCGTTATAAAGTTTGGAGTATGAAAAGTTGACTGCAATTTGAGATGAGACAAACCCCTGGTAAGTAACACGACCGCGCATCTTAGATTGTAATACATTCTCTATTGCTATATTTGAAGGTAAATTATTACTCATATTAAAAACTCCTTAAGTAAATTTAATACTAAAACATTATAGTACTTATAAGTTCATATTTCAATCAAATTTATACTATATGTAGCTGTAAGATAGTACAAACCTCACATAGTCTAAATGTGAGGTGATTTTGTGGAAAGTTTAGTTAAATTAATTGGTAGCAACATCAAAGAAATCCGAAAGTTGAAGAAACTTACTCAAGAAGAATTGGCTGAGAAATGTGGTCTCCAAACTTCGTATGTGGCTGGGGTTGAACGAGGCGATAGGAATATTACCATACAATCCTTAGAAAAGATTATTGAAGGCCTGGAAGAAACACCAGGTAGTATCGTTAATTTTGATACACTAAATTTTAATAATAAGTACTTTGAAAAAAAAGAATTAATTATGATCTTACAAAACATGGTAGAAGATAGAAATGAAGCTGAAGTTCGGTTAATTATAAATATTGCGAATGAAGTATTTAATACGTATGAAAAGAAAGATAAATAATCAGGAAATTGATTATATTTGAGAATTCAATAAACCACTCAGTAGAGTGGTTTATTTTATTATTTTAATTGCAATTTGCAAGTAATTACGTTATAAATATTCTACATAGTATTTTAATTAAAGGGATATGTTAAGACAAAATAAACATCTTGAACATGTTTATTTTACAATAATACTTGCAAAATACAAATAAATAAGGGAGGAATAAGAATGAAAGATATACTAGATACAATCGTAATTGGGGGAGGGCAGGCAGGGCTAGCATCAGGTTTTCATTTACAGAAGAAAGGTCTACGATTTTTAATATTGGAGGCAAGTAATCAAATTGGGGGATCTTGGCCAAGTTATTATGACAGTCTTAAATTGTTTTCTCCAGCAAGTGTTTCCTCTTTACCTGGTATGAAGTTTCCTGGTAGTCAAAATCACTATCCGAAAAGGGATGAAGTTATTCGATACTTGCAGGAGTATAAAAAAAAGTTCCAATTACCTGTTTTAATTAATCAGAGAGTAGATTTGATTGAGAACAATAAAATAGGTTTTATTGTTCGAACTGACACAGGCGAAATATTTCAAGCTAGAACAATCATAAACGCTACAGGCTCATTTAATAATCCTTATATTCCTAAAATACAAGGTGGAGAAGTTTTTCAAGGAAAAACACTTCACTCTTCAGAGTATCGAAATACAAAGGCATTTCACAACCAAAGGGTAATCGTAGTTGGAGGAGGAAATTCGGCTGTGCAGATTGCTATTGAATTATCTGAGGTTAGCAAAACTACTCTTTCAGTACGACAACCAATAAAATTTGTAAAACAACGTTTACTTGGATTGGATATACATTACTGGTTAAAAATAATTGGCTTTGATACCTTTCCTTTCTGGCGTTTTGGTAAAACTGCACCCAGAACAAATGCCGTGAATGACACAGGAAGATATAAAGATCGAATTAGTAAGGGGAATCCAGAACAACGTTTAATGTTTACTTCTTTCTATGAAGATGGAGTTATATGGCCGGATGGAGAAAGGGAACCTGTAGATACCATTATCTATGCCACAGGATTCAGACCACATTTACCCTATATGAAATTACTCGGTGCATTAGATGGAGAAGGAATGCCTTTACAAAAGGCAGGTATTAGCATTATCCCTGGGTTGTATTATGTGGGATTAGAAGGACAACGATCATTTGCATCTGCAACTTTAAGAGGGGTGGGAGAAGATGCCGAGTATGTTGTGAAAGATTTACTTCATCACTTGAAAAGTAGAAATTTTTGAAGTAGGGAAAACATCTTCAAAAAAAGTTAATTATATTTTAGTTGCATTTTGCAAATAAATAATATATATGTCTTTATAGGAGATGATTAAATGGATAATAAACGTGAACTTTTTCAAGCTTTAACTCAAAAGTTTGCTTTACTAAATAAAACATGTTGTACCGTAGGCTCGATTGATATCACACCAATACAGAGCCATATCCTATATGAGATAGACAAACAAAATAACCCATCCATGCAACAAGTAGCAGAGGCAATAGGAATGGATATTACTACATTTAGTAGACAGATTCAATCTCTTACTAAGATGAATCTTGTCAAAAAAACTCCTCTAGCATCAGATAAAAGAGTGTACATTTTGTCATTAACAGTGGAGGGGACATTTCTCGCTACTACAATTAATGAAATGATAAACAATTATTTAAATGAAGTTTTTTCGCATTTGAATGACTTCGAAAAAGAAACTGTTTTACGTTCAATTGAACTCTTAAATAAAGCTATGGCTAAATCTAGTTTTTGTTGTACACCTTCTCCATAACTCGTTACTAAAGAAAGAAAAATTAATGGAGATAAAATAATTTTTATCACTTTCTTTTAAAGCGTACGTTTAGGTAACTGAACGTACACTTTTTACAAAGAAAAAATTTTTTCAAAATGGGTAAATATCTGTTGCAATTCAAAACATTAAATCATAATATAAGAATATAGTTATATACTGATTGATTCACCTTGTTACGAGGTGATTTTATTTAAAACAATATATAAGCAAAAAGTTATATAAGGAGTGCAGATAAATGGAAAATACACTAATTGAAAAACAATTAAAAGCAGCAGCTGATTTAAATCGCATTAAATTACTTGCATGCATGAAAAATGGGGAGGTATGTGTATGTGATTTTGTGGATGTGCTAGGAATATCACAACCAGCAGTTAGTCAACATCTACGAAAATTAAAGGAGGCAGGCATTATTACGGAACGAAAAGTAGGGACTTGGAAACATTACCGTTTAGTAGAGGATCAAACGCCATTGATGAAGGGCATTTTAGAAGAAATTCAGCCTTTAAACGGGTGCAACTGTGGCACAGATTGCTGCCATGTAGGAGGAAATATAAATGAGTAATGAATCTTTAACAAAACAGCTTTCTTTTTTAGATCGTTACCTTACCCTTTGGATATTCGTTGCGATGGGAATAGGTGTTGTATTAAGTATCACCATGCCTAATGTTGGTGAAGCGTTAGAGTCCATGTCTATTGGCACAACGTCCATACCTATTGCTATAGGGTTAATTGTCATGATGTATCCCCCATTAGCGAAAGTAAAGTATGAAGAAATGTGGCGAGTGTTTAAAGATTGGAAAGTACTATTACTATCACTTTTACAAAACTGGTTACTAGGCCCGTTCCTCATGTTTTTTTTAGCGATTATCTTCTTACATGATTACCCAGAATATATGGCTGGACTCATTATGATTGGCTTAGCTCGATGTATTGCCATGGTGATTGTGTGGAATGATTTAGCGCGTGGAGATCGTGAATATGTAGCTGGTTTAGTAGCATTTAACTCTATTTTTCAAATTTTAACATATTCTATTTTTGCTTACTTTTTCTTAAATGTATTACCTGGTTGGTTTGGTTTAGAGAATTTCAATGTATCCATTTCTATGTGGGAGATTACAAAGAGCGTTCTAATTTACTTAGGGATACCATTTGCTGCAGGATTCCTCACACGTTGGATAGGGATTAAAGCAAAAGGGAATCAGTGGTATGAGGAAAAGTTCTTACCGAAAATTTCACCACTTACTTTAATTGCACTGCTGTTCACGATTGTGATGATGTTTGCTTTAAAGGGTGAGCAATTAGTAGAACTGCCACTTGATGTAGTGCGAATTGCTATTCCATTATTTATTTACTTTGTGATCATGTTTGCTGTGTCATTCTTCTCTTCCCGTAAAGTAGGTGCATCTTATCCTGTCACAGCAGCTCTTTCTTTTACAGCTGCAAGTAACAACTTTGAGCTAGCGATTGCGGTTGCAGTTGGTGTGTTTGGCCTGCATAGTGGCGTGGCATTTGCTGCTGTTATTGGTCCACTTGTAGAAGTACCTGTTCTCATAGGACTTGTATGGGTTGCCTTACGTTGGCAGAAAAAATACTTTAAAACCATTAAATTATAAGGAGCAATTTTTATGACAAATACACTTTATTTCTTATGTACGGGGAACTCATGCCGTAGTCAAATGTCTGAAGGATGGGCAAAAAAATTACTCCCAACAAATTGGACTGTAAAAAGTGCTGGTATTGAAGTACATGGCGTAAATCCGAAGGCCATTAAAGCGATGGCGGAGGTAGGGGTTGATATTTCAAATCACACATCCGATTTAATTGATTTTGAGACATTAAACAACGCCACGTTAGTTGTCACGTTATGTGGGGATGCAGCTGATAAATGCCCAATGACACCTCCTCACGTTCGTCGTGAGCATTGGGGATTTGAAGATCCAGCGAAAGCGACAGGTACGGATGAAGAGAAGTGGGCTGTATTCCAAAATGTTCGTGATGCAATTGGTAAACGCATTGAACAATTTGTAGCTGAGGAGCTGAAATAATTTGAAAAAAATTCATATCTATGAACCAGCAATGTGCTGTTCTACAGGTTTATGTGGACCCTCTATAGACCCAGAATTATTGCGTATGTCATTTATTATGAATAATTTAAAGAAAACAAACATAGAAGCTGAAAGATTTAATCTTACAAACGAACCAAATGCTTTTGTAGAAAACGAAGCAATCAATCAACTATTAATGTCAGAAGGAATGGATGCCTTACCTGCAACGTTTGTGGATGGAGAATTACTTTGCAAAGGGATCTATCCAACAAATGAACAATTTTCACATTGGTCAGGTCTTTCAGAAGACGAATTACTACAAAAGCCAAAAGTACGCTTGTCACTAAAAGGAGATGCGTAAGATGGAACGCTTTACAAGAAGTCATTTCCCAGACACCCCATTCCTGTTTTTTACGGGGAAAGGGGGCGTTGGGAAAACATCGGTTGCTTGTAGCCTTTCAATAGCCTTTGCAAATGAAGGGAAAAAGGTACTTTTAATTAGTACAGATCCCGCATCCAATTTACAAGATATTTTTGGTCAAACGCTTTCTTATAGTCCAACAAAAATTGAAGGCATAGACAATTTATTTGCGATAAATTTGGACCCTGAACAGGCGGCACAACATTATAAAGAGCAAATGGTTGGTCCGTACCGTGGAAAACTACCTGAAGTGGTATTACAAAATATGGAGGAACAACTTTCTGGTGCTTGCACAGTAGAAATTGCCGCCTTTAATGAATTTGCATCACTATTGACTGATACTTCAGTGATGGGGAATTTTGACACTGTCGTATTTGATACAGCACCAACAGGGCATACGTTACGATTATTACAATTGCCTTCTGCATGGTCTACGTTTCTAGATGAAAACACGACTGGCACTTCATGTTTAGGTCCTTTAAAAGGGCTAGAGCCACAGCGTGAAGTTTATAAAGAGGCTGTTGATCGTTTAAAGGATGCTAATCAAACAACTTTAATGTTGGTGACACGTCCTGAAGAAAACCCTTTAAAAGAAGCAGCACGTGCTTCTTACGAGCTGTTTGAAATCGGTATTGAAAATCAGATTTTACTTATTAATGGATATATGAATAATGTCAATTCTACTGATGAAATCGAAGAGGCATTCATTACGCGCCAATCTAATGCATTAACAAGAATTCCTGAAGAACTAAATCGATATGAACATTTTTACTTACCGTTTGTACCATACTCTTTATCAAGTATTGAGCGTATGCAAGCATGGATGACTAACAAAGAAGTTATACATGAAGATGAATCATATGAAGAAACTAAGATTCCTGGGATAGAAGAAATGATTGCAGATTATTTAGAACGTAGACCGAAACTCATTTTTACGATGGGCAAAGGTGGAGTTGGAAAAACAACTTTGGCTTCTTATATTGCATTGCGATTAGCAGAAGAGGGTACTCATGTACATTTAACTACAACAGATCCTGCCGCACACCTCGATTGGACATTCGGTGATGATAACGTTAAAAACTTAACGATCAGTCGTATTGATCCAAAAGTAGAAGTGGCAAACTATGAAGCTGAAGTGCTTGCAAAGGCAAGTGAAACGATGAATGAGGAAGGTTTAGCAATTGTGAAAGAGGATTTGGCTTCTCCTTGTACAGAGGAAATAGCTGTATTCAGAGCATTTGCCAACGTTGTAGAAAATCATCAAGATGAAGTCATAATTATTGATACCGCACCAACAGGGCATACGTTGCTGTTATTAGATGCAACAGAAGCTTATCATCGCGAAATAAGCCGTTCACAAAGGAATATTCCTCCAGCTGTTTCAAACCTGTTACCAAGGTTGCGTGATGCCTCTTATACGAGTGTTGCCATTGTATCTCTTCCTGAAGCAACACCTGTTTTTGAAGCTTCGCGCTTACAAGAAGATTTACACCGTGCTGGATTATCTGTTGATTGGTGGGTAGTAAATCAGACATTTTCATCTATCTACACAACAAGTCCAACATTAATTCAAAAACAACAAGCTGAAATGAAATGGCTAAAAGAAGTTAGATTCATCAGCAATAATCAATTTGTGGCCATTCCATGGGTAAAAATGCCACCGATTGGAACACAAGGCTTACATAAATTAAAAGGAGAGAAAATCAAATGAAAATGAGTCCAGAAGGTAAAAGTTATTTAGAACAGGTATTAACTGATTCAGAGGTTAAAACGCTTCGTTTCTTTGGTATTGCAGGCTGCTGTGGGGTTAATTTAGGTGTAGGCTTAGAAGCACCAGCAGCACAAGATACAATTCAAACAATTGAAGGTATCGAAGTGGCAATTCATCCTGATATTGCACCACAATTAACAGATGTGACGATCCATGCGGAAGAAGAGAATGGTGAACTAGGTTTAGTATTAGTTGGATACTCACAAACATCTTGCTAAACATATATCCTAATTTTACAGACTGTCTTAGCATTATTCAATCCGTTATTGGAGGATATTAAAATGACTGTAAATCATGCTAGCGTATTAACTAAAGATTATTTTATCGCTTATTTAAAGTTAATTATGAATAGTAGAGAATACACATTGATACAGGCAAAAGAGTTTGCTTTTGATTTCTTTTTTAAAGGAGATATGGATCATTACGGCACTTCTACATGGTTGCAATTTGAAAAAGCTATAAAAGAAATTGATAAAATCATGTGTGAAATTGAAGTGTGTTAATAACTATCACAAAAGCTTAAATAAATTACGTCTAGCTTACTGCTAGACGTAAAAAATAAATTTTATATAAGGGAATACTTATATAGAGAAAAAAAGGAGAAGTTTATATGAAAACACTAAAAGTAATCAACCAAAATCAATCTTGTTGTACTCCTGTTCAGGACATTGAAGTCAAAGAGACTGTTAATTATTCCAATAAGAATTTACCGATTGTAATCATTGGTGCAGGTCCTATCGGATTAGCTGCTGCTGCTCATTTAGTAGAGCAAAACCAGACATTTATTTTACTTGAGGCTGGCAATGAAATAGCACACAATATTCGTACTTGGGGGCATGTCACACTATTTTCTCCATGGCGTTATAACATCAATAAAGCTGCTAAATCACTATTAGAGGGGTCTGATTGGTTAGAACCTAACTTAGAAACAATACCTACGGGGCATGAGTTAATCGATCTTTATTTAAAACCTTTGGCAGAGTTAACACAAATAAAACCAAGTATCCGATTGAACTCAAAAGTAGTAGGTATTTCACGACAATTAAATGATAAAATGAAATCAAAAAATCGATTAAATCAGTCCTTTAATGTTTATGTTGAAAAAGAGGATGACATCGATATTATTGAGGCCAAAGCAGTTATTGATGCAACAGGAACATGGGGGAACCCAAACCCGGCAAATTCTACAGGTATTTGGCTGAAAAATGAAAAAGCATTAGCAGATCATATTGAGTATGGTATTCCAGATATAAATACGAATCCTAAGAGATATGCAAATAAGAAGGTTGCTGTCATTGGTGGTGGTCATTCAGCGATCAATACCTTATTAGCTTTGGCTGAATTACAACAAGATAATCCTTCAACAAAGCTTGTGTGGATTATGCGTAAAAGATCTGTAGAAGAGGCCTATGGCGGGGAGGAAAAAGATGCGTTGGCAGCACGTGGCGCATTGGGTATTCGCATCCATGAATTAGTAGATACAGGAAAAATTGAGGTAGTAACACCTTTCTATATTTCACAGGTGAAAAAAGAAGAAAATATCCATATTGTAGGTACTATTAATGGAGAACAAAAAGTACTTACAGGATTCGATGAACTTATTGTTAATGCAGGAAATCGACCTGATTTTACCATGAACAATGAACTGCGTTTATCTATCGATACAGCAACAGAAAGTGTGCAAGCATTAGCGCCACTAATTGATCCTAATGTGCATAGTTGTGGCACAGTAAGAGCGCATGGTGAAGAAATACTACGCCAACCTGAAAAGGACTTCTATATAGTAGGAGCTAAAAGTTATGGACGCGCACCAACATTTTTAATGGCAACCGGCTACGAACAGGTTCGTTCTATAACAGCTTATTTATCAGGTGATGAAGAAGCATCGAAACGTGTGGAATTAGAATTACCAGAAACAGGCGTATGTAGTATTAATCTTGTCAATCAATCAAATAAAGGTTGTTAATAATTTGACTGTTAGCGAAAGCTAGCAGTCCTTTTTCAAGGGGGAAATGGAATGGACACACTTATTGTTCGTAAAATGGAAAATAAGGATTTACAAGAGGTATTAAAGATTTATAAAGAAGGAATCGAAACAGGGATGGCAACCTTTGAAACAATTGTGCCAAGTGAACAGGTATGGGATGAAAGACATCATGCGACCTTGCGCTTTGTTGCAGAAGAACATAATAGAGTAGTTGGTTGGATTGCCATTTCACCCGTCTCTACACGCGCCGTTTATTCTGGAGTGGGAGAAGTTAGTGTTTATATATCAAGTGATAGTAAAGGGAAAGGTATTGCCTCAAAACTATTTAAAATACTAATTGAAGAGAGTGAAAAGGCAGGGTTTTGGACACTCCAATCATCTATTTTCGCCATCAATGCATCAAGTATTCAATTACATAAAAAGATGGGATTTAGAGTTGTTGGAACTCGAGAAAAAATTGCTCAGTTACATGGAAAGTGGCATGATACCATCATAATGGAAAAAAGAAGTGATTAATTCTACTAATTATATATATTTAATGTTATGAAAAAATACTAGTATAGTTTAATAAAGGTTTTTACTTGGAGCAAATTTCATAAAAATGTGAACGGGTCTATTTTTACTGAAATTTTATTATTAAATTACACTGAAAAATATGATTGTCTGGACATTCTTTTACAAAAAGAAAGGTTTTAAATTATGTCCAGACATTCCTATCTAAAATGCCTGTAGATTCTTATCCATGAACATTTTCATCTTATCAACTAATCAAAAAAATAAAATGTCTAAAAGTTCTTGTCCTTTAAAAAATTAAAGTGTCTTAAAGTTCTTGTCCTATAAATTGAAAAAGTCCTATCAATTCTTGAATACAAAGAATAAAATGTCTAAAAGTTCTTGTCCCCAAATAAAATAAAGTGTCTAAAAGTTCTTGTCCAAATAATAAGAATTCTTTATAATCCTCGAGCAAAGAAGGCAGGTTTGTGGCATTGTCTAAAGGTTCTTGTCCAATTTGTCTAAAAGTTCTTGTCCATATACATTATGAGTAGTTGACGTGTCTAAGCCCTCCTCCACGCCAAATAATTTTAGTTTACATAATATAAATTATAGGAAGTTATGTTTCATTGAAAAGTATACTAATAATAGTGAGACGAAATGACTTGTACATAGACATCAAAGTCTAAACTTTTGAAAATGATTGATAAAAAACGATTATTTTAATATCGAATTATTATAATTACCTTTTGTATATTTTAGGCTTTAATTTACGATTTTCTAAATAGAATCGATATTAGCTCATATTGGTTTGGAATAAAGTTTGATTTTGTTGCAAACGTTGATTTTTTATAGAAGAAACCCACGCATTTTGATCAAACTTTTATCAAAATGCGTGGGTTTTAAAATATCGATCATTTATAATCGAACTATATTATCAATGATCAATCTTTTTTACAAACTACAACTCTTTTTTCTTCCATCATTCATTGGAATATTAATTTATTTAAGAAACAATTTTTCTCTCTTTACGAACAAATTCACATGTCCAAAAACCTAAAAATGAATTTAGGCTTCTGTATATTGTCCAATCTTTCTGAATTTCTCATAGCGATCTTCAATTAATTGTTCGCCATTTAGGGAATTCAATGCTTTTAGTGTGACGCTTATACATTCTTTTATATAAAATGCTTGCTTCACAACATTGCGGTGTGCTCCACCCGTTATTTCAGGGATTATTCCATCAATAACGTCAAGCTCTTTTAAGTCAGGTGCTGTTATCCGCATTGCTTCTGCAGCTTGCTTCCCTAGGCTACCATCTCGCCATAAGATCGATGCAGCCCCTTCAGGCGAGATAACCGAATACGTTGAGTTCTCTAACATAAAGACGCGATTAGCTACCCCTAATGCAATGGCACCTCCACTTCCGCCTTCCCCAATAACAATACTAATAACTGGTACTGTTAGAATGGCCATTTCAGAGAGAGTTCTAGCAATGGCTTCACTTGGGCCGCGTTCCTCGGCTGCCTTACCCGGATAGGCTCCTTTTGTATCAATAAAACAAATAATTGGGCGCTTAAATTTCTCAGCTTGCTTCATTAAGCGTAATGCCTTACGATATCCTTCAGGGTGTGGCATACCAAAATTTCGTCTAATATTTTCTTTAGTTGATTTTCCGCGCTGATGTCCAACAATTGTTACGGGCTGTCCTTCAAAGAGAGCAATTCCTCCAAGAATAGCTGCATCATCACCAAATGTACGATCTCCATGTAACTCAATAAAGTTTTCACACATAGCTTCTATATATTGTAAAGTTGTTGGTCGTTCTGGATGTCTAGCAACCTGTACACGATCCCATGGCTTCATATTGGCATAAATAGATTGTTCTAGCTGTGTTAGACGTGTTTCAAGCTTTTCGATTTCGCCTGTCATGTCTACATTTGCCTCTGTAGCAATCGTTTTTAATTCATCAATTTTTTCTCGTAATTGTACTACTGGTTCTTCAAAAGCTAAATTTTTAGACATGTTGCACACCGCCTTTTGTATGCATTTTTACAAGTATTGCTACTTGGTTTCGTAAATCCTTCCTATGGAAAATTGCATCAAGCTGACCATGTGCTAGTAAAAACTTTGATTTTTGGAAATCATTTGGTAATTTTTCTCTTAATGTTTCTTCAATGACACGGCGACCAGCAAAGCCAATCAATGCTTGTGGTTCAGCAATATTAATATCTCCAACAGAAGCAAAGCTTGCTGAAACGCCACCGTATGTAGGGTGCGTCATGATCGAAATAAATAATAGTCCTTCTTCACTATGACGTTTTAATGCCACACTCGTTTTTACCATTTGCATTAATGATAGAATACCTTCTTGCATGCGCGCTCCACCACTAGCAGTAAAGATAATAACCGGTACACGTAATTCAATAGCTTTTTCAACGGCACGTGTGATTTTTTCTCCTACAACGGAGCCCATTGAGCCCATACGGAAATGAGAATCCATAATGGCTACAACAATTTCTTCTCCATCAAGAGTTCCTAACCCAGTCAGTACAGCTTCGCTTAATCCCGTTTGTTGTTTAGCCACTGAAATTTTTTCTACATAATCAGGGAAATTAAGTGGATTACTTGTTTGTAAATGATCATCCATTGAAACAAATGAACCTTCATCTAAGAAATATGCTACGCGCTCCTGTGCAGTCATTTTGAAATGATGGTCGCATTTTGTACACACTTTATGATTTTTTTCTAATTCCTTTGTTAACTGAATGTGACGGCATTCTGGACATTTTGTCATAAGTCCTTCTGGAAATCCCTTTTCCTGTCCGTCCTCTTTCTTTTTACTAAATAAGCTACGTATTACCATGTTTTACTCCCCCTTTGTTGTCTAAATGCCTTGTTCAGCATTCATCCACTGTTGGTAAGCTTTTAATGCTTCTTTTTCATAGCCAAGCTGCATCGATTTCAACATAGTTTGAATGATTAATTTTTCTTCTTCTGTTGAGTTTCGATTTAAACGGTCATCAGCATAAACTGCTAACTGAAACTAGACTTTTAGTGAAAGACGATTTCCTGACGTGATGATTATTTCTCGTAAAACATCCCGACAATTAATCGTATTTTCTATCTCTAGCTTTACAAAAAAACTGCCCCACACTGGTAGTGTTTGCAGAGTTTCTGTACAACTTATAATGCGAATGGCTTCCTTTTCATGTCTTCTAATATAAACATCGACAATATTTCTACGAGCTGATGCTTTTATGTAGAAGCTAGAAACATACCTTCCCCATGTCTCGTTTCAATAAGACCTAATAACTCTAAACTTCGCAATGCCTCTCTCTCAGAGGATCGCCTGACACCTAGACGTTCTGAAAAGACTCTTTCGGAAGGTGACTTTTCACCAGCCTGTGTTTTTTCTATTTTAATAAGTTGTCGTAATTATTGGACGATATCTAAAAACACTTTCTTTTGTTCGGTTTTTTTATCCATACGATCAACTCCTCGGTCAATCTATTTGCCTTGGAATAATTATTGCTGTCGCTTTCCTTTCGCGCAGATAAACAATGCATCCAAAGGCTTTATCTTCATTCAGTAGGTGTTTGGGTACCTACTAAAAAGAAACAAAATCCACCACCTTCAGATGATGGCGTCTCTTACTGAATGAATTCAAAAGTGGTCTGGCCACTTTTGAAGTTGGCTTTATCTTACAAAATAATTATTTGAAAGTAAAGAAAAAACTGCATAAAAATTTATGCAGTTTCCAGACTGTAGACAAAAGCCCATCGAGAAGTTCACTCTCGATGGTTTTTGTCATTTTTCTTCCTATTTTATTTTTAACATTTGGTAATATACTACCAAATTCAACATACTCTTCGAGCTTAGTTGCTCTCTTAAGCTACTTGCCACGTCCAAGTAGCCAGTTTCTTCAAATTCATGGCAGCAAAAATAAGCATCGCCTGCATGGACAATTTTTTTAGACCTCTTAAGGTTGTCCATCGCATACCATGCTTTTCTTTTGCATCGGCAAAGACACGCTCAATCGTTTCTTTACGCTTGGCATAAATTTGTTTGATGTCATAGGAATGGCGTAAATGTTCAGCTTCCTCCACATACGACTCCCAGATATGGCGTTGAATGAGTTTTTGATGATGCTTACTTTCTGTACATTGGGAAAGGCTTGGACACTTCGCACAAATCAAAGGATTCGATTTATATTGGCGATATCCTTCCTTCGTCGTTGTCGCATACTTCAATATCTGCCCTTGTGGGCAAAGATAACAATTATAGTGCTCGTCATATATATACTCGTGCTTTCGGAAGAATCCATCTTTCGTTTTAGGACGTGTATACGGAAGAACAGGCAACATTTGATTCTCTAACAAAAAGTTCGTAATCGCTGGTGTTTTATAGGCTGCATCTGCCGCAACAGCGATTGGTTTTTGAACATTTTGAATGACCCTTTCCACAAGTGGCTGTAATACATGGCTATCGTGCACATTTCCCGGAGTCACAATGGCACCTAAGACAAAGCCCTTTTCATCTGTGGCTGCATGAAAGGAATATGCAAACTGTTTCGTACGTTCATCCTTCACGTAATAGCCACTTTCAGGATCTGTCGTGCTTTCCTTTATTTCTTTCCATTCTTCCTTTTCAAACTTCTCCGGGGGAAAGGGCTTTTTTCCGTGTTCTTCACGATCCATATTTAACTCTAATTGAAGCTTCTCTTCATAAGCCCGTGTTTCTTTTCGCACGACCTTTTTATCATACTTCCGTTTATTCGCACTCGCTTTCACATGCGTGGAATCGATAAATAGATGGTCTGCATGGAGGAGTCCCTGATGCATAATCTCTTTTAATATACGATAGAAAATCTGTTCAAATATATCGGTGTCTTGAAAGCGACGGACATAATTTTTACCGAAGGTAGAGAAATGCGGGACTTCTGTATGGAAGCCAAATCCTAAAAACCAACGATACGCCATATTCGTTTCAATTTCTTTGATCGTTTGACGCATGGAGCGAATGCCAAAAACATATTGAATAAACGTCATTTTAAAGAGAACAACAGGATCAATACTTGGACGCCCATTAGGTGAATAGAGATGTTCTACTAAAGGATAGATAAATGAAAAGTCAATAGCAGCCTCTAGTTTTCGCACTAAATGATCGTTGGGAACTAATTGATCAATCGTTAACATTTCTAATTGTTCACGTTCATTGGTTTGATTCTTCGTCATCATGGTTGATCACCTCAAAAGTTTACTTTTTATCAATAGATGAATAAGGAATTCTTTATGTAGAAGTTGATTGGAACGAAGGGCGGCGACTCCTGCGGGAAAAGCGGGAAAGTCGAGATCCTGGACTGAGCGAAGCGAGGGAAGCAGCTCGACCCCGCCCGCGGAAAGCGTCCGCCCGTAGTGGAAATCAACGGCTTTACTTTATTTCATTGTAAAAGAAAAAAGACTGTAGGCAAACTCAAAATTCATCGAGTTTGTCTACAGTCTGAGAAGACACCGAGGTGTCTTATGTTTTTTTAATTAAGAATATTGATAAAGTGGAATTTAATTACTTAACATTATACTTATTTTCGGAGCGAGGCATCTTATCGGTGAGTATATACCAAGTAATGCTTGCTGTTAATAATGTTGACGAAATCAAAGCTGTAAGAACACTATATGTTTGCCAAATAAGTATCGTTGACCAATCGAAGGCAAAAAACATTATACACTGGGCAATCGTAGCGATTAGGAAAATAATTGTTACGATTGTTCTCTTTTTTGTAATTGGCTGCTGCTCATTCGTTTTCCTTTTTCTTAATCCTAAGAGAAATAACAGAACGGCCAATAGGCAAAGAATAATTGTGGTAGACGACAAAATGATGTCCAAAAGCTGTGTGCCGCTTATCTCATATGACTGAGTTAGATTGCCGTCTAATATATCTTTAACTTTTAGTACCAGGTTTATATTGGTATTTGCGCCGTTGCTCAGTAAGCAGATGGCTGTTCGTTCATTTGGCAGTATGGCTACTTCGGTTCTAAAATTCGGATTACCCCCAGTGTGTTCTATAAACGTTTGTTCGGCGTTTACCGACCAACCTGCCGCATAATACATATCGTTGACAGCCGAAACAGACATATCACCCCTATGTGATTTTTCGATAACCCTGTGAAATATTTCGGGTATGTCCTGCACGATACCCATCTGTATGCCCATCCAACGCGCCATATCTTTTGTATTAGAAATGATATAGCCGGCAGGTTTATTCCCAGCATAATCCGGAGCGTTAAATGGAGTTGTTATGAAAAAGGAAGAACGGTAGCCCTGTGCTAACTGTCCAGTGGCTTGAGCATCTTCTTTATAAACATACGTCTGGTGAAGACCTAAGGGTAGAAATACCTGTTCCCTCATAAAGTCTTCATAGCTTTGTCGTGATACAATCTCAATAACCAAACCCAATACGTCATAATTAACGGTTCCATAGTTATATTGTTCACCGGGAGAGAACGCCAATTCAGCATCTACCAGCGTTTCCACAGTCTTTTGCAACATATCAGGCGTATTGCCTTGTGGAATATTTTGAGTATGTCTAATATTTGTTAAGCCGCTGGTATGGTGAAGGAAGTTATTTAGTGTAAGGCTTTGCATATCAACAGGTTTACCTTGATACTTTAACGTAAACCAAGGTAAATATTTTTGGATAGGGTCAGTCATTGATAGCAGCCCTTGCTCTTCCAATAGCAGAATCCCCATACCAGTAAAAGCTTTACTCACCGAGGCCAACTCATAGAGTGTATTTTCACTTGCAGACAACCCCTTTTCAAGATCTGCATACCCAGAAGAAAAGTAGAACACTTCATCATTAGCAAGTATTGAGATTGACATTCCAGGCACACCTGATGTACGAGAGGCATCATCTAGCAACGCTTGTATTGCCACAGATTTCGAATCTGACAACGCATAACTTTGTGTTGCGAATCCCGAGAATAATATAAGTATCGTTAATACAAAAACAATAGTCTTTTTCATAAACTCTCCTTTTTGAAGAATTATAAGAGTATAAAAAACTTATTTTTATAACTATAAACTAAATTCTAATTTATATTTCTACTTAACTATATAATATCAAGTAATTGTGAAGAGTTACACTTAAACTAACGGGTGCTTTAGTAAAAGAAGAAAGAGGCTGGGACAAAAGAAAAAATGTTAGGCCATGTACAAGTTTGGTCTAACATTTTTTTGCGTTATTAGAACACATATACTTTAATAAATCACAAAAATAACATTCATTTTTTGCTTTTTCTCAATAAAATGAGTTATGTCCCAGCCCCTTTAATTTTTCTATCTTTTTTAAAATTAGGTCTTGATAATTTATAAACATCGTATCTTTTTTTAAAACATCGCAACTTTATTTCAATTCTACACAAAGCACAATTCTTGCTGCAGAATTGCGCCTTTAATGAAATAACTAAAGTATGTCTAAAATTGCTTATAGGAAGTTGCACTATCGCTACAGTTAGTTCAACTAGACGAATACATCCCTTTTGCAACTTTCTCTAAACTTTCTTTATCATAAGTGTTCATTGTAAGATTGAGCTTTGGCATATAAGTACTTCCACCTGTCACCATTTCTTTTGTTTCCACATCATAAATTGCATAATTACCTTTAAATTCTTTTTCAGTGTCTTTAAAGGAATAAAAGAAATAAACTTGCCTATCGGGGCTAACGGTCTGATGGTAGTTAATATCTATATTAGGGTAGGTACGAAGAATATTTCCATCAAAAGTAATATAATTTAATTTTTCTACCTCATTGAACAATATTTTTTTTCTAACATTTACAGATGCATCAGGCATTTCTTTAAAAAGAGCAGTATCCAAATGCCTTTGCTGTTGCTTTGACTTCTGCTTATATCTTTGAAAAACCTCCTGATGTATAGGATATTTTAGGTCTCTTAATGCCAGATAAAATTCATCTACAGTTTCATCAATAACTTTTTCCTTATTTGCAGGATGTAAATACTCATTTTTATCTGAAGGTGTAGTTTGTGAATAAACTGGACTTCCTAAATACATAGAAAAGCTGAACAAAAATATAAACACAAATGAACTAATTAAGAATGGGTTTTTCATTTAGATTACTCCTTTTTTGAAGTAACGTGCCCTAAATATACTTTAACTATCCTGAGCCGTTAGTTTAAGTAATAATCTTCACAACCTTACTCGATAGTTCAACAATAATATCAATTTTGTTGAAAATGTTCCTCAACAATCTGGCCCGTTCGTAAAATGAAATAAGTCTTATTCAATTAAAGCCTCAGTTACTTTAGGTTAAGTGCTCCACAATTCTCTTTGCCCTGCGCTCCATTGATTTAGAGTAACCAAAACAATCTCTAAATAACTTCCTGCCAATGTATGTTTGAAAATGATTGTATCTATATCGGTAAAATTCGTTCCAATAGCTAATCATTCGATTATAGCTTTTGCAAAATGGCACAATATTTTCAAGACAAAATCTCTTAATCCGTTCTGTATCCTGCTCTTTTAAAATAGCATAGGCTAATTCTATTATCTCTACGACATATTCATCACATATTTTGACGATATAAGGAATAGCCCAGTCTTCGTAATCCATCTGTAGCAACGAATAAATATGCTTTTGACGGACAAATCCATCACAACTTCTTGAATATATACAATGCAAAATCATTTTTTGTTGTAGACTTAGTTTTTCTATAACTGCATCTGAACTATCAATGTAGTAGGTACGATAAGGAAATCTAATCACGGTATTATTTTGAAAATAGTGGATAGTATCCTCAGACACAGCAATCGTGACATGATTATAAGTTTTATGAGGAATCATTCCAACCACTGTCGTCACATCATCATACAAATGTTTGGGAAATCCATCTTGAAACATGCACTCACATCCTTGCTTCACGTAATATTAAAGAATAACTAAACTGCCCTGGTAATATAAGAAGAGACTGCGTTAATTGAATAATCGTCCCTGTGTTTGCTTATCGTAGAAAGGCTCTTATTTTAAATAGATCCTTTTCAAAATCTTGATAATCGTAATCAGTAGTTGATACCTTATTTATTGCTTCCCTCCAACTGTTCAGTAAATATGAATAGCGCAATTTCTGTAATAAATCTGTTGCTTATTCATTTGTTTAAGAAAATTAGTTGGAGTATAGTTTTAATAGCTCATGTATTGAACTACTAGCATGGTCAATTTTAATAAAATAAGGTAATTGCCATTTTTGTGTTGCTAGCGCTTGTTGACTAGTGGGAGTATCCCAACTAGGATAAACTCTAATTGCCATTTTACCCTTTGTATTAACGGTTTTAAGGATGTTTTGTTTTAAAAGAACTTCTTTTGGAAAAACAAATTGGCCAAAATCACCATTATCATTAAAAGTGTTTATTACCAATAAATCAGTGGCATTATCATATGAGAATGCTTGGTTTTTATTAGTTTCATCCTTTTCCCAAAAGGAAACAAACTGTCCTATCTTATTAGGTGTTATTTTTGCGACTCTAAATCTAACCGATTTAGAATTTAACTGAAATAGCCCAGCCCCATAATCTGAGTTTTGAGTTTCTTCATGGATATCTTTTATTGTTAAATTATTAGGTTCATAAAGTAATTCATTTATATATGCTAATGTCTTATTAAATTTATTCATAGTTTTACCCCTTTTCTTATACTAAGATATACCAGTATATCACCTGTGGACCTGTCACCGTAATTTTTCAATCATATGACTCACATTATTTTAACAATGATGACCAAACAATAAATAATTATCTGAGGATGTAATCTTAACTGAAAAGGTAGTAAATACTATGTTTTTGGAAACTAGAGTAAGTCAAAAGCTGCTCCGTAAATAAACATTATATTTTACGGCAAGAACTAATTTAACAATAAAAGTGATTGTTCCTCTTTAACTAGCTGTCACATTGCTTTCTTCGTGATAATACATTGCATACAAATCATTTAATGTAACTTTCCCAAAAGCAAAATCTACTACGTTTCTCTCAACTAAAAAAGATGTAAGTGAACTTAATAAGCTGGCTTCAGAACTTGGTAAATGGATGAGTGTCATGTCATTTGTCAGTGTTTGAAGTTTGATATTTGGATATAGCTCATGAAGCTGTTTTTTCGTATTACTTTCCATATTTTTTATGCGAATCGTTTTAATATGCGCTTGACTAAAATCTTCGATTATTTGATTGGTATCTATTAGTTTTCCCTCGTTAAATAAGAAAATTCGGTCTGCATATTTCTCTAAATTATCAAGTAAATGGGAGGCAATGATAATAATTTTCCCTTCCGCCTTTTTCTTTAATAATATTTTCGAAATAATTTCCACATTATTTGGATCAAGCCCGTTCATCACTTCGTCCATCATCATAATGTCTGTATTTGTAACAATTTGCATGGCAAAGCATAGACGCTGGCGCATCCCAAGGGAATAGGTACCTGTCTTTTTATTCACATAATGCCCCATATTTAATGCTTCGATTGTTTCGTCAATCAGTTTTAAATCCGATTTCCACATCGTAGCAAACATTTTTAAATGCTCTCGCCCACTTAAATGATTATACAAGTCACTTTGGTCTGGCATCATTGACACGAATGTGTGGATTTTCACTTCATTTTGTTTATTTGAGTAACATAGGCCATCTTTAAAAATGATCTTGCCATTCAACGGTTTCACATAATTCATCAACACATTCATAAATGTAGATTTTCCCGTTCCATTTGGTGCAACAAGCCCAATCATTTGCCCTTGCTCAAAGGTCATGGAAATATTATTTAACACGTTCATTTCTCCAAATCGCACGGTAATATTTTGAATATCAATCATCTTTACCACCCCTATTTAATTAGCTTATATCGCCTGTTCGATGCCGTCAGTATGATGAAAAAAATGACAATGGCAGCTAGTCCAAGTAATAACTGTAATCCTAAAGTAAAATCTAAATGATCATTCATATAATAAAAATTCCGCTGTTTTGAAATAATTTGTCCGACTTGAATATAGGATGTTGGATAATTTTGAACGTCCCAGAAAAAGCCAACGTAACGGCTGAAATAAAAATTTTCACCAAAAATAAGGAGTATGCCAACAGCGAAATTGACCATCTCATTGCGGAATAGCATACTGCATAATAGTACAACGCTGATGATGACGATGAACCAGGTAAAAAGTAAAGCCAGCGATTGTCCTAAAAACGTACCTAAAGTCATCATTTCAAATTTACCTTCCATACGCCAGTCGAGATGCGGCGCATATACTGGAGAGGGCAAATGGAAATTCCCAAAGCCAGATTGTAGTCCTACAATAAAGAAGCCAACAATAAGCGGTATAAATAATACGGCACTACCTAGTAGCACAACGACCATTTTCACCAGGAGCTTTTTCCAATCATTAATCGGAAACCCCTTCAAAATGGATGGATGGCGTCTATCTTTGGCAACCATATCAATTGCTAAAAGTAGCACACAGACAATCAATATAATGGGCAGTATACCCTTTAATAAGCGTTCGAGCGTTTGTAGTGCCGTGCGTTGTTCAAATATTTCCGTTGATAATTCATAATCTGCTTTCGAATATGCATCATAACGGACTGCATGCTCTAAATAAGCATAAAAGGCATCATCTTCTGCATACTCATTATTTTTTATAAAATACTTTGAGTTATATGAAAATGAATCACTTTTATAGGTAATCGCATTGGTAAAGTAGTACCAATCACGCGTTAAATCTGCATATTTTTTTAAATTGCCCTTTTCTAATGCATCTAATCTTGCTTTATCTATAGGGTTAATCTCGCTAAATATTTCAATAGCAAAAATAACGGCAGGATGCAGACCATGTAGTTTTCTTCCTTCCATATGATCTAAAAATTCCTGACGTGTTAAATAGCGCGCCTCAATCTCCTCAGAGTCTACACTTTCAATCGGATCGTAAGCTGGTGCTATTTTAAATACATAAAAAAAGGTTGCAAAAGCAAGTAAAAAGTAGATTGCTAAGTTTTTCTTATTCAAAAAAAATTGCTTGAATTCAAATTTAAAATAACTCCACATGCTTATTTTCCCTCCCCTATGCCCTATTGATTTTTCCTGTTGAGAAGAATGTTTTAATTACAAACAACATTAAAATAATACTTAAACATAGGATGATTAAGCCTAGATTCATCGTAATAGCAACAGGCTCTGCTAAATCTACCGGTACCCCTCGTAAAATATCATTAAAATTCATGAAATTAAAAGGATTATAGGGGAATAAACTAATAAGAGATGGAAAAATCATCGGTAAAAAGAATACAATAAAGTGTACAAATAGTGTTAAATACATATTTTTCAGTAGCACATTTAAAATAATCGACAACAGCATGACAAAAATTGAAATGACGAACATATAGCCAACACTTATGGCGATATATTGAAGCGTAGATATTAATGTGGCATTTCCTAGATAAATCCCGACAGGCTCTAGTGGGTTACCAAGTCCATTTAGTATCCATAACGGACTTGCGCAAATAAAAATGAGTAAAATACTAGTCACTATGGATAACAAAGAAATAAGACATTTAGATAAAATATAGGTATCAAACCGCACAGGAAAGCCTTGAATTAAACTAGAATGCTCAAAGTCATCCAGTAAAATAGAACTCGTATGGAAGCTAATAAATATGTACCAGCCTGCACCTACGTGACTAAATAAAAATAATAAAAACGGTATGTATTGAAATAGATCAGATCGTGTATCCTTTCCCTCATCTATCATCCATTTAAAATAAAGGTAGTCCATCGAATTTTGTAATTTAGAGGGTAACAACTCGGCAATATTTTCGTATCCTTCTAATTCGAATGCCTCTTGCCTTAATTTAGCGAGTTGAAGTGAAGCCTCATAATACATAGATTGTCTATCCATTGTTAATGTTGCTATTTGTAAAGCAATTTTGCTTTTTTGTTTAGTTAAATTTTTATATAAATCGCTGCCATCCCCTGATTCTGAAGCATCTTTCACTTGAAATTTTGATAGTACAGCCTGGATGGAATAATAGTCACCCTTTTTTTCAACGATTTGATTACCAACGGCCTGTGCCTTTAAATAAAACATAAAGCCGAAAACGATAATGACAACAGCGACTAACGCAACTAAATTTTTCCGATTGGCTCGCTCAATTGCTAGTCCTACTTTTAATGCACGTAACACCGGCATCCGCCTCCCTTCTCAATGTAAGCTTTTACATTACTATGATAAGATATTGTGGATATTTTTTCAATTTTTAAATTTTTTTAACTTTTAATACTTCTTACCATTATTCAAGTCTGGTACGCGTGTAAGCGACAAAAAGAAGAGGACTGTTATTTACAGTCCTCAAATGGTCAAAAAATTTCATGGATTTTATATTAAAGTAGCCTTTCCAATGTAATATTCGCTAATAATTAGTTCTTACTTTAAGTTGAATCAATGACTAAGAAAGAGCTGCATTCTTCACTCAAATCATTGATAAGTCTATGCTCTTATTGAGTCCATTTTGAAGAAATGGTTAATCAAAAATGAATTCTTATCACACTTCAATCTAACAAACCAGCGTTAAAATTCATAGCCAGCGAATGGAGAGTTAGTTTCCCCTTATAAACTTCTAACGTTTCATTACATACCTAACAACAAAGCCAAATGCTCAACCCTTCTTTTATGTCAGTTGAGGATCCGTTTGATTGAATAATTGTCTGTCTATCCTTGTCTTATAATTTCCGTTAATATTACTTCCATTCTTTGCATTACCTTTAATTTTAGCTTAGACAATGTTAACTGTTTCTCTAGTATATTACGGTAATCTTGTGAATAATTAGGATACAACGATTTTTCATATTCCAAATTTTGTAGTACAAATAAAAGGTTATTATGTAAATCAACCAATTGATTATAGTTATTAATTTTAGAATTCTTATCTGTATTTATTGTAGGATCATTAACATAAATAAAAATATTTTTCCCTTCTGTGATTATATTAACTACTCTTAGTGTTGAATCCCATTCAACAGGTAGTTTTAAAGACTCACTAACAAACCTTACGGGTACCATTGTAGTTGAGTTCATAATGGTAGGTGGGTTGTCTAGAAAAGTCTCCTTCCCATTAACAATTGCTTTATACGAATTTACCTTTAATTGAATAGTTGTATTCCCTTTACTTGCTGTTATGGTTTGGGTTGAGGAATCCCAGGCAACAGTTGCATCTAATGATTCAAATATATTTCTCATTGGTAACATCGTCCTACCATTTATAGCAGTACCACTATCAAAAAATATTACATCTTTGTTAATTGCATGGACATAGCTACTATCCTCTACATAAATCAAAGAGCATAGATAAAATACAAAACTTACAAAAAACAACCGTTTTAGCATGACAATTCTCCTGTTCTATAACTATAATTAATTGTAAGTATAGTTTATTATTAGCGTTAAGAGAATACTTAATTTTCAATTTATGTTTTTTCTCTAAAAGGTGGTTAAATCCTGATCGTGAAGCTGATATATTTTGAACATAAAAAAAGAGATACTGCTTGCACAATATCCCTTTTCTTTCATGGAGAACCTATTGCTAAATCATTCATTTTTAGTGTTATCTAGATCTAACCACCCCTCAAATATAGAATCGTCCTTTAAATCAAAATAGTATTTTGTGAATCGGGCGAATTCTGTGGAATCGATTTCTTTATAGTTATAAAATTGATAATAACTTTGTAAAAATTGTTCAATGTCTTTGATTTCTTCATTATCATCAAACAAATTCAAGAGCATTGCAGGCGATTTTCCATAGACATATGCACTCATATCAGATTGGTATTGATCAAGTGGTAAATTGACTGGAAGCACTAGGTCTGGATCAATGCTGTAAATCGTATAGGGTTTGCTCAGATTCAATTTTTTAAAGTTGAATAGATTTGTAGCAAATACCGTGAAGCCTTCATCTAACCAGGCATGATGAAAAGGATCATTGGTAATGACCCCGTAAAACCATTGATGGGCAATTTCATGAACCACTGTACTTTTAATCTGCTCAGAACTACTAGGACCACTGTTGTAAATCGTATGGGCTGTTACAATTCCTGGATACTCCATGCCCATTCCATCTATGATAATATCTAGTTGTTTGAGAGGATACGGCCCCATTATTTCTTCAAAATAATTTATGACAGCTGAAGCCTCGTCTGCTATTTCTTGATATAGTTCCTTTTTATTTTCCTCAAATCCAAATACTCTAATGGCGATGTCTTCGTCTTTTTCCACTAGTATTGGATCTTTTACTAGAGCAACAAATATTTCCTTCACGTTCTCAACTTCAAGTAACCCTTTGTTTGGGCTTGGAAATGCCTCTTGATCAAATGAAGACACCAACGTGTACTCCTGAGGAATGTCATAGGTTAATTTGAAATTGCTGAATGTAGTATGATACGTCTCTCCTCTAAAACGATAATCTTCTTTGTTCCATTGATGGTTTCTATATGTGGCAAGCATCGGATAAAATTGAGCTAAATGATAATTACCATTACTCTTCGTAAATCTTAAGCCCTCTTCAGGCAGAGTGAACTCATAGGAAAAATAAACTTTCATTTCTTGATGAGGTTTCAATTTTTCCTGAAGCTGAATGTTGAGTGAATCTTTTTCAAGGGTGTAAGCTGCCGTTTTTCCATCAATGGTAATGTTATGGAACGCAATGGTAGATGGATGCTCCAGTTCGGGTGAGACAGCTTTTGTAAACATATTAGGTATAAAATAAAATATCAATTGTTCCCAATCATCGGTAGAGAGGTTTTTAACGACAACGGTTGATTCTAGCTGAAATTTCCCGTCATTATCCATCTTAAGTGCCATATCGTATTCACTAAAATTACCAGGGCTTATCGCCTTTGGTATAAATTCTTCTGTATTCACCTTTTGAGCAATAGTAGACGCTTCTTTCCCTTCCTGTTGATTGAACTCACAAGCAACGAGAAAAATACATACTAGTAATAAACCTGTACTCCATAATTTCTTCTTTATAATTTCCGCCCCCAATCCCAACACTATTAGCTACAATAAAAATGGTATATATATAAATTTTATATTATTATCCCAATTTAAACCATATACTTTCGATCTTTCATCTGGAATCTAGTTAATTACCAAGATGAACAAGGAAAGAAGAGCACATATTCGTGGTGATATGCTGCCTATTAGGTAGACAGATGAAAATTAAAAGCTGTTTATATTTTTAGATGTAGTTGTTGATTATGCCGTAATGGGATGACTTTGGTAAGTAACCGACGTCATCTTTTTTAATGTCCATTGCTTTCATGTGTAGTTCTGCTAAGCTTTAAACAGACTATCCTTACTGACAACAAAAAAATCCTGCATGTATATACACACAGGATTTCTTTGTCATCTTTTTAAACTAATCAATTCTATTTAGTACCACTTGCTCCAAATCCAGATGCTCCTCGGATCGTTTGTGATAATTCATCTACTTCTACTAATTGAATGGATGGGACAAATTGAATGACCATTTGGGCGATACGCATAGATTTTTCGACGATAAACGGTTCTTGGCCGTGGTTGATTAAAATAACGCCGATTTCCCCTCTGTAGCCTTCATCAATTGTGCCTGGGCTATTCAGTACGGTTATACTATGCTTTAATGCTAGTCCACTTCTTGGTCGAATTTGGGCTTCCGTTCCTTTAGGTAATTCAATCTGTATACCTGTTTTAATAAGTTTGGCTACGCCTGCTGGTATTTCTACTGCTTCAATGGAGTAGAGATCCATGCCCGCATCACCAGGATTGGCTTGCATTGGTAGTATTGCATCCGCGTGTACTCTTTTGATTTTTACTTCTACGTTCATTGTTCTCCATCCTAACGATTAAAATTAAATGTGTCATCTGTAATTGGCGCTACTTTTGCTTTAGCATAGGTAGCTCCCTTTTGTGAAAAGAAATCGTATGTGGAGCCTTCATTACGAATACCGTTCATCACAATCGGATTGACTTCTTCTTCTGGAAACATTGCTTCAAAACCAACATTCATTAAGGCTTTATTAGCATTATATCGTACATAGGCTCTCACTTCAGGTGATAATCCTGTTTCCGCATAAATATCATCCGTATATTTCATTTCATTCTGATATAAATCTAATAATAGCTCATAGCCCCATAAATTTAGCTCTTCTTGTTTTTCTTTTGAAAATTGCTTGAATAGATTTTGAGCAAAAAATCCAACTGCGACACCATGGATGGATTCGTCGCGTAAAATAAGTGAAATAATCTCAGCACTGTTTCGTAGGAAGCCTTGTCCTCCTAAGTACAGCGGGTAGAAAAAGCCAGAATAGAAAAGGAAAGATTCGAGCATAACGGAGGAGAACATCGCTTTCCATAAGCTTTCTGGATCGTTTTCTTCGATACTATTATAAATATCCGCAATTTTATTGGCCTTATATTGTAGAAATTCATTTTTTTTGACCCATTCAAATAACTCATCTATTTCTTCGTTTGTACAAAGCGTTGTAAAAATATAAGAATAGGATTTGGCATGGATTGCCTCAAATGCATCAAAAACGGTTAGGACAGCCTTCTCTTGTAAATCGTCTGTATAAGCGGCCACACGATTCATCCCTATATTGGTCTGAACTGTATCCAGTAACGTTAATCCCGCGAACACTTTTTTATACGTGTCTTGATGCTCAAAGCTTTTCCACTGTTTGATATCTTTACTGACCGCAATTTCCTCAGGAAACCAAATTTGCTTCCATTGCTGGTCCCAAAATATTTGGGCAAGTTCACTCGTTGCCTTATTCCAATTGACCGCCTCGTAAATTATATTTGACATGCTACACACTCCTCTAAGCTTTGTAATCGTTGACGAACATAGTAAACGGACTTAATGCCCTTTACCCATGCATAAATGTATACTTTAGCTAATTGTTCAGTTGTCCAATTATCGGTTACATAAAGCGTCATGGAAATACCTTGGTCAACGTGTTTTTGAGAAGCAGCGTACAAATCAATTAAATCATACGGATTAACATCATATGCCTCTACATATAAATGACTGTTATCATTTGTTAAATGAGGCATTGGATAAATCGTTCTACTATCTGCATAGTCACGAACCTCTACACGCTCAGTACATGGCGCAATAGAAGCCGTACAGCTACGTATGTAGGAAATACTGCCAGTTGGTGCAATAGCCAAACGATAGGAATGGAATAGACCATATTGCATCACATCTTGCTTAAGCGTTTCCCACATGTTTTTCGTAATGATTGGAATATTGCCAAGTGCTTTTAACACAACAGGTGATAGTTCTTCGTCGATTTTATTGACATATTGGTCAAAGTAGCTACCTGATGCGTAATCACTGTCCTCAAATCGATAAAAAGTTGCAGCTTTTTCTTTAGCCATTTCCATCGATGATTTGAGTGAATAAAAGTTCATCGCTTCCATAAAACGATCCATGAAATCAATCGACTCTTTGGAGCCATATAAAATGCCCTCCGTCACAAGATGGCCGTGGAGGTTCATACAACCAAGTCCTACTGAATGCATTAATTGATTGGCTTTTGCAACAGACGGTACATTTTTAATGTGCGTCATTTGCGACACATTTGTTAATAGGTGCATAGCCGTATCGATTAAGGCTTCGAAATCATTGACCTTACTTGCTGCATGAATATCAATCGACCCTAAGTTACAGGATACATCTAATCCATAGTCATTCGGTTGATCTTGATCTGTAATAATGCTTGTTTCTTGAACTTGCAAGATTTCGGTACATAGATTGGACATTTTTACGCGACCGATGTTTTTTAAAGGATGCACTTCATTGACATTATCATCAAAAATTTCAAACGGATAGCCCGATTCAAATTGTGCTTTTTTCACTTCTGTATACAGCCTACGTGCATTCAAACGTTTAATTTTACGAATTTTAGGGTTATCAAGTAGCTCATAGTACATATCTGAAATGGAAATCTCAGACATGCGTTTGCCATATTCTTTGAAAATATCATATGGGCTGAACAAGACAATATCTTTATCACGTTTCATAAGTTCGAAGAAAATACTTGGTATAATTATTCCTGTTGATAATGTTGCGAGGCGAATTTTATCATCGGCATTCGGTTTTTTAGATGAAATAAAATTTTCAATGTCTGCATGGAAAATATTTAAATAGACAACACCAGAGCCATTTCGCTGCCCTAGTTGATTGGAATAACTGAAAGAATTTTCTAACAGTTTAGCAACTGGGATGACACCACTGGCACGATTTAGAATCTCTTTAATAGGGTCACCTAAAGGGCGTAAATCAGTTAAGTTAACTCCAACCCCACCGCCAAGTCTTGATAGCTCTAAGCAATAACCAATATTTTCAGCAATACTATTCATGGAATCATCCATCGATAATTTAAAGCAGCTCACTAATTCACCACGTGCTTTTTTACCACTATTTAATGCTGTTGGTGTAGCAGGCTGATAAGCTTCCATCATTGCCTCGACAGAACGTTCTGCTAGCACCGTATTCCCTTGTGCTAAATACAAGGCGATAATGACAATACGGTCCTCATATTTTTCTAAAATCTCTTCTCCATCACGGCTTTTCATAGCATAGCTATCGTAAAATTTACTTGCACTCATAAAGGATGGGAAGCGGAAATTATAATCATATGCTTTTTTGTACAACTTCTTAATAAATTCCATTTCATACATGTCGATAAATGCTTTCTCGTAGTAGCCCTCATCAACTAAATAACGGATTTTTTCTTCAATATCAATAAAGTAACGTAAACGCACGTTGACATACTCTAAAAAGTAGCGGCGTGTAGCTTCACGATCCTTTTCTAATTCAAGTAGCCCAGTTGAACTATAACGATTCAGTACGTCATTATTTAGCTTTAAATAGGTTTTCATCTTATTACCCTCGTTTCATAAAACGTTTGTATGGCTTCATAATCTGTTTGATTGCCTCGTAAATCTAATTTTCTTACTAAGGGTACATGATAGGTAGCAGCGATTTTCTCGCCAGCAGCCCCAAATGCGTTGTGCCCAAAGTTACTATTCCCACTGGCAACTACACCTTTACAAAAATCTCTGTTTTTTTCTAAAAAACGTTCCACTTTTGCAGGGATATCGCCTAAGCCATCAGTATAAGTAATTAAAAGATAAGGCTTATTCAATTGTAATTCCTCAGAGAGCTCAACAGACTCTGCCCTTAATTTGGAAACAATATTCCGGACATTTCCTGTACGACTTGCGTAAACGATCATAGAACAATCATCTCAATATGAGAAACTATGTCCTTAACATCTCCTATAAATGTATTATTCATTTCTAAAACAGGCACACTTAAAAAACCTGCATCGATTATTGTTTGTTTAGCTTGTTCATCGTGATCAATGTTGACGATTTCTGCCTCAAGTCCTGCACGTTGTAATTCAGATTTTACCCAAAGGCATTTTGGACAGATTGTTTTCGTATAAAGTTTCATAGAAATCCCTCTTTTCATATAATAAAAAGCTATCTCCTCTAGAGAGATAGCTAAATGGAAACGTTACCATACCAAAAATACTGACGTTCCCATTTCTTAATCCCCGAAGAAATGATTAATTGTTTTATAGAGGCAGGTCTCCTGGCTTTGCTTCATCCTCTGATTCCCTTCCCATGCGAATGCACAGTGGTTGTAATCATTGTCAGCTTCACAGTTGCGGGGACAGCGTCGGAATTGTGCCGAACTTCCCTTTTAAACTACATATAGTAGCACCTATATAAAACGAACACAATATATAGTTGTTGTTCAATAGTTTTAAGTGTACCATCCTTCATATAAAAAGTAAATCTAGATTCTAAACTTCTTTATTTTTTGATTATTCATTATTTTTAATCATAACTTTCGAAGGAATTTCTCCATCTATTATTTATATCTTAATTCATTGTGTATCTAAACTATGTACGAGATTTTCTGTTACTACGGATCTATGAGCATTAAATATAATAGCGTATTTCACATAGAAACAGCCTATATTCTAAAGAATAATAGACTGTTTGACATGTCGAACGTATGGATTACTCGATTTCGACAAATAAGGACAATTCCTTATAAAATTCAGGCGTTGCTGCCGAATTCACTTGAAAATGAGGATTATATTTTGATAAAAGTTTATAGAGAGTAGTTGCGGTTAACAGATTCTGTTCTTGATCGAAAGCCCTGAAACTTTCATAGACCTCCTTCACTTTACCATTTATTGAATGACAAAAAAACTGTTGAACATCTGCATCCTCTAAATAATCCTTTTCCCATCTGTAACATATTAAATTTGTTAGGAAAAACATTTCTAATCCAGGCATTTTTCCAACTTCAATGAGTAATGACATTCCATAATGAAATGCATTTTCCAACCATTTTATGCCGTGGCGATCTTTGTAAAAGCGCATCAACTTTTGTAACCCATGTCCTTGCTCCTTCACTAGATAAGCATGGATATTTGTATGACCAGCAGTTCTTTCCCATTCATCGAGAGAGAATTTATACTTCCTTACCAGTTTCATCCAAAGCTTTTGAAGCTTGTCTTCAGAAAGGTATTGTGTTTGTTGATTCCATCTTAGAAAAATGTCTAAACTTTCTAATACCAAGCCTCTTTCCATTTCAAAATGATCCAATTTTCTATATAAAACTTTTTGATTCATATCTATGTTGTCCATTATGTCTTCAGATTTGTTCATTTTGCATTCCATTTAATTATTCACTTCACTTCAGATTTTTTATCTACTATCATGACATGTCTCGACTAATTCATGCTTGATCGTTAAATAGGCATCATTAATAGATGTATAATCATTTGGGTTTTCTTCTATTAACTTCCTAATATAAAGCTGTAATGGCCTAATATGCTCACCAGAAAGGTTGTTCATAATTTGCTGCTTTAACTGATTTATATAAAATGAAATTGAATGTGATGTCATCTTGTTCACCCCTATTTATTCATAAAAAAAACATCTTGCCCTAATGGTAAGATGCTAGCTATGACTGACATACTTCATAGTTCTTCAACCAATATAAAATAAGTCGTCTATATTGAATAGAGACTCTTTTTTTGGTTGTCGCACTATGAGTATGATGAAGGTAATTCGTCACACTCAACACCCCCTATCCGCGTAGGTTTTGGCTGTACTAGATAAAGGCAGGTCTCCTGGCTTATGATCATCACACATTTTTCCCTTCCCATTACATACATAACAGTGGTTTTTAAAATGTGCTCCCAATTACAGTTGCGGGACAGCGACGGCTTTTCACCGTTCTTCCCTTTTAAACAAATTCTATTGAATTTGTACCTTTATCCTTTTATTCCGTTTTTTATAGTATAACATATCATTCTACGTTCTCTGACAAAACCCTATGAAAATCTACAGAACAACACTTAAGAAACCACCTACCTCTTAACAAGTAGATGGTTTCAGCATTTATTGAGCGAAGATGTCATTGTTCTTACTTCTTTACGGTTTCACTACTGTCTTGAAAGAATTTTTCAAGTATATCATCTGTAAAATCAGCGAATGTTTGATAGATATACTGAGGATTTCGATCCTTATCAATGACGACAGACCTAACCCCTTCATAGAAATCCTCATGATTTAAAAAGTTTTTTGCCAAGATTAAATCAGTCGCAAAGCATTCTTCTACCGTTTTATGTTGAGCATCTATCAGCTGCTTTAATGTAATTTTTAAGGATGATGGAGATTTAGATAGAAGCAACTGCTTTGTTTCTTGTGCAAATTTGCTTGGGTCATTGTCTAAGGATTCGACTATCTTCTCCACTGTATGTTTTGAGAAATGTTGATCGATTTCATTTTGAAGGCTGGCAAGCTCACTGTTTGCTGTTGGTGTACTTGAATAGTCCTCTATTAATTGCTTTAGAGCTGTGCTAGTTTCCACTGTATGCCAGTTCGTTTGTTCAATGCGTGTGAGGAATGCGTGTAAATGATCGCTCGTCATATAGCTATCTGCACCATTAGCAAAGAGAACATCTGCAGCTTGGATGATCGAAGCTGTTAAAGCTAAGTAATATCCTACATAGCCAGGCGCTTTATTTAGAAAATAGGCAGCTCCAACATCAGGAAAGAAGCCAATATTCATTTCTGGCATAGCCCATTTTGTTCGCTCTGTCACAATTCGGTGGCTAGCCCCATACGTTAAACCAACCCCACCTCCCATGACAATGCCATCAAGGCAAGCAATGATAGGCTTTGGGTAGTGATAGATTGCCCTATCTATGTGATATTCTTCCTCAAAAAAGATTTCGGCATTTTGGAAAGCTTCCTGACTGGAGCGAGCTTTATAGAGTGTTTTAATATCACCCCCAGCACAAAAGCCCTTTTCGCCAGCACCTCTTAGAATTATCAAGTGTATTTGATCATTCGCCTGCCATTCCTTTAGTTTCTCACCAATGGGCTTTAGCATTTCTATAGAAAGTGAGTTTAAAGCTTGAGGACGATTCAGCGTAATGCTTGCTGCGCCACCCTCACTGACGGAAAATATTACTTCATTTGTCATAGTAGTTTCCTCCCTTACAAATGTTTAAAGTTGGGCTGTCTTTTGTCAATAAATGCTTGAACGCCTTCTCTAGCATCCGCTGTTAAAAATAACTCAGCAAAGCGTGTTCGTTCTAATTCCAGCCCTTTTTGGAGATGATCCTTCCCACCTTGAATTATACATTCAATTGTACGGGATACACTTGTCATACTTTTGCCCTCAACAAAAGACTGAGCAAGGGCTTTGGCAGTTGGCAGAAGCTCATCTGGCTCCGTCACCACTTGAATAATACCTAGTTGTAGTGCTTCATCAGCACTTAATTGCTTGCTTGTTAAAATTAATTGTAGAGCCTTTGCTTGCGTTGTTATTCTGCTCAGTCGTTGAGTGCCTCCGAATGTCGGCAGTAAGCCAAGCTTTAATTCTGGTAAACCAACAATGGCATTACTTGAAGCAATCCTGAAATGACAGCCTAACGCTAGCTCTAGTCCTCCTCCAAGGGCTGGCCCATTAATAGCAGCAATAACAGGCTTTTTCATGGCTTCAATTTCATCACATAGCGCTTGGCCTGCTTCAGCCATTTGTAATGCTCTATCCTGTTGCCCAAAGGCAGCAACAAATTCCTTTATATCTGCTCCCGCAGCAAAAAATCGTCCAGAGCCGGTCACAATGATGGCTCTCGTCTCTTCATCCTCAGCTAATTCTTTAAAAATGACACGAAGATGTTCAATAGAAGCTGATGACAACGTATTTGCTGGTGGATGATTTAAATGAATAAGCGTGATGGAATCTTCTTTACTAACATTGGCAAATGTATCAACCATGATTTTTCCCTCCTGTTTATGATAATGAACTGATCGATTTTGGATTGTTGATGATCCCTCTTGCAATCTCTCGCTTTTTCATAAAGAGATTCTGATGGAGTGGGATGTTTAAGCGCTGAATATGATCTAACCTTGTTTTTCGCTTTTGTTCATTTGTTTCAGCAGCACAAATAATGTCGATTGTCCTTTTTTCTATTTTACGATAGCCTTCCTGACAAAGAATATCTGTCATCAAATGCTTCATATTGTCACATGCGTTCTTTTCCGTCCGCAGTAAAGAAGCTTCCATAACATAAATATCTTTTGCTATATCAGCTAGCAGACGCATATATTCCTGCTCTTGCTCCAATTGAATCTGTGCGTCAGCAATGACAGCGATGGCTATTTGCATTAAGTACTTGGCAAGACGGATGTATTGCTGATTCTTTTCTGCTGGTTGATATGCTACTGGAGCATTTTCGGTAGATGTTGCTTGTGAATACTTCTTATATAGTAGCTTCGCCATTGTTAAACGGTTGATTTCATTTGTTCCTTCAAAAATACGGCTAATTCTAGCGTCACGATATAAGCGTTCAACCTCGTAGTCTTGCATATAGCCATAGCCACCATGGATTTGTACAGCTTCATCTACAATTTTCCCAAGCACTTCTGAGCAATTGACTTTATTGAGTGCGCATTCCAGAGCGAAATCAGCTATTTTTTGAACCATTGACTCTTTATCCGTAACTTCCATCGCATCATCTATTTCTCCTGCTGTCCTGTATGCAGCACTTTCCGCCCCATAGATGGAGGTTGCCATATCCGCAAGTTTTTCCTGTATCATGGTAAAATGAACGATTGGCTGGTGAAATTGCTTCCGTTCCCTACCATACGTTACAGCTAACTGAAGTGCCTGTTTGGAAGTGCCGATGTTGGAGAAAGCTAGCTTTAAGCGTGCCATGTTCAATATATTCATCGCTACTTTATGGCCTTTTCCAACCTCGCCAAGAACATTTTCCCTCGGCACGACAACATCCTGTAAAATAAGCGTAGCAGTCGAGGAGCCTTTAATGCCCATTTTCTCCTCTTCTTGTCCAATAGATACACCGCTAAATGTACGTTCTACAATGAATGCAGTCATGCCTTCACTCGTTTTCGCAAAAACAACAAAGAGATTTGCTAGCTGTGCATTGGTAATCCATTGCTTTTCACCATTTATTACCCATGCAGAGCCGTCCTCGTTTAAAATGGCATTTGTTTTGGGATGTAGTGCATCTGAGCCTGCGTCTGGCTCCGTCAGAGCGTAAGCGCCAATCCATTCACCTGAAGCTAGCTTTGGTAGGTATTTCAGCTTTTGGGACGCATCGCCAAAATAGACATAGGGCAATGTGCCGACTCCTGCGTGAATATTGTAAGATACACTGAATGAGCTGCCATAGCCCATCCTTTCTGCAACTAACCCGGAAATTTTTTTATTAAGTTCTAGCCCTCCATAGGCCTCGGGTATTTCGATGGCTAGTAAACCAAGATCACCAGCTTTTTGAAATAACCGACGAGTGATGTCATATTGATGCTGCTCAATAGCTGCCATATTAGTAGCGACATCTTGTTTGATGAACAGCTCTGCGGTTTTTGCTATGAGCCCTTCCTCCTCCTGAAAGTCCTCAGGTGTAAAAATGGTCATTTTGTTTTCTAATGTATCCATGCTAGTCCTCCTTGAAAGAAAGAGGAGAAAAGTAAACTTTTCTCCTACTTTATTTCCTCTTTAGGTAAGATGGTTTTCGCCAGCTCACTATCTAAATCTTCAAATTTGTAATAGGAAATGGTTTCATATAATTCACTTCTTGTTTGCATATCCTCAATAGCTTCTTTTTGAGTCCCTGTCTTTTTTATTAAGCCAAACACTTGCTCATAGGCTTTGGCTGCTACTCTCATCGATGTAACGGGATATATAACCATCGAATAGCCCATCTTTTCAAATTCCTTAGCTGTATAATACGGTGTTTGTCCAAATTCAGTCATATTGGCTAATAACGGAGCATCTAGCTCACTGGCAAAATGTTTAAATTCTTTTTCTGTTTGGAGAGCCTCTGGAAAAATGGCATCTGCCCCAGCTGCTACATAAGCTTTAGCTCTTAAAATAGCCTGCTCTAAACCTTCTACAGACCTTGCATCCGTGCGGGCAACAATTACTAACGTAGGAGCTATTTGTTTAATCATTTTTATTTTTTGTATCATTTCCTCTTGAGCAACGAGTGTTTTCCCATTCAAATGACCACATTTTTTGGGAAGATTTTGATCCTCTAGCTGTACAGCAGCTACTCCAGCCTCTACCATTTCACGAGCTGTGCGGGCAACATTTAAGACACCACCAAAGCCAGTATCGATATCCACTAGCAACGGTAAATTAGTCGCACGAATAATTTCGCTCGCACGCTGTGCAACTTCATTTGAATAAATCATGCCTAAATCAGGTAAGCCTCTACTGGCAGTGTAGGCAGCGCCAGAAAGATATAATGCCTCAAAGCCAACTTTTTTAGCCATTAAGCCAGCCATTGCATCATGAGCTCCTGGGATTTGTAAAATCGTTGAACGAGTAATGAGTGTTCGAAATTGTTCAGCCAATTGTTTTTGTGCTATTGCTTCATTTACAATCCACGCCATCTATAAAAACCTCCTAATAATCAATGATGCCTCGGCATATTTACGTCCGAAAGCGGCTGTGATGCAGGTCAGTTAGCCGTTATCTCAAGGATGGGAGGATTTTAGGCTAACATCCTTTATTAACTCCTTCCCGATTCGTGACATTCGCCAGAGGCTTTAATTTCCTGAAAGAAGTTAAACAAATAAATTAACGAATTCATGAACAGCACTATTTTCAAGAAGTGCTTGATCAGCACAAACTTCATTAATCTTGCTGTGTTGTTTTTGAGAATAATGGGTGCTAATGTTTTGCTGGAACTTATCGATGATTTGAGGGAATGCTTCCTCACGACGGAAACGGTGTCCTAAAGGATATTCACATTCAATAAGCTCAGATGATGTGCCATCTTTGTAATAAACTTGAACAGCATTGGCAATCGAACGTTTCTCAGGATCTAGGTAATCAATTGTATATTGGGGTTTTTCCACAACCACCATTTTATTTCTTAAATTATCGATACGTGGATCTGCAGCCACTTCATCTTCATAGTGGTCTGCTGTAATATCACCATAGATAAGCCCTATTGCTGTAATGTATTGAAGACAGTGATCACGATCAGCTGGGTTATTAAGAGGTCCTTCCTTATCGATAATTCGTATAGCGGATTCATGGGTCGTAATTTGAATGCGTTCAATGTCCTGTAAACGATTTTTCACTTCATTGTGTAAATGAACGGCACATTCGGCAGCTGTTTGTGCATGGAATTCAGCTGGATAAGAAACTTTAAATAGAACATTTTCCATCACATAAGATGCTAGTGGTCTAGCAAGCTTTAATTCTTGCTTATTAAAGAGAACATCTTGGAAGCCCCAGCCAGGTGCAGATAAGGCCGTTGCATAGCCCATTTCGCCTTTCACAGCCATCATGGCTAAGTGTACTGCCCTGCTTGTTGCATCACCAGCAGCCCATGATTTTCTAGAACCCGTATTCGGTGCATGGCGATATGTTCGTAGGCTCGAATTATCAATCCAAGCATTTGATAAGGCGTTGACAATTTCCTGACGAGTGCCACCTAATGCCTTTGTCACAACAGCTGTTGTCGCAATTTTGACAAACAGTACATGGTCTAACCCAACACGATTTAAGCTATTTTCTAATGCGAGAATACCTTGTATTTCATGGGCCTGTATCATCATTTCTAATACGTCTTTCATTTTAAGTGGCTCTTTCCCTTCAGCAACACGCACGCGACTCAAATAATCAGCCACAGCTAATATGCCCCCTAAATTATCGGAAGGATGTCCCCATTCAGCCGCAAGCCAAGTGTCGTTGTAATCCAGCCAACGAATCATACAACCGATATTAAAGGCACCTTTTACAGGATCAAGAACATAGGAAGTGCCTGGAACTCGTGTACCATTGGGAACGACTGTGCCTGGTACTACTGGGCCAAGAAGTTTCGTGCATTCAGGATATTGTAAGGCCAAAATGCCACACCCTAATGTATCTAATAATACATAGCGTGCCGTTTCGTATGCTTCTTCACTTGTAATAGTTGTATTTACTACGTAATCCGCAATATCTGTAAGTAATTGATCTGTCTTAGATATGTCATTTGTTTTAATCATCTATATCTTCCTTTCAAGGCATGAATTTGATATACTAGTATGCTGATAGGCATTGGTCAGAATGCCCATCAGCTCTATGGCGAGTTGTTAAAACTTGATTATACCGACAATTCTTCAAGGTTATGACGCTCGCCAATATAATGGACACGAGGTCTAAATAATCGGTTATTGTCATGCTGCTCAATGACGTGAGCACATAAGCCAATTGTTCGTGAGCCAAAAAAGATAGGTGTATAGATTTCAATTGGCAAGCCAAGCATGTAGTATACTGGTGCTGCATAATAATCTAAATTTGGGTACAAGCTCTTTTCTTGTGCCATCACCTTCTCACCAGCTTCACACATGTGATATAAGCGATCATCCCCTTGTGCCAAACATAATTTATGCAATGCCTCTTTCATAATTTGTGCTCTTGGGTCCATCTTTTTCATATAAACACGGTGACCAAAGCCCATAATCTTTTCTTTATTTTGCAGTTTATTTTTCAGCAAGGCTTCAAAGCCTGCTACTGTTTTGGCTTCTAGAAGCATGTACATGACTGCCTCGTTGGCCCCTCCATGTAAATTTCCTTTCAATGATGCGACAGCTCCAGTTAAAGCACCGTACAAATCAGATTGTGTAGAGGCAATAACACGAGCCGTAAACGTTGAATTTGGCATCTCATGCTCACTATATAAAACGAGAGACTGATCAAAAATTTCTTCTTCTAACGCCGTTGGTTTTCTACCAGTAATCATGTAATAAAAATTGGCGCTATAGGAAAGCTGACTATCTGGCTCCACAACATCTTGTCCGTTTAAGACACGATAGCTATTGGCTACGATGTTAGGCATACCGCCTAAAAGTCTATAAGCTCGCGTCAAGTTCATTTCAGTAGAACGATCATTGATGTGCTGATCAAAGCCTGCTAAAACAGAAATTCCAGTTCTCAGTCCATCCATCGCATGTGTTTCATTAGGCAAGAGCTTGAAGATTTGGAAGATCTCTTGCGGAACCTGATAATGTGCTTTTAATTTGTCCTGTAAGTCAGCCTGTTGCTCGGCAGTAGGAATTTCGCCATGCAGTAGCAAGTAGACAATGTCTAAATACGAATATCTTTGTGATAATTCAATCAAGTCGTAGCCTCGAATAACAATTTGACTTCCTACAGTGTCTAAAAAAGATAATTTTGTTTCAGCAGCAATGACCCCATCAAGACCTGGTGAATAAGTTAACTCCATTCAATGACAGCCCCTTTGTTTAATTATTCTTGTAAGCGTTACCATTCCAACACGAAAGAACAACAAAAAAACAACTTCTACCCCTTTTTAGAAGTTGTTAATCTACAAAAGCATGACAGACCAAATAACAGTGAATTTACAGGAATTCACAAAAATCATGCAGTAGCTAACACCTCCCTATCCTCGTAGGTCAATTGATGCTTATTTTGTGGCAGGTCTCCTGACTTATAATCAACACTTCAATAACACCTTCCCATTTTGACAAACAAAACAGTGGCCTTGTTATCGAGCTCCTAAATACAGTTGCGGGACAGTGTTGGACTCTCACCAACTTCCCTTTTAATCAAATGGAATGGACTCCATTTGAACCACCAAAATTTAGCATATTCAATTTGTCTATTTACCTTAACATAGAGTTTTCAAAACAATCAATATAGGTAAAATTCAGAAAAGACTGATTATAAAAAGCTATTTTTCATTTTTGATTGACTATTCTGCATTTTTGAGCATTATTTTGTACAAAAAAAGATTGTTCATCTATACCAATAAATCCATTTTCAAGGGTTATAAGTAAAATAGAGGTCTTTATAATAAGAAAGGCGAATAGTTTTTTTATAATATAGAGGAGGAGCCAATATGGGCTATATTTTAGAATTAAGGAAATACATCGGCAGTAGACCGATTATCAGTATCGGGGCGACAATTCTTGTGTCAACGATGACAAGAAAATTCTCTTTCAACATCGTTAAGATACGTTGGATTGGGGATTACCTGGTGGCTCAATGGAACTGAATGAAACGCTAGAAGAAACTGCTACTCGTGAACTTCATGAAGAAACAGGACTGGTAGCGAATGAATTGGACTTGATTGGTGTTTTTTCAGGGCCAGATTATTATTTTCAATATCCAAATGGGGATGAAATCTATACAGTTATTCATCTTTATAGTGCGAAAAATGTCAGTGGTATACTAGAGATGAGGGATGGTGAGAGTTTGAATCTTACCTATTTCAGTAAAAATGAGCTACCAGATTATCTTGAGAAAAGAACAAAAACACGCTTAGACAATCTAGAGGACAAATTGTGGAATTTAGATAGTTCTTTTGCAAAGGATTCTCTTTAAATAACAAAGAGCATGCTTTTTATGAAAACATGCTCTCATCTTAACTATTAGGCTATTACAGTCTAACCTTAACCTCTGTACCGTCTTGTGCCTTGACATCTACTAGCACGAGCCCTTTATAATTTTGTAGTTCCTTGATAATAGGCTTGAGCATTTCTTTGTCAATGAATGGAAAGGAAAAGTCGATTTTTTTTCTGTCGAAGTATGCCTTTGTCCATTTGTTGACACTTTGCTGAATCCATTTTGAAGTCAAAATGGAAAGAACAATGGTTAGCACAGCATATGGAACAGGAACGGTAAAGCGAACGTCTTTTGCTTTCACTTTTACATGCATCATAAGTCGCCTCTACTCAATGAAAACTGAAACGGTATCTCCGTTTGCCGATTTTATGTCCACAATTTGTCCATCTAATTCATTTTCGATGGCTTCAAGAAGAAGATTGATATCGATATCTTTCACGTATTTTTCCGATTGCGGAATACTCGCAGCGATACTGTGTCCAGCCATTAACACAGCCTTGACAAGTTTTATAGGCAAATTCACAGTGACATTATCATTTTCAGTGGACACCACACGAACCTTTAACGTTTTATCTAAATACTTCGTTTTTTCCAGAAATTTATTACCTGACTCCTCTTTCTCTTGTAACACTTGAATCAGCTCTGACCCTTTATCAGCATCAATTTTTCCCTCTTGAATCATGGTTAACACTTTAGTAATTTCCTCTTTCATGTAGCATTCCTCCCTATTCGTCTTTTAAGAGCTTTATGGCCTCATCAGTTGTGATTTCGCCATTTTCCAACATGCTTACAATTTTTTTCTCGTCTACTTCATTTTTCTTCTTTTGGACATAGCCAAGGGATGAGATAATGTCATTTAGCTTGCCTCGCACAGTTGGGTACGAAATGCCCAGTTCCTTTTCTACTTCCTTAATATTCCCTCGACATGTTAAAAATACTTCCACAAAATGAAGCTGATCCTGTGGTAAGGATGCTAGCTTCGACAATTCAAACTCATTTTCAATCGTCGTTTGACAATGAGAACACTGTAACTTCGTAATTTTCAATGTTTTACTGCAGACAGGACAATTTGTGATTACTTGATAAGCCATAGTGAACTCCTTCCTTTAAGTTAAATTGATTATATACCAAATAATTTAAAAAAGTAAATAATAAAATTAATTTATTCAATGAAAATATCAATAAAGTTAATTACCTGATTAATATTATTAATAAAAAGAAAAACACCATTCTAATGCAAAATGGCGTTTCTTTAATAGATGACTCTTACTAATGTTTGGAGCAAATGAGGTAATCCAACTGGCCTCTATCATTACCAGCCCATACCTCCATGACCATTGTATACGTGTTTTCTATATTATGATCATTTCGTTTTATGTTTTCTTTCTCGCGGGTGTGAAGGCAAAATAGCATGATATAATTGTTGTGAAGCAGGATGCTCATATGCTCCATCCTTGCCAATCTCCTCCACTAGCCGACCATGCTGCATGACAAGGATACGGTCTGACATAAAACGTGTTGCCTGTAAATCATGCGAAATGAAAATGTAAGCAAGCTGTCGCTCTTTTTGAAGTGTTTGTAGTAATTGTATAATCTTTTTTTGTAAAATCATATCAAGACTGCTAATCGCTTCATCTAAGACAATTAATTTTGGCTTTAGCGCAAGAGCTCTAGCGATGTTGACTCGTTGCTGTTGCCCCCCACTAAGCTGCGAAGGATAGTTTTGAGCCATTGCCCTCTCTAACTCTACACAGTCTAGTAATTCCCTTACTTTATGTTGTCGCTCTGTTTTGCTAAAATGCTCAAAATTCAGAAACGGTTCTTCGAGTATTTCAAAAATCGTCTGCTTCGGATTAAATGAATGATAGCTATTTTGAAAAACTGCCTGTAAATCTCTACGTATTCTTTTTTTATGCTTGCTTGGTGCTTCGTATAAATTGACACCTTGAAAGAGTAACTCCCCGTTTGTTGGTCGTTCGATTCCTAAAATGATACGACCTAATGTGCTTTTTCCTGAACCACTTTGACCGACTATTCCTAGACATTCCCCCTCCTGAAGTGAGAATGACACCTTCTGTAATACGGGAACTTCCTGCTTACGCTGGAATAGAAATGGTCTTTGAGCGTAATGCATATCAATATTTTTCACGTCTAGCAGCGTCATTTTTTCACCTCTAAAATAGCATTCTTGCTTGTAATAGTTTCTTTGTATAGGCATGCTGAGGTGCATCAAAGAAATCATAGACATTCGTTTGCTCAATGATTTTTCCTTGATACATAACAGCCACATCGTCAGCTAGTTCAGCAATAACACCTAAATCATGTGTAACAAGAAGTATGGCAGCTTCTGTTTCTACGCGAATACGATCAAATAGTGTTAATACTTGTTTTTGATTGATCGTATCAAGAGCTGTCGTTGGTTCATCAGCAATATAGAGGGAGGCTTGTAGCGCCAATGATAAGGCAATCATCACTCGCTGTAGCATGCCACCACTCAACTGAAAAGGATAATAATGTAAAAGCTGCTCTGGATTTGGTAAATGCACTTTATGTAAGGCATCAAGAGCTATTTGTCTCATTTCTTTTTTGGTCAGCTTAAAGTGTGCCTTTAATGTTTCTCTGAAATGGCCTTCAATCGTTTGGATACGATCGAAGGCAGCGGATGGATTTTGCAAAATCATCGAAAGATGCCGCCCACGATATGCTCTTAATTGAGTAGCTGAAACATTCATTAAATTTTCCTGCTGATAAAGAACCTCCCCTTGTGTCACCTGTGCGATAGATGGTAATGTTTGCATGATGGCATGGCAAAGCATGGTCTTGCCACTACCACTTTCTCCTATGATTCCTAAGACACGCCCTTTATAGGCTGTCAGATTGATAGTGGATAATACATTTTTCTCCCCAATTTTGACGTTTAAATCTTTCACTTCTAAAACCTTCTCCATAACTTCCCCCTTCACGAATCAAACTTCTTTAAACGATTGGCTAAATGATTAAAGAATAACACCACTAGGACAATGGCAAGCCCAGGATAAAGCATTAAATCGGGATGCTGACGGATATATTGTTTCCCTTCATTTACCATCATGCCCCATTCTGGAATCGGCGACTGCACGCCCAGACCTATAAAGGAAAAGCCAGCGATTTCTAAAATGACTTTCCCGATATCTAACGCCACAATCGTGACAATAGCTGGTAGTATGTTAGGGATATAATGGCGAATGATTAATTTAATGCCTGTAGTGCCAGTAATCCTAGCAGCTTGAATAAAGTCTTTTTCATTCATCCCAATACATAAACTTCGAACCATTCTGGAGTAATAAATAAGCTGTGTAAAAATAAGGGCTATTAAAACATTTTTTAAGCTAGGGCCTAATACACCTAAAAGTCCAAATGCAAGTACCAGTGTCGGAAAAGCTAATAAAACATCACATATTCGAATAAATACCACATCGATTATACCTCTTTTCAACGCTACAAAGGCACCAAGTAGGACAGCTAAAACAATAGCAACGACTTGAATGAAGAGTGCGGATCCTAATGAATAGCGAATACCTAAAAGCATGCGAGAAAAGACGCATCTTCCTAAGTGATCTGTACCGAATGGGTAATCCCAGGAAGGGGCTAAAAATTTCTTAGTTATATCGACAGCTAACGGATCATGTGGCATTAAAATGGGTGCAAACAATCCCAGTAAGACAATGATTACAAGGAGGGATAAGCTAAATAACCCTAGAATAGGATCTCTTCTTTTTCGTAATCGCTTCATGTCAATCTCTCCTGTCCTTCATCATCAGATGAGGGTCCAATAGACGATGCAATACATCTGTGCATAGATTGGTCAACACATAGATCACAGCAATAATCAATACATAGCATTGTACAACGGGGTAATCCCTGTTCGTAATGGATTCGATTAAATACCTACCGAGTCCTGGCCAACTAAAAACTTGCTCCACAATTACAGCTCCACCTAGTAAACTACCGAGCGTCATACCTAATAAGGAAGTCAAAGGTATGGCAGCATTTCGTAACACATGACGTTTGAGGATTACAGAATTTTTTAATCCTCTTAGCTGCGCATATTGAACATATTGCTGCTGTAATTCTTCCTGGATAGTGGAACGAATAAACTGGATGAACAGACCAATGGTTGGCAATGCCAGTGCGAAGGCTGGTAAAACTAAATGAGCGAGTGTGCCCTTTCCGTTTGTCGGAAAGAGCCCTAATTTTAAGCTAAATAGATAGAGCAGTAGGAAACCTAACCAAAATGTTGGAATGGATACGCTCAATATGCTAAAGAATCTAATGATTTTATCGATGATGGCATACTTAGACAATGCACTCATAATCCCTAATGGTATACTGAATACTAAAATGAGGACAAATGCGGCAAGAGCTAATTCAATTGTTGCAGGTAATTTCGCGAATAGCTCATGTGCTACTGGTAATTTACTCACAAAGGATGTACCAAAATCTAGCTGTAAAACGCCTTTTCCCCATAGCAAATATTGAAGAACGAAAGGTTTGTCCGTCCCTAGTTCTTCGCGTAATGCCTGAACAGCTTCCTCGGTTGGAGCAACTCTTGCCAATCGTAGGATGACCTCAGCAGGCTCTATCGGTACAAAACGAATAAATACAAAGGTTAGGATGGAAACTCCTAGTAAGACAAACGGCAAAGTCAAAATTCTTTTTAAACAAAACATCCATGTCGATTCATACATGCTGTCACTTCCTACTCACTCCTATGATAAAGAGAGAGCTGTCTTTGCAAGACATACTCTCTCTTTTTTATTACTCTTTATCCATTTGTGCATAGGGAATATCATATTCAGATGCACGTGGAGCAAAATCCTTCATATATGGTTGATAAATTACATTATTTGTTTCGTAAGAGATAGGATAGAAAAGTGCTTGATCATGGAATATGGATAAAATATCCGTGTAAAGCTGCACTCGTTCCTCTTCATCTGTTCCCACTAATAATTGATGGATTTTCGTATCGATGTCTGTGGCGTTAGGTAAGCCTAATTTTGCCTCATAAACACCACTAGCATTTGGCGTAGCTGACTCATTTGCAAAGCTATGTGGGTCGGTTGGTGGTCCGTTTGTACGCCAGAAATTAATATCCACCTGATCATCCATTAATTTTTGAAGACCGACCATCACATCTGCACCTTCTAAATTCAACTGTACCCCTATTTTTGCTAGTTCACCTTGCATTAATTCCGCCATTGGCTTTTGGATTGCATCTGTTGCGATGTAGATTAAATCTAATGATAATGGTTGCCCGTTTTTCGAACGAATTTTTTCGCCCTTCTGTAACGTCCACCCTGCCTCATCTAGTAGTTGCTGCGCTTTTTCAGGATTATATAAGATTGGCGCTAACTCTATATTGGCATAAGGAATGGCATCCCAAAATAATGTGTTAGCCACTTTTTCTGTACCATGTGTAATACTGTCAACCATTTGTTCCTTATTGATAGCATATTGAATGGCCTGACGAACCTTTAATTCGGCTAACGGACCCGACTGAGTATTGAAGAGTAACGCTTTCGTAGACAAAGGCTCAGAGGTAGCGGTTTTGTATTTACTGCTATCTTTTAAATACGTATAGTTATCTAAACTAATGATGCCACGACCATAAATTAAATCTAATTCCTCGTTTTCAAATGCTAATGAAATCGATTCTGAATCTGGGATAATTTTAACTTTAATTTGTTTTACGAGAGGCTTTTCTCCCCAATAGTTTTCGTTGCGACTAAATAAAGCATATTCATCTTTTTTGTACTCGGTTAATACCCATGGACCTGTTCCAATAGGTGCCTTGATCGAATCTTGTGTCGCATCTCCGGCTGGAAATCCATTAGCCCCTAAAAAACGGAATGGTCTTACAAAGGCAAGCTCGTTTAAGACAGGATAATAAGGTTCATCTAATTGCAAGCGAATTGTAAAATCATCCACTTTCACAACCTCTTTCATATGGTTGACCATACCCATCCAAGAATGCATTTCCCGATCCGCTAATACTGCATTGAAATTACGAATCACATTATCTGCATTAAACGCAGTTCCGTCTGAATACTTAACACCTTTTCTTAAATGAAAAGTATAAGTCGTTTTATCTTCTGATATGTCCCAGCTTTCTGCTAGCTTTGGACTAACAGTTCCATCGTCGTTGTATTCCACCAAGGATTCATAGACCATCGCTTGTGCGGTCATTTGATTGGGTAAATATGTATGGGGGTTCAATGGGCCGACATCTAATGGCCACCCAATTGTTATCATTTTTTCATTTGTTTGCTGTGTTCCTGTCTCTCCCTTTTCTTGATCTGTGCTTGTACAACCAGCAAGTAAGCTGAAAGTTAACACAAGGATGAAGGGAAGTACATACTTAGTCAATCTCATTTTCTGTCTCCTATCTCTATTCGTGGTACAAATGAATCTAGTTATAGATAGATGGAAAGAAGGTATCAACAATGCGTTCAAATTTTTCGAGCTAACGAGTAGAAGTTGATTTGCATTGTGCTGACACCTTTTCAAAGTTTGTGATATCCGCTAGAGGCTTTAGGCACACCGACATTGCCACAGGACGTGGTGCTTTTTGACGTTCAGAGGGCATTTAAACAGCCATTGACTATTTATCTTCTTCTATAGAAAAAGAAGTCTTCTGTATGTGCTACTACAAAAACATTTGCTGAATCAAACTAAAAAAAACCTTATTCTAAAAAAGAATAAGGACAGAAAAACTTACAATGAGTAAGCCTCCATCCATCTCCCTATCTTTCGTAGATCATCAATGAATCTCCTTACAAGCAGGCATTCTGGCTCATGAATCATGATTTTGCTTCACCTTCCCAAGTAATCACTTAGTGGTATTTGAAACAAAACTCCTCATTTACAGCTGCGGGACAGCATGGGATTTACACCCATTTTCCTTTTAATTGAATGAAAGTCTTTTTCACTCAAACTTGTAATGATCGCTATGAAATTCGTTATAAACATAACATGCTCGATTGTTCACGTCAATTTTATTTTCTGAATATAATAAAAATCTTAAAAGAATGAAACAACAAAAGACCAGGTCCATTTTTTCCTGGTCTTTGTTGTATTTCGGAGAGAAGATGTAGTAGTTGTAGTAGATTTATAAAATGATGTCGTTATCTCGAGATAGATTGTTGTACTTCCTGGCGTAATGTTTTCGTTGCAGCAACCATATTAGCCAAAGCTGCAACAGTTTCAGTTTCTTTTCTTGTTTTTAAACCACAATCTGGGTTCACCCAAAATTGATGGGGATCTAACACCTGTAAACTATCTCTCATAATAGTTAGCATTTCTTCATTGCTTGGCACACGAGGACTATGAATATCATAAACGCCTAAGCCAATGCCCTTTTGATAAGGTTGCCCTTGCAGTGATGTAATGAGCTCCCCGTGACTTCTTGATGTTTCAATGGAAATCACGTCTGCATCAAGTGCACTAATCGGTTCGATGAAATCGTTAAATTCGCAGTAGCACATATGTGTATGGATTTGTGTTTCATCTTTGACACTAGCTGTAGCCAGCTTAAAGGAATTAACAGCCCATTCTAAGTAAGCTCCCCATTCTTCTTTTCGTAGCGGTAAACCTTCTCTTAGAGCTGGCTCATCCACTTGAATAATTGAAATACCTGCGTTTTCGAGTGCCTCAACCTCTTTGCGAAGTGCTAATGCAATTTGATAAGCGACATCTTTACGTGACAGATCGTCTCGTACAAAGGACCAATTTAATATCGTCACTGGTCCTGTCAGCATACCTTTTACAAAGCGCTTTGTTAAGCTTTGAGCATAGGCTGACTCTTTTACAGTTATTGCTGAAGACCACGCTACATCTCCATAAATGATCGGTGGCTTAACACAGCGTGAGCCATAGGAAACGACCCATGCTTTTTTTGTAAAGGCAAAGCCAGTCAGCTTTTCACCAAAGTATTCGACCATGTCTGTACGCTCAAATTCACCGTGAACGAGTACATCGATATCTAGTTCCTCTTGTATCGTAATCCAGCGTTTTGTTTCCTGCTCTATAAATGCCTCGTAGGCTTCATTCGATAATTGTTTTTTACGCCAAGCATTACGATTCCTTTTCACCTCATCAGATTGTGGGAAGCTTCCGATTGTTGTTGTTGGGAATAGCGGTAACGCTAACGCTTGCTGCTGCATCTTTTGACGCTGAGCAAATTCACTATGTCGTTCAAAATCTTGCGTTGTCACAGTTTGAACTGCTTGATGGATCAACTTGTTTTGACGGATTGGATGGTTTTTTAGAGCCTCAATTGCCTTCATACTTTCAGAAAAATTATGCTGTAAGATACCCTCTGTATCTCGTCTACATTTAGTTAGCTCCGTGATTTCTACAATCTTTTCATCTGCGAAGGCTAAAGCATGCTTCAGAACAGGGTCAATCTCATTTTCAAGAGCAGTTGTGATCGGTACATGTTGTAGATTGCTGGATGGTTGAATCCATAGCTCTGCTGCATTACTTAAATGTTCAATTGCCTGAATTGTAGCATTGACCTCCGCTAAGTTGGAACGCCAAATATCACGTCCATTAACAACCCCGACTGCCAATACTTTGTCCTGAGGGAAACCATATTGACGAAGTGACGCCATATTTCCTTTATAGCCATGAACAAAGTCTAGGCCAAATCCTTCTACAGGCAATGTAATCAATGTTTCATAGCTGCATAATGCTTCAAAATAAGTTTGCAGCATGATTTTCGCTTCTGGAACCGCAACGGCTAACTGGTCGTAAATCTCTTGCACAAGCTTGATGTCTGCTGGATCAAGGGTTGTGACAAGTGATGGCTCTTCTAGTTGAATCCAATTTGCACCTGCCTCTACTAATTCTTTTAATACTTGCGTATAGAGCGGTATTAGAGCTAATAAGTATTCAACCTGTGTGAATTTGCTATAGCCTTTTGTTAACTTGCAGAATGTATAGGGACCAATCAATGTTGGCTTTGCAATAATACCGTACGTTTCTTTCGCCTCTAAGAAATCGGCCAACACTTTATTTTCTGTTAGTTTCAAGGCCTGTCCCTCGTATTCAGGAACAATATAGTGATAGTTTGTATTAAACCATTTTGTCATCTCACTAGCTACAGCTGTTTTATTCCCTCTTGCTACGCTGTAGTAGGTAGATAAATCTACTTTCCCTCCCTGCCAGTTAAAGCGTTTTGGGATGAGACCAAACATTAATGCTGTATCTAACATTCTATCGTAATACGTAAAATCGCCAACTGTCACCATGTCGATGCCAAGCTGTAGCTGCTTGTCAATTCTAGCTAAACGGATTTTTTTTAAACTATCCTCAAAATCCTCTTCAGAAAGCTCGTTGCGCCAAAATGCTTCTAATGCTTTTTTCCATTCGCGATCTTCCCCGATATACGGGTAACCAATGAGTGTGCTTGTATAGGTCATTTTTATATCTCCTTTTCAGAAAAAAATAAAAAGCCATTTTCCAAGGAGGAGAATGGCTGCTAGTTGAAATTTTTAATGCTAAAACAATACGAAAAAAGTATCTACTTTCGCATAAATCATTTGTTATCGCACAGTGCCGATTTGGTCACTTTTCACCACCTATTTCCACGTAGGTATTTGGTGTGTACTAGAAATTGGCAGGTCTCCTGGCTTCTCATCAACACGCCTCACAGCCTTCCCGGTTTCCCAGTGGCCTTTGTGATTTGCTCCGAATAACAGTTGCGGGACAGCGTCGGATTTGCACCGACTTCCCTTTTAAGCCAAACCTTCATTTGGCACCAATTCTTACACATTATTCAATTATGCTCCTACTATAACATATCTTTCAGAATAGTAGAAATAATTTTTATACGATTATCTAAATTATTTCTATAATTATTGTAGGGTTTGGTTTAAGAAGATAAGGCTACATTGTATTCCATAAAAAAATTTGTTACTATAAAAATACAATTATGAGAGGACTGATGAATGGACAATGATGAACTAATCTATATTTTTATTTGAAATGAATCACTTCAAACGACAAAATATAGGATTAGTCTATCCATTTTTAACAATCAGTTTGCGTTTATTTGTCATGATGTCATTGGCAAATAAAGTTTATTCAGTGAGAGACTAATCCTTCCAATATCCAATTGGGGGGATTTTTTCTTGCTCTCATAGTTTATTCTGTATCTTTCATCTACCTAATAAAGGAGAGAAAAAAATGAGCGATTCTGAACCTATTGTGACGCATGTGATGCTCCGTATAAGTCGTTAGCATCCATCAACTTATACGGAGAAATTTAGCATAGATGGATGTACCGACTTTGTATAAAAGAAAAATGATTTGCTATACAAAGGAGGAATTATCATGTCAATGATACAAGTACAAGACTTAACGTTTTCTTACCCAAGCAGCTTTGATTATATTTTTGAGGGTGTCAACTTTCAGATTGATACAGATTGGAAACTTGGATTTATCGGTAGGAATGGTCGTGGGAAGACAACATTTTTTGATTTGCTATTAGGGAATTATGAGTATAGTGGGAACATCATTTCTTCAGTAGAATTTACTTATTTCCCCTATCCTGTTTCAGACCCAAATAAATATACGTACGAAATTTTTGAAGAAATTTGCCCTCTGGCAGAAGATTGGGAATATATTCGTGAAATAGCCTATCTAGATGTCGATGCTGAGGTCATGTATCGCCCTTTTCAAACATTATCTAATGGAGAGCAAACAAAGGTGTTGCTTGCAGCGCTCTTTTTAACAGAGGGACAGTTTCTATTAATTGATGAGCCAACCAATCATCTCGATACGGATGCACGAAAGACGGTCTCTAATTATCTACGCAAGAAAAAAGAATTTATTTTAATTTCGCATGACAGAGCCTTTTTAGATGGCTGTGTTGATCATATTTTATCGATCAATAGAGCCAATATTGATGTTCAAAGTGGTAACTACTCAACTTGGAAGTTAAATTTTGATCGACAGCAGGAACATGAAGAAGCAACTAATCAACGTCTGCAAAAAGATATTGACCGTTTAACGCAGTCTTCCAAGCGTTCGGTAGGTTGGTCTAATCAAGTGGAGGCTTCCAAAAATGGAACTACGAATTCGGGTTCTAAGCTGGATAAAGGCTTTGTTGGACATAAAGCAGCCAAGATGATGAAGCGAGCAAAGAACTTGGAATCTAGGCAGCAAAAAGCGATTGATGAAAAATCAAAACTGCTAAAAAATGTTGAAAAAACGGAATCTTTAAAAGTACAACCATTAGCATTTCCATCAAAAGACATGGTTGTTGTAACGGATGTATCAATTCAGTATGATGACAACTTTGTGAATCAGCCTATTAGCTTCAAAGTGACGCAAGGTGATCGTATTGTTCTCGATGGCAAAAATGGAAGCGGAAAAAGTAGTATCCTACAGCTGCTTCTTGGCAAGCCTATACAGCATACAGGCTCTATACATTTAGCTGCTGGCCTTATTATCTCCTATGTTCAACAGGATACTGCTCATTTGAAGGGATCGTTATCGGATTTTATTGAAGAGCATGCTATAGATGAGACGTTATTTAAATCTATTCTGCGGAAGATGGACTTTGAGCGGATTCAATTTGATAAAGACATCTCACATTATTCAGGTGGGCAAAAGAAAAAGCTGTTGATTGCCAAAAGTTTGTGTGAAAAAGCACATCTCTATATTTGGGATGAACCCTTAAATTTTATTGATATTTATTCGCGCATGCAGATTGAAGAGCTTATTCAAAGTTTTAATCCTACAATGATTTTTGTGGAGCATGACCAAGCCTTTCAACAAACCGTGGCAACGAAAACAATATCTTTGTCATAAAGGAATCATATAGAGAAGAGTCCATTTTCAAAATGGATTCTTCTTTTTAATGAAACCAAGTGACACCTTTATTATTTTTATCTTTAACTATAAAACGTTTAATAATTTTCTGTGATCGACGCACACTATAAAGGAATATTTTATAGAAAGGCTAGCAATCCCATGAAAAAAATCGCTACTTTAATGACTATAGTCACTATTTTGATTATGCCCAGTAAGATTTATGCACAAAGCGAACAAGCTGATGAGAAACTCATCACTGATACATTGATAACAATCCTTAATCCATTTATAGAAAAGGAAATTGACCATTACTACGGCTATCCTAAGCAGTATGGCTTGTATGATGCGAACATTTTGAACGTTATTAGGGAAAGTCAGTTTAGCTTTAGGGTTAACGTTCAAGTTACTACTTTTGAACATGCCCATTCCCCACCATATAGCAAGGAAATCATTACGTTTGAAATCAGTCCAACTGATGTGAACACCCTTCACTATAAACATGAGGCAGATAATGTAGAAAAAGCAATAGATGCATTCTATCGCACAACACTTTCAGACATACAGCAGAGCTTTAATTTGAATTTAGCCTCGTTCATTTCCTATCGATACAATCAATTGCAATACAAGGCTGAAATAAATAATGAAATGAAGCCTCTTGCTACGATTGCAGATGAAATAGCAAACAATATTTTATTTCCTGAGCGAAAGATACCCTATAAAAATGTAGTTGACCCTGTCACCTTTATCAAAGACAATACAGGCTATATGCTCTTTAAAAGGGCAGATGGGACCAATGTAAGCTATCAGCTGCAAAAGAAAGACGGCACATGGACCGTAATAAATAAAGCAAGTAAGCCAGGTAAGAAAATGCAGCATCAATTACCCTGGTATATATAAAGAAGAATGGGAAATGTAATTTTTCCGATTCTTCTTCTTTTGTTAAATAATTTTATAATTAACATTTTTTCTATCATCCCATTTGTGGGAACTCCTTAATGGCTAAATCTTTATTATCTTTATCGTTTGCATGGGTCCATTCCACATTATTGAAGGAAAATATTAAGCATTAAAATTTTTCTGAGAAAGTGTTATGATCAGAAAGGATTTATGATTGATGGAGGATTTAAATGAAGGTTGATTTTGAAGAATTATTACATGGTGTTTTTTCATCTTTGCATGCGATAGAAGGCGTAAAATCTGTCGATTGCATTCTTGAAGTTTTAAAAGATCGAATTGTTTTTCCAGAGATTACTATTTTGATACTGAATGCTAGGTTTGAATTGGTCTATTTGTTTAATGAACAGAAAGTAGTGTTTAAAACGTTAAGAGAAGCTTCGATTGATTCAAATTATATAGAAGAAATCAATTTAATTAATCAGCATTGTAGTTCCATTGAAAGTATTCTAAATGATTATATTAACACAGATACACTTAAGAATTATTCTTTAAGCCTTCTTTCCTTAAAGTATAAAGAGAAAATTCCGAATAGTTAATATTGTGACAAAGATAGCGTTATAAAAAATGGAATTTGGTAAGAGTTTCTTCTACCAAACTCCATTTTTTAAATCGCCAAGCATTACCATTTATGTTGAAAAAAGATGGTTTGTGCAATGCCAATAAAATATGCTGATTCCGCAATAATATGATTTAACACAACTTTTGCTGTTACATGCATAAGTACTGATCTATAGAAATAGAGCTTTCAAAGACAGTCACAACATGCTGGGGCTATCAAACCATGCATGTTTTAATAGCTTAATCCCCTTGTCAATCTCTTCTACCCCTAAATTTGCAAATCCAAGCAAAACTTTTGCGTGCTGTATGACGGAAGGATTGGCGTAAAAAATAGAGGTTGGGTATACTTTTACACCTACCCGTTTTGCTGTTTCAATTAGTTCTTCTTCAGACATTTTATTATTTGGTTCGAGTAGAATATGTAAGCCACTACTAGCCCCATGTATTTTCACGTTATCCCCTAATATTTGATGAATGGACTTTAGTAAAGCCTCATATCTTCTTTTATAGCCATTTCGTGTTTTATTCAAATGTCTCTCCCAATGCCCACTTTCCATAAATAACTGTAAGGTATGCTGATGAAGTCTCGATACAGTTTGAACATAGTAGTTGTTGTTATTAAATAAAAGGGTTAATTCCCTTGGTAAAACCATATAGCTTAGCTTGATGGAAGGAATCAATGATTTTGAAAAAGTGCCCATATAGATGACGCGGTCATTCGAATCTAATCCTTGTAGAGCAGGTATAGGTTTACCTGCATATCGAAACTCCCCATCATAATCATCCTCAATAATATAAGCATTTTCATCCTTGGCCCATTCTAATAATGCTAGTCTTCTTGAAATCGGCATGACCGTTCCGATGGGGAATTGATGGGAAGGGGTGACATAAACAGCCTTGACCCTACTATTTCTTAACTGGCTGATATGAATGCCATGTTCGTCGAGAGGGATAGGTTTCACCTTTATACCATGATCCTTAAACAAGTAACGAACGCGATAATACCCTGGATCTTCCATAGCAAAAAGCTCATTTCTTCCAATTAAATGACATACGATGCCCATTAGAAATTGCAAACCTGCACCAATGACAATTTGGTCTCCTTGGCATTGTACCCCTCTTGCTTCATAAAGATAGCTTGCAATGTAATTCCTTAATTCAAGCTCCCCTTGCGGATCTCCATATAAAAGCAGATGAGCCTGCTCTTCATTCAGGCTTTGCAGTGTTAATGTACGCCATATTTTATAGGGGAAATCTTTTAAATTGATATCTCCATAATTAAAGTTGTACCTAATTGAAGGTAGTTGTTGTTCTTGCGGAGTTGCTAACTGCGGCTCAAAATGATTAGAACTTGTTTGAAAATAGCCCCTTTCGAGTTCTACAACATAAAGCCCCTCTCGTTCTTTACTAATTACATAGCCCTCTGCAAGGAGCTGCTGGTAAGCTGCATCAACCGTGTTGCGACTAATCTGTAAATGTTTAGCTAAGCTGCGCTGAGACGGCAATTTGGTTTGAGCTAAAATATTTCCATTTTGAATTTCAGCTTTTATATAGCTATATAACTGAAGATAAAGTGGTTCTTCATTATGCAAGTTAGGTGTCATTTCGAGCATGGCTTATTGGCTCCTTTGAAAATAGCTTTACTGGCACTTTTAAGAGGTACCAGTGATTGATTATAATAAAATCTACATTGTAGAGGGGAAAATGTAAAGACGTGTAATCACAATAGTTTGTTTATTCAAAAAGCTCACAATGATTTGATGAGATAAGGAGAGGTTTGCATGTATGTTCCAAAGTACTACAAAATAACAGATTTTGAAGAAATCAAAGATTTTATTCAAAACAATGCCTTTGCGACAATTGTTTCAATTAGAAAAGGTAAACCAATAGCAGCCCATATCCCTGTACTGCTGAATAAAATTCAGGATGACTATTACCTGACAGGTCATTTAGCTTATGGAAATCCTTTATGGAAGACCTTTGAGGACGTGAATGACCTTCTCGTCATATTTAATGGGCCTCATGCCTATATTTCTTCCTCTTGGTATGAGCATGAAAATGTGCCAACTTGGAATTATCAAGCTGTCCATATATACGGAAAAGCAAGCCTTATGAACGGAAAAGAGTTAGAGCAAGATTTGACTAGCTTACTAGAAAAATATGAGAAATTCCGTGAAAACTCTGTTTTGTGGGATAAACTATCGCCTGAGCTTTTACAGCAAGAAATAAAAGGGATTAAAGGATTTAAAATAAAGATAGACGAAGTGCAGGCTGCCTATAAATTAAGCCAAAATCGTAATGCTAATGATTATGCCAATATTATTAGCGAGCTTTATAAAGAACAACAACCTCAAGCTGATGCATTGGCAGATGCCATGAAGAAAAATAGAAATGACTAATAAAAATGGCAGAAATGTTGTTTTATCAACGTTTCTGCCATTATCACTTTATTCGAGCGTTTTGGTCATGATGAGATCCATTTGTTCTTCATCCCCCATATAAAAAGAATGAGCACCTGTTTGAACAAAGCCAAGTTTCTTATAAAAACCGATAGCATGGTCATTTTTCTCCCAAACGCCTAGCCAAATGCTTATTTTGTTGTGTGCAATAGCTATTTCCATTGCTTTATTGATGAGGTATTTACCGAGCCCTTTGCCTTGAAATTTATGTCGAATATAAATTCTCTCCACCTCGAGTGACTCATCCCCCATTTGTTCGGATTGTGCCTCATTGACATTTACTTTTAAATAGCCAGCTACTTCTTCATCATCATAGATAAAATAGAAGGCTGAATCGACATTGGTCAATTCCTGCTCTAGCTGATGATCATGAAATGCACGCTCTAAATAAGCTTTCATATTATCAGGCGAGTTTTGGTCTTTAAACGTGTCATTGAATGTTTCGATGCTTATTTCTTGAAGCTTTTTTAAGTTTGCTAGACTACATTCCTCTAATTTAACGGTCATTGCTTCCACTCCCTTATCGTGAACTCTTTCTAGATTTTATATTGCAAATGCAACAAAAAGAGTATATAGTCAATTTAACGTAATTTTATTGTATTTGCAATAAAAATGAAAAGAGGGCTTTCGTTTGAAATATATCTTTTATGTAGTAGGCATTTTCATTTTAACGCTAGGTATTTCTCTAACAATTCATTCCAACCTTGGGACTTCCCCTTTTGATGCGGTTTTAGTCGGATTGTCTAATCATGTAGGTCTAACTGTAGGAAGCTGGGAAATCATTTTGGCTATCCTATTAGTCGGTAGTAACTCCATATTAGCTAGACAAAAGCCTGAAATAGTAGGGCTGATCACAGCATTTATCACAGGTATAGGAATTGATATGTGGTTACTGCTATTAAATGATTTAGCAATACTATGGTATAATCAGGTGGTTTATTTTGGCATAGGGCTAGTTGTGACAGGATTAGGAACGGCAACCTATTTACATACAAATTTTGCGCCAATTCCTGTAGACCGACTAACCTTAATTATAAAAGAGCTAACAAACAAATCGATTTTTTTCTCAAGAACGGTTATTTACCTCTTTTTCTTAGTGTTGGCGATGTTGTGTAAAGGACCAATCGGTGTCGGTACATTATTAACGGTTTGCTTAGGTGGCTTTATCCTGCATTTCTTTATGCCCATTACTGGAAGAATACTAGATACTCTACTGAATACGACTGTAAATGATCAAAATGGGAAACTGAAATAAAAAACCGGCTATTCGATGAAGAAGGAATTCTAGTTTTATGATAGCTACTCTTCATCAAGTTTCACACCAAATTGATTGAAGATAGCCTTATATTTTTTTCGAAAATGGCCCATCGCTGTTCAGTTCCATGCTTTTTCTGCCATTCATGATAATAACGCTTAGAAGTAGCATTTTTCTTAGACCATCCATATTCGTAGTAGGATGGATGGAAAATAGAGATCAGGTGGTACCTTCGACAATTGATTCAATTCTTGCTCGGAAGTGACATTCTGCTTCTTTTGATGCTGTCAGAATCTCTTTCGATTGAACGTGTGCCAACTCGGTTGCGTAAATATAGCAATTCATATAAAACATGTTATTAGCAGACTTTTGGAAATTGAACATATAGTTAAGATTGTCGGTTGTTTTATAGAAATTCAAACTTTTCTTGTTGTAGCCAAGCATCGAAAGGAATGGCTTGATGTTCTGTTTTATTAACTTATTAAAAATCTGCTGCAATAGAATCCCTCCTATCAGGTTATTAAGTAATGAGGTTCACAGGTTAATTTCATTTCCTGTTAAAATGATGTCCTTCTCTTTTGAATGGATTTTTTCATCTCTTGATTATCGACTAATTCTTCCCAAATCATTTGTCATAATTCTATGTTTTTATATTTTGTTCAATGGTTTTTGGTTTTTTAATATAGATGAAATATATAAAATAGCACTTATATCCCTACACATCCAATAATTTCATATATTTTTGGTAAAATTATCCGTGATTATTGCAGAAGTTTTACACAGTTAAAATTAAGGTTTCAATTTAGCTGTTTAGGGGTAATCGGTAATATTATTGAAAAATAACGCTTGTCTCTTTCATGCTATTCTTACTTTAGTTCAAAAGCGAAAGTTTTTTGAAAGGAGTAAGATTTAATTGAAGAAAAAATGGTTACTACCCATTTTCGCCTCATTTATGTTCTTCACAGGCATAGGTGTTCATGAAGCGAAAGCGGCAACAATAGCAGATATAACAAATACAGCAAAAGCATATATAGGTGTACCTTATCAATACGGGGGCACAAATATTAAGACAGGTGTGGATTGCTCTGCATTTACACAAATTGTTTTTTCAAAGCTAGGGATTTCACTAGAACGTACATCCAAAGCTCAATATCAGCAAGGTACTTCGATTGCTAAAGATCAATTGAAGACTGGTGACCTAGTATTTTTTAATACTTCGGGAAGTGGTATCTCCCATGTCGGCATATACATAGGTGACAACAGTTTTATTTCAGCTACTACAAGTTCTGGTGTTAAAATTGATAACATCAATGACCCTTATTACTGGGGATCTCGTTACGTAGGGGCAAAACGCGTGGCGAACTTCACTGAAAATGAGTTTGGAGAAGTAAAAGATGCTGAAATCGACTTTAGCGTTTATGCTTCACGTGGAGAAGTAGCTCTTAAACTGGCTAAGCAATTACAATTAGATACTAGTAGCACCAATTCAAGTTTTCCTGATGTAAAACCATCGTCTAAATATGCGGGTGCTGCTGAGGCACTTAAAAAAATCGGTGTTTTTACGGGGGATGAAAATGGCAAATTCAATCCAGGTTCTCCTATGACACGCGGTCAATTATCGAAAGTTTTAGTGGAAGCATTTCATTTAAAACAACAAGGAGCGGCAGAACAATTTGTCGATGTTCCAAGTGCGCATTGGGCAAACAATTATGTATCCATCCTCGCTTCCAATAAAGTTACAGTTGGTAAAGGTGACAATGTATTTGGGGTGAATGACAATGTTACACTCGTACAATTAGATGCTTTTATCCAACGATTAGCTCAATAACTAACTTCAAAGAGGTGTTTCATCTATGGATGAGACGCCTTTTTTGTTCTGTAGCTCCCCACCTCCAAAGCCCGCACTAATTATATTCACATCAAAATTATATAAATAGATTAAGATAAACGCTATATTAGCCGAACGTACCGAGCTAAATCGAGCCACTTTTTATTTGCATTTTATAGATATGAACGATCTATTAAAACAAGTAGTGTACGATATTTCCAACGATTTGTCGGTAAAAATAACGCTGACTTTGCAGATTGACACCCTTGCTTCAAAAGAAAAGTTTATATGATGTTAACGGACTTGATCGTGATAGAGAGAGTTTGCGAATCCTAAAGAAATAACATTATCAATGGATATTCTTGCTTCTTCTGTACTAGGAGTTGCTCAAAGATGGGATTCATTTTAGCTCTGAATAGATAGCCGGCCAAATTATTGAGTTGTATCGATAATTTTTTATAAATCCCCTTTATCCAAATAAAAATGGGCGTTGCTTAAGCTTAGCAACGCCCGTTTATTTATTCTTCCACTATTTTTTCATTAACTTCCCCACTAGCATGATTTTCATGACTAGGTTTAACTCGCTTAATAAAGAAGGCAAGGACGAGTGCAATCGCTGCAATCAATGTTGACAGGAAGAATGTATAAGTTATACCATGTAGCATGGCTTCGTTCATCAATTGTTGCTTTAATTCCGCAGCAGACTGTGACGTTGTTTGAGTTGCATTAGCACTCATATTGTTCATCGCACTTGCAGCTAATTCCTCTGCTTTGACAGTTGTTTTATTGTTCATAATCGTAATCAATACTGCTGAACCTATTGCGCCTGAAACTTGTTGTAATGTGTTGTTCATCGCTGTTCCATGTGGATTATTATGCGCTGGTAGCTGATTCAAACCATTTGTCATTACTGGCATCATTACCATGGACATCCCAAACATACGTAATGTATACAGCACCACTAGTGTAGAATAAGCCGTATCCATACTAATTTTGCTAAAGTAATACGTCGTCACAATGGTGATAATCAAGCCAAATACGGCCAAGCTTCTTGCCCCATATTTATCAAAAAGCTTCCCTGTAATAGGTGACATGATCCCCATCACAATCGCACCAGGTAGCATGAGTAGACCTGAATCCATTGGTGAAATACCACGGATTGTTTGAACGTAAATCGGCATTAAAATCATAGCTGAAAACATTGCCACCGAAATGACAATGGAGATGGCTGATGATAAGGCAAACATTGGATATTTGAAAATACGAAACTCAAGCATTGGTTCCTCCAGTCGTAGCTGACGAAGGATAAAGGTAATTAAAGCGAGCGTTCCAATAATGATCGTTCCGTATACAAGGGCATTATCCCATCCTTTTTCTCCAGCAGAACTAAAGCCATAAAGCAAGCCACCAAATCCAATACTTGATAAAATAAGTGAAATTACATCGAGCTTAATAGGACGTTGTGGCGTCACATTCTTTAATTTAAAGGCTGCGAAAATTAATGTTAGAATGGCAATTGGTAGTACAAGATCAAATAACATTCTCCAACTGTAATGCTCAATTAGCCACCCCGAAAGAGTCGGTCCAATAGCTGGAGCTGTAATCATTACGAGACCGAACATCCCCATTGCAGCGCCTCGTTTTTCGACCGGAAATGCAGTCAGCATAACATTCATTAATAGAGGCATCATAATCGCTGATCCTGCAGCTTGAATCATTCGCGCCCCTAGTAACACACCAAATGCAGGTGCAATACTAGCTAAAAATGTACCCAATGTGAACAAGGCCATCGCGGTAATAAATAATTTTTTATCCGTAAAGCGTTGAATGAAGAACGCGCTGGCGGGAATTAAAATACCGTTAATTAACATATAACCTGTTGAAAGCCACTGTACTGCCGTTGCATTCACATCGAATTCAATCATAATGGCTGGAAGCGCAATGTTTAGTAAGGTTTCATTTAATATAGCAACAAATGCCCCAATAAATAAAATGGCAATCATGCCGTATGGCGTTTTTGTCTCAACTGAAATGGTTTTCTCTGACATATAGTATCAGTCCTACTTTCTTTATCTTTTTCAATTTCATTCACATGTTTAGGAAGCCTTTCGATTACCTTTAAGTCCTTAAAAGATTTGAACTGCTTCGTTCATTTTTCCCCCAATCTGCTGTTTTGCCCCTGTTGATTTCATCAAAACCACCCCTCAAAAAAAAGACTATTAAAAGTGTTGACGAAGAATAGAATGTATTATATAATTAAAATAGGGATAATGCGCTGTATAATAAATATACAACGTCTATCTATATAAATTTATCATAAGACATGCTTTATTTCAATGTGTTTACATAAATTATTTTCACAAAAAAGTCGATTCCTAAACTATAGGAATGCGACTTTTTTCATTATATTTTTATTAAGCCTTCCCCGTTCATTCGTAAATGGTTGTGGCGATACTGATAAGGGGTTGCTTTAGAACAGGTATAACTGAGAAAATTAATGATACTTATTGTGTATTTGTATAACCTCTTTATTAAAAGTGGGTTCTTTCTATTTTTTACATCAACCTTTTTAGAGTCAGGTTTCTGCCTAGCTTTTGTGGGATAATTAGGGCGTTGTATACGTTAACGACAGCATTAAATGTACTTTTTCATTTGAGCGATTGATGTAAGTGTGAAGTTCTTCACCTTTAAATTTAATGACATCCCATTGGTTTAACTGATGGCATTTTTCTCCGACCTTCAGCTCTAATTGTCCATTTAACACAAGTACAATTTCTTCAGACCCTGCTAAGTGACATTCACTGTACTTACTATTTGGCTCGATACAGCCTCTATACCACTCTGATCCATGTGTTTTAAATAATGGTTCGACAAACCAGTCGTTATTATGCCCTGCAAATTGATACTCCGAGCCGAATCGATGGACTTCTGTATGTTCTTCAAATGTTAATAAAGAAACGAGTGGAATATTGAGTCCTCTACATATTTTCCACAGGATATTGACGGTTGGATTTGTTTCCCCTCTTTCAATTTTCCCTAATGTCAATTTACTAACATTGCTGACATTCGCTAGCTCCTCTAAACTCATCCTTTTGTTTTTTCGAATTTCTCTTAGATTAACCCCGACTTGACCAGATAAGTCAATATTTTCCTCATTCATTATGCGCACCCCTTTCATTGACTTTGTATATTAAGTATATTATAGTATACAAGTCGATAAATTATAGTTTATTTTTAAAATAAAAAGTTAATTATAGTATATCAAATAATCATCTATATTGACAAAAAGAGGTGTGCTTTCAATGATAGCAAAATCAAAAAATCTATATATTATTTGGAGCGTTTTTTCTTTATTCATACTCTCTATGAATCTACGAGCTTCCATTACATCCATCTCACCCGTGCTGAAAAATATCCAGGCCGATTTACAGTTGTCGAGTGTTGTCGTCAGTTTACTAACGGCTTTACCCGTTTTTTGTATGGGGCTTTTTGCACCACTGGCTGGAAAGTTAAGTGCACGGTGGGGCATTGAGCTGACGATTGCGTTATCGATTTTATTAATTGGCGTATCAACTGCATTACGTTTAGTAGCGACTTTCCCTTTTCTTTTATTATTGACAGCTGTCTTTAGCGGAATAGGCATTGCCATTACAGGTCCACTAATTTCTGGTTATATTAAAAAGCATTTTCCTAAATCCTCATCCTCGATGATTGGTGTTTATTCAGCTGGCATGGGGATTGGTGCATCTTTAAGTGCTGGCTTAGTTGTGCCTGTTATGCATGCTTTTCACCAATCTTGGAACATCGCTTTAGCGATCTGGTCTTTGTTTGCACTAGTAGGAATCATCGTTTGGATTCCTATTATAAAAAAATCACATCAATCACAAAACATAGCAGAGCAAGCTGTCAGTCAAAAAAGCCGACTACCTTGGGGAAATCGTTATGTTTGGCTTTTGATGGTGATGTTTGGTTTACAATCGGGTGTTTATTATTCCTTGGCAACATGGCTTGCGCCAAAAGTACAGGACATGGGTTATAGTGATGCATATGCCGCAACAACGGTTACTATTTTTTCTGTTATGCAAATGATTTGTAGCTTTATTATTCCAATTATCATTAATAATAGTGTGAAGAGAAAACCTTGGATGCTACTATGTGCTTTCAGCTCCTTTATCGGCATCCTATTATTAATAATTGGCGGGACTTCTCCAATTCTCTGTGCCGCATTAACGGGGATAGGTGCTGGTGGTTTATTCCCATTAGCTATGATTCTGCCTTTAGATGCAACGACTACACCAAAAGCTGCAAGCGAATGGACAGCCATGATTCAATTTGGTGGCTATATTATTAGTGGAATTATTCCGATGCTTGTTGGGGTCATAAAAGATGTCACTAATACATTTGACGTTGCCCTTTTCGCCCTATTAGTGGTAATGTTTGTTCTCATGCTGCTAACGTTAAAAGTGAGAACAAAAACCGATTCAACTATGCGTATACTTTCCTAATAGACAAAAGGGGGGTCACTTCATGTGACCTCCCCTTTTTCATGTTGAAAGATGATGCTAATCCCCTAAGAGTGACGCTGGCTTTACTCCAATCTTAAGTGGCTTTTTGTCTTTCTTACTAGTAAGTAGTAATGAATAAAATAGCACATCATTAGGAGAAGAATACGTTCTTATTTTCAATGTGAAGAAGTATTAGTCACAACAGCCATCGATAAAATGAGGGATGAACACCTTCATTTTTGCTAAAAGATATCACTTTTATTGATTTGTTGAGTTTCAATCAGCATAGATAATGGCTGCCCCACTTTACTCTGTTGCAAATACCTCTACATGTAAAGAAAATCCTCGTGGAAAACATTGTCTAGCTCCTCTATTGGAGGAAATAGTCCCCATCTACATCATTGTAAAGAGTAAGGCACTATCCCCTCTGCCAAAAATTAATTGTAAAGGTGATTTTCCCATCGGCTAATGTGGATTTAGTCGTGTAGCCTAATTGTTCAGCAAGACTTTTCACTGTGGCGAGACCGAGACCAGTTCCTGAAATATGCTTGTTTCGAGAGCTTTCCCCTACATAAAATGGCTGCCATATTTTAGAGATATCTGGCAGTGTAGTATCATTCGTAATTTCTAGCCTACCATGTGAATCGAAGCAGATGAATATGTCACGACCAGAGGTATATTTGACAGCATTACTGATCAAATTCTCTACAATAAAATGGACTTTCTCTTGCTCGGTGTTTAGCATGAATTCGGTTAGTTCTGATTGAAGAAAAATTTGTTTATCTCCTTGCAACGGCTGATAGCTATGAATGATTTGTTGCAGTAGCTGAATAACATCAAAGCTGGATACTTTCGAATCGTTTTCTTCAGTTCTAGCGAAATAAAGCATATCTGTGATGATTTTTTCCATTCGATCTATTTGCTGATGAATAACGGTTAAATAGGTTCCATCATCCATCCCATCTTCCATTCCACTTGCATATACGTTGATTAAGGCAAGAGGCGTCTTTAGCTCATGTGTTAAGCCTACCATAAATTGCTTCAAATCCAGATTGCGTTGCGTTAATTGCTGTTGGGCTGATTCCAGTGTTTGACTCATTTTATTAATGCTTTTGGCTAATTCTTCGATTTCATCACCTGTTTGAATGTTTGCCTGCTGAAAATTTAGTGCGCCAATTTCCTGTGCCACTTGTTGTAGCTCATTTAATGGATTGGTCAGCTTGCGAGATAAGAGGGCTGTCACCATGATAATTACTAAAATACTGGCAATTAAAAAGACGAAATTAAAGCGATTGATAAAAGAAGCAATATCCGTAAAATGAGCCATAGAGGCCCCAATCATTATAAGCTGGTTTCCCTCTTTGGCATAATGCACAAGAAAGCTCGATTTTTGTTTTCCTTGATCATACAGTTTGCCTACTATTTTTTCTCCAGCTATGTCTTGTAGCACTTCTTCTGAAACCCAAAATTTATTAAGAGCGATCTGTTCTCTCGCCAGCTGTAGTCTTAAATTTTCGTTCAGATTATCGATAGAGCCTTCAAGAGGCACAGTGATGATTGTGACATCAAATTGTCGTTCCACTAGGCTAGGTTCATCCTTGGTCTGATACGTTTCATAAGCGTCTGCTACTTTTTTATTTAACTGATAGAGATAATATTTAGGCAGAAAAAATTGGCTGACGACAAGCGAAATCGTAAACGTGACAATCACAACGAATGTGATATAAATGGTTAATTTAGTGCCAATTTTTTGCTTCATTCGCTTGTACTATAGCCAACACCTCTATGTGTTTGGATAATGTCCTCTCCTATTTTTTCTCGTAATCGTCGAATATGTGTATCGACGGTACGAGGATCTCCGACATATTCCAGTCCCCACACTAAATCTAAGAGCTGATCTCTCGTTAAGATTTGTCTGCGATTCTGGCTAAAAACGCGTAACAGCTCGAATTCTGTTTTGGTTAACTCAATTTCTGTCCCTGCTCGCCAAACGCGCTTGCTAGCGATATCGAAGGATACTTCCTTTAGTTGCTGGACAGACTCTATGTGCAGCAATTTTTTCACCCTCATAATGAGTACCTTTGGATAAAATGGTTTATGGACATAATCATCAGCTCCATCTGCTAGCGCTTGAAATTCATCCTCACCAGTGTCCCTTGCTGTAAGCATTAAAACCTTGATTTTTTGTGTTTTTTTCATCTCACGACAAACTGTAATGCCATCTATTTTAGGCATCATCCAATCTAAAATCGCTAAATCAATTTTTTGTTGATAAAATATCGCAAGTGCTTCCTCCCCGTTTATAGCAGTAAAGACAGTGAATCCCTCCCTTTGAAAATAGCTTTGTAAAATCTTTAACATATCTAATTCATCATCAGCAATGAGTATATTCATTTTATAGAACTCCTATTGATCATATTTTCCTAAATGATATTGTTCGATAATCGCAATTAATTTTTCAGGATATAAAGGGTCTGTCGAGTAATTGCTTTTTTTTAAGGCATAGGCTGCCTCTTGATAATTGGTTGCCTTCAGCACCTCATCATATTGATGGGCATTCCAGCTCGTTCCATTTAATAATAGCTGACGATGGTCCTTTAATGCACTTTTCCAATCAGGATAGGCTCGAAATTCAGCTTCGGTTGTATAGCTTTTATTGTTTTGATATTCCATTGTCGGCATTTTGATGGACTTCCCTTGATACCGTCCCTTTATCCCAAACAAATTATTGGCATTGACAGCCAATTCACTCCGTCCAAAATTGGATTCTAAAATAGCCTGCGCGATTGTTATACTAGGCAATATCTCTCCGTTTTGTTGATGTAATGCAACAGCGATTGGCGCAATGTCGTCGACAAATTTCATTTCATCGTTATTGTCCTGCCCACATAGTTTGGCTACGTACAAGCTTATCATTACTGCAAATAAGATGATGATTATTTTTTTCATAGTGTTTAACCTCAATTCCATTCATGTGATGCTTGTATCGTAAAACAACAATGTTACAGCCATTTGACAAAATATCATAAATGGCTAAAAAAAGCCCGCACCTTTGAAGGTACGAGCTAGTATTCATGTTATTTTTGCTTTGATGAATTTTTGTTAAAAGCACTCATGTCCAGACTAACAATGGGATGTTAAAGGGAACATAAAGTTACCTTGTAGGAGTGGGTTTTTCGATAGGATGAATAGGGCGTCGTCATCATTTGGTGTGATGGTTGTTGTCATGTCGTCCATCGCAAAGTTAGGTGTGAAATAAAATACCACCTTTTTCGTTGTTTGTTTTACAATGCTTGCTAACACAGCCTCCACATTGATTGCCTGCTGGGAGATGATATCGTAAATATTTAATATCCCGTCCTCTTCCTCCATTAACACAATGGTTGCTAAATCTTCTAAATAGTAAATGGCATGTTGGAATACTAGGGTGAAATAAAACATTAATAAACTCTCGTTTTGTTCAACATCTACAATATTTGAAAGGATATGACGATTTTTCGCATAGTTTTCAAGGAGTGTTAGATCCTGTTCAATTGTCAACTGTCGGACGATGGCATCCTCCCTCAGTGGAATAGGCTTTTCCGTGAGGTCTAAGCTAAATTCGCTTTCATGAATTCGTGTAAAGCCAAACTTTGGATAAAAATCTAGTACCGTATCATTGGCAAAAAGATACATAAAATCACAGGCATCTTCGTATTCCTTGAGAATATGCTGCATTAACTGCTTAGCCAAACCTTGATGACGATACTTTTCATCGGTCATCACCGTACCAATTTGAATCCCTTTTAATTGTTGACCATTTATTAGTACAGACATTTTATGAATAGAGGCATTGGCAATCACTTTTCCTCCCTGAACAAAAGAATACGGAATATATCGATCATTCCAATAGCCTTTGTTGTACCAGCCTCTAAAATCTAAGCCGAATGTTTCGATGGCTAAATCATTAAAGCTGGCCTTCAATTTTTCATCATGACGATAATTACTCACTAACTCATATTTTATCACGTCTATTCCCTCCGATTTTATGTTTTATTAGCTCATTATTGTGGGAATACTCACCTCCTAAAAACAGAAAAAAGACCTTATGAGAACAAACTCATAAAGTCCTTTGTTATATACAGAAAATAATGCTAGCCACTTAAGTAACTACCAATGATCTCTGTTTACATGGATCAGACAGGATTATGCTGCTCTTCGTTATCGCAAGAGGGCCATACTAAATAAACCCTATAATTCACAAAAAATTATAGAATAGCCCCTTTATTAAATTCATTGGAATTTAATTTGCGATAATTAGTTTTAGCATAAACGGCTGATCTCCCTTCTGTTTTTAAGAATACTATTATACTACCACTTTTTGTTAAGTACTGTCTACTTGATGATGAAAATGAAGGAAATAAGTATAGAATACCCCTTTCAAGACAATTCTATAAAAGAAGTTAGCAATGAAGGGAGCCTACAATTCATCATGAAATTTAAACTACCTTTCAATAAACAACAGCCACCTTCCATCAAAGAGGCACCTAAAGAAAATCTTGTGAGGGTTGCACATACAACAGAACATTTTATTCAATCAATCAAAAATGCAACAAATGATCCAGCTGATTTAATTATTAAATCACTTCCTCCAAACTTGACCCTTATTTATATCGATAACTTAATTGATGATCAATCTTTGAATAATGATATTATCGCCTGTTTACAGAACAAGCCACATGAAACACCAGAGGACATTGTGATGGCCCTTTCTATTGCTGAAGTTAGTCAAGCCAGTTTATTAAAGGAAACTGTAGCGTCAATGGTCAATGGATCTGTTGTGATTCATGTAGACGGTAGCTCACAAGTGATTTTAGGCAATATTGCTAGCCGAGAATCTAGAGCTTTGTCAGCTCCTGAAAATGAATCACAAGTAATTGGTACACAGGTTGGTTTCAATGAGAGTCTTTCAACGAATATTTCCTTAATTCGTCGCTACATAGTAAGTCCGAATCTTTGCAATGAAAAAATAAAAGTTGGCACGCGCACCAATACGTCTGTTTCACTCCTATATATGCATGGGATTGCTAATGATCAAATGATCCAGACGTTACGCCAGCGAATTACAGACCTTACGATCGATGAATTGCTCGATAGTGCGGTTCTAGCAGAAATGATTGATGATAATTCATTATCAGTCTTCCCACAGATGCTGCTGACGGAAAGACCTGACAGATTTTGTGATGCGGTTTTAGATGGTAAGGTGGGCGTTCTTGTAGATGGTAGCTCAATGGCCATCATTGGCCCCCAAGCCTTTACTGAATTTTTCCAAAGTCAAGAAGATCAAAATTTAAGATGGCAAATTGCCACATTTCTTCGTTTATTACGGCTTACTGCCTTCTTTTTGTCCGTTTATTTAACACCTTTTTACGTGGCAGCTTTGACCTTTCATTACGAGGTAATTCCGCAAGCCTTCCTCGTACCATTAAGTGAATCGAGGGCTTTGGTTCCGTTCCCACCGATATTTGAAGCTTTACTGCTGGAAATTATCATTGAATTACTGAGAGAAGCTGGAGCCAGATTGCCAACTAAAATTGGACAAACCATTGGTATCGTTGGCGGTATCGTTATCGGGACAGCAGCTGTACAGGCAGGTATAACAAGTAATATTTTACTGATTATTATTGCACTAAGTGCTTTAGCATCATTTACCTCACCGAGTTATATGATGGGCAATGTGATTCGTCTTATTCGCTTTCCCATTATTATACTTGCAGGATTTTGGGGTTTTTATGGCATCATGCTGGCTTTTTGTTTTATTCTTATTCATCTGTTACGCCAGACAAGCTTGGGGGCACCATATATGTCTCCTTTCTACCCACCAAGATTGAAGGAAATGCGGGATAGTATTATCAGAATGCCCATTCCCTTAACAGCAAAAAGACCTGCTTTAACAAGACCGAAGGATGATTATAAATTCGAGCCTGAGCCTGTAAAACCGGAAAAAAGTTGAACTGAAGGTGAGATAAATGGCAAAACCTATACAACTTAGCCCTAAAGATATGATCAATGCTTATTTGCTTTTTTTTGTGGTACACGGTGCACAAATTGGGGTTGGTATACAGGGATTTCAACGCATTATCTATCAGGATGCAAGACAAGATGCATGGATTTCAGTTCTACTGGCTGGTATTGCTACACATATCGTCACATTTTGTATGATTAAAACTTTAGAGATCTATGGCTCCAATGATTTATATGGAATTCAAATCGATATTTTTGGCAAATGGATTGGCAATTTTTTAAATGTTATTTATGTCATCTATTGTTCTGTAGCATTCTTTTCCGTTTTGCGAAACTATATAGAAGTTATACAAGCATGGATTTTCCCAAGTATTGGGACATGGTTTCTATCTGCTACGTTATTAATCATTATTATTTATGCCTTTACGGGTGGGCTTCGAGTAATTGTTGGGGTGTCTTTTTTTAGTATCATCCTATCGTTATGGATTATGCCGATGTTAGCCTTCCCTTTGAAGTATTCCTCAGCAGAAAGTCTCTTTCCTATTTTAGAAAACGACTTTCGCTCGATTTTAAAGGGTGCCCATTCGATGACTTTTACCATCATTGGCTTTGAAATTTTGAACGTGATTTATCCCTTTGTGAAAGACAAGGAAAATGTTAGAAAACCTGTCCATTTAGGGTTATTGGCTTCAACGGTCATCTATTTAGCCGTCATGCTGGTGTCTATCACCTACTACAGTGAAGGCAAACTACTGAAAACAATTTGGGCAACCTTGACATTGTTTAGCTTTATTAGCTTCCCTTTCATGGAACGCTTTGAATTTGTAGCCGTTTGTTTTTGGATGTTGATTATTTTACCTAATCTTTGTCTGTATTTATGGGCGGCCTATCGGGGAGCAATTCGATTAGTCAATATAAGTGGAACGACTTTTGTCTGGATACTTTCGTTCTTTGTTTTCATTGGAACATTACTTATTCAAACACGCACACAGATCAATACAATCAACACGGTGTTTGGACAAGTGGCATTTTTTGTGATCTTTGTCTACCCTCTTGTGCTATGGCCAATCGCCCTACTGAAGAAGAACCTCACATCAAAGAAGGTGAAAAAGAATGAACAAGCTTAAAGGAAAATGGTTGGTTCTTCTATCGATTGTTTTTTTATATGGATGTGCCCAAACGAATATTTTGGATAAAGTAGGATTAACCACTTTAGTCGGCTACGATATAGGAAAAGAAGAAAAAATTGCAACGACAGCCGTCATACGTGAAGTAAATCCTGAATTCCAAAGTAATGTGGAAGTTCTAACAACAGAAAACGATACAAGTAAAGGGAATCGAATGGAAGCCAATCGCAAGCTTTCGAAAAAAATCATGGTTGGTCAAATGAGGGTAATTTTGTTCGGTGAAGAACTTGCGAAAGATGATCTTCGTTATTATCTTGATACAAATCTAGAAAATGCAAGTGTCAGCAATGGAATCTTTATGGCAGTTGTGGAAGGCGAAGCAGCACCATTACTGAAATACGAATACAAAAATATCGAGGACATTGGGCAGCATATTTTTAGGCTCATCGAACAAAACGTCAAGCAGGAATATATGATTTCGTCCACGCTTCATCAAATTGCCCACGATTATTATTCAATTGGCAAAGATTTAGCTATGCCCATATTAAAAAGAGATGATGAGCTAGTGGAGTTAAGTGGTGTCGCTCTTTTTAAAGGAAGTAAAATGGTCAGCACCCTACCAGTTAAAGATAGCTTTTACGTAAAAATCGTTCGAGACACATTCAAAGTGGGACTATATGAAACTATACTGGACAACGAAGATGTTCCATCCAAGATCCTTCAAAAAAAAGCCAACAAAATCACAGTAGCCTTTGATGCGATTCATTCGAAAAGAGAAATACAATTAATCGATGCGGATAAACCAACATTTGACCTAAACATCAAAATCAAGTCAAGAGTATTAGAAGTGTACCCAGATATTAACCAAGGTGACCCAAAAAGTGTATCGGCACTAGAAAAAGCGATTGAGAAAAAATTGTCGAAGGAAGTATCAAGAGTGATTGCCCATAGTCAGGAAGTCGAATCCGATATTTTTGGTTTCGGTGAAAAATACCGAAGCTCTGTGAGACATTCTGAACTCACTAAAGAAAAATGGCATAAGATGTATAAAGATATGAAAGTAAATGTCCATGTTGATTTTGTGATTTTACGGAACGGTGTTTTTGAATAAGCTACTGCAATGGTTGCCCTGTCATGATCGTCAAAAAGTGGTGGAAAAATTTCTCGTATTGGATATCAAAGGCAATACGATGTTTTTTCTCGCCATTGTTTATACTTTCATAAGACCGTGTTTCAGCAATGCTTTGCCCTCTTGCAGGGCCTTCTAATTTATCGACAACAGTTACGGGATAGGACTCATATATAAACATGTCAGGCTCCATTATAGCCATCAGCGTTAACGCATCATGCACAGGGCTCCCTAAAAGTGAGGGGTCCCGTTCTTGATAAAAGCGAGTATAGTATTCCATTAATGGCTTGAGGATTTTTGTTTGTCCAAATGAATCAATATAGTCTACCATACCTGGCGTGACAATCGCCTTTTGTGTAGCATTCAAGGGAATGATTGTGACATTCTTTGCATAGGTAAGCACGATATTAACCGCAAACGGATCACCATGAAAATTTGCCTCTGCTACTGTTGTGACATTGCCAGGAACCCAAAACGCTCCACCCATAATATAAAATTCCTTGACATGTTTCATAAGCTCTTTGTAGAGGATAAACATCGTTGCGAGCGAGGTCAATCGCCCAATATTAACAATTGTTAGTTCATCATTTTTATATCTTTCTATAATATTGACGATTTCAAAAAAGTTTTCAATTTTTAATTCATGATCATCATTTGGAATAATGGGTCCTAATCCCCGTTCGCCGTGTATTTCTGGATAGTAAGTCGGCTGTTCACCAGTTAAAGGTACTTCTGCTCCTAAAATAACGGGAATCCCTTGAGGGAAGTTAAACAATCTCATGACATAATAAATATTGGATACCGCATCTTCTCGCGATACATTGCCGTAGTCTGCCACTAACCCAACAATTTCTATTTCCTGATTGAGCCTGGCATAAATTAATGCTACGGTATCATCAATGCCAATATCCCCAAATAACAGCACTTTTTTTACCAAAGAATATCCTCCCTTTTCCTGCCAATCTGGCTATTCCTATAGTACGATGAAAAGCTCAAAGACGATACAGATTTGAATGTTTTTGGAAAAATTAGTGTGTGATTCTAGTCAAATGAAAGTAGCCCATCTGCTCAGTGCAAATGGGCTTTCTAACATATTGGCTTTAATTATTATGCTGTAAGAACTGATAAACCGCCATCATTTCCTGTTTATTCAGCTCACGAATGCGATTGAAAATAGGAATATTGGCAACTGCCTCAAGATGAGAGCCTTCTATTACTACATCACTGACAGTACCAGTTAGCCACGTTTCCACATCAATGCCATCAACAATTTGCTGGCGACCTTCATCGTTTATACCACTTGCACCACAGTTGACACATGGAACGGTTAATTTATGGACCCCATCATGCAATCCATCCTCTGAAAGCACCTTTTTCCCTTTGCAGAATGGACAACTATGACTAGCTTTTACTTTATTGATTTGAGTGACAATTTTTTTATAGCCAAATGCTTCATAAACATACGTTAATTTTTTGTATTTTCCATTCGTAAAATACTGGTCGATGATATTTTCTCTTGTCTCGTAAATATTGGCAAAATCACAGATGGTTACTTGGTTTTTTAGGCTGATGTTCTTTATATAATCTTGGATTTTGTCCCAGAATGGAAGTGCATTTTGTAGGACCATTTCATAGCCAACAAAGCTTGCTAGCTCTAATTCCAGCATTTTCAACGCTACTTGTATTTCTCTTGGCAATAAGGAGACATCTTGTAGAAGTGACATGTCACCCCCTACAATGGCTTTCAATTTTTCAAGTTGTGGTAAGTTCCCTACAGTTTTTATTACCACATCAAGAGGTTGACGAATCAAGTCACGAATATCTGTGTCCCAAAATTGTAATTTTTTCTGGTGGTTAAGCACAGTGCCATGACAAATTGGGCAAGGCATCATCTCTCTTGTTTCCTTCATTTGCTCCTTAATAATGGATTTTGAAATGACGATATAGCGACCAATGATAAAGTTAAAACCTTCCCATTTCTTCGAAGATTTTGTTGCCTTATCATAAAAGGACTTATCCCAATACCCATATAAAAATGTATGCTTTTCTTCCTCAGTCATAGCATTGTAACTTTTACTAATGTCTTGACCAAGTTCATTTTTAATTTCTTCAAAAAGAAATTCCAGCTTCGCATGTTGATAGTATTTTAAGACTTCCATAATATCTGGGTGTAATAAGCCATCCCAAAATGGCACGTTTTTATCTTGTACGACTAGATCAAAATCGAATTTGGAAATTTCCAATCTCCCTGAACAGCTTGGACAATGATTGTCTTGGCTATAGAAATCGAAGCTTCTTGTATCCTTATTCGTTGGGTGTGCAGCGACAATATGATTAATCAGACCACCCATTTCATACAGAAAACTATACTGACTATATAAATGTCTTTCCAAGTCGATCGCAATAACAGGCGCTATTTTATTGGATTCGTAGTCACCGTAAATGAGACGTGCCATTGAAGATAGGCTTTTTAAAATGCCACCTTTATAAATATTTTCAGCCTTTTTAAAATAGCTTATAGGTTGGTCTTCTAAGTATTGAATACCATTTCTTGATGCGAGCGTAGACGCGATTTGTAATGGAGCCGTTTTTGTATAGTTAACCTGATTATAATAGTCCTCATGACAAACTACCTCAAGATGTGTCACAGGCTCCTGCTGTCTTTTACCAAAGTCTACAATGAAATCAGAGCTCTCTAACATATAGGTATTATGCTCAATCATGATGATAGAGATAGCTTCATCCTCAAGGATGTCCCTTACACTATCAATAAACTGGTTTAAAATGTTTTGAGATAATCCTTTAGAAGGCTCATCAAAAATAAACAGTGTATGTGGATTTCGGGAGTTCGCAAATAACTCCGATACTAAATGCACACATTGGAATTCACCAGTCGACAGCGATTGTGTTTTTCTTTCCAGTGTCAAATAGCCTAGCCCTAGTTTAATTAGTAAGCTTAAACGTTTATGGGCGATATCTTCATGAGGAAGTTCATCAATAATGTCTTCAATCGAGCGTTGGAAAATAGCATCAATGTCCTCGCTATATTTGGTTAGTTTCTTTTTAATATCGAGGAAAGTTGCGACAGTGGATCGACTAGTAATGGACTGATTCCGATCCTGCCCGACCATCACTAGTTTGTCCTTTGGATAGCGTTTGACAAAATCTTTAGCGATACATTCATTCACAAGCGTTGATTTCCCACAGCCAGACTCCCCAGTAAAAGTAATAAGTCGGTTTTGCGGAATGGCTATTTCGTCCATTTGTATATTGCGGCAATATAAGTCTCGGAATTGATAAAAGGATGTTGGCTTTGATGGGTTTCGTTCCGAATAGATAGGCTGTGGTCGAGGAGATTCTTCCACGATTTTACCGCCGTATTTCCCACTCCCCGGTCCAAAGAATAGGTGCTTATTTGCCATGTCTAGCACCGTATCTGAATGATCAATAAGCCAAATTTGGTTTTTAGTGCCCAACTGTTGGATTTGCTCTAAGATTTTTAGTAATGTGTCATGGTCAAGACCAACAGAAATTTCGTCGACAATAATGACCGTGTTTTCGCTAGTAGCCATGAATTCTGCTAAGTAAAGTCTTGTTAATTCTCCGCCCGACAATGTTCCCATAATACGATTTAATGTTAAATAGCCAATATTCATCTGGATAATATTTTGAAGAATATGTTGCTTCTCTTCACTTATATTTAATTCTTTTGATAAGGAATAGATCGTTTCGATACTGAAATTGTGAATATCAGAAATACTGTATGATTCATTCCATAAAGCTATTTTATGTTGCTCCACTTCAGGACTATAGCGTTTACCTGAGCATTTTTTACATTCTACATTTTTCGTCGTGCCACGTCCTTTACATGCAGGACACCAGCCTAATGCATTGTTAAAGGAAAACATCTCTGGAGAAAGTTGAAATTCATCCGCGAGTCGATTACGAATTTCTTTAAAAACACCCGTATGAGTACCAATCGTTGAACGTGGGTTGCTGGAGATAGAGGATTTTCCTAAAAAAAGTACGAGGGGCATATCCTCCATTTTGATGGCACTGAAGTTCGTTTCCATAATGTTTGGAAATAAATATTGATACTCCGCCTTAGGTAATAAAGAAACGAGACGTTTTTTGGATTCTTCCCCAATCGTTTGACAAAATGTCGTTTTCCCTGAGCCAGACAAACCGGCTATACCCAATGATTGATGTTCTGGTAAGACGACATCTAAACGGTTGATATTGTTGGCAATTAGTTGATTGATCTTCATTTAGTTATCCTTCCATGTCTAGAAAATTAAAAAATTTGAGTGAAAATGAAAGAACACAATTCTTGCTACGGAATTGCGCTCTCCTTGTTATCGTTTGATTTGTATTAGGCTAGTACTTTTTCAAGCTGTGTGCTCATATTCGTCCAAGCATATGTTGCCCCTTCGATTGCCCCTTGACGAGCTTTTGTTTCTTCGCTAAAGCCACTTTGATCAAGATGAAGCTGAGTCGTGCCATCTGAATCTTGTGTTAATGTCCATGTAACAGTCGTTGTTTCACCAGCACTTGTCCAAGTGTAAGATAATGTATGAGGCTCTTCTACTACAAGTACCTCACAGTCTACAATGCCGTCCCACCATTCATTTGGTTCAGCACGGAATTGAAATTTATGCCCAACGATTGGTTGGAAGTCATTATTCCAAATCCATTTTGCTAGCGTATCTGAATCGGTTAAAGCATGCCAAACCTGCTCGATTGAACTTGTAAATGTAAAATCTAATGATACATCTGGTTTCATTTTTTTTCCTCCAATAATAGATGTAATTTAGCGATTCTTTCTTTCCAAAATCCTTCATAAAACGATACCCAATCCTGTATTTCTTTCAACGGGGCCGCATTCAGCCGATACCTTGTCTCTCTACCTTCCTTGCGAGCAACGACAAGACCTGCATCTTTCAGGATGGCTAAATGTTTCGAAACAGCGGTACGCCCCATGTCAAATTGAGCGGTTAATTCGTGAAGCGGTAACTCATCTACCTCTGCCAGTAAACGGATCAACTTTCGTCTTGTAGGGTCAGCAATGGCTACATAAACGTCACGCTCTTGATGATTATTATTCAAAACCACCACCCTTTCTAATAGGACACTAAATGGTGTCTTAATTATATGACACCATTTAGTGTCCGGTCAATGATTATTTTGGACAAAATGAGATGGATTCTATACCTATAAAGAAGAAACAGCCAAAATGCAAAAAAAGTACAGAGGTGAGAGCCTTTGTACTTTTCGTTCATTATTAGTATCTATTTCTTTAAATTTATTATGAGAGCCATGAAAACCAGAGTATGTAGTAAGCCTATATGTTGACTCATTGTTTTCTCTATTACTCGAAATCGTTTATTTAAGAAACGCTCATTTGTCTAATCAACTTGTTTCAGTATTTTTTCAATGCTTTGCCACTTTCAGAAATTTCGTGATAACCATTAATCAATTTAGCTTCCCTAACTCTCGCGCTAGCCAGCTAACATATTGCTTTTCTTGATGAAGAGTGGCAATCATTTTTCAACGATAAGGATTTGACAAAGCACTTAATACTAATAGTAATTCATCCCCATTTAATGTATTTTTCCTCTGTAATCATTTTATTACACACGACCATATACATTAAAAGGAAAAACCATGATCATCACAAGAAAGGCTGTGGATTTACGCTCGTTCTAAAGGTAAAAATGCATAGTCTCCATCTCTTATAATTGGACATTTGCGCACAGCTATTGGCTGCTGAAAAAGAGGGCCATCAATGACGGTTGTATGGAATTCTCCTCCCTCCCCGCACGGGTCAATCTTACGAGCTTCTAGTTCTAATACATATTCAGGGGTAAGTATTCGCCCTAAATCATCCTCAGTCATGCCTAAGGATAAGTTGACCGTGACAATCATCGTGATAAATCCTAAGTTAATAAATTCATCGACTGCTTCGCGATGGTCCATTTCCCATAATGGCATGCCTAGCTGTAACCCAGCATTTTTTGTGACCTTATCATGCCAGCAGCCATGTGCAGGCATATCTAAGTCACCTGTCACTAACACTTCTGCCCCCTGCTGTTTTGCCTTTTCTAAAAGGTGCATAAAGACACTTTCGTAGTCTGCCCAACTAGCTGCAGCCGTAAAGACAGGCAATCCGATCGAGTCAGCCTGCGCCTGGATAAGCTCAGGTGGCATGCCGTGTGACCTCGAACGTTTCCCTTCCTCCTCTAGCATCACAAGCAGTCCTACAGCCTGACCTACCTGGGATGCTTTATATAAAGCTAAAGTACTGTCCTTTCCACCACTAAATGAGGCAATAAATGGACGATTTTGTGCATTCTGTTTCCAGCCTGTTGTATCTGTCATTCCCTTATCTCCTTGTCAAAAATAGTCTGTTAGCATCCTTATCAAAAAATTGAGTCATAGTAGCATCATTTTTAATCGCTATATCCCCATTTCTTCAGGAAATTTTCAAGATATAACACCCCTTCATTTTATCATAAGTAGAATAAAAATTTGGCTAACTATGTTGGAGGGGCGCTATGAGTGATTATGTAACCATAATTAAGACAACTAATTGGGACAATGCCTGTTATTTTAGTAGGTTCTACAGTAATTGTCTTAAATCAAACGAGAGAAGTTCTACTTCAATTTCGTGCTGATATCGAAATGTGGGGATTACCTGGAGGAGCAATGGAACTAGGGGAAACCCTTGAAGAAACAGCGAAGTGAGAGCTGTATGAAAAGACAGAATTGCATGCAAACAATCTTCAGTTTTTAACGATATTATCAGGTTATCAGGACTATTTTAAATATCCTAATGGGGATGAGGTATTCGGCGTAACGGCAGTCTTTTTAACTGATCAGACAGATGGAAGGCGAAAGCTTAAAATTGGACTACTTCCCGAAAGCAAAGGACTTAATCAATCACCACCTCATAACAACAGCCTCCTAATTAAATAGGAGGCTGTTGTAGTCGTTATTAATAGGCTTGTGCAAACCAAACCGTATGTTTAGCTTCATTTCCACAGCCAATACATGTTGTTTTTGTTGTTGGTGGATTAAACGGCATATTACGAGATGTATATTTTGTTTCTTCCTTCACTTTTTCCTCGCATGCATCTTCTCCACACCAACCAGCTAGTACCCAGCCAGGAATTGTACCGTTTGCTTTGGCTGCTTCAATATGCTGTTGTAATTGTGGTAATGAATCAATCATTGTATGTGTGTTTGCTTCACGGAACTGACGTGCTTTTTCGAGTAAGCGCGCTTGCATGGTTGTTAATTCTTCTTCAATGGCTGTGATAATCGTAGCTAAATCAATTGTTCGTTTTTCCTCTTCATCACGGGCTTTAAGTAGAGCTTGATTGTTGTCAAGATCACGAGGTCCTAATTCAATGCGAACTGGCACCCCTTTTAGCTCCCATTCATTGAACTTAAAGCCTGGTGATTGGTCCGAATCGTCAAGGCGTACGCGAATGCCCTTCGCTTTTAAAGCGACAAAAATTTCATCTAGATGCTCCATAATTTGAGGGTTCTTTTTCCATGGTCCCACTGGAATTAAAACAACTTGAGTTGGCGCGATACGTGGAGGTAAAACAAGCCCCTGCTCATCACCATGTACCATAATTACCGAGCCGATTAAGCGCGTAGATGTACCCCAAGATGTTGTGTGTACATACTCATGCTGGTTCGCTTTATTTAAATACTTAATGTTAAAGGCTTCTGCAAATTTCGTACCTAAATAATGAGATGTACCAGCTTGCACAGCCTTGCCATTTTTCATCATCGCCTCAATCGAATACGTATCGACAGCACCTGCAAAACGTTCAGAAGGGGTTTTTTGTCCGTCATAAACTGGAATTGCTAGTACTTGTTCTACAACTTCTTTATAGATTTCAAGCATTTGCATCGTTTCTTGACGAGCATCCTCTTCATCGACGTGCGCTGTATGTCCTTCTTGCCATAAAAATTCAGATGTGCGAATAAAAGGAAGAGTTTTCTTTTCCCAACGGAAGACGTTTGCCCATTGATTAATCAAAACGGGTAGGTCACGGTAGCTTTTAATCCAATTGGAGTAAAGATGGCCAATCATCGTTTCAGACGTTGGACGTAGTGCCAGACGTTCTTCTAATTGTTCCCCTGCTGCCTCTGTTACCCAAGGTAGCTCAGGTGAGAATCCTTCGATATGATCCTTTTCTTTTTGGAAGAAAGATTCAGGAATAAGCATTGGGAAATAGGCATTACGATGCCCTGTCTCTTTAAAGCGACGATCCATTTCCTCTTGAATATGCTCCCAAATCTCATAGCCATCAGGTTTAAAGGCAATACAGCCACGAACAGGTGTATAATCCATTAAATCGGCTTTTTGGATAGTTTCAATATACCATTTCGAAAAATCTTCTAATTGTTTTGACATGTGATCTCCTCCAATTTTTGTTAAATCATTGTTGCCTTGGTGTAAGAAAAACAGTGCCATCTACCAGGGCGTTTAGCTTGTTTCAGCGAGCTGTTACTATCAAGCTGAATGAAAAAAGCACAAAGCTGTCCTCTGAATAAGGACGTCTTTGTGCTGGATAGACGTGGTACCACCTTGATTTAGCTTTAAGTAGAACTTAAAACCCTCTCACGTTTGGTAACGAAAACGACTCGGTTATGTTTGCATAACATCTCCGTGGTAGGTGTTCAGTAAAGAAGCGGTGATATAGCTCTCAGCAATTGCTATATTTTCTGTCTCACAATTCTTACTTACTTGGCCACATCATCAAATTGAATATTGTCTGAACTGTTTGGCTTTATCCTACTTTAGCAAAATCATTCAGGAATAGCAATTCATAACTGGTCTATTTTGTCACAGAATTAACGATTAAATCTGTAAAATCATCTACAGACAATGGCTTACTGAAATAATAACCCTGCACATACTCACAGCCATGCTCACGAAGTACGTTCAATTCAGCTTCTTCCTCGACACCTTCAGCAACTACTTGAAGATTTAAAGCATGTGCTAAGGAAATCATAGCTGAAATCATCGCAATCCCTGATTTTTCAGGCACAATGTCACGGACAAAGGCACGGTCAATTTTAAGGACATCCACAGGGAATTTTTTTAAGTAGTTTAACGATGAATAGCCTGTCCCGAAATCGTCTAATGAAATCGTAATGCCCAATGCCCGTAATTGCTTGATCGTATCAATTAAATCTTCCGTATAATCAAGCATACTCATTTCCGTAATTTCAATTTCTAATAAGTGTGGGTCAATGCCTGTTTCTGCAATGACTTCACACACCATGTCCACAAAGCTACTTGTACTAATATGAATCGGAGAAATATTGACGGCTACGCGCAATGTTAAATTATGTGCTTCATTCCAAAAACGAGCTTGAGCACAGGCTTTATGTAATACCCAAACACCGATATCATTAATAAGCCCACATTCTTCTGCAAATGGAATAAAACGATCTGGTGGAATATGACCTAATTCAGGATCATACCAGCGTAGCAAGGCTTCCATGCCAATGACCGTATCTGTTTTTAAATCAATTTTAGGCTGGTAATGTAATTCTAAGCGGTCCTGTTTTAATGCTTGGTGTAATTTTGTTTCTAATAGAAGCCATTTATCGTTGGCTTCATCCATATTGTCACGGTATAAACGGTACTGATTTCCACGCGTAGATTTTGCTGCATACATGGCAATATCCGCATTTTTCAATAATTCTTCTACAGAGTTTGCATGATCTGGGAATATACTAATGCCGATACTGATGCTTGCATAAAATTCATAGGTATCGACGATGAAACTTTCATTGAAGACATTAATGATTTCTTTGGCCATTTCGTCAATGCGACTGACGTCATTTAAAATCATGACAAATTCATCACTATTGTGGCGATAGAATGAATTAGATGTATAATCAACATTTCGTAGACGATTCGACATTTCCACTAAAAACATATCGCCGATAATATGACCAAGCCCGTCGTTAATGTGTTTGAATCGATTCACATCAATGAAAAATAACGCAAATTTATCTCCTGTACGTCGAGATTGATGGAATTCATTTTCTAAACGCTGTTCTAGTTTACGACGATTTGGCAGTCCTGTTAATTCATCGTGATAGGCAATATGGGTAATTTTTTTTATGTCCTTTTGCGCTGTAATATCGACGCGAATGGCGATATATTGATAAGGCTTTCCCTTTTCATCAAGGAATGGGAAAATCGTTGTCTTTACCCAATATAAACTGCCATCTTTCGCACGATTGCACACCTCGCCATTCCACATATCACCATTACCTATTGTTCTCCACATCTCTCTAAAGAAAGATTTAGGATGGAAGCCTGAGTTAAGTAAACGGTGATCTTGACCTACTAATTCTTCACGCGTATACTTCGAAATTTTGCAAAAATGATCATTAACAAACGTAATTTTCCCGGTACGATCGGTAATCGCTACAATGATGGAACTATTCATGGCGGAAAAGATATCTTGTAATTCTTTTAGACTATAGTTCATTTGATTAATGCTATTAGGCGTGATATTCATCATTTTCATTCTCCGTTCATTAAAATATGAAGGGTTTGGTACTTTTGCTTTATCTTACAGCGAGGTATAAAGTTGTGGTATATCGCCCTTTTTTATGTAATTATATTATAGTCTTAGAAAAGCAGTTAATTCAACCCAAATATCAAAAACATCTAAAGCCCTATTTGAGGATTTATGAGAAAATAGCCAAAAAATAGCGGTTATAAACACCCTAAATTTACCTAATTGTAAAGTTTTTTGATACTTTTGTACTATTGAAAGTGCTTTCTTTAGGCTATTTATCTATTAAATACAAATTTCAATTATGCTAGATAAAGAGAATGCAGCTATGTAAATTTTTTGTGAAAGCAAAAATACCTTACGAACCCACAGAGGTAATAAGGTATTTTACAAGTTAAGAAACCTCATATTCGATTGACTCTTCTGATGATTTTGCATATTGGTTATATGCATGTAACTGCTCTTGCGATAAATTTAAAATATAATAGTGAAAATTAATAGGCTCTAGTCCGTGCTCCTCACATACTTGGCGGTAAAATTCATAACCCTCTCGATAATCTGTCACCCTTCTAACTTCCTTTCATGATTGCTACTAAATGTGGTTTTTGATTTTTGTTATATAACAGTAATATTATTTTCTAAAAATATATAACAGAGTATGATGCTTGTCAATAAATTATCTGAAATTTCTTTTATAAATCACAAAAGCCCAAACCATTGTATTTAGTATGGCTGGGCTTTTCATAAAATATTCACGTCGGCTTCCGTCATAACCACGTCCTTTAAATGCCTAATTGTTTTGCTTGCATGTTATAAGCAGACAGTTGTTGCTGTGATAACTGTAATACATAATAGCGGAAAGAAATTGGCTCTAATCCATAACGCTCACACATTTCACAATAAAATTCATAGCCGTCTCGATACTTTGTCATTAAAAATTCCTCCTTGATTTGAAAACTGTTTTATAACAGTTGTTATTATTTTTATTTAATATATAACAGATTATGTAGCACGTCAAGAGGTTATGATAGAAAAAACATATAACAATAAAAGGAATTTGGCTCACACTTGTGTGCTCAAATCCCTCTATACTTACTTACCATATGTTTATTTCATTATTTCTTGTATTTGCTCGATATGACGCTGCTCGTGTAAATAAACCATTTCAATCCATTGATCGAGTGGCAATGTACCTAAGGCTGGGTGCTTCACAGCATATTTTGTTAAAATTTCAGGTTCTTCAATTGTTTGTAAAAAAGCGAGAAAATTCATTCTTGTTGTGGCTAGTAAATCTAGCATCTCCTGAACGGTAAAAGGCTGATCTATTGGCTCCACAATAGTTGGTGCTTGAAATTTTTTTGTTCTATCCAAAACAACAAGCTGAACATTTTTTCTTGCAGGTGATGATTGTTCCTGGGCTTGTAATCCCCATGTAATGGCTTTTTTGGCTGCTTCCTCTACTAACACAAGATGATGACAGATTTGTGCTACACTCCAGCTTTGTGCATCTGGTTTGTCATTAAAGCTTGTATTGTCTAAGTTTTGAATCGTTTGAAGTAATTGCGCCCTTGTTGCGTCGAATTGTTCTTTTGCTACTAACATCATAAGTTAACCCCCTTCATTTGGCATACTACTATATTCGACAGAGAGGGGTAAAAATCATCTCTCGCGCACAATATTAAAGGGATTATTTTCTAAAACATGTTGTAGCTGCTCGTCCTCTATATGCGTATAAATTTGAGTCGTCGCTACACTTGAATGTCCTAAGATATGCTGTAAGCTCCGAATATCTGCACCTGCTTTATACATCATAGTCGCAGATGTATGACGCAACTTATGTGGTGTAAGTCGTTCCTTTTGAAGACCTGATTGTTGATTAATACGTTTCACGGTTTTGGCAACAGTTTGGCGCGTAAAGCGTGTTCCTTTTTGTGAGACGAAAAGAGGCTCATCCCCGTCCCCCTTATAAGGCGTTTTCCCACTATTTTCATAATCTGCGAGTGCCTGCAAACAGCTATCGTTTAAGTAGACAGTACGCTCCTTATTGCCCTTCCCGACAACCGTTAAATAACGTCCTTGAATAGATGTTTTATTGAGCTGGCAAAGCTCCGTCACACGTATTCCTAAATTTAAGAAAAACATCATCATACAGTAATTTCTTGGTGATGCCTGATTTGTTGGTATTCCATCAATAAATTGAGTAGCCTCTTGAAGATTCATATAAATTGGTCTTTTTCGGCCAATTTTTGGTGTTTCTAATTCTTCTGCTGGATTTTCCTCAATAAGTCGACGTTTTCCTTTCAAGTACTTGAAAAAGGATTTTAATGTCGCCACTTTTCGTGCCCTCGAAGCAGCAGAATTTCCTCGCTGTACCTCACAGTACTCCATAAAGTAATAAAGATCCTCTAATGTAATATCACGAATTTCTTCTATTGTAATAGTGGCAATATCAATGGCTACTAAATTTTCTATATCCAGATCCTCCTGGATTGCTTTATGGAAACGGAAAAATAAAGTTAGGTCATATTCATATTCTTTTCTTGTGCGCTGTGATTTTCCTTTGATGGTCGTTAAATAAACTAGAAAATCCTTCATGAATTTCGGTTGCTTGGTATTTTGCATGCTAATCACCTCTATTTGCTCTATTTTACCACGAAAAAACGTTCCCAAATATAAATTTGGGAACTTTATTGAAAAAAATGCCCTTTTTCACGATATAGAACAAACGTTCTTTTTAAGCAATAAAAAAATCCCCTTTTTAAAAAAAGAGGATTTCCTTTTAAATCTTTTGTGACAGTTGCAGGAAAATAGTCATAAAGTTCACGTTAAATGAATATTAAAATCTAGTATACTTCATCTTGATTCAGCTTAAATGCTTGTCTTGCCCACCTTCTACTAAACCGTCAAAAAGGGCTATGTCTTATGGCAATATCGGTGTGATTAATATCAAGTAACTTCTACTTGGTAGCTTGAGCATTGTTTATTTACTTGAAAACAAAGAGTCAGCAGCCATTACGAGGAGTCGCAATTTGCTTACCCTGTGAGAAGCTTTGAAAAAATAGAAGATGGGTCACTACCCATGTCGATTCGTCTCACAACGCGAATGGTATTATTTTACAAAAACTGAATAAGCACCGTCTGCCTGTTTTGTTAGTGACCAGTTTGTCGATAACATTTGCTGAAGTCTTGCGACTGTCTCCTCATTACACGTTAAATGCTGGATACCTGTTTCTAACAGTTGGTAATCCTTCCCTTCTTCTAATTGAAAGCGAAGTTGCAATAAACGTTGGATGCCTGGCAATGTTACATACTTGATTCGATAATGGCCATGGTACGCTTCTAAGAATTGTTGTTCCCCTTCTTTATAAAGAGCCATTGTCTCATTAAATTCATAGTTTGGTACTTGTTCTTGCCAAGCTGATACATCCCCCGTACGTAAAGCGCGTAAGATCTCTTCTTCTGAAAAATTTAATTTAGATAGTTTATCTAATTCATAAGCTTGCATTAAATTAATGATGGTCATGATTGTTAGCTCCTTATATGTATTTATTCACAGTGTAACATGTTTTCACTACTACTTGAATTCGGAGGCGATCCATATGATGAATTTATATGATTCTAGTCTGTTTTTCGATGAAATGTTTGATGGCAATCAGCCGAAGCCTCATTATCAATCTTTTCATCATAAGCTATCCTTTTTTTCTCAGGAGCAACTTGAAGAAAAGTATCGACAAGCACAAGCAAGCTTTCTCAGACAAGGAATTACCTTTACGGTCTATGGAGCGCAAGATGGAACTGAGCGTACAATGCCCTTTGATTGTGTCCCCATTATTATTCCTCAAACGAAGTGGGCCATGATTGAGGCAGGCGTCAAACAGCGTGTGCAAGCCCTCAATTTATTTTTGCAGGATGTTTATGGGCAACAAAGGATTATTCGAGACGGTTTTATTCCAAGACAGCTTGTTGAAAATAATCCGTATTTTACGGCAACAATGATGGGTTTCCAAGTACCGATTGCGAATCATATATTTTTAGCAGGCATTGATTTAATACGGGATGAAAAGGGTGATTATCATGTATTGGAAGATAATTTACGCAACCCTTCTGGCATTTCCTATGTCTTTGAAAATCGTGATGTCATGAAGGAAGTGTATCCTGAATTTTTCTCTAAGCATACCATCCAACCACTTGATAAACACATCGCTTATATGAAAAAAGCACTTCTTGTGCACCGCCCACCTTCCATGCAAGCAGAGAGAGAGCCTAAAGCCGTGCTACTAACAGCTGGCATGTACAATTCAGCTTATTACGATCATGTCTTTTTAGCCCAGCATTTAAATATACAGCTCGTAGAGGGTCGTGATTTAGTGGTACAGGATTTGAAAGTATATATGAAAACTATTTATGGTCTACAGCAAATAGATATTATTTATCGTCGTATTGATGATGATTTTTTAGATCCTGTTGTCTTTCGTGAGGATTCTTTATTGGGTGTTCCTCATTTAATGGCTGCCTATCAAGCGGGGTATGTCGCCATCTTAAATGCTGTTGGCAACGGGGTTGCTGATGATAAAGCAATGTATGCCTATGTACCAGAGATGATTCGGTATTACTTGCAGGAGGAGCCTATTTTACCGAATGTGAAAACCTATCATTTAGGAGATGATAAGCAACGAGCATGGGTGCTAGAACATATTCAAGAGCTAGTCATTAAGAATGTGAGTGCCTCTGGCGGCTATGATATGTTGATTGGCCCGCATGCAAGTGAGGAAGAAATTGCTTTGTTTAAGCAAAAAATTAGCAAGCAGCCATTTCAATATATTGCACAACCAACGATTAAATTGTCTAGAGCCCCTGCCTTTCAAAATGGACGATTTTATCCTTGTCATGTCGATTTACGAGTTTATGTCACGAAGGGTGAGGATTGTTATGTGTTGCCTGGCGGTTTATCTCGAGTGGCACTACAAGAAGGATCACTTGTCGTAAATTCCTCACAAGGCGGTGGTGCTAAGGATACGTGGATACTAAAGGAGGAGTTGCAGCATGCTAAGTCGAGTAGCCGACGCGCTGTACTGGATGGCACGGTATAGTGAACGCACACAATCAAATGCACATATATTACAGGTACAGCTGTTGAATATGTTGGAGCAATCGGGGCAAGAACATGCTTATCTTGATCATTGGGAGGCTGTCTTAGCTATTTGTGCCTCTAAGGAGGAATATTTAGCGAATTACTCAGCCATACGTGTCAACCCATTGATTGACTATCTACTTTTTTCCGAGAAAAACGGCAATGCCCTCCACGTTACATTACGTGCCATACGAGAAAATGCACGGGTTACGCGTGATAGTATACCAACTGAGCTATGGGAAATACAAAATACCTTTTATTTAACGAAGCAACAGGCCATACTGACAAGAGAACGCCCAATCCCACTTATTGAACTTCAAGCATTTTTACAGGAAGTAAGAAAAACTCTATGGATGGAGAACGGGTTAATCGAGAGCACGATGGATCGTGATCTTCCCTTTTATTTCATGCAGGTTGGCAAATGGCTTGAACGAGCAGAAAAAACGTTGCGGATGACGTTAAGTATAGTGGAACAACAGAAGCTGTCGGGCCTATCCCTGTTAGAGGATGATGGTAGCTTTTTATTGGCGCTTACAGCAGCAAGAGAGTCTTATATGCGGAAACATTGCCAGACGAATTTACTTGCGGTTATTCGCTATTTAGTACAGGATGAGCATTTCCCATGTTCTGTGATGTTTTGTCTAAAGAAAATAGAGGAAGCTATTACGGCGATTGAACATGATTCTTTATCCTCAAGATTTTTAACACTGCATACAAGCATTCGTAGCCTCATCCTAGCAATCAATCATCTTGATTTTTGGCAAATGACTCTTGAAGAAACGATGACTATAATGGAGGAAAGACTGTCGCAATGTATAGCTTTTAGTGATACCTTTTCGACAGTTTATCATTTATATGAACCCAGCATACAACCTTGAAAGGAACCCACCACAGCTCCCTTTCAACAGGCAAGTCAGTAAGCAGAAGGAAGCGGACACGATGAAATTTGAAATTCAGCATACCAATATTTTTCAATATGAGTCTGAAGTCGATCAAAGCTTGAATACGATTCGTTTAAAGCCTCGCAGTGATGAGCGGCAGCGATTATTATCGTATCGAATTGCCATTACGCCCTCCTCATTGACCCGTGAGCATACGGATATTTGGGGTAATACAGTTGGTTCTTTTTATATACCGGAGCAGCATCAAATACTCGAAATTCATACATCTTCGATTGTTAGTATTCAGCGTGCACCATTTATTCATCGTATTCAATATTCGCCCGAAATGCAGACCATTTTCCATTCACAGCTATTTTATGAGCATTATTTACCGTATTTAAAAGCAACTCATTTTACTTTTATGACCGATCAGCAATTAGAGGAAGTTTATCATGCGATTGGTCATGCTGAAAACCCAGTGCTCTTTTCACTTAATTTAATGCAATATTTATATGCTAGCTTTGAGTATGATCCTACAGCGACAGTTGTAACGACAACAGCAAGTGAGGCATTTGCATTAAAACGGGGTGTTTGTCAGGATTTCACCCATGTCATGCTAGCTGTTTTGCGAGCTAAAGGCATTCCCGCTCGGTATGTCAGTGGTTACTTATATGTGGATGAAAATTCAGCCCTCATTGGTGATAGTGCTACACACGCCTGGGTGGAAGTCATGATACCAGGTATTGGCTGGATTGGTCTTGATCCAACAAATAATGTAGAAGTTTTAGAAAATCATATTATTTTATGTATAGGTCGCGATTATAGTGATATTAGCCCTGTTGAAGGTGTTTATAGTGGAGGCAAGCATGATTTAACGGTCAAAGTGAGTGTCAAAGCATTGAATCATTTATAATAGGCGTGCAGTAATGGTGATAAATCGCGATTACTGCACTCTTTTATTCGAAGCGTTGCTGTCTTTCTGTCAGCACCCATTTCCTCACATAGCCCATTTCTTGTTGGATATGCTCCAGCGTTTTTTCCTGCTGAAAAGCCCGTTGCATAACGGTATATCGCAAATCAGTTGCTCTTATGTTTTTTCCTATATCTTGTGACATCGTTTGAAAAATACGCTCCACCGTCTTCGTTGAAATTGGCTTCACAATACTTGCCTCACTTACCCAAACCCATTCCCCTACCTCTTGCCCATGTAAAACTGTTGTCGCTAGTTTATACTGAGCTAGCATGTCCATTAGTACAGGAGAACATTTTATTTCTCGACGGCCATTTCGATTCGCAATAAAAAGGGTTGCCTTTTCTTCGTTAAAATGAGTCCATTTCATTCGCACAAGCTCTGCAGGCTTACAACCTGTTTCCATCAACATTTGGACTATACAGCCATTGCGTCTAGCCAGCCAAGCATGCTCCTCTGTTTTTGCATATTGAAAATAGGTTGGCCAGACGTTGGCAATTTGCATAATCTGCGTATTGGTCAGTACTTGCAGCACCTCTTTTTGCCTTTTTTTCGGCTGTAAAATGGGCTGATAATCAAAAGGTGTCACCCATTCTCGTAAAAAAATAAAGTCTACAAAGCCTCTCAATGTCGCTATTTTATGGTTAAATGTATTGATATTGCAGTAGGTTTCCTTGAGATAGTCACAATAAAGCTGTAATAGATTTTTTAATTGATGATCCACATACAAGTATTGGTGTTCATGGGCGAACGTTAAAAATTGCTGTCCATCTATGTTGTACTGCTTTTTTGTGGCAGCACTTTTTTTCAATGATTGCAGCAGTAAGATGTAACTATTCCATGCTTCCTTGAGTGTGACCATATTGCCCCTCCTTGTTTGCTGTGCGTCATGTCATTTTATTTTACTATATTTTGGGTGCGTGTGTTTCAATTCATTTTATAATAGTTTAGTGTCGGATAATCTGTAATATCGATACACAAGCCGCTTCCAGTCTTCAAATGCCCCTTACGTGCATAAGAAACGTATGTTCCTACAGTAGTTTCTCATATCTTTTGCTTTCTTACAATAGTAAATTCCGCTCCCCTGTTATAGAACAATAAATGCTGACTATTCCCTACATTCTTGTATAACAACGCAATTTTATGTGAAAATTCATATCATTTCGTGTTTATAGTTGATTGTGTTATATAATAAAGATAGACATTAATACGTAGGAGGCTTTCCACTATGCAAGTAAAGACGACACGATTGGAAGCAGAAGATGCAAAAATCATTTATCAAGAAACAGCTGGACTAGCGATAATTACGATTCACCGACCACAGGCAAAAAATGCGTTAACCGCAAACATGTGGGATCAATTAGCAAAGATTGCCCTACAAGTATTAGACAATCCGAAAAATAAAGTACTCATTTTACGAGGCTCTGGTCAAAGCTTTACCGCAGGCTCTGATATTAAAGAATTCAATGCCATCTCACTTGAACAAGCCGAGGAGGCGTTTGTACATATGGAAAAAACCATTTCCACAATTGAGCGCCTTCCGATTCCAACAATCGGCGTCATCAACGGGCCTGCGATGGGCGCTGGTTTAGAATTGGCATTAGCTTGTGATATCCGCATTGGCTCAGACAAAGCCAAGCTCGGCATTCCTGTCGGAAAATTAGGCATCACCATAAACAATAAATTTGCGCAACGTTTAGTACAGCTCGTTGGCCCTGCGACCACAAAGGACTTAGTCTTTACAGGACGCATGTTTAAAGCGGAGGAAGCCTTCAAGCTTGGGATGCTTAACTACTTAGTAGCCGAAAAGGATTTAAATAAATATATGATTCGCATGGGCAAGCTTGTGGCAGGCATGTCACCAGAGTCCTTGCTTGCTGTGAAGCAATCCGTTCAAGAATGTCTCGATAGTGTGCCGACCTTATGGCAAGGCTCTTCACCGTTTGTAGGCAGCGATTTCGCCGAAGGCTGTCGTGCCTTTGTGGAAAAACGTCAGCCACAGTTCAGCCGTCAACCAAAATAAAAACAGGTACTCTCGTCGCAAAGTGCGTTGGGAGTACCTGTTTTTCACGACTTTTTCTTTTGTATAGCCGTCTTGACATGAACATGAATCGCATCTAATTCATAGCCAAATTGTAAATAAAACGCCTTCTGCACCGCCTGCTGTAGCTCTAGTAAACGCGCTGCTAATGGATAATCTATCGGTAGCTTTACTTGTATGGTCAGAATAGCTTGAGCCTGATCTCCTAACAAAAATTGGGCCTGTTCCACCTTTTGTACAATTGCTTGTTGACTACAGCAATACGTCAGTAGCTGAACATAAACATGCTTGCTAATTTCAATGTACTCCCGTTGAAAATCAGGTCGCACTATCGTTGTTTCCCCGATTTTTTCGCGCTTTGATGAAAAAATCTCCATGCCCTTTTGTACCAATCGTTTAAAAAAGTTTTGCTCCACTTGTCGATAAGGAATTGGCATCACATGCTTGCCCTGCGTTTGACGAATAAAACGAGCTTTTTGAATTTCCTTAAAGGAACGAACATCCTCCACATCGTAATAATGTTCAATGGGTCCAAGATCTAGCTGCTTAGCAATACTATTCGTCATTTTAGTGGATGTCCCAATCAGTAAAATGGACTGCACCTTATGACTTGCTAACGCTTTTTTGACAGCCTCACGATGTTCCTGTTCCGTAAAAATGGCACGTCGTACAGCGGTAATTGTATTTTTTTCGAATTTGGCAGAAATGCCAGCAACTCTTATTCCATTGACAATGAGAAGACCATCATCAATGATAGCCTCCACTCCTAATTTATGAGCAAAGGCAAGGGCACTCGTACTTTTGCCTGTGCCGCTTGGTCCACTTAACGAATATACCTTCACTGCCCTCTCCCTCCCTTACTAAATGGTTTGCGTATCAGGTAGTATCATTCATACATGCTTCGAAATAGTGTGCATGCCGCAACTATGGTATTCCGCATAGTATCATAGTCAGCAGCTGCGTAGGTTTTTACATACAATGCCCGCTAGTCCGCTGGCATATAGCTTTTTTAATACCTCCCTATCTTGGCTGTAGACAATTGAAAATCGTAATGCTGAACGATTCAGCATGTTTTGTAAAGACTGCCTCGTCGTACACTTGCATAGGCAGCTTGTTTTGCCCATACTCATCCAGCATTGCCACTGTCAATAATAGGGGAACATCAATACGATGGCTATCCTTTAATACTATTCAGTATGTATAGCTGTAAGCAAAGTCTATGTCCAATCTTGTAAAAGGAGGTTGTTTCTGTTACGGCGCAGACAATAGTGAAATCTTGCAACATATCGTTCACTACTGAGTCAGCTATTCAATCGTTAAGATGCATGCTCTCCCCACCTGAAAAACTTTATACTCAGTATAATACAATTTTCTCTTTGAAGGTATTTATAGTCGCTTATCCCAACATCAGACAATCTATTTTCGCTAGCCTATGCACACATCCTCTACATTATATAAATATTTTCTTTTTTCAGAATATCTGCCCATTTCTGTGCTTTAGTATGATAAAATGTGTACTACTATTCTGTTATCTCGCATAAACAGGCCCGTAAGCAAACAATGGTCTGTTAAAGCCCGATTTGTGCAAACAAACAATTAGCGTAGACAAGAGAATCATCTACGGATTGACGTTGCACTTTATACAACGATAAGGAGTGTACTAGTTTTGAAAATCGTACCATCTAAAAAAATGTCATTATTTACACCAGCAATTTTCGGAGATTTGAAAAATTTTGCCCGTGAGCAGCAAGCAAAGGGCATGACCTTGATTGACTTAAGCTTAGGAAGCCCTGATCTTCCTCCACATGCCAAAATACGTGAGCATCTTTCTTATCGCGCAGGGTTAGCTGAATCTTACGGCTACACACTGACAGGCACACAGCGTTTTTATGAAGCCGTTAGTCGCTACTATAAGCGTCGTAGCCATGTCGATTTAGATCCCGCTACGGAAATTATTCAAACTATTGGCTCTCAAGAAGGCCTTGTCCATTTACCGATAGCCTTTTGTGACCCAGGAGACATCGTGTTATCCACAAACCCAGCCTATGTTGCCTATGATGCAGGAATTCACTTAGCAGGGGCAACACCTTATTACATGCCTCAAACGGCCGATAATGGTTATTTACCTGACTTAGACGCTGTCCCAGAAGAAATTGCTGAGAGAGCAAAGCTATTGATTTTAAACTTACCAGGGAATCCTGTACCAGCGATGCCGTCCTTAGCGTATTTTGAAAAAGTCATTGCCTTTGCCAAAAAATATAATATTATCGTCCTTCATGATGCGGCATACTCCGAGTTTTATTTTACAGGTGACGGTCCGATTAGTTTCCTTGCAGCACCAGGTGCAAAAGAAGTCGGCATGGAGATTAACTCCCTCTCCAAAAGCTTTAGTCTTGCAGGAACGCGTATTGCCTATATCGCAGGAAATGCTGAAATGATCGCCGTTATTAAGCAATTAAAATCAAATTTAGACTTCGGTATTTTTGAGCCTATTCAAGATGCAGCTGTCGTCGCACTTGATAACGCAGAAGAAATTACGGAAAGCTTACGTGCCACATTCTCAGAACGTCATAAAACCCTGATGAACGGCTTACAAGCATTAGGCTGGGAAGCCGCACCATCTGATGGTGGAATGTTCGTATGGGCAAAATATCCGTTCGATATGGACTGTACAGAACTAGCCTTTCAATTAATTGAACAAGTTGGCGTTGTAACCGTTCCTGGCACCGTATTTGGTACGGCTGGACAAGGCTATTTACGTTTAGCATTGGTGCAACCAAAGGAACTTCTTCAAGAAGCTGTTGATCGCTTAGCACAAGTGCAATTACTGGCACAAAGCTAGTGCTTTTGAAAAATAATAAACCCTTCTAACCTTGTCTGTTAGAAGGGTTTTACTATGACTATTCAGGAATGTTAAATCCACACATCATTTTCAGCAGTTAGCTCTGATGGTGCTTCGCCTGTATTGACAACCCCCATCGGCTCTACAAGTAGAATTTTACACTCAGAAGCCGCATAAGGTTTATGTTCAACATGGCGTGGTACGACAAACATCTCTCCTTCATTTAAACGCACTTCTCCATCTCTGAATTCGATGATTAGCTGCCCTTCAATGACGATAAACACTTCATCCGTATCATCATGTTTATGCCAAACAAAATCCCCTTGTACTTTAACTAATTTAAATTGATAATCATTCATTTCAGCAATCACTTTCGGAGACCAATGCTCTTGAAACTTAGTTAATTTTTCTTGAAAATTAATCGGTATGTATGTCATGCCCTTTTCCCCCATCCTTTTGATGAATCTACTAATAAGGATAACACACATTAAAAAAACAGCTACTGTCAAACGGCAGTAGCTGTTTTTATCACACATCATATTTTTGATGAACATCATCTTCGTAACGGTTGTAACGCTGTTTAAAGAGCTTGAATAAATGGGTCACCAGCACCTTAAAGATCGCATAGCCTGGAATCCCTAAAATAACACCAGGAACACCGAATAATGAGCCTGCCGTTAATAAGACGAAAATGATCGTAATTGGGTGAATACTGAGTGATTTCCCCATGATTTGAGGAGAAATGAATTTTCCTTCGATTAATTGAACAATCGTCCATACAATCGCCAGCTTAATCAACATCAATGGAGATGTGACAAGGGCAATAATAACGGCTGGTGTAATGGCAATGACTGGCCCCAAATAAGGAACTACACTTGTAATCATCGCTAGGAATCCAAGCAATAAAGCATATTTCATGCCAATGATTAAAAAGCCAATGGTCACCATTGCTCCAATACACATAGATACTAAAATTTGCCCCTGTATGTATGAACTAATTTGCTTGTCCATGTCATGGAAAATTTCAGTGACTTCTTTACGCATACGTGGTGGGCACACTTTCAGCATAAATTTCGGTAATTTTTCGCCCTCTTTTAATAAGTAAAATAAAATGAATGGCACCGTTACAAGTGATAGCACAATACCTGTTAAGGTTGAAAGGAAGCCCGTAATACCTGTGGCCACACCTTGCGCTACATTTGCAGCTGTTTCCCTTACAGTTTTCACCATATCTGTAGTGAAGTTTTTAACCACTTCATTGTAATCAAAATTAATTTTATCTAAATAATCGTTAAAACGTGAATTGTTCAAGAATGCAACGATATTTTGTGTAAACTTCATGAAATACTCTGGGAATTCCTGTGCTAAGTTCGTGAACTGTTCGCGTAAAAATGGATAAACCAACACAACGAGTAGTGTAATGACACCAATAACCGCAATGTATAGTATTAAAATCCCCCAAATTCTTGGGATTCGCCATCTGACCAAGATCGCCAACAATGGACGCAATAAATAGTAGCCTATGACGGCTAGTACCCCTGGTAAAATCACTACTTCAAATAATACTTGTAACGGGGTAAAGATAAAGGAAACCTGATTAAACATAAAAATAACACATGCAACTAGTAATAAAATCACCAGCATAAATAATAGGTTTCTACCACCTAAAAAACGAATAAACTTGGTTGCTAATAGGCTTGAACGCTCTTTTGGTCTTTCTTTTTCCATATATCCACCCCAATCCAAATGCTCTACCTTTATATTACAGGATAATGTTGGTTTTTGCGAAACATCACTCCAGTGAAATACCTAAAAATTCACTTAAAAAGGCTTTGTTTTGCTCCACATCAATGACGATGGAATCGCCTGCATGACTAAAGTTTTGGAATTGATAGCTACCTTCGATGGGAATCGTTGCTTTTTCAATGTTGACCTTACCTTTAGATAGCAATTTAAGCACTTGCTGCATTTCCTCAGCAGATGAATAATCGGTTGTTATATAGCCCTGTGCAGCTCCAACAAATTTTGGTAAATTTAACATGTTCGTAGGCGTTAATAGCTCTGTTTTTAAAGCCTCAATGACTTTTTGCTGACGGGCAACACGACCGAAATCTCCTTCAGCATCGTGACGGAAACGTGCATAGCCTAATAGCTCCTGTCCATTTAAATGATGAACACCTTGCTTTAACTCTACCCCAATATTTTCAGACATATCCTTTTCTACATCCATTTCCACACCATTTGGCGCTAAAATGTCCACTAATGATTCAAAGTTTTTAAAATCAATTAGGGCATAATGATGAATCGGTAAGCCAAACATATTTGTCAATGTATCCTTTAATAGCTGTACACCGTCTAGGTAGTAAGCTGTATTAAGTTTATAGGATTGATAGCCTGGGATATCTGCGTAAATATCACGCATAAAGGACACAAGCTTAATATCATTGTTTGCTTTATTCCAGGATAATACCATCATCGTATCTGTACGAGATTTTTCCTCGCCACGTGTATCGACTCCTAAAATTAAATAGTTCTCAATATCCCCTTTGATTGTATCTCCAGAAAAATCCTCCTGCGCTACTTTCGTATCATTCGCCAGCTCAAGCCCGCTGCGATATTGCATGACAGCATATCCGACGATGACAATGATACACAGTAATAATAGTGTAAAAATTGCTCTCCCTTTACGTAATTTACGTTTTTTAGGACGTTGGGAGCGTCTCGTATAATCTTGCTCTTCCATAACAACTAACTCCTCTATTTTGATATAGTTAATGTAACGATTGATTAGCTAGAAAGTTTCATTTTGGCAATCAGCTATTCCATGTTTTTCTATCTCATCATTATTTTACACCTAATTACTCAGTTTCGAGCAAAACAATGCTATAATATTTTCACAAAAGAAAGGATGATGTAAATGATCGAAAAAGCTACATTTGCTGGCGGATGTTTTTGGTGCATGGTGAAGCCATTCGTCGAGTGGGACGGTATACATAAAGTGACTTCTGGCTATATGGGCGGCCATTTAGAAAACCCAACCTATGAAGATGTTAAGGAAGGGTCTTCGGGCCATTTAGAAGTGGTCGAAATTGAATTCGATCCTGCTATTTTTAGTTATGAGCAGCTCCTGGATATTTACTGGATGCAAATTGACCCAACGGATGCTTATGGACAGTTCCATGATCGTGGAGAATCCTATACAACAGCTATTTTTACCTACACAGATGAGCAAAAGCAAATCGCAGAGGCCTCAAAAGAAAAGCTTGCCAATAGTGGACGCTTTGATAAACCTATTGTAACCAAAATTCGCGATGCTGAACGCTTCTATCCAGCAGAAGACTATCACCAAGATTATTATAAAAAAGAGACGGAACACTATCAGCAAGATCGTGCCATTTCTGGCCGTGATACATTCATAACAAAGCACTGGGAACAATAATGAAAAGAGGTGTCTCACAATGGAGAGACACCTCTTTCTACGTAATAAGCACTATTACACGGAAGCTTCTAAAAACGATTGTAATGCGTCAAAGAATCGCTTACCGTACTTGTCAAATTTCACCTCACCAATACCGCTCACCTGTCGTAAATCCTCCAGTACGGCTGGCTTCTTATCACATAAATCACGCAATGTTTTGTCAGAGAACACTACAAATGGTGGCACCTTTTCTTCATCTGCAATCTCTTTGCGCAATACGCGTAAATGTTCGAATAAAGGATCATTGTCCACCAGCTTCTTCACTGCTACAGCTTCCTTGCGCATAACCTGTCGATTGCCAAGCAGTACTTCCTTGCCATTCGCTGATACATATATGGTTGGGAATGTCCCATGCTTCACAGCAAGTAAACCTTCCGCAATTAAAAATTCAATAAAGTTCGAAACATCCTTTGAGGCATATTTTCCTTTTAAGATGCCATAGGTCGATAAACGTGCAAAGCCAAATTCCGTTATTTTTTGATTTTTGGAGCCAATCAACACCTGAGCCACCATGGTCTTGCCGAATTTTTGTCCCATGCGTACCACACAGGCTAACACCTTTTGTGCATCCTCAGTCACGTCTGTCACTGCTCGCCCATCATTGCAATTACTACAACGCCCACAAGGCTCCTCTGGCTCTTCAGCAAAATAGGATAAAATCGCATTTTGTAAACAGCCCTCTGTATGGCAATAATCGACCATTGTTTGGAGCTTGGCTAATTCTTGGGCTATACGTGCTTCATCCTGTGTTTGTTCAATTAGAAAACGCTGTGTTTGGACGTCCCCAGAAGCATATAATAAAATACAGGCACTCGGCAGACCATCACGTCCTGCACGACCCGCTTCTTGGTAATAACTCTCCATATTACGAGGCATTTGATAATGCAACACAAAGCGCACATTACTTTTATCAATCCCCATACCAAAAGCATTCGTTGCTACCATAATACGTGCTTCATCTTTTAAAAACCGCTCCTGCTCAGCTATTCGCAAGTCCTCTGACAGACCCGCATGATATTTCGCAACCGCTTCACCAGAGCGACTCAGCATGTCATAAATCGCGTCTACTGCTTTTCGAGTGGCTGCGTAAATAATGCCGACTTCCTGTTTATTTTGTTGTACATAATTTTTTACATAACGTTCTTTATTTTCACCAATTAGTACGGACAGCGCCAAATTTTCACGTGAAAAGCCTGTCATGACTGTCGCTTGCTCATCAATTGTTAGTAATTGGCGGATATCATCACAGACAGCTGGTGTCGCAGTGGCTGTCAGCGCTAAAACCGTGGGCTTTTGTGACCATAGTGTAAACAGCTTTTGAATGGAGCGATAGCTTGGTCTAAAGTCATGCCCCCATTGCGAGATACAGTGTGCCTCATCTACCGCTATTAACGGCACAGGTAAATAGGATAGTGCTTGCAGAAAGGATACACTTTCCAATCGCTCAGGCGCAATATAGAGAAGTTTTAAATAACCTGCGCTCGCTAGTTGCATCGTTTCATCTACTTCCTGTGCCGACAACGTACTGTTAATATAGGCGGCAGGAATGTTCGCCGCACGTAAAGCCTCCACCTGATCTTGCATCAGAGATATAAGGGGGGAAATGACAATAGTTAACCCATCTAGCATTAATGCAGGAATTTGATAGCAAATGGATTTCCCTCCACCAGTTGGCATGACACACAGGCTCGACTGCCCTCGTAATGTTTGTTCTATAATTTGGGCTTGTCCTTGGCGAAAGGCTTCATAGCCAAAATGATGCTGTAGCATTTGTCTTGCTTGCTCCATGCAAAGTTCACTCCTCGTTTGTTAGACGAAGTAGCATGTACTCGCCCTGTTCATTTTTTTCGATTTCATACAGTATGATGGAATGGGCAAGTGCCTCCTGCCCTGCAGCATTCGTCAAAACATATTCCGTTTTAGCACGTAGAATAAGATGCTGGCCTTCTATACGAATAGCTTGAATATCGGTATTAGAGAAATGGATCTTAGCTTGTTTGGAAGCATAATAAGCAACCATGCTATTCAAGGTCTCTTGTAAATCCTCTGTTCCGACAATTGGTTTCATGACACTCGCATCCTGAATGGCCACAGCCGCCTTTAAATGCTTATGGAACGTATCTAAAAACAGCTTGATTTCATCTGTATTATACGCAAACACATTCTCACCATATTGCTCAATTGCTTGCTGTACAGCTTCTTTGTCACCTTGTTCTATATAGGGATATAAATTTTTGGATTGGGACAATCGTACACTGGCTTTCATGCCATCCTCAATCCATTTATCCACGAATGATTGGATTTCCTTCATCGGCAATATGTATGGCTGGGACTCTCCTTGCTGTTGACGATTAAAATATAGTCCAACAATGGCTCCATTTTCAGCCTCCATCACAGGACTTCCTAAAGGCATAGCTTGTTTCACATCTATATAATAGGCCGCTACCTTATCTTGATATTTCTGAATCGTGTAGGGCAAGCCATTCACATAAACGGCTAGCTGATTCAGCTCACCTTCATACGTTTTTGGCACATGCACATTCGCTTTATACGTTACTTGTAGAAGTGCTAGATTATGAGCTGTTGACATGACATGTACATTTGCTGCCATTAGCTTGTCTTGACCAAATTGAACAAGGGCCGTCGGTTTGGAAGCAACTAATGCACCATTTGTTAAAATATACAGCTGATTATCCTGTTGCTTTATAATAATGCCTGCCCCAACACCATACTCTCCGATGACTTTGACCTCTGGGACAATTTTTTCCTCTTGCTTGGTCACTGCCCCCTCTGTTTGAACCTCCGCATTTTTACTTTGAAACCAGCCTGTGCCTATTTGACTGTCACAGCCTGTAACGAGGAAAGCCGTCGCTCCTAACACGAGCATTTTTTTATACATACCTTCACCAAAACTTTCTATTCATCATTCTCTATTATCTATCATAATCAAGGATTTGTGATGTTTCAAGTTTACATAATATTATTATTTCTATAATAATGTTAGGGAAATGCGACAACACCGCTAAATATATTTCATTCTACCTATTATTATTTATGAAATACGAAATTTGCTATGAGGATTGGAGGTTAACTGGACCTAAAAATAATTTTCATTAAAAAAGACATGCGCATTGCTTCACATGTCTTCTTCGATTATTTTTTTCTTAACAGTCTTGTCGATACGATAATGCCCACCATCAACAGTAAAAAGATGATATAAGTCCATGTATGATTGCCTGTGATATCATAGCAAACCCCGATCATAATGGGAATAATTGCACTCAGCATAAAGCCACCTGATAGCACCATGGATGACCAGCTATTAGCCTCCAGATCATTTTTGGCTTCATCCAGCGGTAACAATAAGCCAATCGGAAATAGACCACTTAGAACAATGCCGATTAATAAAACAGCAAGCCATAAATAGACGCCTGACGTAAGCCATAATAGCGTGAAACCAATTAATCCTACAAAGCCTAGTGCCAGTATCCATACCATTCGACTTGACCATTTTTCCATGAGCATCGGCACTGCAATATTGCCGATCATTTGCACAATAGACATAAACGTCAGCATAGCACTTGCTGTTTCTAGTGATAAGCCTTTATCCTGCAACAGCGGTGTAAGCCACGCCATCATCGAAAAAAACAGCGAGGTTTGTAAGCCAAAGTATAGTAAGATCGCCCAAGCACGTCCAGATGTCCAAGGATTACGAGCATATTCAGTCGTCGTTATCTTTAGAACTTGTTCATTTTGCTGTGATGGTATGGCCCATAACCAAATAACTAGCGCCCCTAATGCAAGTAGAGCCCATATCCCCAGAGCGACGGTCCAGCTATTGCCGAAAATTTGATAAAATGTCACCGTTAAGGCCGCACTTAATGTAGCACCTACGCCAATGCCGAAGGAATAAATGCCAATCACGGTCGTAAAACGCTGTGGAAACTTTTTCTTAATAAAGGCATTTAAAATAGGACCAATCATCGCAATAGCTAAGCCTGCTGCAAAGCTTGTCACAATGAGCAAAGCGTAGCTTTCTTGTAAAAGGCGTAGTCCATTGGCAAGGACGAGAATAGCCACTAAAAATGTTATGGCGGATTTCGTGCCAACCTTTCGCTGAAGCGGTACAGCCAAAGGTGCAAATAAACCCATACAAAAAACGGGGATGGATGTCAGAAAACTCATACTTGTATTGGAGACATGTAAGGATGTCATCAGTACATTATAAAGTGGGCCAATCCCTGTTACTGCAGGTCTCATATTGAGTGCAACAAAAAATATACTGATGACCACTAGTATAAGTGAAAGGGTCCATTGTTTTTTTGCCATTTGTTCAATATCCTCTCTACTGCCACTCAACATTCATTGCTGAAAGAGTTTGTTTATTTATTCCTCTCTCCTTTTACCATGTTTTCGATAGACGGTCAATCTTGGGACAGTTTCTTGAAAATGGCTATTTTTTATCTTGATTCAGTAGATGTCACATATTTTCAGGTAATTCAATGCCCAATAAGGCGAATGATTCTTTTAAGACAATCGCAACACATGAACAAAGTGCTAGACGTGACGCTTGATATTCATCATCCGCTAATATTTTCTGTTGGGCATAATATTTATTCAATAAACGGGCCAATTGTAAGGCATATTTCGCTATTTGGGACGGGTCAGCCTGATCAAAAGACGTAGCTACCACTTTCGGAAACTGCTCCAGTAATAAAACAATTGGCCAAGCCTGCTCTCCTAATGGCTGGAAGGTCATCACTTCAGCTGGGGCGTTTGCTTTTTCTAAAATGGAGCAAAGACGGGCATACGTATACTGTACATAAGGACCTGTTTCACCTTCAAAATTCATCATTTGCTCGATCGAAAATTCAATATCATTGAGGCGATGGTATTTCAAATCATTAAATATAACTGCGCCAACCCCAACTTGCTGGGCTACTCGCTCCTTGTTAGGAAGATGGGGATTTTTCTCTTCGATATTACGCTTCGCCGTCGCAATGGCCTCTGCTAGCACATCTGCTAATAACACCACTTTGCCTTTACGGGTCGACATTTTTTTGCCATCCTTGAGCATCATCCCAAATGGGACGTGCTGTAGATTTTTGGCCCAAGCATAGCCCATTTTTTCGATGACTTGAAAAAGTTGTTTAAAATGGAGGGATTGCTCATTGCCAACAACGTAGAAAATCTTTTCTGGCTGGTAATGCTGTTGGCGATACAGGGCAGCAGCTAAATCGCGTGTCGCATAAAGCGTGGCTCCATCTGTTTTCGTCATTAAGCATGGGGGCATTTCCTCCATCTCCACAACATACGCCCCATCTGATTCCACTAGGAGCCCTTTTTCTTGTAGTTCTGTCACAACAGGCATCATTTTGTCATTGTAAAAGGCTTCTCCTGTAAAAGCATCAAAGTGAATTCCTAGCAACTCGTATATTGATTGAAATTCTACTAATGATACATCTCGGAACCATTGCCATAATGCCAGTGCCTCTGCATCGCCATCCTCCAACGCTTTAAAGGCGGCACGTGCCTGTTCAATCAGTGCTGGGTCTTGCTCTGCCTCTTCATGAAACTGCACATAAATCTTTAATAGCTCCTCAATTGGTGACGCTGTAATGGCTTGCTTATCACCCCAATATTGATAAGCCACAATAAGCTTACCGAACTGTGTACCCCAGTCCCCTAAATGATTGATGCGAATCGCTTGATAACCATTTTTTTCTGCCATATTGGCTAAAGCATTCCCAATGACTGTTGAACGTAAATGCCCCATCGAGAATGGCTTCGCAATATTAGGAGATGAAAAATCTAGGACGACAGCTCCCATCCCCGTTTGATTAGTTCCATATGATTGTTTTGCTTGCATGATGTTGCTTAGCACTTGTTGCGTCACTTTTTGTTGATCTAGAAAAATATTGACATAGCCTCCAACAGCTTGCACACGCTGGATATTGTCATTGTTTAATTGACTTGCTATATCCGCTGCAATAGTTTGTGGTGACTTTTTCCATCTTTTTGCTAAGGTAAAACAAGGAAATGCCACGTCCCCTAGCTCCGAGCTTTTTGGTTTTTCTAATAATGACGCAATATCATCTGCTGTTAATTGATGATTTACTACTTCTGCCATACTTTCAGCGATTTTTTTATTCATCTTGATCCTCCTCCTGTCCAAATAAAAAAGCCCCCGTCTCTAAAATTAGAGACGAGAGCATCATAATCCCGTGGTACCACTCTAGTTGCCATTTAATATGACCACTTTCCATTGTTAACGAGGTGACGCCCCGCTATTCTCTACTACTTGTTCGAGAATCTTCTCCAAAGTGCGCTTCATTCATGGGTTCTGCATTAGGCTCACACCAACCCTAACTCGCTTGCCAGTTGTCCATCAATTACTCTCTTCTTCATCGAATTTTTCTATGATTTTGACATATATTACAGGACTTCCTTATTGGCGTCAACCATTTTTTAAATATAATGTTGGTACTTAGCAATTGACATATCGAGATAATTCGATATATTATTGCGATATGGAACCAATTGAAATTTTCAAAGCGTTATCAAACGAGACTAGGCTAAACATCTTACAGTGGCTGAAGGAACCTGAGGAACATTTCCCAAAAGTGAGTATCGAAGGAGGCGTATGTGTTGGTGATATTCAGGAGAAAGCTAAAACTTCTCAATCAACCGTTTCTCACTACTTAAATATGATGCAAAAGGCTGGACTTCTCGAATCTTTTCGTCATGGTCAATGGACATATTATAAATTAAAAGAAGAAACGATTCATCAAATTGCCTCGTTTCTTGTATCAGATACCCAAAATGATTAAAATTGGGTTTCTGTTTAAAATGCCATATCGATTATTCACGATAAATAGATACGTTACAGTTATTAGGTTTCGTATACATTTGCACAATACATCGAAATTTCTCGATATATTGATATAAAGGAGTGATGTTTTTTGATTATGAATAAAGAAAATGCATTTAGCAATAAACATAAAATTTTAGCCTTCACATTAACCTTATTAACGTTTGTCATGGGAACAAGTGAATTTGTTATTGTAGGATTATTAACGGAGGTCTCTACAGATTTAAGTATACCAATTGCCACAGCTGGTTCCTTGATTTCTGGATTTGCTATCGCCTATGCGATTGGTACACCCATCTTAACCGGTTTTGTTAGTAGATTTGCAAAATATCCACTCATGTTAGTATTGATTTCCCTCTTTATACTTGGAAATATTGTAAGTGCCCTCTCTAGTTCCTATGGTATTTTAATAACTTCCAGAGTTGTTACGGCTGTTGTCAGCGGCGTACTTACAGCATTAGCCATGTCCATAGCGAATGATAGTATGCCAAAAGAAAAAAGATCCTCTATCATTGCTTTCATATTTGTGGGCTTTACCATTGCCAACGTCATGGGTGTACCTCTAGGAACAATGGTTGGACAATGGAGTAATTGGCACATGACATTTTGGTTAACGGCAGCTTTAGGCGGGATTGCCTTTATCATCAGCATGTTTGTGCTACCTCGAAATATCAAAGCAACAAAAAGTTCACTATCAGAGCAATTAAGTTTATTTAAGCAACCTAAAATCATTCTAGCATTCTTCATTCCTGTTTTTACGATTGCTGGAACATACACAATCTATACTTTTATTACGCCCATTTTACAACAAAAACTTGGTATTGAAACGAAATACATAGGTATTGTTCTCTTAATCTATGGCTTCTTTTCAATCTTTAGTAATCTTTTAGCTGGCAAGATTGCTCAGCATAACGGTTTAGGTAGATTGCGCTATACGTTCATTATTCAGGCCATTATCTTATTTACTCTGTATTTTACGATGTCCTCTATGTGGTTAGGGCTACTGACTATTATGTTAATGGCTGTCATGCTATATACTGTTAATGCAACTGTCCAACTCTACTTCATGGATTTAGCTGAAAGATATTCTCCCTCTGCAAAAGACTTTGCATCCTCATTAACCCCTGTTGCTGTTAATGTGGGGATTGCATTAGGTTCTGCAATAGGAGGATTTGTCGTAGCTTCTGGCAGTCTAGACAAACTTTCGTGGGCTGGTGGAATCTTAGCGCTCATAGCCTCAGTGTTAACATTCATGAGCTATAGATTAAATCAAAAGGATCAAATTTAATACTTCCGTTTAACACTATATGTAAAGGTTGCTTGAAACAAAAGGAGATCTCTGACTGAGTGAGGCTGCCCATAGTGGAAATCAACGGCTTTATATTATTGTAAAATAAAAAAACTGTAGGCAAACGCTCAAATTTTTCGAGCTTGTCTACAGTCTGAAACATTCCTCAAGAAGAGGAATGCTTCTTTTCTACATAATGAATGACATCAGCCATGATGGCGTACATCTCTTTTAATTTTAATTTCTTATTGTCTGAAATTTTCTTTGCTACTTTTTCAGTGACAATTCCTTTTTCCTTTAATGTATCCCAGCTAGTCGCATTGGATTCACCAATGAGGACGTCAGCCAAATATTGAGCCATCTCATCACGTTCAATGGCTTCTTCGCCATTATTATAAACTTTATTGATGACAATTTCGAGCTGATCACTCATACCTGCTGCACTTTCTCCACCAGCTCGTAGCATACTCTCTTTTAACATTTTAGCAAACTTTATTTTTGTCGCCTGGCTGTCCACTTTTAAATCATTATCATAACCACCCACCACTAGGCCATAGTTAATGAGTGTTTGAATAGCTTCATCATACCATTTCCCTTGATATGGGTACTCCATAGAAAATGAATCAACATATGCTCCCTGTTTGTCGAGCTGTTTTCTTAACGTAGCAATTAACTGTTTATCCTTGCTCATATCTCTAAAGGTTACATCCTCTTTCATGACTAGTGCAGCCGCAGTCCCGGCCGCTTCACCTGTCACCATCCCTGTCGGAACAATGCGCGCACTACCTGCCGCCAGTGATGAATACCCTGCAGAGCGTCCAACCACCAATAAGCCATCAATGTCCTTCGGTACTAATGAACGGAAAGGAATAGCATACTGCTTTGGCGCTGCAATGACATACCCATAATCATGCGGCGTTTGTGCTTGCACATCGACTGGATAAGAAGCAATCCCAATGCTATCCCATTGGTCACTATTTTTCCACAGGTCAGCCATCGTTAATTGATATTCCGCCCAAATATGTCTCGTTTCTCTTACATAAAGTTCCTCTGGATAGCTAATAATTTCAGCCTTTTCAAACCCTGGAAAATTCGCTTGTAAATATTCTAGAATGTGTAACGTTTCTTTCTTTCCTGCGACAATAGCAGCTTGTTTCGAATTGTCATTTAAGCCATCAATACCAAAAATCTGTAATGCATTAATAAAATATTCATCATCTACACGAGCTAAGTTTAACCCTCTTAATCGTGTACCCTCTTGCAAAGGCTTGTATTCATCATGGAGCTTTGTAAAGCCCCACATCACGGTATGATTCAAATTAGCACCGCCAAACACATCGGATTTAGCCGCTTTTTTTACTTCATCCCAATCGACATTTTTCAAATGCAACATTAATGTCACAGCCATGCGTTTATCTTTTATGCCAATATCTTCTCCTCCCACAAAGAAAGGAACGTTGGACATGGCCGCAAAATCAGCATCCTGCGTGGCATCTATAAATGATTTCCCTGTCACTACATATGTACCGTACTCATTTTTTAATTCCACTGACGTTAATTGTTGTTGATGAACATTCGCTTTCACGACCTCGGTTTGCACCGACAAGGTTAAATTAGGTTCTTCATCGATCAGTTTTTTAAAGGCAGCCTTAGCACCAACAATGCCAAACGCATCTTTCCCTGTCACCAGCTCATGCCATTCCTTAAAAATACCTTCACTAATTGAGTTGTTACGACCATCACGCGGAATATCAAGGAAATTCAACATACCGTATGTAAATAATCCACCTAACTCTTGTCGTTTTTCTACCAATAAAGTTTTAGCACCATTTCGTGCCGCAGCCACTGCCGCAGCTACTCCCTCAGGTTCACCACCAATGACAATGACATCATACTCTGTCTCTATATTTTTGATTGGCTCTGGCTTTTTATACTCATCCACTAATTTATTGTATGCCATAGAGTTCGTCATTTCTTTTATAAAATAGTAGCTTCCAAACCCAAGTAAAACTACTATTACACAAGTGGCTGTCCATAATAAGCCCTTACCCATAAAGTACCTCCGATAACTAATATTTCCACAAACATGTTTATTTTATCATCATTTCCGCCTCTTGGAAGAGCTGAATGTCCTATTTTCTGTGCATCCATATGAAAGCATGTCTGTAAAGCTAACTAAAACGCCTCATCTACGGAATTCTTTGGTTTGAAAGGATTCACCTAAACTCATGAATGTAATCATTTTTTGAGGATTGGATGTTTTTTGTCCATCTGTTAGACAATGCTAGTTGCGAAAACTAGGATGATTGAAAGGAACGATCGGCTAGCAATCAAATCGGGGATGACGTGCCTACACACCAGTGATGATCAGGACGTTGTTTCCTTGAATGTAAACAATCAGCATTATTTTAGTTGATAGCTTTGTGAAGAAGCAAACAATATCCATGTGGTAAATGATGTCATTTTTCTATTCTTTTGCAAAAACAGTTAATCACACTACAATGTAGACGTCTCATCCTAAAAGAAAGTTACAGCAAGAAAAATTTTAAAAATGTATCTTTATTCAGTTTTTGTTTAACAAAAACTATTGAAAGAACGCCAAACCTTGATTTAATAATGTTTATAGACTATGGAACATATTTCATGCTATACTAGAGCCATTGTGAAAAAAGGAGGAACTTGCATGATTCAAGTTAGTAATGTAGGTCTTCGCTATGGCGATCGTAAACTATTTGAAGACGTAAATATAAAATTCACACCAGGAAATTGCTACGGTTTAATTGGGGCAAATGGTGCTGGTAAATCAACATTTTTAAAAATCCTTTCTGGTGAAATTGAAGCCCAAGAAGGTAACGTATCCATGGGCAAGGACGAACGTTTATCTGTCCTAAAACAAAACCACTTTGAATACGATGAGCATACAGTGCTCGACACAGTTATTATGGGGAATAAACGCCTCTATGACGTAAAAACAGAAAAAGACGCTATCTATGCGAAGGAAGACTTCTCAGATGAAGATGGCATGCGTGCAGCTGAGCTAGAAGGTGAATTTGCCGAGCTAAACGGTTGGGAAGCTGAATCAGAAGCTGCAACATTATTAAACGGTTTAGGTATCTCAGATGATCTTCATTACATGCTAATGGGCGATCTTGAAGGTTCTGACAAAGTCAAAGTTTTACTTGCACAGGCACTATTTGGTCAGCCTGATGTCCTTTTACTCGATGAGCCTACCAACCACCTTGACTTAAAGGCGATTCAATGGTTAGAGGAATTCCTGATTAACTTTGAAAATACAGTCATCGTAGTATCCCATGACCGTCACTTCTTAAACAAAGTATGTACACATATTGCGGATTTGGACTTCTCTAAAATCCAATTATACGTAGGTAACTATGATTTTTGGTATGAATCTTCTCAATTAGCGCAAAAAATGGCGCAAGATCAAAATTCGAAAAAAGAAGAAAAAATTAAAGAATTACAAGCGTTTATCGCACGCTTCTCTGCGAATGCTTCTAAATCAAAACAAGCAACATCTCGTAAAAAAATGCTGGATAAAATTGAGCTCGATGATATTAAGCCATCAAGCCGTAAATATCCATTTATCAACTTCCAAATCGGTCGTGAAATCGGTAATGATGTACTGACAGTAGAAGATTTGACAGCAAGTCATGAAGGCGCAACATTATTCAAAGACATTCGCTTCTCTATGAACAAAGAAGACAAAATCGTTTTACTTGGTAGCCCAATGGCGAAAACAGCCCTTCTTGATATCTTAATGGAAGAAAAAGAAGCAGATGCTGGATCATTTAAATGGGGTGTCACAACATCTCAAAGCTACTTCGAAAACGATCATGACAAGTACTTTGAAGGTTCTGAGAAAACATTAGTGGAATGGCTACGTCAATATTCTCCAGACGATGAAACAGAAAGCTTCCTACGTGGATTCTTAGGACGTATGCTATTCTCTGGTGAAGAAGTGAAAAAATCCCCTGCTGTTCTATCAGGAGGCGAAAAAGTTCGTTGTATGTTATCAAAAATGATGCTTGCGACAGCAAACGTGATTTTACTTGATGAACCAACGAACCACCTTGACCTTGAATCCATTCAAGCACTGAACGAAGGCTTAATTCGTTTCAAAGGTGCCATGATTTTCACATCACATGACCATCAGTTTATCCAAACAATCGCCAACCGTGTCATCGAAATCCGTGAAGACGGCTCAATTTTAGATAAACAATTAACATATGATGAATTCTTAGAGTGGAAAGACAGCCAAGGCTTAAGCTAATTTCCACCAAAAATCCTCTACCAGCATTAGGTAGAGGATTTTTTTGTGTAGCGGATGCTGTCATAATTTATAGAATGCTATTAAGATACAAAAGATGATTTAGGAGGGGTAAAATTGCAATTATTTCGGATGTCCACGGAAATAAACCAGCATTAGAGGCAGTGGTAAAGGACATTTGATTAAGAAAGATTGAAAGAATTTTTTGTTTAGGTGATAATAACTAGTTTTGATCAAAACCTTGAAAAGCCCCTGATACAACCACTCCCCCACAACATGGAGATTTGCTTGTTCTGCTGATAATTCTCTACCTCTTCCAATTACCATAATATAGCTTTTGATTGATTTATTATAAGAAAGGTTTATTGAATGAAACGATTTCTTAGGAGGGGCAAAAATAAAAGAATGGTAAGAAGCTGGATGCTCCTACCATTCTTTTCATCAACGATTACTCGATTTTTATTCCTCCACCTTTTTAAACGCTAGTACGGCATTATGGCCCCCAAAGCCAAAACCATTGGATAACGCAATATTGACAGGTTGTTGTAGTGCCTTGTTCGGCACATAGTTTAAATCACACTCTGGATCTGGTGTTTCGTAATTAATGGTTGGCGGAATGATGCCTTCCATTATACTTTTCAATGTAACAATGGCTTCGATGCCCCCAGCCGCTCCAAAGAGATGCCCTGTCATCGATTTTGTAGAGCTCACCTTTAAGTGATAGGCATGTTCGCCAAAGACACTTTTAATTGCCTTTGTTTCGGATTTATCGCCCTCTGGTGTACTAGTACCATGCGCATTAATGTAATCGACAGTCGATACATCTATATCGCCCATTTTTAAGGCTAATTTCATCGCATTGGCAGCGCCCGTATAATCAGGTGCTGTAATGTGGTAAGCATCTGTTGTGACACCATAGCCTACAATCTCACCAAGAATCGTTGCGCCCCTTTGTTTGGCATGTTCATATTCCTCTAAGAATACGATGCCAGCTCCTTCTGACATGACAAAGCCATCTCGCTCACTGTCGAAGGGACGGCTTGCTTTTGCTGGCTCATCATTTCTGGTAGACATTGCTTTCATTCGTGAGAAACCTGCAAAGCTAAGTGGATTGATGGGCGCCTCTGCTCCACCTGCTAAAATGCCATCCGCATAGCCATGTCGTATAGCTAAGAAGGCTTCTCCAATCGCTTGGTTTCCTGTTGCACAGGCTGAGACAGGTGAAAAGCTTGGCCCTTTAAAGCCTGTTTGTATCGCTAGTATTCCCGCGGCCATATTGCTAATCATCATTGGCACCATGAATGGGGACACCCTTCTAGGCCCATTATCGAGCATTGCCTGATGATTCTCTAAAATCGTCTCAATACCACCAATGCCTGAGCCAACATAAACACCTAGACGCTCCTTATCGATCTGCTCCATATTTAAATTGGCTTGCTCTAAAGCTTGTTGAGAAGCGGCAACTGCATATTGCACAAATAAATCATACTTACTGATTTCTTTTTTATCCATATACTGTGTTGCGTCAAAATCTGTAATCGTCCCTGCAATTTGCGTATTAATACCGCTGAATTGCTCTCCTTGAATTTTTTGAATTCCTGATTTCCCAGTTTTTATATTCTCCCATAGGGCTGAAACTGTATTCCCTAATGGAGATACAACACCATATCCAGTCACAACGACTCTTCGTACCATGCACATCTCTCCTTGTTATTTAGAAAATTATTTTAATAACGCCTTTAATTGCTCCAGCATTTTTACAAAAAACGCTTCTCCTAAAACGCGTTTATATTGTAACGCACCCTTTGTACTAGAAATAAGCAATATGGCTAGAGACTCTAAATCATCCGTCGCTTGGAGTGCACCCTGTTGTTTGGCTTCCTTCAATAGGGCTACAAAAACATCGATTTCCATTTGACTAAGCTGTTGTAGCTTGTCTTGCATCCGTTGTGGTAATTCTTGATAATCTGCCTGTAAAGCTGAAATAGGACAAACACCCTCTTTTTCTAGGCATTTTACTCGTTGCAAAATAAAAGCAAAAGGTTTTTCCTCCACTGGTATAGCGGAATCTTGAATCGTTTTATACGTCCCTTCTAGCCCTTGTTGAATCCTTTCGCAAACCGCAACTCCTAAGTCTCCTTTCTTTTCAAAATGATAATGAATACTTGCCTTCGTAACGCCAAGCTCTTTAGCTAAATGGTCATAACTAAATGATGTGAAACCTTTTTCCTGAATATGCTTCAATGATAATTCTATAATTTGCGTTTTTCTATTTGTCATGGTTTTATACTAACTTACTAGTAGGTAAGTGTCAATTTTTAGAAATACAGCAGATAAATGATTTATCTGCCGCTTGAATAATTATTGCATTTCTTTTGTTGGTCCCATCACACCAGGTACTGGTAAACCAGCTTGACGTAGCAGAACCGTCATTTGTCCACGATGATGTGTTTGATGGTCGATCAATACACGTAATAAAGCCCCTTTTGGCATTGGCGCTGTAAAGCCATTGACTACCTCTAGTAAATCTTCGTTAGAAAGCTTTGCCACTTCCTCTTTAATACCGTTGGCAATATTTTCATAGGCTGTCACAATGTCAGCAGCTGTCGTTGGTACGGGATCTTCTTGTCGAATCATTGGCACCTTTAAGCCTGCCAGATAACTAAAATAGCCTGCAGCCCCAACTAAATGCCAGCCTAGCCAGCCAAGTGTACTGTGGCCCTCCACAATATTTTGATTTAGCTTATCATCTGTTAGAGCCTGTAATACTTGCAGTGTTCCTTTAGATGCATTCGACCATTCCTGTAAAAAATCATCAATTTGTCTATACATATCTTTGCCCCCCACTCTTCAACTTCATTTCTATCATAGTTAATTTTCCCATGGGAGACAAGTTTCTGATTATAGTTTACATAATATAATTATTTATATTAACCTCATATCACTCGTATAACGTCTCGCATTCACGTATAATGAAAGAAAATAGCGAAGGAGTATGCCTATGAGACACTTTGTCCTAGTATTTTCTCTTGCATTTTTACTCACTGGTTGTAATGAAGAAGGAAAAGTAGAGCCCACGCCAACTGCGGAGGACAAACAGCCTGTTGAGCAGAAACAAACATCGCTTCTCTCCTATTTTCCAGCTGATGGGTCTACGGCCTATTTTCAAGGAGAAGGAAATGAGTTTGCTAGCTTCACACTGCGTACAACCTATCTCGATCCACAGCATATTGCACAAATAGAGGATAATGGTGGTGTGACTCTCTTAAAAATCTATCGCATAACGGATACAAATATTGATCTTGTCTATCGGGAACCAGTTGACAGCAATCCAAGTTTGCCAAGTGCAGCAGAGGCAGCTTCTTATCCTGTACTGGAAACAATTCTTCAAAAGCCATTACAAGTTGGGACAAGTTTTCAAGGCTGGACCATTCAATCAACGACCGCCACTGTTGATACAGGAACAAACATTTATCAAGATGTGATCCAGCTAACCCGCTCTAAAGATCAAATGACGACGACCAAATATTTTGTGAAAGATATAGGCCTAATTCGCATAGAGGATACGATGGAGACAGATCAAGATGAACCATTTGTTGTAACATCCACCTTGCAAAAAATAGAATAGTTTGATGATAACAGGCGTCCAGCTTGGGCACCTGTTATTTTAGCTTAGGGGGTCTTATATGAGTGACATACATAATGCAACATCCAAGCAAGAAGAATTGACGGAAGAAGAATTCATTGAGCTCGTACTCGAAGTACAACAAAAAGCATTAGCACGAGAACGAGAAGAACGGCTTCATGGAAAAAAGCCCAAAAAACAAAAACCTCTTGTGCGTTGGATGGTGTGGGGCATGGCAATGGTCCTATTTTTCAATACATTCGCCTTAGTTTTTCAAATTTATTCCATTCCAGCGATTGAATTCATCAAAGTTTCAACCCGACTCTCGGCACAAGAGGATATACAAACCTATAAAAAGGCAGTCGTTGAAATCTCGACTGGCTCTAGCAAAGGCACTGGTTTTGCCATTTCTCCTGACGGGCTTATTGTCACCAATGCCCACGTAGTAGAAGATGCCACTTCATTATCTGTTGTATTTCCAGACGAGGGATTGATGGAGGCAACGTTAATCGAAAGTTATCCAGCAGTAGATTTAGCTCTAGTACAAGTGGAGGCCGAGCAACTCCCCTATCTCCCACTAGCAGAAGATCCACCTTTTTCTGCGGATGAACATATTTATTTTATTGGTAACCCTCTCGCATTTACAGGTATTGCGAATGAAGGGACACTACTAGAATCCATTCAATTAGAGGATTGGCAGGAGCCCGTTATGATGCTGAAAGCCCCGGTTTATCGGGGGAATAGTGGTAGCCCTGTAATCGACCAACAGGGGAAGGTCATTGGCATTATCTTTGCGACGATGAAACATGAGCCGATTGGTCGTGTCGGCCTGTTCGTACCCGTTCAACAGCTCCATCATTTATTAGAAGCGCAACATAAAAAATGAACTTGTGGTAAGCAGGTTCATTTTTTGGGGGAATAGAGTTTACATAATATTATTATTTATCCTTACTTTCTTGCTTCACAAACTGAGCGATTGGTGATTTCACAGGGATCTTACTGACTACCTCATCACTCACTTCTGCAACTTTTTGTAGCACATGTAACAGCTTATCGTCCCCTGTCCAATGCTTTTCCACTACTTCCGGCCCCAATTTATTGATGATCGTATTGATCACAAAAGTCGCCAGCACCACATCATCTAAGTAGCCACCAAAGCCTAATAATCCCTCTGGCATCAGATCAATCGGCAGCACAAAATACGCAATAGAAGCCCCTATTAAAGCTCGACTTTTCTTATCTACACCCGCATCGGTTACTGTTTTAATTAATAAATGAAATAAATCAGGCACAAACATTAAATAAGGCGCAAATTTATTCTTTTTCCCCTTCTTCGATCCAAGAAAAGCTACTAATTTCATACGCAACTTCTGATAAAAATCTTGCTGCTCCTGTTCCTCAGGCAATTTTTCTACATTCTGCAAATCCATCTACCTCCTTCATTATTACAAACAATCTAGAATTTTTTCCATGGTATTCGCTACTATTAAGTGCAGTCTTTTCTCTACTTAGCACGGTTGCCCTTCAATTTTGCAGGCTATCCTTCGCTTTGTGTGGTCTATCCGCTACTTTTGCTATCCTATCCACCGCTTTGCTCAGATGCTCTCCATTTTTGCGAGCTATCCTTTGCTTTGAAGATTCTATCCGCTACTTTCATAAAGCTATCCTTCGCTTTACGCAGTCTATCCGCTACTTTTGCTATTCTATCCACCGCTTTGCTCAGATGCTCTCCATTTTTGCGAGCTATCCTTTGCTTTGAAGATTCTATCCACTACTTTCATAAAGCTATCCTTCGCTTTACGCAGTCTATCCGCTACTTTTGCTATTCTATCCACCGCTTTGCTCGGATGCTCTCCATTTTTGCGAGTTATCCTTCACTTTACAGATTCTATCCACTACTTTCATAAAGCTATCCTTCGCTTTACGCAGTCTATCCGCTACTTTTGCTATCCTATCCACCGCTTTGCTCAGATGCTCTCCAATTTTGCGGGCTATCCTTCACTTTGCTCATTCTATCCACTACTCTATATATAACCTAAATAATGATTTGTAATCCCTTAAACTTTTAAATGCTACAAAAAAAGACACCCTATTTGCATAGGATGTCTGGGTTTAACGAAAGTATTTTTTAATTACTGAGAATTAAAGTTTAGTTACGTTAGCAGCTTGTGGTCCGCGGTTGCCATCTACAACTTCGAATTCCACTTTTTGACCTTCGTCAAGTGTTTTGAAACCTTCGCCTTGGATAGCTGAGAAGTGTACGAATACGTCGTTTTCACCTTCAACTTCGATGAATCCAAAACCTTTTTCTGAGTTAAACCATTTTACTGTACCTTGTTTCATTTAAGAAAACCTCCAAAAAATAAAAGTGAACAATATGTAATTTCTTCAAGGAATGAAAAAAATTCACATATTACAAAGAGTACCGAACTAACGCGATCACTTTTTGTAATATGTGAATTCATGTTTCCGGTGAAGCAATTAAATTGTTAACCTAAGTATAACCGCCATTCATAATTTTGTCAAATAAAGAAATTGTTTTTTTACTTTATTTCAAAATCTTTTTACAACTCTCCGATTTTACAAGCAATAATGCCATGATAAACTTGTGCATCGTCATCACAAGCCTCACAATAGAAGCTTTCGTCATCAGACCAAAAAGCCCAATACTGCCCTTCTTTCGTCATTTCATTGTCATAAGAGGAACGAAAGTGTGCTAATTTTTGCTGTAATGCACTTTCAAAAAGCTCCTTCGTTTCAAATGTATCTTGTGTTTGAATAAAAGCTTCCCAGCCTTCAAATTTCCACCAAGGCTCGTAGTCCGCTTTCATGTAAATAATTGTATACATATTTGCCCATTCCTTGCTGTCATTAGATAATTTCATTTTAGCAAACACATCTGAAATGTCTATTAAAACCACCTGAATTATGCTATTATTACCTTATTATACATACTTTTTGGGAGGAATTTTTATGTTTTCAAGTATTCGACCTAAAGCAGAGTTAGAAGAACTTCTAAAACGTGGTACGGATTTGCATGCAACAGGCCGATTCCATCAAACACTGGCATTCAACCATTTTCATTCACAGGATGAGGAGCATTTGAGGACACTCTATCAAAAGCTAAAAGATATTACCCCCTCCATGAATGCCATTTTTCATCATTATTTAAGCGAGATATCCCCTACCTCTCAATTAACCATTAGTGAAGAAAATATCAATCAATACTTAACACAATTTTTCTTAGCAACACGTGATGATAATTATGTAGACGAAACTGTCAAATTTTTCAATCTATTTCGCAAGCATCAATATGAGCCTGGTAAACTAATTGTCGTATTTAATCAATTCGCATTCTATATTACGACATATATTTTACACAATTTTGGTATCAAGCCGAATAAGGCATTTCAATTTATGAAATCATTCCAATCCGCTGTCAATGTCGATCAAGAATTATTAGTGGAAGTCTTGACGGAACGCATTATTGAAAATGTAGTGGGCGAAGTATCCTCTTTAATGGATGTTAATGCCAAAATTATGTACATGAAAGATTTGGTCTTTAGCTTAGATAAACAAAATGAGGAAATTCAATCCTCCACTGCTGCAACAGAACAGATTGCCGCTTCTATTAATGAGGTAGCGCGTATGTCTTCTCATATATCTGAGAAAACGACTGAATCTGTTGACCATGCAACGCAAGGGAAAAATGCGATTGAGCATGCCTTATCAGAAATTTTTAAAACGGAAGAAACGTTTACTTCTATCGTAGAATCATTTTCAGAATTGCAAAAGCGGGTAAATGATATTGAGCAGGTTGTCACGTTAATCAACCAAATTGCAGATCAGACGAATTTACTTGCTCTCAATGCCTCCATCGAAGCCGCACGTGCAGGTGAACATGGAAAAGGCTTTGCGGTCGTAGCACAAGAAGTACGAAAGCTAGCTGAAAACACGGTCTCTGCTCTAAGCGAAGTATCTGCGAATGTTCATCATTTAAAGAGTTATTCCAATGATGTGTCTCATTCCATTACAGAAACGACAGCCATCATTAAAGAAGCTACTGTCGAGGCAAAAGATTCATTACCATTATTAAATGCCATTGTGCATGCGATTGAAGGCATTAATTTAGATGTTACAAATACAGCAGCCATTTCACAACAACAAGCAGCTGCAATTGATGAAGTCTCTGCGAGAATGATTGAAATTTCAAGTTTGCAGGAAGATATTCGTGATTATAGCCATAATACATCCAGTGACATTCATTTATTAGGGAAAGAAATTAACCGTTTCCGTAATGATATTATTGCCAACAATAATGTGCAGCTTTCATCTATTGCTCTTTTACAATTATCGAAGGCTGATCATATTTTATGGAAATGGCGCATTTATAATATGTTCCTTGGCCTAGAAAAAGTGGAACCAAGCGATGTTTCTTCTCATCGAGATTGCCGACTTGGCAAATGGTACACAGCGCCACGGACAGTAGAACGTTTCGGCCATTTACAGGACTATCATGAGTTGGATGGCTATCATTTACGTGTCCATGAATCAGCGAAGCTTGCTGCAGAAGCCCATAAAGCTGGCCATATCGAGCAAGCCGATGTCCATTTAAAGGAAGTAGATGAGGCATCTAAGCATGTTCTTTATTATATTAATAACTTAATTGCTTATTTAGAAAAAGAACGTGTCATGCAATAAACGGAGAGGCTCATCCCTCTCCCCCATTAGCTAGGAGGTATTCCCTTGAACAAACGAGCAAGTATCAAATTTTTTGGTGATGTTTACGGCACAGGCTACCGTTTTTTCATCAAACAAAAAGCTATTGAATTAGGGTTAAAAGGCTACTGCCGATTGAATGACGCAGAGCAAATTGAAGTGGAAGTAGAAGGCTCTGAAAAAGCGCTTAATGAATTCCTCCTTTTTGTCCAAAAAGGCGTCAGCCCTCAAGCTGATTCCAATTCATTTTCATTAGAATTGTACGATGAGTTAAAAGGATACGTACGTATGGAGTCAGACATTGTTTAGTCTGGCTCTTTTTTTTGTACTGTTATACGGGACGTCAAAAAGAGTAAAGAAAGCATTCCCTTTTCGCCATACATTGATATGAAACATTCCCCAAAACTAGGAACATCTTTTCATTTGAGCGTTATTTAATGTTCGTAATAGTCAACAACATACTAATCATATATTCCCCATTCAAATAAAAAATAATGACTATCAGATTTTCCAAATATATAATCATATGTATGTCCCTTTTTTATTTGAATAATTTCGACATTATTCAATCTAGTTAAAAGTTCTTTTACAATGGCCTCTTGAGCATTAAGGTATGCTAACTCATTTTTAAATCTACTGATAAAATCATCTTTGTTCACTAACTCCATATAACTGTATTTTTTGGGGTAATACTCATTAATCCAGCCCATTTCTAACGCCGTTATCCATTGTTCATCTGAAGGGTCTGGGTCATCATTAACTTCCCACTCCTCTCCATCAAACAATTCCTTTTTAAAGATCGCTGAAAATGCCTCTTGAATAGTATCAAATTGACTTTTTTCTGCAAATATTAAATCGACTTGCATAACATAGTTATCTCTAAATTCATATACATCAAATGATAAATTCGATAACCTTACATTAGCAATTTGTCTCGCAAATAAATTGTGATCATCAAGCAACTCTTGAATATCTTTCTTCATCAAATAATCTCCATACCTTTCTTCCTACTTCTATTAAATTAATACTACACCGCATTATTGTAAGAACTATAAAAGGCAACAAAAAGCCACGTTCAGACTTCTGACGATTATTTAATTTTTATTTTTTGAATCGTCGCAACATAGATAGATGCTTCATTGATTTTCACATATTAATTTTTGGATTCCTTCAAATATCCCTCTTTGCATAAATACGCTTTTAGCTTTGATTTTTTCTCAAAGATCTTTTCTATCACCTTTTGCTCCCATACTTGTTCATCTATATTTTTAGTAATCGACATCATATAAATTTTTGTCATGCTCTTTCCCCCTTTAACTATTTTACGAATTTATTTGGGTAAAGTTTCAATTAAAAAAAGACGTGCCCTTGAGCTAAGACCTATCATTTTGTTCCCATTCATAATGTTTTTGGGGTTGGGTCATCCTATTTATGAATGGATGCTACTGTTTTAGTTAACGCTTGAATGGTTATTAGTACTGATATGGGGAGATGACCGTTGAATCGCTCATGCCAATGCCACAATCGTTCATTAGGAGGACAAAATCGACGCATTTGGAGAAACAATTCACTTATTCTATGTATTATCATTGAGAAAGTTAACAAATAGCAGTAAAATTTATGTAAGGGATCATTTTTCAATGAAACTTTATGTCGATTATTTCGTATAAGAAGATAGACATATTGAAAAGCAAGGAGGATGAAACAATGCTTAGTGTCGGACAGTTTTTTTCTAGACATTCTGCCAGCTTTCTTATTTCGCTTACGACCGTTTCTATCGCAGCAATTGCGGCAAATCCTGGATTCTTCCTTGGTGGTTTACTGTTTGCGGGTTCCTATGCGACGAGTACAGCGTTGCTGAAACATAGACAAAAAAAGAAAGTCATGCAAATAGCAGGTATTACAAAAGAAGAATTCAAGCATATTGAAACACAATTATCAGCAGCTAATAAGCATATTCAAACATTAAGTCAAAACTATTTACGCGTACGTTCTGTATCTGCGTTTAAACAATTACTTGAAATGACGCGTATTTCTAAAAATATCGTCAAAATTGTGAAGACAGACCCACGAAAATTTTATAATGTAGAGCCCTTTTTCTATGCACACTTACCTTCTGCTGTGGAATTAACGGATAAGTATACAATGCTTTCGAAGCAGCCTGTGAAGGATAAAGAAATTCAATTAACATTATCAAAAACACGTGAAACGCTAACTGATTTAAATGATACGATTCAAATTGATTTAAAGGACGCGCTTGCTAATGATATTGATACCCTACAAATGGAGATTGAATTTGCAAATCGTTCCAATCTTAGACGTAGAGAACAATTGGATTGGCGAGGGGACGATAAATGACAGCAAATGAACACGCATTTCAACTGAATACCATACCAGGGCTTTCTCCACTGGTCCAATCCTATTTAGAAACAACTCCACAAAATGAGGCGATGGCGACTTATGAAACGCTATCGCCTCTTGCACAAAGTCGTGCCTTACTTTATGCTAGTCAAATTGATTTGACAGATTTTGAATCATTGCTGTCCCTTGGGCAAGATTCACAGCGAGCTCTGTCTCAATTTGCTGATCGCATGCTTGCGCAAGTGAAGCAAAAGGACGTCTCAAAAATCGGTCAAATGCTTGATTCCTTAATGCACACGTTAGATCGAATAGACCCGACGGCTTTAGAACCAAAGAAACAAACCTTTTTCAAAAAAATCTTTGGAAAAACAGAGCCGACTGTGAAGCAAACATTAACAGAATTTGAGCGTATTAGTATTCAGGTGGAACGTATTGGCGTTCAGCTAGAGCGTGCACAGCTTCAGTTGATCAAGGATGTCGAAAACTTAGAAGCGCTTTATGCTCATAATCGTGGATTTTTTGAGGAGCTGGCTACTGCTATTGCAGCAGGTCAAATGAAAAAACAGCAAGCCATTGAGGTTGAGTTACCCACACAAATAACGAGTGTTCAAGCAACGAAACAACCGCTTGCTATTCAGCAGCTCAATGACTTTGCCGCACAAATTGAAAGGTTGGATCAACGTATTTATGATTTACAAGTATCACAGCAAGTAGCGCTGCAAACGGCTCCTCAAATACGCATGATTCAACAGGCGAATCAAACGTTAGCGGAAAAAATTGAATTTTCGATTGTCACTTTGATTCCTCTTTGGAAAAATCAGCTGGCGATGATGCTTTCTATGCATATGGATCATCACTATGCACAGCTAGAAGAACGATTAGCTCAGGCACATGATCGCTTCTCTAGTCCATCGTTTGAACAACAGGTTTCGAAATTTAAAGAAACGCAGCGAGAACTGCAAACCGCGATTAAAGATGTGTTTGCCCTGCATACAGCAACTGAACAAGAAAAACAACAGCTACAAGATGTGGCAGGTGCCAGAGGCTATCAGCGCGATTAACAAAAAAGGGGTGGCTCAGCATATAATCTGAACCACCCTGTTTTATGTTATTCAAAATAATCTTTATAGTAGCCACCGACATTACCTGTATTATCGATGATAAAAATGAACTCTTCTGTTTCATTTTTTACTTCATATTCTTTCCCTACTGTTAATACATTGGACACTAAGTATTTTGATGCATTTGTATGTTTGCAAGTTATCGTTCGTAGTGTTGGCGCATCTTTCCATTTTAAATGTAACATATTCTCTCTACCTCTCTTTACTAGCCGAAGCTAATGTCTATTGCTTATTTTATAATATTTTTGGGCTTTTGTGGAGAAAAAAGAAAGACTATAGCTATTCTATCCAAAAAAAATGACTATTTGAGGTGTTATGATGAGTTTTGGTGGTGTACCGCAATGGTTTTTTATTATTGCTGTAGCATTTGCAATCTGCTTTGTTCTTTATGCAGAATGGAATTCTAGAAAATAAGTGAGTCCAATAAATCGGACTCACTTTTTCTATGCTTATTTTAATGTCCGCTTTAAAAATTCTTTTGTCCGTTCATGCTGAGGGTTTACTAATACTTGTGATGGCGGGCCTTCCTCGACAATGATGCCTTTATCCATAAAGACGACACGATCTGCCACCTCTTTGGCAAACTCCATCTCATGTGTCACGATTAACATTGTATTCCCCTCAGTGGCTAACTGTCGCATCACCTTTAATACCTCACCGACCATTTCTGGGTCTAATGCCGAAGTCGGTTCATCAAATAGCATGACATCTGGATTCATTGACAATGCTCGAGCGATAGCCACACGCTGCTTTTGCCCCCCTGAAAGCTGACGAGGCTTGGCGTTCACATATTGATCCATACCAACGATATTCAAATATTTAAGCGCCGTTTCTTCTGCTTCTTTCTTTGATCGCTTCAATACTTTGATTTGGCCCACTGTGCAATTGTTTAACACATTGTGATTGTTAAATAAATTGAATTGCTGGAATACCATTCCTAGATGTGTACGATATTCTTGAATATTGTGCTTATCATCTAAAATGTCTTCCCCTTTATAAATAATTTGACCACCACTTGGCGTTTCTAATAAATTGATGCAACGAAGTAATGTTGATTTACCAGAACCAGAAGAGCCAATTAAACAAACGACTTCGCCTTTTTCTACTTGGAAATTTACATCTTTTAACACTTGGTTACGTCCAAATGATTTACTTAAATGTTCAATCTTAATCACTGCCATTTGTGCGTCCCCCTATACAGCTTCTTTTTGTTCTTTTTGATAGGCATCAGGTCCATCTAGACGTTTTTCAACATAGAGAAGGATGCGAGATGCGGTAAATGTCATGATAAAATAAAGAATACATGCAACAAAGAATGATTCAAAATAACGGAAGTTGTTACCTGAAATTGATTTTGTTTGGAAGAATAATTCCGTTACCCCAATGACATTTAATACGGCTGTATCCTTAATATTCATAATTAATTGGTTACCTGTCGCTGGCAAGACATTGCGTGCTACTTGTGGTAAAACAACATGCAGCATGATTTGGAAGTGATTCATACCAATTGCCGACGCTGCCTCGTATTGACCATTATCAATCGAGACAATACCACCTCGAACAATTTCTGCCATATAGGCCCCTGTGTTAAGGGAAACGACTAAAATACCTGCTGTAATAAAATGCATATCGATACCAAATGCAATATCTAGTCCGTAGTAGACTACCATAGCCTGTACAATCATTGGTGTACCACGGAAAAATTCAACATAGCATGTCAGGATAAAATTAATAAGCTTTAAGCTATAAAATTTTAAACCTTTTTTACGAACTGGAATCGTATGCATAATTCCAATGAAAAATCCGATGAATGCACCAATAATTGTACTAATAATCGAAATCAGTAACGTATAATACGCACCTCGTAAAAACATTTGCCAGTTGTTTTCAATAATTGAAAGTATCCATTCAAGACTCATGATGTTCCTCCTAACAATGTCATGTTGCTTGCTTATTTCCTTCGTGTCCTAGCTATTTCTACTATTCTATGATTTGTTACGCTAGGACATTATCATTATGTAGAGAGGTTCTCATTTTGATAATGATGAAATGATCATGCACGGACCAGCAACTAGCCCGTGCCTTGTCATTATTGTGCTGCTGGTTGTTGAGAAATCGCTTCTTCCATAATCGCTTGACGATCGTCTTCCGAAATACCTTTTAGGATTTCGTTGATTTTTTCACGGTTTGCATCGTCTTTACGTAAGCCTACAGCAATCGAAGTATTGGAAAGATCCGTATCAAAGCCTTCTTCAAATGCGACATATGTGAACTTATCGTTGGCAGCAGCAGCGGAAATACCTTCTGGACGTTCTGCTACATAGCCATCAATTTTGCCAGCCTCTAAAGCGACACGCATTGCGGGGAAGCTTTCCATTGCTGTTTGTTTTTCTACACCGTTAATTTGATCAATAACGTTGTAGTTCGATGTATTTAATTGTGAAGTAATTTTAGCACCAGAGAAATCTTGAATCGATTTTGCATTTTCATACTTGCTACCTTTCTTAATAACCATAACGAAATCAGAAGTATAGTAGTTTTCTGTAAAATCAATCGTTTTCTTACGCTCTTCAGTTGGTGACATACCCGCGATAATCGCATCAATTTTGTTAGATTGTAGCGCTGGTACTAATCCGTCCCATTCCATTTTGACAATGACTAGCTCTTTGCCTAAGCCTTCAGCAATTTTTTTTGCCATTTGGACATCGTAGCCGCCTGCATACTCTGCATTATCAGCAATTTTCACTGCACCATTAGCATCACCTTGCTGTGTCCAGTTAAATGGTGGATAGCCAGCCTCCATTCCGATTCGGAATTCACCGCCACTTGCTTCCTTGTCAGCACCAGCATCACCTGAACCGCCATCCTTTTTGTCGCTAGTGCCACATGCAGCTAGCACAATTGCTGTCATGATAGAGATCATTACTAACAACCATTTTCTTTTCATAAAAAACTCCCCTTTTCTGTAAAAAAATAAGACAACTGTAATAAAAAAGACCTAAGTATATTGAACTTAGGTCTTACCTTGTATGACAGTTGCCCAAATCCTCACTATAATTTCCATTTTCCGAGATAGCACAACCTAGTAAATCTGGAAATCCATTTACTAGGACAGTCCTGCACTTATTCACTGCAGACCCAGCATAAAAGTACGAGCTCCTTTTATACTTCGGCGATATTTCCTTCTTCATTGCGTCTTCGCTTGCTTGAACTCAACAATGAACTAATAAATACCGCGCCTCTACCTCACTGGTAAACGTTAGTGAGGTTTGTTTATTTAATTGATATTTAGATACTACTATAAAACTAGTACACTCGTCAAGACAGTTTTAACATTTTTCTGACTAATGGCAATATTAGGATATTGTTCGTTCTCTATTCATTTTAAATCGTTAAGCTTCTATCTATATTTCTGAAAATTAAAACAAATTTTTATTATGGAGTATGTGCTCTATGTGAGAAAAGTTATGTTTATGTCTTTTTTGCTCCTCTAAACGATATAACATTAGTACTCTTTCAAACATAGAATCGGTCAAAATCTTTCGTCATGCATAAAAAAACCCTGCTGAACATTGTTCGCAGGGTTGAATCGCATTATGAATTTAATAGTAAATCTTCAGGATTTTCGATTAATTCTTTAACTGTTTTTAAGAATCCTACAGAATCTTTTCCATCGATGATACGGTGATCGTAAGAAAGTGCTACATACATCATTGGACGGATTTGAACTTCACCATTTACTGCAACTGGACGGTTAACAATTGAGTGCATACCTAAAATACCAGCTTGCGTACCGTTCATAATAGGAGTTGACATTAATGAACCAAATACACCACCATTTGTGATTGTGAATGATCCACCAGCCATGTCATTTAAGCCTAATTTTTTATCACGAGCTTTTGTCGCTAAGTTAGCGATATCTTTTTCGATTTCTGCAAAGTTTTTGCTGTTTGCATCGCGTACAACTGGTACAACTAAACCTTCTTCAGTTGATACAGCAATACCGATATCAAAGAAGTTATTTAAATGAATTTCATCGCCAGAGATTTGAGCGTTTACGTATGGGTATTTTTTTAGTGCCGCAACAACAGCTTTTGTGAAGAATGACATGAAACCAAGTTTGATGTCGTTTGCTTTTACAAACTCTTCTTGTTTACGTTTACGAAGTGCCATGATATTTGTCATGTCAATTTCGTTAAATGTTGTTAACATTGCTGTTGATTGTTTCACTTCTAATAAACGTTTAGCAATTGTTTGGCGACGACGGCTCATTTTTTCAACTGTTACACGGTCAGAATTAGCTGCTGGTGTAAATACTACTGGGCCACCTGAAGTTGCTACTGATGTAGGTGCTGCTACTGGTGCTACAGCTGGAGCTGTACCATGAGCTGCTACATCTTGTACACGTACACGTCCTTGTGGATCTACTGGAGATACTGCTGCAAGGTTGATACCTTTTTCACGAGCAAGACGACGTGCTGCTGGAGAGGCGATTACTCGCTCACCAGAAGTTTCTTCTACAACTGGAGCAGATGCTACTGGTGCAGATGCTGCTTGTGGCGCTGCTGGAGCCGGAGCTGCTTCAGCTGGAGCCGCTGCAGGTGCAGGAGCTGCGCCTTCGCCTGCTTCTACTACTGCGATAACTTGACCAACTAGTACAGTATCGCCTTCTTCAGCTAAAATTTGTGTTAATACACCTGCTTCTTCAGAAATGATTTCAGCGTTTACTTTATCTGTTTCAAGTTCAACGATGAATTCACCTTTTTCAACGCGATCGCCCACTTTTTTTACCCACTGTGCGATACTACCTTCTGTAATCGATTCTGCTAATTCAGGGACTTTAATTTCAGCCACTTTCATTTCCTCCTTTGATTAACGTGCATGACGCACATAAAAGGGCTACTGCTTGAGGGCAAGTAGCCCGGTTTTTTCAAAAATTTATATGTGATTATTTAACCTTCACTGGCTCAGCAACTGCCGCTTCAATTAATGCTGCTTGTGCTGCTTTATGAGAATCTGCATCCCCTTCAGAAGTTGAGCTCATTGCAGGACGACCTACATAGCGAAGTTTTTTACCTTCTGAAAGTTCATATAATGTTTCTAATGCATAATTCCATGAGCCTTGGTTTTTAGGTTCTTCTTGTACCCAAACAATTTCTTTCACATTTGGATACTTAGCAATAATACCAGCAACTTGCTCTTTTGGGAATGGGTAAAGTTGTTCTACACGAATAATGTGTAAATGATCGAAGCCTTCTCCGTCTTTTACGCGATCCGCTAAGTCGATCATCACTTTACCAGTTCCTAAAACGATACGCTCTACAGCTTCTGGTTTAGCGCCTAAACCTGGTTGTTCAATCACTTCTTGGAATGAACCATTTGCTAATTGTTCAGCATTCGCCGCCGCTAATGGGTGACGTAATAGTGATTTTGGTGATACGACTACAAGTGGACGTACCCCTTCTGTACCTAATAACGCTGCTTGACGGCGTAATAAATGATAGTAGTTACCTGCGTTTGAACAGTTCGCTACAAACCAGTTGTTTTCAGCTGACATTTGTAAATAGCGTTCCATACGGCTTGAAGAGTGCTCTGGACCTTGACCTTCATAACCATGTGGTAAAAGGATCACTAATCCAGATTTTTGGCCCCATTTAGAGCGTGCCCCTGAAATAAAGTTATCAAACATCACTTGTGCCATGTTCGCAAAGTCACCGAATTGTGCTTCCCACACTGTTAAAACATGACTATTTTCTAGGTTGTAACCATACTCAAAGCCTACTACTCCCGCTTCAGTCAGTGGAGAGTTGTGTACTGAGAAGGATGCACTCGCACCAGAAATATGATGAAGCGGTGTGAAGACATTCCCATTGTTTTTATCGTGAAGTACTAAGTGACGTTGAGAGAATGTACCACGTTGAGCATCTTGACCTGTAAAACGTACTGGTGTGCCGTCTTGGATAATTGTCGCATATGCTAACGTTTCTGCATGGCCCCAGTCAATTTTTGCTGATGCATAGGCATCACGACGTTTTTCTAAAATTTTGCCAAGCTTTTTCTGTGGCTCGAAGTTTTCTTCAAACACTAAAAGCTCTTCATTGATTTTTTCTAAACGTTCCGCACCAACTGCTGTATCAATTTGTGGGAACTCTACTTTTAATTCTGCTGGCATTTCTAAATGCTGATGATCATCTTTATCTGCCATTTCTCTTACATGGTCATAGGCTGCTTGCATTTCTGCATAGATTGCTGTATCTAAGGCAGCTACATCTTCAGCAGATAGAAGACCTTCAGCCACTAATTGTGCTCCGTATAAAGCACGCACTGTTTCATGTTTAGAAACCAATTTGTATGTTTCTGGGTTTGTCACAGTTGGGTCATCTGTTTCATTATGACCATGGCGACGGTAACCAACTAAGTCTACAATAATATCTTTGCCGAATTTTTGACGGTAGTTAGCAGCAAAACGACCCACTTGCGCTACTGCCTCTGGGCTATCTGCGTTGACATGGATTACTGGTACCTCGTAACCTTTTGCTGGGTCAGAAGAGTACACAGAAGAACGAGAATCATAATGCTCAGTTGTGAAACCGATCATATTGTTCGCGATAATGTGGATTGTACCACCTGTTGTAAAGCCTTCTGTTTTAGCAAAGTTTAAAACCTCAGTCACAATCCCTTGACCTGGGAATGCAGCATCACCGTGCACTAAAATACCTAAGCCTTTAGTACGGTCGTGTACCGCTTGGCCTGGTTTAGACGTATCATCTTGTGTTGCACGAGTAGCTCCAAGTACAACTGGATTGCCAACTTCTAAGTGAGATGGGTTGTAAGCCAATTTAACATTCATACCCGATTCACGGTTGTAAGAAGCACCCATATGGTATTTCACATCACCTGTCCAACCTTTTGTAATTTCAAGGCGGCCATGCTCTGGCATAAATAACTCATTTGAAACATGTGCAAAGTCAGAGAACATCATGTCATAAGGTTTGTTTAAGATGTGTGTTAAAACATTTAAACGACCACGGTGTGCCATACCAATACGTACATTTTCTACATTTTTGGCTTCTGCTGTTTTAACGATTTCATCAAATAGAACGATTTGCGTATCTAAGCCCTCACCAGAGAAACGCTTTTGCCCTACAAAAGTTTTATGAATAAATTTTTCGAAATTTTCAACGCGAGTTAAACGATCTAATAAGGCTTTCTTCTCTTCAGAAGATAATGCTTGTTTAAATGAGCCTGATTCAATTTGCTTTTGAATCCAATCACGTTCTTCTGTAACTACTACGTGACCGTATTCAAATGCCACTTTATCTGTATAAACAGCTTTTAGATAGTCGATTGCATCCTTACCATTTTTCACGTTTGCTGGCACATCTTTGAAGAAGATTGCTGCAGGAATTTCAGCTAAATCCGCAGCGCTTAAGTTGAACGCGCTTTCTTCAATTTGAGCTGTTTGTAGTTCACGGTTTTTCAGAGGATAAATATCTGCCGCTAAATGACCGTGTGAACGGATTGCGTCTGCTAATTTCACAGCGGCTAACACTTTTTTGTAATCGCCAGCAGGAGCCGCTGCTGTATGACTAACTACAGCTACTTCACCTTCTACTACTACTGGTGCACCAAATTGTTGGAATAAAGAAACTAACTCCGGTTCTACTTCTTCAGGAGACTGTAAGAATAAGTCGTATTGCTCCATCACATATCCTAGGTTAGGACCAGAGAAAGCTGACCATGGAGAACTTACAGTTGTAACGTTGTTCGACATGAAAAATGACCTCCAAATTTTGCCTTTCGGCAGTTCCATTAATTAAATTACAATTAATTATATAATATTTAGCCGTTCTTTAAAAGAAAGTTTCACACTACTTTTCCATATTTTAAAGAACGTTTTTTCCATCTCAATCTTACTACTCTTCACAAAAAATACAACTCTTTTTAGCAAATTAAGCAATTTTTTTCGCAAAGGATAGAATAATGAAATAAAGCGTGAATTTTTCTTAATATTTTAGCGGTATTCTTAGCGAGAAAACGGTTCCAATATTAACCTCACTCTTGACTTCTACTGTCGCATTGTATTTTTCAAGTAACATCTTCGAAATGCTAAGTCCTAAGCCAGTTCCACCAATTTGACGATTTCTTGCTTCATCCACTCGATAAAATCGATCAAAGATAAACGGCATATTCTCTTCTGCTATTCCTATACCATTATCAGCAATTTCTAAACATGCAATTTTTCCAGCAGTTGTAAGAGAAATTTCAATCTCAGGAATTTTTTCACAATAACGAATTGCATTCTCTATTATATTACGAACGATTTGACTTAGTGCATTTTCGGTAATAAATAACGGACCGATTTCGCCATTTTTCGACAGCGATATTCGTGCTTGTGGATGGACAAGCTGTAGCTCCTCCATGACGGCTTCTATTACTACTAGTGCATTTGCCTCACTTGCCTCATCTTTTTCCTCACGTCGTGCAAGCTCTAATAATTCCTCAATCATTTTACGCATCCGAGCAATTTCCGTTAGTGAAGTATCAATGGATTCTTCTAAAATGGCTGGATCATCTTTGCCCCATCTTTTTAACAAGGAGAGATGCCCTTCAATGGCTTGAATCGGTGTTCGCAGTTCATGGGAAGCATCTGCGACAAATTGTTGCTGCTGGGTAAAGGAAATTTGCAGCTCATTCATCATCGCATTGTACATTTTTAACAGATCACCAATCTCATCCTGTGATGTATAGGTTAGCTGGATAGGCTGATTAAATCCTTGGTCTACCACCGTCTTCATGGATGCACGCAATTCATGTAATGGCTTCATTAAATAATTGGCCAAATAATAACCAATGGAGCCTGATAGTATCAATGCCCCTATCCCCGCTATTAGCATCGCTGTCAGAAGGTAATGCATAAGGGATTGAAAGCTAGTCAAAGGATGAATAACTTGGATATAGCCTTGAAAAAAGCCGATCCGTATCGGTTCATTGATGACGAGTACATCCTTCTTATCGATGGTCATTTCCAGAACTTCTTGCATCGATTGTAGCGGTGCAGCAGCTGAAGTATCATTGATACGTAAAATATCCACTCCATCTCTATTAAATATTCTGACCGTTTCATCGCGATCGGCAATGGATTTGAGCAAACCTGTATTTTGTTGTATTTGCTGAATGGTAACATTAGGACCTTGTGATTCTAAAAAGGAGATAATATCGTCACTTGTACGTTTGACCTTACCTTCCTCATCGTTTAAGAGCCATGTATGAAGCGAAAGATAAACGACTATACAAATAATTGTAAAGCTAATAAAGATGACACTACTTGATGTCAGCATCCATTTTTTCTGTAAAGATTGGTGACGTACATAATTTTTTAATTTATTCATTCACGCATCACATACCCAACACCACGAACAGTTTCGATATAAGCGTTCATATCACCAGGGAGCTTTGTGCGTAAATGTCTGATATAAACGTCTACTACATTGGTCTCGATATCCGTATCATAGCCCCAAACTGACGTTAAAATATGCTCCCTCGTACACACTCTATTTTTGTGCTCGATTAATAGTTTTAGTAAATCATATTCTGTCTTTGTTAGGTCAAGTTTATTCCCTTGAACAAAAACTTCATAGGCTGCCACATCTATTTCAATATCTCGTAAACATAAAGATTCACTGCTAGTAGGCTCTGGTGTGACACGACGTAAAATCGTCCGTATTCTAGCAAGCAGCTCTTCAATAGCAAAAGGCTTGACGATATAGTCATCGGCTCCTGCATCTAAGCCCGCTACACGGTCCATTACAGCATCTCTCGCCGTTAATAAAATAATTGGTACCTGTGACTGCGTTCGGATACGGCGGCAAATTTCAATGCCATTAATGCCTGGCAGCATCACATCCAATAAGAGAACATCAAAATTTTCCGTAGTGGCCAAAGCCAGTCCATCCCGTCCATCAAAGGCTGTTTTCACCTCATAGCCCTCATGCTGTAATTCTAGTTCAACAAAACGCGCAATATGCTTCTCATCTTCTACCAACAATATCTTCTTAGGCATTGTATCACCTTCTATTCTAAAATAACGATATAGGATATTTATCCCTCTCACGTTCTAGCATAACATCAAACAAAAAGTCTGTCTCACAAGGGAAACCTTGTGGACAGACTTTTTTATTGTATTCCCGAAATGGAAAGATTATTTTTTCCCAACTCTTTTGATCGATATAAAGCTCGGTCGGCTAAATCCATTAACTCATCCAAAGTTTGTGCATGATCTGGATAATAGGCAATACCGATTGAGGCTGTAGGAGTAAAATGATGGTCTTCAATCATCCAGCCTTCTGCTAGTTCATCGCGGATTCGACGAATAATATGCATAATTTGGTCATGCCTTTTATCAGCTTCTCTTGTTAAACCTGTTAGGATGACGATAAATTCATCGCCACCAATTCGAATGACCATGTCATGACTGCGAACCGTTTGATTTAAGGCATTACCAAAGCGCTGAATAAACGCATCCCCTGTGTCATGACCAAAACGATCGTTGACTTCTTTAAAATCATCGCCATCTAGATAGAGCATGGCGACACAGGTTTGATTTTCAGCTGCTTTTGCCAGTATTTTCGGAAACTCTTTTTGTAAATAACGTCGATTAGGTAGCTGTGTTAACGCATCATGATAGGCTAAATAGAGCAAATCATTTTCTCTTTCTTTGCGATGAGTAATTTCTCGAGACACCATCATAATTTGTGAAACCTTTTCACGTTCAGGGTCATGTACAACCGTGACATTGCCCTCTGTCCAAATCGGTGTACCGTCCTTCGCCTTTAGTAAAAGCTCAAACTGTGTTTCTGGCTGACCTGTAAAATTGTTTAAAAATGTTTGCCATTCGTTTTTACTTTCTTGATCTAAAATATCACTGTAAAACTGCCCAAGTAGCTCTTCATTTTCATACCCTAAATAAATCCCATAGGATGGAGACGCATAAAGAATAATGCCATCTTCATTCGTAATCACGATTAAATCATTTGTATTTTCCGTAATGAGTCGGAAAGTACGTTCAATATTTTTTAATTCTGTGAACATTTTTTTCTTATCTGTAATATTATAGTTAATGGTTAAAATTTGTTCGATTTTACCGAACTCATTTTTTAACGGCACAATGGTTGCCTCCACCCAATAATCGGCATGATATTTTGTGCGATAGCACAGTTCTCCTCGCCAAATCTCCATTGTATCCAGCTTGCCTTCGATTAATTGTAAAAAGTTTTGCGCATTGAACCTTGGCTCCATTAATGAATAGGGCTGACCTATTAATTCCTCCGCAGTGTAGCCAGAAGCCTGTAAAAACATATCGCTTGCTTCCGTAATATAGCCTTTATGGTCCAATACAGCAATGGCTGTAGCTGAATTTAAGGCAGACTTAAAAACTTCTAAACCATGAGACTTCGAACGTAATTCTGCTTTTTGTAAAGTAAATTGAGTAAAATCCTGCATGATTAGAAAGATAGCAAACGAATTATCATCCTGCATTACAGGCGATAGGGACATTAAATACATGCGCTCCTGACCTTCTGACGTAAACAGCTTGATCAGCTTTTTATCAAGGTTTTCCCCTCTCGCTGCTTTTTGTAAACAAGCTTCAATGTGTTCAACCTCTTCTTTCGGGATGATCGGTAAATCAACAAACAATTTTTGCTTGACAGTTTCATTATCTAATTGGAAATCTTCCATAAAGCAAGAATTCACTTCGTATACCATACCTTCGGCCGATAAAATGACCGTGGAGAAAAAGGCATGGTCAAACATGGACCGCATAAATAAAAATTTATCCTCAATATTGCGGTCATAGAGGATTTCCTTTGTGATGGCTAATATATAGTCTTCATTATTATATTTCAACGGTCTGACAGACGTTTCGTATTTATGAACCTCCGACTGAAAATACGCATAATCTACATAGTCAACCTGATTATGCTCCCTAATCGCTTGATCGTAGTTTTTCTGAATGATCGAAAAAATGCGCTCTGAGGTAACGCTTGAAATCATTTTTCCAATCGCCTCATTTGATAACAGGTCACGAGCTGCTTGGTTTAAGCGAATATATTGATAATCATCCTCTACTTTTTTCATGAGAAAAGCAAAATCTTTGCCAATAAATAATGAATTAAAAAAATCTTCGCTTAAAAGATACTCCATGCTGTCACCTCCAGAAAAGCCATTGCAATCATGATAAAAATGCTAGTATGTATGTTTTGTTCGATTTTATATAATACTACTATTATAACATAAAAATCAAAAATTACCCTTACAGAATAAGATAAATTATATCCTTTTTAGGATATTTTTTGATATATTACCTATTGTAGAAACATTTAAATCCTACTAAAGAAGTGTATAAATGATTAATATTAGATAAAATTGATAGGATAGACTTAATGCTAAAAAACAACAATATTTTCGCCAACGCCTCTTCTTTTGTCAGAATTTACTGACTACTAAACTCAAATTTTGTTTTTTTCGAGCAAAATGATTGCATCAAACAGCTTTCGTGTTATATTATATTTAAAAAACTAGCCTTTTTTCGGTATGGTCGAAATCAGTAAGACAGCGGGAGATTATGGAATATCATAGTTATAACGTCTAGTTCTTTGGGTTTTAATTCCAGTACGAATTTTAGTTTTCTTCTTTATGCTTCAACGGAATTGTTTTAACTACCCTAGTAAAGGAGGCGTTTCGTATGCTTAAACATCGAGACCTGCATGAATGTACAGAGCTTTATGAGCTATTATCACACCCTTCTGTATTCCCTTTTGTCCGTCAGAAAGCCACATCCGCTGATGAGTATTGGTTTATGACAAAACAACTGATTGAAGAGGAAGCGAGAGGACTCGCTATCTCGAGGACCATTACTGATGATTGGGGTCAACCAATCGGCACCATTAGTATTCACGATGTGGAGGACGGTGCAGGCTTTTTAGGAACGTGGATTGGACTCCCTTACCAGGGTAAAGGCTATAATCAAAAGGCAAAAATGCTATTTTTGAATGAGTTATTTTTTGATTATAATTTCCATACGGTATTTCTCCGTATACGAGTTGAAAATTTAAAATCACAGCGTGCCGCATTAAAGCTACCTTATGTGGTGAGTGCCAATGAAAGTCATCCGACTTTATTAGCACAGGTCAATAGCGGTGAAGCTCAATTTAATTTATTCAAAATTCAAAAAGATTTATTCTACTTAATAACAGCACATCAAATGCAAGAAGGCGAAGAGCAAGCCATGTAATGTGTCATATATAATAAGAAGCTATAAGGTTTTGTCATCTTTGACCTGCCTCATAGCTTCTTTTCTTTTTTCAAAGAGCCTTTATTTTTTGTAGTGCAAAATTAATGTTGCCATTTCGTCTGGTGTTTTTGGTTTTTGCGTTTTTGACATCTTCTCTACCATTTCTGCCTTACACTCTGTTAATGTATGAACCGACTTCATAAAAGATTCCTTTGTTAATTCTTCTTCCTGCAGCACTTCCGCATAGCCCTGTTTTTTAAACAAGTTGGCATTTAAAATTTGATCCCCACGACTTTTTTGTGCGGATAGCGGCACTAATAGCATCGGCTTGTGGAGTGCCAAAAATTCGAAAATGGAGTTAGAGCCTGCTCGTGACACGATAAAATCTGCTGCATGCAATAGATCAGGTAACTCTGTTGTCACATACTCAAATTGCTTGTAGCCAGGCATTGTCTCTAGTGCTTGGTCATAGTTCCCTTTCCCACACAAATGAATAATATGAAATTGCTTTAAAAGCTCTGGTAAGTTTTGACGCAATGCCTCATTTAGAACAACAGAGCCTAAACTTCCGCCCATCACTAGTAAAACAGGCTTTAATGTTGAAAAGCCACAGAATGATAACCCTTTTGCCCGTTCGCCCTCAAACAACTCCGGACGAATAATGGAGCCTGTGCAAGTTGCCTTTTCTTGTGGTAAATGCTTTAGTGTTTCTTCAAAAATCGTGAACACATGAGAGGCAAAAGGCAGGGCAATTTTATTGGCAAGACCAGGTGTCACATCAGATTCATGTATAACAACAGGCACACCTGCCAGTTTTGCTGCCATAACAACAGGTACTGAAACAAAGCCACCCTTTGAAAAGACAACCTGTGGCTTTACTTTTTTAATAATACGAAAAGCCTGCATCATTCCAGCAAGCACTTTAAATGGGTCTGTAAAATTTTTCATTGAGAAATAACGACGCAATTTACCACTCGCAATGCCATAAAACGGAACATCGGGGAAAGCCTCGCCTATTAATTCTTTTTCAATACCTTGTTCTGAACCAATATAGTGGACATCATAACCAAGTTCAAGTAAAGACGGGAGTATCGCTTGATTTAACGATACATGGCCAGCTGTCCCACCACCGGTTAAAATGATAGTTTGTTGTTTCACATTAATTCTCCTATTCCTTAAAAACCATTGTAGTCCGCACTACTTTTTGTTTACAGTGTTCTATTTTACTATATGCTGAAGAAAAGATATAGATGAAGCACGAAAATTTCAAGCTTTTCTCTCTTTACATATGCTATACTTGTTCATTATGTTCACGAAGGAAGTATCAAATATGTACCAAACATCCACAATTAAGGAAAAATATGCACTACTTTTAAAAATGATTGTTCCCATCTTAGTAACACAAGTAGCCATTTATCTTATTTCATTTTTTGATATTTTAATGTCCAGTCGCTATGGGACCGCCGATTTAGCAGGTGTCTCGATTGGCTCCTCCATTTGGATGCCGATTTATACAGGACTATCGGGTATTCTCCTTGCCGTTACACCGATTGTCTCACAGCTAGTCGGAGCGAAACAAGAGATGGATGCCAAAAAAGCCGTTCAGCAAGGCATTTATGTAGCCATTTTACTGGCAATCATCATCTTCACAGGGCTCTTTTTTGGCATCGATTGGATACTTAGCAAGATGAATTTAGAATCTGCTGTACATAGCATTGCAAAAGGCTACATCTATGCGATGTGTGCTGGTCTTTTGCCTTTATTCTTATTTTTTGTCATGCGTTGTTTCATTGATGCCCTTGGGCAGACACGTGTCACAATGATTATTACATTACTGACAACGCCGATTAATATCGTCCTTAACTACATTTTTATTTTCGGTAAATTCGGTGCACCGGAGCTTGGCGGGATTGGTGCAGGTGTCGCAACAGCAATTACGTACTGGTTTATTTTCTTGATTACTGTATGGATTATCGCCAAACGAGTACCGTTCGAACGTTTCCGTTTGTTCCACCATTGGCCGAAGCTGGAATGGCTTCGATGGAAGGAAATTTTACTGATTGGTGTGCCAATTGGCATCTCCTTATTTGCAGAAACAAGCATTTTTTCTGCCGTTACCATGATGATGAGTAATTTTAGCACAGAAATTATTGCCGCTCATCAAATTGCCTTAAATTTCACCTCCCTGCTCTATATGGTGCCGCTTAGTATTTCCATGGGCGTTACCATATTAGTAGGCTTTGAAATTGGTGCTGGTCGCATGCAGGATGCTCGTATTTATAGTTATCTATGTGTCGGCACAGCCATTTTATTTAGTTTTATTTCTGCTTGTATCTTATTTATTTTACGTGAGCCTGTAGCTCATATGTATTCAACAGATCCTATAGTACTTGAGTATGCTGTACAATTTTTAGTTTATGCAGCCATTTTTCAGCTCTCGGATGCGATTCAAGCACCCGTACAAGGGGCATTACGTGGCTATAAGGATGTTATGATCACATTTATGATGGCAATTATCTCGTATTGGATCATTGGCTTGCCCGTGGGCTATATCCTTGCTACGCATACTGATTTTGGTCCATTTGGATATTGGATTGGACTTGTTGCTGGTTTAACAATGGGCGCAATCACCCTGCTTATCCGTCTGCTAATTGTTCAAAAAAGAGTTACCGTCTAACGACAAAAAATCGCTTTTCTCCCTCTTGAGAAAGGCGATTTTTTAGCGTAATACACCTGTACGAATGATTTTCACTTGAACAGACGGCACGAGCTGTAAGGATGTATATTCCGCATGCCAGTCGTCCTTAAACATCTTCGGGTGATAGGCACGAATATAGCGACCAATTCCTAATGTATCAGACTTTTGATTTTGAAGTATACGTAAGACCTCCTCAAACTCCGCCTGCAAATGCTTTTGAATCAATTGTTGAACATCCTTAAAAATGGTTTCTTTATACAAATGATCTTGGGCGAATTCTTCAATTCCGACCTCGAGTTGGTAATCCATCGTTATTCGCCTCAGTTCCTCATCCACTATCCATTTACGCTTCACATGGATAACATCTGCCGTAATCGGCATTTCTTTCCCGTCATGCTTCCACATATAACTCATACGTGCTTGCTTATTAGTTTGATTCATTAAAATGAGCATGATGAGGGATTGTTTTGGCGTTAATACTGTGCCCGTAAAGGTTTGACCTGAAAATAAAGCTAAACCAGCCGCAACAACGTGCTTTTTATCCTCACCTAGCCGAATATACGGTAGCGTGATATCGATTGTTTGTTCAAATAACATCGAGCCAATCGTTTGTAAATCTAATTTCGGAAAAAAGGTATTTTCCTCTGTACTTTCGATAAAGCGTTCATAATAAACGCCTGCGCTTCCAGCTAAATCCTTCGTTAAGTCGACGTATGGTTTGACATCCCCTTCTGTTATCGCCACTTTGATGGATATCGGATTTTGAGGATCGCGAAAATAAATATCCAAGATATCATAAATGGGCTCTCTCACTGTTTGATCCGCTATTAGGAGCGTTGATAGCTCCGATAGATCAAGCGTTTGCTCGACTTTCAAATTGGCGTTATTGCGTACATCTTTCGGTGAAATCCCTTCCGCTTCAATCACTTCATTTTGCTGTGCTGTTGTATTCGGATAAGCATAATAGCCTTTGTACTCCCCAACATAGCCTTCCACACCAACGAGTGTTACGACAGACGCATTTTTATAAAGACGTTCATCCCAACATCCCGCTAAAAGCACTATAGATAAGATGATTATACTCCCTTTACGATACACGTTTTCCCCTCCATTTATTCCAACAGATAATGATGAGCGGTAGTAGAAAAGTAAAAAAGAATAATACATAGTGCAAAGAATTTTTAATAAACTCAATGCGCTGAAATTGCATCATAAAGAGCGGTAGTATTGCCAGTAAAAGATGGTAGATAATAATACTCCATTTCGGATGCTTCCTTTTTTTTGAAAGATACAGCACTCGAAAGGACAGACCAAAAATCATGACCGTGACAATAGACCATGATAGCCAAATATAGACGAAGAAAATATCAAGTCGTTTAACAAATGTCACTTCCTGTGATTTTAAAATATACATAATCGGCTCTGGGATCAACTTGATTTCATCTAAGGCAAAGAACATTTGCGTAAAAAGCACGGAAATCAAATAAAATACAAAAATGACCAGTTGGTAGATGAATAAAGGCCGCCCTTTCACCTGTGTATCTTGTTTTAGAAATGGTCGATAAAGAAGGTACATTTCAATGCCAAAAAAAGCATAGGTACTATGAATCAAGCCCCCCATGATTTGTCTCATATGATTCCATTCAATAGGAAATAGATTACTCCATGTTAAATCGGGAATCGCCAGCATTAAAAAAAGCACAAAAAGGAAAATGATTGGTATGAGCATGACACCGATGTTAATGACCGTTTCTGGTCTTACTAGGTTGGCATACAAGGATAGTGCGACAATCAGTACAACAACGAGCCATTCAGGGGTTTGTGGTAATACCCATGTGGCCAAAACATATCCCATATAGGCAATCAGTACAGCCGCTAATAAAATCCAATAAAGCTGATAGACCCAGCAAAAAAATCGATTTAAATAAAAGTAGGCATAATAGCGTTCAAACAGGAGCAACAGACCATAATGAATGACACTTGCTAAAATAAAAACGAGCCAAGCATTATGTTGACTGTAAATGATTAAAGGGGTTTGGAAGGCAATATAGACGACACCTGTTTGAATAATAAATAGTACTAAAAAAAATTGAGCCTTAGATAGCGAAAACTTCATGGCGTATCCTCATTTTTTAGCTGTTCATCCTCTGGTGGGTCAAAGGAAGTAACTTGCACAGTCGGTTTAATGAATGGCCAGCGTAAAAAAATTTTATACACCGCTTTTGGCTGAAAAGGTACGATGGGTGAAAAATACGGCTGTTTAATAGAAGTTAAACTGATTAGATGAATGAGTAAAATAACAACCCCTATGACAATCCCTAAAAACCCAAACAATGAGGCTAGGACCATAAACTGAAAGCGTAACATACGTATGGTACTATTCAATTCAACGGATGGAACGACATAGCTTGAAATAGCCGTTAAGGCAACGACAATGACCATTAAATTAGACACTAACCCTGCATTAACGATGGCATCTCCTATTACTAGCCCCCCAACGATTCCAATTGTTTGCCCTACAGATTGCGGCAAACGTATACTCGATTCTCGAATGAGCTCCATAATAATTTCAAGAATGAGCGCTTCGATTAGTGGTCGATAAGGGATTTCATTCACATCGTTTTTCACTTGATTACTTAGTTCTAGTGGCAGTACCTCAAAATGAAAGCTAACTACTGCAATATAAAAAGCTGGTAAAAAAACCGCGGTTATAAACGACAGTAAGCGGACGATTTTATAAAAGGAGCCAACAACAACCCGACCATTATAATCATCGGGTGTTTGATAGAAAGAGAAAAAGGTCACGGGACCAATTAAAGCAGATGGTGAAATATTTGTCATGACCACGACCTTGCCCTCCACTAAATTGGCTACTACACGATCTGGATGCTCTGTATTTAACAATTGTGGAAAGGGCGATAACACCGAATCCTCTAACGCATCGCTTAATTGACCAATACTATAAAAATAGTCGATCTGAATCGCTGCAATCCGCTTTTCAACCTCCTGTAAGGTCTCAGGCTGTATGACCCCATCCATATACAGATAATAGGCCTTTGTTTTCGTTTGATGGCCAATCGAAAAAGATTTTACGACAAGTGCGGGATTATTCACTCGCTTTCGTATCAAAGCTAAATTGGTGTCTGCACGCTCAATCAAGCCCTCATGCGAGCCTCGAAGAATATGTTCGTTGATCGGCTCTTCGAGATTTCGACGCACCTCATTTATGATGCTAAGTGTCAGCATCTCTCCCCTTTCAGGCAATATCACGATCGTTTCCCCTTGACAGACTCTTTCAATCGCTTGGGGTAAGGAAAAATCTTGCAATGTCGTAATTAACGTTTCACTCCAAAAAGGTTTATCTGTATCTAAACGGGCATAAATGGTATCCAGTACTTTTTGTACTTCCTTCGCATCAACTAGAGAAGCGTAAAAGCATAAAATAGCCGTATCCCCTTCATGCCAATCTACTTGTCTGACTGTCAAATCCGAGGAATGGTAGAATGCTTTTTGTAGGCTTTTCATCATATACTCCACTTTATCCATAAAACGCCCCCCTCTATTGGAGAGTATAAACATTTTTCTCCATTTTCAAACGCTTGCATAGGGGGATTCATAGCCATAAAAAAGATGCCCGTTAAAACAGAGGGGCATCTTTAAATGGATTATTTTTTAAAATAAGCTTCAATATCTTCATAGATAAAGGGCGTCCCCTCTATTTTTTCATGCTGATTATGCAAAGCTGTCATACGATTGATGATAGGCGCTAATTTCCCCTCATTTTCCTGCGTTAGATTGAAGGCTACTCCGTATGAATAAATTTGATACTTTTCCTCTAATGTCCATCTAAATGTACCTTCTATAGTAAATGACTGGTTCATCAACACAAAGTTAAATTGAAACTTCATCGTTTGATTGATTGGTAGCTTCAGTGTAGAGCGAATCTTCATTCCCCCTAAGCTAATATTTTCAATGACGATTGGCGTATGACCGATAGCAAGCTTTTGCTGGTTCATTTCGATAATAGTCATAGAGCCCTTCACATAGGCTGGGAAATGAAAGCGAAAATACTTGCGACGCTCCACAGCTGGCTTGTGATGGACAATTGCTTTCGGCGGTTCCAAGAAGCCTTTAGCTAGCATTTTTTCAAAAGCCTTCGCAGGAACTGCTTTTGAATAGATGCTTCCTTGTAGATAATGACATTCATGCTGCTTTAAAAAAATATATTGATCATAGCTTTCGACCCCTTTTGCCACTACTTGAATACCTAGCATTTTTGCTAAATAGATCGTTGTTGAGATAAGCCCATTTTCAATAGGATGATCATGGCGAATTTGCCGAATAAACGCCTCATAGATATGAAGCGTTGTTGGCTGAAACGTGCGCAATGATTCTAACGATGAATAGCCTGTTCCAAAATCACCAATAGCAATTTTGACACCAAGTTCTTGCAATTCCTTTAATACCGTCATAACACTTGCGCTATTTTTTAAAATGGTCCTTTCTGTAATTTCTAATTGTAAATAGTGAGCAGGGATTTCATTGAGCTGCAATTGCTCCTGAAGAAATGGGACAAAGCCCCTTTTCATCAAACGAATAGGTGAAATTTTGATGTTAATCGTACGCAGTACATGCCCATCTTGCTTCCATTTCCGCAAGAAAGCACATGCTTTTTTAATGACCCAATCTGTAATAATATGGATCATATGATTTTCTTCCGCTAAAGGGATAAATTCACCAGGTGACACAAGCCCCCATTCTTTATGATGCCAACGAATTAACGCCTCTGCTCCATAAATATTGCCTTTTTGTGGCTCTACCAATGGCTGAAAATATAGCTCAAATTCTTCATTTAACATCGCTTGACGCATATCACGATCTAGCACATATTGCTTATAGGAAGTAATATCTTCTGTAAAGGCATAAATATGAAAACGATTGCGCCCTTGTTGCTTCGCATAGCACAAAGCAGAGTAAGCATTTTCTAATAAGATATTTCTCTTTCTACCTTCCTCAGGATAAAAAACAATGCCAATGCTAGCAGAGAGATGCAATTGATAGTCTTTAATCGTCAGAGCGGTATCAAAGATTTTCAGTAAACGATTAGCCAATGCGTAAATATGCTGTTTACTCACATATTTTTTCATTACCAAAATAAAATGCTGATGGTCTAGGCGTGCCAAGTAACTAGTATCATCGAGAAGCTTGGCAAAATGCTGGGTCACCACTCGAAGAAGCTCATCACCGATTTGTGAACCTAATGCATTATTTAGCACATGAAAACGATTAATGGAAATATAGAGAAGGGCAAATGGCTCGCCTGCCGAACAGAGCGTGTCCACTTTATCATGCAAGCTCAATTGATTTGGTAAGCCTGTCAATTCATCATAGTACACTAAATAATTGAGCTTCTTTTCTCGTTCAACCTCCTTTGTAATATCCGTTACTAAGCCAAAAATTTGATTTACTTCTCCCTTCTCATCGAGTCTCGGTACAATTTGCTCAAGCAACCATTTTGTTTGGTTTTCACCTGTAAAAATACGATAAATCACTTGGTAGCTCTTGCCGATAGCAAGATAATCGGTGTACGCTAGTACCTCCTCGCGATGTGCAGGGTGAATCATGTTAATCCATACTTCGGCGTCTTCGTAAAGCTTCGCTAGTGGAATGCCTAAAATTCCCTCTAGCCCTTTTGAGGCAAAAAGCATTGTTCCCCGAATGGAATCTCGCATCCAAATCCCCGCATCTAAATGATTAAAAATATAATGATAGTTGGCGAGTGTATCATTTAATGCCTGCTCAAGCAGTTTAAAAGCTGTCTGATCCTTTACAACCCCAACCATCTTAAAGGGCTTATTATCCTTCCAAGTTACTTCTGCCGCTGCTTGTACATAACGCAAATCATGAGTTTCACCATGATATATTCGAAATTCACTATTCAAGTTGATGCCTTTTCGGGCATTGTTAAATGCATCGTAGGTCTTTTCATGGTCATCTGGATGGATGAATTGGAAAGCTCGATCAATACCGTCGTTTTCTGAACGGCTAAAGCCAAAAATTTGATAAAAATTATCGGAGCAATACAGCTTGTCATGCTGAATAAAGTATTCCCAGCTCCCTACTGCGGCAATATGCTGAGCATAATTTAAATGCTTTTCATGAAGCAATAATTGATGCTTCATCGCAGAATAGGTAGACATATCTTCAATAATTAAATAAAGCCCCTCTGCCTGATCCTCACCATTTTTAATCGGTATAAATGTTAGTACAAGGCTTAGCTGTTGACCTTGATGCTGTAGCCTTTCTATATCAATTTTGACCGATTTCCCCCGCAATGTTTGGTTGAATGCTCTTTTTAGCCGCTTATAATCAGGGACCGTCAAAATTCGCTTAAAATCCTCTGCATGGCTTGGTCGATAGTGTAATAGTTGATAGAGTGCCTCTTGATTTACATAAATAATTTCTCCATCCGCTGCAAAGACAATCATCATATCAGGGTGATACTTCGCAAAGGACATGGCATATGAGAATAAACGATGATCTTGAACTGTAGCCAGCGCTATTGCCTGTGTACTTTCTTCTCTTGCAAAAAATTGCTTTAATAAATTCGGCTTTTTCATCAACCTCACCCTTCCCTACTTTTTACCTACTACTAATTTAGTAATTCCCCAAAAACATAGTTTAAAAACTATCATTTTGATGGTTAGACGATAAAATTTAAAAGTTGGACGATAAAGGTTGATGTATGAGTGATGAAGCCTGTGATTTGCTCAATAATTAAACAGTCCATTAGCATTTAACTTTTGCAAATAAAAAAAGATACCCGATAAGCCATTAGAGACTTATCAGGTATCTTTTGTGTAAGCAGTGATTATTTTTGAATAAATTGTTGTGTCCAGTAGTTACCTGATTTCACGTAACCTACACCGATGTGCGTAAATTTACCATTTAAAATGTTCGCACGGTGACCTGGTGAGTCCATCCACGCTTGTACTACTTCTTGTGGTGAACGTTGACCTTGAGCAATGTTTTCTCCAGCACCTTTATAAGTGATGCCTAAAGCTTTCATACGATCAAATGGTGAACCGAATGTTGGACTTGTATGTGAGAAATACTTGTTTGTTTGCATATCTTGTGATTTTTCACGAGCTGCAGCCATTAATTTCGCATCTGTTTGAAGTGGTGATAAACCAGCTTTTGTACGCTCAGCGTTTGTTAATTTTACTACTTCCTGTTCAAATGCGTTCACATCTGAAGTTGTTGTTGATGGTGTTGAAGTAGCTGGTGGTGTTGCTGGTTTTTCGTTTTGTGATGATTGATTATTATTTGGCGTTGGTTGTGTATTATTATTTGTTGTTGGCACCTCTTTAGATGGTGTAGATGCCTGTGGTAATTTGATATTCCACTTATGATTGTTTGACCATTTATAATAATAAACTTTACAGTTCGTTGATTGCTGTACAGAATCCCCTTCTGTTGTATTAGCAGCAGCTGAAGCTATTTGAATTGGAGCTGCTAAAAGAATTGTTGCACAAATTGCAGTGAGTGTTTTTTTCATGTTTGCAATTCCTCCTTCTCTGCAACTAATCGTAAAGGATGATTTTCATAAAAATCTTACCAACATTTGCTAACGTCTCCAACGAAGAAAGAAATGCGCGAAAAATCGCGTTTTTTTTGCACTATTTTTTACTAGTTTTCGCCAATCTATGAAATACTTACGTTTGAAAGAGGGTTGACACCCCTCTTAAACTCGTTACTATTTTCGAAAATACGCATCTAAAATGAATAAAAAATGATGGTTTTATGCACTAGATTCTCAGCCTATTTTCTTACCTTCAATTATGGAATAGACCTAGAGATAGCTAGTGTCGCGTGTTTATTGCTATTCAATATTACAGTTATGTTACAAAGGCATTACAATTCATTTACATAAAAATAAAATAACCTGCGTAAAGCTACATATGACGTACATATGCAACATTTCGTAGATTATCAAATTTATTCATTGTCCCCCAATGATAGGTAAAGAACTGACATTTTCTCCAATAATGACAAGTTTTGCTGGCATTTTGATATACTCAGGGAGCCATTGGACCATTCCATAAGCATATTGAAACAGCATCGGATTTTTAATGCCCTCAATCGGCACATAGCCCTTCATACGATAAATCGTTTCTGGTAATGTACGAATCCAATCTTCAAATTGCTCCTGTGTAAATTCGCTATCTGTGAATTCCACTAAGCGTGAGCCAAGCTGCATGGAGGCTATTGGCGCTTTGACAATGTCAGCTTTATCAACCTGTGCCGTTGCCTTTAAGCCTTCAAGTAAGTGAAGTGGGACTCGCCCATTCGTTGTTTGCAAAATAAAGGCATGTGGATTTAAGCCTTGGAGTTCGTAGACCACTTGTCCTTGCTCTGCCTCTGTTAATAAATCTGTTTTATTTGCTAATAATAAGTGCGCATGTCGAATTTGCTCCATAAATAAAGAGCGTACTTGCGGTGTTAACGTATCACGGTGCAGCCAGAGCTTGGAATCAGCCACTGTGATAATGCCTTTGACATTTAACTGATCTGCAAAAAGTGGTGAATACACAGCATCTAATGCTTCCACAGGATGAGCAGCTCCCGTTGTTTCAATAATTAATACATCAAAATCACTATCTAATAGAAGAGATTGAATTTGTGCCTCCGTTTTTTCAGCACCTGAACAGCAAATACAGCCCTCTAGCATCTCCTTGAGCGGGATATCTTTCTCCACTGCCTGTGAATCAAATGGCAGCTTTCCTAGCTCATTCATAATAACTGCAGGCTTTAGATTCTTTTCTTTTAATTGGCGAATGACATCCGTAAGCATGGATGTTTTGCCACTCCCTAAAAAGCCACTAAATAGGTATACATCTTTCATCATTTTTCCTCCTATAAAAAAAGCTGTCGCAAATGCCGTGAAAGACGACCGTTGCGACAGCTACATTGTTAGTTTGTTGTGTCCTCTGTTTTTTCGGCTGTTCCTGAAAGAAGCTCTTTCGCTTTTAATAACTGAGGATCATCGGCTTTCATTTTTGCACGTAAAGCATCCATTAACGCATACGTTGTATTGCCTGTTAAAATACCTGTTTCTTCAAGGTTATTCGCTGCTTGTAGTTTTTCTACAGCACGTGCAGTATTGTCATCGAAAATACCATCTATTTCACCAGGCTCATACCCTAGCACTTGAAGCATCTCCTCCGCTGCTTTTACAGAGTCCGACTGTAAGCCTGTCTTCATTTCTAAAGAGGCATTCAAGTAAGGTAAAGTAGCATACGATGGATAACCAACTTTGACATCAGGTTCAATGCCTTTTTCGTTAATCCAGTTCCCATTCGGTGTTAACCATTTACCTGTTGTAAATTTCAGATTAGAGCCGTCTTTTAATGGTGTTACATTTTGGACAGTCCCTTTACCGAAGGATGTTTCACCTACAACTTTGGCACCTACAGATTCTTTTAATGCACCTGCTAAAATCTCAGAGGCAGAGGCACTACCACTATCGACAAGTACTGTAATTGGTAGGTTATATTTTTTACCTGCAATGGCATTAGTAATCTGAGGCTCTGCATCTTTTTCTTGTACCTGAACAATCGCTTTTCCTTCTGGTACAAAGAAATTAGAAATATCGACAGCAGCCGTTAAATAGCCACCAGGATTTTGACGTAAATCTAAAACAATGCCTTTCATTCCTTTGCCTTCATACTCAGCAAGGATTTTTTCAAGCTCTTTCGTTGTTTGTTCACTAAATGATGTAATTTGAATATGGGCAATATTGCCATCGAGCATTTCCCCATAAACTGTTTCTACTGGGATTTCATCACGAACAATGGTCATGTGAATAGCCTCTGTGTTTTCGCCGCGTTTCACCGTTAATTTCACTGGTGTTCCTTTCTCACCGCGAATTAAAGCAACCGCTTCTGTTGCACTCAAGCCTTGAATGCTTTTCCCATCAACCGTTAAGATGATATCTTTTGGTAATAAGCCTGCCTTTTCTGCAGGAGAATTTTTGATAGGTGACACAACTGTAATATAACCATTACGCTCTTGGATTTCCGCTCCAATTCCTTGGAAGCTAGAAGATAAACCAGAATTAAATTGATCTGCTTCTTCCTTTACCATGAAGTCAGAATAAGGATCGCCTAATGCATCGAACATACCATTAATAGCACCATCGACTACTTTTTCATCATCAATATCTTGGTAATAGTTATTTTTCAGTAAATCAAATGCTTCATATAATTTTGTAAATTCCTCACGTTCAGTCGGAACTTTCACTTCTACTACTTTCTTATCACCAAACGTTAACGCAAAAATCGTTAACCCTGCCGTAATAAGGATTGTAAAGAACATTAGCATGATAAATTTAAACGGTTTCAGTTGTATAAATTGTCCTGCCGGCTTTACTTCTGCTGGAGTCGGCTCCTGCTGCTGTTCTGTACTTTCATTTTTCTGTTCATCCATCTTGATTGTCACCACTCTCATATACACTAACTTGTTGTCACACTACTACCATCTTAACAGGTTATCCAGAAGACGAAAAGAAAAAGACTGCCAAAACTTCATGACAAACCTTAACCTATCATGCTTCATCCTATCTAGCATCCTAGCACCTATTTACTCATCATACTGTTAAGTTTAGGTATATAATGGTACTGCCTTTTAATTTTACTCATTTCCTAGTTGCAGTCAACCAAAAACTCAAAGAATCATAGAAATGCTATAAGAATATAACGTACAAGTGACGAAAAAAGTTGCAGCTCCTTAGCAACTATTCATTCTTTTTCACCTTTTTTATAGACCATATGAACAGTTAATCGACGGAAGGAAAGCAGTATCTCTTGAAGCTCAATCAACTTAGGCTACAATCCTAACTTTCGTGCAGCCATTTGAATGTTTCCGTCGCAACGTCTACATAGGAAGATTGAAAGTTTGCTAATCGCTCCTGCCCATTCCCTCTAGCAACGCACTATCCATTTCAACAAGCTCTACATTTGCCCATGCTATTTTCCCCCAATAATTTTGCTGAGCTAACATTACCATTTTAGCGAATCATTCAAATGCCTCGTGAATCGCCTTTTCCATTGTTGTCGCATATGATGCAAGTAATGACAATTGTAAGGAGGCAGGAAAATGGGAAGAAATAATAAACAGAACCAGAACAATGATTCAATGGATATTTATATTGCAAAGTTAGCCTATATCGGCACAGCCATTTCAACTTTAGGGGATGGCATTCAGACCATCGCAGCTGGTCTAGCCCTAGAGGCACTACAAAATGCGAAGAACGATTCTTCTCCAACAAATAATGGTGATCAAACAGCCAAAGTCGATAACATGCAGAAACAAATCGATTATTTAATTGCTGAACTAAAGCAAATCAAAAAAATGTTAAAATAACCTTTACATAAAGAGTAGTGTGGAAGCCAAATACCTACCACACTACTGTTTTTTTATCTTCTGATGAGTCCTTTGTAGTTCCATCAATTCAGAAACCGTCACAAACTGGTAGCCCTGCTTTTCAAGCTCTGGCAATATTTGCTCCAATGCTTTGACGGTTTGGGCTCGGTTTCCGCCACCATCATGAAACAGCACGATATTGCCAGCCTTTACGCCTTTTAAAACCGTATTAACGATGCGATTGACCCCAGGATTCTTCCAATCGAGCGTATCCAAATGCCAAGACCACATCACGACTTTATAGCCTTTTTTGGCAATCGCCTCTATCATGGCATCGGTATATTGCCCTTCAACGGGGCGAAATAAGGTTGGCTGATAGCCCGTAATTCCTGCAATTACCTCATCTGTTTGTTGAATTTCCTTCATTAAATTAGGTACATTTGTTTTTAAAGGGTGTGTAAAGGTATGATTGGCCAATTCATGCCCTTCTTCATACATTCTTGCTATCAATTCAGGATTTTTTTCTGCATTTTGACCAACAATAAAAAAAGTAGCTTTCGCATTGTATTTCTCTAATACATCAAGAACATCCGCTGTATAGGTACGATGTGGACCATCATCAAACGTTAAGGCAATGATTTTTTCCTCTGTTTGGATTTCCCAAAGAATTTGTCCTGCTTCTTCATAATACTTTCTCTCTTTATTTTCAGAAGAACTTACTTTGACATAAAAAAACGACACCGTGATCAAACAAAGTGGTAGTAAAAACAGTAAAAATTTTTTCACATTTTCACGTCCCCAAATAATTTTCGTACTTTATTATTTGTGGATTTCATAAAAAAATGCTTATGTTTAGCTTTATTTCATTAAAATTTATCATGACGTATGTTTTCCAGGCTCCTATAATTTTTTTGTTGAAGCTTGTCCACAACATTCAATCACACCATGGTGTATTTGTCGCAGACGCTTCACTTTTGCCGATCGTTACATCCTGTGACATGCTTTCACCATTATTACCACGTGGCGCTCACCCGCCAAAAAGTATTCATTGCCCCTATAGAGAAGGGAGTCTTCAGTTGAATCATGAGGATAAGATGGGTATGTAGTACGTCATCAAGCAAAGTCAAGACAAAAACACTATGCATGAAACTATCATTTATAAAAGGACCTCCTTTTACTGGCCAAAAGCAAAAACAAGGTTTGTTTCACAAACGATTTCTCCATTCACTGTGGCAACCCCACTTCCTTTACCGACTGTCCCTTTCACACGGTTGATTACTACCTCAAGCCGTAGCTGATCACCAGGCTTTACTTGTTTTTTAAAGCGACAATGATCAATGCCCGCAAGCAAGCCTAACCGCCCCTCATTCCCTGCCTTTGTCAGCATAATGACTGCACTGACTTGCGCTAACGCTTCCACAATGAGCACACCTGGCATGACAGGATAATGTGGAAAATGTCCCTGAAAGAACTCCTCATGGATTGTCACATTTTTCAATCCGACTGCACGCTTTCCCTCCTCTAATTCCAAAATACGATCTACTAAAAGAAACGGATAGCGATGTGGTAATATTTCTTGCAATTGTTGACTTGTTAACATATTGATTCCTCCACAGCATTTTTATAACCTTATTCTAACACTAAATATTAGTACTTAGTAATAAAAATGAAGTTAGTCAAAAAATGACTGTCCGACAATGACAAATAGAAAAATGGCCGTACCAAAAGAAAGAATACTAATGGTAGATCGTTTGGCTCTTTGCCACGCTCTCATACCAATGAGTAAAAATGTACAACCTAATAACATGAAAGTAACTGGTAAGAACGAAAAATCTTTTGTAATAAGACCACACATACTCGTCACCACAATTGGGATAAATATGAATAGTTGTAGACAATAGGACCATTTCATGCCGATCATCTCCTCGCTAAATTGTTTTCTGAATTTTTTTTCATTCCTTTTTCAATATTTCTTTATCGACAGCCCTATAGTCGCTGGAATATAATATTCCATGCATTCACCTTAGATTGATTAGTTTATTAGAATAGGAAGGTTTCGCATGTTATCTTTTATCGCAATAGTACTTTTATTATTTTTAATCCCAGGTCCTGCTGTTATTATCACGATTACACAAACATTAAAAAGTGGCAAAAAGAATGGTATTTATACCGCTTTAGGCATCGGTCTTGGAGATTTAGTTCATACGTTAGCGGCTGTTTTAGGTCTTTCTGCTATTTTGATGAAATCAGCCACAGCCTTTGAGGTAGTGAAATATATTGGGGTGGCCTACCTTGTTTATTTAGGTATTCAGATGCTCCTCACAAAACCAAAAAAAATTGAACAACCAACTGTGGAACAAAGCCCTGCTAGTACATCATTCCGCCAAGGCTTTTTGGCAGAAATTTTAAATCCGAAGACAGCTTTATTTTTCCTTGCTTTCTTACCACAATTTGTACAGCACAACGAGCAATCTGTCACAAGCCAATTGCTAACACTAGGCATCACCTTTGTTGTGATGAGTGCTTTGTATACAATACTACTAGCAATTATTACAAGCTTCATTGGTGAAAAAATCTTTACGAAAACAAGTGGTAGCTCACGTTGGCTTGAAAAAACTGTTGGCTTTGTCTATATCGGTCTCGGTGTCCGTTTAGCACTACAGACACAAAGTAGATAATCTGGAGAGGAACACAAAAGAGTGTTCTTCTTTTTTTTTGCAGGAAAATGGAGAATTTTAGCCAATACATACTAAAAAGGAGGGGTGAACTTGAATGAACGTCAAGAAAATTTATTTCAGCAGTTAGCACATTACCGTAGCGAGTTACTCCATTTGCTAGAGCATGTGTCAGAAGAAAAGGCAAATATCATTCCAGCTGGTTTTCATAATAATATTCGCTGGAATATGGGCCATCTTTATCTCGATCAATATTTATGGCTAGAGGCGTTAACAAAAGAAAAGGATACAGCATTAGTAGCTCTCATGAAATGGTTTAGCTTTGGTACGTCGCCTAAGCATTTTGACGAAAAAACGCCCACATTCGAGGAGTTAAAAAAGTGCTTGGCTCAGCAGCCTTCACAGATAAAGGAACGATACGGTCATCGATTGGCTGAGGAATTCCCACCTATCGACACGGGTATGCAGACCATTGAACAAGTACTCCTACGTACCATCTTTCATGAAGGTATGCATTTACAAGCAATTGTCACCATTCATCGATGCCTAAACGAAGTAACAGACCGAGTTTAATACAGGGTCTGTTGCTTATTTGTTTATTGATAATTTTCGAGATACTTTCCTTTTTCAAAAATTTCTTTCGGACTTAAGGCAGTCCACTCCTCTATCGATACATTGGGATGCAAATCGAGATAAGATTTAACCATTTTATAGCCTTCGCTGTAGCCATAACTAAAGGGAAGACCATTTCCACCTCTAATTATTTCTAGGGCACGAATCAAGTTATGCTTTTCCAAATCCGCTGCAACATCAGACCAATAAACTTTGTTGTAATCCAAATCTATTCGCGTAAAATTTAAATCAGGATAAACTAATTTTTCAAACATCACTGCCCTTCCTTCAAATATGAGATGATCTAGCACTGTCCCTTCACTACGCGGGCGTTTTTCAGTTGCAACACTATGATGATATTCATGGGCAATTACAGCCCTAATAAATTCATTTGTATAATATTTATTATAGAGGGCTGTTATTTTACCTGCACCAATCGTTACCATATTCGCGTTTACATCTGTGGCTGGAAAAACACATACCGTCGTTTCATTTTTAGTGGGAAGGAGTTCAGAAGATTTGAACAGACCTTCCTTAATACTCTTTTCTGTTGCTTCCCTATCAATTTTTTCGCTTAATAATTGATTTTCTTTCAATTGTTTGGTCGTGCTATTCAACACCGTCTCAGCCATGTTTATATATTCACCATTCTCAAAACATGCACTATAAACGGGATCAATGACCTCTTCTCGATAGATGTCCAATGGTGAACGATCTGGATTACCTTCTACCTTTTCCGTATAGTTTTGAAAAAGCTCAAAAGCATGAACTATTTTAAATGGTTGCTTCGTTTCTGGATGTTCGAATGAAACCGTGATACTTTCAATATCTGGTTTTTTATGGGAAGGTTTTTCTATTTGTGCACAGGCACTAAACACGAAGCATAGCATCATTAATACGACAAAACTCTTTACATAATGCATCTTTTTCATCCGTCCTTTTCATCAATAAATAATTTACCCATGCTAACATTCATGAACAATATGCCTTGACGCTCGACGGTTTGTCTTTGAATGATTTGGTATCCTTTTCGTTCAAAGAAGGGTCTCGCTGTAAGACTAGCATCTGTGTAGATATGGGTAAGACCAAGCTTTTTTGCGTCCGCTTCTAGTAAATCTACTAAGGCTGCTGCAATCCCCTGTCTTTGAAAATCCTTATGGACATAAAATATGTACAGTTTCGTAAAATAATTGCAGAATTTCTTCTAAATCATCGTCATGATAGTTTGTAAAATCAAGCATCTATCCCACCTCTTTTCTCGCAATCTATTATACCAATTATATGATATTTATGTAAAATTATAGAAAGCTCATAGATCAAAGTAATCTATAAGCTTCTCTTCGTTTTACTGTTTCGGTGTATTGGCTGTCAGTGGATTCGCATTGGCAACTAGTTGTACAGGCGTCGTCGTTTGTTGAAAGCTATCCTTCTGTCCTTGATTTGATTTCCCATAGCCTTTCATGGCAGCAAACAGTGCTGCACCAACAATACCCCAGGTCAATAATTTCATTTAAAAACCTCCCTTCACCGTTAGTATTCGAGAACAATTACGGAATATAGCTGTAAAAAATTAGCGACCAATAGCCAATAACTATGGTAAAATATTGAAGATGCTAAAAACTCGAATATAGGAGGTTGACTACCATGAAAAAAGTCTTCACTGGACTATTGTTAACATCTATGTTTTTTGTGGCTTTTCCGGCTGATGCTGCCACTACACAAATTAAAATAGATGACGTAATAGTAAAATCTGATACAGCACCCGAGCAAAGAAGCAATCGAATCATGGTGCCATTGCGTGTGATCAGTGAAAATCTAGGTGCGCAAGTGCATTGGAAGGATTCACAAATTACCCTTGCCATGAATAAAACATTGATTGTATTAAATCTCAACAACAAGACTGTCATGAAAAATGACAAAACAGAGCAATTGGATGTACAGCCATACATGAAAAATAATCGTACCTATGTACCGATTCGCTTTATTGCGGAAACATTTGGCAGTCAGGTCCAATACAATCAAGGTACAGTCAGTATCACTTCTGAACCACTACTACTTGACAATAAAAAAATAAAAGCCCTCCGCTATGAATATCAAATGACAATGGGTGGTGTTATTCAAGACATTAAAGGCAATGCTTATCATAAAGCGCTTTATCAAGTTTTCCAGCAAAAAGGAAACAAAGTAGAGGCACCTAAAGAATATTCATGGCAAATTAATTTAGACATACCTGGTTCCTATTCTAAACGTGGGCAATATCGTTTTATGAGCGATGATACGAACACAGTCAAACAATTTGATATTTATTCATTAAATACTGCATTCCCTGATGAACTATTACAAGGTCATCCCCATCATCTACTGCATGATGTGTTTGAAGATAGCTGGTATATTTTCACAGATCAAGCAGTTCAATCTATAAAACAGCTTATAAACAATGCTGCCACTAATGGCTTTAGTACCATTATTAGTAATACAGTAGCATAATTTTTTGTAAGCGATGTTCAACATATTCTGCATGAAAATGGACAAAATATTCATATCAACATCGAATATATGGAGGTTTGCCTCATGCAGAAGCTACTGTTATTAAGTTGCGTGCTATTTTCCCTCTTAGCTGCCTGTTCTGCGGAAGAAGCTCCGCCTAGCGAAGAAGCGGAAGCTAAAGAACAAACCGTCAATGCGCAGCCACAAGAAAACCTGAATACTTTGGGATATGACCAACTCCCAGCAAAGGATGAATAACGAGAAAAGTAGAGAGCATCCAAACACGCTTCTATAAAATTCTATCGTTGTCTAACCTGAAAAAGTATGCCACAAGTATCGTAGAAAACCTTTAATAGGTCATCCTGAAAACTAAAAAAACAGCAAGTTTGAGCCTAAAACTCACACTTGCTGTTTTCTTCTATAGGTAACACAGTAGAATATTTAATTTCCCTCAAGGATAAGTTCGTTTGAATTCTAGAAACCCCTAGCTTATTTAATTTGCGGATGAATTGATCTAATTCTTTGCGATCTCGAATGACAACCTTTAACAAATAATCATATGCACCTGTTAAACAATGACATTCCATGATTTCGGTCATCGTTTTTAAGCTGTCCTCCAATTCCTCGATTTCCTTCGCTTGGTGAATATTAGTGCTCATAAAGACATAGCACAGTAAATCAAATCCTAGCTTTTCTTGATTTAAAATAGCCACTTGCTGATCGATATATCCTTCTGTTTCAAGGCGTTTGACCCTTGTATGAGTTGCTGGCGGAGACAAGTTTACTCGTCTAGCCAATTCTGCATTACTGAGTTGCACCTCTCTCTGCAAAATCGCTAAAATTTGAAGATCCACACTGTCTAATGCTTTATTTTTAATCTCCTCCATTGTTATCTCTCCTTTTGATTGTTATTCGGCAAGTACATATTAGACTCTATTTCAGAATATTCTTCTGAAATTTATTAAATTTATTTTAATTATTTCAAATTAGTACAATTATACAAAATATTATACAGACAAAATCTCAATAATGCTATGATTCTTAATATACATAAAATCATAGGAGGGTTACATACCTTGGTCAAATTTTATATGGGCTTAATGCTCGTCACAAGCTTACTTTGGGGAGGCAATTTTGTTGTGGCCAAGACGCTTGTGGCACATGCCTCTCCGATGACTTTAACGATGGCAAGATGGTTCATTGCGGTGATTGTCCTTATACCATTAGTCTGGTGGAAAGAAAAGAAGCTAGTCCCTGCAAAAGCAGCTCTTGTGCCGTTATTGTTCATGGGTATTACAGGTGTCGCCTTGTTTAATATTTTTCAATTTTTAGCGTTGGAGCGAACAACATCCACGAATGCAGGGCTTATTTCAACGATGAATACGATGTCCATAGCCCTTTTTTCATTTGCTTTTCTCAAAGAAAAAATAAATGGCTTGCAGCTTTTGGCTATGACTCTTTCTTTCATGGGGGTGGTTCTCGTCCTTTCGAAAGGAGATTTGCAGCAGTTACTGGATTTTCAATTGAATACAGGGGATTTATGGATGGTAGCTGCGGTTTGTGTCTGGGGACTTTACTCGGTTTGTAGTAAGTGGGCTATGAAAACAACCTCTCCATTAATGGCTACATTGTATGCGGGAGTGTTTGGTATTCTTACTCTTGTCCCGTTCACCAGTACGGAATTCACCTTCTCTAATATCAATCCGTCTTTCATCCTTTCTCTTCTGTATACAGGGATTATCTCTACTGTCGTTTGTATGGTCTTTTGGAATATAGGCGTACAGCAATTAGGAGCCACAACCTCTGGCATTTTCCTAAACTTCAATCCAATTTTCACTGCCCTGCTCGCGTTCTTCTTTATCGGTGAAAAGCTGAGTTGGCTTCAAGGCATTGGAGGACTGATCGTTATTATAGGCTGTTATTTATTTACGCACTTTAAAACCAAAATGCCACAGAATCAAGTTTGTCATTAACATAAGATGCCTTCCCCCTCTCAGTATTCGCTGTGGGAGAAGGCATCTAATTGATTAGTTGTTTTCTTTGGTAATACAACAAATGAAACAGCAGTTCCTTCATGCAGCTTGCTTGTTATGTGTAAGCCTTGACCGTAATGCTGTTGCAGACGTCTATGGGTATTCGATAAGCCAATACTTCTGGATGGACGTTTGTTCGGCTGTAGTAGCTTCGCCAATTGCTCTTCGTCCATACCAACGCCATCATCTGAGACACTAATTTCGATATGAGTACCACAATTAATGATACGAATGTGAACGGTTCCCCCTTCAACACGCTTTAAAATACCATGCTTTAATGCATTTTCAACTAGCGGTTGAATGGTTAGCGATGGAATCCATACATTCGTCGCTGTATCTAAGTCCCATACGACGCGAATACGTTCACCAAAACGTTCCTGCTGAATATAGAGGTAGGCTTGAATTAACCGAAGTTCATTTTCTAATGGAACAAGCGCTTCTACGTTTTGAAAATTATAGGATTCTCTTAAAAAATCACTTAATGCCTCTACTAATTTAGCTGTCCGCTCACTGTCCAATTCACTTAACGTTAAGATAGCATTTAATGTATTAAAGAGAAAATGGGGCTCGATTTGTGCCTGAAGCCACGCTGCCTCCATACGATGTCGTTCTTGAATAGATCGCTTCACCTTTGTTAATGCCTCAACGCGAGATCGAAGCTCTAAGGCATCAACAGGCTTGACGACATAATCATTGGCCCCCGCTGAAAAGCCATTTTCAATATCATGTGGCTGACTACGTGCAGTTAGTAATAGTACGGGTAAATCCGTCATGAAGAATTGCTTACGGATGATTCGTACTAATTCATAGCCATTCATTTTCGGCATCATTACGTCTGAAATCACTAAATCCCATTCCTGGGACCGTATATATTCAAGTGCCTGCAAACCACTTGTCACCGTGACGACATCATACTGCTCATTCGCCAAGAGGGTTGCCACCACTCTTAAATTGATGGGCTCATCATCCACTACTAAAATTCGTGGTTGATTCCACGCATCTCCTACATCGTTCATTCCATCTTGCTGTACCTCAGGGCTTTCCTGTTTTTGATGAGCCTGCTGTGCAAGCGTTACCTTTTGAGCTTCCGCTTCGTCAGATAGTGGTAATGTGAAGGTAAAGGTGGTGCCTTGTCCCACCACTGATTGTACGTCCAATGTTCCCCTTTGTAGTTCAACCAGTCGCTTACAAATACTAAGCCCTAGCCCAAATCCGCCCTCTACTATCGTCTTACTGACAGTACCTTGCTCATATGGCTCAAATAATCGCTGCATGGTTTCCTCATCTATGCCAATGCCCGTATCTGCCACCACAATCTTCGCCATGCTAGCCTCGGTATAGCCCGAAATCGTAATAGTACCTTCATTAGTAAATTTCATGGCATTATGTACCAAATTAAAAATAATTTGGATTACCCGATTTTCATCTGCCAGTACTTTTTGAAAGTCTGCTGGAATTTGCTGAACAAACTGAACCGGCTTTCCTTCAATCATAAAACGTAGCATATCGAAGACGCCAGCCACGATGGTATGAATGGAAACCGGGGTCAGATGCAATTTTTGTGTATTATCCTTTAGGCTCATCACATCAAGTAAATCGTTCAATAAATGCGACATTCGTTGCCCAACAGACAGCACCGTTTCTAAATCATGGACGCTTTTATGACTAAGTGCATGGGACTCACGCTCTAAAACAGCCTTGGACATATTGATAATACTATGAAGCGGATTGCGTAATTCATGGGAGGTGCTTGCCAGAAATTCATCCTTTAGTTTATCTGTCTCTTGCAATTTTTGGGCAAGGTCTTTTGTATCCGCATGCACTTTTGCGTAATCTTTAAACCACAATGTCGCTAAACAAGCAATGGTCATTATCAAATCAAAGGGATATGAAATCACCTTGATTCCTGAAATCAGTAGCAAAATATCCCAAAGAATACTATTGATAAATGCAAGGATTGCTAAAAGTAGAAAAACATGCTGACGGATATCTTTGAGCGCCTTTCCTAGCATCATCATCATGGTGATCACAATGGGAACGCCTAAAATGACAATATAAACACTTTGTATCGACACTACATATCGTGTTGGTAGTACAATAGCCAACACAGCTGCACAGGCACATACAAGGGCAAATCCCTGCTGATAACGGTGAAAATGGCGCGGTAGCCATGGATCGATACATTGTAGCAGGGAATAGCCAATGCCAATCATCGAAAGGTGAACCAATATAAACCCCCAATCATAATTGATTGGAAACCAAAATGAGAGAAGCTTATCGTCACTCCCTAATAGATAATAAAACATGATACTGACGGTTAAGAGTGAAAAGAACAGTAAAGGTCTTTCCTTATTTCCAACTAAATATAGGATGATCGAGTAAAGGGCATGTAAAAGTAAAACGACTGCCACTAATAGCTGCATGGTAATAGACAATTGTGTTTCGCGATAGATAACATCTTCATATCCAAATTTTATAGACCGCACAATTCCCCCATTACGAGGATCTTGAAAGTTAGCCACTTGCACAACAATGTCGATTTCACTTTGGCCCTTTGTGTCAAAAGAAGCTGTAAATGGAACATTTTTGGCCATCGTTTGCGCTCGATTCTCACCTAGCTCACCAGCCTTCGCAACTAAACGATCATTTACATATATTTCTGCTGCACTACGAATGCTAGGCACCCTTATGCTAAATGTTTTTGTTTCTTCTGGATTAACCTGTATTTTCAAATGATAGGAGCCATAGCCATATGGCGTCAGCTTACCTTCTTGAAAAATTTGATCCCAACCATCTGGAACCTGTATGTACGTGGGGGGGAAAGGTGGTTGATTACTATCCATCAACCAGTGAGAGGAATAAAATGTCCATTCACCATCCAGTGTCAAAGCATTCTGTTGAAAATCAAAATCCCGTACATCGATTTGCCCTTTTTCTGCGTAGGGTTGGTCTGGCTGAGTAAATAAATGCAACCACAATATGCGTGTGCTCGTTAACAAAATAAAAAATAAGAGAATAATGATCGCTATTTTTTTCTTTTTCATAAGTGAATCTCGTCAAAGGGCAACATAGTATTTCTCCTTTGCGAACGCCACCTCCTAGGTCTTGATCGAGTAATGATCTTACAACCTTCCAATTCTACCAAGCACATCTCTACAAATTCTGAACAAATTCTTAATATAGTCCTAATCGAACAACGGGCTCTGATTTGGTTGAACCATTTCGCCAAAACATTTCATATACTTCCACAACCCTTCCTATCCAATGCCTGTAAGTAAAGTCGGGTTTTTAGAACTTTTTGCCATAAAAAAAGCAGCTACTCCGATAAGGAATAGCCGACTTTTTATTTGAAGCTTTAAAGGTATAAGAGCAGTTAAATCAAACCTACACAAGATATTACATGCTTTGAGGTGGAATGATGCCTGTTACAAGTAAAATAAAGAACACCAAACCAATGAGGAAAAATATGAACGAGGCTTTAAACATGGACCAAGTTTTACCTAGAATCGTTCTCGCTCATGAATGATTCCTGTTTGTGCACTGACCTGAGATGCATAAAGCCTAGACATGGCTCCACCACTGCTGGAAAAATAGAATGTGCCTAACGTAAAGGCAACACCAGTGAAAAACATCACTTCTATAAATCGAACAGAGAACATTGTGGCAATCCAATAGGTTAACGCTATCTCCACAATCCAGGCAATAACCATCATAATAAAGTGTTTCCAACGCATTTTTAAGAGCTCCCTTCCTTGTTCTTTTACTAGTTTTACGCATGTCTATTGGGAAAAGCTTCATTTTTCTAAATATATTGTCAATAAGAGATTAAGAAATCCCTTTTTTAAGAACATAAACTATAAAACGGTGTTATTTCCAGCACACAAAAAGACCAGAAACTCTCGAAAAACAGAGTCCTGGTCTTTTTGTGAAAAGTGAAACTTACTAGTTTGCTTTAGTTTTTGTATTCTACTATTACAGTAGTCGTGTCAGCTTTGCAAAGGTTACAGGTTTTTGAAGGAATTTTGAAAAAAATTAACCCTTCACGTTTATCATACTTCTGTTATTCTTTGAACCGTTTAAAGTTAAACTCCTTCAAAAATACGATACCGCAAAAAACAAGCAAAGTAGCAATAATCGTTTTCTTGTATAGAGAAGCAACATCCCTACATAAAGTACGAATTTGCTAGCTTAACGCTTCTTGCGTAAACTCGTGAACAATAGATAAATAACGATGAACAGGGCGAGGATTCCTAATGCTTTATAAAGATATAAGGCAATGTTTGCTTTACGTTGATACGTATATTCTCCATCATTCACCGCTTTAAGGTATGCTCCTTTGTCAACTTGTACCGCGATGGCGACCTTTGTATCGGTTCCCTTTATCGCAAAGTACTTGGTTCCTTTTGGATATGCATTTGAAAAATTGCCTCCATGTTGCTCCATATCTGAATACTTCGTTACCTTCCCTATTTCATTCTCAACTGCATGCACTTTCTCCTCCGTTACCTCATATATATAACCATCCCAAACTACGAAAGGATAGACCCAAGTTGTTGCGACAGTGTTCACAGGTATTATTACGAGACATACTATACAAAACAAAAACTTCCGCAGATAGCCCTTCATCACATCACCCTTTCCATCATCTTACATATTAGACTTAGCCTAGCAGAAAAAGTTACACTGCTATTTCGATTGACTTCTGTTTAGGTGAATGCTAAATTTACTAAAGCAGTAATTTACTAAATTACTAAATTCAAATAACAAGGAGTGCTTAACAATGAAAATTCCAACACATTTAAAACATAAACCTGTAATCGTTGCTGAAAACTATGCCAATATCGATGGGCGTACAGCTTATCAAACTGATACACAAGGACTTTCACTTGGGTTGGCACAATGGAATGATCGAGGAAAGGTTGATATTTCTGCGAAGGTTTGGCGACATACAGGTGGCAAATGGTCACGTCAGTCGGAAGAACTACCCCTCCATCGTGTGCTTGACCTCGCTATTCTAGTATGTGAGACACAACTTTATTTTAAGGATGCATACCGCTACGAGCACTTATATGATGAAGCAAACCCTGTTATTAATCGAGTAGGCTTACAGGGTGATGCTATGACTGTAGAAGTATGCACAGAAAATGAACAAATTAAAGAGGATATTCAGCTTTTTCAGCAAGCATTAAATAATGATGGTGAGCTAATCGGTGAACGCCTTCGCTCACTATCACGAATCTTAAAAGAAATGGGTTATTAAAACTCAAGAGGATTTTAACGATGAATGAACAAATGTTACAGGATGATAAAAAACTACGAAAGGCCTTTTTTAATTTCTTAATCCCGGTGATGCTAGCGAATGTACTGCAATCTGTTGGCCAAGTATTTGCGATGTTTATCGTCGGGCGCAATTTAGGTGTCGATGCACTCGCTGCCATTTCCGCATTTTTCCCGTTTTTCTTCTTTTTAATGGCCTTCGCGATTGGCATAGGTTCGGGAAGCTCTATTTTAGTTGGGCAAACGTTTGGGGCTGGTCATCATGAAAAGATGAAAGAGGTAGTTGGGGTAACCCTTGCCTTTACTACGATTTTATCGATTATCGTGGCGCTCTTTGGCGGCTTTTTCATTGAATGGATTTTACGCTTTATGCAAACACCAGCAAATATTTTAGACATGAGTATTAGCTATGCACAAATTTTATTTTTCACATTACCCATTATGTTTTGGTATTTAGTGTATACAACCTTTATGCGCGGCGTCGGTGATTCGAAAACACCCTTTCTCTTTTTAGTAATTAGTGTGGTGTTAAATATTGCCTTCCTCCCACCGCTGGTATTCGGCTGGTTCGGATTACCCGCGTTTGGTTTAAATGGTGCTGCCTATGCTTCTGTGTTATCAAACTTAGTGACCATGATTTTATTATTAGCTTATTTGCATAAAACAAAGCATTTACTACGTTTTGATAAATCCATCTTACAGCATTTTAAATTAAAGAAAGATATTTTAACATCATTATTAAAACTAGCGATTCCATCAAGTATTAGTATGGTTGCCATCTCAGTTGCAGAAATTGCCGTTATTGGTTTTGTCAATGCCTATGGATCTGATGCCACTGCTGCTTATGGCGTTGTCAATCAGGTAGCTAGCTATGCACAAGTGCCTGCGATGAGTATTGCTATTGCTACATCCGTTTTCGTAGCACAGGCTTTAGGAGCGAATTCTACAGAAATGATAAAAAAAATTCGTCAAATGGGTGTGCGTATTAACTATCTTTTAGGTGGCGCAATCATTCTCATCATGTATCTATTTGCAGAGCCAATTTTGGCTTTCTTTATCGATTCACATGATACTGTGCTCATTGCCAAAAATTATTTATATATCGCCTTTTGGAGCTATTTAATATTTGGACATACGCAAACTGTTTCCGCTACGATGCGTGCCACTGGTGTCGTACTATGGCCGACCATCTTCTTAGTCATAACGATTTGGGTCGTGCAAGTGCCATTAGCGTACTTCTTGTCCCACCATACGTCACTCGCATTAAACGGTGTTTGGTTAGCCTATCCAATTACCTTCTGCGTCCATTTCATTATGCAATATACCTACTTCAAGCTAGGCTGGCAAAAGCGAACATTAAAAGCGATGCTTAGCGAATAAATGACACGGGACATGCAAAAAATGCATGTCCTTTTTGTATCTAACAAAATAACCAGGCACTCAGAAATTGAGCCCTGGTCATTTTGTGAAAAGTGAATGTTACTATTTTGCTTTAGTTTTTTGTATTCTACTAATAGAGTAGTCGTATAGCATTGCGAAAAGTTACAACCAATTTAAAATTTTTTTAGTTCTTTCCTGCAAATAGTGCAAACCATCGTCAGTTGATAAAAATTGACAAACATCAAAAAGGCGTTGGTATTTATAAATAGGATGCAAATAACAATCCTTTTGTAAACTTTCATTCATCTCTCTTATCTAAGCGGCTTTTAAATGCTTAATCTTCCATTCAACACGAGAACGGCTGAACCCGCTATCGCTACTGTTTCGCGTTGGGGTGTTACGTATAAAATACCGCCCCGTTTGGAAAGTTGCTTGCTTACTAGCTGGTTTTTCAATAGTTTTTCACACCAGTATGGCCCAAGTGCGCCATGACTAGACCCATTAACATGATCTTCGTCAATTCCTTGTGCTGGAGAAAAAAAGCGGGATACTATATCAATGCCCTCTTCCCTCGACTTACTGGTCACACATATCCCCCTAACAGGAAATTGTTCCATCGCAGAAAAATCTGGCTCGAAATGTGCAATAAGGTCTTCATTGCTTAGTTCCACGATATAATCCAATTCGGTACTCCCTACATAGATCGGTTTACTTCCTAACCAGTCTTCCAATGCTAGAGGACACACTATTTCATCAATTGGATACGTTTTGATGGCAATTTCCACTCGCTCCTGTTGCCATCTTGCCTGCAAAGGGCCATTTGTTGATTGAAATGTGATGGTCTGATGCTTAGGCACGATCCCCTGCTGCCAAAGCAAAAAAGCACTAGCAAGGGTGCCATGACCACAAATCGGGATTTCTGTCTCTGGGGTAAACCATCTTATCGAAAAATCAAGCTGTTTGTTTTCAATAAAGACCGTTGTCGGGACAGGTACCTCCTGTGCAATTTTTTGCATCGTCTCTTCAGAAACATCTGCATCTACAAGACATATTGCTGCTGGATTCCCTTTATATAGCTCTGTTGTAAAGGTATTTATTATAGAATAGGAAATAATCGTCATCTTATTCACCTCTTCTCTCATCATAACGCAAACAAGCAAGTGCTGAATATACACACTCAAACAAATAATCATTTTATAAAATAACCACCTTTTGTCTAAGCTAACATTATAAAATACAATGGTAGAGCTTTTGAGTGGAGAAACGATGAAACCATATTTCAAAATTTTAATGATTATTGGATTGACGACCTTACTCGCTGGATGCTGGGATATTACTGAACCACAGAGAATGTACTATATTAATGCAGTAGGTGTAGACTATGAAAACGATGAATATGTTGTCTATTTACAGGTGATTAATTTTGCCGATGTTGCGAAATCGATTCAGCCCAGTGCAGATGTGGCTCCTGCGGAGGTGGGTCGTGCCACTGGCAAAACAGTAGAAGAAGCGATTTACAAATTGTATCGCTCCTCCGATCAGGAAATATTTTGGGGTCATATGAGGTTTCTTCTCTTTTCAGAGCGGGCCATGGAAAATGAACATTTTATTCCAGTCATTGATACATTGATACGTTTTCGCGATACAAGGTACCAGATTTGGGTGTACTGTACAAAAAATCCGGTAGATGAAGTGCTGCTTGTCACACCCATCCTAAGAAATTCTTTGTCCTCATCAAAATTAAGTAACCCGATTAACCCAACTGAACAAGAAACCTTTGTTGAACCCAAAAATATAAGAGATATCGTCATTGGTTTAAATGAACCAAGCCATGAAGTGACCATCCCATATGTGTCCATTAAAGAAGATTGGCAAACAGATGAGGATCGAACAGAAGAAACTTATTTTTCAGGGGTTGGTGTCCTATCAAAAGATGGCTTTAAAGGATTTTTGCAAGACAATGCAGCAAGAGGCAATCAATGGATGCATAACTATACAAATCGCGGTGAGATTACCTTCCAATTAAAAACAAATGGTCAGGAAGAATTAACCGTGAGTATTGAAAAAATTCATGTCGATGTGAAACCACATGTCAAAAAGGAAGATGTTTCATTTGAAGTCGAATTAAAAATCAATGCGACCATTAATGGCTTTAAAGGAAAAACAACGGAAAAAGAGCTGGAAAAACATATAATCACACAGGTGAAAAAGGAAATCCATGAAACCTTCAATGAAGGCTTAAAATTAGATGTTGATATCTATCGATTATCAGAGTCTCTTTATCGGGACAACGTCAAAGCATGGAAAAGGTTAGAAAAGGATGGAAAAATTCCATTAACAGAGGATTCTATCAGTAAAATTCATGTGGAAGTAGCTAAAATCAATCCAGGTCGCAAAACATTCACAGAAACTATAAAAAAAGACCGGAAGCCCTAACTTTGAACAGCTCCCCGTCAAGTAGACAGTAGAAATAATAAAAAATGTATTAAGCGGCTTGAGTCCTGAATTCTAACGGACTCAAGCCGTTTAATCGTTTCTGATAACGATAGTAATTATAAAAATGAATATAATCATCAATCGCTAGTTTTAACTCTTCATATGAATCGTACTTATGTAAATAATACTTCTCACACTTCAATGTGCCCCAAAATGATTCAATTGGTCCGTTATCAATACATCGACCAACACGGGACATACTTCGCGTCATATTAGCTTTTTCTACAATCCGCTTATATTCCTTCGATGTATATTGAAAACCCCGATCGCTATGTATCAATGGTTGCTCGTCTGGTTGTAATGATTCAACTGCTGATTTTATAGTTTTGAAAACGAGGGAATTATTATTCGAATGACCCAATACATAACTCACAATCGAACCATCATATAAATCGATAATTGCACTTAAATAAGCTTTTTTTCCATTTCCACACTTAAACTCTGTGACATCTGTACACCATTTTTCATTTGGCTTTTCCGATGTAAATGCTCGGTTTAATACGTTCTCCGCCACATGATGTGCTGGGGATTTACGATAGGGCTTGCGCTTTCTACGAATAACAGACTTCAATCCACTAATCTGCATTAAACGATAAATACGCTTTTCGTTAACCATCGCCTGATTATTTTCTTTTCGCTGACGATTGATTGCCAACGTTGTACGACGATAGCCGTAAATGCCATTAACTTGTTGGTAAAGGAGATGAATGTCCTTTAAAATTGCTTCATTTTCAACTTCTCTGTTAGAAGGCTTGCGACTTAGCCACTTATAGTAAGCTGCACGCGAAACATCAGCTATTTCACATAGTAAAAGAATCGAAAGTTCTTCCTCTTGATGTAATTCTTGAATCGCTAAATAGCGTTGCTGTAGACGTATTTGGCTTAACGACGCCTCCTTTCGATTTCCTCTAACTTTTTTAAAAATAAATTTTCTGCACGTAAACGTTCATTTTCACGTTCAATACGTTGAATCTCTAATTTCAATTTCTCCTCAACGGTTAATTCGACTTCATCTTTTGTGCGACCGCGACGATCACGTAATCCCTCTTCACCGTTCGTTTCAAATTTCTTCGTCCATTGATATACCTGTTGATACGAAACACCATAGGTATGCGCTGCCAACTGATAATTTTTCTGGTGTTTCAAACAGTACTCGACAATCTCAATACGTTCTTCAAAAGTTGTCTTTCTTCCTTCTGTCATAGCTTGACTCATTCCTTTACCTGAATCTTTTATTTCACTATGGCTAGTATACTTTTTTACCCAGCTTTTTAAAACGGAGGTACTGCTAATCTCGTATTTCGCCAACACCTCCATCTGTGAATAATTTCGTTGAATGTAGTCCTCCACAGCCGCTAATTTTAACTCTTTTGAATAAAATTTCCATGAAGTAGCTTCGTGTAATCCATCACGTCCACTTGTCTCATATTTCATTTTCCAGCTATATAAAGTTTGATGATTTAATGAATACCTTTCACACAATTCATTGATAGAATAGTTACCTTCTTCAAACAATTGAAGGATATGTAGTTTTAACTCGAGTGGATGTTTGCTTCGCCCCATAAAAAATACTCCCCTTAGATAAACAAATTTTATTTTTTAATCTGTCTACCTAATAGGGAGCATATCACTTAGGGAATCTGGTCTTAAAAAATTTTTTATTTTATGAGTGAATACATATATGTATCATGTGGCATATTGTTTTGATGCATATATTTTTTTAATAATCCTTCTTGTTCGAAACCTATTTTTTGCAATAGTAGCTGAGAAGCTTCATTTTCTGTAAAAACAATAGCACCAATACGTACTAAATCCATCTCTTCAAAACCATAGGAAATGGCTCTTTTCACAGCTTCCTGAGCATAGCCCTTTCCCCAATAGTCAGGAAATAGTGCGTAGCTGATTTCTGCTCTTCGATGCTCCATTGACCACTCTTGAAAGCCAAGTGTACCAATAATGCCTTCTTGTTCTTTTAATGCAATACCCCATTTAATACCACGTTTTTCGGTAAAATTGTTTGCAAAATTTTTAATGATTTGTTGCACTTGTACTAAGCTCGTTAAGGGTTGTTGCCCATAATGGCGCAAAACTTCAGGATTCGAAAAGCAATCAAGAAGAGCTTGTGCATCAGGACTCCCTAATTCTCTTAATACTAATCGTTCAGTTTGTAATATAGGAAACATAGCATACCTCTTTAATCATGGATTTGTTAAACAAATTTTTTTCGACGAACTATTTCAATCTCTATTTCCATTTGATGACACTTAAAAGGACAAAGCTAATTATCATGTTCTTTTGCTTGCCTATTCCTACAAGCTCTCCTCATCTTCTTTTGCATAAAATCTTACTTCATGTCCACAATAAGTTCTAAATCAGTCTACTTGAGGTGAGAGATATGGAGCATTTTCCGCTAATACATACAAATTTTTGGGATGCTGTCATTGCAGTCCCTGTCGTGATGATTGTTACGCAACTAATTAAAAAATTGGGGCATATCAAACCTTTTTGGGTTCCGACCATTGCATTAATCGTCGGCTTATTCATTTCCATTTTCATCAGCCATCGTCATAACCTTCTTGCTGGGCTTTTTATGGGCTGGTTTTATGGCTACGCAGCCATTGGTAGTTACGCTTCATTGAAAACATCTTATATTACCTATAAACAAAAGAAAATCAAAAAACAGAAACATAGCACTCCATAAGAATGTAACGATTGCAGGAATAGAGACAAAATAATATACTAATATTAACAAATTTGGGGCTACTTATTAAAGTAGCTCTTTTTAATCAGTTTGCACAATAATCCTTTGATTTTTAATAAGGATAAGAAAGGTTGTTCAGCTATGGAAATGTTTTTTTTCTTTAGTAATTTTTATTTAATGCCCCTCTACGCTTTTTTGTTTAGCTATTACCTTATTAAGCTACTCAAAAAATTCAGTAAGGGACAATACACGACAACGACTGAATCGAGGATTGTCATAATAACCTTTATATTAATTGTTTGGAGTATTAGTTATACACTCGCAAGCAGTCAATAGCTTCATAGGTAATGAGAAGAAAAAGCACTTACACACAAGGGCAATATTCGACCAATGGCTATTAAACATTAGAGCCTATGTGTAAATTTGTTTCCACATAGGCTCTATTTATTTTATAAGGTTTGAGCTGATAATAATGCTGCTTCTATGCCCTTCATGATGTTCATAGCTCCACTCGATTTATTTGAACAGACAACTACTTTGGTTGAGCAGTCAGGATAATAAGCTGAATGGAAGCACACACCTGGATCGTATCCCATCACATGATATTTTAAAATAGATTGTTCACTGTTTTTCTTAATCCATACACCATACCCGTAACTATCACTTTCATTCATCTCAACATGAGGCGTTAGCAGTTGTTTTGTGACAGCTTCACTTAAAAGGTCAAAGTTCATCAGCGCATGCCACAGCTTTGACATATCCTTCGCCGTTACAAATGCTCCTCCATCCGAACCTCCTTTTACAGGTAAGGAGTAGATATTTGTTTTCCATGTACCATTCGGGTTATCTATGTATCCTATTGCAGTATTAGATGGTAGAGAATCTAATGAGAAATAGCCCGATTCCTTCATATTCGCTGGCTCAAATACATTTTTTTGAATGTAGTCAGAAAAGTTCATACCAGAAATATGCTCAACAACTAAGCCTAATAAAATATACCCGGCATTGTTGTAATGAAATCTCTCCCCTACTCTATATTTCATCGGCCGATCCTGAAATAAAGGTAAGAAATCACACAATGTTCGAAGTTGATACATTGGATTTTCAACCCATAATTCTTCAAAATTCTCCATTTCTTCCTCATCAAAATAATCTGCAATTCCTGAGGTATGCGTTAGCAGATGTTCAATAGTAATCTGCTCATCCAAATGCTTAAAATGATGGTTTAAACAGTCACTTACTTTACTGTCCAAAGAAAGCCTTCCTTTTTCGATAAGCTGACAAATAGCAATTGCAGTAAAAAGTTTACAGCCAGATGCAATACCAAAACGCGTTTTTGTGTTATTTTCGATTTGCTCCGAGCGATTTGCATAGCCAAAGCTTTGATTGACTAAGGCAGCCTTCTCTTGATTTTCTACTAGAATTGTTCCTGAAAAATCAAGATTCTGTTGTATGTCCACTATAATATTTTGTAATTTTGTATGCATAGTCATTCCCCTTATTTCTCCAAAGTAACTAAATAATAACTTCTCTTACTAAAACAATACTCTACTACTGTTACCTTGTCGAGAATATTCGCATAATTATGAGGAGAAGGATGTGCATACTGAGGAATGGCTAAAGAGTCAATTGCTGGTATCCTATCTTTACAAGCACAGAAATGATTACTAGTGATTATTGAATTCACTATGCTTTACATTCTCTTTAATCTATTGCAAATCAAGTCGTCTTTGTTACATGTCGATTGTCTATAAAGACATGAAGCTTGCGCTGAATATACCATTCCATCACGAATAAATTTGGCACCCAACATAACCACGCGATGACGGCATAACTATACTGGAAATTTTCAAAGCCAAATAATACAGTAAATAAGGGGAGGTAGATTCGCAATGTCACTGCCGCAAAGGTTAAAGCATAATTTCTTAGCATCCATTTTTGATGTCCTTGGATGTTTCTTTTTTTAATGTTAGCTAGTGCTTGAAACATTGTGATGAGCCAGCCTATAGATAATAAAGCGAAGCCTAGCTGTGCTACCCATCCCCCAGTTGCGTGAAATGCTAAATAAAGTCCTACCACACCACCGAACAAAATACTAACCATGTAGATGCTACCTAATCGTTTATGACGTTTCATATTTTTCTCTCTTAAGGTGGAGGACAATGTAAAAGGGCCGATTACGAGGGCTAATACACCAAAAATGATATGAATGTAAAGCATACTATACCAAAAGGAATTCAATGTAGCGCTAAGCATGAGCTTTAATTGAACAAACCCAGCCTGTTGTGCATGGAATACGATATATTGAACGACCGAATAGCCCGCTATCATTATCGCCAAGCCACTTACAATGAACCACCATTTTTTTCTCATACTACAGCTCCTTTCTTTTGAAACCTAATATTGCAATTGACTACGCTCTGACATAAAAATAGCCGTTACAGACTATTAGTAGTGCAGTTGTAAAGGCAGGCAAAACGCTCCACACCTGGGTATTTTTCACCTAAGCTTGTAATGTGAAACCCAATATTTTTATAAAAATGGACTGCTTCTTCGTCCGTTTCTGCATAAATCGTAGAAAATGAATAGTGTTCTTTCAAATATCGAATCATCTCACGTCCAATCCCTTTTCCACGATTCGTTGGTGATACAGCAAGATGTTTAATTTCACAGTGATTTCCATCCCTCTTTGCGATTCCGATACACCCCACCATTTCTTGCTCGATGCTATAGCCATATAACACTCTTTCTGGACTTTCCATATATAATTGGTACTCTCTAGCTACTTTCTTGTCTGAAGTGGCATAGGATAATAGTACTTTCACTTCGGGTTGGATATTGCTTGATTGAATTTGTTTCATAAAACGCAACCTCTCTATTTCTATCAGTAGTCATTGAATAATGTGTCAATTACTATCATGTTCTACCATTTTAATAGTCATCTATTTTATCTATACGAAACCGTTGTTTATCTAATGAATTCAGCTCCTGACCAACCGTCTCTCTTCATTAAAAGCACCTCCATCTAACTACTAAATTCCTGTTACAATGATCGTAAAAATAGAAAGAAGGTGTATGATGGACCTATTGTTTGTCATTCTTATTTTTGCTGGGATGTACCAAGTTATTAGTAAGCCTCTTTTCATTGTACCGTAAAGCTTCATTTTTTTTTACAAATAAATGTATATTTATTTTTTATCTAACAACAATAAAGACCACTCATTACGAGCGGCCTTTAATGATTTATGTCATTCTCATTGTTTATTAGTCAACATTTTTACTACTTCTTTGATTTGCAGCTCTAATGATATTGGATCATTGCCCCAGAATAAATCTGGGTCCAGCTTGAACACTCGGTCATTTTTCACGGCGTCTAGTGACTTCCAAAGTCCCTCACTCTCACCCCATACTTCTGAGATTAAATCTCCCTGATCGATGAAAATATAATCACCAGCATATTCAGGAATGACTTCGTACGAAACTTGTCGATAGGACTCTTTCCCAATCATTTCCTTCTGTTGTTTCGCTGGTGGCTTTAATTGAAGATGTTTGTAGATGGCTTCACCACCCCTATAGCCTCCGTCACCATAAATATAAAATCCTTTATCTACTACAAAAACGCCCATAAGTGCAAAAGTATCGTCGGGTTTAATAATATTCGCAAGCTGTGCTCGTGCTTCCTCTGCGGTCTTATCTAAATGCTTAATCCATTGCTCGGCTTCATCTTTTTTGTCCAAAGCATCGCCCAAAAGACGCATTATTTCATAAATATCACCTGAAGAGCTATAAGGGAGCGCAAGCGTAGGTGCGATTTTCTCATACTGCTGAAGAATCTTTTCATCACCCACCCAAGTGATGATTAAATCCGGTTTCAGCTGAACGATTGTCTCCAATGATCTTTCCCCAGTGGTTTCAATGCCATCAATCTGATCTTGAATTACTTTGTTCTCCAAATCCCATTGGGTAGAGCCGATTGGCTTGATACCTAACACAAGTAATTCTGGTAAATAGCCGTCTGTTATAATCCGCTTTGCTTGACGTGGTATTTCAATATCACCACGTTGTGTTTTGATTATTTTTGTAGCTGATTCTGTTGTTTCAGCTGTTTTGGAAGTGTCCTTATTAGTATTGGAATCGGCGCTGTCATTGGCATTGCCACAAGCCGTCAGTATAGCGAGTAAAGCAAGAAATACTATTGATTTTAACACCTTATGTAAGTACAAGATTGTACCTCCTTGTTTGATAATGATTATCATTCGCGATGATATATTCATTATAGAGGCAGTCTTGTACAAGGACAACGCCTATAAATTGGATGTTGCATAGGGAAAATTGTTGGATTTAACTTTGATTAGTGAACAATTTTACCATTACATCAAGTTGAATCTCCAAAGACAGACCATCATCAAACCAAAATTCATTAAGCTTAAGTAAGTGTAATTGGCAGCCTTGTTCATACACTAACTGTTGCCACACGGAACGCTGCATCAGTTTGGTGCGGAAAGATTCTGTATCATCAGTTGGTACAATCAAAAACATATGATTGGCCGCATACAGGGGCAAATCCTGCTCTTTAACTTTCAGATGTTTACCAGGTTGAAGTACCTCCTGTTGAATGGCCTGAGGAGCTCGTAGTCCTAATAGCTGGTATAAAGTGTAGGCGGAGCGCACCGATAGATAAGGGATCAGCCATAAGTTATCGTGACTTAATTCAAAGATACCTGCTGTTGAGCCTGACTGAAGAAATGGTGTGATGACTTTTCTTGCCTCTATAGCGGACTGCTGTAGCTGCGCAATCCAATCTTCAGCCTCTTGTGTTCGCCCAAGGAGTGTCCCAAGCAGTCGCACCTCTTCAAGCTTGTCTAACTGTCCCCATGGAATCGTCAGAACAGGAGCAATTTGTTCGAGTGCTTTCATTACTTCAGGGTAGTTATAAAAATAAGTTGGTGCCACGATTAACTCCGGGGCTAGTTGATGTATCACTTCTATTTGGTCAAAAGATTCTATCTCTACTATGTTCGGCAATCGTCTGTGCAATAGCTGGGATGATTGAAGCAGCTCTCGTGTTGTAGCGAGGGGCTGAATTCCCAATGCGAGTAATGCCCCAAGAAATTGTATACTAACGATACGGTTGCTCTGCTTCCTCTTGCGAAAGCTACTAGGTGAAAGATGAACATACTTGGTGAACGTTTTTCCCAAATACGAGCCGTCTGCAAATCCTGTTTTCAACGCAATATCCTGCAATTTGTCATTTGTTCCAAGTAGCATAAGCTTCGCTTGGTCAATCCGAATTTGATTCACATACTCAGCAAAGCTCCACCCTGTTTCCTTCTTAAACAGCGAGGAGAAATAGCTTTCGTTAAAGCCTGTCATGTTAGCCATAAAAGAACGTGTTAGCGGTGCTTCAAAATGTTGTTTGATATATGTAACAGCCTGCTGAATAGCTTGATCGTTCGTCACAAAACTGTTATCAATACTCTTTCTTTCAAAAATCGTATCGAGGAACTCGTGCAGAAGCAAATGGAGCTTAGGGGCAGCATTTAGTTTCTGCGTTTGAGAAAACTGCCCTATCAAATTTTTCAGCAGCCCTTCCGCATATCGAGGAAATTCCATGACCTGCCCATGCGCAGGCAAATGGGCTGTATCAATCACATATAATAACGCTTCTTTCTCACGTTTAGCCAATCGATAACTATTAAATGAGATGCTGTAAACTGGCGCAAATCCTTCGCTAGTGCTCGGGACGATATGGCTGTCCTTCTCTGGGTACAAAAGCAAGACGAATTGCCCTTTTCCTATACGACAAGTACGTTGCTCTGCTCGAATGACTATCGGTTGTGTAGGAATGATAATCATTGGAAATAACCCTGTCAGCGTAACGGAACTCAGTGTTCCCTCGTCCGCTAGAAGTCTTAAATCCAGAAGCTCATATGTTAGCATTTTCCTAGACCCTCCCCTGTCATATATAGTGTTGAATATTATTTTAAAACAACTAAACTATAATCTACCATAAAAAATCCAAAAGGCTTTTAAAATCAATCAGCTTTGCTTAAATATAGGCTCTGTCCAATATTCAGAAAAGTAATTTAACAAAACCAGTTAATAAGGTGAAACTATTGATGGGCATACTTCTAGAAGGAAATACAAGACCATTACACTGAAAGGAATCCCTTCACCTAATAGGCAAAATACTGATTTTGGAAGTTTATCTTTATCACTTTCATCAAACCATCCTAAACAACCATCACATTTTTCAGAAGTATTTGGATTAGGTAAACGTACAGTAAGCCCAATTCTGTACGTATATAGTATCACTATATGTTAGGAAGGGTGTTCGTGTGGAGAAAAAACATCAATCTTTAAAAAAATTCAAGCTAAAATCAAATCCAAATTGTCATTGTCGTTGTTGCTGTCCTTGTTGTCGTTGTAAATGTAAACCACCATTTTTACCGATACCACCAAGTTGTAACTATCTCGTATATGTGACAGACGCTGGTCAGCTAGTATCGCCTGATAATAAAGTATCTGTAATTGATACAGCGACAAATACGATAGTCGCAAACATACCCGTAGGATCTGCTCCTCTCGAAGTAGCGATTACACCAAACGGAGCATTTGGTTATGTTCCAGCGCTCTTCTCGGATAATGTTACGGTCTTTAGTACTGCCACAAACACACCAATCGCTGGTAGGCGTTAATCCTTTGGGTGTCACCATTTCACCGAATGGAACACTTGCTTATGTATCCAATCATGGATCTAACACGGTATCTGTCATCAATACAGCCACTAATACTGTAACCGCAACTATCCCAGTAGGGCTCCAGCCTCAGGGCATTGCTTTTACTCCAAATGGCGCGTTTGCTTATATTGCAAACGAAAATTCAAATGCAGTATCTGTTATCCAATACAGCTACGAATACGGTGGTCGCTACAATCCCTGTCGGCATTCGCCCAAGATCCATTGTTTTCACATTGAGTGGACAATTTGCTTACGTGACAAATGAAAATAGCAACACTGTATCCGTCATTAATGCTGTAACCAATACAGTAGTTGCTACAATCCCTGGATTTAACGGTCCTACTGGTATAAAAACGGGAAACATCTGCAACTAGCTTTTGACACCCTTGACGAACAATAAGTAGCAAGTCATATTAAAGAAAAAGCAACCAACTCTAGACGACCATTTGATTAAGATGGTCGTCTAGAATTGGTTGCCTATATCATGATGTAATGAGCGAATGCTAAAACGTTGAATGCTCATCTAGTTTTGGAATAGTAGTAAGTCTCATTCGTTTTTACCATTTATATACTATTTTACGTTCCTCTATGTTACCATCTATAATAGACAAAATGTTTATTTAGCAAATAAGCAGAATGACTAAAATCATTTATCAATAAAATTAGAGGGTGTGCAATTAATGGGGTTCTTTGATAGGTTTTTTTAAAAAATAGAGGCTGTTAATAAAGAAGAAGTTGCTGTTGCTGAACTTGAATCCGAGTTTTATTTAGAGTCTGCACTGGATGAAGCCAATCAATTTTGGGTGGAAATAGCACAAAATCTTATCGTGAACGCAGTTAAGGCAACTGTGAAGGGAATGTCTCTCGAGGAAGTAGAATCCATTTTAGGTATAGGTGAATTTGGAGGAGATATGACTACACCCAATGCTACAACAGAGACCTATTGGTATGAAGGAGTTAGTGGCGGTTCTGCTCAATTAATTTTTTATAACGGTACATTAGGCATGAAAGAAGAATTTGGTCTACAATAATGAGTTTTCTATTATTTAAACAGGACTTGCTAATGGCAAGTCCTTCAGACTGTAGACAAACTCGATGAATTTTGAGTTTGCCTACAGTCTTTTTTCTTTTACAATGAAATAAAGTAAAGCCGTTGATTTCCACTACGGGCGGACGCTTTCCGCGGGCGGGGTCGAGCTGCTTCCCTCGCTTCGCTCAGTCCAGGATCTCGACTTTCCCGCTTTTCCCGCAGGAGTCGCCGCCCTTCGTTCCAATCAACTTCTACATAAAGAATTCCTTATTCATCTATTGATAAAAAGTAAACTTTTGAGGTGATCAACCATGATGACGAAGAATCAAACCAATGAACGTGAACAATTAGAAATGTTAACGATTGATCAATTAGTTCCCAACGATCATTTAGTGCGAAAACTAGAGGCTGCTATTGATTTTTCATTTATCTATCCTTTAGTAGAAAATCTTTATTCACCTAATGGGCGTCCAAGTATTGATCCTGTCGTTCTCTTCAAAATGACGTTTATTCAATATGTTTTTGGCATTCGCTCCATGCGTCAAACGATCAAAGAAATTGAAACGAATATGGCGTATCGTTGGTTTTTAGGATTTGGCTTCCATACAGAAGTCCCGCATTTCTCTACCTTCGGTAAAAATTATGTCCGTCGCTTTCAAGACACCGATATATTTGAACAGATATTCTATCGTATATTAAAAGAAATTATGCATCAGGGACTCCTCCATGCAGACCATCTATTTATCGATTCCACGCATGTGAAAGCGAGTGCGAATAAACGGAAGTATGATAAAAAGGTCGTGCGAAAAGAAACACGGGCTTATGAAGAGAAGCTTCAATTAGAGTTAAATATGGATCGTGAAGAACACGGAAAAAAGCCCTTTCCCCCGGAGAAGTTTGAAAAGGAAGAATGGAAAGAAATAAAGGAAAGCACGACAGATCCTGAAAGTGGCTATTACGTGAAGGATGAACGTACGAAACAGTTTGCATATTCCTTTCATGCAGCCACAGATGAAAAGGGCTTTGTCTTAGGTGCCATTGTGACTCCGGGAAATGTGCACGATAGCCATGTATTACAGCCACTTGTGGAAAGGGTCATTCAAAATGTTCAAAAACCATTAGCTGTTGCGGCAGATGCAGCCTATAAAACACCAGCGATTACGAACTTTTTGTTAGAGAATCAAATGTTGCCTGTTCTTCCGTATACACGTCCTAAAACGAAAGATGGATTCTTCCGAAAGCACGAGTATATATATGACGAGCACTATAATTGTTATCTTTGCCCACAAGGGCAGATATTGAAGTATGCGACAACGACGAAGGAAGGATATCGCCAATATAAATCGAATCCTTTGATTTGTTCGAAGTGTCCAAGCCTTTCCCGATGTACAGAAAGTAAGCATCATCAAAAACTCATTCAACGCCATATTTGGGAGTCATATGTGGAGGAAGCTGAACATTTACGCCATTCCTATGACATCAAACAAATTTATGCAAAGCGTAAAGAAACGATTGAGCGTGTCTTTGCCGATGCAAAAGAAAAGCATGGTATGCGATGGACAACCTTAAGAGGTCTAAAAAAATTGTCCATGCAGGCGATGCTTACTTTTGCTGCCATGAATTTGAAGAAACTGGCTACTTGGACGTGGCAAGTAGCTTAAGAGAGCAACTAAGCTCGAAGAGTATGTTGAATTTGGTAGTATATTACCAAATGTTAAAAATAAAATAGGAAGAAAAATGACAAAAACCATCGAGAGTGAACTTCTCGATGGGCTTTTGTCTACAGTCTGCAGGACTTGCTAATGGCAAGTCCTTTTGTTATGCTCGCACAGGCTCTCTCACATATCAGTCCATAAACCGCTTGCTGTGTCAATCCAATAAAGCCATTAATGCAAGGTTTTAATGTAACAGCAGAGAGCAAATTACGTAACTAATTATCCATCTTAATGTATCTCGATTCGCTCAATGCTGTTCTGTGGCACTTGAAAAAGAAGAAGCACACCAGCTTATTGATACAACGGTTATTTATGGTAAAATTAGGTGGTATTTAGTTAATAATTTTATTCAAAAGGGGATTTAAAATGAAGAAACCGATTTTATCAATCGCTGTATTTTTACTAAGTTTTTTCTCATTACTTATTTCGCTTAAATTATTTTGGAATTTAGGTATTTATGTTGATGAGTATGGTACAAGTCCTTCTGTTGTTAGTGGTGGAGAATTTTGGCATTCCATGGATTGGTTAAGATTATTTTTACTGTTCCTGCTGTGCGTAGTATCGTTTATCAGTATTTTTAGTACGAATCAAAATAAGAGTAATTAAAGTAATAGCCATTATTAAAAATTAAAGAAGGATGAAGGAATTATATGAAATTGTTTAGAGGAATTTGGGGTATATTATTATGCTTATATGGTGTAGCTTTATCTATCAAATATTTCCAGAATGTCAGTGAAGGATGGAATATAATCCTTCATGCTTTATCTGGGAGTTTATGTATTTTAGGAATTTTACTAATTAGTAAAGCGATAAAAATGAAAGTGTAATCAGAAGTGACTTTCAACCTATCCAAAAATTAAAATAGCAGTCGTTACAGACAAGTCCTTATGTAATGCTTCCTCAAATCACTTCGATTTAAAAAGCCCATTAGGCTCTGATTTACTCAGTCACCTAATAGGCCATTCATATAAATCTTTAAAGGTTAATCCTTTGAAATTTAGTCCAATTCAATAAACCGTTGGTAAGCTTAGTCTTGAATCGCTGCGTCTAACGCAACCACGATCATGTCATTGAACGTTGTTTGACGTTCTTCAGAAGTTGTTACTTCGCCGGTGATAATATGATCACTTACTGTTAGAACAGCAAGTGCTTTACGGCCGAATTTGGCAGCTAATGTGTAAAGGGCTGCTGATTCCATTTCTACAGCTAGCACACCATATTGTGCTAGTTTTTCGTTTTGGTGCTCGTCTGAGTAGAATAAATCTGCTGTGAAGATATTCCCTACTTGTAAGTTAAGACCAGCCTCTTTACCTGCGTTGTAAGCTTTTAATAATAAGTCAAAGTCAGCGATTGGTGCGAAGTCAATAGCACCACCCCAAATGATTTGGTTCATACGTGTGTCTGATGTTGCGCCTTGCGCTAAAATGACGTCACGCACTTTAACATCCTTTTGAATTGCACCACAAGTACCTACACGAATTAATTTTTGCACATCATATTCTTGCATTAATTCTGTTGCATAGATAGAAATAGATGGCACACCCATACCTGTTCCTTGTACAGAAATACGTTTACCTTTATACGTACCTGTATAACCAAACATATTACGTACTTCATTGTAGCAAATTACATCTTCTAAAAATGTTTCTGCAATGTATTTTGCACGTAATGGATCTCCTGGAAGTAAAATTGTGTCAGCGATTTCACCTTTTTTTGCATTAATATGAATACTCATACTACAATCCCTCTTTTCTGTCAGTTATCACTATAAATAATACTGTGTTTCTGTCATTTACGCAATGCTAGACGTCTAGCAACTAAAAATATTTATCTTGATTCAGCGACGCAGTTCAGAACATGAAGCGCTTAGGTTAACTTCTACTCTTTTGCCCGAAAAATCTGGACGCCAATTCGCCGAAGCATCATCGATCTTTTCATACAAGCAAGCTTATTCCTCATAAAGCGCCCATAAAGTATCGAATGTTTCGATTGTTAAGTTTTCCGTAGCGTAGGATTCAATATAGTCGGACAGCTCATGAAAGTCTGTGCTCTGTTTTGGAAAATTATGCTCCTGAAACATTTCCTCTGCAAAGCGGACTTTAGGGTCTGACCAATCACCTCCTCGGAATGTTAATACATACAAATAAAAACTTTTTTTCATGAAACAATTTCCCCTTTTTAAAACATTGGCTTTTCGCTAGTGTATCAAAAAAAATAGCTTTCGTCATAATTCCCACCACTAAGATATTTTACCTATTCATGCTTTTAGAACTATTTTCTCGGACAATACTGACTTTAGTCACGGTGTATTTTATCTGAAAAATTTAAATTTTTAGAAATAATAATAGAAATATCTAGTAAAATAAGATAAAATTGAAATCGATTATTGAAAAAAATAGGAAGGTGATGGCGATGAAAAAAACTCAAAAAACTCGTAATACAGCGAAAAAACGCCCGTCTCTCTTTATGCTTAGCTTTTTGAGGAAAAGGCAAGCTGCTACAAAAGAGGAACCCGGGAACAATCCCCCTCCTATTAAAGTAAAACGACAACGTTTTTACCATTTAATTCGGGGCAAAGTGCTTATTATGTTTGCGCTGCTTATTGTGATTAACGGTATAATGGGTATATTGTCTTATGTCAATATACAAAATTTGCAGCAGCAAATGGAAGACTTTACGAAGAAAAACGTCCAAGAGCAGTTAACTGTCAATCAGCTTGCGTATGAAATTGCTCGACTAACAAATTTAGAACAATCCTATTTAATTACAGGTAATGGTATTTATTCTACTTCTTATCATATGAAAATTGATACTATTAACAAAAAGCTGTCTGCCTTAAAAGAACAATTTCAAGAACGACAAGTAGAGCTAAGTCATATGCAGGCCATTGAGCAATATTATAAAAATTACCTAGATTATTCAGACAAAGTCATGACGATGCGCGACGAACTCGGACTTGAACAAGCCCGTAAGCTCATGATGGGTGCCACCGGGGAAACGATGAAAACGCATATCGATAACAATATTGAATCTATTAATGTGGTCATGGACGAGTCGAATAAAACCAAATTAGACAAGCTTAATCAACAGGTCAATCTTTCCATTACTACGTTCTTTATCGTGTCAATTGTTGGCTTTTTAGCAATCATCATTTTTGGTTATATGCTCTTTAAATCACTTAAACGAAATACACAGGCTATTAATGACTCCATCCTTGATATTGCACAGGCAGGAGGCGATTTGACAAGACGTGTAAAAGTACGTAATCGTGATGAATTTTCAATCATTGCGGCCTCGACGAATACATTAATCGAGTCAATTTCTAATTTAATTCGCCGTGTCAGTGAATTAGCGGATCATGTATCAAGCAGTAGCCAGGAGCTGATGTCGTTAGCTGATGAAAATGCACGAACGATTCAGGATATTGCTGATGCCACAGCTGATATTGCCAGTGATAGTGACAATACGATTTCAAGTATGAATAGTGCCCAGCAAAAGATGAGCGACTTAGAGCATGCCGTGCATCAATTAAATGAACAAGCAAGTGCCGTCCATCGTGCCTCTGTCGCTATGCAGCAAGCAGCCGATGAAGGCAGCCGCTCTGTGGAACAATCCTCGCTTGTTATGCAATCCATTGAAGAAACGATGGCTTCCACAACGTCCACGGTCGAAGCATTAGGTCGTAAATCTGCCGACATCACATCGATTATCGGCACCATCACAGCCATTTCTGAGCAAACAAATCTTCTCGCATTAAACGCGGCCATTGAAGCGGCACGCGCTGGCGAACATGGACGAGGCTTCGCAGTTGTAGCAGATGAAGTTCGCAAGCTTGCAGAGCAATCACAAAGCGCAGCGAAAGAAGTAACAACGATTGTGACGTCCATCCAGCAGGAAGTTACGTCAATCATTGCCCAAAATCATGAAGGAGTGACAACTGTTATCCGAGGCGTGGAAGTAACAAATGAAACGAACCAATCCTTAGCCAATATTTTAACGCATACAGAGGAAACAACGACGATTATCGCAGCTATGGTAGATAAAATTGCGACTACACTTGACTCTAGCAATGCAGTAGCAAGTGACTTCGTGCATGTCAATGCCTATGCCGAGCAATCAGCAGCCAACACGGTAACCTCAGCGGCAGCCGCAACACAGGGCTCCGCATCCATGCAGGAAATCAACGCAGCAGCCACCGAGCTCGCCCAACAAGCAGATAGCTTACGTAACCTAGTGAGCGAATTTAAAGTATAAGTCACTCGAAGGAGGATCCAGCATTTTGCTGGTTCCTCCTGCATTTTGAGGGGCTGTCCTTTCAATTTGAAGATTCGATCATTCAAATAAAGGATTCTCTGTTGAAATGGTGGGCTATCCTTCGTTTTGCTTCTATCCATCGATCTATGAGTTTTATCCTCTACTTTGCTGGTTCTATCCATCAATCTGAGCGTTTTATCCTTCAATCTACTGAGTCTCTCTTCATTTTGCTGGGCTATCCTTCACTTTATTGGTTCTATCCATCGATTTGAGAGTTCTATCCTCTACTTTGCTGGTTCTATCCACCGATCTGAGCGTTTTATCCTTCAATCTGCTGAGTCTCCTCTCATTTTGCTGAGCTATCCACCACTTTATTGCTTCTATCCATCGATCTATGAGTTCTATCCTCTACTTTGCTGGTTCTATCCACCGATCTGAGCGTTTTATCCTTCAATCTACTGAGTCTCTCTTCATTTTGCTGGGCTATCCTTCACTTTATTGGTTCTATCCATCGATTTGAGAGTTCTATCCTCTACTTTGCTGGTTCTATCCACCGATCTGAGCGTTTTATCCTTCAATCTGCTGAGTCTCCTCTCATTTTGCTGAGCTATCCTCCACTTTATTGCTTCTATCCATCGATCTATGAGTTCTATCCTCTACTTTGCTGGTTCTATCCACCCATCTGAGCGTTTTCTCCTTCACTCTGCTGACTCTCCTCTCATTTTGCTGAGCTATCCTCCACTTTATTGCTTCTATCCATCGATCTATGAGTTCTATCCTTCAATCTGCAAAGTCTATCCTTCCACTTTGCAAGTTCCTCCTCATCAGTAAATTCATCACCTTAAGGTTACAAAACAAAAAAATCCTAGCAAGAGCTACCTTGCTAGGATTGGATTATTTAAATAACGATTGATACTCGCCATAGCCTTCTTTTTCTAAATCTTCTTTGGGGATGAATCGGAGCGCTGCTGAGTTAATGCAGTAGCGCAAGCCTCCTTGCTCACTTGGACCGTCTGGGAAGACATGTCCTAGATGGGAATCCGCTTCTTTACTGCGCACCTCCACACGACGCATGCCGTGGGATGTATCGAAAAACTCGGTTACTTGCTCTTTTTCAATCGGCTTGGTGAAAGCTGGCCACCCACAGCCTGAGTTATATTTATCGAGTGAGCTGAATAATGGTTTCCCAGAAACAATATCTACATAGATGCCTTCTGCAAAATGATCATCGTATTCATTGCGGAATGGGGGCTCAGTGCCATTTTCCTGTGTGACGTAATATTGCATATCTGTTAATTCTTTTAAACGTTGTTCTTTACTCATGTTTATTCCCCCAGTGATGCTCCTGGAACGCTCTGCGACCGGATCCAATCGAATAGCGCTCATAGTGCATTGGATTTTTCTTATAATAATGCTGGTGATAATCCTCAGCCGGATAAAAGGTGCTGGCTGGCAGGATTTTTACCATGATTGGTTTATCAAATTTCCCAGACGCTGCTAAATCTGCCTTCGAGCGTTCTGCTAACTCACGTTGTTCCTCATCATGATAGAAAATGGCCGTTGTGTAAGACTCTCCACGGTCAAAAAATTGACCCCCTGCATCAGTTGGATCAATCAATGTCCAAAAAATCGCTAGTAATTGCTCGTAGCTATATAATTCATCATCAAAAACGATTTGTACAGCTTCTACATGACCTGTTGTTTCAGAGCATACCTGTTCATAGGTAGGATTGACAACATGTCCACCTGTATAGCCTGATAGCACTGAGACAATGCCAGGTGTTTCGTCAAAGGGCTTGACCATGCACCAAAAACAGCCCCCTGCAAAGGTTGCGTATTGCTTTGCCATTGTTTTCACTCCTTATTCACCAGGAACAATAATTTCCAATAGAATTTTATCATTTGGTAAGTCTAATTCTTTGGCACGGACACGTGATCCTGAAGCGATGTTGATGCGGGATAAATCGATATAGATTTCCGCTTCATTCGGATGCACCGTAATCCATGAAGGAAATTCCACCGAATCGCGCATAATTTTCATAGTCGTTTCTGGTGGAATTTTCAGTAGTCCAACATTCATTCTCGTCTGCTTTAAAATAATATTGCCTTTGTCATCTACAATCGGTTCAAAATTCATGGAAATCGGAACTTCCGTATAAAATGCCGTTAGGGTGCTTCGTAATTGAATATCATTACCAATTGTAAAATCAAGCGGTAAAGGTGAGCCCTTCGCTGCATCCTTTAAATACTTTTTCGATATCGATTCTAATTCCTTTGTTGTTGTTTGCACAACGAGTACATTCCCTTTGCTTTCACTTTCACCTGCTGAACTCTTCGCAACGTTGACGCCATCCACTGGTCTAGTTGCTAAAAAAACGACGAGGAGGATTGCAAAAAGCACTGTGCCTGCTAAGGCGAAAAACGCGACTTTCCATTTATTCATTTTGTCACTCCTCGAAGCCTATTGCCTTGTTAATCTTTTTTTCCATACCACACTGCTCCATTGCTGCTAATATACGCTCTGTCATTTTTTCATATCCCTTTGCGTTCGGGTGGAAAAAATCTGTATGATAGACGAGCTCTTCATTTGAATCAAATAAATCTTCTACTGATACATAGCAAGCATTGGAATCCTTGCTTGCTACTTCTTCAATCACATTATTCCATTCTGTGATAATTGTATCAAATTCATTCGCCTCATTGGTTACAATTGAAAATGGATTATAAAAACCAATGAGTAGTATGGGCACTGTCGGATTTTTTGCACGAATGCCTTCTACGATTTTGCTGTAACGTTCTTTATATGCTCGCAGCTCCTTATCAAAAGCGTCCCGCTTCAAGTTAAATAAATCCTGCTTGACGACCTTCATGACATCATTGCCACCCATTGTTAAGGAAATAAGCTGTGCTTCTTGCAACTCTTCATCATAATGCCCTTTTTTCACTAATTTTAGTAGTTGATCACTGCGTCTACCTCGTTTGCCTCGATTATCTACATCTACATCTGAAATCGAGGGCCATGCGAGCAATGAATCTGCTAATCTTCCAACATAACCGTCTTGACTATACTCATCACCGACACCATCTGTTAACGAATCTCCAAGTGCCAAGTAATGTAGTTGCTTTGCTTGTTCTTCATCAATTTGCGATAAATCCTCTGCTGATGGCTCAAAAAAATGTTCAAATATTTGTGTCAACATATTCTTAGAGGGTTTTTCCTCATCCTCTGTTTGTTGCTCATCCTGCGTCATATCTTGCTCCGTCCCTGCTTGCTCACCGTCAGGTTCTGCTTGCGGATTCGGTTCATCGATTGATATTGCACAACCACTTAGTACTAAGACGGTCAAACACGACAACATAAATCGCCAAATGTCCATTTGACCACCTTCCATCCCTTTCTATTACTTCTATTATAGAATAGTTCATGCCGCAATGAAAAGTGACTAACCCTTAGTTCTCCATAATTTTGTGCTCCTGCCAAGTTTCTTCACTGGGTAATGTGGCTTTATAATAGGAATAGCTAGTGTTTGTTCATGATTGGTGGTGAAGTGTTTTATTTCGAGTAAAGTCGCTCACCTTTGATGGCAGTACCCTCATCTGATTCCAAGACGTTCAGCTTTGAGGCAAATGCGCCCATGCCTCATTCGAAGCCGCTCAGCCTTGAGGCAAATGCGAAGCTACTCTTCTTTAGCGGTAAAGCGCTCTTATTTAGAGTGCAGTCGTACAAAACGCTCATCTCTCGAATGTGTCCAATATGATCTAAGCATGAAAAAAAGCCACTACAATTACTTATGTAGTAGCTCCTCACTATTATTCTGCAAAATAAATAAAACCGATGGCTCCTGGGCCTGTGTGTGTCGAGATGATTGGGGATGTGAATGCAATTTCTACATCGTTAAAACCCGTCTCTTCGATTAAGGCTTTTAATGGATTGCCCATCGTTAATAGGCCATCTGCATGGGAAATGCCCACTGCCTTGACTGTTTTTCCAGCTGTGTCTTCTTGAAATTGTTTAAATAAGTAATTGACTACCTGCTTATGGCTACGTACTTTTGATACAGGGTTGTAAACGCCGCCTTCAAGGTTGGCAATGACTTTGATGTTTAGAAGTGAACCGATAAAGCCCTTTCCTTTACCAATTCGACCACCTTTAATTAGGTTTTCAAGCGTATCTACAATAACATATAGGTAGGTATTGTCACGTACTTTGTCCAGACGTGCCACAATTTCCTCTACGGTTGCGCCCTCATCACGCATGCGGATGGCTTCACGTAGTTGAATAGCGAGACCAATCGCTATAAAGCGTGAGTCGATGACTGTTACATCAGCGTCTGTCATTTGTGCCGCTTGGCGTGCCGATTCCACTGTTCCGCTCATACCACCTGTCATATGGATGGAGATAATTCGATCCCCATCTTTTCCAAGCTCATCATATAATTCTTTAAATTTCCCTGGAGCTGGCTGTGAACTTTTCGGTAAATTTTTCGCATTTTTCATTAAGCCTAAAAAAGACTGCGGCTCTAAATCCACACCATCTGTATATGTTTGACCATCAATTTGAATCGTTAAAGGCACGATATGTATGCCATGTTGTGCTACTTCTTCTTTTGTTAAATCACAAGTTGAGTCCGTTATTATATGAATTCGTCCCACTTCGACACATCCTTTTACTTCATTAAAATTTATTATATAGACTAATGAATCATTATGTAAACATGACATTTGTCATTAGGTAATGCCCTGTCCTAACTTGCATGTAAACGCTACCTTGGATACTATAGCGTTTTCGCCCACCTCTTGTCTATCAATGCCCCTCAAAGAATATGACAGCCTTATGACATTTTTGATATGAAATATATGACAAATGTAAATGTTCAAGAATAAATTATTGGGGTATAGTAAATACATGAACGAAAGGAGTGTTTCAAATGGTGGATTCATTTGACTATAAATCATGGAAAGAAGAGCTATGGAATGCCATTACACACGGTATTGGTTTCGTTGTTAGTATTCCGGCACTGGTTGTCTTATTGTTAGCAGCCGTCCAAACAGGAAATGCACTACATATTACAACCTTTAGCATTTTTGGTGCGTCTGTCATCATTTTGTTTTTAATGTCTACATTGCTACACAGTATGCCAGGAAAATATAAACACTTTTTTGCTATTTTGGACCACTCGTCCATTTATATTTTAATTGCCGGCACCTATACGCCGTTTTTATTAATTGCTGTTGGTGGCACACTAGGCTTGACATTATTATGTATTATTTGGTCACTCGCTGTACTCGGTGTACTGTTTAAATGTTTCTTTATTAATCGTTTCGAAGTACTTTCCTTGATTTTTTATATTGGTATGGGCTGGTTAATTATTTTCGCCATTAAGCCCGTTTATCTCTACTTAGGTTTTTATGGCTTTGCTTTGCTGCTAGCAGGTGGGCTATTCTATACCATTGGAGCAATGTTTTATGCATGGCGCTCCCTACCCTACAACCATGCGATTTGGCACCTTTTTGTACTGGCGGGCTGTGCTTCTATGTATGCTTGTGTCTATTTCTATTTATAAAAAAAGGCTCCCTTCATAAGGAGCGTTTTTTTATGGATTCTCGTAAAAGCGCAATGGCTTCCTTTACCTCTTTGTCATTCTCTTCATCATTCAATTTATGCCTAGCATGCAGTAAAATTGGTCTTAGGGATTCAACAGAACGCCCAAATCCATTCATCCACTCATAGCGAGGCACCATCCAAGTATGAAAGTGGTGTGTCGTATCTTCATTGTAAAAGTAATAAACATATTCTATACCTAATACTTCCCTTTGAGCCTTTCTAATTGTTGTTAAGAGGTTAATATAGTCCATTTTTTCATGTTCTTCTAATTCATCGAAGCCATGAATATGACGTTTTGAAGCTAAAATGACTAATCCCTTTATGGGGTACGCTACATCCTGGTGAGCGTGAAAATAATCCGTTTCAACGACAACACCTCCATTGGGTTCAATTTGTCCACTTGTGATTGCACAGCTCAAACAATCAACATGAGCCATTTCTCCACTCAATAATGTTATTTTTCCCATCGAATCTCCCCTAAACGCAGAATAAGCACGGTCTACTAAAACCGCGCTTGTCTCACCACTATTTACGTTCAAAAATTTGATATTGGAATGTATAGCCTTCTGGTGCTGTTTCAGGCTTTTCTGATGATATTTCAATAAAATCCTGCTCATAGCTTGGGAAATAGGTATCTCCTTGGAAGGCATGATTAATTTTTGTAATATATAAACGATCTGCCTTCTCCATCACTAAACGGAAAATTTGCTCACCACCAATAATCATGATTTCAGGTACATCTCCAGCTTGTGCTAATGCTTCCTCTAAGCTTGTCACGATTTCAATACCATCCGCTTGGTAGTTCTCTTCGCGCGTAATGACAATGTTGCGACGCCCTGGAAGTGGACGACCAATGGATTCGAATGTTTTACGTCCCATTATCATCGGCTTACCCATTGTTTTCTCTTTAAAATACTGCAAATCTCCTGGTAAATGCCAAGGCATCCCGTTGTTATAACCAATGACATGGTTGTCATCATGTGCCACAATTAAAGAAATCATACTGTCCCTCCAAATACTTTCATCTTTTTTATTATAAACATAATGAGCGTATTTCACCTCATTTATGAATGAATTTTCTTTTTATAAAATTAAATCCTAGTAAAATTATATGAATAGTTTATAATAGAGATATCCAACGTCACGATAAAGGAATGATGAAGATGACTACTTTAAGAAAAGAAGCTGTTCATTATATTGAAGCCCAGCATACGGGCACACCTTATTACCAAGTTACCCCACAGGAAGCAAGAGCAATGCGCACAGCTACGCTTTGGCAATCACCACACAGACCAAAGCTAGCATCCATCAAGGATTACAATATTACGGTGCGAGATGGAGCTGCCATTACACTTCGTCTCTATACGCCTGTCCTTGACAAAACATTACCTGTCATTGTTTATTACCATGGTGGTGGCTGGGTTTACGGCAATTTAGAGTCTGTCGATGCAGGCTGTCAGCTATTAGCAGACCAAGCACAGGCGATTGTCGTATCAGTAGACTATCGTTTAGCACCAGAATACCCCTTCCCAACTCCCTTATATGATGCCTACGATAGCTTAGTATGGGTGTCTGAGCATATCAAAGCCTTTGGTGGAGATGTCAATCGCTTAACTGTTGCTGGGGACAGTGCAGGTGGAAATTTAGCTACCGTTGTTGCTTACTTAACTACTACATTGGGTGGTCCAGCGTTACAAGCTCAAGCACTAATCTATCCCGTGACAAATGTCGACTTTACAACGGAATCCTATCAGCTTTTTGGTGAAAACTACGGCTTAGATGCACAGGGCATGCAGTGGTTCTCTCAGCATTATACAGATGAAGCAAACTTTACAAACCCGCTCGTGTCCCCTCTTCAGCTAGAGAATGTTCGTAACATGCCTAAAACAATCATCATAGCTGCTGAGGCTGATGTTCTCTATGATGAAGGACTAAGCTATGCAGAAAAACTAAAAGCTGGTGGCGTTGCAGTAGAACATGTCACAATGCCAGGTCTAATTCATAGTTATTTCAGTAAAATGAATTATTTTGAAGATGCCACAAACGAAACGGTGGCAAAAATTGTGGAATTCTTGAAATAAGTTTGGCTATCCAGCTCAAACAGTGCGATAATAGAGCAAAACGTTTTTTAAAGGATGACATGATGACACAAACAATGACATTACAAATACAACTGCCCTATTCTGAGCAATTAAAAAAAGGCTATCCACTTATTTCAAAGGATGCGGTCGATGCAAGACGCCTACCTTCTGAGCAAGGTACGCTTCTCAAGCTCATGGATCACCATAATCGTTTTATTGGTACAGGATACTACGGTATTCAAAATAAAGGGATTGGCTGGGTGCTAACAACTGATGTGAACGAAACCATCGATAAGACTTTTTTCATGAAAAAATTCAAAAAAGCCATCGACAATCGTGCAGCATTTTTCAACAATGAAAACACAACAGCCTTTCGTGTATTTAATGGTGAAGGAGATGGCATCGGCGGTCTCACGATTGACTTTTTTAATGGCTACTACATGGTGAGCTGGTATAGTGAGGGCATTTACTCCTTGAAAGATGTCGTATATGAGGCGCTTGCTGAGACGGTGAACTACCAAGCTATTTATGAGAAAAAACGCTTTGATAGCAAAGGGCAGTATATTGAACAGGATGATTTTGTGACGGGCACGCCTGGTGAATTTCCAATCATGGTGAAGGAAAATGGTATGACATACGCAGTTCATTTAAACGACGGAGCGATGACGGGGATTTTCCTAGATCAACGCGAGGTACGTTTGGCTATTCGTGAGCGTTATGCAAACCATACAAACATGCTTAATACATTCTCCTATACAGGAGCATTTTCAGTGGCAGCTGCTCTAGGAGGCGCCATGAAAACAACAAGTGTGGATGTAGCTAAACGCAGTCTTGCCAAAACCATTGAGCAATTCAGTGTGAATCAAATTGATTATGAAGCACAGGATATTAAAGTAATGGACGTTTTCCATTATTTTAAATATGCGCAGCGTCACGCCTTACAATTTGATCTTGTTGTATTAGACCCACCTAGCTTTGCCCGTACGAGGCAAATGACATTTTCAACAGCAAAGGACTACCCTAAATTACTGAAGGATGCCATTGCTATTACCGCTAAAAATGGCATCATTGTCGCTTCCACAAATAATGCTAGCTTTGGGATGAAAAAGTTCAAAGGCTTTATTGACCAAGCATTTAAAGAAACCCGTACACGCTATAAAATTGTAGAGGAATACGGTTTACCAAAGGATTTCCGTGTTTCACGTGAATACCCTGAATTTAATTATTTGAAGGTCGTCTTTATTCAAAAAATGGACTAACAGGAATTCAAGACAGAATCATTTCTTTATGATTCTGTCTTTTTATATAAAAAAGTGACCTAAGAAATTCATTTCTTAAGTCACCTCTGAATACTACTTATAGATAGTTCACAAACCAATCGCGAATATATTCAAGTCGATTGATTCTTAAAGTTGGTTTTCCGCTCCTTGACAGTTCATGATTGGACTCAGGGAAGCGCACGAATTTTGTTTCTTTTTTACGATGCTTTAAGGCGATAAATAATTGCTCCGCCTGCTCAATTGGACAGCGATAGTCTTTTTCAGCGTGTAAAATGAGCAATGGTGTTTCGATATTATTGACATATTTCAGCGGTGAATGATGCCAAAGCTTTTCGATATCGTCAAGTCCCGCAAGAATTTGCCAATCTGTAAAGTAATACCCAATATCACTGACACCGTAAAAGCTAATCCAGTTCGAAATAGAGCGCTGCGTCACAGCTGCTTTAAAGCGATTCGTCTGGCCAACAATCCAGTTGGTCATAAAGCCGCCATAGCTCCCACCTGTCACTCCAAGACGGTCTGCATCAATAAAATCATAGTGCTCCAGCACATAGTCCACAGCCGCCATTAGATCCTCATAATCATTGCCACCATAATCACCACGCACTGCATCAACAAACGTTTGACCATAGCCATGACTGCCACGTGGGTTCGTATATAGCACCGCAAATCCTTGTGCAGCTAGAATTTGGAACTCATTAAAATAAGTATTGGCATACATCGCATGTGGCCCGCCATGAATTTCAAGCACTAGAGGATATTTTTTCCCTTCCTCATAACCAACTGGCTTCATGATCCAACCATTTACCTTCCAGCCCTCTGCTCCCTCAAATTCAATGGCTTCTGGAACAGCTAATGCTCTCGTCTTTAAAAATTCTTCATTGATGGACGTCAGCTGTTCTTTTTCACCCGTTTTTAGGTTGACGAAAAATAAATCGCCAGGATTCGTCGTTGTACTAATGGCTACGACTGCTTGATCATGTTGTGCATCAAGTGAAAAACCATAGACATATTGATCATCGTGAATAGCTGGATAGATTTCACCATCTATATTTCCGAAATAAATCGCAGCATTACCGTGATCTGTTACTTGGAAGTAGAAGCTATGATTATCATTCAACCATTGAACACGTGGTGACACCACACCTTGAAGAAAATCGCCGATTGCAAAATCCCCAATAGGGGCGTCAAATTCACTTGTTACACATGTCAGCAGATTTTGTTGCAAATCATAGAGCCATAGCTTTGCTTGTGTAGCATTTTCAAATTCTCTTTCACTACCTATGAAAGAGATGAAGCGACTGTTTGGAGACCATGACGTTTGGTAATACATACCTGTTCCCTCTGTTAACGGACGCGCTTGCTTTGTTTCTACATCTAATAAATAGATATCGCTCTTAAATGAAAAATCTGTATCCTCTGCGACATCAGCTAAGTACGTCATATATTGACCATCAGGTGACCATGTACCAAGATGGACATGATTGTTTCCTTTCGTCACTTGCTCTAACTCGCCCGATTCTAAATGGACGATCGCAATTTGACTAAACTGCTCCATATCCAAAAAACCTGCAGCATCCGATTTATGTTTCATCTTGTCTATTTCTAGAGGCTTTAGTTCTTTTTCTTCTTTCTTTTCATCCGTTACCTTATCCAAAATCGTTTCATCTTTACCTAGCTTGATAGAAAAGGCCATTTTCTTGCCGCATGGTGACCACACAGGTGATGTCACACCATTTTTACAATATGTCACCTGCTTTGCCTCTCCGCCTGCTTTTGAAAGAACATAAATTTGCGACTTGCCTGTTCTAGTGGATAAAAACGCAACTTGACTACCATCAGGTGACCATATAGGAGAACTTATTCTATCCTCCCCAAATGTCCATTGCTGTGGTGTTTTGTTCTTCAGGTTTATGTAAAACAAATTCGAGACATAATCTTTTTTCTTCTCATCAATACGTGTCTCAACATAAACTACCTCAGTCCCGTCAGGTGAGAGCTGTGGATCGGCTACTGATTTCAAGTGGTAAAGATCTTCTGGTTGAATCCCTTGTTTCGATGTCATGTTCTTGCTCCTTTGTATTGTCATTTTCTGTACTCTACTACAATACTTCGACACCCTAAGTAATATTCCTGCTAGTTAATTGATTTTTTTACTAATTCCCAATATTCGGTTGATTTTGTTCTGCGATAAAATTTAAAAAAGGGTTCATTCGGACGAGCATGTTCCTTATAAAGGTTCATCATTTGTAGCAAAAAATCTTCAATGTGCTCGACACCTACCTTTTTCGCAAATAACATGCCCGCCTGCGCCTTTGCCCCCATCGGTACAGCGCCTAAATAAACATCAAAGCTCTCCTGCTGATAAACGAGTCCAATATCATCATAGACTGCATTGTAGCAGGCTGACGCACAGCCATTGATGTTAACACGTACTCTTGCAGGTACCTCGATCCCCTCTAAAGCATGATAAAGCTGTTCGGTTATCGGAGCAGCCTCCATCTTTTCACCATCACAAAAATCACAGGCCTTCATCGCGATGATGGGTCCTGATGGTGCAACATAAAGACCCACTTCTCGTAAGGCTTGCATAGCCTCTGTCACGGCACTCGTTGGAATGGACACTAAAATACTATAGGAGGCCGAATACTTAATCGCCCCCTTTTCGCCAGCAACCTCTGCTATTTTTTGAAATTGTGCAGGCGTATAATGCTTATTAATAATACCTGGGCTGACAGCTAAGCGTGTAAATTCGCCATGACGATTAAGTGTTTCAAATGTTTGATCTGGTACGTTTTTCTGAAATGCATTCATTGATATCGCTCCTTATGAAAAAGGAGCTAGCACAATGCTAGCTCGGAATTTTAAAAGTTATCAGGATAGAAGCCCTTCGCTAAAATTTCAATAGCCTCTGCCGCACGAACGCCTTCAGACGCAGCTGACAGTGGCAGGATGACAAAGCGATCATTTTTAACAGCTTCCATCTCCTTTAATGCTGGATCATTTTTTAAGAATTGAATCTTTTGTTCGGCCGTTGTTTCACCATAATCGATCACGACAACTACCTCGGGATTACGGTCTACCGCATCTTCCTTCGACACGGTTGTCCAGCCTGATTCCACATCACCAAAAATATTTTGACCACCAGCGATTGACACTAGTTCATTCATAAAGTTTTGACCAGCTGTAAAGACATCCTTTTCACCGCTATCAAATACGAGAACACGTAATTTCTCACTATCTTTTGGTAATTTAGCTTGAATTGCCTCCACATCTTGCGTCATTTGCTCAATTAAGGCTTCTCCACGATCCTCAATACGGAAAATTTTTGCGATATTACGAATATCAGTGAAAATATCCTCTAGTGTTGGCTTTGTCATATTGGAAGCCGTATGTAAATACGTATGAATGCCTAACTCCTCAAGCTCTTCCGGTGTTCCAACACCCTTTTCACCAAAGCCACTCTTCCAGCCTGCATATAAGAAATCAGCCTCGGCATCAATTACTTGCTCCTTCGTTGGGTATTGATCAGAAAGCACAGGCACTTTATCGTATGCTTCTTGTAGGGGCTCGTAGATTTTATCATCTAAGTAAGCTGTGCCTACCATGGAATCCTCTAAGCCTAGCGCTAGCATAATCTCTGTCACATGCTGATTTAAACTAATCGCTTTTGTAGGTGCTTCCTTATATGTTTGAGTTGTTTCATTATTGTCAATGGTTACTTCCGTTGCTGCCTCAGATGGCTCAACCTTCTCATCTTGCGCTGCTGATTCAGATTTGTCCTTTGCATTACAAGCCCCTAAAACAGCGACCAAGGCAATGACCATCACCAGCCATAAACTTTTCCATTTCTTCATGTCCTTTTCTCCTTTGTTGTTCATCTATAGAAAGAAATCAAAGACTTCTTTGCTACCAGGATTCGTGGGAAGGGCATAAAAAAACCCTCTTGTCGCCAAGAGAGTAGCATAGTGAAAAAACGGTACATTACCTTTATCACTATCCCCATCCTCGTGGTTCTTAGTCAAAAAACACATACTGGCAGGTATCCTGGCTTAGGTTCATCATCTATACGCCTTCCCATAGTTAAACTACAGTGGCATGCTGTACAGACTCCCCATTTACAGTTGCGGGACAGCATCGGAATTGCACCGATTTCCCTTTTAAGCAAATGACAAATGCCATTTGCACCAATACGTTCTATAATGGTTAATACTATTGATAGACTAGCAGAAGAAAATTTGTAGCTCAATCAGTAGTATGTTGCTAAATATATAATCATCATTATATTAGCACTATTTCGACAAAAATACGAACTATTTTACAAGAAATATATAGGCTAGTATTCTGTTACAATGAAAAGATAGCTATAGATAGAAACGAGGATATGTTATGTACAAAACAATTGGTGTACTTGCGCATGTGGATGCAGGTAAAACAACCTTCTCTGAGCAAGTACTTTTTCATACACAAAGCATTCAAGCTCGTGGTCGAGTGGATCATCAGGATACCTTTCTCGATCATCATGAGCTAGAGCGCAAGCGTGGTATTACCATTTTTGCCGAGCAAGGTCGCATGAACATAGTCGACGATACATACACGTTGATTGATACACCAGGGCATGTCGACTTCTCCCCTGAGATGGAGCGCGCCATTCGTGTGATGGATTATGCCATTATTATCATTAGTGCGGTCGAGGGCGTACAGGGTCATACGGAAACCGTGTGGCAGCTTTTACGCAAATACCATGTCCCAACATTCTTCTTTATCAATAAAATTGATCGCGAAGGAGCCAATGTGGAGGCCGTTATGACACAGCTCCGCAAGGATTGTTCCCAGCAGGTGCTGTTCGTCGATGAACCGCTTCGTACTGATTATGTTTCAAGCAGCATCATGGAATGGTTGGCTGAGCGTAATGAAGAGCTGCTCGATGCCTTTTTGAATGAGTCATTGGAGCATGAGCAATGTCTTACTCAGCTACAGACCATGATTCAAAAGGAATGTGCCTTCCTCTGCTTTACAGGGTCTGCCCTAAAGGATGAGGGCATCAAGGAATTGCTTGCCCAGCTCCCTCTATTAACAGACACCCATTTTGAAGTGAATGCACCGTTTGAGGGGGAGGTTTTTAAAATTCGTCATGACGGCCACCAGCGTTTAACATTTATGAAGGCTATCAAGGGCGTTTTACATGTTCGGGATGAATTTTCGTTTGAAGAAGTGACAGAAAAAGTGACTGAAATTCGCCTCTATAATGGCAGTCGCTTTGATACCGTCCAAAAGGTTGAAGCGGGAGAGATTTTTGCTGTTAAAGGACTTAGTCAGGCCAATATTGGAGACCGCATCGGCACTACTATGCTGTCACAGCCCTATGAGCTTGTCCCAACGCTACAGGCAAAGGTTCAATATGAGGGCCATCAGCATATCAAGGAAGTGTTACAAATTTTCCGTTTACTAGAAGCAGAGGAGCCTTCCTTACGTGTGGTTTGGCAGGAAAAGTTCCAGGAAATCCATGTGCACATTATGGGCGTTATTCAGTTGGAGGTACTGACAGAGGTGTTAATGAAGCGTTTTTCATTAACGGTCTCCTTTGGCGAGCCCCAAATTTTATATATGGAAACCATTGTGACGACGGTGACAGGCTATGGTCATTTTGAGCCCCTCAAGCATTATGCAGAAGTTCATTTACTAATGGAGCCCAATCCGCGAGGAGTAGGTAATACATTTAGCAATGCCTGCCATGCGGATCATTTATCGGTAGGCAACCAACGCCTTGTTGAAAAGCACCTGTTTGAGCGTGATCACCATGGCTTACTCACAGGCTTCCCTCTGACAGATGTTCATTTTACACTGCTAACAGGTCGCGGACATAATGAACATACATCGGGCGGCGATTTCCGAGAAGCTAGTTTCCGTGCGCTACGTCAAGGACTTGAGCAAGCACAGAACATCCTGCTTGAACCTTATTATCGCTTTAAAATGAAGGCTTCGAACGACTTTATCGGCCGCATGATGAGCGACATACAGCAAGCTGCTGGTACATTCGATGACCCCATCTTATCCGAAACAGATGTTGTGCTAACGGGACGAGCGCCCGTCGCCACCCTAATGAGCTATAGCACAACCTTTGCGGCCTATACCAATGGTAAGGGCGCACTCACACTCCAATTTGATGGCTATGATGTATGCCATAATGCAGAGGAAATTATTTCGCACATGGGCTACGATAAAAATGCCGACCCAGAATACAGCTCCTCCAGCATCTTTTGTGCGAAGGGCAAAGGATATTCTGTTCCTTGGCACGAAGCACAAGCAGCCATGCATTGTCTGTAAGTAGGTGATCCTGCCCGCGCGAAGCCGTTTGCTTGCGCGGGTGTTTACTTGCTTTGAGCGAGAATATTTACCCTGTTTGCGCGAGTATTCCTTGCTGGAGCGAGAGTATTTCATCTCCTTCCGCGAGTATTCCCCGCTCGAACGAGAGTATTTCATCTCCTTCCGCGAGTATTCGCTGCTCGAACGAGAGTATTTACCCCCTCCCTTCAAATAAATAAAAACAAGCCCTCCGTTTGATGGAGGGCTTGAGTTTATAATGCACCTACTGCTTTCTTTGTAGGACTGTGCACAAGGTATGCAGGCTCGACAATCACGTAGTCATGCGTGTTTGTGAAATCAACTAGCACTTTACCAGGATAACTTTTTAAAATTTGCAGTTGATCAATTAATTGCAGCAATAGCTCGTGACCGTTGCCGCGTGGATGCCAGTTGAAATGGTAATCATTTAATGCCTGAACCGCTTCAATAAATTGGGCATATTCCTGCTGCACAAAGGCTATTAACTTATCATGTTGAGGCGCTAAATCGTGGATATATGTTTCATAAAAACGCATCACAATCGAGCATAATACATCATTGACACGCGCTGCACTTAAAACAGGCTTTGGCTCCAGTGACAGGCGGTCAAGGTTGGGCTTGGCACGTGTGGAATCAATGCGTGTAATTAAATGGTATGACTCCCCGTTAACCTCATAGACAATCGGGTTAGTCGGCATATACATCATAAAGCTATTGGTCTTCGTTTTCAGTTGATCGGTTACCGCTGCCTTCGCGAAAAGATGCCCGTCCACATCCCCATTTTGTATCCAAATAATTTCTTTATTATATAAAATTTGGTCAAAGAAGCGATCATTGCGGATCAGCTTCGTTGCTAATAATTGGTCAATCAATGATTCGACCGCCATTCTTGTTTTCGCTTTCTTGGCAACTTCTGTGCGTGGCTGCTTACAAATGTTCATATCTAAAGAAGTCATACATGCATCCCCTTTGCGTACATAATGTCAAAACAAAAAGGACTTCCTACCATTTTTGAGGAAATCCTTCGCTTATCTTCGTTCATCACCCAATGCCAAACAAACCCTAAGTATGTGTAAATGAGCCCGATTGCGAACCCCTTCATTTACTTTGGGCGTTTGACGTACCGTGACGAACAGAGCATTCTGTTTTGTCAACATGCCACCTCCTATTCCTCGTAGGTTACTGGTGTGTACTCGTAACAGGCAGGTATCCTGACTCATGGTCATTGCCACTTTTCTCCTTCCCATCATTTGACAGTGGTTGCTGAAAAGTCGCTCACATTTACAGTTGCGGGACAGTGTCGGATTCGCACCGACTTCCCTTTTAAGCAAATTGCACGCAATTTACACCTATTACTACACGCTATTCAGTTGGTAAGGAAATTTGCGAAAATTCTCTATTCCTTAGCTAATCATTGTAAAGTATTGTATGTCCAAAGTCAATTTATGCTAAAAAATACTAATTATTTCAAAATAATTCCATGTAAAATGGATGCATAGAATACTAGGTTTTCCTCATGTCACACTGAGCATCACTTTAATTGCTTTCTGTAAAATGATAATAAAGTTATTTCTAATCAAAAAATACAAAAATTATATTATAAGAAGGCTCTTTAAAGTTGTTTAAATCTTGTTCAACTAGCCCCGTTATTTCAACAACTTCTTGAAATCAATTCTTGTGTAGGTTTTATTATAGGTAAGAGATAGGTTCGTAACCGTGTTTGCTAATTAACTTTATCATGTTGGAATTTTCTATCGGGTCAACACTCACAAATATTTCAGAATGTCCTAAACTCTTTGCAATATTTTCTCTATACCTCATTAAGTCTGAACCTATACCATTACCACGATAATCCTCTTTTACATATAGGTCACTTAATTTAGGAAGCAAAGTACCTTTTAATTTAAGAACTCCAAAACCTAATATAAGTGCGTCTTGTTCAGCAATTACCAAATATAATTCCTTTTTTGCAAATTGCTTTAAATAATTCGTGAATAGATCTTTATTATTTCTACTATCATAAACCCGATAAGTCGTTTTCATTCGCTAATCTGATTATGTAGTTCATGGTTACTGCCACTTCCCTATTCTTTAATAAATCACTATTATAAAATTTCTTCTTCAACAATATGCACCGTTCGTTAAATAAACAAAAGGACGGTCAAGCACCTTTTATTTTAGAATTTTCTCTAGCTATTCTTAATCCCTCTCTACCATTTAGATATTGAAAGTTAAACTATTTAACAAAGTGGGTAAATTTAAGCCCCATTATTTATTCTTCACATATATATGTATTGAACTGACCTCGATGTTATTGAAAAGCGACTGCTCTATTGAACGATTGCCCCCTGTCAGTCCAATAACAAGTTTTAGGTGTGACGTATAGTAACTTTCCCTTCTTTATTTTCTTCGTGGTTCCATTCAACTTGAATCTCAAATGTTCCATCTTGAAAAAATAAAGGAAATCTTCTCCGTATCGATGGCTGCATAGGAAGTTTATATGCGTTCTCTATATCTACCCAAACCGCTTTCCCCTCTGGAGCATCTTTCAAGAGTTCACCCTCGAAATCCTTTGTTATGTAATTAAATATCATATATCTATCTTTTGCGACTGGATTAACATATTCATAAAGCCCTTTATAAATAAGGTTTCTAACTTCTAACCCCGTTTCTTCTTTTACTTCTCTGATAGCACTTTCTACAATACTTTCAGGAAATTCAACTTTACCACCCGGTGGAATAAAACCTTTGAAATGGTCGTGCTGTCTATCCAGAAGTAAAACCTTCTCTTCACTTTGAATCATACACACCGTCCATATTTTATAATTAATAGAATTACTCATAATTCACTCCATCTTTTTTAAATAAATATTACCATATATGTGTCCTTCTTAGTTAAACAACTTCATTATCTCTTAACACCTTCTCTACATTATGTGCCTGTTTCGTAATCGGAACTGGAATCCCTTACACCCTTCACAAGGTAATTTCCTCATCTATATCATCCTTTCTTTGCACAACAAAAAAGCCTCGCATAAATGCGGGCTTTTAGTACCATACATTACGTCCCCAAAACATACTGCGCTAAAACACTTTGCACTTTGTAAATATTCGTCGCCTTGTTGAAGTTTTTTTGAATCGGTAACGAACTGCCTGACACCCATATTTTGAGCTCTGCATCTAAATCAAATGTCCCGGCTGTTTCTACTGAAAAATGAACGATATTTTTATAGGGGATGGAATGATATTCGGTTTTCTTGCCAGTCACCCCTTGCTTATCGATAAGGATTAATCGTTTATTCGTAAAAATAAACGTGTCTCTTATAATTTTATAGGCATTTTTGATTGTTTCGTTTGGAATCAATAAATCACGGACCTCCTCCTGTAATTTTTCTAAATTCACCTCGCTCGCATTGCCGATTAATCCATCAAATAAGCCCATCTCCTGGCCCCTTTCATTGTCATTTATTTAATGTATTACAAAGAAGATAGCGCTACGACAGGAAATAATGGTTTTATTGAGTCTATAGAGGCGAAGCATTGCACGTAATCATAGGCTCTCTACTAGCATTTGTTTAGGCTGTGATGAAGATAGGAAGCTGATTAAGGTTAGCATCTCTTTTGGTAAGGTAAATAGCGATTTTTTTAAAGAGTATGGGAATGAAGAATCACTCAAATTATTCCAAGAAGCGATGGCAACAGCTGCCAAAATGAAGGTGTTGTCAATATGGTGTAAATAGAGGATACGGCTAGAAACAAATATGGCTATCACCTTTGGTAAGGTGAAAAAGGACAAATCAGTAGCTGAATGTAGGTTAAGGTTACGCATACAATCTACGTGATCTCTAAGGATTTCACTAAGAAATTAATTACGTTGGTCCGCCAATAAAAAACACTTCCCATTCTAATGACAGGAAGTGCATTTCAAATTACTTATCTATCGCCTGAAACCACCTTTGTGCATAGCTATCTGTGGAGGCAAAATCATCTTGTTCTTAGATAACTATTCAGGGCTAAAAAACCTTGAAAATATGTTTTTCTTGCTTAAACCTGAAATTGATTTGTTAGCTTTTGTAAATTATCAGCTTGTACGCTTAAATCCTGTGTCACATGATTGACAGCTTGCATTGAGGCTGTTTGCTCATCCATTGAATGTAAAACAGCCTCTGTATAATGCGATAGCTTACCCATACCATTAGCAATCGTTGTCACAGTGGAAGCTACTTCATTGGCACTGCTAGAAAGCTGTTCAGCTGTTGTTGAAATATCCTCAAGCTGGCTCGTCATTTGACTAACATGCTGTGAAATCGTGCCAAAGGATTTTGTTGCTTCATCAATGACATAGACACCCTGCTGAACATTTTTTAAATCCTCCTCCACTGAGGATGCTACCTGTTTCGTGTCAGTTTCAATGCCCACTACTAAGTCCACGATTTGTGTAGCAGAATGCTTGGATTGCTCTGCTAATTGACGCACTTCCTCTGCCACAACTGCGAAGCCTTTCCCATGTTCTCCAGCTCGAGCTGCTTCAATGGCGGCATTCAATGCCAATAAATTCGTTTGGTCCGTAATAGCTGTAATCATCTCAGTCATCGATTTAATATCTGTCATTTTATTGGATAATTGCTGCATGAGTCCGCTCGTTTTTTCGGTTGAAGAAGAAATAAATTTCATTTGTTCCTTCGCCACATGTAAAATATTCGCTCCATTTCCTGCAATCTCATTGGCATCTTTTGCATGATCAAACACATCCTGAGTGGCTTCCGTAATTCGTCCGATTCCATCGACAGTTTCTTGCATAGCATTAGCACTATCATTGGCAGATTGTGCCGCTTGCTTCAAGCCCTCTGACGTTTTCTCCATTTGTTGATCGACTTCTTCCACAGCTACCGTAATTTCATTCGTACTTGCGGATAATTCTTCGATGCTTGCTGATAAATCTGTAGAGCTGTGCGCAATTTTTTGTGTCATTGTGCGTAATTGTTCCTGCATCTCTAAAAAGGATTGCGCTAGCTGAGAAATCTCACTCTTGTCACGAACCTCGATGACAACTGTATCTAATTGGCCTGCCGTAATACCCTGTGCAGCCTCTGTTAATTGTTTGATAGGCTGTATCACTTTGTAATGAACATATACGGTGTAAGCTAATGTAATGGCTATTCCTACGATGGTTAATACAGTCGAAAGCCATTCTAATGTCGTTACATTGGCTAAATCAATAAAGAGAATAATAATCATTAAGACATTTAAAACTGCAAAGCCAAGTAAACTCTTTTTTCGTAAACTCATTCCAAATTCCCCCAACTAAAATATGTCTTCCATACCATTATTATAGTTGAAAAATCCTAAAAATCATAAGGATACGCTCTCTTTTATAAGAACAAAGACACAAGCCTATTGATGACTGCATAAAAAAAGACTATAGACAGCTCGTAAAGCATGTCTACAGTCTTGATGTTGGAATTATTTTAAATTCATGATACTAGAGCCAGCAATACCTGGGTGTGTCATTTCATATGGATCTAATATTAAGTCTAATTGTTCGTTTGTTAAGACACCTTCTTCAATGCAAAGCTCACGAATAGAACGACCTGTTAGAATTGCTTCACGCGCAAGACGTGCTGCTACTTCATAGCCAATATGTGGGTTGACAGCCGTTAGTACCCCTACACTTTTCTCTACGTATTCTTTCATGCGTTCTTCATTTGCTTCGATGTCTTTTAAGCAATTTTCCGTAAACGCACGGAAAACATTATTCATAATGCTAATGGACTGAATTAAGTTAAACACTAAAACAGGCTCCATTACGTTTAATTCTAATTGTCCAGCTTCAGATGCTAGTGAAATCGTATGGTCATTACCAATCACTTGGAAGGCAACTTGGTTCAGTACCTCTGGCATAACTGGGTTGACTTTACCTGGCATAATCGAAGATCCTGGTTGACGAGCTGGTAAAAGGATTTCTCCTAAGCCTGCACGAGGACCTGAAGCCATTAAACGTAAGTCATTAGCGATTTTAGACATATTAATCATACAGATTTTTAAAGCGCCTGATACTTCTGTATAAGCATCTGTATTTTGTGTTGCATCCACTAAATGTGTCGCACCTTTTAATGGTAAACCAGAAATTTCAGCAAGATGCTCATCAACGGATTTAATGTAATCTGGGAAGGCATTTAAACCTGTTCCAACAGCCGTTGCACCCATGTTCACGTCATATAAATTTGGACGTGTTTGACGAATGCGTACGATATCACGGTTAATCACGCGGCAATATGCTTCAAACTCTTGTCCTAAGCGAATTGGCACGGCATCCTGTAAATGCGTACGACCCATTTTAATGACATGTGCAAATTGCTCTGCTTTTTGATGGAAAACCGATTGCATATAATCCATCGTTACTAATAATTCATCTATTAAATTTAAAACAGCGATATGAATAGCTGTTGGGAACGCATCATTTGTTGATTGGGACATATTAACATGACTGTTTGGGCTTACTGTGTGATAGTCACCTTTTTCTTTCCCTAAGATTTCTAGGGCACGGTTGGCGATGACTTCATTAGCATTCATATTGATGGATGTACCTGCTCCACCTTGGATTGGGTCTACAAGAAATTCTGCATCCCATTTGCCATCAATTACTTCTTGTGCTGCTTCGACAATTGCCTCACCAATTTCTTTTGATAATAGGTGTACTTCCATATTACTTAAAGCCGCTGCTTTCTTCACAATCCCCATCGCCTTAATAAGTGAAGAGTGAATTGTGTAGCCTGTAATTGGGAAGTTTTCCGTTGCACGTAATGTTTGAATTCCGTAATAAGCCTCTGCTGGTAATACGCGCTCACCTAAAAAATCTTTTTCTATACGTTGTGTTGACATCATTGTCGTCTCCTTTTATGTAATACTCACACTTGATAGTAGCTAATAAAAGTCGTATTGTAAACAGTCATTTTTCTGTAAACGAAAAAAACCCTTCAAAAAAGCAAAGAAATCGCTAAAAACCGAGCGCATTTCCTACGCTCGGTTGCCTTTATTATTTATTCGATGTCACTGTAAAACGGCTATTTACATGCTGTGGATTTTCTAATTCATCTACGACAGCAACCGCATAATCAGCATAGCTGACATAGCTTTCACCCGCGTCATTGATTAATAAATGGTCAACACCTGCTGTGTAGTGACCTGTACGTGGTCCTTCTGGATCAAAAAATGCTGATGGACTGATAAATGTCCACGTAATAGAGGATTGTTGTAAATCCTCTAGATTTTGTCCTTGATTTTGCGCTGTCGCTAAGTACATTGCTGGGAAATCTGGTGTTTCCATCACACGCACTTTTTTCTCTGGGTCCACAAATAAACTACCTGCACCACCTACAACAACTAATTTTGTAGCAATCCCTTTGAAAATCGAAATCAAATGACGGCCCACTTTTACATGTAACTGTTCTTGTCCTGCTGGCGCACCAAATGCATTCACAACGACATCAAAGCCCTTCACATCTTCTGCTGTTATATCCAAGACATCTTTTTCAAGCACTGGAATAGCGGCTGTCACTTTAGCTGCTGAACGAACGATAGCTGTTACGTCATGACCTCGTTGTAACGCTTCCTCTACTATTTTTTGTCCCGCTTTCCCTGTTGCACCAATTACGGCAATTTTCATTATTTATTCCTCCTCAAATTTAGTTGTAACTATTTTAGTTACAGGTTGGATACAAAAAGACCATCTCCGTCTAAGCACGAAGTTGATCCAGCACATCCTGTAGCGTCTGTGCTTGTAATTGCTCCTCCATTGCCTGCCAAACAGATGTATAGACACCTTCCAATGTATGTTGGATTTTCCGCCCTACTGCACACGCTGGGTTTGGCTCATCATGAATCGCAAAAAGCTGCTCTGGCCCATTCATCGCCTGATAAATAGCTAAAAGTGTTAAATCCTTTGGCTCGACTAATAGCTCATAGCCAGCCATGCCCGAATGTGATGACAGTAAGCCAGCCTTTTTTAGAACGCCAATCATACGTCTTACAACAACGGGATTAGTATTCACGCTCCCAGCCATATAGTCGGACGTGAGTAAGCTTTTATCAGATGTTGTAGCAATGAGAGAAAGAATATGGATCGCCACCGAAAATCGACTGTTCACCATATGTATCACCACCTGTTGTAACCATTATAGTTACAGGTGCAAAAAAAAGCAAGCCCTTTTTGTCACCTGTATTTATTTTCTCCGTTTTGTTACATCAAATACGCCGTCTATATTTTCTTCACATATATCACTAATTCCTGACGTATTTGTCCATTGTCATCATAAAAATCTAAGTTATGAAATTCATATTTGAAATGACCGACTGGAAATGTCACACTTTCTCCCTGAGTTGCAGCCAATATACCTGCCACATCATGTGACACCGTATGTAATAACTCTTCTCCAGAAAATGAATCGACAAAAATTACATTCATAAAAAAACACCTCCATAGCCATTATAGCTTAGAAGGCGCTTACATTTATAGTGTTTCTTTATAGCCTTTCAAACGAATTTCTTCGATGATTTGCATCATTTCGTGAATTTGCTGCTGTGATAATTTCGTCGTGTTACAAGAACACACCTGTTGTGTAGCACCCTGTTTTTGCCGTTGATGACTCGGCTGCCGCTCACATTCATCTGCTTGAAGTACTATTGTATTTTTCACAACTTTCACCTCTACACGATAATGGACTGACTCGCTCCAAATAATGCTAGTAATCCCATAATTACTATAATCAACTACTATTCGTCCAGTCATCCAACTGCTTACCTATTTAGTAAAACAAATCGTTAGACCTAGTGCTTCGTTCGAAAAAAACAGCAACCAAGACGGCTGCTGCTAGGATTATACGGCAATCGGTGCTTTAATAGCTGGATGCGGATCATATCCTTCAATGGATAAATCCTCAAGCTCTATATCAAAGATCGATGTTTTAGTTGGATTGATGTGCAATGTCGGTAGGTCCTTTGGCTCCCGTGATAGCTGTTCTTTCACTTGCTCCACATGGTTCGCATAAATATGAGCATCCCCAATGCTGTGAATAAATTCGCCAACCTCTAGTCCACACTCATGTGCAATTAAATGCGTTAATAAAGCGTAAGAAGCAATATTGAACGGACAGCCTAATAATGTATCTAAGCTTCGTTGCATTAATTGACAGCTTAATTTACCATTCGCCACATAGAACTGGAACATCACATGACATGGCGGTAATGCCGCTTTACTGCCCTTTGCCCCCGCATTGATAACATCCTCAGGATTCCACGCATTGACAATCATACGTCGTGAGTCAGGATTATGCTTAATTTGATCAATAACATCCTGTAGCTGGTCAAGGCTCTGGCCATCAGATGTAGTCCAATGACGCCATTGCTTGCCATAGACATTACCGAGATCGCCGTATTGCTGCGCAAAGTCGTCATCCGTTAAGACACGCTCACAAAATGAAGCCAGCTCTTTTTGATACAAGGCATTAAACGACTCATCCACTAAACAGCGGCGGCCAAAATCGGTCATATCAGGTCCTGTATAGGCATCTGATTCCACCCATTTTTTAAATGCCCATTCATCCCATATATGATTATTATGTTGCAATAAATAACGGATATTCGTATCCCCTTTAATGAACCACAATAATTCACTCGCTACCAGCTTAAAAGGGACACGCTTTGTCGTTAAAAGTGGGAAACCTTTGCTTAAATCAAAGCGCATTTGATAACCAAAGACACTGTATGTACCTGTCCCTGTCCGATCTTCTTTTTTCGTGCCATTTTCTAATATATGTTGTAGTAAATTTAAGTACGCCATTTCTGGATGCATCATTTTTGTTCAACAACTCCTCACTTTTGCTGTTGACCATTATACCATTACATGGCGGATTTTCGTATGTCAAATGTTGAATAAAGCTGTCATCAGCCCGAATGATAGGAATTGTTATTGAGCTCCCGTGAAATTTCACTCTCGGTTGTGACGAAAAAAGTGGGCAGTAAGATAATATTCAATAAAATCGGTCCAACGATGACTAATAAATCAATGCCAGGGCTAAAGTAAAGCCCGAATGCTGTAATCAAGCCCGATAACACGAGGAATACGATTTGGGCAACTATAATCAAAATCGGTAACAATTGATACAGATAATTAAGTTTACGGAACTGGTGCATATTGTCTGGATTTTCGATGATTTTTCTTTTTAAACGCCTAGACAAAATCATGCAAGCAAGCAGTTGGACTGCCATAAAGCAAAAATAAATGATGCTGTATAATAGCAATTGACTTTTTTGTATCGTGCCATCAAAATGACCAACCCTCTGGTTTAATAAATCATTAACTGCTCCCTCATAAACATATTCACGCTCACTTAAAACAGTAAAAGGCTCCATAAAGCCAAACGCTGTCCAGTCCTTTGTATTGACAGTCCAACTCGATAATTTACTCGCTAAAATACGCAATTGAATGGGATCTTGCTCCCCAAACATTCCTACTAAATTACGATATGGGATTGCTACTTTTAGCTGGCCATCTCGCTTTTCTTGAAATAAATCCTGAATATAAAAGGTATAGGCAACATCCGACTTATTGGCTTCGTAACGGGCCTCTTCAATGTTCCAATGACTAGCTAAGGAAGCTTGAATACCGTTTTTCATGTCTGTATAGGGCATATCCTTATGTAAATGCTTCGGAATCTTATAGACAAAATGATGATCACTACCAATGAGACCGATTTCTACCTCGACTTTATCTTGATTCACCATTTTGGCCTTCGTGGTCAATGGAATGGTAATCATAGCGATGAGGAAAAAAAGAATAAATGTACAAATGCCTTTTTTCACGCAATAGACCCCCTGTTCGTCACAATAATTAAATTCACCGTATCATAGCCATGTCCGAAAACACTATTTCGTTATTCCGAAAAGGCAATAGTGGTTTTCCGAAACACGTTATTTCGGTATTCCAAATTTATCAATAATTAGCGATAATATATAGGAGATTATTATCATACACAAATTTGAGGTTTCCCAATGAAAAAATGGACATATTTTATTTTTCTTACATATTTAATACTTGGCATTTATGTATTAGGCGTTACTATCAAAACACCCTTTATTAGCCTCACTCTCGATACGACAAACGGTCAACCAGTCATTATAGATAGCTACTATCCTCACTGGGCTGCGCAAAAAAATATTGAAAAAGGCGATATCGTTGTGGCCATTGATGGACAACCAGCCATGGAGAATCGCTTTGTTCAGTTATATGCCATCATTCGAAGTGCCAATACCTTAACGATTCAAAAGTCTGATGGGACCATTGAAAGCATTGCTGTGAAGCACAGTGATATGCCAGAAGAATTATATTTGCAAATTCTCTTTCCGATCTTTTATTTTCTTTTAGCTTTCAGCGTTGCACTTTATGTCTGGCGACGCAATCAAGATAACATCCCGACATTTTTATTGGTCTTATTTTTATTAACCTGCTCCATGGGCTATATAAGCACTGGCGCTTCGGCAAGAGGCAATCTGATTGGAATGATTACCATTGGCATTAGTATTGTGCTATGTTTAGTGCTCTTCATCCATTTTTTACAGCATTTTTTCCGTTACTTACAAATCAGATGGACCTATCCTCACAGCAAATGGCTTTATGTTCTACCGTTTATCATTCCTGGCTGTTCTCTTATTGAAAGCTACGTGCCAGCTTTACGTGAAATAATGCCTATCTTGAACTTAAGCTTATTTGCGGTTCTTGTGCTTTATGCTATTTATATTTTATTAACGAGTTATTTACGCACGAAATTGGCGAAAATTCGCTTGATTGCCATTGCTTTTATTGTACCATTTTTACCCTTTTTATTATTTTTCGTCACACCTGAAATTTTAGGGCATAGGCCATTACTACATGCCGAAATTGCTGCGTTATTTCTATTATTTATACCGTTCTCGTTTCTGTTCATTCAGGTAAACGAACGATTATTTGATATTGAATACCAATTATCACGTTTGCGCTATTATTCCACACTGGCCTTTTTCAGCGCTTTGTTATCGACTGCGGGGATTGCCCTCTTATTCTTAGGTCAATTATCCATCGTCCATGTCACAAGTATATTTTTACTAATTTTCATGGTGATCATTGCTAGCTTCTATATTAAAGAACGCATCGATTTTAAGTATAGAAAAATTATCTTTTCTTCTACTGGAAATTATGTACATAATCTATATGCAGCAGTGCAACGTATGGGCAAAGCCAAAAACCAACAAGAGTTATTGGATCGTTTTAAATATGAAATTACCGAGAAGCTAGGCACAACTGCCTTCCATATCTGTACGATAACAGAAGAAACCCCTTCTCCAAAGTTTGGTAGCAACTATACCCAATTGTTGTTGCACGATGCTGGGGATGAAAAAATTTTACTAGAAATACGACATGCCCTTCAAAAGGAAGAGCTTCTTTGGTTAGAATTGCTGGCACTGTATGTATCGATGTTTATTAATAATTTACAGCAAATTGAAGATTTAGTACGCGAAATTCAGCATATGAAAAACACCAGTGATACGCCGCTTCCTTGGCTCGATAAATTGCTATGGAATATTATTGAAAAGGAAAAGAGTATTTTAGCACAAGAATTACACGATACCATTTTGCAGGAGCAACTGCATTTAGCTAGAGAACTCGATGTTCTTGCTAGCTCTCCTACTATTCAAAAGGAGACCGTACTAGCTATTCGGGAACAGCTATTAAATGCAACAAAGGACTTACGGGAATATTGCGAGAACTTAAGTCCCCCACTCCTGGATACCTTTGGCTTACAAATGGCATTAAAAAAACTTATTCAAAAGGTAAAAATACGTGCTGACTTTTTATTAGACGCTCAAATTGACCGGGTGCACTTCCAGGATGTCACGCTCCACCTTGTGGTTTATCGCCTCGTTCAGGAGCTTTTCAATAATGCAATCAAGCATGCCGAGGCAACCGAGGTTTCACTAAAATTACAGGCGATGCCTCATGGCTTTATCCTTCAATATGATGATAATGGAATTGGCTGTGACATTGACGATTTAATTCAGTCCTCTGCTTCAATGGGCATTAATGGCATTCGTGAACGTGTCCGTGCTTTTAATGGTGACATCACCATCCAATCGAGCCACAAGGAAGGCATGCATATTTTTATACAAATACAAGAGGACGGTGATTCATATGATGAACATACTTATTATAGATGACCATCCTGTCGTTTTAGATGGTACGAAAACATTGCTACAGGATTTAGTCAATGTTCAAATCAAAACGGAGCAGGATAGTGCCGCCGTTTTACCAAGAATGGAGACGGAAAGTTTTCAATTATTTCTTATCGATATTAATATGAAGCCTATTAATGGCATTCAACTATCAGAAATGATTAGGAAAAAGCAACCTGAGGCACTTATTATTCTTTATACAGGCTACGAGCTTTCTGATTACTATGAGCTGTTAATTGAAAAAAAGATTGATGGTCTATTATCAAAATTGGCGACAAAGGAGCAGGTCATCCAAACGATTCAGGCAGCGCTAAGAGGCGAAATATTACTGGCAGCTGATTTCTTAGACTTTGTCCAGCAACGAGCCAACCTACCTAATGTTCAACAGGAGGTATTACTGAGCGACAAAGAACAGGAAATTTTACAGCTCGTTGCCCAAGGCTGTACGAATAAAGCCATCGCCTCTGCTATCGGCGTCACCCAGCGCACTGTAGAAAATTATTTATCAAAGCTATTTGTGAAACTAAGTGTAGAATCACGCGCAGAGGCTGTGATTGTTGCCAAAGAAAAAGCATGGATAGATTAGTGAGACGCTATCGTTATATTACTAATAGATGACAAATGTAAATTTTTTCTTACTAAAAACGGAATTTACTGGATATACAAACAATTCTGTACTATAATATAGTTAATAATTACATTACTTCATTGCGATGATTAAAAACGCAGATTCAACTGGTATAAAAGCTTTTGAAAACGTTTTTATATGTGATGGAAGCAATTGATTGTTGAATTTTTTTGGGAGGGTGTTTACATGACACAAGGTACAGTAAAATGGTTTAACGCAGAAAAAGGTTTTGGCTTCATCGCAGTTGAAGGTGGCAATGATGTATTCGTACATTTCTCAGCGATTCAAACAGATGGCTTCAAAACTTTAGAAGAGGGCCAAAAAGTTGAATTCGGAGTAGAAGAAGGCAGCCGCGGACCTCAAGCAACGAATGTAGTGAAACTATAATCTTCACTTAACATAGACGTGCGTATAAAAAGAGACATCCATTTTCGGATGTCTCTTTTTTGTTTGTCTTATGATTGCACAGGTACAGACATTTCTCCCTGATGGGCAATTGGAAACTGCCTAGCAAACAGCACCGTATCTACGGCAGTGCCCTAAACAAAACGACAATGCCCAACCATGAAACCACCAGTTTATAAAATAAGCACTGTTCCACCAAAAGTGCCATTCACTGAACAACAAGCAAGAAATTATCCACTATGCCTCTTGAGCAGCCGATCTAATGGAACTGTCAACTCCACGGCAATAAAAAACAGCGGACATGACATATATAACTAACCATATTCAATTTTAGAAAATAGGACACGGTTCCCTCATTAGTCTATACTTTTGGAGCAGTTCTTCTAAGCGCTTTCATACACTTTGGAGTGGCTCTGGGTACTTGATACACTCTTTAGAGCGATTCCCTCATAACTAGGATCATTTCATTCCCACAACGAGAATCATGTCACCCAAAACCCCTCCATAAAATCACATGAAAGGCTCAGCTCACCCCTGCCTACGCATAAGAATGTAAGCCGGCAATCACTAAATTGACAAACACTTGGTTGAACACAATAATGCCGAAGCCGATAATGGCTAACCAAGCCGTTTTCTCCCCTTCCCAGCCTTTGGATAGGCGGAAATGAAGAAAGGCTGCGTAGAACAAAAATGTAATCAATGCCCAAACCTCTTTAGGGTCCCAGCCCCAATAGCGACTCCAGGCAATTTGGGCCCAGATCATGGCGAATAAAAGACCACCTAATGCAAATAATGGGAAGCCGATGACGACAGCGCGATAGGATATTTCGTCCATCAATTGTGGCTGTACACGGCTTGTCCATGGTTTTAATACGGCACTGATCGATTTTCTTGTAATCAATCGAATCACACCATATAAAATCGTGCCGACGATAAATGCCCAGACAATTGAATTTAATTTCTTGGCATCTATTTTATTCGTTATTTCTACTATGCCTATTCCTTCACCATTTTTTGTGACCGCACCCTTGTTAACAATCAAGGGCATCATGGAGTAGGTGGCTTTTTCTTGCTGTCCTTGTGAATTGTCAAATTGAACTTGCACCTCTTCTGCGGCAACGCTGAAAACCGTTGATACACCAATAAAGCCAATTACGACAACTAAACAATACAAGACAAATTCTAGACTATATGTACTGATGGATTTTTTGGAAACATCCAACGTTCTTAGTAAATAAATCAAACCTGTGGCAAAGGATACCGATAAAATGGCACTGGAAAAAGCTACCGTCATAACATGAATGGTTAACCAGTGACTTTGTAGGGATGGCACAAGCGGTGATACCTCTTTTGCGAAAACGCTTCCATAGCCAAGGATGATTAATGACACAGGAATGGTAAATAAGCCGACGACGAGCTGCTTATATAAAAAGTGGATAATCAAATAACTTCCTGTGAGCATAATGCCAAAGAATGTCATAAATTCATACATATTACTCACGGGTGCGTGGTCCACCGCCACCCACCTCACAACAAAGTACACAAGCTGTAAGGCAAAGGCTACAGAAGTGAGAAGCAGACCTAGCCTGCCGAACATTTTCCTCTTTGATTTGACAGCAAGCCCTAATGGCACAATTGCTATAAGCAAGAGAATAAAGGCAATAAATAAGGCATTGCTACTAATGGATAATAAGCTTTCTTGATTCAATCGAATCCCTCCAACGTCTCTATTTCGGAATTTGCTTCCAACTATTAAGAACGTTATAGATTGCAAGAAGTGTCATCTTTTCCCTTTAAATCATTTTTTTGAATTGTTACATTTTTATGACATTAAAGGAAAACAAATCTATCCATAGAAGGTATGAAATCAGCCTGTCATATGCTGGACTTCACTCCCATTCGCAAATGGACATTGGTGGATACTATAAACAGAAGTAGTGACTCGGTTGCTGCAAAGAATAGTGATAGTGAAGAAAAAAATGATGTAGGAAGCTTGGAGAAACTGCTCGACTTAGTTAGACTGGAAATCAATTAATTTTCATTAGTGCTCTCTAAAAAAATAAACCATCTAATTTGTAAATAGATGGGAATTAACTGTTATCAAAAAATGATATGTCTCTATCTACATCTTACAAAAAATTGTAATAAAAGTCTATATCTTTTTATTGCCACATGAGACAATTATAATGCGCACACTTGACATAACGTTATGTTTCACAAAATGGAGGTTATTAATGAAACAAAATATCTATGATAATCCTATTTTTTTCAACCAATACAAGGCTTTACGAGAAAAAACGTATAACTATAATGGTCTTTTGGAACAACCCACTATGAAGTCCTTACTACCACCATTAACGAATTTACAAATACTTGATATTGGCTGTGGTATGGGTGAATTCGCACAATATTGTCTGGAGCATCACGCTAAGCATGTGACAGCCTTAGACGTTTCGAGCAATATGTTAGCTATTGCCAAACAGAAGCATGCTCATCCACACATTGACTATCAGCTGCAAGCCATAGAGGATTATGAAGCGCCTTCAAATAGCTTTGATTGTATAACCAGCTCCCTTTCTCTTCATTATGTCCAAGATTTCGATAAGGTAATTAGTCAAATTGCGCAAATGCTTCGGCCAAATGGGGTATTTATTTTCTCTGTGGAGCATCCTATTGCTACGGCTCGTCACACTATGGAAGATAATTGGATTTATGACGAAAGCCATAACCGTTTGCATTACGCAGTGGATCATTACCATGAAGAGGGCTTACGTCAGCAAACATGGTTGGTGGATGGCGTTGTCAAATATCATCGCACGATAGCAACGATGATGAATACCTTAATTACGCACGGGTTATCCATTGACAAAATCGTTGAACCTATCCCAAGCAAAGAGGCCATTCAACAGCTTCCTTCTATTGAAAAGGAGCTACGCAGACCATCCTTTTTATTTATTAAAGTCAAAAAATAAACAAAAGCCTCACCCTATGCTTGTGGTGAGGCTTGTTTCATATAAATAATTTCTGGGTCTCCCTCATCCAAGTTGTCGATAACACCACTTTTGACAAAGCCTAAATTGTGAAAAAGTTGTTGCATCCGCTTATTGGACTGATTTGTAGAGGAGAAAACTTTTGACGTTTTAGCCATTTGCATATAAGCCTTCATTAAGGCAGACGCGACGCCTTTTCTACGCTCTGACGGCTTAACAATGACTAAGGAAATAAAGCTATAGCCAAAAAAGTCATTGGTGAATAGCAGAAACCCCGCAATATTATCGGTGGATTGGTATAGCAGACAGCGTTTCTCTTCGATTGCTTGCTGAATTTCTTCCGTTCTGGATGCATCTCCAATCACTTCTTGATCGATTGTGCAAAGTACTTGTAAATGCTCCATTCTTGCCTCTTTTATATGGCTCAATTTTGAGTCTCCTTCATATAATAGCTCATTACTTTTAGCTCCTCTCGAATCCCCTTTGCCTGTCTGCCTTCATCCACAAAACCACACCTCTTATAAAGTTTCTGAGCTGCTATATTTGGCACATTTACACCTAGTACTAGCTCATTGATATGTGGAAAATGCTTGCGAACAAAATCAGGTAATAATTGGAGTGCCCTCTTAGCATAGCCTTTGCCCTGCTCATAATAATCCGTAGAAAAGGAGCGAATTAACAACGCCTGTTCATTGGAGGAATAAGGCTTCACTCCTTCTTTTTCATGTAAGACAAAAAAAGTGACTAGCTTGTTACTGACCAGCGCTAAAATGGCATGTCGACTATTATCCTGCTTCGCAAGTTCAATGCTATCTTTTGGGGAATTTGTATAACGCAGCTGTTCTTCTGTTAGGGTGTATTGTTCTACTAAAGTTTGTGCTTTGTCCTCATGGAACATGAGCAGCATGGTCATTCGAATTCCTCCTCGTAAATAGCAGTGAATTCATAACCTCCCTCTACAAGTTGCTGTAAATAATCTTCAAAGGAAGCGGCAATTACCTCAAAACTATCAGGATCATGCACATAACGGACCACTTGCCCAACTTGTCCGCCTTCCTTTGGTGAAAAATCAATATACAGGCTAGAGGTTCCACCATTATTCATGCAATCAGCAAAGCATAAACGTTCATTTATCGGCACATGCATATTAATCTTGTCATTCACTTCGACATAATCTAAAAAATCTTGATAACGTTCATAAATCGTTTCACGCTTGTCATGATAGTCTGCCACGATTTGCTCCACTGACTTTAAATAATACGGATAATCCCCTAAATCAGAGCCTAGCACAAGGGCACAGATTGTTTCTTGACCATGCCGACAATAATAAGTACCATTGACATCCCGTAATAGCTCCAGCAATGATTGCGGGCAAAGCGGAAATATCTCTAGCAATGATTCAATATGGGCGTCAGTTGCACCATTTGCCTGTTGCAATTGTTGTTGTTCTTCTTCAGGTAAGTGCTGTAATAAATTTTTAAAATAAGTGGTACGCATGGTAATCCCTCTCTCTCGTAATCTATGACATATTTTAGCATAAACATTTACCATTCTCTAAACGCTACCTGCTATTATGTAAGTATTCATGAAGAAGGCATTGTGCCGATGAGTGCAAAAACGCAGTAGACGGGAAGTTACCAACACGAGGTTCTTCCACAAACTCGAACATTATTAGCAATATTTCCTCTGGTGAAAAGGTTTACTCTCCCATCATTTAGAAACCCATCATAGCGCTCCCTATTGTCCAAGGATACATCCGCTACACAGCTATATCTTCTGAATGCCATACACAATGATCGGTTCCTGTGAAGGCTCCTCTCTTTTACATACGGCTAGTAAACTTGAAAAAATACGATATAAACGTGTTTTTCACCATACTCCTCATCACCTCAAGCCTCTCATTTATTATTCCATTAATTTCAAAAATTCTCAACATTTCACCATACAAAATGAAATGTCCACATTTCTAAACAACATCAAAGGGAATTTGCTAAAATGTGACAAGATATGAATAACACGCTGAATTATCGGAAAATTCGATCTCTAACAGCAACTTTTTGCATAGTATAAAAGGTTTAAAGTTTCTCATTTTTTCTCTTAATACTTTCTAAATTACAGCAAGCTAAAAACCCCACCATTTTCCGCCGATAGGGTTTTAAGTCTCATATTCAATTCAATAAAGGGAGGAATTATTAGTATATTTTATCTATTATAGATAAATTTTTTCTTTAAAATCAAATAGGATGAAGGTTCTTATCTATGACTAAATTACGAATTTGAGAAATGATACACAATATGACATTTTTTTTAATATAAGTGATATACAATGAGAAAGTTGAATCGAGGTCATAAAAAATGTATTTCAAGAATATGGATAAAAAAATTAGGAGGAAAATATCTTGGTAAACTTATTACTTAAACAATTCTTGAAGGCGGAAATTGAGATCAAACGTAGAATTATGTATAAAAAAGCAAAGGATCTTGGTTTCACCCACCCTACCGTAGTAGATTACAGTCAAGAATTGGATGTCCTACTTAATAGATATTTAAAACAAGCACAAGCTTCCTAATCATAACGAGGCATATATATAGAAGAAAGAATAGATAGTGATAAAGCCAGACCAACTTTCTTTGGCTGGTTTTATCCAGGATGATACATGCATTCCCTCTAGCCAGCGTTTTTATGTATAGAGTAAGAAAAACTAGGCGATGTTTTTGATAAGAAAACATTTGGAGGTTGAACGATGCACGTATTTTTCTTAACTTTTATGGTTGTTTCCAAAATAATATTGCCACCTCAACATTCAGTAGACCATACAACACCCACACTTTGCACACCAACTGAAATAAACACACTATATCAATATCCAAACAACCAATTTCAATCGTTTCGTGATGAGGACGAATTTTATCAGCAGCTTAATCGTGCAATTTATGAGGAATATACCAATGCTTCATTGAATATTCGTCAAAAGATGGCTTTTAAAGATGTAGCAAATGCGACACAGAGCTTTTATTTACAAACAGATGGTAAACAGGAAACAATAGACCTCTCTCAACATACTTTTATTCATCCCAATCGACAAGTTTATTTTTTAGCATCCTTTCAGCACAATACCGATGAGACCTATCGCAAATTTCTTGTCATCGACGCTGAAACCCAGGAAATTTTACTGGGACATTCGCATTTTCAAGAAAGTACCAAGCACCTTTAATTCATTGTATGCACATCATGTAGATTCTAGTAGTCATTTCAAAAAATAGAAATAAATAATTTTAATAATTGAAAAGCTTGCTTCGAATGTTCTTCATTCAAAGCAAGCTTTCTTTTCTATAGCTGACTATTAAGATAAACTTTTTTGTTGGATGGCTGTCTTTATTTCATCTCGTAACTGCTGTAGTGTTTTGTCAGTGGAATCTTGCTGACCATGTCTACGTACAGCTACACTTTGATTGGCAACCTCTCGATCACCAATAACAATAATATACGGTATTTTTTGCAATTGGGCTTCGCGTATCTTTTTACCGAGCTTTTCTTGACGATCATCTAATTGCACACGAATTTGTTCCTGTTGTAAAGCTTCTACTACTTGCTTAGCATAAGCTTGATGCACGTCTGCTACACCAATCACTAGTACTTGCTGTGGTGCAAGCCAAGTCGGAAATGCTCCGCTGAAATGTTCAATTAAAATACCTAAGAAGCGGTCAATCGAGCCAAACACTGCCCGATGAATAACAACAGGTCTTACTTTTTCATTATTTTCATTAATATACGTTAAATCAAATTTCTCCGGTAGCTGGAAATCAAGCTGAACCGTTGCACACTGATGACTGCGCTGGATGGCATCCTTAATATGGATGTCAATCTTCGGTCCATAGAATGCCCCATCGCCCTCATTAATCGTATAGGCAATACCTAAATTCTTGAGGACATTTTCCAGTGCCCCCTCCGCTTGATCCCACAAAGCCAAATCACCCATATAATCATCTGGTCGTGTCGATAATTCAATCGTATACTCGAAGCCAAAGACGTTGTACACTTCATCAATAATGTTTAATGCCAAGGCAATTTCATCTTCAATTTGCTGTGGTGTTACGAAAATATGGGCATCATCCTGACAAAATGAACGTACACGTAATAGACCATTCAAGGCTCCACTAAATTCATGTCGGTGCACTTGCCCAAATTCCGCCATACGAATGGGTAAATCTCTATAAGAGTGTAAGGAATTTTTAAAAATCAGCATATGACCAGGGCAGTTCATAGGCTTTAAGGCAAAGCTCTGATCATCGACCTGTGTAAAATACATATTATCCTTATAGTGGTCCCAATGTCCCGACTGCTCCCAAAGACGTTGGTTCATCATCAGTGGAGTCCGTACTTCTCTATAGTCATACTTCGCTTGTAGATTGCGCAAATACGATTCCAGCTCATTGCGTAAAATTTGACCGTTTGCTAAATAAAAAGGCATGCCAGGTGCTTCCTCTGAAAACATAAATAACGATAGTTCTTTGCCTAGCTTGCGATGATTCCGTTTTTCCGCTTCCTCCAAAAATACAAAATGATTGTGCAATTCTTCTTTTGTGGCAAAAGCTACTCCATAAATACGCTGGAGCATTTGATTGTTGCTATCGCCACGCCAATACGCACCTGACACCTGCATTAATTTAAAGTGCTGCAACTTACCTGTGGCTGAAACATGAGGGCCGCGACATAAATCGTAAAACTCTCCTTGCTCATAAATCGTTACTGTCTCATTCGCAGGTATTGCCTCCAACAGTTCTAGCTTTAACGCATCATGCACAAATAATTGTTTGGCTTCTTGTCGTGACACTTCGCGCCTGTGAATCGGGACATTTTCCTGCACAATTTGTTTCATCTTTTTCTCAATTCGCTGCAAATCACTCGGTGTTAGCGTATCTGCAATCTCTATATCATAATAAAAACCATTTTCAATCACTGGTCCTACCCCAAATTGGGCATGGGGGTAAAGTCGTTTAATCGCCTGAGCTAATAGATGAGCTGTTGAATGGCGAATAACCTCGATCCCTTCCTTCGAGCTTGCATCGTACAATGAAATTTGAGCATCTGCTGTAATCGGGTGCGTCAAATCAACGATGGTTCCATTAACACTTCCTGCTACTGCCTTTTTGCGAAGCTCAGGACGAATAGCTTGCGCAATATCGGTTAGTGTCACGCCTTTTGTAAAAGTTTGCTGTTGACCATCTGGAAATTGAATGTGAATATCTTGATTTGACATGTTCTCTACTCCTTTTTTGTTATAAAATCATTTACGCCTCGGGGTAATTGTGTCCTGATTTTTTTCAAGCAAGCTCGAAAAGCTACTCTTCAAAATCTAGGACATCCGCCAGAGGCTTTTATCTTGATTCCGTTCCCCTTCGGAAAGGGCCTTCTATATCTGCCGCTATGCTTTCGATACAAAAAATATTTGCTGAATCAAAATAAAAAAAACACATAACCGCCCCTAAGAAGGGACGAGTATGTGTTATTACCCGTGGTTCCACCCAAATTCCCACTAGTTTATGTGCTAGTGGCTCATTGACTTTGCTGTAACGTAGCAAAAGACGGTGCAAGTTTCCAAGCACAGCTCCAAGGTAGTAAGATGGGATCACAACATTAGGAAGCTTGCAGCCAGTACTTCCCTCTCTGAAAATGGTTAATCGAATCTCTTATCCTTATCATTGCTTATTTCATTTTTGTATGAAATTGTTAATTACTATAACGAATCATGGATTTTTTGTCAAACATGAAAATAAAAAAATTTAGCGATTGTCTGACAATGGGGAGTCTGGTCGTTGGACGCAGTAGGTGCAATGCGGATCTTCACATGCCTCCTCAAGCCACTCATTACAGCTTGCACAAAAATAACTATCGAACGTGTCATCATAAATAATCTGACTTTGGCATGTGGTGCATTTTTTGTTTTTTTGAATAGATCCACTAATCTCCAATCCATTTATGATGACTACATCCTCGCGTTGTTCAATTCGCATATTTTTATTATCTCCTAATGATTTTTCACTTCTAAAGTCTCGCTATCAGATTGCCATTGCACATGAACCATTGGCTTTGTCTCTCGTTTAAAAATTTTCTCACTTTCTTTCTTTGTGAAGGAATAATAGCCATCTTTATTTAACTGAACATCGCTTAAACTTTGGGATTCTTTTGTCCCCTCAATCGTGATTTCTAAGGGTCCTAGATCATCATGATTCCCTAGATAAAATAAGCGTAAACCCTCATCACCATTACTGTGATAGATCGCTTTCCAATGCTCACTTTTGGCAATATAGTGCACCTCTTGCTCAGGGCTTTGACAGGCCGCTACTAGAATGACTACGATGACCAATGGAAAAAGCCATTTTTTCATTGAACATTCCTCCTAACCATGTATGGTGACAGCCCATCCTGTAGGTTTTTCCTCAAAAACATCTTCGTATTGTGTAAAAACAAAATCAAATCCTTGGATATCTTCTGGCAAGGGTGGTGTCACAATAAATGTACTGCTTTCATGCCCATTCGAGCCTCTTGTACCTCTAATTTGGCATTCATAGGACTCATCAATGAGTTGAATCGTTTGCTCTGGTTCTTGCTGCTCATCCCAATCAACTAATAACTGCACAATACTGGCATTTTCATATTGACGAATAGAAGAAAGCGTATACAATCGCCCTCCCTTTTCTACCGTTTGTAACACAGGGATATAGTGACGGAAGCCTGCTGGTTCTACTTTTGGATTATAGTATTTTTCTCTTCTCATTAAGTGAAAGAACATAGCTAAAAAAAGTGTGATCGAAACCCTATTGCTGTGCCCATTCCGAAATGATTTCATCTGAGGGAAAATCTGAGGTATGACTGCATACCTCTTTACGTTGCTGTAAAAGTGCATATATTTGCTCATCGATTGCGACTAGCTTTAAGTCATAGCTATTGCTTGAACATTTGGACATCCATATCCTCCTTCACCCTACAAGTCCTTCCTCTTTCTATACGATATTCCCACCATTTGGTTCCATAAACGGCCTAAATTTACTTTTAAGCACCAAAAAAGCTATCCAATAAATTGGATAGCTAATGGACCACCACATCATTGTGCCAGCTGGTTGAGTCTGCTAATTGATAGGTAACCATATTGGCAGTGACAGCTAGTACAACACCTGCTCTGGACATATGAGAAGGATTCGGCTTTTCCAGTACAAGGACAACATAGCCCTCTCCTCGACCTTGTTCATCAATAGCATTCATCGCATTGATTTCAAAGGTAGAATAAGACTGCTCGTTCGTTGCATAGAGAAGTTTTTCCTCACGATAAACACCATGCTCTTTTAAGTTATAGCTGACAGGCATCCACCCTTCAGACCACTCAATACTACCTATGATATCTCGTTTCCTTGTGACAAGACGGCCAATGGAATACGTAAAATATATTTTCATAATTGCTTGATTGTCTTCATTTCTCCCTTCACAGGTGGCTGTCACGTCAAGCATAATATCATTTTTTGAAAACTTTTTCCTAAACACTAAAGCCACAGTGATAACACAGATAAATAGTACTATACTACAAATGATAAATGCCATTAGGTCCCTCCTAGTATCACAATTGCTGTTACTATAAGATTACCATGATTTAGGAGGGATAGGTGCTTTTCATCAAACAATCTTAGGAATTGACACAGGCATAAAGGATAAGACAAAATTTGCTCTGCAATTGGTTATTTGTTTGCTTGTAGCTCGGCAGTTAGCGTAAAGGGTATTTTTAAATATTCATATTGAATCGTTATTTTCCTGATATCAGGAGCTTGGACTTGAACCGCATAATGCTGAGGCTCCTTGCCAATGGCTTGTGGATCTATGTATTGCCGAGGTAAAATCGTACGCTGTGATAACTTATGAAAGGATAGATGCTCATTTCCCTCTAGCTTAGTTTCCGCCTCGAATGGTTCTGACTTACTAATGACAAGCTCTGTACTCTCAGGAAGCCGGTCATTGACAAGTAGCTGTGTTAGCTTGATATCACGCAAGCCCTTATTCTCAAGTGCAATGATTTTGACTGCCTCATTCCCCTGCTTACTTGTATAGCTTTCGATGGCGAGTGGTGGATTACTTTTGAGATAAATCATAAAAACAGCTCCGACCACAAGCACACTCAGTACTAAAATAAATAGTATTTTTTTCATGCTTTCCCTCTCTTTCCTCATCCACAGTATAACAAAAAACAACCTGACTTATTGGAAGTCAAGTTGTTTTTGTAAACGTATTTCATCTCGTATCGGAATGCCGTCATCGCCGAGTAATGGGATAGAAGGCTTATAGACCCTCGCTTTTTCAACTGCATTACGCAGTATTTCTATTAAACAATACCCTCGTTTTTGATAGAACTTTAAGGCATGCAAATTATCATTTGTGGTAATTAAAGAAATGCTTGCACAGTTTTGTTCCACCGCTGTCTGTTCGACGGCTTTCACAAGAGCTGTCCCAATGCCTTTGCCCTCGACTGTACTATCTAATGAAATGATTTCACAGTCCCTTTCTCGTATAATGTAGGTGATCAAACCAATCATTGCTTGTTGCTCATTTACAAAAACAAAGCCATCTAATTCACTACAGTTATAGATACCACTGGAAATGACCATCTCGGTCGAACCCCAATGCTCCTGAAAAAATTGGTTTACCTCTTGTTTTGGCACTTGATGAATCGCCATAATTGTCATATAAAATTCCCCCTTTTACATTGAAATATGAAAAACACCTGCAATGGCCTTTTGTATGCTTAGGAACACAGCCCATGACAGCACACCGAGACCAATCGCGAGTACAATATGCATCGAGGATTTCATCGCCATATAAATAACAAAAAGCATACACATCGTTGCTGGTAAACCAACGATGACACCCACTGTAAAGCGCTGAATATGCTCACTTGGCTCACTTTGCACCGTTAGCCAAATAATACTTAAAATACTGACCAATGGTAATGCGGCAATAATTCCGCCATAGGTAGGAAACCTTCGTGCCACCTCTGTCACAATACCAATGATGGCTGCTGAGCTCAGGATTTTAAAAAATGTATACATTATTTTGCCACCTCACTTAGACGTCGAAATGCCTGGAGGATGGCTTGCTGTTCTTGTTCAGTTAGCTGATGAAGGGCTTGCTGTAGCTTAGCATCATCTAACTCCGAGTTTTTCTTCAGCACCTGTAGACCTTGTGCTGTTAAATGAAGTATCACTTTACGCTGATCGTCACGCCCCCGTTCTTTCGTCACCCAGCCATGACGCTCTAGCTTTTTCACATGCTCTGATGCTGTATTATGAGAAATATTTAATAATCCTGCAATATCACGCACCGTGACTTCCTCTTCCTTTTGAATCATCTGTAAAATACGTACGCTTTGATGGGAAATAACATCCTCATGTGTTGTATGTAGATGATAGAATATCGTTGTAAAATAGTCATTTATCTCTTTAATCATCATGCTAACTCCTTTGATATATCGCTTTATGCGATTATATCGTATAAAGCGATATATTAAAAGATAGCTTATTAAAGTTTATATTTTCAGATATTTCTTTTGAATAGATTGAGTGAGACACGCCTTCTCAGAAATAGTCTCTCTATTTTTTGTCCCCACCTATCTTTCTGCATATTTTGCTAAATAGGATGAAGAGGTAATTGTACACAAGCATTTTCCACAGTATCATTACTTTCTTCTGATTCTATTCTTTAGTAGGTGTCACCATTATGGTGTTAGCGCTACTACTAAGCCAATCTAAGTTTTGATTTTGTCAGGCATCATTACAGCCTTGCCCATTCTCATGCTTATTAATATGGGCATGCAAATGAAAAATGGGAAGGAAGATACCTTTCATATCATCTTACAAAACACCGTTTTTGGAGCGGTGGGTATGCTGTTATTTACTATGCTAGCCTTTCTCTTAACAAGCTGGTTTAAACCAAGCATTTTCTGTCATGAGCGCCCCCGCTGTCTATGCTATCTGGCAAATATATTTTGTCGATGTTTGCTTAACAGATAAAAGGAGCTATCCATTCGATAGCTCCTTTTATGTGGAGAAGAACTGTCATTTTATCTCGTAATAGCTTTTATCACAAAAACCCCACCACAATGCGATAGCGGATAAAATCTAAGCTGACAAATATCCTGTAACGAGGCTTTTAGCTCCTCATGGACAAAATAAAATTCATCATCATCCCAGTAACCTTTGCTGTCTTGACGGCATTGTTCCAGCTGCGCTCTTGTTTCAAAGGCAACATCGCCAATTAATATTTTACCAGTTGGCGTTAGCTGCCGTAGTAATTGTGTGATATACGTAATCTTCTGCTCATCTGTAAAATGATGAAGCGCATACGTACTAACAATGGCATCGTATGATTGCTGTAATAGCGCTGGTGGCAAGCCTTTCGTTAAGTCCCACTCGATTAAGTTGGCCTGTGGCATTTTTTCCTTCGCAATGGCGATCATATTGGATGAGAAATCGAGGCCATTGATGGCGTGCCCATGTTCATAAAGCTTCGCTGTTAATACACCTGTCCCAAAGCCAATATCTAAAACCGTGGAAGCAGGAACCTCCATTACTTCATTAAAAATTTTATTTAAAATCACTTTATAGCCTGCAAATGGATATTGATTATTTTCTTCACTTAGTTGCACGGTTTGATCATACCCGTCCGCCCATAAATCAAAGCCTTGTTTATTGAGTATCATAATGCCTCCTACAATTGATAAATTCTCCAAGTAAGCGTTGTTTTCCATGCAGTCATCTGTTTCATAAAAAGTCCCCCTCTGTCAACCAATTTAGACCATTATACCAATTTTCCACCTATCAAACAATTCAGAAAATAAGTAGAGCTTTAGCATTTATCAAAATGTCAAAAGATGTTATAATAATCGTAGTTTTCTTTCAAGGAGGAATCGACATGAACGCATTCACTTGTAATGCTTGCTCTAGAACGTCTTCTTTAGGTCAAAGAGGTCTAGATTAAGTTATACAAATAACCTAAAATTGAATGATCTCTTTAGGCCAAAAGTTTATAAAATAGCCTACTAAACAGGAGAGATTTCAAATGGAACAACAAACAATTCAGCCGTTTTTAACGGTCGCTAATTATCATTTACTAGAACAGCAATTAAATAAAATTTTACATGCTCTTACGACAACGAACGATAAAAACGTCATCCTAGCCGTTCGGGGCCTTGTGGATACAGAGGTAACGACAAAATTAGAGTTATCAGCAACGGAAACAAAGCTGATTGAACAACTTTTTGCTATAACAGATCGGGCGCAAGGGGATGCCTTTTTAGAACAATTAAAGCCATATGTCATCCCGTTCAAGCCAGTGACAGCCAGTACGCTTAAAACCTTATTTAAAAAGGAGAAAAAGCTAAAGCTACCAAATCTAGAAGCACTCGATTTCCAGCGAATTTGTTATCTTGCATGGGATGACCCTGGCACACATCGAAAATACGTTGTCCTTGATCAAAATGGACAGTTAGCAGGTATTAAAGGCACATTTGCCAACAGCACTGTACGCGGCATTTGCGCCATCTGTAATCGCCATGCAGATGTTGGCTTGTTTACTACCTCGATCAAAGGACAGGTCGTTGGCACATTTACCTCCCATAGCAATTACATTTGTGCGGATAGTAAGACGTGCAATGAACATGTTACAGATATGAATAAAACCGTCGAATTTTTTGAGCGCATTACGAAAAAATAGCGATTGATTAAGGGCAGAAGTGTTGTGCCAGCAACATTTCTGCCCTTCCTTATGCCACAAGATAGCTATGAGTCTACACTCACATTCACCTGAAAATCCACCTTCAAGTAAGGATAAAAGCCTTCTCTCCAGTTCCTTAGTTCTTGATAGGAGAGCTGATCACGAAAGAGTTGTCCAAATCCGAAAATCTCCACCCCATTTGCTTGGGCTTGTTCAAACATATCATAAAACCGTTTTTCCATAAGCTTTGTTAGCTCTTTCATAATTTGGTCATTTGACACATCTTTTTTTCTCTCTAAAATATCGATTTTTAATTTTAAATGACTTGCCACAACGGGTTTATTGTTCTTCAAAGAGGCTTTATTTTTAAGGGAACTGTTGACCACCATAATACTCGCTAAATCAAGGCTTTCGATTTTCCCCTTTGCATTCGCGTTTTGAAATAGCTTACTTAGCTGGCTTTCATCTGAATTAATTCTTGCCATTAATTCACCATTTTTCAACACCATAGAGCCTTCATAGACTAACACTGTATCATTTCCAGCACGAACAACTGGAACTGTAATATCTTTTGTATAAGAAAATAGACTTCGGTATACTTCCCAAATATGAATGCTTGTTATCTCAGGTGCCCACCCTGCCCCTTTGTTAAAGTAATTGTAAATGGAAGTCGCATTCACCCCTAATTTATCGTTAATGTTGGAAAGGACTTTGTCGATTTTATCATCAGTTATGGTTAACAATGCTCTCGAAGGGATTTCTTCCGAATCCATTAAAAATTTTATGAGCTCCCTTAATTCCGCTTGATCGGCCGCCAAGTTGCTTTGAATGACAATTAATTCTATATGGGAGTAATCCACTGCTTCTTCAGAGTTTGTACGAACTTCCCCTAGCACCTTTAAAACCGTATCTGCTTTGCCTGTTACAATTCTTGATACTTCATTTTCCTTTTGTGTAATGGGGATTTGCAGCGTCACATGATAGTCCTCATTCTCCTTAGCAATACCTATAACCAAAGGTAATAATCTTTTATCGATATCTTTCACATCCCAGCATCCGCCAAGAAAAGGTAATAGCAAAAACATACATATAATGAGCATGCTACAAGGATGATTTTCTTTCATCGTTCGTCACCTTTCTCTTTATCACAATGCCATAGATATATACCGTTACAGGGATCATAAGCATAAAATAAACTTGAGCCCCTCTATTCAACAAAATCAATGTATTTGTCCAAACTTGATTCGGAATAAATAATCCTGCAGTATATCCAATAAGTGAAAAGATCATAATCCACCATGCTGATTTTACGTGAAGCCTGCTGAATAATTTCTGCATAATTTGACTAATCATCCAAAGCATCACAGCATTAAAAATTAACATAAAGCCAATTGAAGAAATACCAAAGAACATCGTTTGGCGGTTAAAAGCTAGCCAACGAATATCAACTGAGTCCACCGCTACTACAAAGGGTAAGGACATGGTAACAACTGTTTCTTGTCCAAAAATAAAAAGTGGTATATAAACAAAGGCTAAGTAAACCATGATGACAGAAAACCAGGCTATAAAAATATCTCGAAATACCAATGGTTTTTTAGAAACCATAAATCCTAAAAATAAAAATGCTGAAAATCCAATGAGATAGTAAAAATGGATATCTAGTAAGAACTCAAACGATGAATTTCGTATTGGGAATCCATTATGAAAATCAAAATTTACTATGGAAGAGACAATGATAAACAGTATGAAAGGAGTAATCATAAAAAAAATAAATACGGAAGATCGCAATATTGTCCCTAAGCCTTTTGTTGCCGTATAAGCCGATATAAAATAAAGCAATAAGGCTATTGGCCAATGCGGTGTTCGTAATAAAAATAAAGAATTAATTACCTCTGTATAGGTACGGATATTAAGCGCAACAAGTACCGTTAAATTCAGGACAAATGGTAGCAGGATGATGAATGCAACCAACCGTCCCATTTTTAAATAAATATCAATAATATCTTGATTAGGAAAAAAATTCAAACCTTTAATGTAGAGTGAAATTAACATTAATTGCAATACACCCTGACACAAAATGACTAACCAATGCCCCGCATCTGTCAACGAATAGATGAGATCAGGGTAAAGCAGAAAACCAAAGCTTAAATGGATAATAAAAAAAACTATACCAATTTGAAACCTATGGGTCACTTAGTATCTCCTTCTCTTTTCAAGCGAAATGTCGTATACGGAATATTAAATGAAGTTAAACTCGCCAAATAAATGCCAGTAAGTGCTAAACCAGTAAATATACCAAGAATGCCGAAAATAGATGCTAAAATTAAAATAGGATATTTTAATAAACGAATGTATAACGAATTTTGAATACCTGCTACGACCGAGCTTGAAATAACAATGGCTGTAATGACAATTACTAATAAGGTACTGACTAATTTCGCTTCAACCATTGCTTGGCCTAATATAACGCCTCCTACCATTGAAATGGTCGGTCCAATACTTTTCGGCAGTCTTACAATCGCTTCTAATATTAAATCAATTAATACGACCATGATGATCGTTTCAAGCAAAGCAGGAACAGGAATCCCTTCTCTGCTTTTTGCCACAAATAATGCAAGATCAAATTTGAATATCTCAGGATTGACAGATACTAACGCGACATACAATGCAGGCAGAATGAGTGTCAGTATAGCGCCTACGACCCGAAGAACGCGAAGCATAACTGATAGCACATACGGGAAGTTTCGATCATTCACAATACTAAACATATCTGGCAATAGATGTGGAAAAACTAGGGCGAAAGGGTAATTGTCTAAGAAAAGGACAATTCTATTCTTTTTTAATGCATGAATGGCTTGTATCGGCACTTCTGTCGGGAAAAAATGACTAACAGGACTCCCTCTCCGAACACCAAAATACTTGTTCAAATCATCAATGGATTCAATATCCGTGTCAATTTCTTTTAACTGCTGATTGACTTTTTCAATAAGATCACTTGATGCTCTTCCATTGATATATAACATGGACAAATTACGTTTTTCTAGCTCGCCCACTTGAAAGGTACAATGAGAGAGCCTTGCCGTTTTTAGCCTTTTTCGAATAAGTCCAACATTTACATGAATCTCTTCAACAAATGCATCCATAGAAGCTTGAATAGGGCTTTCATTTTTCGGTTCTTCAATACTTCTTGTTAAATTGATGGAAATAGGATCAACTATCGCATTTTGGCGTCCTCCTTGAGATAAGACGATCAATTTCCCCTCCAAAACAGCATTGACAATTTGTTCAATATCCATATCAAGTTGATCACTAAGGTTTGTAAAAAGCTCTCCTACTGAGGCAGATGAAGCAGCCATTTGCCGAATGTATAGATTGGACTTGGCAAAATCAATCAATGTTTTAAATCCCATAAGATAGATGGTTGTTTGATCTATTAGCTCCTCCTCCACGAAAAAATCATCATGATCTGCAAACTTAGAGCTCAGTTCCATCATCATATTCTCCATTAGAGTACCCCACGATCAATCAAATTTTCTTTTATTTTGAGAGTTAAACGATATTTTTATACAAAAACTTATTTCTACATTCAATATACAGAAAGCGCCTATTAGGTCGGAAACAACAAAAAACCACTCTTCAAGGAGTGGTTGTCATCGCGAGACTAACGGTTAGGATTTCAATCTATAAATTCCTTAATATCATCCGCTAATCTGTATACAAAGTTTGTCTGTCAATACACCATTTTGCATTTCGTCATAATGAAATGGATAATAATATCCTTCTATATCTCTTCTGGCAATTCCCGTGTAAAGGCGATGTGGGCTTATTAGTTATGTAAAACAAAATGTAGCAGAATCACATTCACACATATTTTCAATTCTGCCTCTCTATCCATTACTTGTGCTTGTCTAAAATCGTTGAGTTCCTTTTCTTCTACATGAATTATTTTTGCGATACTTGCTGTTGAAAACATGTAATCCTTAACGAGATCATTCAAGAGCAATGTTGCTCTTTCTTTTGCATCAAAACCTTGAAAACCAAAACATAACTTGGCTAATTTATGCTCTATTATTTCCTGCTGGTCAGTCGTAATATTCCCCTTACCATTTAGCAAACTTTCCAGCTCATTTATCGGTAAATCAACTATTTTGGAAAGCTGAAGATGATTGAAATTAAATTTTCCAGCTACTTCTTGTAGTTGTTCTTTCAGGTAATCAAATCGGGATATATTCGTGATAAAAGATACTTCTGCCCTCTTCTTAAATTCTGGCATCGTCCTAACTCCTTTACTTTTAGTCATATCCATTATATACCACGTAAAAGTGGGGCAATGCATAAAATCAAGACGCTATTTAATCGAGAGCAACAGCGGAAGTATTAATAGAAAAATAGAGCCAGTAACTAAAATGTAAGTTATTTTTCTAGGTAGTTTTTGTTGCTTTGGGCCATCATAAAAACCTGAAAATTGTAGTTTATTACGATAGAGGACAAACAATAAAAAATATATGGCGATTCCTCCTAGCCAGCCTCCGTAAGTACCATCGACATTTATTCGTAAAGTAGTATAAATAAGCCTTACGCCTCCCCACAGCAAGCATCCAAAAATGAGAAAAATCAAAACAATTCTTATTAATTCTAACAATACTTTTATTGTGGTTAACCATAATCCCCTTACTTTCATCACGACCTTTCTACATAAAGCTGTAATGTAAAATGCAAATAATATTTCCTGAATTAGTAATTGCAACGCCCTATTAATTTGGCCATGGATAGACGAAAAAGACCAACTTTATGAGAAAAAGCTGGTCTGGTCATTATGCTTTGTTTGGACTTTTCATATAAAGCCAGCAAAGATTAGCGATTTCTTCCGCTTCATATTTATAAATTGTGTCAGAAAAAGAACTACGAAATGGTTGGATAATGAGTTCTAAAACGCTTATGCGCGGCTTTTCTCTACTCATTTCATCCAAAAGCAACGTCGTTAGTTCCGTTGATTTTGGATGAAGCTCAACCGTCGATATTTTTTTATAAAACAGTTCTAGTTTCTTTTGAATTTGATCGTTTGTGATCGGCTTGTACGCTGAATCCATTTCAAGCAAATACATATCATTTGGCTCTAATAATATTTCTCCACTCTCAATCATTTCTGGAAGAAAACTTTCTACATACTTTATCGATCTGTAGACTACCTTTTTTATATCAATTGTTGTCTTAGTTGCTAAATTCCAATAAAAGGATATATACTGGAACGTACCAAAAAATATGATTGCACACTCATAATAATAAGGCTTTCCATCCTCCCCATAAATATCATAAAATCTATTTTTTAGCCATGTGATTTCATAAAAACGGTGTTCAGCAAGAATTTTTTGCAACTCTTCATCATGCAAAAAAGAGATTTCTCGAAATAAAGGCATTAAGTTATATTTTTCTTTAATCCTTAAGGAAGCGATTAATTGTTCAACTAAAACTTCTATATCATCTATTTTCTTGCCGACTAGAATTTCCTCTTTTAAAACATTTCTTTCTAGACGATTTTGTTCGAGCACAGCTGAAAGACATTCATTTTTGGATGAAAAATAGTTATAAAATGTCCCCTTTGAAATATTGGCTTTATCTAAAATATCTTGAACTGATGTGTGCTGATACCCTTTTTCAGTAAATAATTGCAATGTTGCTTCGATGACCACTTGCTTACGATCTTTCATACATTTCTCCCATCTCAAAACACAATAACGAATATATTCCAATTATACTAGTAAAACAAAATTTCTCAAAATCTAGCATAAGCTCTAACATGAATGCTACTAGGAGACAATCTGCGAAATCAAGGAACTGACTAACAGTATGAGTTGCATAAGTGGGATCATGGATGCATCTTTTGTACTCTGCAATCGCTTGCTCGTATGCCTTCATTTTATAATTTTGACCACTAAATAAGCTGCTGTAATTAACACTTGATTACTTGCATCCCTCTTGATTTCGTACATGGCTATCTTTGCATGAATATAGCTACTATTATCACCCATAAATGATCTGTAGTAGCTACCTGTTATCCTTTTAACACCATTTTGCTCTCCAGTATGTTATAATGCTATATGACTAAACCAACAAAGAGCATTAACCGATTTGAGCTGTAGCGTGTAACAACGCTACAGCTTTTTAATTTTAGACAGATTTTTTACTCATCATTGGCTCACCACCTGTAATACTAAATACTTTTAAATGCACATTCTGTTCAAAGTAGTTCACTCAATCATTTCTTTCAACTTCCTCTCTAAACAAGAATCATCAAGGACAGTGAAGAAGTAATAAACGAATAAAAAATTCATAGTATAGTAATAATGCCAAAATATAACAAGGGGTAAGGCTATGAGTATTGAATTCATCACACTAGCACCAACATTATTGCATGTGTTTAAAGCGGGAGAGTCGAATCCCAAAAAAGAAAGGCGCATTGTTTATGGGCAAGCTACATCAGACGCAAATGGTATAGCTACGTTTTATTTTACAGACAATGCATTAGCTAATGGCAATCCACTATTATCAACGATTGACTATGCCGTGGCAAGCGTATATTCTACAAATTCATCGATCAATGCAAGACCAAGAGTACAAATGAGAGAAAAGAATAGTACTGGAAAATATGTCTCTGCTAATATTACAAATATTAGTGGTGTCACAGTATTAGGAATTAGTGTATTAGGTTCAGAAAATCCAGTAAGTGGCGTTATTGTAGATTTTATGGTTTTAGGTAGTTTTGAAAGTTAGGAGAATGCGATGAGTTTGTAAGACTTCAAGCTGTAGCCTTTGCAAAAGCTATAGCTTTTTTCACGTTATTATTTACATCTACTACACAATGAGATGATATTATGGAAAATAATAAATTAGTCTGTAGAGCTTGTAGTAGTAACTCTTTTGCAACTGGTCAGCTTGGTCATGAAAATTATCTTGCGATAGAAATGTTAGACCTGTAAGATCTTTAATTGCTTCAGGCTCCCCACTTATTTTGTTGTTTTGCAAAAATTGTGGTGAAGTGTCTTGATTTAAAGTAGCCAAACCTGAAATTCAGCTAGCAAACCTTAAGCATTAGCAATTCCAACAGAGGCAGCTTCAACCGAATTTAAACATTAGGTATGATGCAGCATTTAAAGTAAACCTCCCTCCCCCTCCGTTTACACTAATTCTCAAACCAGATGAAGACTAAGTATACTGTTATTACAAATTAGACGCTCAAAATTCATATAGTAGTTTAATCCATTACTGAACATTTGGAGGACTATCAAGAATTAATTTTCAAAAGATAGAAAAATTAGTGGATGGAAAAAATATGAATGTTTTGATTCAAGGACAAGGCACAGAAACAGTCGTGCTACTACCAGGTTTTGGGACAGGAACACCAGCACTTGATTTTAAGCCGCTAGTAGAAGAGTTATCGCCATTTTACAAAGTTGTAATGATTGAGCCTTTTGGTTCTACTTAAAACGAATAGTTTTATACCAAAAATAACCAAATGAAGTAATGTTATGTTTGATAATAAACGATGTAGATATTCCTCAAAAAACCAGGTACACAAGTAGTCCCTGGTTTTTATTTAAAGCTAAATTGAATTTGCCATTTCAACAAGTAACTCTGGTTTGATGGAATCGGCACCTTTTTTATGAATGCCAAACATATACTGCAAATTATTTTTTTCAAAGACAAAGAACTTATATATTTGATGTTCAAAATAAACTCCTTTACTACCATCTTTGAGTGGATAACTTTCACCTTCAAAGTCCAATTTATGTTTTAAAGACCGAATATCAATTTTAAATATATTCTCTTTTATATGTTCATTTACAAAAATTAAGTTTAAAGTGGTATTCAGATTATATTCAGAATCTACATAAAATTTACCAAATTTGTGTGTAAATGAAATGGTAGAAGGAATTGTTGGTAACTTTACTTCAGTTTTGTAGTATTTTTCAAACGCATGAACAGCACTGTCAAGGGATTTATATCCTCCTTCAGAATATTTATCCACTAAAGAGGACGATTGAGTATTTGCATAAACATTAACACTAAAGGTAAAAATAAAAATGCAACTAATTATAAATAAAATATTACAAACTATTTTAACCATTTTGCTACACCCCAATCAATAAAATAAAGCATTAATCTCTGAACTGTTTTCAATAAACCTCCCTTCGATATTTAGTATTTCAATAAAAGTATGAATTATTTAGCTGTATTACAAAATATAATTGAAAAAGGATCTAAGTTCACTAACACTCGAACTTAGATCCTTACTCTTTATATTTATTGGGAGACTGAACCTCTTCCAGTACATCTTTCCTTAATTGATGTATCACTACAATATACTTTCACCCTGTAATTACCAGAACTTGGTACAGTCCTATATTGAGTATCAGTGAAATATACTTCATCTCCTATATTATTATTATTAGAATCTACCAATTGAGTAATAAAGTTAAATTGACCTGTAGATTCATTATTAACTGCTAATTTTTGTCCTTTCTGAGCATAAACATACTCTGAAAAGTCAACTGCTTTAATTTTTCAAATTGGTATGTATGCTCTTTTTTCTACTTTTTTTCAGAGATGTTTACACATGTAGAAACAAGCTACTTTATTTTAATAATCCTTTGACATCTATCACTCTATTAAATCTTAAATTCTAATAAAAACACTCCTTTTCTCAAAAAACTAGACTTTGACTCTTCTTGTCTACTTTTAATTTTACTACCTGCTTATGTAAAACAGAAACTTTATGTTACACATATTTAATAGAAGAGAATAAACTTCATAATATAAAAGAAAAACATTTGGAATTTATATAGAAAACATTCATTTTAATGTTAAAATTTTCTATGAATGGTTTATGTGTATAAACTGTTCCCGAAATATCAGAAAAGAATGGGGGTCTTAAATGAAAAAATCAGTCCTACTTAGAGTATTGGCATTGATAGCCGTATTACTAATCCTTTTTTCAGATGGGATACAAACCTATGATTTTCTCATCCTATTGTTTGCTGTTTTCTTTATAGGTATGCCGTGGTACAAATTTTTCAAAAAGTAAATTTAAAGTTAGAAGGAGTAGTAAATGAAGTAAAAATTAATCCTTTTTGTAATGATTATACTTTTAGCATTTCAACCCCTATCTGTAAATTTAGGTGCTTTGGCTAAAGAAACAAATGAACATAATGATTGTAAGTTGTTCACAACAAGCACCTTTGCAAATTGAAAAGAATGGTTTTCTTAATAACTTAGTAGTCGTAAATGAAGTAAAAGAGGATTTAGATATTGCAGAGAAGTTCACACATAGTGAATACAGTAGAGAAGACTTTGATTGGCAAAATATTGAATATATGGATTACGGTAAGAATAAAGATGGTTTGATGATTCCTTATAAAAAGAACAATGAAAGTTTTGATATACGATTACTGACTACTTATGATAAAACAACTGGTGAAGTCGGTGAATTTATCATAATGAAATCAACTCTAGATGTAGAGAATGATGAAATCAATGTTACTTATGCAACATTAAATAACGAAGACATGCTTGGTATGACTCTTGAAGCAAGTACAAATAAGGTAATTGATAAACATGTTTATTTCGATGAAAATTCAGAAGTTTCCCTTTTATCAACTAATAGTGCTAAAGCAGGTTATTGGAGTGATTCATGGGAATGCTTAAAAAACTATTGGTATGATGCTCCTGAACTAACAAAACAAATATGTAGTGCTGCATGTGCGTCAGTAATATTTGGTGGAAATGTTGTAGGTGCTGTTGCTTGTGCTAGTTGTTTAGGTTCTCATGTTATGGTATGTCTAATCCACTAATAATTTAATAAATGTAAAATCCCTTCTAAGGACGTTTAAAACGTATTAGTGGGGATTTTTTTATATAGAGTTCTAAATAGTGCCAATAAAACAGAGTGCTGGTTTTTATAATAATGTTCCATTTGCTATCCTTCATCCTCAAAGTGCGACATTAAACTATTCAAATTCATTTACTCCTATTGGCAACACAATTCTCCTAGAATGCGTAACTTAATTAGAGACGTCGCTGTCTAAAGGTGTTCTACCATACGGTGGTTCTACTATAGGGAAACTCCACCAGAGACACCTCCATCATCTTTGCACCATTCTTTATTTAGTTTTGACTCATTTGCACCTTCTAATTCTCCCAACCTTTTAACAGCTTTGCAATAAGCAAAGAAAGTATTATAATCATTGAATTCATTCGATTTATGTTTAGAGTTTTTCAGTCGTATTTAAAATTACCTACTGATTTCTCAGTCAATCTTTCGTCCAATTATTTACACCTCACTATGTCACATTTTCTTTCGATTGATCATTCCAAATATTTAATTCTCCAGCCATATACTTCTTGAACTATGAAATAAAGTATTTTTATAATTTCTAAAAAGCCTTCTTATCAATTCATTTATAATAAACATATTAATAAGTGAAAGGATGTATTTATTTGCTGCTTCCATATCGTAATGATCTTAGAAAAATTTTGATACCTTACCTAAACAATCTTGATGAGGAATTTTGGTTTAAGAAACCAGATTTCTATCCAAATAATCTAGCTTGGTTAATTTCTCATATATCAAGTAGTGAAGACTATTGGGTGAATGAAATTGGACTTAAAAAAAGTTGTATTTTAAATCTTAACGATGCTTGTTCACCTAAAGATATATTAGATAGCTATATTCAAATTAGAGACATACTGATGACATATTACATATATTAGGAGATTTGCAACTCAATAAATTAGTCGAAATTCCTAAATTTTCAGATGGATGGATGCCACCTTCAGTACCTACACTAAATTGGCTGTTTAATCATGTGTATACGCATGAAGCATATCATGTTGGACAAATCTCGCTTATCGCCCGCATTAATGGATTTCAAAAGGCATTATTTTAACGATGAAATCATCACTTTAGATTTCATTTAAATCTAAGGAAATCAAAAAATGATGATTTTAGGGTACATATATTTCATTACCTCCCCCACTCTGTATATCTCTAAAAGACTATGACAAAAACATTTACTACAAACGTTGATATATCAATGTTTCCAAATAAAAAAAACACTCGCATTGTAAACGAGTGTTTCACATCTTCTATGACAACCACTTTGGTGGTGTGTTTTTTTCCCAATAGATATCGCCAAGGTTGTGGTGTACCATGAATTCGTCCTCGGCACTGTGATAGTGGAAGTTATAGTAGTAGCCTTCCTGTGGTCTTTTTTCTGTACGCACATGGAAACGGATTACATCTGCTCCGGTTTCATTGTTAATGACATTGAAAATTTTTTCACCATAATGACCACTTGGCTTTTCAGAGATTGTTAATGATGCAGCGCTTTGATCGCCAAGATTAGCCACTGTCATCGCAATTGCTTCCTCCATTTTTGGGAAGATGATGCTGTCGAATTCATTGCTAATTTTCGGACCGACTTTTGTGCCAAATTTTATGTACGATTGCTCTCTTGCTGCATCTAGGAGTAAGGCATTATAATCGATCTCTTCTTCTTGAATTTGTATCTGTTCGTCTTGATAATCATCATGCTCAGCAGCAACAGCAGTGCTTGTCCTCGGTTCAGGGCCGATGGATGCACGGTTCGAAGGATTGTGATCAAATGCTTCCCAAATTTCATGTGTAGGCGTTATTAAACCAAATGTTAAAAACGCAACCATGATAACTATACTTTTTTTAACCCACGTTTTCATTTTTTGTCACCTACTCTTTATGTACAAATTGGTAATTCTCCTATTATTATATACGTTCTCGCCATTAAAAGGTTTCATATTTCTATAATTCATTGTACAATATTTATGAATAATGTGTCGGTTTTTTAAAGGAGGTACAAATCATGAGCATCGTAATGGGTATTGGTCTTTTATTAATGTTAGGTTACTTATCATCTTTATGCTTCACGGACTAATTTTTTTATTTTGTAATATGTACCCTACAAAGCCCTAAAAGCCTGTTATATGCAGTCTTTTGGGGTTTTTCATTTTTCTTTACTAGGTATGGCCCTTAAATAGCACCCATCTGATCATTCATTCTTTCAACCATCCTAAAAAATATCAGTTCCTAATCAATCTTAAATTAAATATAATGATGTTGAAGCGAAGTCACGCTAAAAATGAAGGTATTTTGGACATTCTCATTGACTTCTTTACTTGGACCTTTGAAGGGCATCACAATGTTCTAAGTTAGTATATTCTCCACTAGCAGTTAAATTATATATAATTGCCAATAAACCAATTACTGAACATGCAGAAAACATCATTGGATATGAACCAAATTGTACGATAATACCCATTACCATCCCACCTAAAGAAAAACCTAAGTCATACGATGCTAAAAATAACCCTAATAATACATGTTTATGTGACTCCGGAATTGCAAAAGAAATGTATGTGGTTAATGTAGGATATAACATCGCTGCTGCTATTCCATTAAATAAAACACTAATATAGACAAACGATCCGATAAGAGGAAGTGCCGCTAGCATCGTTGTCCCAATAATAGAGCTACTCAATATAAGGGTTATGAAACCTGGATGCCACTTTCCATCAGATGGAATATATTTTCTAAAAATAAATCTACTCCCTACAACAACTAGAGCCTGCAGAAATAAATAAAGCCCAACATTCCCTGTATTTGTAGTTAAAAAGTACAGAGGTAAAAATGTCGAGATTGCCCCAAATATACTTGCACCTATAAGCATTACCCCCGAAGAAACGATTAACCCTTTATGCGCACGAGCTAATTTCATTCCTTTTCTCATATCCTCCAAGGTGAACGATACATTTTCTTTTTTTACTTTCGGTAATGGTGATCTAATGAAAAACATAAGAGGTGCAAAAGCTAAGCAGGTAATAAAAATTAATAGCCAAGATACATCTCCTTGAACCCAGATAACCATTGCTAATGCTGGTCCATATAACCCTGGCATGACACTTGATAAAGAATACATTGCCATACCTTGTCCTCTATCTTCATCTCGTAAAGTCTCCGTGATACCCATTTGCATCGACATGGAGAAAAATGCCGTCACGATTCCTTGCAAAATGCGCACAACATAAAGACTTTCAACACCAAGCGATACATACAAAAGGAGTGCTGCTACATGCCCTAGTAATAAATATTTCATTACTGTATGGACACTGTATTTTGATACCATTTGACCAGCCCATGGACGTAACACCATACAAACAAACATATAGATTCCCATCATCAGACCGATTTCTGCCTCTTTCATTCCGTGATTAGCTGCCTGCAAAGGGAATATGACAGTTAATACAGAATTAGCCGTAAAATAAAAAATTGCCAAGCCGTAGTTTTGTAGCATGCTAAAAGATAATGGACTTACTTTCATAATTCCAACTCCTCTTTTAGGTCCAATTGGTGGTGAATAGAATCGATTTTAAGTTGTGAATCCAATAATACTTTTGTGGCCACATGTTTTGCATTCTCTAACTCATCTATCAGTAGTTGTTCCACAATTCTTCCTTTATGCATAATCGCGATTTCATCTGCCAAAAGTCGAGCTACATGTATGTCATGGGTGATAAAAAAGTAAGTTAGTTTTAACTCGTGCTGTAATCGTTTGAGTAGTTTTAAAATACTAATTTGCACCAAGACATCCAAACTATTTACTGATTCATCTAAAACAATCAATCGAGGTTGTGTGGAAATCGCACGTGCAATTGTAATTCGCTGTAATTGTCCGCCACTGAATTGCTGAGGATATTTCATCATATCCTCTTCTGACAGACCAACCATTTTTAGTAACTTTCCTACACGATCCTCTATTTGATTTATATCTAGCTTTTCATATACTAGTATTGGTTCCACAATAATGTCTCTGATTTTAAGCTTAGGATTTACTGCACTATGACAATCTTGAAATACCACTTGTAACGATTGTTGCAATCGTTTTCGTTCATTTATAGTTGTTTTATGTACATTTATCCCATTAAATAAAATCACACCATCATCTGGCTTTTCAATTCCAAGTATCATTTTACCAAGCGTACTTTTTCCAGAACCGCTTTGTCCTAGCAACGTAAAGCAACTGCCTTCTTTTATATTAAGCGACACATTTTCTACTGCCTTTACCATCGAATTTTTCTTCCTAAAAAATCGTGATTGACTATAGCTTTTAGATACTTGCTGTACTTGGATCATCTGTATGTCCCCTCCATTCTCACCCAGTGGTTCTGATCATATAAGACAAGCTCTCCTGATACTGAACCTTCATACTTATCAGCAAGCTCTTCTAACTTACTATGCTCATCTCGTGCTGCAACAAGCGTTTGAGTGTAAGGATGAATCGGGTGCAATAAAATATGGGAAGTGGGACCTTGCTCAACTACAATCCCTCTTCTCATTACAACTATTTCTTCTGCTAAATTTGCAATAACACCTAAATCGTGCGATACAATCAACATCGACATTGCCGTTTTCTCATGAAGTTTTTTTAATTCCTTTAATATTTCAAGTTGTGTCATAGTATCTAGTGCTGTGGTAGGTTCATCAGCAAGTAATAGCTTTGGCTCAAGGCTTGCTGCAATGGCAATCATGATACGCTGAAGCATTCCTCCGCTTAGTTCATTTGGATATTTGTTTAAGATCTCTACATTACCTAATTGAAAAAGTGCGAGCTGCTCCTTTGCTTTCTCAATTGCTTCCTTTTTAGACATTTTTGTATGTGCTTGAAGCGTTTCAATGAAATGTCCACCAATCGACACAATTGGATTAAACATGGACATTGGATTTTGCATAATGAGCCCAATTTCCTTTCCTCGCACCTCACGCATTTTTCTCTCCTCTATCGAAAGCAAACTCTTTCCATCAAATTCAATACTTCCCTTTGCAGATCGCTCTTTACGGTAAAGATTTAAAATCGTCGAACATAATACAGATTTTCCGCTACCACTCTCCCCAATAATTCCAACAACCTTGCCTTTCAGAACTGATAAGCTCACTTGATTTAGCACCTGTTTATTATGGATAAATACAGTTAAATTTCTAATCTCTAACATATTATTTCACCTCTTCTCACACTGATTTTGGATTAAGTAAATCTCTTAACGAATCACCAAATGCATTAAAAGTTAATACAGTTATTGAAAGCATTACACCTGGAATGATCATTAACTCAGGTTTTATCATTAAGTATGTTTTACTCTCACTAATCATCATGCCCCATTCAGCTGTTGGAGGCGTTATCCCAAGTCCTAAAAAAGACAACTCTGAAATCATTAATATCGTTGAACCTAAACCGATTAGCTTTAGTAGAAGCATTTGCGGAAATACAAACGGTACGATATGACGCCACATAATTTTCAAAGTCGGGACACCGCAAATTTTGGCATAAACCACATAATTCGTTTCTTTTAAACTCACAACCATATTCCGTATAACTCGTGCAAAGCCGACCCAAATTACAATGACAATTGCAATTACTAGATTTCCCATCCCTGCTCCAAGTGCACCAACAATAATAAGCGCAAAAATAAAATTTGGAATTGCGAGCAAAATATCGCATAGACGCATTAAGACTAAATCAATCCAACCTCCAACATAGCCTGCAGTTATACCAACGACCATACTAATTAGTAGCGTGACTAGTAGTACAATGAGTGCAACAAATAACGACACTCTCGCACCTTCGATTAACCTTGATAAAACGCAACGTCCTAAATGATCTGTCCCAAGAGGATATTGTATTGAAAAACCTTGTAGCTTCATGGCCATATTCGGTAAATGAGGATCATTTGGCATAAGCAATGGTCCAAATATCGCAACAAAAAATAGGATGCTTACAAGAAACGTACTACAGTAAAATGCCCATTTTTTTCTCATCACAATTCCTCCTTTAATCGAATTCTCGGATCAATAAACGCACATATTATATCCGCTAAAAAATTAATGATAATGTAGAAGAAACCAATAATCATAATGAAACCTTGCATTACGTTATAATCTCTCGCTGTTATTGCAGTAACAATATAACGGCCTATGCCGGGTATAGAAAAAATAATTTCAACTATTGCAGCCCCACCAATAAGTACCCCTAATGTCATCGCAAGTGAAGTTATAAATGGTGTCAATGTAGCTTTAAAAATATGCTTACGAATAATGACTGACTCACTTATACCTCTAGCACGTGCAAACGTTATAAAAGGCTTATCCATTTGCTCAATCATATTTGTACGAATCATACGAATGTAAAATGGTACATTGGCCAAAGCTAAAGTTAATGCTGGTAAAATGATTGCATCTAAATTTCCCCATCCCATAAGTGGAAGAAGATTAAGCTTAAAAGCTACAACATAAATCAGAACGAAACCTAGCCAAAAACTAGGCATCGAGGCAATGAAAAATATAGTCATTCTTGTTAGATTATCAAAAGCAGAGCCCTTTTTTACTGCACTAAAAATCCCAAGTGGAATAGAAATAACTAATATTAATAGAAAAGCTACGAGCGCCAACTGAGTTGTAACACCAAAATAGGACAATAATTCCTCACTAACTGCGTTTCCATTCATATATGAAGTTCCAAAGTCGAATTTTAATACTCCACCAAGCCATGTTACATATTGTGTGAGCAAGGGCTTATCCAACCCTTGCTCCTCTCTTGCTTGCTCTAGTATTTCATCTGTTACTGGAATATGGTTTGCCATATAATATGACTCTATCGGATCACCAGGCATAATACGCATGAGTGAAAATGCAATTAACGTTAAACCAATCATTGCTATAGTCATACTAAAAAAGCGGTTTAAAAAGTACTTTGCCATTATTATCACTTCATCTCATATAAATTAATTGGTACCTCAAATTGTTGAGGAGAGAATTTGATTTTTTTGAATACATCATTTGCCACAAGATAATTTTGCTTATATGAAATTGGTATAAAGATAGCCTCTTGCTGAATTGTTTGGATTATACTTTCATATAATGAAGCCCGCTCAGTTACATCTGTAGATCTAATAACACGTGTAATTTCCTCTATAAGTTTGTCACTCGAATCTGTTCCCATAATGGAATAGTTACCAATTTGTTGCTCTCCTGTCATAGTACGTATATACATATGAGGATCATAAGGTGCGCCCCAAGTATCATTCATTACTATGTTGTATTCACCTGCTTTTGTTCGCGCATAATACACTTGATTATCCTCGGCTACCAATTTCACATCCGCACCAACTTCTTTCCAAGCTCCTTGTAAATACTCGTATATTGCTTTATGAATTTGGTCGCTTGAATTGTAAGCCATTAGTAATTCAAGCTTTTCACCATTCTTTGAACGAATCCCAGTTTTTCCATCAACTATCCAGCCAGCTTTATCTAGAATTTTTTTAGATTTTTCTACATCAAAATTATATTCTTCAATTTCAATATCACTATATGGGAATCCTGGTGAAAATAAAGAGTGTGCCTCTTGCTCCATACCACTTAAAATATGATCAATAATAGTTTGTCGATCTAGTGCATGTTGAAGCGCCAATCGTACCTCTTTATATTTAGTTACACCAAAAGTGGTATTAAGAGATAATATACGAGTTGATAGAGGGTCTGAAACTTCAGTCAAATACTCGTCATTCTGTCTCAATGTGGTAAACTCAATTGGAGTAAGTTGGGAACTTCCGAAAATTAAATCAATTTCACCATTTTCTAAAGCCATCATACGCATCTGTGAATCAGCAATATATTTCACTTCTACTTTTTCAATCGAGGGTTTTTCTCCCCAATAATTTTCATTTCTCGTAAATACAGCATGATTTTCATCTGCTTCATTTAAAATCCATGGCCCTGTACCAATTGGTTTCTTGATTCCATCTGCTGTATTGCCACTGTCTGGAAATCCAGCGTCACCTAACATACGTAATGGACGAATTAAAGCCAACTCCTGTAAAAACGGATAATATGATTCTTTTAATGAGACCTTTATTGTTAACTCATCAATTACTTCAACTTCATCAATAACTGTTACTACCTCTAACCAACTATGCGCTAAACTATTTCCGATAACTGTCTCAAAATTACGTTTAACGTTATCTGCTGTTAACATAGAACCATCAGAATATACTACTCCTTCTCGCAAATGAAATGTATATTCCTTACCATCCTCAGAAATATCCCAATTCTCAGCTAATCCTGGAGATATTGTCCCATCATTTCCATAAGCAACTAATGGATCATATAGCAGCGCCTGTGCAAACATTTCGTTTGGTGAATATAAATGAGGGTTCGCCTCTCCTATATCTGACGGCCAAGACATTTTCAATGTATTTTTATTAACACTACTTTCTTCACCAGCATTGGGTGCTGTATCATCGCTACAAGCTACTAAAAAAAGTAAAACAAATAATGGGATAAATAAAAAATATTTTCTCTTTAACATGTTTAGTCTCCTTAAATTCATCGTTATTCCATTTAATTGATGCTAAAATCAATCCACACAAAAAGAAGTAATTTCTAATCTGATTTCTTTTTATAAATAATGTTATTTATTCCTCCCTCCTTCAAATTCACAAAAAGTAATGATTACGCTTTGAACAGGTCGCTCCACCATTATAAATAGTAATGATTACTATTATCAATATTTTTTTATTTATTTTCATTCTACTCCAAACACCCAAAGTCTTTATGTTTCTGTATTTCATTTATTAATCTTCCAAAAAACAAACAAATAGGCCCATTAGACATTTCAATTAGTATCTTCTATTCATGATTTGACTGCCTCTTTTCAATAAGTATTACCTTTAGGTCAAATTCCTTCATAACATTTCTCGCAATACTACTGGGAACTTTATTTTATTTCTATTTCATAATCTTTTTATGTACCTCTCTTAGACTGTTATTTCACTATTAAGCTAAATGTAAATATAGAAAAATTACTCTATTTTAAAATGGGTATTTTACAATGGGAAGCAGTTCATAGTCTTAATAACAGAGGATTCTACATGGATCTCACACGATTCCAAAGCTTAATGATATGAGGGGTATAAAAGTAAGATGAATGCTATCTAAAAGTAATCGGCATCAATGTTAATTTCACTCATATCATTTACAATGACTGCCATTTTTAAATCTTTTGTATTCGATAACAAATTATTAAGTATTGTTGTTTTACCAGCCCCTAAATAACCACTTAATGATGTAACTGTGATTTTATCCATGTTAAAACTAATAAATAGTAATCATTACGATTTGAAACATATTTTAGTTAATCATATTTCTAATCATATTGCAAGTATTTTTTTAAATTAAAAACACTTTTAGAAGACTCGAAAATTACTGACGAATCTTTCTAAAAGCGTTTTTACTTTATTATTTAGTTTCTCGGCGAAACGTACACGTTTTAGTCGGGGAGAATACTTTTTTAATTCTAATCGTTCTGGGTTATTTCGTTTATTTTTAGTCGTAATACAATTTTTATCACCTGTTTCTGTACATGCTAAAGTAATATTGACTCTCATTTCTAACACTTCATAATTAGTAATGATTACGCTTTGAATGGCAGTTCATTATAATTACTTCGTCAAGGGATCTAATTTCATATTTCATAAAATTTATCAATTCTTATTGGAATTGATAGATGTTTCTTATTAATTTTAGATCAGTCACTTATTTGAATGATAAGCTAACAATCCATATAGATTTTGATAAATCCCTTAAAATAACCTCATAAATAAAAAGGTTATTTTATTAACTTACGCTTTTCTCATCATAAATACACAAAAATATTAGAATTGTTTACGTTATTTGAGAAAGGAGTTTTCTTATTTCAGAAAAGCGCCCTAGTTGTTTTATCGCCTCCTCTTTCGTTAATGTCTCTGCTTCTGCTTAGTTAAAAATGACTTGTACCTTCTCTTTTGAAATCTCATTAGCGTTAGCTGGTTACTCACTTGATCTACCACAAATTCACTACTTCCAATAATTTGAGTTGGGGACTTTGCTGCAAATGCAGAAAATATAGTATCAAAAGTAGTAGCAACCAATCTCATGTTCTTTTTATAATATTTCATTTCCTTTTAAGGTGTATTTTGTCTTACAAGTTAATCCTATATGTGCAGTTACACTGGAGTTCCCTTTTTGCTTCATTGTCTATCTAGTAAGCATTCATAAATAGCATCAATTCATTTATAGTGAGGGGTTTAGATACGTAATAGCCCTGTATTGAATCATATTCGGCCTCTGATATGGAATTAAGCTGCTCAACGCTTTCTACTCCTTCTATAATCACTTTTAAATCTAGTGTTTTGATAAATTTTGTAAGCAATGCAACTACCTTTTTATTTGAGTTGCCCTCAATAAACAATCTATCTAATTTCACCCCATCTAGAGGAAACAGCGAAATATATTGAAAATTGGAATAGCCAGAACCAAAATCATCAATTAATAAAATATGACCACGTTCACGAATAATTTTTAAATTTTCTCTCGCCTCGATTCCCATTAGGGTTTCCTCCGTTAATTCAAAAGCAATTCGTTTATTGTTCGTAAAATTAATGTCATCCAAATGCTCCATTAGCCAAGTGATATCATTGATTAATGAAGCGGTTAAATTAATCGAGACATAAACTATCTCATTATATCTTTTCAACAAATCAACAGCTTTATTAATAATATTCTTAGTTAACTTTATCAAACTCTCATTATCTAACATCGGAATAAAAACACCTGGTGATATCGAACCTAGTTCTTCGCATTTCCACCTGCTTAGTGCTTCAAAGGATAATTGCCCACCATTGTGCAATATGGGTTGGAAAACGATTTCAAACTCTTTCGATAGTAAACATTCCTGTGAAATGGGTGCTTTTACAGCATTACTATCCTTATTTTGCGAATAGACTTGTCTAACGTAATTTAACGCTGGAAGCCTTCTATCTTGTACATATAGATAGTGTGTCCTTACATAATCAATATGTGATAAATCATTAATAATGGAAAGAGCCTGCGACTGAACATTACAGACTACTATATATTCCTTATCAAATACTCTGTAACATTCAACCTCTGTTTGATACATTGCTAATTCTCTCTTAACCTCATCTATACAATTAAAAGTATCTACATTATGCCAACTTATGATTGTAATATATACTAATGCGAAAGATTTTTTATTTTCAATACTCGTCAATACAAACTTACGATTTGATTCAAATTTTGTTATCCCAGTCTCCATCCTAATTCCTCCAATTATTATCAAAAAATTACTATACATATAATATATTTTATAAAGTGAATCTGTAGTTGGCGTGTATTGAATGTGAAGTTTATGTGGAGCACTAATAACTGGTTAAAAGTGGATAATTCAGCTCTTTTACTTGCACAAAAAAAGAGCTAACAAATCACCACTTCAAGAAATTTGCTAGCTCACTATATTTAGTTTAAATGGCTGCCTTTACAACCTTTATTTATTCATCCGTTTTAAAGTTCGATACTAAATTTTGAAGCTCTTGCGACATCTCTGCTAAAGAACGGGATGCAAATGTCATCTCAATCATCGTAGCAGATTGTTCTTCCGCTGCCGCTACGACTTGTTGTGTATAGCTTGATGACTGATTGCTAACATCTTTTACTTTCCATATTTCATTTACAAGAATGTCTGTATTCCCACTAATATCTTGAATTTCTGTAGAGACAGATGCTAGTTTATTGTTAATCAGGTCTACATCAAATGCGATTTCTTCAAATGTTTTCCCCGCATTCGCAACATAATTTATCCCCTTTTCCACTACCATTTTTCCTTCATTGACAGTTTGTACTGTATTTTGTGTATTCATTTGAATATCACCTATTAAAGCAGAAATGTTGTTAGCTGCATTGCCTGATTCCTCTGCTAATTTCCTCACTTCATCTGCAACAACAGCAAATCCTTTCCCTTGTTCTCCTGCTCGTGCTGCTTCAATTGCTGCGTTTAAAGCTAGTAAATTGGTTTGAGCTGCAATGCTAGTAATGACATTAATAATCTCACCAATCTCTTGTGATTTACTTTCAAGCAATTGCATTGCTTCAGTCGTCACGATGTTCTGGCTATTAATTTGATTCATTTGTTCCACTGTCTGTGTAATGACTTCATTACCATAAAGAGAAACCTTAGAAGTTTCAATGGATAGATCGCTTAATTCTTTAATATTTTTCGTAATTTCTGTGATGCTTGATGATATCTGTAAAACTGAATGATTTGCTTCCTCCATACCAGCCAGTTGCTTTTCTTGCCCTGTAGAAATTTCTTGAATAGCCTTAGTAATTTCATCTGAGGCCATGCTTGTTTGTTCACTACTCGCAGTGAGTTGTTCAGATGTAGCTGCCACATGTTCGGCTGAACTTGAAACGGATTCAATCATACCTCTTAAATTTGTAGTCATCGTATTAATTCCTGTCGCTAAATGACCTAACTCATCTTTATTTTGAACTTTTAGATGCTTAAAGGTTAAATCTTGATTAGCAATCTTTTGAACACTATCAGTGACCATCTGAACTGGAATTGCTAAATGTCTTGAAAATAAAAATATAACGATTAAACCTATAACAACACTACTAGCAAGTGTAATCATAATCGTATGTTGAATTAACTGAACGCCATGATTAAATGATGCCATGAAGCTACTAGCACTTACCACCCAACCCCAGTTCGGATCTAAAGCGCTATAGGCTATTTTGTCTTCTTCTGTATCAGGTTGGTTCGGTAATGCTCTAGCGTAATATGTAAAACCCCCACCCTTTTCTGCTGCTTTTATCATATCTTGTATCATATAAATTCCGTTACTATCAACGCTCTCCCAAGCATTTTTCCCTTCTGAGAAAGGATGGGCTATTCTTTGACCATCTAATCCGTAAATAGCAAAATAGCCGTCCTCACCTAAATCAACATGAGTAGTTATTTTACGGGTACCATCACTATGTAAATCGCCAATTAAATGTTGTTTTACTTTTTCTTGAGCATCCTCTAACGATATTTCTCCCGTTTGAACGGCATAATTCATTGCATCAATTAACTGAAGTGCCATTTCAACATTATTTTTTAGCATTTTTTCTCCCATATCATCCAAGTGCTCTTTAGCAGAATAATAACTGCTTACGCCGATAATTAAGCTTGGAATGAATAAGAGGCTTAATGTAATCACAATTAACTTTGCCCTGATCTTCATTATCTATCTATCTCCTATCTTCAAGTGAATCAAGATTCCTGTTTCATTCGGTTCTAAAATTTGAGCTGCCCTTCGTAACAATTATTTACCTTTCAGGAAATGTCACTAAAAATTGAATACCATTCTCCATATTATCCACTGAATAATTAATAGAGAGTGATTGAAATATTTGTTTGACAATATATAAGCCTAAGCCACTGCCACCAGTGTTCCTATTTCTTGATTTTTCGATTCTATAAAAAGGCTGAAACAATTGTTGTAGTTCGTCTGCTTTTATTTGTATACCTGTATTAATGATTTGGATTTGAATCTGGTTTTGTTTTGAATCCTCCGTCAATGCTAAATATACAGTTTCTCCCTGTGGTGAATACATAATTGCATTATGGATAATATTTTTTAATGCTTTTTCTAATAAATCACTGTCTGTAAATACGTAATTATCTGGTGGGATTTTGTTAATGATTCTAATATTTTTCTGAGATGCAAAAAAAGCGAGGTCCTTCGTAATAGTCTCAATTAAATCTAGGAGATTTATTTCTCTTGCTTGGATTTTAAATGTATCTTGTTCTAGTTTGGACATACTTAAAATTTCACGGACGAGTTGTTCTGTTCTTTCAATAATTTTACGGTTTTTTTCTAAATAGTAGTCACGATTTTGATAAGGTCCGATATTATAAATCATCCCTTCTATATAACCTTTCATGACAGTGAGTGGCGTTTTTAATTCATGTGCAACTGTAGTGAAAAACTCCCTACGTTTTGTTTCGATTTTTCTTTCTCTTTCAATATCATCTTTTAATTGCTCATTTGCTATTTGTAAATCATTCATTGTCTTTTGCAAGTTATTCGACATTTCATTTAAGCTATTAGATAATTCCTCTAACTCATCATTGGAACGAACTACTATATTTTCGGAAAAATCAAGGTTTGCCATCTTTTGCGCACGCTCATTTATATAAAGGAGTGGTTTTGTAATAAATCTTGAATATAGATAGGCACTGCCCAATCCAATACCCACTACTATGATGCTAATATAAGGGAGAAAACGTACTAAGACCTGTGAAGCTTCATCGATAGGTTGAAATGTAGCAAATACATTCACGATTAAATTACCTTCATCTAGAAATTGAATGGGGAAAGATTTATGAAATGCATTTACTGTTTCTTCATTTTGTAATGGTGTTGTTTTTCCAGTAATAATTGGTGGCGGCGAATTTCCCTGAATCATGAACGAAGGTGAGTAGATAATATTTCCGTCCTTTTCTTGTAGGTAAATGATGGCATTATTTTCTTTGGAGTACTCGTCCAAAAGATTTTTTGCATGTTCTAATTTTATTTTTTCTGATTTTTTAATGATGTCGACCATACCTGATTGGAGTTGGTTTGTTTTATATTGTTCGTAAAATGTCGGAAGGAAGAAGTATAATGTTAAATAAATTAATACTGCAAAAGATAGCAATATAAGAGAAGTAATCATAAAAAGTTTATAGGTTATTTTTTTCATCTTCATGATGTCTACAATCCTACTCATCAATTTTATATCCAATACCCTTGACTGTTTTAATATAGGGTATATTTAATTTTTTTCTTAAATTTTTTATATGTGTATCAATCATCCGTGTTTCTCCTGAATAATCATATCCCCAAACTTTTTCTACAATGATTTCTCTAGTAAGTACTTTTTTTTCGTTATGAAGTAATAGTTGTAAAATCTCGAATTCCTTTGTCGTTAAAGATATTTCCTCTTTATTTACATAAGCTTTGTATCCGTCACAATCAACATTAAGTTCATTAAAATGTAAATCGTTACCCCGATTTTTATAATTGCTTCTTCTGAGAATGGCTTGTACACGTCTAATCAACACATGAAATGAGAATGGCTTCGTTATATAATCGTCAATACCAAGATCAAAGCCCTTCATTTGATCTTGTTCTTCTTCTAATGCCGTTAGGAAAATAATCGGTATATTAGATTGACTACGAATCATTTTGGCTACTTCAAATCCATTTAGATTTGGCATCATCACATCAAGAAGAATTAAATCAAAGGGTTGAGTATTTAATTTCTTTATTCCCTCTACTCCATCTGACGCCACCGCTAAAGTATAATTTTGTGTCTTCAAAAACTGCTTAATTAATTCTTGAATTTCTAAATCATCTTCTATTACAAGAATCTTGTAGTTCATTAAGATCTCCCCCTAGTTAGCCATTATAACCACGCAATCTGTAGTTTATGTGAAGATACCTCGTTTTTTCTAAAAAAATATAAATGAACCCTACGATTATAGTCATACTTAGATTTCATAAAAATAAGTTCCATCATAGAATAAAATTCCCCCAAATATCCACAGGCTTAATCTTGAATCTGCTGATTTTTTTGGAGGAATGTATTCTTCATCATGACATGGAATTTTTATAAAATAGAACTCTTTCATCTTTGTATAATCATTAAAGAAAAGGAGATGTTGCCCCCTGCTAGAAATGAGTGGATTCTGCTAATACTGAATGTATGTTTGAAAAAATTTATTTTCATATCACCTTGATCGTCCAACTAAATTCGACCTATTTGGCGTCAATATGGAGAACGTGGAATTCTTATCTAGAGATATAATAAGGGAGTTTATGTGAGTCAATAGAAACTAAAACGTGTCCACTTAGATTAGATGGCATCAAACAAGAGGAGTATCATTAGGAGGTGGTATAACATAAAATGACCAACGTTTTACAACCAATACGATTTGTTATTTTTCTCAGTTAGTTTTTAGCACATTTCGTTTTCATTCCTACCATTTGCACAGTGGTTGAACGTGAAGCATGGATAAGTGACTTGGCCAGTGTAATTCCAATATTCCTTTTCGCATTACTACTATTTTTTCTGACTTAGTAGCCCTCCGACTTCAAGATTTGACTTTCATCCAGCACGCATTTCTCCCTTTTGAAATCAGTTTAATTTCACCACCTACTTGTAAATCAGTTAAAGCTTTACTAATTGTACTTTCGGCTATATCAGGATAAATACTTCGAATGTATTCTTTTGTAAAGGGTTGTTCTTGATTAAGAATAAAATTCTGAATTCGCTCTATCTTAGTATGTCTGCATATAGAATCCCGTATTCTGTTATGTAGATTTTTATAAGCCTCTAAAATAATAGATAAGAATGTTTTTAACCAGAAGCTCATATTATGCCCATTACAATACCAATTTACCGATGATTGATAGACGGCTTCATAGTATTCTGCCTCTCTTTTCTTGATATATTCATCTAAACAAACATATTTAACAAATGTATGTCCGCTTTTTACTAGTAATAATTGCATTAACATAAGCATTAATCTACCATTACCTTGACTAAATGGGATTATACAATAAAGATTGAATATAAAACGAGCTATCAATATAAGTGTAGGTAACTCTTTTTTATGGTTTAATACATTGTACTGGTTGCATAATTGTTCTACAGCCATTGGGATATTTTCAGGAGGAAGAGGACGATAAACAATCGTGTGCATCCCTTTCTCCGGAATTCCCGGGATAGAGAATGGCTTTTGACGCCATTTTGCACCGTCAGAGGTAATAAAATGAACTAATTGAAAATGCAATTCTTGTATAGTATCTGGACTAATAGAGAAAGCACTAGATTTTTCATGTACAAGTGTCAGCGTTTCATAATAACAAAATATCGCATCTTCTGAGATCGATTGGGGTATCATATCTTCTAAAATAAGTTCTTTTAAGCGCTTATTAGAAACTTTTATATCTTCATATACCGAAACATAGTTTTTTATATATTGTAGTGGCATCGCTTTTGCAAGCCTAGTGAACATATCAGGTCTTTGCTCTTGATAAGCGGTCAACTTTCCTTTATATTCACTAATTTCACTAACTAAGTTTATTATTTGTTGCTCACCACTATTTATATATTGATCTTCGAAAAAATTTCTCATGTGGTTCCTCCTTTCTTGGAAATCATGTTGCTTTTCCTTTGTTACAATCATACAGATTATTATTTTCAATTGCGAATCTTCATTAAATTAAACAAAAATACTAAAAATAACATCGTTTATTATTCTATATTGGTTCATTCACTGTATAAATGTAGCGCAATTAGAAGATAAATACGCATAATTCTTATCGGTCCATTCGTTTAAATATAAAAATGTCACAAAAAATAATTCATATGCTTTAGGCAAGAATATCGAAGTATTTCTCCCAGGGTAAATTTCACAAAAAATGAAGTCAACCTGAACGATAAGGATTGATTTAGTGTTTTCCAAGAGCGTTTTGTTCACAAAGTTGATTGATAATCTATCGTTTCGATTGCCATTCATTGTAACATACCTATAGCTATAAAAATTTTGATAATGTAAAATGTTATCCAATTTTTAGAGGCAATATAAAAATGCAATACCCTTACTTTTAATACGCTAAGGGTATTGCATGCTTCTATTCTTATTCAATTATTTTAGTAGCCACAGAAAGGGTTTCAAAATTAACAGGAATTTTTTTTGTTTCTATTGTTACGGGCTTTTTCGAATCTGTAATATCTGTTATTTTAGCATATAAACGTGTACCGAATTCTGTGCTAAATCGTCCTTCGCCCGTCGCTCTAATTCCAAATCGATCATTTCCTTCTGCATTATCTCTAATTACGCGTTCAAATCCTTGAGTATCTGAAGCAAAGTTCATGGCAGAATATAAAAGTTGAGGGCTCATCGGTAAATTATTGTAATAATAAGTAGCGTCCCCATATAAATCTGCATTCAGTCTGTTTCTGCCCGATATTGTTATTTTTTCAAATACATACTCAACTTTATATTTTTTCCCTGCTGGAACAGGAAATCCTTGTGGAGGCACAGTGAACTTTCTAACTTGTGATTTCTCTGTAGTGTTTGAAGTGGACATATTATAATCAACACTAAAACTTTGCGAAGCTGAGACCATCATTACAGATAGGGTTGCATTGTAGTTATATCCAAATGTCCAACCTGAAGTATTGGTTGTACTAGTCATTTCCTTAAATTCATGCTCATATCCACTAGTAAATAACGTTACCTCATGCCCTAGATTATTTTCTAAAATATTTTCTCCAATTGTCAAAATTTGAGCGTTTTCAATCATAGACCCTTCTATAATATTACCGTTTAATTCGGTATCTTTTATATGGTGGTATCTATATTCTGTACCATCAAAAGCAGCACTGATCAGCATCTTTTTCACTCTTTCATCAATATCTTGATAGGCACTATTTTTATTTTGACTTTGTTCAGCCGCTTTTATGTTGCTTGAAACAACTCCAATATTATTCCCCGTCAGTCCTTGATTTTCAGAAGCACTTGCATTATTAGAAAAGGGACCGCCTGCCAATAAAGTACTTGTTACTACACCATACAGTATTATTTTATTTTTCATTGTGAAACCCTCCTACTAAATATTTTTATTAAATATCTAATATTAATAGATTATCTAATGTAAATATAATATTAAATGTCACTAATTTTTACAAAATAGGATTAAAACTATCCTTTATAAAGAAATATGAATTGAATTTAATATTTTTTTAATCGTTTCTATCTCTAAATATATTGTTTATTTTGTATTTAGGGCAGAAGGAGGCAATAAAATAATAGAAGATATTATCAATTGTCATAATTTATTGATTTTTTCACCCTCATAACACTTTAGCAAGAAATTGGCAAACAGCAGACGAGGTAATCTATACATAGGAAATTGCGACAAGGGAAGGCTCTAGAAAGCAACTTTTAATGGGTTACTTTCTAGAGCCTTGTTAGGAATCTGTAAAGGGATTAAATTCATTTTAAATAATAGAGGAAAACGAGATTATGAAGAAGACAATATTTTTCAGCTACTTGGTCTAAATAAGTCAGTTCTTACACTACAATATCTATTTTGTTTTGGCAGCTTCCAGAATCCAATTAGCTAAATTGTCTATTTGTCCTTCTACAGCAATTGGGTCTCGAAACCATGACTGGCTTTCAGTCCACAAGAATACTTTTCCATCGCGAATCGCAGGCAGGTTACCCCAAATCGGATCAGCCTGTAGTTCCTCCAATGTCGATTCTGTTGTTAAAACCAAATAATCTCCAGTATATTCAGGAAGCAATTCCAGTGAAAATTCATAAAATGATTCAGCTAGCATATGTTCGGGAATCGTAGCAGGCGGATTCGCGCCCAATATTTCATACATGATTCGACCACCTCGTCCAGACTTCGGTCCGAATAAGAATACCTTTCCATCATACTCCTGCATGATGGAGACGGTCTCTCCCTCATCAAGTACAGCTTGAACTTCATCATGTAGCTTACTTGTGCGACTCTCAAAATCGGTAATCCATTGTTCAGCGACATCCTTTTTGTCTAATAAATCACCGAAATATCGCATTTCCTCCTGAATACTTTCAAAGCTATTATACGGCATAGCCACTGTTGGCGCGATGAGCGAATATTTGTCCACTGTTTCTTCTTTATTAATATTTGTAATGATTAAATCTGGTTTCAAATCAACCAGTGCTTCAAGCGAATCTCCCACATTAGTGACACCGTCAAGCATCCCTTCTAAATACGGACTTTCCATCAATAAAAAATCAGATGCCACTGGTTGGACGTCTAGTGCCAACACGGTACCTAAAAATGCCGATGCTGCTACACGTTGTGGATGCGCAGGCACTTCCACATCTCCGAGAGCGGTCTTAATTGTTCGCATTTCGATATTGGCAGGTGCTTCTGCATTCACTTGATCAGACTTTGCTGCGCCACTATTTCCCTTTGTCCCTTCTGATGATGTCCCACATGCTGATGTAACCATTGTTAGACACAATAGTGTCATCGCTAACATATTTTTTTTACTCATTGCCATATCATTTCCTCCATCTAACATTAATTGATAATGAATATCATTACCATTTAAATGATACATGGCTGGATGTGGAGCAACAATGGACAAATCTGTCCAATTCATAGTATCTTTCGAACCTACAAACTGGTATTGCCTGCGATATTCCCCTGGAGTTATACCTGTTTGTTTCTTAAACATACGGTTAAAATAGACTGTGTCTGGATAACCCACATAAGCAGCTATTTCTTGTAGTGTCGCTTCGGTATCACACAGCAAATTTCGTGCCAAGTCTATGCGTAATCGAATCGTATAATCAAGTGGGCTGCATCCCATCTGCTCTTTAAATTTCCTTGAAACATACTGTGGGGTGTAATTCATTTGATGGGCCAACTGCTCCATGGAAATCATTTCACGATAATTCCTTGCGATATAGCGGACAACTTGTTCAGCCAAGGTTGGGGCGTGTGCAAGCTCCATCCGCTCCTGTAACGCTGCATGGACGAAACGGATGAACTCCCCCTTAGCCTTCAATCTTCTTAATTCATGGACATCCTTCATGTCTTTCTCTTTGTCTATTTGCCCATTATCTATTTGTTGCCAATCGCTCAACATTGTTTCTAGCCTCTCCAACATAACGAGCGGTTCGGATGGCGACACTGCCCAACTTTTCATAAATGGATTGTCTGTTTGCATCATCATATGAAACTCCCGCAATGCTGAAGCTGGCAAAGAAGCATTGTATAAAACCATGTAGATGTCAAGAAAGTCAGTAGATTGAACCGTTATCCGCTGCCCCTTGCCGATATGTATTAAATGAAACCGTTCGGATAGCCATACTTCATCGTTTACCCACAGCTCAGCCCGTCCATTTGCCACAAACATAAACGTGCTTGCTGGTGTTACATAATTACGAATTTCGTCACCACGCCCAAGTCGTTTTACCCGAATGTCCAGTACACGAATGACGACTTGATTCCACAGTTGAATTTCTTCGCTTATATTCATAATATTGCCACGAAATGAACATTATTGATCCTGTCCATTAGATTGCTCCTTCCCTTAGATCATACAGCTTCAATGATTATCATTCTCATTCAGATTTACAACATAACAAATACTATTTGAGGATGTCAAGGCAAGCAAAAATACTTTATCCAACTATACCTCTTGCAAAATTTTCCCCGCCTCAGACATATTTTTTGTCGGCTGCACAGCAATTCGCCTGTTTGAACAATCTCTTGAACACATAAGCTAGCCAGCTTTATCCTATTCTTCACCTAATCCCATTGTGATTCTAGAAGAGAAAATTCATCAGTCATAATAGATAAATCCGCTCTCCTTTTTTAGTTTATAATGTCTACTTCTTAATGCATTGATGTGTTAGATAATAACTAAAAATGTTTATTCTATTCCCATATAACTACTCATACTATGCAGAAACCCGCGAACAACATAATGTCCGCGGGTTTCTATCGTTATTGCCAAGCCTGATTGTCAAAGTACCACTGCTGGAAAAATTCATGCTCAGCCAATAGCACTTCATGAATTGGGCTGAAAAATTGTTTTAGTACGCCTGTTAATTCGAGTGTAGTGTTTAGCTCAATTGTAAAATGATGGCGCTCAAATAATGCTTCTATATACGCCTGTAAGATACGTCCTTCTATGTTTTGGGTTTGCAACAGTTGATTAACTTCCAACATTGCTTTTGATGTTTTCTCTAAGGCTGGATATTGATACATTTCGATAAATTTTTGTGCTATCACGAATTCCGTTGGATATGTATAAAGCACAGCCACCTCGCTGGCTAGTAAGGTTGGAAACATAATGGTTTTCGGTGTCACTGGCACACTTTCTTTATAGGTTATTCTTACTTCTATGTATGTTGTTGTTTGGCCTAGTGTAGCTGGTATTGTGAAATGAATACCGTCTTCTGTTAAAGCACTCTCTATTTTTTCTGCGTTCCACTCAATGCCATCCTCTGGTACTGCAATCGAACAAATTTCTTTCAATGCTTGTTTCACTATTTCCTGTTGACGAGCACTCGGCTTCGCTAGTAGTGTGATTTCTTTTGTGGGCTTCACCAATCCCTCTGTTAATGCAAATAATAATAAATCCCCTGCTAAGTAAAATTGATCGTTATATGATGAGACAGATAAACGATAAAGGAGCCTTTCTTGACAATAAAGTGATACTAGCTGTTCCCTATTTTCTTGCCGTGCTGCAGCCATTTCTGTTATTTGTGTAAACACATTCGTGGATTGTGTGCTCATTGTTTCCATAAATATCCCTCACCTTTTTGATTTTTCAGTTTTTTTATGTCAGAATTTAGATTCTTACTAAAATTCATGCTTTTATTATCACTTATTTAAGGTATAGAGTAAACGGTAATGTATACCAAAAAAGCCTGTCGTAGCTAGGGACGACAGGCTGGGGAAATTAGACAAGGGGCAGCCTCGCTATTGCGAAACTACCCCTTTAGTATTTATAGGTAACATTCTCGTAAATTGTAAAAGTCTCAACCCAATCGTCTGGGGAATATTATCTTGAAACCAGATTCGTTTCATCACCGCGGTAAAATTCCACTGTGTGCCTTCTAACTTAAGCAACGCAAACCCTACCATCTTTTGCGTCCTTGCAGCCCCAAAGCATGCGCCAGTGTGAATAAGTATCTACAAAAACAAAAAGCAGAATGCCAGATTACAGAAATATGCTACCTAAAATAGCATGTCTCTTATTATAGCACAATGAATTAAATAAGTAAAATATTTTATACAAAATACAATTTCACACTCTTTTTTCACTCTTTACTCTTTCTATTTTATATACCTAAAGGCTCATAAAAATTCCTCTTTAGAAAGGATCTTATTTTAAATAACCAATGTTTTAGCTTTCCCCAAATGAACTGCCCATATTATCAAGCCTAATGTCAGTTAGTGAACTAGTATTACGAAATGCTAATTTCTCCCGTTCTTCATTTCGTATATTTTAGTATAATGAGATTTTTTGTGAAATGAACAAAAAGCCCCGAATAGTGGCGTTTTCTTTATAGCTAAGATTTTCATAAAAAGTTTCATTCTTAACCTTAACTTATTTAATAAGTTTGTTCGGTTCATCTACAAATGCACCTAAAATATAACCGCAATCTTGACAATAGTATGAGGTTATTTTAGAGGAATTTCCTAGATGAGAATTAAGTGGTGCGTTTTTGTTAAATGATTCTTCTGGAAACATGTGGAGCGGAGCATGAACAGCTCGAATAATACCCTTATGAATGTTCTGACTATTACAATTTGGACATGTCTTCAATTCCATCACAATCCCTCCATAAGCTTTTATAAATTCTATTATAAACTTTTTTAAGTCTTCATAAATAGCCATCTCAACAAAAAAACTTAATGGAAAATTTGCACAAGCTAAAATTGTTGAAAGGCTTGCTCTATCCGAGGATCATGGAGAGTAATATTCAGTAGCACTCGCACTTTCAAATATCTGATGCATTATAATGTCCGCTACTACTTCGCTTCCACAAAAATTAAAATGACAAAAGATGCCCAAGTCAGTCATTTCGAACTGTTGGACATCTTTTGTCATATATTCTACATCTATTGGAGCTTGGTCAGACTTCTAGCACACCATAATGAAACTTCGCAGTTACTCTCGTCAATTGCTGGAAACCGTACTGTGCAAACCACTCCGAACGAAAATGTGCCTTTAATACCACCCGCTTTTTCGCTACACGCTTGGCCTCATAGACCCATTCATCCGTTAATGTAACATGCTCACCCGCGAGCCGTAACGCCTGAAAATTATTCGCCTCTTCAATGACCTCTTCAAACATCGGGTCCATATAGACCACATCAAAGTCCTTGTCTGGCAAGGTTTTTAAATAAGCAATCGCTTCAGCCTGAACTACCTCGATTCGTCGCATACAGGCGGTTAATGGTAACTCGGACGTATCATAGGTTTGCGTCCCCCGACTGACAATAAACGCTACATTTGGATTTGCTTCCAGCCCTACTACACGGCCTGTCTCCCCCACGATATAAGCCGCTAACATAGCATCTGCCGCAAGACCTAATGTACAATCCAACACCGAATCACCCTGTTGAAGCTGTGCCGCTTCCAAAAAGGGCTCTGCCTCACCACGAGCAACACGCTTTAGTCGAAACGCTGCAGAATTCGGATGAAAGAAAAAGGGCTCCTGTGCCTCATAGGCATAATATTCATAGCGATTCTTCCCCGCCACCACCACATGTGCCTGCAACTCCTGTGAAATCTTACGAACAGAGCGCTTTTTCCGTGGCTCAAATGTAGCACCTAATATTTGACACGCAAAAGCAGCGAGCGCCATCGATACTTCGTCTGGTCTGCCCGCTGTCGTCACAATCGTTTTTAGTTCTCGCATGTTTGCTCTAACACGCCAGTTAAATGAGAGACAATTTGCTCCACAGGGAATCCCTCGATTTGTTCACGTGGAATAAAGTAAGCCAATTCCCCGTCCTTTAAAATTGCCATAGATGGTGAGCTCGGTGGCACCTCTTCAAAATAACCGCGCATTGCTGCAGTCGCCTCTGGATCCTGTCCTGCAAACACCGTCACAAGATGGTCAGGCTTCACCGCAGCAATTGCCTCGCGCGCTGCTGGACGAGCAAGTCCTGCCGCACATCCACATACCGAGTTAATAACCACTAACGAAGTCCCCTTCGTTTCTGCCATAAACTCATTCACCGCATCTGCCGTTGTCAGCTCCGTAAATCCAGCCTCCACTAGCTCCTCACGCATCGGCTTCACAACCTGCTTCATATATTCATCATAAGCGTTCATGCTTTTACCCTCTTTCATATGTATTCGCAAACCTTATTATAGCAAGGTTTTGTGTGAATGTACAAAGACATGCTTTTTGTTTGAACTTAGAGGGTTTTCGGGGGAAGTGTGACTTTTTTGTAACAGAGAATGAATTTATTTAAAGTCGTTACTTACCTAAAAAATGAATTTCCACAATCTTCATGGAAATAAAAAAGCCCAAGCTTGTACTCTGAACAGCTACCCGTCAAGTAGACAGTTTTAAAAAGATTAAGTGGCCATCTGATGTCGATATTCTATCGGTGTCAGGTGGTTGAGTCGTTATTGGGAGCTTTATAGTTATAAACGTAGATATACTGCTCAACAGCTCGGATCATTTCGTCTTTAGATTGATCTTGTGAAAGTTACAAACACTCGCTTTTAAAATGTGAGAAGAAGGATTCCATGCAGGATTATAGTGGCAATTACCTTTATGAATGGCTACCAATCATCACCCATACCTTTACTTGCGAAACCTTACAAATATTGTATTTTTATGCTATCTTTTGCATACCTTTCTTCTCCCGCCAAATAAGCCTGTACTACTTCTCCAACTCATTTGAATGCGTATCTTTTTCTCAAGATAGAAAAACCCCCTTTAAGGAAAATGTTATCTACAGCGGACTGTAAGTATTGTAACATTGTCTACAAAAAGGGGATCAGCTCAAATTAATGAGTTTTTAATCAAAAAAATCATTCTTTTCATTCTCATTCAATAGATATATTCCTGTATCTGTTTGAATAACAAATTGATTTTTATATTTTAAAAATTCAAATGGTTTAGAATTCAGAGCAATATATGGATCAATTTTCCCACTGTTAGGATTTAAAGTTGCAATGCGTTTATTTTCCATATCACAAATATAAAATCCTTCATTAATATAAGAAATATATTCTGGGTATTGTAAACCTATAAGCTCATTTTCACAATAAATTACATGGAGATCATCATTTATAGCTTCTGGATTTCGTGCAAGTTCTACATCAGTAGTATAACGGTAGATTTTTTCTATTTCAAAACTCGGAAATCTAAATTTTACAACAGAATTCATAGTCGGGGATACACTCCAGACTGCTTGTCCATCTGAACAAATATTATGTAATGTATCATAATAGTCAGAGGTTTCCAACAAAATATATTGCACAAGCTGATCATGCTCATTAAAGTGCAATATGATATTATGGGGCCAGAGAAGACAAATCGTTTCATTTCGTATAGCACATGTCATAAAATTAGTAACATCAGAAAAAATATTATTTGGTATTATATCAAAATCGTAGTTATCTCCCCAATCCTCACCATACGTGTTATTATAGTATTCACTAAGACTAATTAACTTTCTTTTTCCTCCTTCACTTATCCAACATTTTGCTATACTTTCTAGATATGAATAGTTTGATACTTCCAATTGACTAGATATAATACCCCATCTATTATCAAATTTAATTTTCGCATACGATTCTCTTGATATTTCTTTTATATCTTCACCATTATATTGATAATAGTAAGTTTTATTCTCATCTTCAGAAAAACTTGCGAAAGATAATATATTTTCATTTTGTGAAAGTGAATGTCCGTTCAAATGCAATTTTTTCATGAAATTTTCATCCTCATTTTTTTAGTCGATAATCAAATTTGCCCCTGGTTTAGGCTGACTTACCGCACGAAAGAACATATCAAAACTCTCTATTTGACCATCTTTATTAACAAAGCATCTTACTTCGGCAGGTTGATTATTAATATTTGTCCAAATTTGATTATGCCCTTGTTTCAATTTTCCGTTGTCGTCATTTTTTGAAATTATATCAATCCCTCTGTCTACAATTTGCTGTCTATCCTTTCCTAATCTCAGTATACCCCCATCAAGATGCTTTTTTGAAAAAATATGAGCTTCTGTAGCTACAACATTTCTAGCAGTTTTTATTACCTTACCTGTTCTATTCATTGTTGAAATATATTTTCCAGCTTGTAAAACGACTCTAAATATAGGACCTACCCAAAATTGTTGTACTGTCTCATCATTCCCAATATTATCAATCAGAGTGTTAGAATTTAGTTCTTCAGGAAATTCATCACATCCATTACCAGGTATTTCAGTTTCTTGTGCAAAAGCTATGCTTGGTAGAATCATTGCACACAACATAAATGTAGATATTAGACTAATAATAAACTTTTTCAATATATTTACCCTCCAAATTAACGAATTTAATATTCTCTTAACAAATTGATTACTATAGTAAACATACCCTCGAGTTACTAACATCCTATCATTCAAAACCCTTCAATTTCCATTGTTGAATCACGCCACTTTTTGGCGTTAAATTTACATTAAATTTACAATGACCGCCACATAACGCCATCAAGAACGCCATTTTTTGGCGCTTCCTATTTAATTTGGTAATACTAATGTTTCATTTCCAGCGTTTTTAAAAGATACCCCTTGACTTTAAACACATTGTAGTATCTATTCATTTTGTAATCATAAATTAATAATTTGTACTTAAATATCTGTTGACAGTAAAATGCGTTTCAGATACTCAAAATAAAAAGCCCCTCACCAATTAAGTGAACGGTCTTTGATATTAAACGCTACGTTGTGCCATGATAATTTTAAGACCTTCAAAATCGACACCTGTCAACACTCTAGCGTCAAATTTATCTAACCATGACTTATCAATTAATTTTTCGTCTGTGGCTTGTTTAATTAAATCACGCACTGCAGCTTTAATTGTTTCATTCGTAAATTGCATTTTATCATCATCCTTTACAATATTATTTGGAATTGAAGGCTGCATAATTGCTTAGCCATTTGCAGGAAATACATGATGATGAGGGATTAGATAATGTAGAAGCAACTATAAATATGGATTGTACATAATAAAAGTCATTTTAATATCTCGTTTAAATTAGTATTAAAAATTAATACCAGTTTTCAAAAGTTACGTCAAAATAGATTTTTCACTTTTAGTTAAATTAGAATTTCTTTTTATTTAAACTATTCCGTTTAATGATTAGTTAAACTATAATGTTATCGAGGGGTAAGATATGATAAGTACCCTTTTAAAAGTAATGTGTATGGAAAAAAACAATTCAAAAACAATCGTTACATTAAAACTGATTTTTCGAAGATACTACTGATATTGCGCATGCTAACAGACAGCTACTCATTTACATGAAGATGAAGGAGCTGTTATTCGAGCTTCGTCAATATGAAATAAGGACATGCTTTATCTAGTATGTCCTTTATTACTATTCATTTATGTAAATATAAAACATTAATGGTTAACTTATTCACAATAGTGTTTATTGAAGGTGAGAGTTTGTATGAACTATTCATTATTTAAAATTAAAAATTACCAAACAAAATCTATTTCCACACATCAAATTGAGGCTATTACAAAAGTAGTCGCCGTTGTTAAAGCAAAGAATAATGGATTAGAATCTATTATGAACAACCAACATAATGATAAATAGAATTATAGTTTAGGTATTTATGTACCTGAAGATGCTTCTAAATTAGATGTATCTGCTTTAATAAGTCGTGCTGTTGACAAGGATAGAATACCCTACGAAGATTTAGTTGAATTCGCGACTAGTAGAAGTTCTCCTTCCTAAATATACTTTGAAAAATTGGATTATATACTAATCTTTTCCCGAATAATCAGTGTAAATCACACGTTAATTTTTGATTAATAAAAAACTAATTGATGCAGCAGCACCATATAAAAGTAAAACTATACTTATGCATATTTATCTAACTAGCAACCAATGGAGAATGAGATGAAATCACTATACTAAAGAACTTAATTAATTTGATGCAATAGGTGGAAGTACAGTGATTTTAATCACTATCATTTCTCGACTATTTTTTTGACATATTAATAGATATATTTACGCATGACAAAATATACACATAAAAGGAGCAATTGAAATGAAAGGGTTCGTAGCAATTGATTTTGAAACGGCTTCACCAAAAAGTCATAGTGCCTGTTCATTGGGACTAGTAGTTGTAGAAGATAATAAAATTATAAATGAACATTATTTTTTAATGTGTCCAGCCGTTTTCGAAATGCATCCAACTAATAAAGCTATTCATGGACTTGCATTAATTGATGTCATGTTTAAACCAAAATTTCATAAAATTTGGCCTCAAATTTCTCACTATTTCAATGGGGACTATTATATTGTTGCTCATAATGCTCAATTCGATTTAGGTGTGTTAAAGAGCTGCCTCGACTTCTTTAATATTGAAGCTAATGAATTCGATTATTTTTGCACAATACCCTTCACAAATCGGGTATATGGAGGGGATTTTGACCGTTCTTTAAAGACTCGTGCAGAATATTTCAGTATTCCCTTGGAAAATCATCATCATGCATTAGATGATGCTCGTGTTTGTGCTGAGTTGGTTTTACACAGTTTAAAAGCGACAAGTACTCCAACTGTCGAAGAATACCTTCGTGTCTATCGTGATATTCCTATCAAAGCCTTTTCTGTCATTAATGCACCAAATGAATTTGGGAAAAGTAAGTTCCGTTCAACGAAAATTACAGACATACAACCAACAACCAACGCTTTCGATACCACTCACCCACTCTTTGACAAAAAGCTGGTCTTTTCAGGCGAGTTAAAAGCATTTGATAGAACAAAAGCAGCGCAATTAGCAGTCAACTGTGGTGCAATATTAAAAAGTGGCGTTAGTAGCAAAATTGATTTTCTTATTTTAGGACAACAAGACAAAAAATTAGTTGGTAGTAAGGGAAAAAGTACAAAAGAAATTAAAGCTCAAGAGCTAATCGATAAAGGTTTTGACCTTCAAATTATCTATGAAGATGATTTCCTAACACTTCTATCTCGAAAAAATGATCCAGTACATGTGAGGACGGTAGTAAGAAGCTAATTCATAAAAATGTCTTTATATACAATGGTCATCAGCTACTTTTACAACTGAGAAAATATAAAAACTAGATTGAAAAGGACATACTGCAATTATAATTATACATTTGATGGAGGTATTTTTTTGGCTGCAAAATCATTTTTAATATGCAATTCAATAAGATTTAAAGAAGATGACTATTTTGTTCCTTCTCAAATAAAATTATTAGAAGATGAAGGGACACCTGAAGTAAATTTAAAACTTATTGAGGAAAACTTTCACGAAGGTTTTTCTTTATTTCAATGTCATTATGATTATGTGCATAATAAAGTTGGAAAAGTCTTCGATAAACCTTTTACTAGATATTTTGAACCTATGGATTTTTCAACATACTTTCATAGAGAAAATAATCTTGCGCTTGTTCAAGTTAAAACTGATGCCGCACTTGAATTTATTACAGAAATTAATTCAACAAAAGAGTATAAACTTGAACCTCATGACATTAGTTTTGAGAGAATAATTAAATTGGTTCCTGAAATTTCTGGAGCATGGATTGCAGAATTAAAAGGAAAACACCTAAAAACAGCAGGCTTCTTTGGTCCTAATGTACACATGAGTGATGAATATAAAGATGCCATTAAAACAGGAAAAGTTTCATCGATGACAATTAAATGGGTTAGTAAAGAGCATATTGAATATTCAATAACTATTTCAAAAAAAGGTTCTATTACATTATTTAATAATTTTAAAACAATAGAAGAGGAACTTGACTTAGTTAATGATCTATTTCAAAAACTAATTAAACCCCACGCAATTGAAGTGACCCCAAAAAGTTAGACACGGTTATTTCGTTTAGGCAGCTTGGGTAAAATGAGTTCGGTACTGCACCGGACTCATTTTTAATTTTGCCTTCATACGTTTCGTGTTGTAATAGTTTATATAGTTTTCGAGTTCCTTTTTAAAATGCTCGACACTTTTAAATTCCTTTAAATAGAGAAATTCCGACTTCATGATGCCAAAGAAATTCTCCATGACAGAATTGTCGTAACAGTTGCCTTTACGCGACATACTTTGCACAATCCCTCTTGATTGAAGGGCGTGGCGATATTGTTTCATTTGAAAATGCCAGCCTTGATCGGAATGCATGAGGAGCTGGTGTTCTTCTGGCAACCGCTCTAAAGCCTTTTCTACCATCTCTGAAACTAACGAATATGTAGGTCTAGAGCCAATTGTATACGTAATAATTTCGCCATTAAATAAGTCTAAAACAGGAGATAAATAAAGCTTTTCACCAATTAACTTAAACTCCGTAATATCTGTTACCCATTTCTCATTAGGCGCTTTTGCTGTAAAATTGCGATCTAAAATGTTAGGCGCAATTTTACCAACTGTCCCTTTATATGACTTATATTTTTTCATACGAACGATGCGCTTTCATCAGGCGTTGCACTTTCTTATGATTCACTTTTTGCCCACGATTCGCTAGCTCATCACGAATACGACGATAGCCATAACGGCCTTCATGTTCCTTATAGATTTCTTGAATTTCGGCCTTTAACTCGGCATCTGGATCGGGACGATTCATCTTCTTTACTAAATCATAGTACGTGCTACGTGGAATTTCTGCGAACGCTACAAGCGCCTTCACCGAGTATTTATGCCTTAATTCATAGATAACTTTTACTTTGTCTTCTTTGGTGATTTTTCCTTGGCTTGAACTAAGGCGTTTAACTTTTTTAAATACTCGTTTTCCATACGTAGACGATTGATTTCTGCTTGAAGTGCTTCTGGTGAGCCTTCTACTGGTGCTTGTTTTGGTTGTTTATTTATTTCTTTTTTCATGGATGGACGCCCCTTTTTCTTTGATTGAAGGGCATCGAATCCTTTTGTTTCAAATTGTTTTTTCCAAAAACGAAGTGTAGAAGGAGTAGCTATATGAAAGATAGCTGTCGTTTCAAGTAAGGACGTACCGTTTTCAATCATATAGTTTAGTACGTCTAGTTTAAACTGTGCCGAATAATTTGTATATCGTTTTATAAACGCTTCTACGCCGCTATACTCATATTGTTTCACCCAATTAAGAATCGCTTTGTGATCTGTTCCAATTAATCTAGCAATTTCATGTGAACTTTCTTTACCTTCTATGTAGCGTAGGGCTGCTTGTAATTTTTCTTCTGATGTATATTTAGCCATATAAAAACTGCTCCTCCAATTGTTAGATGTGTCTAACAATTGGGGAGCAGTTCAAATTTAGCGTGGGGATATTGTTAAATATTCCTCTGAGAAATTTCTTAAACTTTGTAAGCTATTTGTATTTATACTTATTCGTTCTTTATTAACTACTATTTTTTCGTTTTGTATATTAAATTGAATTTTAAAAGTTTCAATATCCCTAATATCAAGCCTTCTTAAATATAATCCATAATAAGGATTTTCCCCTTTAAAATATATATCTAAATAGTATTCACAACGATCGTTTTTTAATTTACTGGGTATATCCTCCAAAATATTTCCTAGTTCGGTTTTAATAATATGTGTTGATCTTCTATACGATACCTCTAGATCACTAAGCTCTATCCTAATACTTTCTCGGTCAATTACTACTTCGAAAGATAAAGTCCCTACTTTATAAATCCTGCGAACATTACTTACTTGAAGAACCTTACTACTTTCTTTATTTAGAAAAATCTGATCTAATTTTTCAAATACTTGTTCATTAAAAGTACCATAATATTCAATAGACATATTCCAAATACATTCAGGATTAGTGAACTTATACCAAAGATTCTTACAAGTTAAATAAAACCATTCGGATTTATTCCATGATAATTGTAATGCAAATAATAACCAACCTAAAATTATAGTTCCATTAGCAAAATAAGAAGACGGATTAATTTTTATGTTTATTATCATTAATACGACCGTTGTAATCCATGCCAATATTAAAATAATTTTCTTCATTCTCCTCCCTCCTCCTTATCTAATATTAAACAACTACTTTGTTTGATTCAATAATATAAATTACAATTATTTTTTCTATTTTATCACAAAAAGAACATTTGTTCTATAATTACGATTAACAAAAAGCAAATAATATTTTATTACAGTAAAGAACAAACGTTCTTATTTTGATTGGAGTTGATTTAATGGATTACTCTACACACAGAGGATTTTATCCTGAAATTTTATAGTTGTATGGGCATATTAACATCCCAACAACTAGATTATCAAAAGATGCTTTTAAACTTGGAATCCATTTATTTTATTGGACTGATAAAAGCCAAACGCTCTTTTTAAAAGAAAATGCATATATCTTTATTAATGAACGACTATCTAAACAACAATGGTAAGAATTTTCGCACATGTACTTTTACATACTGGTCATCAAGGACGTATGTCTCCCCTTTTTCGAGAATACCAGGAGAACAAAGCAAACCATTTTATGTATCATGCCTGTGTCCCCTCTTTCATGCTGGACGAAATAGAGCCAAATAATCTCACTGTCGAATATATACAGGAGCAATTTAATGTGGAATGTGATTTTGCCCGCAAGCGGTTAGAACAGTATCTAAGTAAATGGTACTTATTCTGAATTGGAATGGGCAGTCAATCTGACTTTATTTTATAGTTGGAAATAAAAAGATATAGGCATTCAAAATTATTGAAATGTAGGTGAATAAATTGAGCTTAGGTAAGTTATTAAAGGAACTCCTTGGTGATGAGGGTTTACGTGATGCAGCAAAACGTATGGACATTACGTATTCCTACTTAGCTATGCTTGAAAGAGGAAAAGATCGTCGCACTGGTAATCTTCCCAAACTACACCAGAAACTTTGCAACAAATCGCTAACGCCTATAAATATGATTATTATAAGTTAATAGAAGTGGTAGGTTTCTCGGATAACCCTTTTTATAATCCAGCATTAAAAGAACCTTTTGCTCACAATCCCACATTACAGCAATGGTATAAGTCTCTTCTCTATTGCAATGAGCAAGATGTTGAAAAACTAAAAATAATCTGGGATGTAATTCATGAAGGTGGTGACAACTAGTACATTTCGTTCAAATTAATAAGACTACATGGCGTTGTACTGGTGAGGGCCCCAGCAACTCTTCAACTGGTAAACTTTCACAAATTACACGTCGTGGTAAAAGTAAAGGCGAAGCTCGGGAAAGAGTAGAAAAGCTATTGTTGAGTTAAAGAAAGCATATACCTTTGATGCAAAGATTACATTTGATGAATTCAGCCAAGATTGGTTGAAGCTCTATCGGATGAAAGGTAATAAGGAAACGACTAATGAACATCGTGCCTACTGCATTTCCCTATTCAATCGTTACATAGCGAAAAAGAAAATGACTGCCATCTCAACAATTGAATTACAAGGAGTATTCAATCATCTATTTGAAAACGGCACAGCTTTTAATACGCTACGTGGCACTCATAATGCAGCAAAAATGATTTTTGCCTATGCTAAAGAAACGGGTTTGATTGAGATGAATCCTGCAGAAGCTGCTTTTGTACCGAAAAAGAAAATGACTTTAGAGGAAATTACTACTGAGGAAACAGCAAAGTTATATTTAGAGACGGATGAACTGAAGGAATTTTTAAATTATGTGGACAAGCACCGTAATAACATGTATCGCACTTTGATTTACAGTATCGCTTTTACAGGAATGCGCCCAGGAGAAGCTGTTGCTCTAAAATATGAAGATGTCGATTTAGAGAAGAAGGTTATTCATATCAACAAAACCGTCTATGCGAAAAAAAGCGTACGAGGTGACTTCGAGCTTACTCCCCCAAAAACATTTGGTAGTATCCGCTCTGTGGATATTGATTATATTGTGGTAGAAAAATTAAAACAGCTCTACCAATGGCATAAAGATCGTGAATGGATAAAATCAGATTTTATATTCGGTGACAAGGAAGGCATCCCTCCTACTGTCAAGATGCTAAACCAAACCGTCCGACGGCTTGGTGCCAACACCGACATCAAAAAACAATTCCGTACCTACATCCTCCGTCATACTCATATAAGTTTATTGGCAGAGGCTGGTGTCGACTTAAATTTCATTATGAATCGTGTTGGCCATAAAAACTCTGATACTACCACTAAGATTTATTTGCATGTTACTTCTGGGATGCGAGCAGTTGCTACTGAGAAAATGTATGATAAGTTTACAGAATTATTGAAGAACTAATCTTCAAAACTAAACTATAATTTATTGAGTCTTAAATATAGTATTTAATGCAAGATTTAATTGTGTAATTTTAAAAATTGTAAAAGCCAGAATAGTTTTCTGGCTTTTTACATTTGTTATATTTCTAGTTCTATTTATGAAAACAGTCTATTGGCATCAATTACATATCCAGAACTTATCATTTCTTTTATCAGTGAATTCTTCCATGCCCCGTTTGTATCCATTTCAACATAAACTACACCAGAAATATCATTTGGTTTTTCAACTTGTGATTTTACCAATGCACAAACATTGTTACGACCTATTTTCCCCATAAGATAGCCATGCTCAAATATAACATTTTGACGAGCTCTTGGATTCAATTCATGATCATTTTTTGCTTTACCTAAGTCACATGGTGTATATAAAACTATTGCAAATCCTACATTAGAATGCTTTTCAATTTTCTCTATAATAGTGTTGCCACTGCTTGCTTGCTCATGTAATATTATCGCTTTTAATCCTAGACTTTCTACAAATCTAGCTGTTTCTTCTTTAGCCAAAATATCATGACCGTGAACGATAAATACTTTTGATTTATCCAAAACAACATCCCCTTTGCACTTGACTAATTCGCTTTGCTCATAAATGTACTTATTATCATTAAACAATATTGGTTCATTTAATCTCTTAACTTTAATAGCATAGATATTCTTATTTTCCATAAACATTTTTTGGATTTGTATATCTGGTTTTGGACTTAATAAATTTAGTGTATTACTAATAATTGATTCTGTATTAAAATCATCACTTAAACCAACAATTTCAAATCTATTACTTTCCCGAATTGCACCTAAAACTATATATCCACCTTCTGTATTTGAGAGCCCACTAATTATTGCAGCCATTCTTTTAGAAGGTATTAGTACAGGATTACATATTATTGAATCAAAATTTCTTTTTTGAATAAGGTCTAAAAGCTCATCATGCATGTTTAAATATATATCCCCTTATATTATTTTTTTTAGTGGAATTCTATTCAGCCCCGTGATTTTCAACATTTTCCCAAATGTGATTTTTTGAGGTGGAGATTTCTCATCAGCAATCCATAACTCACAATCTTTTTCATAATCAAGTATATCCTTTTCAGAATCATAATAAATTATTACTTGATCATAATCAGCAGGTCTTATTATAAGATAAATATCTTCTCCATTTTTAGTAACCGAAAAAATTGTTTTAGAAATTTCTTCAGGATCACTTACATCGTATTCTGATTTAGTTTCTAAATGTTCAAATACTTTTTTAATTGAGCGATTAATAATTTTCTGAACAAACTCAAATTTGATTCGATCTTTTTCTGATAAATGAATAAAATTATCTGAAAACAACTTATTACTAAAAGCTGCATCTAATTCTGTTTGTGAAAAAATACCTAATTGTATTAAGATTTCTTCAGTTAAATTTTGTTTATATTCTTGATTTTCTTCTATTTGAGATAATTTTACTTCAAGTATCCTTTCTAAACTATTAAAGTCCTGAATATCATACTTATCCATTATCTCATCATATTTTATCGCTTTTTCCATACTTTCAGCTATTTCGGTATCATCATATAATTTATGTTTATTTTTATATAGTTCTGGGAAAAGTTCTTTAGCTAAATCTTGATTATCCTTAAACCATATTAATATTTTTTTGTGAACCTGTTTTATGTCCTCATCTTCTGATGCATCACGATTCAGCTCAATTATTAATTTTGTTATATCTTCAGCAATATTTGTTTGATTTTTCGTTCTATTTTCAGGTAATTTTAAAAATATTTCTTTACTTAATAAATTTTCTCTAATATCCAATCCCAATTCTCTTAATATATCTTTTAAAAAATCTTCAGTTGTACCATCATCTAGAAACAAATTGTCTTTAATATGGAAAACACCATTTTGATTTGGTAGTATTGGTTTATCACCATTATTAACATGATAATCGTATTGATTTTCATTTAGAAATGAAACAAAATTATTAAGCCATTTTAATGTACTAATTTGGTCTGTATTCAAAACCTCAGATAATGTTTCGATGTTCTTATAATTAGATATTTCATTTACTAAATACTCAATTACAATTTTATCAATATTTTCCCAAATATCTAATGACCAGTTTAATATTTCACTTTTATCATGTATTTTATCTTTAAAGATATCCTTGGAGAAATCATAAATATCATTTCTTATCTTTGGAAACTCGTCTTCAAAGTTGAAAAGTGAAACTGTATAAAAACATGCTTCTAAGTTAATGTCATAGGAAATTATTTCATTTATTTTATTAATAGCATCTTTTTGATTTTTTGAAGATAATAAAATTTGGTCTCCTACATGAATTTTTCTGTTTAATAATCTTTCTCTATAATCTTCTCCTAAAATATCCAGTACATTTTTTAATTCCTCATCAATTTCTTCATCATAATTAAGTTCCGTTCTTTTTTTAAAATGACCTTTTTGATTAGGTATTACAGCAAATTTATCTCCAATAATTTCATTAATAAATTTACCTTCCTCATTTAATATTTCAAAGTAAAGATTAATCCAGTCAAAAGCTGCTATATCAATTAATTCGGAAGCCAGATAATCTATATTTTTTCTTTCTTGCAAACTAGAAGTTAAAACTTTTAATGTTAAATTATATTTATCACTCCACATTACCTGATACCAATTATCTATTTCCTCTTGTACAGGGAGTTTTTCTGGTATCCAACAACTACTTATTTCCCATATCTTACTTCTTATTTTTAAGTTATTATGTGAAGGGAACCATACCTTAGTTTTTCCTATTTCATCAAGTATAGAGATTCTATCTCCTTTAAGGGTATCAACAATCGGGGTATTCAATAGTTTATTTTTTATTGGATCCGTGATATTTTTTTTTAACCACTCATTTGAAAGCCAGTCCTCATGTATTGAAGAGTTTATACTTGATGCAAATAAATACATTTTCCCCCAATTATGCTTTGAAGCATAGTTTAATAAATCACAATATAACTCTAAAGCAATAGACATAATAGTAACATTCTCAATAATTTTTTCCTCATTACTATCTTTTAAATAAACCCCATTCCTAGGATCAGTTGGATTAAAATAAGGACTATTAATTATAAAAGGGAACGGGAAACTTTCAGTACCAATTAATGGGAAATGACAAAATAATTTAGGAATAGTATTTTTAATTTCTTTAATAAAAATTTTGTTTTGTATTTCTTCAATTTGGAGAGCCAGGGTTACATTATGTTTAGCTATTGTTAGAATCTTGTATTCATTTCTTTTATCACCAGTTTGTTCTATTACAGTATTAATAGCTATATTTTCACTTAATTTAATAACTTCCCTTTCTAACTCAAATTTAGTATTTAAATTTTCAATATATATGCTTTTGATTTCTGGTAATAAAGTTAAAGTAAATATAATATTATTAAGTAAATCCTCTAAACCTTGTTCAGCAATTTCAATACCTCTTTCATCAAGGTCATATGTAAATACAGTATTTAATTTATTTGGGTTAAAATCCTCTACGCTGGGGGAGGTGTCAATTTTTTTTAGCTGACTAAATGAAGCTTCAACTGATTTAATTATAGTATCAATATCCCTCCCACTTCGGTCGAGTTTAATTTCTACTTGTTTATATGGTTCATCTGGTTCTTTTAAAATCCCATTGATAACTACAATTTCAGATAATAAATGAGTAGTAAGAAAACCGGTTCCAAATTTACCAGTTTCTTTGTTTTCTCCATTTTTCGTTCTTTCTTTTGTAGAAACTTGCTTAAGTAAAAATGTAATATTTTCTGACGTAAACGGTTTACCATTATGACTAAATTCTAATATTTTTTTAGTTTTATCTAAATTTATCCTAACAGATACTTTATTGTTTTCGTACGATACGTCTTTTGCATTTTGAAGGAGTTCCCATATCCAACGCCTCGAATTTTTTTCGTTAGCATTAAGTCTCAAATCATCCATTAAATACAATATTTTGGTTGCGAATTGATGATTTATTGCTTTTTTATCGGCTTCATAAATTTTATCAACATATACCATTTGTCATACCTCCCATAATTACTCATTACTCATTACCCATTAATATTATACTTAATTTACCAATATCATTCTACTAAAATTACATTGGATCCAAATAATAATATATTTCCCTAAGCGTTTACTCTGAGTTATTTTAGAAGGACAATATATATATTTCCGTTTACTTTTCGTGACTTTTTTCAAAAACCATACTAATTTAACCTCTACAAACGTTGATATACCAAGGAACAAAAAAGCATGAACGCTTATATTCATCATAAGTATTCATGCTTTTACCCTCTTTCATATGTATTCGCAAAGCATATTTTAGCAAGATTTTACGAATGCACAAAGACATACTTATTATTCAATTTCATGAGTTTTAGAGAGAAATGCGAATTTTTTTGTGTAACGGATAGTTATTTTATCTAGGGTCGTTATACATCCAAAAATGGAATTTATACAATCGATATTGCTTTTTCATCAAAACAAAAACGCCCAGGCTCAAATCAATTCAATAAATGTACATATTTGTCTATAAAATATGTACAGACACTAAATTATTCCAGATTTTGTTCGATAACAAAATGGATTCATAAATTATTTAATAGAAAGGAGTAAATTCAATTATGATCTCTTCTCAATTTTCAAACATGCAATATTTAATGGCACGTCGGTCTTCATCTAAGTATTATGGGTTAACAAAACAGACTGGCAATGAAGCTAATAACTCTTCTACAAAGGGTCAAGAGAGAATTAACAGTGTGAGTAAAATTATTGAAGAAAGCAAAACCTCCAGACTCTCTGCTAAACAGATTGAAACACTTAAAAGTGCTGCTAAGGATGGTTTGTTAGGCTCTAGTGCTAAAACATTAGGACCATGGGGGAAACACAATCTCCAAAAAATTTTATCAAACACTAAGCACAATTCAACATTAAACGCTTATCGAAATTCAATCTAATTAGCATTCAAACACCCTCCAAATAATTAGAGGGTGTTTTTAAATTTACAAAGTGGAATTTCTAATTTTCAAACCCTCTTTGAATAGCCTACATATGACTCGATTAATTAATTACTCCATCTCATGTGTGCGGGTTTCAGGAAAAAATGAACAGTGGAATCCTTGAATCGGTGTCGTTTCACACCTGTCTTATAGATTAGATCCCCAAAACAGAAATGAACTGGGTTGTTGATCTTTTTTGCATGATCCAAGATTGAAATTCCGTTATCATAGTAATTAGCTGTTGGACATTAGTATCATAGTTTTCTATGAACTCCTGCTCTGAATAGCCGTATAAAAATCCTATACCCTCTTTTAATGAATTAGGATTGGGCTTACTATTTAAAAATTGTTTCATTCTTTCCAATTCCTGATTGATTAGATCCCATATACCCACCTCTATTTCATTGAAAGCAAAATAATCGAATTTCTTGTAGTGCTTGTCGATCGCAGGCAAAATGTATCCGAAGTTGTCTTCGGTAAAGTAAATAGAAGAACTATTCCAGCATTCGCCCCTGTATTGATCTGGCAAAATCTCGATATAACATGAACCTTCGAGTGAATTCGTATCATAAATTATTTCAATCATTAAGCCTGCTCCCTCCTATTAGTGAGAGTAAAATTTATTGAGACTCTCTGATTATATCTGGTAATCTGAAACTTTCACTATATAAAAAGAGTCACTTTCTATTCAGTGGCTCTTTCACCAATTATTTAAAATTTTTCTGGTTTTACCACTTTAAAGGAAGCTACTTCCCCACAGTTTTTACAGAAAGTCATCAAAAGTGGTGACCCTACTGCCATTATTGCTCCTATAGGTCTTATATTACCTTGACTCGTCGTACCCCCAACCTGCCCAGTTGTAAAGGTATCTCGACCGCAAACCTTGCAAACTAACTTTTCATTTCCCATTATCTCACCTCTTTATGTAATTAATGTAAATTATAACATAAATCACTCCATCTCGTTACACGCTCTAGCTAACGCTGAGGATCGTGTCAGTCCATTCAAAATTTCAACATTATGTATATAATCAAATGGAAAAGGACCAAAACGTTCTTATTATTCAGTTTGTTATTACTTGTAGGGTGTAATGTGAAAACAGAGTAACAATGTTTGCATTTCCTGATGAATGGTGACGGGACAAGGGGCAAATAGTGAAGGGAATAGACAAGAAATAGGACATGCTGTGAACATCGAATTAAAAATGCCATGCAAAACGTCAACATTTTAATAGAACTTCATACAGATGAAGGACCTTTATATAAACTGGAAGGATTTGATTAAGGAAGGTTTTATTTATACGATATGTATTATTTGAATGAAGAAGTAGTTCCTGCTTTAATCAAACTGATTGATTCTTGAAACAACCCTACTTCTTCCGTTAAATCAAGACAAAGCTTTGAATGGACACATAGATTGAAAATAAAAATAGCCCGATTAGCAACCACCCATAAACGGTTCTCTGTTTTTGACATTCTTGAACGCCTAAAGTGAACAAGAATAAGCCTAAGAACAATATCATGAGGTAATTCAGTTGGAAATCACGTGTGATTAGTCCATAAGCAGCGAGAGAAATACCAATGATTGAGAAAATAATTTTCAAACAATTTAACATTACTTTCCACCTCCTTTTTTAGTTTATCATACAATGTAAGATAACTAGACATTCGAAAGGCTTCTTATGTAATATTGTTTCCTTATGTTTTCAGCATTAGATGCTAGCGTGAACCCCCTTTCCCATAGAAAAAGGCATGTGCTCGACTGTATATCGAACACATGCCTTTATTTCTTAAACTCGTAATGAGCCACGGAAGCCCCTTGCTGCGTAGTAGGATTCTGCTCCATTGTGATACATAAAGATCGTGTCATAGCGACGGTCGCAGAAGATGGCGCCGCCGAGTTTTCGAATGTTGTCGGGTGTTTGTACCCAGCTCGATGTTTTTAAATCGAATTTGCCAAGCTCTTGTAGATGTCGATATTGCTCTTCTGTTAGAAGCTCAATGCCCATATCCTTGGCTACATCCATCGCCGTATTTTCTGGCTTGTGATTTTTTCTGGCTTCCCATGCTTCACGGTCGTAACATAAACTTCTGCGACCTTTAGGGCTTTCCGCAGAACAATCATAAAAAATGAACTCGTCTGTATTTGCATCATAGCCAACTACATCTGGTTCACCGCCCGTTGCTTCCATTTCATGGAGCGACCCTAGTTTTTCCATATTAGTCTCTAGCTTAGCCTGTACATTAGCCCAGTCAAGCCCTTCATGACGAGGCGTATTTTTCTCAAAACGAACTTGCAAAGTATGGATTAGTTCCTCGCGTTGCTCTTGTGATAATTCCTTCGTTGTCATCTTCGTCTTCCCCCTCGCTTATTTAAATGACAAGCCTTCTTCTTCCAATGAAGATTTCATAATGGGTAAGGAGGCTGGTCCAATACCATGTATTTTTAATATGTCCTTTTCCGTATACGTAGATAGCTTTTCCAACGTATCAATGCCTTCATGTACTAAAGCGTTTCTTGCAGGTGCACTGAGTTTTGAAAGGAAGCCACTAGTTGGTTTATTTTCTTGATCACATGTAGGGCAACTTGGACAATCCGTGCTTTTGTAAAAGGTATGTCCTTTTTCACAAACTTTTAACTTTTTTTCTGCAGCCAAATTAAGCCCTCCCATCAAATCTCGCATCTAATTCTAACATACTTTACAAATTTAAATCGATTGTCAATACTATGTTTAACATTTTCTAATTGCATACTCAGTTTCGACACCATTTTAAATAAAAATGTAATATCTTTAGTAAAATTGAATAGCATTGGCTCTGAAAACAGAATAGAGGGATTCAAAAAAGGCACTATTTCGCATAAGAATAGTGCTTTTACTGTATTACTGTCTCTTTTCAACAAACAACAAAATGAGTGTTGCCAATGGACCTAATACAAGAGAAAGTAAAAACCAATTTAACCCCGATCTATTCTTCCCTTGTGCAAGCCCAGCATTTATCAACGCCAATGTGCCCCAACCTGCGAAATATTGGTTATCCATCTTCTGTCCTCCTGTTTCATTTAACTATGCTACATCTCTTCACAAATTTAATCATAACATATCCAAATAACATGCTTCCTGAAAGGTGTCTCAACAAATAAAGGGTTTTTTTCTATTTATGTTTTATATTGTTATATGAATCTCTGGCGAATCAAAAGAAAAAAAGCAATCATAGGGTAAATACCATTTCCCCTTTCTGCATCGATACATATTATATGTTGTAGAAAGGGGGGATTTTCAGTGGGATACAGTGGAAACGTAGGTAATATTAACAACAGCTGCTATTATGGCGGCGACTCTGGCGGTGGCGGCTATTACGGATCAACATTCGTATTAATCGTCGTGTTATTCATTTTATTAGTTATCGTTGGCGCTTCTTTCATGTATTAATCATCCCAACTAGCACCTAGAACACCCTTTTACACGCTGCTAAAGCCGTGTAAAGTCATTTTAACCATTATATAAGGGTCGCTTTACCAGCCTAGTGACCCTTTTATATTTCAAGTATCAGAGGTTTGCCATGGTAGACCGTTTAACAACATACTAAGAATGCTTAAAGGCATACTCGGAATCATATTGATTATGGTTATGTTGATTGCCATTACGGTTGACGATACGGTATGGCTCAAAAATATATTATTAAGAATCATTGGTGTCCTGTCCATTTTACAGGGCGTTCATTTAGTACATAGACAATTTCATCCGCATGCATACAAAAGAAAACCCAGGAACTCAAAATAAAGAGCACTTGGGTATGCTTGATGATTTAAATTATTCCTTCTTAAAATATTTTGGATCAAGTTGAATAAGAGTTGTATTCATATCATAAAAATTTCCCGACTTAAATTTTTCCTCATGAGTAAATCCTTTTTGATTTTGAATAAATGCTAACCACTCCTTTTCTAACTCACCGCTATTCTTTCCGTAAACTTCCTCTACTTTTTTTGCTAAATCTTTCTCATTGTAGATCTGTTCAAACTTTTCTAGTCCGTAGGTATCAATTAAATATTTTGTAAATGAAGCCGCATGTGTGTAGCTCAGCTCCATAAGGATTTGATTCTCTTTTATATTTGAAAGTTTTGGGCGAAAATAGGCATCATCTTGATTTGGATCAATTAACTTACTAATAGGAATTAACTTGTCTGAATCCATATAATGCTTCATGTATTTTTCAAATATAATTTATTTTTTCCATATTGATCCTCCATATAACTCGCAAAACCCTCTTGCGTAAAATAGCCATGGTCAGATCCAAAATTATTGCCATAACCAAGTAAAGAATGTGTCATTTCATGGACAAGTGGATATATATCTTCTTTAACGCCAGTTAACTCGATTTTTGATGCTAAGCCCCATGATTGATCGTCTTCTTTAAGATAAATAGTTATCTTGTCAGATGGCACATAGGAAGTATGTATGGATTGCTGAATGTTATCATACGCCGTAGGGATTTCATCTTTTAAGATAGCTACTTTTTCTTATGGAACGTTGATATCATTCTTAATCTCAAAAGTTATTTTGCCATCCTTTGTCACCACAATATTTTCATCGTTTTTTTCTTGTATTTGATCTTTAGGTTGAACGTTTTCTGCTGTACAGGCTGTTAATAGCAAAGTACATAGAAGGATTGTGCCATGTTTACCTCCTAAAACAGTATTTTCCAGTTCATACGAGACTTAAAATCCAAAAGTTTCATTTTAAAAAGAAAAATAAGGAAAATTAGACAAAATTATTTATGATATTATTAGACAAGGCAAAAAGGAGGACTCCATGAGCAAAAGTAAATGTATCCATTACAACCCACGCTATGGCTGGGATTTAAATGATGATGCACATTTGGAAATGTGGTTATTCGCCAAAGCACAACGTAGACAAGTAACTATTCTCAGCTATGGATGTGACTTAGATCATCACACCATTAAAAAAATTGTTCGGCATTACCTCACTACGGAAAAACCTGACGCAGCAGAAGACACACTAGAAATAAGATATGATACATATGATGCTAATTCAAATCTTCATACAGAGAATCAATACTATTTTGAAACCTATTTCATCAGTGAAAACACATTAGCTGCTTTTGTCCAAGCGCTACATCGATTGCCTGGTACACATATTCGCTGTGAATTTAATGTGCGGGGACATTTTGAAGTGAACCTAAATGGTGTAGAATTTTCTACACGTGTATTAAAAGCTCTTGATTTTCCATCTATGTACAAGGAAGATTTAATCGGACGCTATCTTTTATTTATCGATACAGAATCACCTGACAATGAAATGATTCGTCACAAAATACACTTGCTCCCCAAAGAGTTGCAAAGTCTTTCTCTTCCTTTAGATAGCTCACTGCTACAGCGGGAACGATTAGTAAAAGACTGGATAACAGCCATTCTTCGATACGAAGTGTAAATTTTAGCTTACTCAGGATGATGGTCTATAAAACCAAGTAATCTTATCATATAAATAGTAGTGTTAAGCGAATTCGTTTGACATGGCACCTCCCGATTTGTTACTAAGGGGCACTTCTATCGAGTGTCCCTTCTATTTTTTTGCTATTGCACACTTCAACGACATCCATTACGATAGAATTTATTCGTCATTATGGGATGTGGATTTATGTTAGAATTTATTATTAATTTCTTATCAAATACCTATGTCGGTCAACCAACTTTACATACAAGAAAAATTGATCAAAATATAGCAAGGCTACAGCACTACGATTGGTTTCACGACATTTACCATCATGATCAATACCGCAGCCTATTTTTTGCGAATCGACATGTCAGAAAATACCTTCAAAGTAATGCTCGGGTCAAGCGAATGATGAAGAATAAGCAAGAGCAAGAAAGGTTTCTCCAATTTTTACATAAGCAATCGAAGGAACGGGGACAAAAGAATTGTAAGCAATGAAAATCCCGAATTATGACAAAACACTCCATACCTTAAGTGTTTTGTCATAGTTCGGGTGTTTTTTTCTTAGCTAATGAGTGTCAAAATATCCTTTGGCTCCTGTAGCACGTAATCTGCATTCTCAAATCCAGTAGTGGTTTTGGCTCCCCAGAGGGCAAGGGCAAATTTGGCTCCGGCTTGCTTAGCACATTGGAAATCATAGATAGAGTCGCCAATATAGATAGCCTCTTCTGGAGCTACCTGCAATGTGTCCAGACATTTTAAAAGGGGCTCTGGATGTGGTTTGTGCTTTTCCGTATCACTAGCACTAACAATATGTTGGAAATAATCACTTAACCCAAACGGATTAAACTCATCCACTATCTCTTGAGCTGTTTTAGAAGTCACAATACCCATCTGAAGCGATGTTCTTGCTAACTGTTGGATGACCGCCTCTAGATTTTCAAAGACGGCCACCTCGTGTGAAAAATCAAGAACCGCCGCAGACCATCTCTGATGAACAGCCTCTATGTTGTCGACCTTGAGCCTCTGTAGGGCATCTTTCCCTGGGATACCTAAAGCAAATCGTAGTGCCTCAAATGAATACTCTTTTTGCGTTTCTTCCCGTAATGTTCTTTGCAATGACTGTAAAATCGCTTGCTCAGTATCCAAAATCGTCCCGTCTACATCAAAAATAATCGCTCTCAACATGAATGATCCTCCCAGTTATAGCACGTCATTTACGTATATGCATAATTGCTGATACATTTCCTCTGCATAATCCTTCTGACCACGAATATATTTCTCTTTTAAATTATAAAAACAAATTTCAAGATATTCCTTATCATGATGCTGTTGAAACGGTTTCCTATCCTTTACTGGTCCCAAGCCATCAAAGTAACGATTCATTTTTTCATATGTTCTAATTTGATAACCGCGCTTCTTCATTTCCTCCATGACTTTTTCGGTATACACATACAAATCGTCTTTAGGGTAATCGTAGATATAATTAATCAAAATATGCTGATCTTCTTTAGCAAATATGCTATTTAGCTCTCTCCACTGTGAAAGTAGCTGTCCTTTCGGTAGATACTCGATTAAATCTACATGCCATAACCTCATTTGCCTCTCCTCTTCCCATTAATCAATCCTATCAATATGTTTTTATTATGAATATTACATTAGCAAGGTCAAGGAATTGGATTCAAATGGCGAGTCGAACTATGTGCATTTATTAACTTCGAATTAACTCCCATACCTTCTTCCTTAAAAAGGAAAACTAGATATAGCATGTTCATACTAGATTTGCATAACTCTTATATTAAAAAGTTATTCCCGCCCATTCAAAATGTTCTTTTATTTTTCCCCGATTTTTCGTTACCACGCTTAAAATTACCCGTAATTTTAGCTAACAATAACTGGATTTCCTTTGTTTGACCCTCCACTTTATGAATTTTTGCTAGAAGATGCTCAGCCTCGTTCTCCTTCACGATTTTAATTTGTTTACCTTTATAATAAATAACAATAGTCCCTTTTTTTGTGATTTGATAAGTAAATGGTTCTTCGTTTAGCCTATTTCTTTTATCTATCTCGCTCACAACTCCACCCCGATTTCTTTCATACAACGAAACTCTACGTTGATTTAAATTAAACCTTTAACACAACTCCTTTTGGTTTACTATCAAATAGCAGCAACTGAGCAATCTTTATTAATAGATAAGTTCCTCTCTGCTTGTTTTTGCCAGTAAACTCTTCACCATGCCCATTACCAATATGTTATTATTTACATATATTACACAATTACGAGATTTAAAGGAAACGAAAAGCTAGTTATGAATATTTGTTGCCTTTCGTCACTTTAGACATATTAATAAAGCCTACGTTCCTCATAATAATTAAATTAATTATTTCATCTGTAAAGTATGGCTTTAATGGTTGATCTATGACCGAAAATTATATTTTCATATGTAAATAAACCCTCTAAACATATATTTTGTCAAACAATGAATGTTTAGAAGGTTTATATTAAGAGGATTTATGTTTACTGAAATGTTCTCAAAAATGAGCAAGTGCCCATTTATATATAACGTGCATGGGCTCGGAGATATTTTTCCACGTCATTGTACAACCCTGATTGATTTGCGTATTTGGCATAATTTTTTGCTGTACGCAGCCAATCTAATGTAGAAGGCTGAAGTTCTTGTAGTGCCATTACTAAATCATCGGTAGTAATCGGCCTTTCATTACCTGATAGTAATATTTCTTCTAGCACGTTTTCAGTAGCTAATTCCACTACATTTGCTATATCTGCACCTGAGAAAAATCGCGTTTTGGCTGCTAATACGGTTGTATCAACATTTTCAACGAACCTTCCCTTTAATTTCAAATTAAAAATTTGCTCTCTGGCTTTTTCATCTGGTGGCGCAACAAAGATGAGTCGATCAAATCTACCAGGTCTTTTTAAAGCACTATCAACATCCCAAGGTGTATTGGTAGCAGCCATCACTAAAACCTCATCATTGTTAGTATCCACACCCTCCATCTCCGTAAGAAATGTATCAATGATACCTCGAACGTGTGAGGTTGTTTGAGATCGGCTCATCCCGATTGTATCAACTTCATCAAAAAACAGAATGCTGGGCTTTTGGAAACGAGCTTTATCAAATATAGCTTTTAAATTTTGTTCACTTACACCTATATAGGGATCTAAAATATCTGTAATATGAACGGGATAAAAATTAGCCTTACATTCTCCCGCTGTCGCTTTAGCGATATAGGTTTTCCCACAGCCAGGTGGTCCATAAAGAAGAACGCCACCCCCGACTTTTTTACGGAACTTTGCAAACAATCCCTTGTTATAAAATGGACTAATAATACGTAAGTTAATCGTTTTTTTTAAATCCTCAAGACCAGCAACATCCGCAAAGGTCACTGTTTCATCGATTTTTTTTATAGCCTTTTTAGGTGCATCTCCATCAATCACCCTAAACTTCGGTTCAAGGTTTTTTACTTTTCTATCTTCTAACTGTATGTCAGGAATGTTATCTTGATTATCCAGTTCCACCTCTGTTACTGTGTCTAGACACTTATCTACGATAGCTAATTCAGCCTTGTCTTCATCGTCAATTCCAGCTGGGCTAGCATCCTTCGGAGAGTGTTGAATTTGTAAACTAGCCTTTGTTAATTCCTGAATGATGTCATTTCGTAGCTCATCGTCTGAGCAAAAAGAAAGACCCAATGAATAAGATTGAACCGCTTCAAGCCAACGCTGATGATCAGCTAGTTCTTTGCCAAGCCATAAATACCCTTGTGGATCATTAGGATTTTGCTCTACCATTTGTTGTAACCATTTTATTTTATCCATTTTTGTTTCTCCATATTTTTATTAATTTTACAAGAGGAAGTGAAATCCATGTATATAGTACGAATACAAAGAAGCATTGTATAAATAGAATTGCTGCGCTATTAAATTCTAGAACTATTAATGAAAAGTAAATGACAATTCCAATCAGCCAGGCAACAGCAAGGCCGCCCACACGTTCAATGAGGCGATTAGGTGCTAAGAGTGGGTGTCCCAATTCAAAACCCCCTAATTCAAAAAACTCTAAAAAAGATAATGTACTTTTATTCTCAGGATTAAGCAAAAAGGCCTGTCTAAAGTATTCTTGTGCTTCCTTTTCTTTAATATGAAGGAATGCGTGATTACCTAAAATTACTAGTTTATTTAATTCACTATCATTTGAGTTCATATATTGTTCCAATGCGAGGACTTGCTGTTTTTTAGGGCTAGTCACCCCCTCTATAATAAAATGTTTACGTACTACATAACCATCTTCAGGAGCTAGTTCTCGTGCTTTATTAATTAATCGTCTTGCTTTTATTCGATGACCCATTATTTTCATTAGAATCGCATAATCAGCCAGGACTCCTTCATTGTTTGGATTAAATCGTAATGATTCGAGAAAAGCTTCCTCAGCCTTTTTCCAACGCTTTGTTTCCAAATAAACATGTCCAAGACCAAAGTAAACAGATTCTTCACTATACCCTAAACGCAGGGCTTCCTTCAATTGCTCTTCAGATTGATCATATTCTTTCATAGCCAAATGACTTAAACCCAGTATATACCATAATCGACTGTTTTCAATATGTTCATCCAACTTCTCCTGGACAAGTTCAATGGTTTGTGCATACTTCTCTATTTTAAAATAATATTCTATTACTTCAAATGATGACTCTTCATAATTTTCATTTACTTCAGTATCTTCATAGTTAACCATTCTGTAATAAAGCTCCTTTTTAAAGTGCTAATAAGAATGCCATAGCGAGGTATTCTATAAACCCAGCAATCATACATGCTAGAAAGCCAGGCTTCCATAAGGACTCAGTTTGTCCACCAACAGCTAGATGATCTTTATAGGGCTTATTTAAAAAGGCGAAAAAAATAAAATAGCCCGCCACTGCAATAATTCGTCCAAAAATCTTAATGTGGTTTTCATCAATCGCTAGGATTCCTTGTCCAATGGCATAAACCATGATTAGTTTTCCTATAATTAGTAAACCACTAAGAATCGTTAATATACGGATATATTTTTTTTCAAGCTTTAACCACTTAGCATTTTGCATACCTAATACTACAATGGCAAAAATTCCACCAAAAAAAGCGACGAAAAATAAATTGTTTACAACATAACTTCGTGTTCGTTCCTCATTTTCGTTTAGTATACTAGGTTGATAAATATGTTCCATTATTCCTTAGTTGTCTCCTTTTCAATTTTTTCCTTCCTTATTTAAGGCTCTTCCATTTTCTTAAGCCTTTTACAATGGGAATAGATATAAAATAATAAAGTGTGAAAAAAATAGAAAAGCGAAGTAGGTGATTGACAAAGTTATCATTGGAAATAAGCTTGTCAAGAAGGATACATAGTATAATCCATATCATTAATACAAAGCCAATGCCGCCTAATCGCTCTACTATACGATTGGGAAGCAAAAGTGGGTGCGTGTTAATTTCCAATTCCTCTAAGTTCGATAAAATTCTTTTATCCTCAGGTTTTATTACAAAGGCTTGGCGATAATATTCTCTAGCTTCCTTAAATCGATTATGAAAGTCAGCACTCCAGCCAAGATGAATTAACTTTGCGAACTCACTATCTGTCGAATTCATATAAAGTGCTAGTGCATTATTGTGCTTTTCCTTTTTTGCAGTCATTTCGGTAAGTGAATAGAGCTGTAAAACGACTGTGCTGTTAGGATCTAATGCTAGAGCTTTTTCTAATAATAAACTGCCTTTTTTTCTATGACCCGTCATTTTCATCAAAATAGCATACGCTGAATAAACATCCGCATCATTTGGATTATTATGTACTGCTTCCAAAAAAGATTCTTCTGCTTTTTGCCACTGTTCCGTTGCCATATAGATACGGCCTAAAAAATAGTAAATGACGCCCTTATCATATCCAAACTGAAATGCTCTATGAAATGGCTCTAACGCCTCTTCATATTGACCTATGGCATAATGACTGACAGCTAGTTTATACCATAATTCCTTATTTTCCATATCTTCAGCCATTCTCTGCTTCACTAAGGGAATAACATTTGTGTACTTTCCAATCGCAAAATAATGTTCAATAAGAGCCATAGGTATATTTTCTTTTTCACTGTTCATGCACATGAATTCCTTCCTTCATAAGCTAGGACACCTTCTCTAAGAAAACCATCTATAAAGATGGAAAGTAAACAATAGATAATCCCTGACCAGTACAAGGATTGTGTTCCCCCCACAAATACTAAATGTTCTTTATAAGGCCTTTTTAGAATAATGAAAAAGATAAAATAACTTACCCCAGCAAGTAATCGATTGATAAGTACATCCATTTCTGCGGACAAAGGAAGGCAAGCATAGCAGATGATAGTAGCTGTATTGAGAATTATACTGATTACTATCAGTAGTCTGATGTAATGCTTCTCTAGTTTGAGTGCTTTGGCATTTATGAACCCAACGATCGTAATGGCAAGTAGACCGCCAATAACGGCAACGATGACTAAATTATGTATGATAAAGCTTTTTGTCTTGCTAACTTTCTTACCAGTTAAGCTTGATGTATAAAGTGAATGCAAGTATACATCAGCTCCTTCTATTTATTACATATCCCTTTGACATTTTGTATTATACATTTATTTATCAATATTGGAAACTATTTCTTCAAATGTGTGATTTACCACTAAAGTATCATAGATTGAAGTATTTTTGCTATACTTAGATAGCATTAAGATGATCATGGAAAAAATGATGTCCCTCAACTTCATTCATGATGAGATGTTGGCTAGGGAATGGAAATGAGTGACACCTATGCTAGTTTATATGTCGTGGAGCTATATCATGAAGATTATAAAATAAAACAAGGGAAGGAGTGTGATAAAAAAACAAAGGAGCAATGAAAAGAGCGACACATGATTTTATCAAATTTAGAAGATTTACAAGAGATAAAAAAAATCCCTTCGTATTCTCCCATCTTGATATCCAACTGTAGTTTCACAATACTTCTTTTATTGGCTTTTCAGCTTTTCATGGCAAGCGCCTGAAAATGTTTTTTAGATCCTCATGTTACAGGGCAAGGATATGGCAAACAAATTTTCAACACTTTATCAACATTTTGATGTCAAAAAGACCATGAAAAGGCAAAGTGAACTGCCCCGTAAACGTTAGTCATCAGGCAGCAGTATTCCTTCTGCTTTTTTGCTACAAATACTCCTACTATTCCATGATTACTATTATAATAATGTGATAAAATCAGATAAAAAAAAGAAGGTCTTTGTATGTTAGAAAAATTAAATAGATTTCTCCAAAAATACATAGCGCTCCTGACACCATTAAGTTTAATTGTAGGTGTGTTCTTAGAAAGTGTTGGACATCATTTATTATTCCTTGTGTCATGGCTATTTGCATTCATGACATTCTCAGGAAGCTTATCCATGAAATTTAAAGATGTAAAGATTTTTACCAAACATCCTGCACTCATTTTATTCTCCATCATTTTTCTTCATCTCTTGATGCCTTTATGGGCTTATTTTTTATCCACCGTTATTTTCGATGACCATTTGTTGACGGTTGGCTTTGTCTTAGCTGTCGCCCTCCCAACAGGTGTAACCAGTGTGATTTGGATTAATATTTGTAGAGGCAATTTACCGTTAGGCTTATCGATTATTTTAATTGATACGTTACTCGCTCCATTCATTCTTCCCTTCATACTCTATATCGTGTCGGGTGAAAAAATTGAATTGGATGTAGCCTCACTGATTGTGAATTTATTGCTGATGATTGTGTTACCTACGATTTTAGGCATATTGGTGAATGAGCTTTCCAAGGGCGAAATACCTAAAAAGTATGGCAAGAAGCTGGCTCCTTTTTCAAAGCTATGTTTATTTGCGGTCATCATGATTAACAGTAGTGCAATCTCACCCTATTTAAAAAATATAAACTTACAACTATTTTTCGTCATACTTTTAGTGTTCTTGCTTGCTGTGTCAGGCTATGCTTTTGCTTATCTAATTGGTCGGACGCTTTTAAAAGACGCTCCTCAAATGGCGACCTTTGTCTTTACGGGCGGTATGAGAAATATAGCTGTCGGGGTCATTGTTGCCACAACATACTTTCCAGGTAAAGTCGCTATGCCTGTTGTGTTCGGTATGCTCTTTCAACAGGTGCTAGCTTCTGTTTTTAGTAAGTTGGTGACAAAAAGCTCCGTTGTATAGACGGTGTTTTTATTTTAGATTTACATTTATACTAAATAGGAAAATCTTTTTATTTTACATTTGAAGGGTGTGCTGATATGTCATTCCATTTCCAAATTACATCACCAAAAATACCTACTAATCTCAAAAAGGCAAATTTTCAGGATATTTTTTATGATGAAGAACCGTATTTAACAAATGGCATGATTGCTGATACGGTCATTGATCACGAAGAAGTTGAACGATTCATTGTATCTAAAGTTATGTTTAAAAATGTCACATTCATCAATTGTACCTTTAAAAAAATTGATCTAACGGATGTCATTTTTGAAAACTGTGATTTGTCTAACTCAAACTTAAGTGAAGGCATCATTCATAGAGTGGCTTTTAAAAACTGTAAATTATTAGGGCTGAATTTTACTGAAGCTAATCTTGGCAATGTTTCATTTGAAAATTGTATTGCAAACTTATGCAATTTCCCTGAAGTGCGTTTCAAACAAGTATTATTTGATAACACCTCCCTACAGGGTGCAAATTATTATGATTGTTTACTAAATAAAGTAGCGTTTCATGAAAGTGATTTAAATGATGTTGATTTTTCTCAAACTTCCTTAAAAGGGATAGACATCAGTACATGTAAATTTAAAAGACTGCAAGTAACGCCTGAAAGTTTAAATGGCTGTGAAGTATCTTCTGAACAAGCGATAGGTTTTGCTTCATTACTAGGCTTGAAGGTTAAATACTAGTTTGAGGGCTTAAAAGTTTAAGAAAAAAATAAAGCGCTTATCCTTTTTTATGGATAGCGCTCATTTTTGCAATTTGTAAAGCTTCTATTTTATCGTCTTTTAGCATTCTTTCCTTCCCTTTACAGGCTATCCGCCTAATTTGCGGGGCTATCCCCCACTTTGAGCGTTCTATCCGTTACTTTTTTAGTTTTATCCTGCACTTTTAGAAGTCTTTCCTTCTATTTGAGGGCTATCCTCACTTTGAGCGTTCTATCCGCTACTTTTTCAGTTCTATCCGCTACTTTTTTAATTCTATCCTGCACTTTCGGAATTCTATCCTTCTATTTAGGGCTATCCTCCACTTTGAACGTTTTATCCGCTATTTTTTTAGTTCTATCCTGCACTTTTAGAATTCTTTCCTCCTATTTGAGGGCTATCCTCCACTTTGAGCGTTCTATCCGCTACTTCTTTAGTTTTATCCTGCACTTTTAGAAATCTTTCCTTCTATTTGAGGTTATCCTTCACTTTGAACGTTCTATCCGCTACTTTTTTAGTTTTATCCTGCACTTTTAGAAGTCTTTCCTTCTATTTGAGGGCTATTCCTCACTTTGAGCGTTCTATCCGCTACTTTTTCAGTTCTATCCTGCACTTTTAGAAGTCTTTCCTTCTATTTGAGGGCTATCCTCCACTTTGAGCGTTCTATCCACTACTTCTTTAGTTCTATCCTGCACTTTTAGAATGCTGTTATAAAAGAAACTGCAAGAAGTTACCTTGCAACAATTGAATTGCCTGAAAATCAATATGCCTATCAATTTTTAGCCGGATTTGGTCATAAAGTGAAGATTATAAAGCCAAAGAGTTTTATTGCGAAATATGTAAACTTTTTTGGAAGGAACAGTAAAGCTTTATAAATAAAGTGTTCATAGATTTTCTACTCCAGAAATGTGCCCTTTCGTTGAAAAAATGCATCTACTTTGAATCCAAGTTGAATGATTGTCATGATCGTTTCTCAATAACTTTTAGAAATTGATTTAACATGATGCTTTATTGATAATCCATAGAGGATAACACCTAGGAAGAAATGATATAGATTACTTTTAATTTATTCGACTCAGCCATATACTTAAGTAACTAAAAGGAGGTTAGAAAATGAAACATAATTCTTTGCATCAATGGCAAAAAGAACATAATAAACGGGTCAAAGATTTCCATAAAAATCACGCATTAACAATAGAAATTGGCAAGAATGGAAATGGGTTGTTAGCTAGGTGGGAAAGATTTCTATACAACAAGGGAAAAGCTCTTTTTAAAGCTGTCAAGTAATTTTTCAGCTGTTCTTTTTTATGGAAAACGACAAATTGGTTTGTAAGGCTTGCGGTGGTGATTCTTTTACAACCGGTCAAGTTGGTGATGCTAGTTAAACCTATTGGACCCTATTCGGCAGGATCCCCATTTATTTTTCGCTTTTGTGAGGATTGTGGAGAAGTAGCTTCCATTAAAGTTGCAAAACCCCAAGCTGTAGCGTGTCACAACACTACAGCTTTTTTTATTAGGAAATTGATAAAAAGATCGATAAAGTGTATCTCGCTAATTAGGCGACCATCTCTTTGGTAAGCATCATGTACAAATTGCGGCATTCAATACTCCATCTGGCAAAGCCCACTGTTTTTCCTTCTACTACAGCGAAAACTTGATATGTACTTCATTAAATACTTTATTTGAAGAATTGTTCATTATGTTTCTTCCACCCTACTGATTGATAAACCTTTTTTATCCTTACCATTTCTAGAGAGTCACCGTTGTATAGACGGTGTTTTACTGCCTACTATTCTCTGTTTCTCCATATCAAATGAGGCACTGCCTTCATATAGATTAATTCTCCAACTAACTCCACCATCGTTTGTGTCACGATTACTGCTGCGGCGATAGTTGCCCATGATGCTGGTAAAGCTAGTGCTAAAGGAAGAACAACAAGAGAGTTCCTTGTTCCCATACTAAAGATAAGTGCTCTCCCTGCTCCTGTATCCAATTTGAATGTCAATCCGATCAATCGGGAAACCACGGGCATAATAATTAAAAATAAAATATAGATGGGCATGACACGTACAATGACATCGAAATCACTGTAGACCTTGCCAATTTGGGACGCAACGACCACAATTAATACAAGTGCCATAAACGGTACTGGCAACCATGCTGTACTCTCTAAAACTTTTTCACCTCGTTCGTTCTTTTTAGCCCACAACTGTGTGATAACGGCAATAATCAACGGTAGCACGATTAATAATAGAAATGCTTCTAAAAAGGGTTCTACTTGAACGATTCCTACCATCTCTTCCCCTATAAATAACCATAGATACAAAGGAAGCAACATCATTTGTACGACAAACAATATTGGCGTGGCAGCTAACATTAATTTCTCATTGCCCTTCCCTAATTGCGTAAAGACGATGACATAATCAATACAAGGTGTCAATAAAACCAAACAAACGCCTAATAAAACAGGGGCTGATTGCGGAAACAATGCTGTTAAGATCCAAACAATCATTGGGACTGCAATGAAATTCCCAACTAATAAAGCACCCATAAATTTAAGATTTGCAATAGCTTCACGTAGCTTTAAAAATGGAATTTGAGCAAACATGCCGTACATTAAAATCGCTATTAATGGTGAGATCATCCAGTCTAAAGCAGCTCCGAATTCTTCATTTGTGAAACCTAATAGCCCACCGATCATTAAAGAAAAAACATAAATCCAAATTTGATGGTTTTCTAGCTGTTCCCTCGTCATACTCACTGCTTACTCCTCCTAATTGATGATCCGTCTTCCTCTACGGGAAGAAACCTTCCATCAGTATAACATGACAGATTGCTGTTCTACTTTTCTGAAAACAATCTATAAGCATATGACCAACATGCTATACTATTCAATAAAAGGGAATATAAAGGAGATGATGGAAGCTAAGACCATCTTGTTAGATCAATTACTAGCGAATACCAATGATCGTAGGTGGTATCTCTCATTCTCTGAAGCAGTGGATGGACTATCTGAAAAAGAGGCATTTTGGAAGCCAGATGCTACTAGCCATAGCATTGCTGAAATTGTCCAACATCTCATTTATTGGAATGAAAGGTATAAGGAAAATCAAGTTCATGCCAGTGTACCCATCAATGGTAATGCGGATACTTTTCTAGTTAGAGATGAGGACACTCTCTTGGCATTATGTTAAACATATTACTCCACTGGCAGGAGGAGCAGCTACTGTCAATTGTCAATGGCTATCCAGTGCAGGCTGAATGGTGGGCCATCATATCGCTTATATTCGTAAAATGGAAAAATAGGAAGCAAGTAAAGACAATGGAGGTGATTTTTTGACTGATAAGAATAAAGTAATACTTAGCTCGGTTAGTGCTTTGGCATTATGGACATTAGGAGCCTACAGAATCTTTACAAATAACTTAGTAGCGATGTCCATGCTAGTTGCCTATATGTTCTTGATTGGTGGAATGATTGGCTTTTTTTGTAGTGTTGTAAAGTTGTCTAGAATGGCTTGAATTATGCGTTACTTTTTTTAATAATCATAATCGCCACTATGAAAATAATGACGGTTTCCTTATACTTATAAAAAATGACAAGAGGATGGTGTAATAAATATGATGTTTGCTCCATTATTTGAACAGGATGTACCAGCAATCCTTCTTCCTTAACGGTAGAAGCGCTTTTTCTCCGTTAAGGGCATAGGTATCTATGAAAACGGAGGAAAAAACATGAGAAATAAAGGTATCGGCGCCATCTTTTTATCGCTTGCTGCGAGTATTTGGGGCGCCATGTATGTAGTAGTTAAAGTAGTGGTGGAGGTTGTGCCACCATTGGAGCTTGTTTGGATTCGTTATTTGATTGCGGTGATTGCACTCGGTATTATCGGCATCGTGATGAAGCCATCTTGGACAATCGCTAAAAAAGATTGGTTGATTATTTTTCTTGTTGGTCTCATCGGGAATACGATTTCGATTGTCACGCAAGAAATGGGGACAATGCTCTCCACTGCTCAAATGGGGGCGATGATTACTGCTACAACCCCTGCTTTTATGGTTGTCTTCGCTCGTTTCATTTTGCAGGAAAACATTACGATTAAAAAATGCTTGTCCATCGTCCTCGCGACCATTGGCGTTGGGATCATTGTGGGCAACGGCCAAATCGATATTACACAGCAATTAGGTGGATTCTACTTACTAGTCGCTGCTTTAACGTGGGCATTCATGTCGGCATTAGTAAAAAAAGTGCCTAGCCATTACTCACAAATTGTCGTGACAACCTACTCATCTATAGTAGCTGTGATTTTGTTGACACCTTTTATCCTACCAAGATTAAAGGATTTGGCGCTAACAACTATTTTGCAGCCAACGATTTCAGGGGGCTTGCTTTACTTAGGCATTGTTTCTACAGCGGGTGGCTTTTTATTGTGGAATAAAGGGCTTCAATTAATGAATGCGTCAAGTGGCGGCTTATTTTTCTTCTTCCAGCCCATTGTCGGCACATTTTTAGGCTGGCTCTTATTAGGAGAGACGATAGGACTGTCCTTTTGGCTAGGCTCCCTGTTCATATTGAGTGGTGTTTTTATCGTCATTCGAGATGAATAAATGGACGTGCGTTTCTATTTTATATAGAGACGCACTTTTTATGTTGACATCTGGACACTATCTTGGCTAGTCATGTTGACAATTGTAGGCTCATATATTGCAAAAGCCTAAAGGAGCTGATACTGTGATTACCTTTTTCGATAACTTAAAGGATCTCGCTTTGTTAGTCATATTAATTGCCAGTATGGTATATCGTCGACAGCTAAAATTAACGAAATGGCAAGGAACACTAACAATTGGTGAATGGACCATGTATATCATGCTTTCAATTGCCTTGCCTCTTTATGCGGTACTTTATATTGCTTTTATTTTGGGCACATAGCAAAAAAACATCCTATGCTATTTGGGTGAGGATTTTTATGTTTCAGACAATGGACCATTTTTTACATTCTTGGACATGTGAAGCTACTGCTACACAAAAATTGCTTGATTAGCTGACGGTTGAATCGCTTCAGCAAACCATAACACCTTTGGTCGCATTGCTTGGAGGAGATTACTGCACATCGAGTCCTATTTTTATAAAACATTCAAGTGATGATGAAGCAGTAATTGCATAAATTGATTTAGACTTAAACATTTCTATACAGGAAATAAAGAGTTATGCTATAATACATGAGAATACTCAAAGGGTATCAACCAATTCTGAACTGTAGCGATTAACTTCGCTGCAGGTTTTTTTATATGTTGACGAGTTGAAAAAAAGAGAGCAATCATTTAAAAGAAAATGAAAGGGCTCTCTTGTTTTATGTTTCTTTATCTTTTTTCTCCCATTGATAGGGCTTATTTGACCAATTCCACATGAGAATCAACAGATAGATGAAGAACAGTAGGCCGATCATCGTCATGACATTTTCTCCCCATGTAATCGATTCTTGTTTTCTCCATTGATTGATCGTTCTCACAATGAAATAAGCACAAGGATAGATAAAATAACTTATTTGGTCTCGTCTCAATCTTACACCTCTATTATCCGTCTTCTTACTGGTCAATCATCGTCACAAGCTTGTTCATCGTTTTCCAATTGCGCACCGTTGCAGGTATCTCCAGCTTGTGTAGCTGTTGACCCAGCTTGGCATTGCGGATGCTCTCGTAAAATAACAGATAAACGTCTCTGCCCTTGATGAGACAACGCTCTTTTTCACTTTCGTAGGCTAATAACTTCGCACCATTCACTTCAGTGGGTGCAACTGGTAGCATGGCGACATGGAGACTTTCCCCTGTAGCTGTGGTACTTGCCTCAGCCATATCTTGCTCTGAAAACGGACAATTATGGACGATTGATTGCAGTTCTTCGGCTGTTCTGATTATCACGATACTTGTGATATGGAAAACTGTTTGAATGGTTGCTTGTATTTGCTGTTGTAGGTATACCTCAGACTCACTTGATTCAAACAGGATATTGCCGCTTTGAATATATGTCCGAATGTTTTGTAATCCCAGCGGTATAAGCGCTTCTCTTAATTCAGCCATTTTCAATTTATTGTGTCCACCTACATTAATGCCTCTTAAAAACGCTATATATTTCGTCATGCCATTCCACCTTTCCTTTCATCCTCTAGTATAGCAACCTCTAGGGAATAATAGGAAAAAACTGCACCCTTTTATTCCAGGTGCAGTTCAATGATTAGGCTAATTGGTGAATGTCCTCTATCAAGCGATCCACTTGTTCCTTTTTTGTGGCCCAGCTTGTGCAAAAGCGCACAACGGTATGGTTGTCATTAAAGGTTTCCCAAGTAGAGAAGGAATATTTCTCAGCCAAAGCCGTCAGTATGTCGTTTGGTAAAATCGGAAACTGCTGATTGGTTTTCGAATCATAGCGCAATGCAAAGCCTTTGTTGATAAACGCCTGTCGAATTAGCATCGCCATGTCTACAGCATGATGAGAAATAGCCATATAAAGGTCTTCTTCAAATAGGGTTTCAAACTGAATGCCTAATAAACGTCCCTTAGCAAGCAGCCCTCCTCTTTGCTTCATCATGTAGCGAAAATCCCTTTGATACGCAGGATTCACTATTACGACCGCTTCGCCAAATAATGCGCCCATTTTCGTGCCACCAATATAAAAAACATCACAAAGCTTCGCAATCTCTGCTAAGGATAAATCGCTATCTTGCGCTACAAGCCCGTATCCTAGTCGCGCCCCATCTAAAAATAGCGGTAAGCCACATTCTCGACAAACCTCACTTAAAGCCGTTAATTCCGCCTTGCTATACGTCGTGCCATTTTCTGTAGGATGAGATATGTACACTAAGCCCGGCTGCACCATATGCTCATGCGTACTATCCTGCCAATGAGCCTCATAGCATGCTTTCACCTGTGCCGCCGTTATTTTGCCATCCTCGCTCGGCAATGTCAGCACTTTATGACCTGTGGCTTCAATTGCACCTGTTTCATGCACCGCAATATGTCCCGTATGCGCGGCAATGACTCCCTGATGAGGACGCAAAATAGACGAGATAACAATTGTATTCGTTTGCGTACCACCGACTAAAAAGTGAATATCTGCTTGTTCTGCTGCAATCGCTTTTTTAATATAAGCTCTGGCTGTTTCCGAATGCTCATCCATACCATAGCCAGGTGTTTGCTCCTCATTTGTCGTCACTAATCGTTGCAAAATCTGTGGATGTGCGCCTTCTGCATAATCATTTTCGAATCGTATCATATTGAGTCCCTCCAAAATTCTCTATCTATTACTCTATCTTACGCCATATTGCCCCATCTTCGCCATTTGTTTGTTCTTATGATAGGGTGATGCTTCTCATTGTGGTGTCCCTTTGTTCGACCCAAATGAATCGTCATTTTATCAGTCGAGACACAGCCATTGATAGCTATATTCATCAGCATTCACCGATGATTCTGCACAATTAATAGAGATTGTAGAAACAAATGTCCCGAATATTGATTATTTACTGGCTCCTCTATCATTCATACCGCGTCCTGTGTAAACATCAAGCACTCCTTTAGTACTATCGCTCCGAGTGTCAATTTGGCTAACTAGATGATTGATGCAGAAACAAGACATTTAAGATAACCTTACATATGAATAAAGCTGGAGACCAGTCTACTACCGGTTTCCAGCTTTTTCGTGGTGGATGCTTATGCTCCGATTTTGAGACGCTTCCTGACAATTCGGTTATTTTATAACACGCTTTTGGCTGCGTATCCTTGTGATTTTGTCTTTGAGCGGAATTACAAGGAAATATAGCAAATTACCTAAACCATTCCTTCATTCCCCTGATGAGCCGCATGAGGAATCGCTAGTGGATGCGCTATAATCAGCACAATGATGGCTTTCCTGTGAGGAAATCTGTGCATCATTTGTTAGAAAATCGTTTGTTGGGTGACTATGGTGTGATTGCTCGCTCGATTTATTGTACGGTTGATTGAGCATACTGACTATACCGACGACAACGATGATCCCAATAAACAAGATAAATAAAGTCATTTATATCAACTCCTCTCAACCATTTTATATATTATACCATTTATTGTTATTGTTTACAGTATACTATGGATTGTTTCTGGATTTCTTTTATTGCTAATGTGTTTTGTAGAAAGGTGGCATTGGTCTAGTGGACGTGAAATGAAAGATAAAATAACACCACAATCACGATGATTGTGGTGTCAGTATTATGATTGCGATTTACGTGTTGCAGATTTTTTCGAGCGAGTACCTTCGTTCGAATTTTTCTTTTGCTCTTGTGTTAAAGCATTTTCTTCACGCACATCTAAATCATCTGGACTTAAATCTGTCGCTAATTCTGCCAACTCTGACTGACGTTTATATTGCTTGCCCTTCGACAAAATGATCACCTCCAAGTAGTCTTACATTGCCCTATTTGGTTTGATCTATTCCCAGTACAGTATGAAATGATTATTTCTAGCTAAACTAATTTCACTGTCTGCTGGTTCAAAAGATGGTCATACAGTTGCTCATATAATTTATGGTAGGTCGCAAGGCTATGCTGCTTGGTATAGTCAAAGTCCTTGTCAGAAACGAAATGATGTGCACAATTAAGAATCCATACGGTTTGCTCAAATTGACTATTCCTTTCATGTTCTTCAATGAGCATCGATAGAAGGTGTTCTTGGCGGTACATTTCTTTTATAGAATGTTGTTTTTTCATTGTAAAGTTGTCAATTGTACGAGAAAGCGATGCCTAGTAGGATTCTTTTCATTGATAACTTTTAACACGCCAGAAAATCATATACAGTCCCCCTTTCCAATATAATCTATAACATGTCATTGATAAGGAAAGAAGGGCGATGGAATGATGACGATTATCACAAAGCCATCCATTGGCTTAACCCAATTTACAGACTTCACGATGAAGGGAAGTACAGCCAAGACGAAGTTTGTGAAAGATATTAAATATCAGGGAGATTATCATCCAATTAAAGATTATTGGAAGGCATTACGCGATGGTTTAAAAAAATACCATGAACAGGGTTTGCCTGACAATTATTTACTCGATATGATCGATAATGCCCTCCCTGCACGTCAGAAAAATTATCAGGATGTCGTAAAAGCCTATTTAAAATTTTTAAAAAATAAAAATGTTCAGTGGTTTGAACCAGGTAAGGCTAATTGGTATAGTGATGCATTAACGGTGCGTTCCAATCCTGAACTTGGTTTAATCATCGACGATATCCCCTACTTGATTAAGCTGTATTTCAAAGGTAAAAATGAGCGCATTGATAAATATAAATGCCAATCTGCCTTAACCCTCCTGAAAAACTCTCACTACGAAATAGAACACCCTGACACTATTAAACATGCCATTTTAAACGTGCAAAAAGGTCGCTTGCTGACTGAAGATCAGTCGACGGACGATCATCGAATTGCGCTGGAATCCGATGCAGCCCAATTTATGTTTATATGGAATAGGCTCTAACCTCTTCAACCAAGCTAAATCTCCCAAAAGGCATTCATCTAACATAAAATCATTATTATTAGGCGATTTTATCTGTATCCTCCATGACAAATGAGTGTTTGTTATAGGATAATGGGCTTGTGTCTATTAAAGGTAAAGGAAGTGCTACTGGATGAATGCAGAAATGGTGATGCAGGAGCTAGAGGCTCTAGGCAAGGAACGGACGAAAAAAATGTATCTGTCAAATGGTGCACAGGAGCCACTGTTTGGTGTGGCAACAGGAGCTATGAAGCCTATTGCGAAGAAAATCAAAATCAATCAAGCTCTAGCAGAAGAACTTTATGCTACAGGTAACTATGATGCGATGTATTTTGCAGGCGTTATTGCTGATCCCAAAGCAATGACTGTGGAAGATTTTGATCGTTGGATGGATGCCGCTTATTTTTATATGCTTTCTGATTATGTTGTAGCGGTCACGTTAGCGGAAGCCCCTATTGCACAGGAGGTTGCGGATGCATGGATTGCCAGCGGTGAGGAGCTAAGAATGTCAGCGGGCTGGAGCTGCTATTGCTGGCTTTTAGGAAATCGCAAGGATAGCGAATTTTCTATAAGCAAATTAGCCAACATGCTGGAAGTGGTAAAAAATACAATTCATGATGCACCAGCACGCACGAAATCTGCGATGAATAATTTTCTATACACAGTGGCCATTTCCTATGTACCACTTCATGAGCAAGCCATTGAAACGGCACAGGCAATTGGTCCAGTGGAAATGAAAAGAGACAACAAAAAAAACACTACGCTAAATGCTTATGAAACGATTCAAAAGGAAGTAGAGCGAGGCAGACTTGGTTTTAAACGAAAATATGTAAGATGTTAAACACCGTGTCTAATAAGACATCCCTCCCACAAGGATGGATGTCTTTTTTAGATAGAAAACAATGAATTTTAAAATCAAGGTAACCAATGAGGTGCTTTGAATGAAACAGAAACAAAGGGCAACCATTTTCTTGAAAATTGTCACTATTCTGCTAGGTATTTCTGCTTTAGCTTTAGGGCTATGTTGGTTACTTGACATGGCTAATCGAGACGCAGTAGCACATCCCAAATCTGCTTATTTGTCCTATCTTTTTTAATCTATGTGTCTGCTCTATGTGTTCCCTACTTACATTACGTTATATCGTCTCTTAATCAACACCGACCAGCATAAAGCGTTCTCGGCATCGTCTGTAAAGGCTTTGAGAACTATCAAATATTGTGCATTCACGATTGTTCTCTTTCTTGCACTGGCATTGCAGCATCTATCATCATGTTTACTGACAAGGAAGACATAACTGGCATTACGATTCGGCATAATCGCTTACGCTGCATCTACATTTTTTCGAGTTGCTCGAAAACCAGTGCCATCCGTCAGAGGCACAGGATATTGGTTTGCCATAAGACATGGGTTTCAACACCCGCTGAAGCAAAATAAATTGGCACTAACAACTTTTAATTGTTAGTGCCAATTTATCGCCTATACATGTCCTACTACTTCCGCTGTTTCGAAAATTCTTCGTAAAAGGGCTTCATTTTATACGCCACATGCCTACTGCTCTAGTTCCCTCCAACTTTTACAACTATTTTACTATAAAAACATATCAAAATTTACTTTTTAACAGTATAATAATTACATATTTCAATAATAGGAGGGTATTTATGAAGAAATTGGTTTTATTAATGGCGATGTTTACATTATTTCTCGCTACAGCCTCTATTGCGGAAGCGCATCCTGGGCGTTTAGATGGCAATGGTGGGCATAATTGCTCGGACAAGTCCAAAGCGAAAGGGCTATGTTCAGGCTACCATTATCATAATGGAGGGTCCTCCTCAGGTGGTCAAAGCCAATCTACACCGACACCAAAAGCAACTACAGCCCCAGTGTTGACAAAAGTTGCTGTCTATTTAAATAATGTAAAGCAACATTACACGCCTGGCGCTTATATGAAAAATGGCACAACATTAGTGCCGATGAAGGCCATTTTTGAATCACTTGGAGCAACAGTTGCTTATGAAAGTGCAACGAAAAAAGTAACGGCAACAAAGGGCAGTAAAAAAATTGTGCTTGGTGTGGGGAATAAAATGGCTTATGTTGATGCAAATGGTACTACATCCACTATCGCCCTCAGCCATCCAGCTGAAATTTATCAAGGAACAACGATGGTCCCTCTAAGATTTGTTAGTCAAGCACTTGGTGCAAATGTAACATTTGATGAGGCAGCATTGATTGTTTATATCTCGACCAATTAATGGATAGGCTTTACAGCAGCATTCCTCAGGATGCTGTTTTTTATTGTTGCTTAAAGTCAAAGTCGTACTTCTTATTAATTTTCCCAGCAATGGTTTCTAAAAATGATGCCACTGTCATATTCTCGACTTCATTTGTATACCATGCTAGTTTCGCACCATAGTTCTTTTTATTATAATTCACTTCTAAAGGCCAGAAATTTTCCGTTTTATAAGTATAATCAAACTTCACATATAATTGTTTCCCCTCTGGACATTCCATTATCACCTTGTACAATGGTTTTTTTCTTTCTTGCTCGAATTTCACTTTTTTTATTTTCGTTAACATCAAAACCCCTCCTCTCTTCTACTACATTCGACAAAACTTTGAAAAAACCTTTATTTAATGAAAAAGGATAAAGCTCGCTTTTGCATGCAAGCTCTATCCTCCCCAGTTAATTCGCTATAAATTTATCGTAATAACGTTTAAGCATTGTCGCCATTTGTTCCCTCGTGAGAGCGCCTGCTGGATTCATGTTCTGACTGCCATCGCCTCGGATAATTCCTTCGTTAACGGCCCATTCCCATGCCTCTTTATGAGATGCTCCTACTTCCCTGCTTGCTTGTAGGCTAGCTTTTTCAGCTAATAAGCTTTTTAACATCGCAATTTCTTGTTTCAGCTCATTATATTGTGACACTGTTAATCCCTCCTCAAGTCCATTTTTAATATCTAGCTGGAACTGTGCTTCTGAAATCCCCATACTTTTTAAATAGGCAAAAGGATCTTTGTGTGTGGTACCTCCTAGATTTTCCGTAATCCATCGATGTGACTTAATGCCGTTACCATTGCCATCTAAAACAGTTGGGACTCCTGCCTCTATGGCAAGCTTACGTAACAGCCAAATATACGCTGCATAATCCTTTTTAAACTGTTCCTTATTAGCTGTCCGTGCCAGCTCCACCTGGGCATAGCTATATGGATTTCCTTTTGGACCACAGCCATATTGCACACGATTCACGGGGGCTACTTGTACGATTCGTCCACCACCGCCTACCCAGTGGGATACAAAAGCATTCGCTTTATTTCTATTCATATAGGCAATCTCGTTTTCCAATGCGTTTGGACCAGTATTGCTGCTATTACCTGATTCATGCGCCACCACATATTTTATAGCCGTGAGCGCTTGATTCGGTAACCCTGACATGATCTGTTTTTCAATAACATAACTCATACTACACCACCCTTTCCTATCATTTTTTCGTGAATGACAGCTATGTTATCCATTTCTACTATTTGTGATGTTCAGGGAAAAACGATAATTAATCAGAGGTATTCCTTACGGGGCTTAACAGGTTCTTTTCTTGCATACGACTATTGCTATCATTTCACCTCTCTTTCTGAGTGTGAATGATACAAAGACATTCACTTATAGTTAATAAATGCTCCCATACCAGTGATTTCTAGTTAATTGTGCTCTTTTACTATTTTTTATATATGATTTTTTTACCCCTTCCTACTATCCAAGACATTGACAAAGATTGCTTCCTATAGTATTTTGTATCTTCTAAAATATTGAAAGTGAGGGGATGACATGTGCGTATAGTAGATATATTTCAGCAATTGCCAAGCTTAGATGGTTTTACGCAAATAACCAAAGTCCTCAAAGGCTATTCTCCTGATACTAAGTATCTCGTAACTGTGGGAGAAACGCGCTTTTTTGTACGATTAGCAGATGTAGCGCATCGTGAAAAACGCAAAAATGAATTTATGTTGCTACAGGAATTAGAAAAACAGGGTGTAAAAACACATAAAGCGATTGACTATAAGGTGCTGCAAGAAGCCCATTTAACCGCAACGGTCGTTCGTTTTTTAGAAGGAATACCCGCGGATGATGTCATCCAGCAATTCACTGACTTTGAGCAATTCCATCTCGGTCTTGCTGCTGGGCAACAATTGAGAAAAATCCATCAAGTGAGTGCTCCGCCAATGCTCAATTGGGAGGCGACACAGCGCAAGAAATTCTCTGCTTATTGGAAGGCATACCAGCAAGGTTCCTATCACATACCACAGGAAGCAAAATGATGAAGCTTTATTGAGGCGCATCTGCCACTGCTAAAACATCGACCTGTGACCCTTCTCATGACTTTTATAATCTTGCCTTATTTAGTAGACGTCACAGCATCCCCTACTGCATCGGGCAAATCAATGGCTATTTTTCGGCTACTCCAGACGATACATTTTGGCAGCTTTATGCCTTATATGTGGCAATGACGGTCTTTTCCACCATTGTTTGGACACGCCAATATGACCCACGTTCTTTTGACGATGCGTTAGCAAGAATTCACTTGATATTACAGGATCATGATGACTTTTCATCAACCAAACCTTTATGGTATTCGGACGATTATATGCTCTCTAATAATGCTAATATTTTTTGACGTTCCGCTGCAAAATCCATTGTTGGCTGTTGATCACATAGTACTTCCTCTTCATGACGCTGATGAAACCACTTCGGAATGATTTCTTGACGTCTGTTAACTTGCTGTCGTGCCATCTGTTGCTTACGTGCTTGAAATCGCTGCTGCTCGATGGCTATATCTTCCATGCTTTTTATTTTTTTGCTATACCAATTTTGCAAAATCTTTTCTACATACCGCCAACGTAATACATTGTGTTCCACTGCTAGCTTCATCGCATGTATAACCATTTCCTCCGTAAAAATAGTGAGCCAATGATGAATTCTCTCACCAATATGGGCAGTTTGTGCACCAAAGCCTTGTTGCTCGTAAAAGTGATAGACAGAGGGTGCAGATTGTTTATCATCATCTATATTTTTTAGTAATTTATTATTTAGTAATTCATTATTTAGTAGTGTGGGCTTTTCCGTTTGTGGTGCTACCGTTGACGCATTTCCCGTTGACGGCATGGCAGCAAGTGCTGGAGCTTCATATACGAGAAACTCCACCTTACGAAACTTACCATCTTTTGTTCTCTCTTGAATTTTTTGAAGATAACCCGTCTGTATCAGTTCGTCTACAATTCGTGCAGTCGCTTCTCGTCCACATTTACTGCGGGTTGCTAAATCGGCAAGACTAAAAGACCAATCATCTGGTAAGGACAGCATATAAGCAAGCAGCCCCTTCGCCTTCCAGCTTAATTGATCATCATTTAAAAATCCCTTGTCCAAGACAACGAAATTCTCCTTTTTGGCTACTCTATAAATCATTATGATCCCCTCTTTCTGTCAAATTCCCTTTCTTATTATATAAAGGGAATTTTTCGAAAAAGGGACATAAAAAAAGAACATGCCACAACAGCATGTCCGAATTTTATTGATAAAGCTCTTGATAAACGATTACTTTTAACGCAGCAAGCTCTTCATCCGACAATTTTCCTTCAACCATTTGCAGTGCTTCCTCTTGTGTCATCGAGCCATCTTGCAATTTCACACGAATGTCGTTCAGCTCCGTGATCCCCACTTTTTGAATTAATACTTTAGTCGCCTCTTCTTTTGTCGTAAACGGCAATGTACTGCTGTCAACCGTTTTTGCTTCCTCCATATAGGCTTTCAACTGAGGGTCATTTTCAATGGTATTTTTGATTTCTTCCTTTTGTCCGCTGCTTTCTAATTCCGTTGACAACGTATCTACGATTTTTTCAGAGGCAAATTTTGTGCCGAAATGTAACACACCATACCCAGCTACGCCAAGGAAAATAATCATCACTACTAGAAATTTAATGAATCTCAAATTCTCACTCCTTTACCCACGTTCATCATACTATATGGAGCAGGTCGTTGAAAAATAATTCTCCCTAGAAATTATGTAAAAAAACCCCATCAGTCGATGAGGTTTACTTCACATATTTCAAATACTTTCGCACAAATTCCACAATGTACAGAACTTCCTCCTCTGTCATCGTCAGAAGCTTACAAACACGTTGAAGCCTAGCAGGTGATGTTATTTGCTGGCGAACTTGATGGATATACATATATTTACATTTGCGTGGATTTACTTTATCTCGTATTTGCTTGTAGCGAAGATAAGCATAACGTGCAAAGGCATTGAGCATCTCCCGCTCCTGCTCATCACGCTCTTTCTTTCTGGCAGCCTCATCAATGATGTCCGTGTCAAATGTCCGTGTACCATCTGTTAATTGCATAGTACCACCTCTCTATTACAAATGTACTCATCCACTATTAAATGCAATAAAACGTGTCACACCTAGGGTAGATGTGACACGTTTTATGAATTTTATATGTACCGATTATTGAGAGCGCTTCCTTCTTTGATCTCGCTTCTTCAACATATAGCGCGTGATCCCAAGTGTGATTACAATTTCATTAATTAACAGGAATTGAAAACCATTTGCATGTGCATTGCGCCAATCATAAATACCCCAAATAATTAGTGTCAAAAGAACAACAGCAAGTGTGTATCTAGAAGCTTCTGGGTAATAATCTTTTTCTTCATCCATAGCACGCGACATCCTTTCTATTAGAGGTGAATAGACTCTTATTTTGATGGATAGAACACTTTTTTCAAGCGATAGAACTACTCTGGTTGGAGCGTTCATCTAGATTGATGGATAGAATTCTAAATGTGGTGGATAAAACGCATATATTAATCGATAGAATACTTATTTTGATTGATAAAACTCTTTTTTCGATTGATAGAACTGCTCTGGTTGGATTGTTCATCTAAAATTGATGGATAGAACTCTAAATGTAGTGGATAAAACGCATAAACTGATCGATAGAAACCTTTATTTGAGCGATAGAACTACTCTCAGTGGAGCGTTCATCTAGATTGATGGATAGAATTCTAAATGTGGTGGATAAAACGCATAAACTGATCGATAGAAACCTTTTTTTGATCGATAGAACTACTCTGGTCGGAGCGTTCATCCAAATTGATGGATAGAATTCAACATGTGATGGATAAAACACATATATTGAGCGATAGAATACTTATTTTGATTGATAAAACTCTTTTTTCGAGCGATAGAACTGCTCTAAGTGGATTGTTCACCCAAATTGATGGATAGAACTCTAAATGTAGTGGATAAAACGCATATATTGAGCGATAGAAACCTTTTTTTGATTGATAAAACTTCTATGATTGGATTGTTCATCTAGTTTGATGGATAGAATTCAACATGTAGTGGATAAAATGCATAAACTGATCGATAAAACGCTTTTTTTGATTGATAGAACTACTCTAAGTGAATCGAACCACTATTTTGAGCGATAGAACTACTTTGAATGGAGTGTTTGTTCAGATTGATGGATGCTTCAGAGATAATAGGCGAAGATGGCTACAATAATGTTGGGTAAGGCTAATAGTGACGCGTTAGTCATCATGCGATTGCGTTCGTTTCTAGCTTCTTTTGTTTCTGTAGCGAGATTGGCTCGTATTCTATCTCCGCTCGCTATTGCTCCTGACATTACTATCGAAACAAAGATGAAAATTCCGCCTAGTATCCCTGAGAGCAAATGCGCTTGCTCGGTACCCCATATGAAGATGGAACATACAACACCTAGAATCGATAATATCGTGCCAATGCCTATATACTTCATTTTCAGCCCCCCTTTATTTTATTATACGGCTAACGTCTTCTATTTGTTTCAATAATTCCAAAAATTACATGCATTATGTAAATGAGAGTGGCCATCCTATTACGTTTTTTTTGCAGGAGGCTTTCTTCCTTTATTACAAAAATACGCTATTTGATTGATGCTTAGTATAGTATGCTCGCCAAACGTTCATAGTAAGTATGGTGTGAAATTCACACCGAATCATACGACGGAGGGATCAAATTATGAATGGAATTCGTGAAGGTTTAATCCCTACTATCCTAGGGTCGGCTGTTACGGCTGCTGGATATGCCATGAAGCAAAAGCATGGCTCTAACAAAATGGTGGCCAATACCCTCTTTGGTTTTGGGCTAGCACACATTGTGTTAGGAGCTATTGACCTGGTAGAGCATCGTCGTTAATGAGAGAAGAGCGCTGCACGTGCTCTTCTTTTTTTGAATATTTTTCTATTCAATGATAGCATTGTCATAAAAGAAGAAGGAGTATGATTATGGCTACCATTGAAGATTTTATAGCACTTGATATACGAATTGGCACGGTTATAGAGGCAGAGGAATTGCCAAAAGCGCGTGTTCCTGCGATTAAAATGACCATTGATTTTGGTGAAGAGCTTGGCATTAAACAGTCTTCTGCACAAATTACCAAGCGTTATACACCGGCGCAAATGATTGGGAAGCAAGTAGTGGCAATTGTTAATTTTCCTCCCCGCCGTGTCGCAGGATTTAAGTCAGAGGTGTTAGTTATTGGTGGAGTGCCTATAGAGGGCGATGTGATCCTGTTAACACCTGATCAGCAGGTACCAAATGGCACAAAAATACAGTAAAGAGCCTTTGCATTACGCAAAAGGCTCCTTTTTATAAATGGGGATCCATATTTCACTTGTAAATGTTGGGGAGGAGAAATCGGTGCTTGCATGGCGTACGATTTCAGGGCCAGCTACTTGCTCATAGCCAGATGATGGGAACCATTCGGCATAGATGCGGCCCCACATTTCCTGTAGTGTTTGCGGGAATGGTCCGACCGCTTCAAATACGGCCCACGTACACGCAGGTACATCCAACTCAGTAAAGTGGTGGGTACCTTTTTCTGTTGTGGCTACTCCAATATAATGGTCGAGTTCTCCCTTTTCTTCCATTCTCCCTTCTGAAAAGTTGGTGGAGGCTTGGATTATCCCCTTTGGTTCGATATTGGACAGCTTTTTCAGTTGCTCAATGTCCGCCATTGTCAAAGAGCGAGCCAGCTCTGTTATTGCTTGATTTTCTCCTTGAAAAACAATGGGTACTCTTTTCATGAGTCCGATAATGTGAAATGCTTCTTTTTGCTCGAGTCGGTAATTCATTTCACTACCTCCTTTAATAGTAAGTTGGAAGGTCATCCGGGGGAATGCTTTTAAGATTTGACCACTTTGCCTCGCCTCGGATGGTGTGATGCCGTGCATTTGCTGAAAGGCTCTTGTAAAAGCATCTGCGGAGCGATAGCCATAACAAATGGCAATATCAAGGATTCTCCTAGAGGAATGAGACAGTTCTAGAGCGGCAAGTGTCAACCGCCTACGACGAATATACTCGGACAACGATACCCCTGCTAGAAAGGAAAACATTCGTTTAAAATGATAGTCCGAGCAATAAGCTATTCTTGCAGCCTCTTTTAAGTCTATTTCTTCTGTTAGATGAGCTTCAATATAAGCTACTGCCTCATTTAATCTTGTTAAAGAATCCATATCCATCACCTTCCTTATCACTACCTTAACAGGCATAACAATACGACATCCGACAATTGATGCACCATTTAGTCGCCTTTCAAAAAATAATCTATCGAACAGGCAAATAACTAACTTTCGAAGCTATTTTCTCATATATATAATAGTGTAAAGCTAATTTTTTAGCCTTACACCTCCTGACTTGATACTTAGGGTCACTGCTCGCACGGTGGCCCTATCCATTATGACCAGCAATAGCTTACATGTCAATATTTGTAAAACACCCTTATAAATAGAAGAACTCATGATGCAATGTAATTTTTAAATTTTCTGTATATTCCATTTACTACTATTATTAAATATAGCCAAGCGATCCTTTTTCAAGCATACTATGCGCTTTATTTAAGGGGGTCTTTGAATATTCAGGGGCTATGTTTGATACGTTTTAGCATCGTATGTACTGTAGTAGGATGATTTTCAATCCTAATATGAAATGACCAAGAACCTAGATTCTTGGTCATTTTTTGTTAGCGATAATTATTATGTGTTGGTTTAAATAGTGCTTCATCGGCGTTGCGCACAAGTGAGAAATGATCCACATTGTAATGGCCATGTAAAATGTCGTTATGATGTGCAATAATAACTTCTGGTGATAAACAGTCGGAGCCGTTAGTGGAATGACCTTCTGCCACTAATGTGACATCAAAGCCATGAACGGTTGCTGTTTTTACTGCTGTATCCACACAATGCTCGGTTTTACAGCCCATCATCACTAAATGTTTAATGTCATGGGTCTGTAAATAGTCCAGTAAGCCTGTTTTGTAAAAAGCATTCGTTGCCAGTTTATCAAAGAAGACAGCTGTCGTTGGAACTTGGATCGCTGGATGTACTTGAAAGCCTTCCCCTTCGCCACCTGCCACATCTTGGTCACGAACAAAAATAATATGTGCCTGGGCTTCCGCGGCCTTCTGGATGACGGCATTGATTGTCTCCAGTAATTCGTTTTTCTGATAGACGGCTTGTTCATCCTGATTACCCTCGATTAGTTCTTGCTGTGCATCAATCACCACTAGTGCTTGCTTCAAAAGCATCTCTCCCTTATTGTTTGCTAACAATATTTTACCATTAATAGTAAATTAGTTATACTATTTTTTAACTTTGGAAACGGTTATACCATCCCCAATTGGGAGAAGGATGGACTCAAGCTGTGGATGATTAGCGATCGTCACGTTGAATTTTTTCATGATGGCTGTATAACGCTTTGGTGTAGCCTCAGGGTCTACTACACTGCCCCCTGCAAGGACATTGTCTGTCACAATTAATGCACCAGGGTTTGCCAGCTTGATGCACGCCGTTACATAATTTTCATAATTATCCTTATCCGCATCAATAAAGAACAAATCAAAACGTCGTCCATCTGCTACTAGCTTTTCCAGACTGTTTAATGCAGGGCCCGTCAAATAGGTAACCTGCTTCTCAAAGCCTGCCTTGGCAAGATTTTTAGCAGCAAGCTGTGCATAGCTTTCATCTAACTCTAATGAAGTCAATGAACCTTCTGCATCCAATCCTCTTGCCAAACAGATGCCACTATACCCACCGAGCGCACCGATTTCTAATAAAGCCTTAGCCCCTGTAATCGATACAAGCATCGTCAGCAGTTTCCCTGAAGATGGTGACACGGAAATGGCAGGCATGCCTTTTTCTGCAATCGAGGAAATAACATTCTCTAACAGCGTATCCTGCTGATAAAATACCGTATCAATATAGTTATTCATTTGTTTCATGCACATTTTCCTCCTGTCGACTGTCAGCTGCTTCCGTTGTTTCACCTTCCTGAATGTCAAATAACTGGCTAAATTCTTGGATGACCATGTCAATCGCTTTTAATTCCCCTATCAAAATTTGCTGAATCGATTGAAACTCAGGCTGCTCTAATTGCTGTTTAATCGTTGCTCGCTTAACATGTAGCATTTCTAAAAATGAAATGGCCTTGCCTCGTCGGAATGTTTTCGCTCCTCGCTGTGCTGTACCATCCATGCCTCTATGACGTCCTCCACGGTGATGTCCTTCTCGCATATGTTCTCTAAATCCAGAACCTCTCATTAATAAAAATCCTCCTTTTGTATACAAATGTATACATTTATTTAAACTAATTGTATACATTTGTATACGAAATGTCAATTAACATATTGCTTTGCTAGTCAGACATATGCTAGAAAATAGGCAGGTGGAAATGGAGGTCAGTTGATTGAAAAGGATTATAAAATATGTTTTGGGAATCGGTACTTTATTGATACTGTCAGGCATATTTTTGATTGGGGCACAATCTCACTATAATCAGCAGGAAATTAAGATTGCTAGTAAGCTATGTCTTGAAAATGGAGGCCAGCCAAAAATCGTACGAGATTATTTGGCATTGAATTATTCCTTTTCATGTCGAAAGGACTGAGGTTGTACATAATGCAGGCAGTGGTATGCTAGAAATTCTAATCTATTTCTCGGGCAAATGGCTAGCGAACAAAATTACTTTTTCATATGTATAGTAGTGTAAAGCAAATCTAGCCTTTCCAAAGCTCTCCTGTTTTGAGGTCACTTTCCCCTGAAGGTGGCCTTTTTGCCATTAAAAAAGACGTCATGTAGACGCCTTTAATGTTTGATCGATATCCTCAATCAACCTATCGACTTGTTCCTTTGTGATCTTGATGACATATAATTCTGTCGTTTCGATTCCATCATGGCCTGTTAGGTGTTGAGGATATTGACAGTTATTTGATATTTCTTTGTCCATACAATCACCTCTTCAATGATATATTCGACATAAAGTATAGCAAACCTTCTATAAAAAGGAAAATATCAGTATATTTTTTCACTCATTTTGAATATTGGATTGACTGCTGGTATGAAAAGAAGTTAAAGCAATAAGTTCATTTAGACTATTTGCTTACCAAATTTCGCAATTTTTTTGAGATAGAATGTACCCATAAAAACTAGAATACTGCCATAGATTTTCAGCATCACATTTCTAACAGACGCCTCTTCAATCGTTGTACTGAGGAATGTAAGTCCCACGACAATGATAACCATACCAATGATGGCATGAATAATTTTCATCTCTCATTCCCCTTTTTAATACGCAATACCTACCCGTGTCTTCAAAAATTCCTCGCTAAAGATTTGTTGATAGGCAAAGTCTGCAGTATCTGCTACTGAAATTTGAGTGCCACCCTCTGGCAAGAAATCACGTTCGATTCGGTAGTTCCCTGTCCAAGCTCCTTTAGGTAGATAAGTAGGACAGACAATCGTCCAGTCCCTATCAGACTGCTGTAATTGTTCGAATACATGTTGGTGCTCCTGTGCGGCAAACGTGGATTTTTGTTTAGATTCAGTCGATTGATAGCGGAGAATCGTCGGTGTAACACGACTTTGTAAAATCCCTGCTGTTCCGATTGTAATGATTCTTTTCACCTGTTGTTGTGTCATCGCCTCAAGTATCAACGGTAAACTCGCCGATAATGTATCGCGACCATCTGTATTTAATGCACTGACCACCACGCCCACATTAACCATTGCCTGCTCAACATCCTGCCTATTTAAAACATTTCCTTGAATAACACGCAGCTGTTGATGATGTTGCTGTATTTTATCAGGATCACGGACCAATATAGTGACCTCGTGCTGATCCTTTAATGCCAGCTCAACTAGATGGCTACCTACACGTCCACTCGCCCCTAATACTAAGATTTTCATTGATCTCACCTCTTTTCTTATTATAGCATGCTTTAATTTCCCTTTATATGTAAAAGGAGACACTATCCCATGTGCCTCCCTCTCAGCTCATTTAGCCTCTATTAGCTGGACATTAACCATAAATAGAGGGATATTGTTTTTTCTGGCCAGCTCGTCGATGATGGATTGAATCTCACTTTCTGTACTTACATCAATTTCTTCGCCATTGTGTAATTGAATCGTGATGACCTGATGTTCTGGCGAGTCTATTAAATAGCCAACCGTACTATCAGGGGCGTAGCCTACCTCTCGTATCTCCTGCAACACCTTTTTCGTAAAATCTGTAGTCTGTAATTTTTGGCCAAGCTCCTCTGCATAGGGAGTTGGACTATTCGTACTGGTCGCTGTGGTTAAAGGCTGCCTTTGTACAATTAGCAATGAGATCACTACTATTAAGCACATGAAAAGAAAGAAGATTTGCAGTATTCTCTTCATACATTCACTCCATTTCTTCATGAAATTAACAGGCGGAAGTCTAGCAATCTTTTCTCCTGAAAACTGTTAGGGTTATCACAATTATCTATGGCTATCTCTCTCTTGATTTTTCAAAAAATAATTTTAAGCTGTCGCAGGGGGCAATTACCAAGAAGTATCGTTCATCATTTCATAGATTATAAGTGTAAAGGTTAGCGCTACCATTACTAAAAAACTAACAAAAAGGGAGATTAAAAGATGCAAGATAGTAGATTTAGCCATTATATGAATTGGAATAAGAAAAAAGAAAAGTGCTGTGAACAGTATGTAAAATGTAATTGTCATTTACAGAAGAAATGTGAGCACAAAGTAGAAGAATGTAAGTGCAAGCATAAGTATGACCAATATAAATGGGAACATAAACAGGATGGATGCAAGTGTTGGCAAAAAAATGAGCCATGTCAGCGGGAACAAAAGCATAAGCACTGCCATTGCAAAAAAGAGGAAAAATACTGTGATGAAGAAGATTATTACTACGAGGCGGAACATGCTAAAGATCACCACTGTAAAGGCTGTATTTGTCATCAATTAAAATGTCTGTCTACTGGTGCTTTCGTAGATGTTATTTTAGCAGGTGGCGGTAGCTTCGCGGGTATTTATTTTATCAGCTTAGATCCTAAAACTTGCTGTGCAACATTCTTTGAGGTAGCCGGTGCAGTCGCATCACCACTCATCATCGATTGCCAACAAATTATCGCCATTAGAAGTGCCAATCTAGCGTAAATGTTTGAACGCCCTGTTGGATACCAATTCATATACTATAAATCCTACCACTACTAGCAAATTTGATCTTCTGCCAGGTTATTTGACTCAAACCTGGCAGAATACATTTTTTCTATTATGCATTCACAATCACTTTGACAATGGGCTCTAGTTTTCCTCTATTGACATCGCCAAGATAATCAACATCTACTACGACAGCTCGTGGCTCAAAACGTTGAATACATTCTATGAGGCGAGTTGTGTTCAGCTTCTTTATACGTTGGAAGGGTTTACGAGTTTCACACTTGATCGCATATTCTCGAAGCGGACAAGGGATCGTAAACGTTGATAAAATAAATGCTACATTTTGTAAAATGCCTTCCACTCCCGTAGCATTGCCATTAACATTACTTAAAGCCGTTACTTGATGTGTCATACTATCAACCTTTCTTCTACGTTCATACAGTTTAATTGGCCTTGGAAAAAGAGCACTTTGTTATTTATGCGGGCAAATCAAAAATTATGAACATTTGTTTTTATGTACCCTCAGTTATTTTTATTCAAACAACTTCTTCGTTGATAGTTTGACAGACAAGCTTAGCGCGTAATGGCATAGTATACAACATACAACCAGCTAAAACAGCCATGGATGATTGCCCAAATAATCGAATGATGGACACTCCATGAAATCGTTATCGCTAAAACTGAACCAAAGCCAATGCCATTTTTTACGACCGTTTTATGCTCCACTCTTTTCACCTTCTTTGTTCTTTTCACCTCTCCATCTTGCCAGCGCAACATGTTTTCCTCCTATCGTCAATGATGTTTATGCATAAGCGAACAAGGGCATCCTGAAAGAAAGGATGTGATGTTATGACCATTTTCATTTTGGCTACCACCATTGTGATCCCGAGTCTTATGGTTTATCTACAGCTCAAATGGGCGATCTTTCGCCTGCTGTTCAACATAGTAGGAATCATCGCTGCCATACTTTTCAGCACGATTGCTGCTACTTCTATAACGCACATTATTCTTGAGGATGCGGTTTTTATGACAACGATTCATGCGGTTTTCTTAAACCCTCTTTTTCTATTGACAGGAGCGTATCTCGGTCTATACTTGATTAACCGAATCATCGATTGGACCGTTCGTGAAAAAGGCAAGCCCTCTTCCCTTCAGTAGAAATCGCAATAGACGCGCCAAGTCTGCGTTGTTGGATTGTAGAAAAAATAAAAATTGCCATGATCCACAATGTTCAATCGTGCCTTCGCATCCGAGGCAATTTGGAGGACAAATGGTGTATCCTCTCCAAAATCATAGCCACTCTGACAGAAGCTTGGGTAGCCACCGATTTTATGAAGCGGATAAAGGTCTTCTACGATATCCTCAAAATATTCTAGCTCCTCTTCATGCTCCAAGGTCAAAATATCTTCTTCTATTTGAAGCGGTATACCTCCCCCATCCCATACTGGATAGTCATTCGTAATAAGCTTTGGTTGGAGAGGAAATGCACGAATGCCATCATGCTGCCATTCACGCTTTACTAAACCTTCCAATGTCGTGTATGTTCTAATATGAAAATAAGGACTAAGATCATCCTCCGTTAGATGATCCAAAAGACGTTCATCAACAAACAGTGTGACTAATTGAAAAGGCTTTAGCGCTACTGGTACATAGGGTAGATCTTTTAAAAAGAAGGTAGCAAGCGGCTGATAGCCAGAGGGTGGTTGTTCCTCTGGTAAAGACCAGCCGACATAGCCAATCCAGCTTTCCAATAAATCATGTGTCGGTCGAATACCACCTGTTTGAAAAATCGTGGCCTGCTTTGCTAGTTGCGCACGAATATATTCAATTGTCATGCGCTAGCTCCTTCTGGCGACAGCAGCAATCCGTTGTATGATCATTCACCATGCCAACTGCCTGCATAAAGGAATAGCAAATCGTGCTACCGATAAATTTAAAGCCGTCCTTCTTTAATTGCTTGCTCATACGATCACTAATTTCTGTCGTCACAGGTACATCTTTTATAGATGCCCATTCATTCATCAATGGCTGGTGATCAACAAATCCCCAAATATAGTCAGAGAATGAACCGTATTTTTCCTTGATTTGTAGATAGGCTTTAGCATTTGTCACCACACTAGCAATTTTTAATTTATTGCGCACGATTCGTGTGTCTTGCTGTAATGCCTGTAGCTTGTCCTCTGTATAATGTATAATTTTTTCCACATCGAATTGATCAAATGCCTCACGGTAGCCTTCACGCTTTTGTAAAATCGTCCACCAGCTTAGCCCTGCCTGTGCTCCCTCTAGACAAAGCATTTCAAATAAATGCTGATCATCATAGACTGGCACTCCCCACTCCTTGTCATGGTATGCCACATACAAAGGCTCATCTAACTTGACCCAATCACATCTTTTCATTTTATTCCCTCCATTTTATGTATCTCTTACTTAATGGCTGTCATACAGAGCCACCCTTTACTCGATTTTTCCGTAACATAGACTGTTTGAAAACCTGTACGTTCTAATAATTGCTTCATAGCAGCTGGTGTTTGATAAGCTTCCATATGGTAATTCATTTTATATAGCTCTGCTATAATAATAAATTTTCCTCCGTTTTTCAGCACCCGCCATACTTCCTTGACATCCTGTTCTAATGATGGCCAAAAATAATGTGTTTGAAAGGCTGTAATGGCATCAAAAAATTGATCCTCGTATGGGATGCTTGTCACACTCGCCTCTTTAACCACTACTTTGCCACTGGCGACATGTGCTTCATTCAGCTTGATGGATTCCTTCACTGCCTGCTCAGAAATATCTATACCATAGATTATACCATTTGGATTCAAATTGGATAGAATTTGAAGCGTTTTTCCGCCCCCGCATCCAATGTCTAACACACGATCCCCATCATTGATGGCGCCTTGCCGAATGAGCCATGCATACATACCTCGATGGGCAATATTCATTATCCGTAGCATCCATGAGCCAATCCAGCCATTAGGTTTTTTCGCTTGTTCAATTAACGTTTGTAAGAGTGACATTCAGTAGATTCCCCCTTTTTCAGTACTGGTGTTAAAATAGAAAATGTAACATTAGTGGAAGCTCTTACTAGTTTGTACGTGCTAAAAATCGTTTCGTTTCATTTTTTTCCAGGGGGGATTGTATGATCAAGCAAGCAACACAACCGGATGCTCTAGCAACAGCCACATTAGCCTTACTGCTTTGGCCCAATCATTCACTAGAGGCATTTGCCGAACAGATGGCTCAGCTCTTAAAGGAAGACAACGCCGCTATTTTTCTAGCCTATGACCAGGCTAAAGCCATTGGATTTGCTCAATGCCAATTGCGAACGGATTATGTAGAAGGTACTAACTCTAGCCCCGTAGGCTATTTAGAAGGTCTTTTCGTAATGGCAGATTATCGACAGCAAGGCTATGCAAGACAGCTTGTAGCGCACTGTGAGCAATGGGCAAAGAACAAAGGCTGTCAAGCGTTTGCTAGTGACTGTGAATGGCACAATGAAGAAAGTTTACGCGTCCATCTACAACTCGGTTTTACAGAAGCCAATCGCATTATCTGCTTCACAAAAAAATTATAAAAATGGCTGACAAAAAAATCACAGGTGCTTTGTGTAGCTCACCTGTGATTTTTCGATACTTTTTAGTTTAGATATGTATTGTTGGAAATATTTCGTTCGCGCTCATCTATGATTAAATGGATCATTAATGCGAGTTGTTGTTCGATTCGCATATTGTTTAAATGTAAGATATCAGCAATCACATTCTTTTGCTTTTCTGCTAACTCAATCCCCTCTAGCAGCAACATAATTTCTTCTTTTGTCAGCCCAAACATACACATATCACCCCAATATCTCTGTCATTTTATTATTGTAAAATCATTACACACATTTCTCAAATAACGTATAATTATCTTATCACATGAACCATTTTTACTAATTATAGGATAAAACATCGTAAATAATCAATCTCTTATCGATTATTACTTAATAATTTTTTTACATTTCATTTATACTTTATTATTTTCATCATAACTTTTACAAGGAATTGTATAGCTTTTCCATTAAAATATTCAAAATATTACAGAAATCGCAGGATGACATCTATTCTATTATAAAAATAATCATGCATTTTGTCGAATTATCGTGTTCTTTTGCACAAACTCAAGGTTTTTCAACTGTGCAAACATATTCCTTTACCCACTTTTCACATGAATAAAACCTATTTTCTCCATTCCATAAAAAAAGTAATTTCAAAATTGAAACTACTTATCTTATTTGTATAATCGGCTTTTATATTATTTTTTTAATATCATGTTTCGTGATTTCTATCTTATGGTCTTTCATCACCTGCATACCCTCAATTGAGGAAACCTTGGACGCTGCATCCTTTTGCCATGTCCCTGTATGAACTTGCCCTTGCACAAATAATTGACTATTTTCCTGGACCACAGCCGGAGCCTTTACTGCATGAATATCCGTATGACGCATCTCCATTAATGATTTATTGGACAATGCTAAAAATGGTCGAGCTGCCTCATCCACCGTACAATGTTCAATACGTCCCATTGATTGATCTGACCAAATCATGACATAAGGACTTTCTTGACCGTCTTTAAAATAGCTATGGGCTACTTCAAAAATGGCATCAATACAAGTAATGCCATTTCCTTGCATTTGTTCAAAGGTACAATACTGTGTAAACAAACGGGCATTGTTTATATAGATGTGATGGCTTTGCAGCTCTCGAATCATTGTATGTTGCATCATAATCTTGGCATGATCATTGCCATAAATACCACCCGATTGTCCGAATTGAATGGTAGATTGACGAAGCTGAAGTCCACTGGCATCCACAATGATATGGAATTGCTGATGATTTTGAATTTGACATTCCGTCAACGAAACATCTGCTTCGTCGACAATCGCTACACCCACAGCCATGCCATTTCGAATGTGGCATTTACGAAATTCTACCTGGCTATTTTCAATCAGAATCTGTGCCTTCACATGTCGATAAAATTGGCAATCATATAACTTCGCTTCCGTTTTTTCACCAAGGTAAAGACCGTGACCTTGCCCATCTGAAAAGATTGAATCAGCGATCATTAGCTCACTGCGGTGGACAACCATATTCGTATCGAGATGCTCTTTTATTTCACAGCCATCCATCCGCAAAGTTGTGCCATCAAATAGCTGAATTCCTACCCATTGCCCCTGATGAACCAGACAATTCGTCATAGCCATTTCACTCGCTGCTGCAATAATTTGTGCCTTGGCATGCCCATGAATCTCACAGTCCTCCAGCACCAGCTTCACATGACGAATGGCAAAAATACCATGCTTTTTCCCCTCCAGCAGCAGACAATTCGTCAACGTCAGCTCACAATTTTGGGCAATGATTTGGGCCTTCACATGATGCTCAAATGTCGTGTCAACGAGGATCACACTTGAACCATTTGCCACCCGTAGCCCAAAATGATTTAGCGATGTCGCCAGCACAGCACAATTTTTCATCAGCAAACTACCATAGCTCACCATCATCTGTGTCCGAATCAATTGCTCCTCAATAATACAATTTTCTAACTGTAAATCCCCTTTGATATATAGCCCCTGACCTTGCCGAAACCGTAAATTCCGCATATCCACATGGGTTTGATAGCGAATAAAAACGCCACCCTTGATGGTCACATTCCCAACCCCATACAACGTCAGCCGCTTGGAAATATCCAAGCTCTCCTCATAAATTCCATCCCGAATCTCAATCATATCGCCAGGCATTGCCTCTTCAATTGCCTGCCCGATACTTTGATACCGATGCATAATACTCCTCTTCACCACAAGTACAGCCATTTGCACACTCCTTAGCCTAAAAAATGATCGTACCCTATTTATATACCGAACATGCTTAGGGTTATTCAATTTTGTGCAAAATTGCTGCAATATGCATGCATTCACATGAAAGGTTTGACATTTTAATGAATGTGTACGGTTTTGGGGAATAAAAAATGAACAGCGATTGTAGGTCAACTGACCCCACCTGTTGCTGTTCACCTTTTTTATTTATCTGTGATGGTTATTTAGTTTTAAAGAATAGCACACTTTTTATGCAGTAAGTGACGGACTCACTTAGGCAGTTACGAGGGGCAGGAGATTTCAATCCACACTCTCTATACAGAGAGTGACTGCGAAAATAAATAAATTCTCAACAAAATATCCTTAATATTAATGTTTATAAATAAAAAATAGGTATTAATAACCAATATAGTTCTGTCCAAGCGGCATTTCCATCAATATTTTTGGTGCGAATCATGCTATGAAATCATGTTAGCTTACTATCCGCACTTTACTTTATTATAGCAATCATTTCCTGTAAAAAAAACCAACAATAACCGAATTTCCTCGATCATTGCTGGTTCTTAAAATTTGTTTTATTTTTTTCGTTTCACAAAAACAAAGGCGAAAATGGCTGCTAGGACTACTAGGATGGCAATCATCCATACTGTATTTGAGTTGGATGTTGTGTCATCTGCTGCAGTTGTTTGTTGTTCTTTTGGCGTGGCATTCGATGACTGCACTTCTTTGGCGTCCTCTTTTGCTACTTGTGCGGAGCTAATTTGCACATATTGTAGAGTAGCTTCATTCGAGGCTGCTGCTTCGTGTTCATGGCTGTCGCCGTGCCCTTCGGCATGATCCCCGTGACTTTCTTCTTGACCACCGTCATGACCATGATGATGATCTCCTGCTGTTGTGAAAATAGAGCGTTCCAGTTGTTGACCTACCCAGTTTTTGGCATCTGTTGAATCAGCAAAGATGCGCGGGTGTCCTGACAGCATGTATGTTTTACCACCAATGATGATGCCTGTTTCGTCACCTGTTACGACATCTTCAATAGTACCTGTTGGTCCTTCTGCAAAGCCGCCCATTTGAATAAGCGTATGACCACCCATATCAAATGTTAGGTTCTCTGTTAAGAACGCAATGTACTCCTCTTTTGTCATGGTCGCATCTGGATTCGCTAGCTCTAGTTTATGATGAAAAAGGGCAGTATTAATTTCTTTGTACGTAAGGTCCCCCTCTAAGGAAGAAACGTAATCCTCTTTTTGTGCTGCTTGTGCTAGCTCATCTACAGTCGATCCTGCTAGGCCAAAGAAGCCACCTACCCAGCCTGCAAAATCCTTGCGTGATAAGTTGTCTGTTGGGTTTAAGGCCATATCTTTGCCATTGTACCCAAGAAGCCCGATACTGTGTAATACCATAATGTCCTGAATATTAGAGGCTGTTTCAGGGACATCTGTGAATAGTGTACTTTTATCCATCGTATGGGCATAGGCAACTGGTGCCATGAATAAAGTACTCATTAATAATAAAAGTAAATATTTTCTCAAAATGATTCCACCTTCCAATGCAATAGTATACAGCGTAAATGTGTTGGAAGTTTGAAATCAAGCGCAATTTTCTATAGTTTGAAGCGACGAATGAGGCCATTTAATTGTTCGGCCATTTCTGCTAAATGCTCGGCACTATGTTTCATTTCCTCCATAGAGCTTGCAGCCTGCTCAATGGTCGCCGATGTTTCCTGAATACCTGCCGCTGACTGCTCTGAGACAGCCGCAATATCATCGACAGATTGGTGAATCGTGACAGTATTGTGAACAACCCCGTGTAAATCGGAGGACATCCCATTAATGCTTGCTGCAATGGCATCGATCGCATCTGCAATACGATAGAATGTTGTATTGGTCGTGGCAATTTGCGCTGTGCCTTTTTCTACTTCTCCATAGCCTTGCTCTAATGAGGAGGTCACTGTACTTGAATCATCCTGAATAGCTCTTACGATAGCTGTAATATCATCAACGGAGAAGGCCACCTGCTCGGCTAATGCGCGAACCTCGTCGGCTACTACTGCAAAGCCCTTTCCTTGTTCCCCAGCTCGGGCCGCTTCAATCGCTGCGTTCAGTGCTAATAAATTTGTCTGTGCCGCAATATTTTGAATGACCGCTACAAGCTTAGAAATTTTTTGTGTTTGTTTACTGAAAACAGTTACTTGATCCACCGCGTCCTTTACCATCTGCTGAATCGCTTCCATTTGCTTTGTGGAAGAGGTCATGGCATCTCTACCTTCTTCTGTTAAAGCTTTGACTTCCTGCGAATATTGTTGAACGTCTTTACTGCCGTCATGAACAGTCGTTACTTTGACAGCAAAGTCGTTTATGGAGGAAGCGACATCTGCTGCATGGTTTGCCTGTCGTTCTGTACCGCTGGCGATTTCTGTAACAGTATGGGCAACTTGTTCTGTACCTGCTTTTACCTCCGTGGTTGACTGCAAAAGCTCCTCACTGTGAGCCGCTACCTCATCCGACACTGTTTGAATATGTTTCAAGAGTTGATTTAAAATATCTGCCATTGTGTTGGTCGCTTCCATCAACTGGCCCACTTCATCCGTTGATTGAATAGGTAAAGGGGGCTCGCTTAAATCCCCCTTCGTCATTCGTTGCATACGCTCTGTTAATGTAATAATGGGTCTTGAAATACCACGGGCACTTAGTAGTTCAATCATCACGGCTAGCAGGACAATGAAAATACCTACGACAATCGCAATTAGCTGTTTATTTTCACCAGCAGCAATCATGTCCGTGCCTACCTCATTAATGGCTTGCTTTCGTTGCGCCGCTAACCCTTCATAGCCCTCACGAATCGCGGTTGCCGTGTCATCCATTTTCGTTAAATTTTGGATAGCAAGCTCGGTTTGACCCTTGTCATATACTGCAAATACTTGTTGTTCAATATAACGATTCCATTCCTTTGCCATTTGCGCATATTTCCCGAATTCACCTGAGGTTGTGAGTGCTGATCGTTTTTCCTCGTTGTCGGCTGCCTTCGCCACATTATCTTGGAAAATCTCTTTATATTTTTCATTACCAGACAGTACATAGCCTCTAACTGCCGCTATTCTTAAATCGATTGTTTGTGCTTGCTCAAAATCTGCAATTAATAATTGTAATTCTTGCTGAACAATTTGTTCTGTCGCATTGTTGCTTTGTGTGATGGCATAATAGTTGTACGCAATGTAGCCTATCATGATGGCGATGACAATACTAAAGGAAAAAACAATGCGTCGACTGATTGTTTTGAACTTCATCTGCAAAAACTCCTTATTTTCCATATCTATTCCATAAATAGTAATCTACCATTTAACAAGAAGGATTGGTGGCTTTAGGAATTTTTACTAGATTTCCAGAAATAACTTGGTCAATATAGTGTTTTTTATAGCATCTTTCGTCTTGAGTATATTGGACTACAATCAATCCCAAGCATTAAACATAACGTCGCCAATCGTTTGGCTATTAAAATAAGCGATGTACTGCCATTCCGTCACTGATAAGCTATGTAAAGCCTGATCCTTTGATAGTAATGTCATAAGAGTAGTCGCTTCTAAGCATTTACGCATGGGGAAATATTTGTGTAGCCGAGGCTTTGATAAAAATGTAAAGGGAAGCTCCTCATTCTGCTTCGCAAACGCAATATAGGGCATATATCGATGATGAAGAATTGTCAGCTTCTCCCCATCTAAGTCCACCATTGCCTGCATGTAGACAAAGGGAGGTTCATCGATAAATTGTCTTACTTTTGCTCGCTGTTCACTTGTCACTAAATGGTACACCATTGACTGAAACGTACGCATATCCTGCTCGATTAAATGCTCGGCATCAAAACCAGTAATTCCTTTTGTTAAACGCAAACCATCACTCCTTTTTAGTTGACTCTATAAGGACCTTCTCGTTTGAACTAGTCATTTCCTGCCAATCTACCTTATTTCTTTCAATATGATAATCAATTTGTAAAAAAGGAATCCCCAATATCGTCATCCGATGCGAAGCGGTCAATGATGCCATTTTCTTTATGATGCTCCCCCTTGCTTTCTCCCCAGCCACTAACCTGTAAACCTGGTATGACCTTCGTTTCATAGGTAAAACGCTGTGGCTCCTCAGGTGCTCTTTTCGGTATATATGTATGGATGTAAAACGTAAATCCCATTGCTCATGCAGCTGTGGTTTTTGTGTATAATCCCATGCTTTTTCTATAGGAGCCTGGATGTCTATCTCAACATAAATAGGTTTTTTGCTCATAAACTCACTCCTTTTTTTCGATTAAACCACTATCATTATAGCAGTAAATTGATAACCTTCTATTAAATGGGTATGCTTATTAAGTTTCTTCCTAAAAATAAAAAACTTGAATCGAAATGACGACTTGCCGAGTCTAATAGTCGAAAAGGAGGCGATTTTCATTACAACCACGCAACAATCTCTTGTAGCCTTAGCCCAACATGGCGATGAGCAAGCGTTTTATCAGCTAATTGAGCTGGAGCAGCATAAGCTTTATCGTATGGCTTATGTCTATGTACAAAATGAAAACGACGCCGTAGAAGTTTTTCAGCAAACGATTATTCGAGCCTTTGAGGGCTTAGCACAATTAAAGGAGCCGCACTATTTTACCACTTGGCTAACCCGCATTATGATCAATTGCTGTAAAACCTATATAGCCAAGAAAAAGAAGGTTCAGCTTGTCGAACCACAAACCTTAGAGGATTTAAAAAGTACATCTCCTACATATATCGAGGAAGAGCTGGATTTATGGCAGGCTCTTTGCCAGCTTGAGGAAAAGTATAAAACGGTGTTATTGCTACGATTTTATCAGGACTACTCCGTCAAGGATATTGCAGCGATTTTACAATGCCCTGAAGGCACCGTCAAAACACATATTCGCCGTGGCTTGCAAGCATTACGACAACAATTAAAGGGGGCATATCTTGATGAGTGGGTTCAATCCGTTGAAAGAAGTCATTAATGCAATACCCATCCCTGAAGGACGTTTAACGGAAGTGTTACGTGTTGAAGGGATGTCCAAAATTTATCAGCAAAAGCATCACACCGTGAACGCCTTAAAAAATATCCACTGCACCATTTATCAAGGAGAGATGGTGGCCATTATGGGGACAAGCGGCTCTGGTAAAAGTACCCTACTGAATATGATTAGTGCGATTGATGAACCAACAGACGGGGCATTATTTTTATTTGGTCAGGAGGCTCAGGATATATATCAAGAGCCCAAAGCATCGCAATTTCGTAAAGAAAATATCGGCTTTATCTTCCAATCCTTTCATCTGTTAAAAGATTTATCCGTGGAAGATAATATTGCACTCCCCCTTATTTTAAATGATGTTGCTAGTAAGGACATTAAAGTGCGCGTGCAGCACATGATGGAAAAACTGAAAATCGGCGCTTGGGCAAAGCATCGACCACATGAGCTATCCGGAGGACAAAAGCAACGGGTTGCTATTGCTCGTGCCATTATCGCAAATCCGCCTATTTTGCTAGCTGATGAGCCAACAGGAGCGCTGGACGTCAATACGACGGATGAGATATTGGAGTTGCTTGTTGAGCTTCAAAAAAAGAGTCAACAAACGATTTTACTTGTCACTCATGACCCTTATGTTGCTACCTATGCCAATCGGGTGTTGTTCTTCCATGACGGTGCGATTGTAGACTCCTATCAAAACCAGCGAAATGAAGAGGATTTGGATTGTATTTTAATGAAATTTAAGCAGGCTACGAGGGGGGAGCGATAATGTTTACAATGCGTGCCGTTGCCCTAAAACTTTTTCGTGCCGCTTGGGCAAATGTCCTAACGAGTATTAGCATTATAACCATCTCCATTTGCCTTGTGATGACGATGAGTGTCTACGCTTTAAACGCCCATAATCAAATGAAGGCTGACATCCAAGCCTTGTACGGAGAAATGGATATAATGGTCGGCTATAATCCAGATCAACATCAGCTGTTAACGACACAACAAATAGAGTTACTTTCCAGCCTAGCAGGTGTCACCCAAGTGTCTAATGTATCTTTAGCTCACACAAAGGTTGAGCAAGAAAAAAGCACAACCTTTTATACCGTTGGCGTAGAAAATGATGACCTTGTGAAAAGCCGCTATCATTTCGAGATGAATCTTGGTCCGAACGATGCCATTATTTCAGAAAATGTGGCACGTATTTTCAAGAAGAACGTCGGAGACACCATTCATATTCAAACGAAGAATTTTATTGTCCGAGAAATTTTACCAACGATGAAAGGTACGGATAGCCCTAATATCATATTGTTGCCAAATACCATTGTGAAAACATGGATGAATAATAGTCAGCCACAAACTGCTGGTATGTTTGCACTTATTAAAACAGAGGATGGGCTTGCTAAGGCAGTTGGCACAGAGATCAAGCAACTTGATGAAACTCTTCGTGTAGATGTCATGAGTGATTATGATTTGTTTAAAAGAAATTTACAAAGCTTAATGATTTTTATGATTGTCCTAGCTGTCTTTATTTTACTCATTGCAAGTGTTTTATTACTGTCCACTTTCCAGCTATTATTTTATAAAATTAAAGAACAGCTGATGATTTTACGTGCTCTCGGTGCATCAGTGCAGCAAGTTAGGCGCATTGTCAAACTACAATTATCACTTATTATTTGCTTTGGGGTTATGCTCGGAACAACGATGAGCTTACTGGTCATAAAAATTTGGCTACCACAATTGATTAGCCTCTTACATTTACCAAATGCTAGAACAGAGCTTCCTCTTCCTTTTGTGATTGTGATCGCGCTTTCGAGCTTCTTGATTCTTCAGGTAATGACACAATGGCAAGTAGCAAAAAGTGCCAGATTATTGCCATTACAAATCGCAACAGACAATGAAAATTTACGTCTTCGTTGGACCAAATGGAAAACGATCATGGTCGGCATTGGAGGAATTATCGCTGTTTTGTTTTTGTTGCAAGCACAACTGACAGGAACAGGAAGCAATCAAGGAGCACTATTGATTTTAATCGGAACACTATTGATTTGTGGGATTTTACTGTTATTCATCCCCTATCTGTTTACAGCCCTCCTTCAGGTTGCATTAAAGCCGATTCGTGCAGTGCTTGGCAAGGAAGCCTATTTAGCGTGCCAGCAAGTCATGCCACAAGTACGCAAAAATAGGCCGATTGTGCTCAGCATTATTGGGTTAATGGTCATTTTAACCTTTGGTAGCTCGTTAATGAAAACGTTACAGCATAATGACCTAGCCTTCACCGAATCACAATACGAAACCGCTGTAAAAATCAATAATGAATTAAATGATCCAACCCTTACACCCGCAGTTATTAAGGAAATGGAGGCCTTGCCAAGCGTGCAGTATGCTTATGCACAAAGTAATAATGCGTACATTGCCCTGCAACTCGGCGATGAATGGCTACCAGAGAACTATACAACCATTGATATCGAGAAATTTGGACAATTAGGGAAGTTGCCAAAAATCGAGGGCCCTTTACAGGATGGACTGTTAGTGACAAAAAGCTTGGCGAATCGTCATCATTTATCGGTTGGTGATCGTATTACAATAGGCTCCTATGATGTTGCTGCACAGCAGGATCGGCCAACAGGTGAATTACAAATTATAGGAATTATTGATGCACCTCTTCACTACGCAGAATTAATCGTGGATTGGTCATCCTTCCTCACTTCTCAGGACCACACAATCATTGAAGACATTATGGTCGAAACGACTAACCCTGAGCAAGCATTGTCTGACTTGTCATTCTTAGAAGAGCGCTGGCCAGCCTTGAAATTTACGGATAAAGTGACCATGATGGAGCAGTCCCGTGAAATGTTCTTCCAACGTTGGAGCCTATTTGTCGGCGTCTTTGTACTATTAATTGTCGCTACTGTCCTTGGTGTACTGCAAACATTACTGCATACCATTTATACCAAACGTAGTGACTATGTCATTCAACGATTGATAGGCTTATCACCAAATGGTTTAATAAAACTTATTTTGACGCAAGTCCTATCGTTTGTGCTATATGGCCTCACTGTCGGCACGTTTATTGGACTTATTTTAACAAGAATGCTGGGATTCATTGATGAAAGCTCTCCGATGTCCTATGACTACTTAACATTAGGCATAACAAGCAGCGCCTTCTTAATAGCAACACTTATTGTCTTTACGATCCAAGGCTATTGGATTAGCCGACAAAAATTAGCGAATGAAATCGTGGAAATCTAAATAACAACAGCCCTTCTATATCAGAAGGGCTGTTGTTATTGTTGTTGAAAAAAGGTGATGTCAATAGCAGAAAAAGAATCTTTAGCAAGGTGAGCGGGTGATTTCCGCTCCGCCAGCGTCCTTTCCAGGGGGCGTCCGATGAGCCGTAGTGAACAAAATAGCCCATTATTTGTATGATGAGAGAAAGGATAGGCTCTTATTTTCCATGTGGAGAAGTGATGAGTGACAATACCCTTCCATAAAGAGTAATGAATACTTTCACTTTAGTTGAAAACCTTTGCTAAAAAGGTACCATTTTTGTGGGTTGAAGTGGAAGGCTACTTGACTCCCGTGGGATAGCGAGACAGGCGATCCCCTGCACGAAGCGGCTCGGCGCTCGCCCACAAGAAAAAGCAAGTAGCCTGCAACGAAAATCCTTTTTCACCTCTCACCTTTCACAAAAATGCTATTGATGGTTTTGTTTTTCAACACTATGACAACAGCCCTTCTATTCAGAAAGGCTGTTGTCTTTACTGTTCAAAATTCAGATTTTGAAGGGCTCTCACATTCGTTTCGTCATTTTTTCGACGAGTTGCCCATTCCATCGAAGGTTATGGTTTTTGGCAAGCAAAATTATAACCACCTATTTTTCTAGCCTCCGTCGCATTGGTTTGTCCATTTAAACCAGCATCATCTCTTGAGTCAATGATGGGGTTGCCACCCTGTGCAAAGCATTTATTCATGTAATTCATTTTTTCTTTATGTGTCAAGTATCGGTCCCAGAAGAAATAGCCTATGAAAGAAACCAAACCAATTCCGGCAAGCCATGCTATAACAGCATATGGTGTTACTTCTCCATCTTCATTCTCTTTATAAAGGATTGTACCATCGTAATTTTCCATGTCTAGCCCAAAGGTTAAAAGTTTATGGTGAACCTCATTAGGAGATAGTGATTCGAGAGATTCGTAATAATTTAATTCTTCATCTGAGAAATGATATAATTCCTGGGCAGCTTCTTCATCAAACTCTAATGTTTGTGTAGCCAAATTATAGTAGATGGATTCGGCTAAAGCACTTTCTTTACGTCCAAATTCATTAGCATTCGCAAAATTCGGAAAAATTGTAGCAACAATCAACGTAACAATCAAACCACAAATAAAAAATTGAAGCTTCTTCATCACAGCAAACCTCCTTGTTTTATTTATTTATGTTAAAATATTACATTAATGGATAATGTAATATTAACTTCATTATACATAATATCCAGATAAATGTATAATATATAAAGAAAGTGAGGTGTTTTTTTGTATTTCTCAAATATACAATTATTAATGCTTGTATTTGCCTTTATTATTGCGATTTTCAGTGTGATTAAGGTGTATCAAATAAAAAAAGAGTATTTGATTAAACACAGAGAATTAGAGGTGGAATACGAAAGAATCCAACTGGAGAAACAAAAACAAAAGATCCTTTAATTTAGAAAGAAACATGCACCTCAGTCATTAGATTTTCCCTAACGATTGGGTGCATCTATTGGTTTTATCCTAACACCTCTTGGTCTCCAGAATGCTTGTCCTGCAACATTCCTCCATTAGCATTTATTCCAAAAAATCTATTATCTCCTGTATGATTTCATCTTGATCCCGGCCTAATGTCATCAAATGTTTAGCGTTTTTAAAGCCCCTCTTCTGCTTAGTGGAAGAGTGAACATGTTGATAAATCGTTTCAGCGCTTTGTGCATACGATGCATCGTCGCGTTCACCGTAGTAGATAGCGATAGGAACGGTAATTCTATCAAGCTGCTGCATCGTTGCTTGGATAAACTGTTGAAATGCGCTCATAGCATCTAACGCCATGTGGTGAAATGGCTCCATTTCCTGTGAAATTTGAGACGCTGATTTGCCCTCTATCGTTTTATAATTGTAAGCATAATCAATTATTCTTTGTTTTAATTGCGCTGGCTCCTTATCAATTGGTACTGATAAGACAATGATTTGTGATAGCTTTTCGAATTGGGCAAGCTTTAAAGTAAAAATGCCACCGATGGATAAGCCAATGACCGAAATTTTCTGATAGCCTTCATTCAATAAAAATTGGTGGGCATTGACTACATCCTGCCACCAGTCGTCTACCTGATAGTGTAATAACTGTTCTGGGGTATGACCGTGTCCTCGGTATAATGGTGCATAGCAAGTGTAGCCTTGTGCATGTAATGAAGTGGCTACTTTCTTCATATCTCTTGTATGACTTGTAAAAGAATGTAAAAGTAATACGGCATGCTCGTTTCCCTGTAAATAAATTTCTTTCGCTGGTAGTATCTTCAGCACATAATCAAGCCCTTTCTCGAATTCGTTTATGCTCCCACAAACAATACTGCCTGTCCTATCGCAATAAAAAAGGCTTCCTCCTGGATGGGACTACTGTCTTCAATTTCTAGCGTAATGTCAAAATGCGTCTCACAGAAAGTAGCTTGCCAACGTGCGATAGGCTGCTCATTCACTGTAAATACAGACCAGCCCTCCATTTCTTTGTTGAGCTTGATTTGCTGTTCACCATTTGTAATCAGTAAATCAGGAATCATGATTTGCCAGCCATCATAGGCAATCATATAGTCTTTGCCTGACACCAAATCCTTGCCTCTGAAATGTACGCGCCCACGACGGGATACTTTTTTACACGTAAAAAGTGGTCGACCGTTGCGATCATTGACATCAAAGCGAACAAAATAACGATAGTCCATTGTGCGGTCAAATGCTTTTTTTAGAGCATTGGAATAAACACGTTGAACAGTGGACGATACCTCCCCTGCTTCATTGATAATTTGGATGGCCTCTGTTGACTCGATAGCTGCTGGTTGCTTGTATGTATAAATTTTCACGACTTTCGCTCCTTCAAAACAATAACTTTCTTAAAGCTACCATAAAATAAGCGCCAAATACAAAGGATGTATTTGACGCTCCTATTATTGTATAGGTACTTCTACTGTAAATGGTTGGAACTTCACTTCTTTATAGGATGATGGATTGAATGGGATATGTGTTTCTTTGCCATCAGCGTCTATTTGAACGCTCCCACTTCCTGATGGAATGGAAACATAAGGCGTAATGATTAATTTTTCAACGTGTTGTGCTATTGGATCAAAGGCTTTGTTCCATACTTGTTTCCTCTCCTTCCATACTTAGAGTCTTTTATCCAAGCAAAAGGTTTCACTTTTATTTATTTTTTTGGCCATACAAAAAGTAGACTACTGTATTTTAAGTAGCCTACTACATTTTCCTTTATTGATCTAATTTAAAGGTAATATCTCCGACACCCAATTCCGAATGAACCTCTAGCACAACATCTGCCTTGTCATAGGCTTCGTTGACATAGACACCCTGGCCTTTGGATACAAGACCCTCTATATTTGAAGATCCGATGCCCTTCTCTGTCGTTAATTTGACACCAACCTTTGATGGTAAAATAACGGTTGTTTGACCGACGCCCGTTTCAATCGATGTCTTAAAGCTCTTTTTCCAATCGCCACCTAAATTAACCGTTACATCACCGACACCTGCATCAATATCAAGCTTTTCCAGCTGGAGCCCCTGTAAATCTAGGTTTGCAAGGGATGCGCCTGTTTCAACTGTCAAATCCATCGGGATACTGTCATTCAGTTGGATTGCCCAAGTGTTTTTAATATTTGAGATTCCTAGCTTTGTAGAGCCTTTATGCTGAATATCCACTTCTCCCGTATCGCCGTGGACATCATAGTCTACCTGTGGGGCTAGCTTTTTAATATTATAGTCGGCCTTGCCCTCTACCCATTCCTTCGCACCGCTCGATACTGTCAGTTCACCAACACCTAGATCAATGTCTACCTCTAATGCTTTCACTTTATCCTTTTCTACCAAGATGGCTTCCTCTCGCATCTTGTTGTTTGGAATAAAGGAGAAACACCCCGATAAGACCAATACAGATGTACCCATTATGACACCTAAACCAACTAATTTTTTCAACATGATTTCCTCCCACCATATAATCTACCAATAATTTCATTATATAGGAGTCAACCTTTTAAAATACGACCCTGCGCTCGAAATTTATCTAAGACCTAAGACGTAGGGTTCGCTACTGATAAGGGATATCTCCCCCTTCCAGCAATGCCTTTAAATTAGCCAGCGAAGCCTCATAGCCTGGTGAGTTAATGCTTACAGTTGTCCCCTCGTGCTGTTGTACTAGCGTAATGGCAATCAACGTTTCCGGCACCTCTAAGTAAAAGGAAAACTCCTCATGTTTTTTTACGTGCTGAATCGTGAGCTGCATAGGTAGCTTTTCAGATAGCTGATTATGCGCATTAGGCATTAACGTAAACGTTATCTTTTCACCATCTGCGAGTTTAGGGATATCCCAGGTGGAGCCTGGTGCATACCATTGCGAGAGGAGTTGTTCCTCTGTAATCGCTTGCCACACGCTATCTATTTTCGCATCAATCCAAATCGAACTGGTCATTCACCATTACCACCTTTTTCTATTTTCCATTATTTTACCGAATTTTCAAACGATAGACTACTTTGGGATGTTCGGTATAAATGAAATGCCCCAATGATGATGAACATGGCCATGAAATCCAAGGCTATTTGATGACTTGAGAAAACAGCAACTAAAAAACCATACAACGTTGGTGCTAAGACAATAAAAAATTGATTAATCGTTAAAGCTGCACTCACGGTAAGTCCCACAGCTTGAGGATCAGAATGCTCGGTGACACAGGTAATATATAAGGAATACCAGCCGAGTGCTAAAAAACCAAACACACCACAAAAAATAATCATCAAGCTCTTCCCATGTATGACAAAGGGCAAACAGCCAATCATCATAAATGTGGCAACCATGACAAGCACTAACAATGACGCACGTTTATGAGCGAAATATCGGTCACCCAGCCAAGCAAGCACAATTCTCCCTAGCATGCCTCCCAGCAAAATCAAACTTAAATAGCTCCCTGCCTCTGTTAATGTATAGCCGCCCTCTTGATGTAAATAGCTCATAAAATGAGCAATGATGACCATTTGTAAGGACATCATGACAATGCCGACAAAAAATAGAGGATAGAGCGCTCGATTATGTTGAATAGCCATCATCTTTTCTTTAAAGGAAATAGGATTTGCGGCAACGGTTACGTGCTGTTTTGGTTCATGATACAGCAGTAAAAATAAAAGTCCCCCACCTATCGCCACTAACCCCTGTACCAAATGCACAGTGGACAGATGGTGCTGTTGATATAAATACGTTAGTACAATAGAAGAAAGTGCCCCACCAATGGGGATACCTGTCTGGCGAATACCAATAGCAAGCCCACGATGCTTATCTGGAAACCACTTCACAATAGCGGTACTGCCGCCAGTTTGTGCACTACCATACCAGATACCAACAACTATTAATACGAGGAGCAATGTCGTATAATGGTTCACAGGTATTAACAGGAAGGCTGACAGGCCCAGTATAACGGAGCCCCATCCAATAATCCGCTTTTCTCCTTTTTTATCCATAAGGTAGCCAAATAACAGCATGGAGAAAATCGGCCCTATATTGACGGCTGAAACAATCAGTCCAGTTTGAAAGGACGTTAAGTGCCATTCCATTTGATAAAAAGAGGCAACTGGCCCCATCCCATAGGTGACAAAGGTTGAAGCTGTCTGTGACAGTGTAGCCACTAGTAAAATAACCCATTGATAATATGTATGCATGTTAACCCTCCATCAGGTTGATACCGCTTTATTTATGCAGTATACCTTGTCGCTACCTAGAGTTTACGTTGACTGATAGCATACGTAAAATGGAGGAAAATGATAGCAGCTATCAAAAAATTTAATAGGTGTGTGACGAACAATATGAACATTGAAGACATTGCCTTAAAAATAGAGCTTTTAGAAAGGCAAAACTTAAGTAAATCCGCTGAAATCACTAATTATACACAATCTGCCTTAACTTCGAAGGTAAAAAAAATAGAAAGTGAAATTGGACAGGAGATCTTTAAACGAACACCACAAGGTTTAAAGCTGACGGAGGTAGGTAGCCATTATTTACAATTTTTAAAACAGGTTGCCCAAAACTATGAAGAATTTTTACAAATGATCGGACCTGCTCAAACGAGCCTCCATTTTGGAACTTCTCATACAACCATTAAAATTTATGGTGCATCCATTATGAACGAACTCCAAACGAGTCATAGTCCAATTGATGTCGATTTCACTGTCGAATCAAGTACATCTTTAAATCACAAAGTACATAATGCTGAGCTGGATTGTGCACTGACTAGTAATCCAACTAAACAGTATGCCGATTTAAACTATGATCTAATTGCGTCAGAAACATTTGAGGTCATTTCAAGCCCTTCTCATGTCATCGATTTTGAGCAACGAACGCCAGTAACACTACTCGTCTTAAGTAAAGGCTGTATGTATACACATGCATTGGCACAATGGCTAACAATGAAGCAAGTTCCTTTCACAATGAAAGAAATTAAATCCGTTAGTAGTATTCTTGATTTTTTAGAAATTGAGCATACGATTGCAGTCTTAAATACGAAATTATTGGCACTTTATCATTGCCCTGACCTGCACTTTTATGACATGGATGATCTCAATAAAGTAATTGAAACGGTCTTTATTTATCATGAAAACGACAGCAAGCATTCCTCTATTATGCAATTAAAGCAGGTAATAGAGTCCTTGCTTGAAACGGAATAGTATCGAATACAGCAAGGCTTCGCTAGTCCTTGCTTATTCTATATTAATGAAGGTGTTAGAACGAATAATACGTGGATGCTGTCATTGCTTTTATTGAGGAAACGATGTCGAACATTCGGCGGAATCCGCACAACATCCCCTTCCAATAGCTCATACTCTTCTCCTTCTAGCTCTACATAGCCTTGCCCCCTCATCATCACTGCTATCTCTTCTTTATCATTGTGACAATAATGACTTTCCGTGGTCACTGCGTGTGGATTTAATTCCATCATGAGCATGTCAATTCGAGCTTTCATAAAGTCAGGTGTTAATACATCATAGACAATATGATCCTTGTTTTCTCGATATATTTTTTTGCGGTTGTGCTTGCGTGAAATAAGTGTACTTGTATCGATATCATGAATAAAAAGTGTAAACAATGGTACATGTAAAGCCTTTGCAATTAACTCCAGCACACTTAACGATGGATTCGCTTGTCCACGTTCGATTTGACTAATTAAAGAAGTACTAATGCCTGCGTAATCTGCAAACTCTCTAATGGTCATACCATTTTTCTTCCGATAACTTAGTACGGTTTGTCCTAATTGATGATACTGCATGGCACGACTCCTTTTTATCATAATGTGTATTTTTCTAGTTTTGTGCTGATATTCTAAAAACCCTATTTTATTGAGGAAGACTACACTATAATAGGTTAGGCAATATTATTAATCTTGTTTATTATTATAAACAAATACATAGGAGTTCATCATGTTTTATTACATCTCTTTATTTTTTGCTGTCTTTGCATTATCGACTTCAGCTATTTTTGTCAAGCTTGCCGATGCGCCACCAGCCATTACGGCCTTTTATCGATTATTTTTTGCGCTACTAGTGCTACTCCCCTTTTTATTAGCGCAAAAGGGATTGCGACAGGAAATGACGAGCCTCTCCAAAAAACAGTGGGGACTGGGCATTTTATCAGGATTATTTTTAGCCTGTCACTATGTCTTATGGTTTGAATCATTAAACTACACATCGGTGGCTAGTTCAACAGTCATTGTAACACTACAACCTTTATTCTCTTTAGTGGGAAGCTATTTTTTATTTAAAGAACGTTTTTCTAAAGGAGCAATTGTTGGCTGTTGCGTAGCCATTATCGGTTGTTTCATCATCGGCTGGCAGGATTTCCAGATTAGTGGACAAGCTCTTTATGGCGATATCCTTGCCTTTATAGCGGCAGGTATTATTACGGCCTACTTTTTTATCGGACAATCTGTTCGCAAGGATTTATCACTTGTTCCTTATTCGATCATTGGCTATGGAAGCAGCTCCATCTTCTTAGCGGTATACGCCCTCTTTATGCAGGAATCGTTCTTCGACTATTCAGCATCCACTTGGTGGTCTCTTGTAGGATTAGCCGTTATTGCAACGATTTTTGGGCAAACCATTTTTAATTGGCTATTGAAATGGTTAAGTACAACCGTTATCTCGATGAGCATTTTAGGCGAAACGATCGGTACATGTATATTAGCTTATTTTATTTTAGATGAGATGATTTCTATTCAACAAGGGATCGGCATTATCGTCATTTTACTAGGACTTGCGCTCTTTTTACTGCAACAACGAAAATCTCATTAAGACAAAACAACGGCAAAGGCTGCCGTTGTTTTGTTATTGCAGGGACTTTTGGGCAAAGCCAAAGGAAGTCCCCGTGTCGTTTGATTGTAATGAAACGTCGATGTTCAATGTTTTGGCAATGTCCTGTATAATTTTGAGCCCAAGTCCTGCATAATCGGCATCAGGCTCGAAGCCGACTCCATCATCACACATGAACACTTGACCATTCTTTATAGAAACCTCTAGCTTAGTTGCTTGGGCATGCTTTAATGTATTTTGGAAGACATTATCAAATAAACGTTGTAGCCATAATTCATTGCTAATCCAAATAGCATGTGGGTCGTCATGGTGAAAATGCAGGGCTATGTTTTGCATGCGATATAAATAACGCCACTTCTTCATCATCGTTTCTAGTAGCTGTGCAAGCTGGATTTCCTCCTGGACAACAAAGGAATTTTCACTTGTATCAAAGGCTTGTAACTGAAATGCATTTGTTAAATTCGTTATATAGTGGATTTGTGCATTTAAGGATTCCACCAATTTCGGCTGCCCTTGTAATTGATCTTCTAGAAAAAATAACTGTAAACGTATGGCCGTCAAGGGCGTATGGATGTCATGTCGTAACTTTTGCAGCAGCTCTTTTTGGAGCTCCTGCTGCTGCGCTAACTCTAATTCTCGGTAAGTCGTCCGCTCAATTAAGAGATTGACAGACTGCATAAGCTGTCCTATTTCATCCTCACTACTAATTGTTAACGTATTTGGTATCCGTTCATTACTAGCTAATTCCCGTATCGTTTTATTGAGCATCGTGATTTTTGACAATAAAGAATGGATAGTTGTTGAGAATAATAATGCTAACAGTCCTAATGACAGCACAAACGCTACGAGCATAATAGGATAGGCAAAGGATTCATGAAACGGAATGCCTTCATTTTTCAATTTAAAGACCTTGTCATAAACAAGAGCTATAGCCACACTAATGCTTAATAACACAATTGGTACACTAGCAATCGCCAAAAATAATAAAGTACGGTATTTCGTTTTTAAGGTCATTTTTTGATGTAGGTATTCAAACGATACCCTTCTCCATAAATATTTTGCACAATGCCGCCTGCTGGATCATGTAACTTTGCTCGAATCTTTTTAATATGGACATTGAGAATATTATGATTGCGTTCATCCAGTGGCCAAAGATAGTCGAAAAATTGATCCTTTGTTAACACTCTGTCTCGATTGTCAAATAAATAAAAGAACATTTTCCGCTCTGTCGCTGTCAATGCAATTTCATCATGAAGATTTTGATTAAACACTTTACGCCGCTCCCCATCAATAAATAAATGCTGGATTTGCGTCAATGTACCATATTGCTGGCTCAACATTTTTTGCATCCTAAGCAAAAGCTCACGCGGGTCAAATGGCTTTGTCAAATAATCCTCCCCGACCGTTAAGCCCTCTAGCTTACTATCAATATCATTTCGTGCCGATAGAAAAATAATGGGGATATTTAAGCCTAATCGTTTAATATTTTTGCTTAATTGATAGCCATCCTCTCCTGGCAGCATAATATCCATAATGACTAAATCCACTTGCTGAATGAGTGACATAATGTCTCGACCATCTGTTTTCCAAATCGCTTCATAGCCTTCTCGCTGTAGTATTTTTTGTAGCAAATCCCCAATCATTTGATCGTCTTCTACAATTAAAATGGTAAATCCTTTCATATTATCGACCTTTCTTATCAGCATTCGTTTTCATAAATATCATGGCTAGTTGATAGATTTCATCGGGTTGATAAAGATAAATACTATGTGTGCCACTGACCTCTTCCACCTGTGCATAGGTGAATTGCTGTGCAAAGTCTGCATAATCCTGCCTTTTCTGCTTCGTATATTGCGAATCTTTATTGTCTTCTGCAATGGCATCAATCAGCAAGATTGGCGTGTTTTGCGGCTTTGGAAGCTGTTCTGATTGTAAACTATTTTCATAGACCTGTAACAGCTCATTTTTCATATCCTCATTAAAAAACTGTCTAAAGGACAATGCCTGATACATTTTCTTTTCCTCTGCTGTTAAAAAGGACATTTTCAATACTTGCGGATTATAGACCTGTGATGGCAGAAGTCGGTGTAAACCCATTCTAGTTGCTAGACTCATCCCCTTCACCATCCATCTATCGACGGTTCCCATTGGATGCTTTACATATTGACTAGGTAAACCAATGTCCAGCGCGATGATTCCCTTTACTTCTTCGGGGTATTTTTGTGCCCAGTAAATGGCTTCTAGCCCTGAAATGGAATGTGGTACGAGTATATAAGGAGGCTGAAGACCACTTTGTAGCAGAGCCTCTCGTGTTTGCGCTAGGATTGTCTCAATGTCTCTTGCATCATGGGCTACATCACTATAACCATAGCCAGCTCGATCCACTACGGCTATTTGATGGTGCTGTGAAAACTTACGGTACAGCCCCTTTAACTCATACACTGGGGCTGCAATACCTGAGCCTGCCATAAATACATACGTGTCCTCGCCAACTCCCTCCTGATAGACATTAATTTGATGACCGTCGACGTCTACTAGTGTGCCATTATTTTGTAAAATAGCAGATTCCTTCTGTACTAAATAATAATGGTAGATCCAAACAACCACCATTCCAAGCATGATTAATGCTCCTATGTATACCAATAATTTCTTTAATTTCTTCATACGTAGCTCCTCTCCGTTCATACTTGCAAGGATACACATTAAAAATAAATTTCTAATTAATTTTTGGAGAAAAATTATAGTTGCACACTTCCTAAAATGACTCAGCCATCTGACCCCGATTGAATATCGGCACCAGATGGCTGCATAGCTTTGAACGATTCATTATAAGTACCTGTAGTCTAAATGGACACTTTATTCCAATAGTAAAATCATTAGTAGTATAATAGGACACTGTTAAAGCATTTGGACTAGCTATCTCTAAATATCATCTGTTTACTTTTTTTAACTTCTCTGTAATATCTAGTATCACTGCTCTTACCACTTCCTTTTATTTCAATACAATGAAGGCCGCAATAATGTTACACCCTCTTTTTTGTTAGTATTTTTAGACGTCTCCTGTATATATACGTTTCAGTGATTCCATAAAAAAACTGCCTACATTGAGATAGACAGTTTTCTTAGTATTAAGCATCTGGATAGTTTTTTTGTACAAAGTCGATGGTTTGTTGTATAAGGGCTTTTAGGATGTCTTCATCCACATCTGCAAGCTTATTAATATACACGCAGGCTTTCCCCGTTGTGTGCTTGCCAAAGTGCTGTAATAGCTGCTCTCGCTCATCACCTGGGGCAAAATACAGGCTAATTTTTGCTTTGCGTGGGGAATAGCCAACACGGGGTGCATCCCCTTCATGGCCTGTTTTGTATTTATAATGATAGCTACCAAAGCCGATAATACTCGGTCCCCACATTTTGGCTTCATAGCCTGTGACCTCTGTAAAAATGTCCAATAACCGAAAGGCGTCTTCTCGTTTTTGTGGATGGTCCACATTTTCAATAAATTCAATGACACTTGCATCTGTTTCTTTCATTTTTAATTCATACATGTCTATCCCTCGCTTTCTGGAAGATGTACCTTTATTATTCCCTATTCTACCTGCTCTAACAATAATTTTTGCTGGAGATGACGATAAATGCCCTGCTGCTGCATTAACGTTTGGTGATTACCTTGCTCGACAATTTCCCCCTGTTGAATGACGAGAATTTGATCGGCATTCTCGATTGTTTTTAAACGATGGGCTATGACAAAGCTTGTGCGTCCCTGCATCAAATGCTGTAAGCCTTTTTGAATATCGACCTCTGTTTGCGTATCCACACTCGATGTCGCTTCGTCCAAAATTAAAATATCAGCATTCTCTAAAATAGCACGAGCAATGGCGATGAGCTGGCGTTGTCCCTGACTTAAATTAGCGCCACCTGCCTGCACAGGTGTATCGTATTGGGCTGGTAAATATTTAATAAAGTGATGGGCATTTGCAATTTTCGCCGCTTCCACGACCTCTTCATCTGTGGCATCTAGCTTCCCAAAGCGAATGTTTTCACGAATGGTGCCAGAGAACAAATACGTGTCCTGTAAAACTACGCCTACTCTTTGGCGAATGGTCGCCATTTGATAGTGTTCGATATTGTGCCCATCAATCAAAATTTCCCCTTGATCCACGTCATAGAAACGCGTCAGTAAATTAATAATCGTCGTTTTCCCTGAGCCTGTTGGACCAACAAGAGCGAAGGTCTCTCCTGCCTTGGCATGGAAGTGAATATTTTTTAACACAGGCTTATTTGGCTCATAGCTAAAAGATACTTGCTGGAAAATAACATCCCCTTTGAGCGATGTTGCCTCGATGGCATGAGGCTGATCTACTACCTCGGATGGTTCATCTAGAATCTCAAACACACGCTCTGCACCAGCAATGGCCGACTGAAAGGTATTTAACAGATTCGATAACTGATTAAGCGGACGGAAAAATTGCCGTGTATACGTCACGAAGGCGGCAATGATCCCAACTGTAATGATGCTCTTCACGGCTAAAAAGGCACCCGTTCCGATAACGACGGCTAAGCCCAAGTTATTCATAAAGTTATTAATCGGTCCTAATAAGCCAGAGGTAATTTCTGCACGTTGGGCGGAGTTTCGCAGATTTTCGTTTTGCTGATGAAACGTATCAATCGTTTGCTGCTCCTTCCCAAAAAGCGTGAGGACCTCCGCACCCGTAATCATTTCCTCAATATAGCCGTTCAGCCTGCCAAGATCCCGTTGCCTTGCTGCATAATTTTTACTACTGCGCTTAATAATTTGCTTGGTCGTGAACACAATAAGCGGAATAATAATCAATGTCACAATGGCTAACTGCCAGCTCAATGTGAACATCGCAATACTGACACCAATGACAGTTAAAATAGATGACACGATTTGCGTCACACTTTGCGCAAGGGCCGTATTTAAATTATCAATATCATTTGTGACACGGCTCATTAAATCACCAAGTGCACGCTGATCAAAAAATCGTAATGTGAGCGTTTGAAGCTTATGAAACAGTTCCAGCCGCAATGTCCGAATTGTTTTCATCGCCACATGAATCATGACATAGGTTTGCAGCCATGTCAGAATAGATGCTACCGTAAAAATAACAGCTAAGACGATACCTAAACGGATCGTGCCGTCGATATCCTTTTTCATAATATAATCATCAATAATATGCCCAATCAAATAGGGCCCTGCTAGACTTAAAAAGGTAGAAGCAACGACAAAAAAGATGGCTAAAAACATCCCTATTTTTTGCTGTTTGACATAATGCCATATTCGGAACAATGTTGCTCTTTGATTTTTCGCCTTCTCAGATGGCCCTCCGATACGTGGGCCACGTCCAAAATTCATTTGCTTTGGTTGATTTTGACTCATTTTTGTTCACCAGCCTTTTGCTGCGACGCATAAATGGCTTGATAATGCGTATTGGCTTGTAGTAACTGCTGATGGGTTCCTTGCCCAACAATATCGCCATCCTCTAAGACCAAAATCATATCAGCCTGCTGTATCGAGGCAATTTTCGACGCTACAATCAATGTCGTTGTGTCTTGATACTGTGTGGCAATAGCCTGCTGCACATGCTGCTCCGACGCACTATCGAGCGCGGAGGTAGTATCATCTAGCACTAGAATGGCAGGCTTACGAATAAATGCACGACTTAAAGCAAGGCGCTGCTTTTGCCCGCCCGATAAATTTGTAGCTCCCTGTGACAATTCATGGGCTAAGCCTTTATCAAGTCGCTCCACAAATTCACTCGCACAGGCTGCCTCTATTGCCTGTTGTATTTCCTCGGCTGTCGCCTCATCCTTGCCGAGTCGAATATTTTCTTCAATCGTTCCAGAGAACAATAACGCTTTTTGGGAGGTAAAGCCGATATGCGCACGTAATGTTGCGAGGGCATACGATTTGAGTGGTCTGCCATCTAGGCGAATTTCACCATCTGTTGGATCAAATAAGCGAGGAAGCAGCTTTACTAGCGTTGATTTGCCACTACCTGTTTTTCCAATGATGCCTACCGTTTGCCCAGACTTTACAGAAAACGAAATTTTTTTGAGGACATCCTCTGCTGTATCATAGTATCGATAGCTCACCTGATCGAAGTCAATCGCACCTTGTATGGATGCAGAAATCGCCTGTTCCGATTCCTTCACCGCAATGTCTTTATTTAAAATATCCACAATCCGTTCGCCTGAAGGCAATGCTCGTGCAATTTGCATTAGCACCATACTAGAAGACATTAAGCCATTTAAAATAATCGTTAAATAGTTGATAAACGCCAGAATGACCCCAACTTTCAAAGTACCCGCCTCTACCTTAATGGCCCCAAGCCAAAGTGCTGCTACAATGCCCAGATTGACAATAAACATCGTAAAGGGCACAAGTACCCCTACGATTTGCTCTGCAGTGATGAAACGCTTTGTCAGCGCCTCATTTAATTCTCCAAATTGTGCCACCTGCTGTGTCTCACGACGAAACGCTTTGACCACACGAATACCCGCCAAATTTTCCTGTAGCTTCGTATTGACCCCATCAATCGCCTCCTGAACACGACGATACAGCACACCTGAATACTTCGTAAAAAAATACATGGCGATCATCAACAACGGCACGATAATGAGAAGGATGGAAAAAAGCTCACGCGCTGTCACAAACACGATAATCACTGCTCCGATAAAAAGCAAAGGCCCACGCACAAAAATCCGTAGCGTCATCATAAATGCGCGCTGAATACTTTCCACATCACTTGTTAAAATCGTAATCAGCTTCCCTGTCGTAAACGCATCCCGCTCCTTGGCTGAATACGTCATCATCTTCTCATAAAGAGCCTGTCGAACATCCGATGCAAAATGAATCGCAGCCTTCGAGCTGTAGTACGAGCAACCGACTCCACCAATAAGCCCCAGCACTGCGCTGCCAAGCATCCAGACAAACATAGTCAATACATAACGATTATCCCCATTGACAATCCCTGTATCAATCATATGCTGCATGATGGTTGGCTGAATTAAATCCATCGTCACCTCTAGCACCATCAATAACGGCGCAATCAAAGTGAAAAATTTATAAGGCCCCAAATACTGCCCTAACTGTTTAACTACCTGCATACATTCGTCTCCGTTCTATTTAAATCCCATTCGTTCCTCATTATAACTGAAAATCATTCCCATTTGGCAATAATTTTTCGGGTCTCGTAATATTTACAACCCTATCAATCATTTAAGTTAGGTAGCTATCTAGCATATTTTTAGCCAGTTAATATTCAGTTCATTGATGTCATGTATGATCTGTTTGTAGATATAAGGGGAAATTCCATGGGAGCATCACTAGCAACGAATGTCGAGTGGGCAATTGAAGCCAATCGTTTGGTTAAGCTTTTTGGAAATAATCGTGCTGTTGATGGTGTCGATCTGAACGTTCGTGCTGGAAGCATTTACGGTGTGTAGTGATGGTGGCAATCTTGGCCCCTCTCACAATACGTGCTTATATGCGCAGGACATAAACCTTGAAAATAAAAGCTTTGTAAAAAACAAGGGAACGCCCGGATGTGGACGTTCCCATTGTTATGCCAATAAAGCTGCGTTTTCCTGGCCATGCTCCTTGCATTTTACTTAGGATGACCATTGCTGGAAGCAAGCTCTGTTACAGTGTAGTGATGCGTAGTTTTTCGAAGTTTCGCAGGAAAAGCTTTTGTGCCTGTTGCTCTTTATCAGGATCAATGCCTAGCAAAGTGACCGTGCAGGGCCCTGCGGATTTTGTACAATCAACAGAACTTTCAACACGCTGCCCCCTAAATAGACGGGCGAATTCTCCTTGCAGCCCCTTTGATCCAACGGGCCATACTTGCTGAACCATTTCCGCTCGCCATGCCTGAAAAATTGGCTGCAACTGTGCAACATCTTCAGGCTGCGCCAACACTTCCTCGCCCACAAGTGGCAAGCCATAGGTGTACCAGCTAAGCTGTTCATGGTCAAATGCACAGCGCTGTTGGCTCTCCCCTAGCATCGTAATAGCTAAACCTGATTGCAATGTGGGCATATTGGATTCTGTACTACCTGCAATGGCTGGACATGTAAGACTCGCCTCTTCAAACACTTGCTGAATGCCTTTCTCATAGCGTGACCATGCGGCATCACCGGAAAAATTAGCAAGCAGTATTTGGATGGGCAATGCCTGCGCGGCAAGCTGCTCTAAAAACGATACACGTGCCGTCATATAGGCTGTCAATTGATCCGATGCAGACACAATATCCTGAGGTTTTTCCCCAATGGCTGCCGCATTATCCATTGTCGCAACCAACGAACCTACTTTCATCGCATTTCTCACTGTACATGACCTTCCTTACGCACAAAAACCTTTGACAAAACGGGCATAACTACAGCGACAATCACTAAATTGATTACCGTTGCCATCAGAATACTCCCTAACGCTCCCCAGAAAAATGCTGGGCTAATAATAAAATAAAACGGAAGTGGCGCCACAATGCCGTTTAATACTAGGGCAACGGGCCATTTCCAAAAATGCATGCCTTTTTTATGCATCACACCAAAGATCCAGACAACCATCAACATTTCTACGGCAATTAGTAGATGTAGAGGACCTAGTGGGAATCCAGCCGTGAGCGCTGTAATAAAATGACCGATCAGCCCAGCGACACCTGCTAGTAGCGGTGATAAAAAGACAACCCCTAAAAAGGCTGGGGCCGAGTCTAGAGCCGCCGTTGAAATAAATGTTGGCACTTTAATCATTGCCCCTACAGCACAAATGGCCGCTACCATTGCCGTCAATATCCATTTCCTTAATCTTTGTCGTTCCATGCCTTCTCCTCTTTTCTATTGAGTGCTTACCTTATTTCAGCTGTTCAGCCAATCCATACCAAATTCGTACAACTTGCTCTGCTTCCTTGAACAAAGCTTGGTATAAACGACCACATGTATCTCTTAGTAGACGTGCTTGCTTTTCCATCGGCACAACGCCACGCCCCATATCCGTGACAATGAGCACTAATCTACATTGTTGTTCCAATGTCTGTACTGTTGCTAGCACCGTTTGAACCACTTGTTCATCTTCCTCCAAATTTTGTGTCACGAGCCATTTTTCTAAATTTTTTATGACGAGGACATCACAGGCTGGTGCCACCTCTGGTAATTCGCCATCAAGCATTACCATCTGATGCAGTTCATACAAACCCTTCACATAGTCGGTTTTGCCGTTATAGGCGCCTCCGATAAAGACATGCATCTTGCTCCCTCCTCCCAAGCCTTTCTTGAAAACGTTAAAACAAATTGTTTGTCATGTGGCACTTGATAGGACCAAAAAGGCTCCTCTGTTGGGGCAAAAGCAACGAGTAACGCACGAATGACCCCGCCATGAACAACTAAATAATAATGATCCTCATCCTTTGGTAAATGGTTGAAGCCGTCTACAACACGCGTTACAAAATCATCAAACGCTTCGCCTTGTGGTGGGGGCGTGTGAATCGGATCGTCAAGCCATGCACAATAATGGGCATTCATTTTTAACTCCTCATAAGTTTGCCCTTCAAACGCACCAAAGTTTGTCTCACGAAAGCGTGGCTCTGTCTGGTAGCTTGCATTCGGAAAATAATGAGCCGCTGTTTCTCGGCAGCGTAGTAAATCACTGCCATAAACCTTATCGACATTCGCATCTACAACAGCAAGCTCGGTTGTCGCTGCTAATGGTGCGTCCGTCCAACCAAGATAGCGCTTTTCTAAATTTTCTTTCGTTGGTGCATGCCTCATTAAGCACACAGTAACAATGTCACCCATAGCACAACCTCCATCCCCTCAATCGATGCACCTAGTAAATCACCTGATACGCCACCAAAATTACGCAACGTAAATTGGCGAAAAATAAAAAGCGCAATGGCTAAAACGATCACTAATATAATGGGTAGCAGAGAGAACTCAGTAAAGACAAATACAGCCGTTATAGCTAAGAGGAGCGATAACAGCAACCATATTTGCAGTAGCTTGGCATTAATATGAGACTTAAAAAAATAGGCAAGACCTTTTTCCTTGGAGCAGTGGAGTGACATAAAATAAAAGCTCATACCCACCCTCGTTAGAAATGGCACAAATAACACCATCCATAAAGCGAATTGCTGCTGTACAAATAGCTCATGTATAATGACAAATTTACCCATTAATAAAAACACGACAGACAATACCCCGAATGCCCCTACACGAGGATCATCTAAAATCTCCAATCGTTTCTCTCGATCTCGATAAGAAAAATAGGCATCGCCCATATCGATAAAGCCATCTAAATGTAAACCACCTGTCCATAAAGCAAATAGCCCTATGACAATAAAAGCTAGCATCACTTCACTGCTTGCGGTCCACTGCGTGAGACTATACAGCACGGCTGCCACCGTCGTCCCCATCAAAGCCCCTATCCACGGTAAGCAAGCGAACATGCCTGTGATGGTGAACCTCGTTAATGGTAACTCTTTATGTACTGGCAAAACCGTAAAAAATTGAAATGCCAATAGCAGGCTATGCCAAAAATTTTTCATCGTCTTGCCCTCTTTCTCGATTTATTTCCACCTCTTCACAATACCGTCATTCATCTCATAGGCCTCCTGTGCCATTGCAACGAACCATTGATGGAATTGTCCGAGTGTTCGTCGGTATAATTCTACTTCATCACTATTATAAGGTGGCTCATCAAACAGTTCATTGGAGACAACAAAAAAAGTCATGTTCTTCTTTAGTAGTGACTGAATAGCCTGTTTAACAACCTGTAGCTTATTTTCTAAACACCCAGGCCGTTGTACACACGGTGTCCCACTGTCATAGCCTTCATAAAAAGCATTGGTCAGCCAAGTTGTGACGCAATCCCACAGCACCACATCCCCATCTTGAAGTGTCTCAAACACCTCTGCTATCGCATATGGGGCCTCCACCGTCAGCCATTGGATAGGCTGTGCCTGTCGATCTGCCTGATGACGATGAATCCGCTTCTCCATTTCACGATCTACAGCAAGACCAGAAGCCAAATATATCAAGCGTTTTGCAGTATTAAACTGCGCTTGATATTGCTGCATCGCTGCTTGCTCAGCAAAATGAGATTTACCACTACGCACACCACCTGTAATAAAAATGAGTGGCATTTTCAGGCACCTCCTATTGTAAATGATGCAAATTACCGATATCTTGGACAAGCCATTGTTGAGCTTGTCGTTCAATCACTGTTACACTCGTCCCATGAATATATGGCGCTGTCCACAGCTCACTAATGCTGTGCTGTAAAATGGCGTTGATAATACATTTAATGGTGACGGCATGAGAGACAATGAGGATTGATTCATCCCGATATTGGGCTGCTATTTTTTTGAGTGTAAACATCGCTCTTTCTGTCACAGCGCCGAAGCTTTCGGTATGAGTAGCAATAAACTGTGCTGGATAGTTTGTATATAGCTCATAATCCAGCTTATTCGTCGCCATTATCTCCTCAATGGTATGACCTTGCCATTCCCCTAAATAGATTTCTCGTAAATCATCTTCATAGACAATAGGCAGCTGGCGATTAGCTGTGAGAATAGCCATCGTCTCCCTCGCACGACCACTTGAGCTACAATAAGCAGCAGCAAATGGGATCTGTTGCAGTTGCTTGTGTAGCCGTTCAGCCGCTGCTCTACCGTTTTCTGTTAATGGTGAATCCAGCCACCCCTGTAGTCGTTGCTCTTGATTCCATTGTGTTTCCCCATGTCTTACTAGATAAAAAGTTGTCACTTTTCTCTCCCCTTATTTGCGCTAAACCAAGCTTGCAGACAATTATGTAAAGAAGTCATGGCCGCAATATCTTTTATTCCAATACGGAACCATTCACCCTGTAAACCTTGAAAATTTTTCGTATGACGCAGAACAATACCTTGTGCTAGACAATAGGTGAAAAAGGTATCTGCCTGCTGTGTTTTTGGTAGTGAGAAGCACACATAATTGGTAACGCTATTGGTTACTTGACAGCCATTTTCTTGTAAATAACGATGCAGCCATTCTCTTTGCGCTGTCGCATAGCTAATGGCTTGCTGACAATAATGCTGTTCATCTAAACAGCTCGCACCAATAACAAGCGCAAAGGCATTTAAATTCCAATGCGGCAGCATGTCCTTTAAAGTGCTCACAATGGAAGCATGTGCAACTAAATAACCTAGACGTAAACCTGGAATCGCATACATTTTAGTCATCGAACGTACGACAATGACATGCGGTTGTTGTGTACTATTATGAATTAGCGAATACGCCTCATCTACCCAATCCATAAAGGCTTCATCAATGACAAGCTCACAGTTAACGGCAGCTCCATGCTCTATTAAGGCAAGTAAATCTTCTTTTTTCGGCAGGACGCCCGTCGGATTATTAGGTGTACAAATATAAACTGCGTCTGCCTCCATCATTTCATGCTGTAGCTGCTCCATAGGTAATGTGTACTCGATGAAGTCTGTCACCAAAACGGGCACAATATCAGCACCCACTGCACGCAATGTTCGCTCATATTCAGAAAAAGTCGGATGCACAATGATGACACGCTTTTTCGCATAGCGTCTTGCTAGCACACTAAAAAGCTCTGATGCCCCGTTACCTAATAGAATCGTATCCTTTGCCACTTGATGAAAAGCTGCAACCTTTGTTAAAAAGGGCTCTCCATCAGGATCTGGATAACGTTGAATTAGCGGATAAAATGTACGCCACCGTGCCTCCACAAAGGATGGCGGTCCCGCGGCATTCACATTTTCACTAAAATCATACACTACTTCAGGCATAGTTAAGCCTAATTGCTGATACACATTATGCGGATTTGCTCCGTGATTAGGTAATGGCATAAATGAACACCTCCACTGCTAGCATGACAAGCGTAAAGAGAACTGTGGCAATACGCATATGAAGAATAGATGTAGCAATATGCTCCTTTGTTAAAGGAACTAATTTTTCTCCCATAATTGCTCGATGAGAGACAACACCCTTATACGTATTTTTTCCACCGAGCTGTACACCGAGCTGCACAGCCGTCGCTGCCTCTAAATAGCCACTGTTTGGACTTGGATGCTTTTTCGCATCCTGTGCCCATCGCTTTAAACGCTTGCCAAGCGAATAATTTGTTTCATTTTTTGTGCCAAGCACAATTAGCAAGCCTGTAATACGACTTGGAATAAAATTCAGCACATCATCAAGCTTGGCAGAGAACATGCCAAAGTCTTTGTATTTTTCATTTTTATAGCCGACCATCGAATCTAATGTATTGACAGCCTTATAGCCCCATAACCCTATTGCCCCAAATAAAAAGGCATAAAAGAGCGGTGCTGTCACGCCATCGCTTGTATTCTCAGAAACCGTTTCTACCACACCACGCACAATTTCATCTTCATCCAGCTTCTCGGTATCACGTCCAACAATCCACGACAGCTTGACACGCGCTTCCGCAAAATCACCTTTGACAAGCGGCTCATAGACAGCCATTGCCGCCTCCTTCAAGCTACGCTGTGCCAGTCCAATCCCAATGAGAAGCCCTTCTACTAGAATGCCAAAAATGATACTTACCTGATAACTAAGGAGCAGAATCAATGTCACTATAAACATGGTCGTCCCAACAACAGCAAGTGCCATCACCATCCCACGCAGCTTTCGCCATTTGCCCTTATTCCATAGAGCTGTTTGCGATTGAATCAAATGTCCAATCCAGCGTACAGGATGGGAAAGCTTTGGAGGGTCTCCTACTAATAAATCGAAAACGAGCCCTATGATACAGGCAATTACGATAGCAATCATCAAGCTCTCTCCTCTTTATCTTTTTTGTATTTCCTTACAGCCTCACGCATCGTTTCATAGACGCCATAGCCAATGACCTTGCCGAGCATCGTAATGGGGCCTGCATACTGATGGTAGTCCCCCTCTTCTGTGGAGGCAATCAGCAAGCTATCGGTAGAAGTACCTGTAGCTTGCGTACCTGTTGTTGGGTCTGTAATAGCTTCATCCACTAACGCCTTCACCTTGGCTTCTGTTGTTGAAATCATTGCCTGAAATAGTGCTTCATCCGATAGCTTTCCGTTGATGAGCACCCATGTATTAATCGTCCCTGCATGGTACTGCTCCTCCCGATGAAAAGCACGTGTAATATCGACCGCATTACCTAGCCCCGCAGTAATCATAATGACAAGTTGGATGCCTTCAAATGTAAAGTCGCAAATGGTCGCAAATTGGGCCTGAACGGCCGTCATCATGGCTACAGTGTTGTGGAGCGGAAAGCGCTGTGCCTGCAAAAATTGCTGTAATTCCTGATGGGGTTGCCGTTCATCATAAGTAATGGGTACTGTTCGATTCATGAGATGCGTATAATGTCCAAAGCCTGGATTATGCATGGCAGAGGATACGACCTTCATAGGTGAAGCTGTTTGAAGAGCAACATAATGATCAAATAGTTGAATATGGTCTTTCGTCAGTATAGGCATTTCATCGCCTCCTCGCACGAGATAGTTACGGAACATAAAAAAACAAATTCTTACAAAGAAGAATTTGTACTGTCGATTCTTTATTCAAATTTGAACCTTCTGAACGTATGTACAGAATAACAACTTCATAATACTCAAATTATTTATTTTCTTTGAAATTGTATCATAACTTTGGCTATTGTCACAATTCCAATTTCAAGGCGTTATTGTTGCTTTTGTTTGAGATTTTTAAAGCGGATCACAGAGCCTATAATAATAAAGACCCAGCCAATGCCAATGTAAACAATTTTCATTGTTTTGGTCGATGACGGTAAAATATCCATAATCGTTAAACAAACAAAAAGTATCCCAAGGATGGAGAAAAGCATCCCAATTGTTAAATTCTTCACGAAAAACCCTCCCAACTTATGTACGCCCTCGATTTTACCGTATTCTAAGCAAAAAGAAAACACTAATCCAAGCAAGAAACACTTGGATTAGTGATGATTGTGTCATTTTGCTTTCGCATGAGCAAAAAACTCTTCATATAATGCTTGTAAAATACGGTTTTCATATTCCTGAAGGACCCCAAATACGAGGCTGACTTCAGAAGAACCTTGATTGATCATTTCAATATTTGCGCCAGTTTCTGAAATCGCTGTGGCAGCACGGGCAGCTAAACCTGTATTATGACGCATCCCTTCGCCAACAATCACGATCATCGAAAAACCGTGACGCATTTCTACATACTCAGCATGTAGCTCTTCTTTCACACGACTAATAATACGTGCTTCATTTTCTGGAGTTAGTTGATTTGAACGCATGATGACAGAAATATCGTCTAAGCCAGACGGTGTGTGTTCATAAGAAATATTCTCATCTTCTAAAATTTGGAGCAGCTTTCGTCCAAAGCCTACTTCACGATTCATCAAATATTTAGAAACATATAAAGTTGAAAAGCCACTGTCTGCCGAGATTCCTGTAACGGGACGACCTGTTGCAGGACGGCTTGGTACGATACGAGTACCTGGGGCTAATGGATTATTTGTATTTTTTATGTTAACGGGCACCCCAATCTTGTAGACAGGCATTAACGCTTCATCATGGAACACTGAAAAGCCTGCATATGATAATTCGCGCATTTCGCGATACGTAATTTCTTTAATTTCCACTGGATCATTGACAACTTTCGGATTCGCAGAGAACACACAATCCACATCCGTAAAGTTTTCGTACAGCTCCGCTTCAACGGCTGCTGCTAAAATGGAACCTGTAATATCAGAGCCACCGCGGTCAAATGTTCGCAATACGCCCGCTTTAGTGTAACCGAAGAACCCTGGGAACACAATAATTTCTTTTGTATCTTTTAAAGGGGCTAAATTAGCATACGCTTCGGGTAAAGCAAATGTGCGTTCAGGCAAATCATTGACCACTAAACCTTCTTTTGGACTAATGTAGCGTGCGGGCATACCAATGGCATTAAAGTAAGCTGCTATCAGCTTGGCATTATTATCTTCACCTGCTGCTTTAATACTATCGATGAATAATTCCACGTTCGTTTTGTCACCTTGTACACGTTCACGTAAATCTTCCGCAATTACGTCACAAATGGCATGGTCTAATCCCAAACCATCTGCAATCGCTCGAAAACGATTCACAACAGTTTGCAATTTTTCTTCCGTATTCTCATGTTGTAACGCTGCATTTGCTAATTGTATTAATAGGTCTGTTACTTTTATATCGTCATCAGAACGTTTCCCTGGTGCTGAAACGGCAACAATCTTACGTGCCGGATTAGATTTCACAATGTTTGCCACTTTTTGAATTTGTTCTGCACTTGCTACAGATGTTCCACCAAATTTACACACGATCATATCTATCAAATCCTAACTTTTCAAATTAATTGTATTCCTCCAAAAAACAATTGAATGTACACAGTGTACAAATTATCGTTTCCTACGTCAATACAATTTAAAAAATTCACGCAATTTATCGAGAAATATGGACAATTTTCGTACTGTTTGATTTATTATACGGATTTCGCATGAAATAGTTAAGGTTTTTATGAATTTTTTTTCGTGACATTCACATATTCGTGAAATTTTCCATTTTGACTTTCTTCTATATAATGAAGAAAACGCTTACTCCAACTATGATATGCACAAACAGCCACTATGTTTGTGCTATTTTATATGTAAAAAAGACGACTTGAGCAGAGTTCTAACGCTTGATTTCGGAGGAGGAGTTATCGCTCATTCACAGAGTTTCCTGCCCTTCCACGAGTATTCCTCGGCCTTCCGCGAGTATTCCTCTTCCCTCCGCGAGTATCCCTCTTCCTTCCGCGAGTATTCCTCCTCCTTCCGCGAGTATTCCTCTTCCTTCCGCGAGTATCCCTCTTCCTTCCGCGAGTATCCCTCTTCCTTCCGCGAGTATTCCTCCTCCTTCCGCGAGTATTCCTCCTCCTTCCGCGAGTATTCCTCTTCCTTCCGCGAGTATTCCTCTTCCTTCCGCGAGTATTCCTCTTCCTTCCGCGAGTATTCCTCTTCCTTCCGCGAGTATTCCTCTTCCTTCCGCGAGTATTCCTCTTCCTTCCGCGAGTATTCCTCTTCCTTCCGCGAGTATTCCTCTTCCTTCCGCGAGTATTCCTCTTCCTTCCGCGAGTATTCCTCTTCCTTCCGCGAGTATTCCTCTTCCTTCCGCGAGTATTCCTCTTCCTTCCGCGAGTATTCCTCTTCCTTCCGCGAGTATTCCTCTTCCTTCCGCGAGTATTCCTCTTCCTTCCGCGAGTATTCCTCTTCCTTCCGCGAGTATCCCTCTTCCCTCCGCGAGTATCCCTCTTCCCTCCGCGAGTATCCCTCTTCCCTCCGCGAGTATCCCTCTTCCCTCCGCGAGTATTCTATTAATCATTGAAGTTCTCGCTCAATTGCTTGGATGCAACAATCTTTCATGAGCAGCCGCCTTCTTCTACATAAAAAAACTAGGCTCACGTTATGTGATGCCTAGTTTTACTTGTGCTATTGGATTACATGGCTGTCCAGCCACCATCGATCACTAGCTCTGCGCCTGTCATGAAACGAGATTCGTCAGATGCTAGGAAGACTACACCATAGGCTACATCTTCCGGTTCACCGAAATATGGTAGTTGTGTGTAAGTTTGATAGAATGGTAGTGCGCCTCCCTCTACCATTGTCGGTGCTGTCATCGGTGTGACGATAATGCCTGGGTGCACAGAATTCACGCGAATTTTATCTTTGCCGTATTCGATAGCAGCCGATTTAGAAAGTACACGCAGTGCACCTTTTGCTGCTGTATAGGGGCTTGTACCAGCCATCCCAACGATTCCGCCAATGGAAGAAATATTAATGATTGAACCGCCGCCCGCTTTTTGCATTTCAGGAATCACGTATTTCATACCAATAACACAGCCATTCAGGTTGATATCCATAATTTTATTCCATTCAGCCATTTCCATGTCAGCCATCGTTTTTGGTGATGAAACGCCTGCATTGTTGACAAGAATATCGACTTTGCCGTAAGCCTTTACAGCCTCCGCAATTACTGCTTTCCACTCGTCTTCTGAAGTGACATTATGTGAAAGCCCCATAATCTCTCCACCATTTTCTTTAATTTCTTTAACTAAGTTATGCAATGGCTCGATTTGCACATCTGTTGCAATTACCTTTGCGCCTTCTTGTGCGAATAATTTTGCTTCGGATGCACCCATCCCCATCGCTGCTCCTGTAATAATTGCTACTTTTCCATTTAAACGACCCATAATAAAAACTTCCTTCCTTCTATATAAATGAACAATTCGTGAACACGTTAACAACCAGTTGTATTATCGACACCGTGTCGTTAATATAATTATAACTCGCTATTTAAAAAGGGCAAACAACACAAAAACCTGTTATGATGCTTACACAACATTCACAATAAATCTGTTGTTTAAATAGAAAATTTGATACAAGGAGCATAAAAATGTCGAAAAAAATGGACCCCCGCGTCATCCGAACACGCCAATTATTAAGAGATGCACTGGTGGAATTAATTGATGAACAAGGCTATGAGAAGATTACAGTTCAAGATATTACACAACGAGCCACATTAAATCGTGCCACTTTTTATTTACATTACCGTGATAAGCTGGACCTCCTCTATCAAAGCTCAGAAGAAACTTTGCATGAGCTTGTCAGTAGTATTCGTCCAAACTTTGAGGAGAAAAAGGATTTTGATTTATTACCAAATTATGACCAGCCTCACGAGACATTTATGCATTTATTTGAACAAATAGCGCTGAATAGTAAGCTTTATAAGGTTTATCTCACGGAAAAGAATATCCCTTATTTCTCTGATGGTTTGAAAAACATTATTATCAATTTCGTCTCAAGTGGCATTCAAATTATGGAGCCTAACGATCAAAAGCTAACAGTGCCCCGTGAGATGGCTGTACGGTTTTATGCCGCTGCCTTTCTTGAAGTGATTGTTTGGTGGTTGGAACATGATATGCCGTATACACCAAAATTTATGGCGACCCAGCTCATGCGTATTACCATTAAAGGGCCTTATATTGACAATCCCTTTGAAAAGTAAAGAAGATTTGGGTATAGGTTAAGCCCATACCCAAAGGACTTACCTATGCGCCATTTAGTAATCTTTCATCAAACATTAATTGTATTTGAATGCCGAACGGGTCTTCGATAATGCCATAAGCTTTACTAAAAACATTACTGGATAACGGAACAATGATTCTTACTCTTTCATCTGACGTTAAGCTCTTATAAAAATGCTCCATTTCTTCTAGGTCTGCGCTCTGTATACATAATGAGGAATGATTTCCTACTACATAGTGTTCCGTAACATCCATTGTAGCTTCTGCTAGCATTAGCTTTGTTTTGCCAATTAATAAAACAGCATGTGCTATATGCTGTTTATTTTCTTCTGTAAGACGCATTGTCTTGTCACGCTTTGCCATATCCTCATATGTCACAAGCAACAGTTCCTCCGCATTCAAATGTTCTTTGTAAAATTGGACAGCTTCTTTTGCCTTTCCGTTCATGGATAAAAAAATAGCGACTTCAAGTGTGGCACTCATCGTATCAATCTCCCTTAATAAATATAGTTAGATAATAACTCTATTGATATTACCTAACCCTTATTTTAGAATATAAAGGTATCAAAACATGACACCTTTTAAGGAGATAGCCATGAAAAAATCAGAACGACTTAATGATATGATCAGATACTTAAATGGTCGGGAATTTTTTAATTTAACAGATTTAATGACTACCTACAGCATTTCTAAAAGTACAGCGCTACGTGATGTTCATTCTTTAGAGCAATTAGGCATGCCGATTTTTGCCGAGCACGGAAGACATGGACGGTATGGCATCTTAAAAAACAGGCTATTGTCCCCTATTATTTTTACATTGAATGAGGTGTATGCTTTGTACTTTGCTATGCTCACATTAGAATCTTACCAATCAACACCTTTTCATCTAAGTGTTAATCAATTAAATGAAAAATTTGAAAGCTGTCTGTCTAAACATCAAGTAGAACAGATGCATCAAATGAAAAAAGTCCTGCAATTTGAAGCTAACCAACATCATCATATTAGTCTTTTTTTAGATAAGATTTTAATGAGTATTCTTCATGAATATGGCTGTCAATTTCAATATCAAAAAAATAATGAGCAAAAAGATTACTATGTTCAATTTTTCAAAATATCTGCTAAATTTGGGCAATGGTATGTAACTGGCATAGAAGTGGATACGAAGAAAGTGAAGGTTTTCAGATGTGATAAAATAACGTCCATTGAAATAATAGATAGTAGCATGCACTTTTCTCTAGACGCACTAATCAATCGGTCATTAGAAATGGATCAACCAAAGAAACGTATTGCCTTTGAGGTAGAAATTTCAGCACAGGCAAAGGATATTTTTTATAAAGAACATTACCCTTCTATGACACTAGAAATGGATGATAAAACTGTAATTAAGGGCTTTTACAACCCAGGAGAAGAAACATTTATCGGCAATTATTTTATGAGGTATGGTCAGCATATTATCTCCGTGAAGCCCAAAGCATTACAACAAATAATCCAAGACCAAGTAGAGAATCTCCTTCATCACTATCAAAAATTAACCTCACATTAGCCCATAAAAAATCCCGAACTATATGATTTGACTAGCTCGGGTTTTCTGTCTATATTGCTCGATACACATAAGACCGTTAGCAAAAACTATAAAATGAATTCAATTGATCGGTTTTTTTGCACCATAGATCATAAAGCTCTCCCGCTTTTACTTTTCATTAAACTCAAATTCAATTTTCCCTTCTACCAAACGGAGTGACGCATTAAATTGTTTGCCATTCTTTGATTTAAACCCTTTCATCACAGCTGTTTTACCAATCTTACATAAATCATGAATATTCTTCTCCGTTAGTTTTTTTCCTAATAGCCTTCCTGGAAACGTTTGCTTACAACCATTTTTATAATTCGAACAACCGTAAAAACTTTTACGCAAACCTATTTTTCCTACTTTACATGTCGGACACATCACAATATCTTTCACAACAGCTGGTTTAAACTGCTCCGCTTCAATTGTAAGTGACTCTAACTGTTTAGGCACTTCCGCTATTAATTGATTAATAAACTTGCCTATGCTTTCAATGAAATGTTTGGCTGACCCTTCTCCATGACCAATTTTATGTAAATAAATTTCCCATTTTGCCGTCATCGATGGACTTGACAGTAATGTTCCTTCAATTGCTCGACATAAAAGCGCACCCTTAGGCGTAATACTCACGATATTTTTTCGTACTTCAATAAATCCATGCTTTTTAATCGTCTCGATAATGCCACTACGAGTTGCTTCCGTCCCAATACCTTCAATCGACTTCAGCACCTCGATTTCCTCTTCATCCTCAACCGATTTACCACATGTTTTCATCATCGTAATGAGTTGACCTTCTGTATAAGGCTTAGGAGCCGTTGTCGTGCCTTCTAAAATAGAAACCTTACTTTGTACCATCTCATCTTGGAAAACAACAGGTAACGACTCTTCACGCTCCTGCAACTCTTTCTCATTTGAAAACAATTCTTTCCAACCTTTTACAAGCTCTGTTTTCCCTACCGTTTTAAACGCAACGTTTTTGACATTCGTTATGATCGTTTTTTCGTCGTATTGATAATCTTGGTGAAACATAGCGAGTGTCGTATTGACGATTTCAAAATAAATATTTCGTTCATCCGCATTCATGGATTGTAACGCTTTTTCTGTCGGCACTTTTTTCGTTGGGATAATAGCATAGTGCTCCCCAACGTTGACACTATCGACGTAGCGTTTGTTATTCCCTCGGTTGATTGCATGAAATGACTTTCCCACGAGCTGTTGATAGTTGGCCAATGAGTCATTTAAATAGGCAAACTCATGATGTGTAATGAGCTGTGAATCGGTACGCGGGTAAGAAACGAGCTTTTTCTCATAAAGTGATTGCGTAAGTTTCAACACATGCGATGGACTGTATTTCCAACGCTTATTGGCAGTAGCTTGTAATGTTGATAACGCATGTAGTTTAGGTGGTGCGATCCGCTTCATTTTGTTCGTTACACTTGTAATTAGACCCGTATCCAGCGGTTCAATCCTATGCTGTTGCAATAATTGCACAGCCTCTGCACGCTCTTTTGTTTTTAAATTTGCCTTCCCTTTATATACACCATTTTGTGCTTTGAAAACCCCTTCAATTTCATAAAATTTTTCAGGCTTGAAATGTTCGATTTCCTGCTGTCTTTTATAAATTAAATAGACGGTTGGTGATTGCACACGTCCGATGGAGATACTGCCCCTAAAGCCCTTTTTTTGTAAAAGTAGCGTATAGAGGCGACTACAGTTCATCCCTACTAACCAATCGCTAATTTGACGTGTTTTTGCTTCTTGGTACATGAGCAAATCACGCTCATTACTTTGCATATGATTAAAACCTTTTCGAATTTCCTCAACCTCTAATGAATTGATCCATAATCGTTTAACAGGCTTGTTGACTTTCGTCATTTTTAAAAGGGAGTAGAAGATATTTGAACCCTCACGTTCACTATCGCAGCCATTATAAATCATGGTTACTTGCGGATCATTAAAGATTTTTTTGACTGCATGAAATTGTGTATACATTTTAGAGACAACTTTATCTTCAAATTTTTGTGGAATGATCGGTAATGATCCCAGTGACCATTTCTCCCATTCCTTCTGATATTCTTTTGGTTCCTTTAATTCAACAAGATGACCCACTGCCCAGGTAATGACTGCACCATTAGGAAAAGTTGAACAAGGTTCCAGTTCAATAAATGTTTTCTCTTTTTTCTTTATTTTAAATGCATCTGCATAAGCCCTTGCTTGAGATGGCTTCTCTGCCAAAACGGCGATTTTCCCCATTGATCATCACATCTTCTTTAAAATAGTTTCGTAGCTTTTCTATAAAAACATAAAACTCAACTAATCAGATTAGTTGAGTTGATGGTGAATACCTTACTACTATTTTACTTTAAACAATTAAAAATATCACTTATTAAAATCTATGAACTAAAAGGACCCTTCAAATGGTTGATGCAAGCCAATCGATTTCGTTTAGCTTCTTGAAATTTTGACGGAATTAGGCGGCTGTGATTTAACTAACGCTAATACATTTAAACATGTAATATGTGTCATTCGATAAAGCTTATTATCATCCCATTCATCAGGGAACAACGGTTTTATACTTTAATGTTGTTCCTAACTTTTACTAATAGCCCTATAATCTACATATTCCATATAACCGTCCCAATCCATGACATCTGTGCTGATTCCGAGTCTTTGATATATGAGTTTGGAGCGTTCCTTTAAACTATTGTCCATCGTAACAAAAATATCCGTCCCCGCCGCATAAATCATATGCTCTATATCATGCGCACTACTTTTTATTGCACGGTTCTTGTCTGTCTTGTATCCGATATCATCCAACACTCGAACAAGTGCATGTATCGCTTGATGGACAAAGGTATAGTGCTTTACACGACCTTTCTCGTCAATCATTTCTTCCCATTGGAACGCCTCACATGCCGCGATAATCTTCTCGTGGTTAAATACCTTATCGTAGGTTAATCTACTTGTGTAGATTTGATTTGTACGTTCGGGATAAAATATTTTGCGGTCATCGGTGGTAATAACGCGATAAGCCTCAACATCAGGTGCAACCTCACTTTTCAATACCCTGCTTATGCCATAATCCGGGTCCTCGTGGGCAAGGCATAATTTGTTACCTCTAAAATTGGAAATGAAGAGAGAAGAAGAAATTACCCGGATTGTATCCATTACTTGCTGCTCTTCTTCTTTATTGTTCATCCGTTTGATTTCCTCGAGATGAGATGGGCTGTAGACATATTGAATGTCAGCATAGCCAGGGACGAGTCTTCTCTTTTTTTCCTCCTCTTTATGGAACTTGTCTATCACATTATGGTCTAAATAAACAAGTGTTTTATTATTGGGATAGAATGGTATCCTTTTGAAATCTTCAGGGTTTACCTGAATTGAAGTAGAGTGTCGGAGAATTTGATCAAGGCCCCTAGCCTTTCTGACAAACTGTTCCTGTTCTATTACCCATTGCAGATCTTTTTCATTAAACAAATAACCATACACTATCCGTCTGTTCTCCACAAATGTCAAGCATTCGTCACAATCAAGACAAGGTGGTTCAAGTTCTCCAGATTCTAGTTGTTCTTCCGATTTTATACAATATATTTTATAAGTAGAATAATCATCAGTCTTCCCCTGCTTGATTTCTTTTAAAATCATATTTAAATATTGAGCAAATATGCCATAATTAAAGCAACTATCCATAGTTATCACCCTCTCCTCTGTATCTATTTTAGTTGTTCTTATAAAAGAAATACTAAATATAACTACTTATTATCATAATGATGGGGAAAGCCTGTTGGAATTTAGTTTATACAAAGTAATTGAGTTTTAATTAATTGCTATTACTATATACTTCTCCATATAACTATTGATAAAACATTGTTGGATACTTCCATTCTCAACGATAATCTAAGATTTCACCACCTTCATAACTCCCTAAGCTCAGCATATTATGACAACAGTTTATTCCACGCTTTGGCCCTTTCCATGTGTAAAGACGATTTCTTATTTCAGAAATGCGCCCGTTTGTTGAACAACAATTGTACAAAATGCGATTAAGGTATTAAGCACTAAGATGCCTTACATAGAACCTTTTAGTTCACCGATTGATTTAAATTTACCCTCAATAAACTTTAACGTTACATCGGCATCTGAAGTTGGGTTGTTGTTATAATTGTAAATTTCTAAAATCTCAGATTCAGCAACAAGTGCACCTATACCACCAAGAATCTCAAATGCTCTTTCTTTTGACATACCTTTTTCAAGCTTATTTAATTGCTCAAGGTTTATTTCAATATCAGATGTTTTTAATCCGATTTGTGCTTTATAACTTAGTTTTTCCCCCTCGAATGTCATTTCAGAACCCAACGAGTCTCCATCTGTTTCAAATATATAACGGTATTATACGGATCGCCTTCTGTACCACTTTTAGAAACAAGGGTTTTTACCAATTTCAAATTTAAATAATATGCTTTTTCAACTTCTAGTGTATCAAACATTTCAGCTATTTCAGTTATATCGGAAGAATACTTTATGCATTATTTGTAATTATTGTATATTGTTCCTTATTCACAATCACTTTGCCTTCTGGTTGACTGAGAGTATCGGTTAGGAATCTACTGCATCCAGTCAAAATACAACGTTAGTTGAATAAGATTATCGTTCATAATTATCGACTATATTTAATTGCAATACCAAGAAGGGCGTGGTCTGCAACTGCCTCATGACTAGAAAGAAAAACCTCCATTAAACCCTGTCCTGTTGTACCTTGTATCCCTTTAAGGAAAAATTTATGTGAATTAAAAACTAGAATTTACTACCTGGTAAATTTGATGAGCTTAAATTATGAATTATTAATTATGTTACCTACATTTATTACTGAACGGTCCCAATTTACCTTAAGATAACTTCCGATATGGACTTTTCCCATGGCGTCTACTTCCAGAATAATAAGGAAAGATTCTATCATCACCCCTTGTTACTTTAAAGTCCACTCACTTAGGTCCAATATGCACACTTTAAAAAAATGGCTAAATAGTGCATATTTAACCAGTATTATTTTACCAAAACAGGATTTGTTTATATATAAAAGTATTATTTTGTAAAAATAGTTGAATATTTGGTAATAATTGTGCTAATCTAGAATTAACTCGAGGGTAAGCAATTTTGCTATAGCATAAAAATTATTATTATTTTGGTAAGTACATAGTATTTTATAAATGAACAAGATTAAAAGGTGGAAGTTATATTTATGTCAGTAAAATTCTGTTACATACAACACTAACCCTAAATAAATTTATTTTCGAATGCTATTACATACTCAAAAATAGAAGTTTTAAAGCTTTTATATTCATTGCATTACGAGATGTTTTCATCAAATTTTAGAATCGAAAACATTAATAAAAAGAATAGAGGATAAAAAATGAAAAAAAAATATGTTTTAAGCGCTTTATTTTTACTGACGATGAGTATTGGTGCATTACCTGAAAATTCTAAGGCGGCTTCAGAAGAAGATAATGTTAATGGTGTTTCGAATGTAGATATAGATTATATGGAAAACAAAGAATATTATGATGGATTGGCAAAACAAAGAGATTTAGAAATTGCCGAAAGAGAAAAACAAGAACAAAAACAAGGTTTAGCACGTGCTTCCGCATATTATACAATACCAGTTACCTACAATAAGCAAGCGTATTCCAATTTTTGTGGCCCAGCGGCAGGAAGACAAGCCTTAAGTTTCCACAAAGAAAAAAGTAAGAGTAAGGATAGTTTACCAACCCAGGATAACTTTGGTGTCACTATTGGTACTCTACCAAACAAAGGGGGGACACAATCTACAAATCTTAGAAACGGTTTAAATCAATATAAAAATGTATATGGTTTTAGTTCAAATCCCTATATAGTAGGTAATCTTACTGACTCTGCTAATCCTGCGAATACATTTATTTCACGTATTACTGATAGCTTAAAGAATCAAAAAACAGCACCAATCTTATTAACAGAAACCGAATGGATTGAACAATATAAAGGTACAAATTACCGTCATTATGTAACAATAAGTGGATATAATGAATCCGGTCAGACTCTAAGAGTTGTAGATCCAAATCACCATACAGAATTCACAGGAACCGGGACATATTGGACATCTATCGGAAAAGCAACAGATAATACTACAACTGGCAAAGGTATTTCAAAAGCTACATATAAAGCTGATGGTGCTAACCCTGCAATGATTTGGTAAAATAGAACAAAATTAAATAACTAGGTTTATTTGGGGAGATTATTTTGAAAAAAAAAGCATTAGTAGCACTCGGATTAATTGTCAGCTTAGTTATCATTCTACTAGTTATTCCTAAAGTAGTTCAAAATAATGAACACACTAACAATGCTGAAGAAAATGAGACTCTTGAAAACTATCAAATAGTTGATGAAGATTTTAATAAAACAGTAGATGTTCCTTTTTCTAGAATAACTTCTTTTAGAGGTAACGCTAACTCAATTTTTATGAGTGCAGATCATAAGAGTTCATCCGGTCTAGATAATAAAATCATTCAATATAATAGAAAGACTCAGAAATATAAAACTATATTTAACAGTAAATTTGAATTGCCGTCTGTCCAAGGTTTAGAACTGAATGATAATTGGTTAGTCTGGGTTGATTCTGATGAAACTGGGTCACAGAAAAATGCATATTCAATGAATTTAAATACGAATGAAATACAACCATTAACACAAGAAAATGATCCAAATATCAATAATGCTTTTCCTGTACTTGTAGAAGACTATGCTGCTTGGATATCAATAGATAGTAGGACAAGCAAGCCGAAAGTTATGTTAAAAAATCTAAAAACAAATGAAACTGAAAGTATATTTGATTTAAATACCTATACTTTTATGAATATGTTTTTATCTGCAAAAGATGGGAAAATATTATTTACTGATAAAAAAAATAATGTTGGTTATCTCTATTTATACGATGTGAAAAGTAAAGAAATCAAAGAAATAAAAACTGATTATGAATTGATTGGTTGGGCAAGTATGCTAAATGACCAACAACTTATTTATCTAACCTTTAATGACCCTAGTGAATCTAAAGTTGATAAACGAAAGCTTCTTTTTTATAATATTTCTAATAAACATACGCAAGAAGTTGTTTCGGATGTATTAAATGTAAATGCTCTTTACACAGATTTTAATAATCAAGTGTTTTTTTCTTATAACGATAAATATTTGATAAAATTTAAGCTAGAGAACAATTTACTGGTTGAAAATAGCGAATTGGAGACACCTGACGTTTACAGGTTTTCTGCGGACAATGATATCTATATTATTAACCAAGACCTTTCAGATGAAAAACGTAAAAGCAAATTAATTATCCAAAGTGAACTCTCTAATTAAAAATTTGGCCATTCCCAATCGGGAATGGCCTTATTCTTTTAAAGTTTTGTGAAAACTCAATTTCTCCCCTTAAAAGTCCGAAAAATAAAGAAAATCACTTATAACTGGAAATGGTATAGTAAAAATTAACCCTATCTTTCCTTAAGATTATTTTATTAAAAATAGCGTAAAAAAGAAGGTTTTGGTTCAGGACTAAGCATTGCGAATAGTATTATGAAATTGTATAAAGGCGTAATTAAAATTACAAGTCAAGAGAGAAAAGGGACGACTGTTGAATTGTTTTTACCAATAAACTTAGATCCCATATATCTAGAGTCCAATTACAAAAGTGTCCAGAGAAGTTCTTATCCATGTAAAAGAGGTTTATTTACTGTTGATAACAGTTAATAAACCTCTTAGTGTTGAAAAACAAAACAGTCAATTGAAAGGTAGAAATGGATTTCCGTTGCAGGCTACTTG
>NZ_PDFK01000025.1 GCF_002845985.1 Lysinibacillus fusiformis | reverse complement strand
AAAAATGTTTGAAACATTCAATGCACGTTTATCCAGTTTTGAAAGAATAATTTCTTTTATGAAGGGTTTCAAGATACGAGTAGTTCGAGGAAGTAATGGAGAGAGGGAAGGAGCGTACTCAAGTACGTGACTGACTGAACGACAGAAGCTGACGAAGAAATGCAATGTATATTGAAAGCCGACCATAGTCTAGTGATGATGGCAAAGAGGTCACACCCGTTCCCATACCGAACACGGAAGTT
>NZ_PDFK01000024.1 GCF_002845985.1 Lysinibacillus fusiformis | reverse complement strand
GATTGGTTTTTGAACATTTTGAATGACCCTTTCCACAAGTGGCTGTAATACATGGCTATCGTGCACATTTCCCGGAGTCACAATGGCACCTAAGACAAAGCCCTTTTCATCTGTGGCTGCATGAAAGGAATATGCAAACGGTTTCGTACGTTCATCCTTCACGTAATAGCCACTTTCAGGATCTGTCGTGCTTTCCTTTATTTCTTTCCATTCTTCCTTTTCAAACTTCTCCGGGGGAAAGGGCTTTTTTCCGTGTTCTTCACGATCCATATTTAACTCTAATTGAAGCTTCTCTTCATAAGC
>NZ_PDFK01000023.1 GCF_002845985.1 Lysinibacillus fusiformis | reverse complement strand
TTTAAAAGAGATTATGCATCAAGGACTCCTCCATGCAGACCATTTATTTATCGATTCTACGCATGTGAAAGCGAGTGCGAATAAACGGAAGTATGATAAAAAGGTCGTGCGAAAAGAAACACGGGCTTATGAAGAGAAGCTTCAATTAGAGTTAAATATGGATCGTGAGGAACACGGAAAAAAGCCCTTTCCCCCGGAGAAATTTGAAAAAGAAGAATGGAAAGAAATAAAGGAAAGCACGACAGATCCTGAAAGTGGCTATTACGTGAAGGATGAACGTACGAAACAGTTTGCGTATTCTTTCCATGCAGCCACAGACGAAAAAGGCTTTGTCTTAGGTACCATTGTGACTCCGGGAAATGTGCACGATAGCCATGTATTACAGCCACTTGTGGAAAGGGTCATTCAAAACGTTCAAAAACCAATC
>NZ_PDFK01000022.1 GCF_002845985.1 Lysinibacillus fusiformis | reverse complement strand
TCGTTTTTTAATGAATATTGCGCCCGTAGCTCAATTGGATAGAGCGTCTGACTACGGATCAGAAGGTTATGGGTTCGACTCCTGTCGGGCGCGCCAATAAATTTATGTTTTCGGAATGTAGCTCAGCTTGGTAGAGCACTTGGTTTGGGACCAAGGGGTCGTAGGTTCGAATCCTGTCATTCCGACCATTTTTTATGATAAATGGGGCCTTAGCTCAGCTGGGAGAGCGCCTGCCTTGCACGCAGGAGGTCAGCGGTTCGATCCCGCTAGGCTCCACCAGTTCAATATTTTTGGAGGTATACCCAAGTCTGGCTGAAGGGATCGGTCTTGAAAACCGACAGGCGGGTAACACCGCGCGGGGGTTCGAATCCCTCTACCTCCTCCATTTTGGGTCAGTAGCTCAGTTGGTAGAGCATTAGATTGAAGCTCTAAGTGTCGGCGGTTCGATTCCGTCCTGACCCACCATTATTTGCGGGTGTAGTTTAATGGTAAAACCTCAGCCTTCCAAGCTGATGTCGTGAGTTCGATTCTCATCACCCGCTCCAAAATGGGCCTATAGCTCAGCTGGTTAGAGCGCACGCCTGATAAGCGTGAGGTCGATGGTTCGAGTCCATTTAGGCCCATCATTATTCCGAAGTAGCTCAGTTGGTAGTAGCACCTGACTGTTAATCAGGTTGTCGCAGGTTCGAGTCCTGCCTTCGGAGCCA
>NZ_PDFK01000021.1 GCF_002845985.1 Lysinibacillus fusiformis | reverse complement strand
CTCTTTCAACTGAATAAGTGAAGTGATGATGGCAAAGAGGCCACACCCGTTCCCATACCGAACACGGAAGTTAAGCTCTTTAGCGCCGATGGTAGTTGGGGGCTTCCCCCTGTGAGAGTAGGACATCGCTTCGCTTATTTTTCGTGGAGGATTAGCTCAGCTGGGAGAGCATCTGCCTTACAAGCAGAGGGTCGGCGGTTCGAGCCCGTCATCCTCCACCATTATTTTTAAAACAGTATAGTATTATCGCGGGGTGGAGCAGTGGTAGCTCGTCGGGCTCATAACCCGAAGGTCGTTGGTTCAAATCCAGCCCCCGCAACCAAATGGTCCCGTGGTGTAGCGGTTAACATGCCTGCCTGTCACGCAGGAGATCGCCGGTTCGATCCCGGTCGGGACCGCCATTTTTTTTGCCGGTGTAGCTCAGTTGGTAGAGCAACTGACTTGTAATCAGTAGGTCGTGGGTTCGACTCCTATCGCCGGCACCATTCCCTTGGAGGGGTAGCGAAGTGGCTAAACGCGGCGGACTGTAAATCCGCTCCTTAGGGTTCGGCGGTTCGAATCCGTCCCCCTCCACCATTTTAGGGGCATAGTTCAACGGTAGAATAGAGGTCTCCAAAACCTTTGGTGTGGGTTCGATTCCTACTGCCCCTGCCAGGTATTGAGGTACTCGTTCATATACAGCTGTTATAATTTATATAGTGGCGATTGTGGCGAAGTGGTTAACGCATCGGATTGTGGTTCCGACATTCGTGGGTTCGATTCCCATCAGTCGCCCCATTTTCAA
>NZ_PDFK01000020.1 GCF_002845985.1 Lysinibacillus fusiformis | reverse complement strand
AGTCTACTAACGCTTTTTTGAATGCTTCGTAGTTCTTAAACGTTGTTGCGTATAGAAATTCTGATTTCATAATGCCAAAAAAGCTTTCTATCACGGCATTATCTAAACAATTTCCTTTCCGTGACATACTTTGCTTGATTTCATGTGTTGCCAATAACGCTTTAAAACGTGGTATTTGATATAACCATCCTTGATCAGAATGGACGATTAAGCCACTCTTTTTCGATAACTTTGTATACGTAAACGCCTTCTTAAAAGACTGTTGAACTAACTCAAAATTAGGTGATTTTGATACCTCATACCCAACGATTTCTCGATTGAATAAATCTAATACAGCGGATATATAGATTTTTTGACCGTTTATTTTAAACTCCGTTACATCGGTTACCCATTTCTGATTGGGTGCAGTGGCTTCAAAATCACGTTGGATGACATTCTCTGCGACATAGCCGACTGTCCCTTTATACGAACGGTATTTTTTAGGGCGTACCGTCCCTTTTAAGCCCAATTCTTGCATCAATCGTTGGACCGTTTTATGGTTGATGAAAAACCCTTCATTTCGGAGGGCTAAACAAATACGACGATAGCCATAACGCCCCTTATGGTAATGAAAAAGCGTCTGAATTCGTTCTTTGATCGCCTGATATTTATCTGGTTTTACCCATTTTTGGAGATGATAATAATACGTACTTTTCTTAAGTTTCGCGACTTTTAATAGAGCTTGAAGAGGAAAATCCAACCTTAGCTCATAGACAGCTCTTACTTTTTCTTGGATTTGAAGGCATCCTTTTCTTGAACTAAGGCTTTCAACTTTTTTAAATAGGCATTTTCCATCCGTAAATACTCAATTTCGGCTTTTAACTCATCCGTTGTTTTTCCATTTAAATCGGACGAAGGTGGTTGTTTTTTTGGCATTGATTGGCGCTCCTTTTCTACTTGATAGAGCACCTCACCAGCCGTTGACATCCATTGTTTTTTCCATCTCCGAACGGTTTCACGGGAAGGAATATTAAACTTCGCAGCAGTCTGAAGGAGCGAATCGCCCGTCTCTATCAGGTGTTGAATTACTTTTATTTTAAAAGAATCTTCGTAATTCGTGAACCCTTGAGGACGAATAATTCCTTCGATGCCATGATAGCGATATAATTCAATCCATAATCGAATGTACTGTCGATCCCTCTGTAATCGATTGGCAATCTGATACGTACTTTCTTTTTCTTCAAAGTAAGCTAGAACTGCGGCTAATTTTTGTTCATCAGAAATCACTACCTGCACCCCCTATAGTA